>NZ_FMHV01000002.1:0-1430081 GCF_900091465.1 Micromonospora rhizosphaerae | reverse complement strand
CGTGCCGGTACGCCCGCAGCCCCCCGCCGACCTCGACGACGACCGCCTCGTGGCCGTGGCCCGCGATGGTCCACTGAATCCCCGAGGGTGACGGCTGCACGGCGCTGTCCATGCCGGCGACCTTAGTCCGTCGCCCGCACCCCACGCTGAACCCGGCGACCCCGCCTCCCCGCCGGCCGGGCGGCGCCGGGCCCTCCGGCATCCGGAGCCGGATCAGTCCCGGCTGGCGGACGGGTGGCGGCGCGGTAGCGCAACAGCGCCGGGAAGGCCACCACCAGCAGCACGGCGAGGACGGCGGAGACGAGGCCGCCGCCGACCCAGGCGACGGTCGTGCCGAACCCGGCAGCCACCATGCCGGCCCGCAGGTCGCCGAGGCGCGGGCCGCCGGCCACCACCACCGTGTTGACCCCTTGCAGCCGGCCGCGCATCCGGTCCGGTGCGTAGACCAGGAGCATCGACTGCCGCAGCACCGAGCTGACCAGGTCGGCCGCCCCGGCCAGGGCGAGCAGCAGCACCACCAACCAGAGCTGGCGGGCCAGCCCGGCCAGGGCGATCGCCACACCCCAGCCCACCACGGCCACCACCAGCGCCAACCCCTGCCTCCGGAGCCGGCCGATCCACCCGGAGGTGAGGCCACCCACCATCGCCCCGATGGCGATGGCGCTGTAGAGCCAGCCGACCGCTCCGCCACCGCCGAGCCGCTCCTGCGCCACCTCCGGGAAGAGCGCCCGGGGCATGGCCAGGATCATCGCGATCAGGTCGATGGCGAACGAGAGCATCAGCACCGGCGTGGTGGCCAGGTAGCGGAAGCCGTCCACGATGCTGGCCAGCCCCGCCCGGTGCGGAGTGCCATCGCCCTCCGGGTCCGGCTCCGGCGGCATCGCCGGCAGCCGCAGGGTGGCCCAGAGCGAGACGGTGAAGAGCAGCGCGTCCACCGCGTACGCGATCGGCAGTCCGACGTCGGTCCGCCAGGTGGCGAAGATCAGGCCCGCGGCCAGCGGCCCGAAGACGGAGGTCGCGGTGAACGTGGTGAAGTTCAGCGTGCTGGCCGCCGGGACCAGGTCGTCCGGCACCAGCCGCGGCAGGATCGCGCTGCGGGCGGGCGAGGTGATCGCGAACGCGATCGACTGCACCGCCACCAGGGCGAGCAGCAGCACCGGGCTGCCCACCCGGAGCAGGGACTGGGCCAGCAGCGCCAGGGTCGACGCCCAGAGCAGCGCGCCCCCCGCCAGCAGCACCCGGCGCCGGTCCCGGGCGTCGGCGACCGCGCCGCCCCAGAGCCCGAAAACCAGCAGCGGCAGGAACCCGGCCACGCCGAGCAGACCGACCCAGAACGACCCCCCGGTCAGGGCGAACATCTCCACCGGTACGGCCACGGCGGTGAACTGGAAGCCGAACATCGCCACGCCGTTGCCGAGCCAGACCCGCCGGTAGGCGGGCACGCCCAGCGGGCGCAGATCGATCGCCCAGCGCCGTGCCCCGCGCGGCCGGGCCTCCTTGACTCCGGTCACGGCGCCAGCCGCTCGGTGACCCAGTCGCCGTGCTCGGTGCGCCGGAACCGCAACCGGTCGTGCAGCCGGCCGACCCGGCCCTGCCAGAACTCCACCGACGCGGGGCGTACCCGCAGCCCACCCCAGTGCGGCGGCGGGGGGATCTGGTCCACGTCCGCGAAGCGCTCCGCCACCGCCCGGTAGGCGTCGTCCAGCGCGGCCCGGTCCGGGATCACCTGCGACTGGCTGCTCGCCCAGGCACCGAGCTGGGAGCCGCGGGGCCGGGTGGCGAAGTACGCCTCGGTCTCCGCCCGGTCGATCCGCTCCACCCGGCCGGCGACCACCACCTGACGCTGCATTGGGAACCAGGGGAAGACCAGGCTGGCCCACGGGTTGGCGGCCGCCTCGGCACCCTTGCGCGAGCCGTAGTTGGTGAAGAACACGAAGCCGTCCGGGTCGTAGCCCTTGAGCAGGACGGTGCGGCCGCTGGGACGGCCGGCGGCGTCGGCGGTGCCGACGATCATCGCGTTCGGCTCAGGGAGGGGGAAGGCCACCGCGTCGG
Source organism: Micromonospora rhizosphaerae (assembly GCF_900091465.1). Taxonomy (NCBI): domain Bacteria; kingdom Bacillati; phylum Actinomycetota; class Actinomycetes; order Micromonosporales; family Micromonosporaceae; genus Micromonospora; species Micromonospora rhizosphaerae. Next base: position 1,428,029 of record NZ_FMHV01000002.1, on the reverse strand, counting down.
CGAACCAGCGGTCGAACTGGGTGTACCAGTCGGCTGCCAGGTCCGTCTCGGAAAGGCCCTGGTCGGCGGCGTACTCGTTACGCATGGCCGCAGGCGCCGGTGTGTCGCCGGTCACGTTCCTTCTCCCCCTCGCCGGGGCGCCCGCGTCCCCCGACGCTGGCCAGACCCCACCGCCCAGTCTGGCCGAGAGGGTGAGCTTGTCCACCCGCGGGGATGTCACGTGCAGCACAGTCGCGGCGGGTCGCGCACTCGGTTACCTGCCAGGCAAGATGTCACGAACACATCCCTGTGGGTCGCCCAAGGTTCGGCCGGAGGAGGCCGCGGCGGGCGTACCGAGCCGGAAGCCAGGAGACGACATGTCCGACTTCAAACCGGGCCTCGAGGGCGTCGTAGCCTTCGAGACCGAGATCGCCGAACCGGACCGCGAGGGCGGCGCGCTGCGCTATCGCGGTGTCGACATCGAGGATCTGATCGGCCAGGTCTCCTTCGGCAACGTCTGGGCGCTGCTGGTCGACGGGCGCTTCGGCCCCGGCCTGCCCCCGGCCGAGCCGTTCCCGGTCCCGGTGCACTCCGGCGACATCCGGGTCGACGTGCAGTCCGCCGTGGCCATGCTCGCCCCCTACTGGGGGCTCAACCAGCTCCTCGACATCTCCGACGAGCAGGCGCGCGAGGACCTGGCCCGGGTGTCGGTCACCGCGCTCTCCTTCGTCGCCCAGTCCGCCCGCGGCCTCGGCCTGCCGGCGGTGCCGCAGAAGGAGATCGACAAGGCGGAGACGATCGTCGAGCGCTTCATGAAGCGCTGGCGGGGTGAGCCGGACCCGCGGCACGTCAAGGCCGTCGACGCGTACTTCATCTCGGCCGCCGAGCACGGCCTGAACGCCTCCACCTTCACCGCCCGGATCGTCGCCTCCACCGGCGCCGACGCCGCGGCCTGCATCTCCTCCGGCATCGGCGCCCTCTCCGGCCCGCTGCACGGCGGCGCGCCGTCCCGGGTGCTCAACATGCTCGAGGCCGTCGAGCGCAGCGGCGACGCCGAGGGGTACGTCAAGGGCGTCCTCGACCGGGGCGAGCGGCTGATGGGCTTCGGCCACCGGGTCTACCGGGCCGAGGACCCGCGCGCCCGGGTGCTCCGGCGGACCGCCAGGGAGCTGGGCGCGCCGCGCTTCGAGGTCGCCGAGGCGCTGGAGCGGGCCGCCCTGGCCGAGCTCCAGGCCCGCCGCCCGGACCGGGTGCTCGCCACCAACGTCGAGTTCTGGTCCGCCGTGGTGCTGGACTTCGCCGAGGTGCCGGCGCACATGTTCACCTCGATGTTCACCTGCGCCCGGATGGGTGGCTGGAGCGCGCACATCCTGGAGCAGAAGAAGCTCCAGCGGCTGGTCCGCCCGTCGGCCCGCTACGTCGGCCCCGGCCCGCGGAAGCCGCAGGAGGTCGAGGGCTGGGACGCCATCCCGCACGGCGTCTGATCCGCGTACCCGGCGAGGGGTCCCGTCCGCGCGGACGGGACCCCTCGCGCGTCCTGTGGCGCACGCCTCACCGCGGGACGTGGGACCAGCCGTCGGGCAGGCCGACCAGGGTGCAAGGATGAAGGCCGGCAGTGTCGCCGGACCGGGCCCGGATCCCGGCCGCGCCGTGTGCCCGCACGCGTCCGCCGTCGATCCGCGCCCGCTGAACTGGCCCGCCCTCGCCATGCGGAAGGATCTCGACAACCGTGGCTGACGCACCGACCATCCGGATTCCCGACGACATCAAGCCCGCCGACGGGCGGTTCGGCTGCGGGCCGTCCAAGGTCCGTCCGGCGGCGGTCTCCGCCCTCGCCGACGTGGCCACCAGCTACCTGGGCACGTCGCACCGGCAGAAGACGGTCCGCGACCAGGTGGCCCGGCTGCGCCGCGGCATCGCCGAGTTCTTCTCCCTTCCCGAGGGCCACGAGGTGATCATCGGCAACGGTGGCACCACCGCCTTCTGGGAGGTCGCCACGTTCGGCCTGATCCGCGACCGGGCCCAGTTCGCCAGCTTCGGCGAGTTCGGCGCCAAGTTCGCCAAGTCGGTGAAGGACGCGCCGTTCCTCGGCGAGCCGACCATCCGCAAGTCCGAGCCGGGCACCGCGCCGGCGCTGGTCGCCGAGGCCGGGGTGGACGCGTACGCCACCCCGCACAACGAGACCTCGACCGGTGTCGCCGTGCCGATCAGCCGGGTGGCGGGCGCCGACGAGGGCTCGCTGCTGCTGGTCGACGCCACCTCCGGCGCCGGCGGCCTGGAGGTCAACGTCGGCGAGACCGACGTCTACTACTTCGCCCCGCAGAAGTGCTTCGGCTCCGACGGCGGTCTCTGGCTGGCCCTGATGTCGCCGGCCGCGCTGGAGCGGGCCACCGAGATCAAGGCGTCCGGCCGCTACATCCCGGCCTTCCTCGACCTGGTCACCGCGATCGACAACTCGCGGCTGGAGCAGACGTACAACACGCCCGCGCTGGCGACCATCTTCCTGGCCGCGGAGCAGACCGACTGGATGAACTCGCAGGGCGGCCTGGCCTGGGCCGCCAAGCGCACCGCCGAGAGCGCCGGCATCGTGTACGGCTGGGCCGAGCGGTCCGAGGTGGCCACGCCGTTCGTCGCCGACCCGGCGCTGCGCTCCAACGTGGTCGCCACCATCGACTTCGCCGACGGGGTGGACGCCTCGGCGATCGCCAAGGCGCTGCGCGCCAACGGCATCGTGGACACCGAGCCGTACCGGAAGCTCGGCCGCAACCAGCTCCGGGTCGCGCTCTTCCCGGCGGTCGAGCCGGCCGATGTGGAGGCGCTGACCGCCTGCATCGACTACGTGGTGGCGCGACTCCAGTAACCCGTCACGGTGGGTGTCCGTCCGAGCCCCGGCGGCCACCGACCGTGATCATCGCCGCAGCTCAATCGCGACATGCCGGGTGTCGCATCCCCCACCTCCGGGCAGATGCGCGTACGGTGGTGCGAGACGCCCGGGTGGCCGGCTCGTGGCGTGACGGCCAGCGAAGCGGGACGGAGGCAACGCCATGCGCCCAGTACGCTTCGTCGCCCTCTCCGAGGACGGCCAGGCTCTGGTGCTCGCCGACGAGGTCGGGCGCCTGCTCGCCCTCCCCATCGACGAACGCGTCGCCTCGGCGATGCACGCCGAGCCCGGCGCGGCACCGCTCGCGGTGGTGCCGGCCCCCGCCGGTCCGGCGCCGTCACTCTCCCCACGGGACATCCAGCACCGGATCCGCTCCGGCGAGTCCGCCGAGGACGTCGCCCGGATCGCCGGCGTCCCGGTCGACCGGGTCCTGCGGTACGCGGGCCCGGTGCTCCAGGAGCGGGCCATGCTGGCCCAGCACGCCCGGCGCGCCCGGCTCAAGGGCGCGGAGAAGCCCACCCCGCTGGCCGACGTGGTCAACGGTCGGCTGGCCCAGCACGGGATCGACACCGAGAAGATCTCCTGGGACGCGTACCGGCGCGACGACGGCACCTGGCGGATCATCGCCACCTGGCCGTCGGGCAAGGCCACCGCGCAGGCGGTCTGGGATCTCGACAAGACCCGGCAGAGCGTCGCCCCGCACGACGACATGGCGCAGTACCTCTGCGTCGAGCGTCCCACGCCGATCCTCGGTCAGGAGCCGGCGCCGGAGCGGGGCGGCCACGCGCTGCCCGGCCCGTCGCGCGGCGAGCCGAGCCGGGGCGGGCACGGCCTGCCGGCCGCGGCCGAGCACGCCCGTCCGGGTCGGGACCCGATCCGCGCCGGGCGGGACGCCCTGCTCGCCTCCCTGGACCGGCCGGTCGGCTCCACTTCGGGCCGTGGGCTGGACCCGCGTACGCCGGCCGCGCTGGCCGGCCCGGAGGCACCCCGGCAGCGGGCGGTCGGCGGCGGCGCGGCAGCGCTGCTCGGCGGCGGTCAGGGCTCGGCGTTCGACGACGACTCGGACGCGCCGAAGGAGGTCCCGGCCGTGCCGTCGCTGGCCGTGCTCCGGCCGCGCCGGACGGGCGCCGCGGCGGCCGCCGGTGGCGGCGAGTCGACCGACGCCGCCGGCAAGCCGCGCAAGCGGCTGCCGAGCTGGGACGACGTCCTCTTCGGCAGCGGCCCGGCGGCCCGCGAATCCTCCTGATCCAGGGCACACCCTGGCATGGCGCGACGGCTCCAGATCGCAGCGCGGCGCCAGACCGGCCTTCATTCGGTCCGGAGCGCCACCAAGCGGCGCGGAGGCCGAATTGTGGCCGTCAGCCGAGCTGGAGTTGTCGTGAGGCACTCTAAGTGCCCGCGTGCCAGGGTGGACCCATGGAGTACACGAACCTGGGACGCACCGGTCTCTCGGTGAGCCGGCTCTGCCTCGGCACGATGAACTTCGGGCCGCAGACCAACGAGCCGGACAGCTTCGCCATCATGGACCGGGCGCTGGAACACGGGATCAACTTCTTCGACACCGCGAACGTCTACGGCTGGAAGCTCGGCGAGGGGGTCACCGAGCAGATCATCGGCCGCTGGTTCGCCCAGGGCGGCGGCCGGCGCGACAAGGTCGTCCTGGCCACCAAGGTCTACGGCAAGATGAGTGACTGGCCCAACGACCAGGGCCTCTCCGCCCGGCACATCATCCGGGCCTGCGAGGAGTCGCTGCGCCGCCTCCAGACGGACACCATCGACCTCTACCAGATGCACCACATCTCCCGGACCACCCCGTGGGAGGAGATCTGGCAGGCGATGGAGACCCTGGTCGCCCAGGGCAAGGTCATCTACGTCGGATCGTCCAACTTCGCCGGTTGGCACATCGCCCAGGCGCAGGCGGCGGCGGGCCGGCGCAACTTCCTCGGCCTCGTCTCCGAGCAGTGCATCTACAACCTGATGACCCGGCACGTCGAGCTGGAGGTCATTCCGGCCGCACAGCACTTCGGGCTGGGCATCATTCCCTGGTCGCCGCTGCACGGCGGGCTGCTCGCCGGGCTGCTGCGCAAGATGGCCGAGGGCAGCGCCGCGCGGGGCGCCAGCGGCCGCGCCGCCGACGCGCTCGCCGAGCACCGGCCGACCATCGAGGCGTACGAGAAGCTCTGCGCGGACCTCGGCCACGACCCGGCCGATGTGGCGCTGGCCTGGCTGCTCTCCCGCCCCGGGGTGACCGCCCCGATCATCGGCCCGCGCACCCTCGACCAGCTCGACCGCAACCTGGCCGCCCTAGAGGTCAAGATCGACGACCCCACCTCGAAGCGCCTGGACAACCTCTTCCCCCCGCTCGGCACCGGAGGCCCCGCCCCCGAGTCCTGGGCCTGGTAACCCCACCCCCCGCTCGCGCCGATCTTGCACTTGTGGCGAGGGGTTCGCACCCTGTGCACCTTTTGTCGGCACCACAGGTGCAAGATCGGCGCGCTGAGGGGTGGCCGGTCAGATGGGCCAGGCGGCGAGGCGGTCGTAGGTGGGGCGGGGGCCCTGGTGGCTGCGGACCAGCGCCAGCTCGGTCGCGGGCCACTCCGGGCCGAGGTATTCGGCCAGGGTCTCGCGGTCGGCGAGCACGTCGGCCCGGTCGATCCGGTCGCCCGGCCGGGCGATGGTCAGGTGGGCCCGGAACGGCCGCTCGTCGTGCGGCAGCCGGGCCCGGCGCAGCCCCATCCGGATCAGCCGGGACAGCGTCGCCAGCGCCTCGACCTCACCCCGCAGGTCCACCCAGAGCACGGTGAACCGCCCCCGCCCGAAGCTGCCCCCGCCGCCGAGGCGCAGCCTCGGGGAGCTGTCCCGGCCGTTCCGGAACGTCTCGGCGGCCAGGCCGAGCGCGCTCTCCACATCAACCAGCCGATCCTCCTCGACCTCGCCGAGGAATGCCAGGGTGAGGTGCGCCTTGGCCGGGTCGGCCAGCCGTACGTTGGTCCCGGCGGCGGACGCGAGGCCGACCTGGAGCCGCGCCACCTGGAGGGTCAGGTCCTCGACCGCCGCTGGGGGCGGATAGACCGCGACGAAGAGCCGCACCCGGTACGCCGTTCAGCGGTGCCGCTGGCGGTGCCCGGCCCGGGCGGCGGGCAGGGTGAGCCCGGCGGCGTGCAGCAGCCCCTCCACCCGCACCCGTTCGATCTCCCGGTCCACGCCGTCCAGCTCGGCCAGATGCTCGGCGATGCCGAGCGCCCGACAGGCGGCCCGCAGCCGCTCGTCGTACGCGTCGATGACCGCCCCGTGCCAGATGACGGAGCGATCGGAGGCGGCGAGCCGGTGCCCGCCGAGCCGCCGCAGGTCGACGGCGATCTGTTCCAACGGGCGCCGGCCGTCCCGGTCGAACTCGGTCAGGTCGATGTCGCGGGTGAGCGAGTCCGCCTCGATCGCCCGGTCCAGCCGGGCGACGGTGCGTCGTTCGCGGCGTCCCTCCCGCCACTCGGCCCAGCGACAGGCCACCCGGTCCAGGATCTCGTCGGCGCAGAAGAGCAGCGCGAAGACGGCGGGCAGGCAGCAGACGGCGACGATCGCCAACACCAGTAGCAGCCCCCGTCCGACTCCCATGTATCGACGCTACGGCCGAAGGTGGCGCGCCGCCACAGGATTGCCGGTATTGGGAGGCCGGGAAACGGAATGGCCGGCCTCCGGGGACGGAGACCGGCTTTCCCACCCGGGTCGCGCCCGCGACGTCACTCCGCGGTCGGCGAGACCACGTAGAAGCGCGGCATGGGCAGCATCCGCAGCCGGAGCCGGGCGCCGGAGCGGCGCAGCTGCCAGGTGAGCGCGAGCAGCGCGGCGGCCAGCGACATCAGTCCGCCGATCCAGATGCTGGCTCCGGCGCCGAAGGTCTCCGCCACCCAGCCGATCACCGGTGCGCCCACCGGGTTGGTGCCGAGGAAGACCAGCACCCAGAGCGCCATCACCCGGCCACGGAAGGCGGCCTCGACGCCGAGCTGCACCCGCTGGTTGGCCGCTTGGGCGAAGAACACCATGAAGAACCCGGTCGGCAGCAGCAGCGCCACCACCAGCCAGTACGTCGGGGCGAGCCCGACCAGGGTGCCGAAGGTGGCGCACCCGACCGCCGCGCCGAGCACCAGCCAGATCGAGGGGCGGCTGCGCCGCCCGGTGCCGGCCAGCGCCCCGACCAGGGCGCCGACCGCGAGCGCGGTGGTGAACAGGCCGAACGAGGCCGCCCCGGTGCTGAAGACGGTCTTGGCCAGCGCGGCGAGGGTGAGCTGGAAGTTGAACAGGCTCATCCCCATCACCGACATCAGCGCCATCGGCAGCAGCAGGTCCGAGCGGCGCCAGACGTAGCGCAGCCCGTCGATCACCTTCGCCTGGTCGCGCTGGCCGACCGGCGGGAGGCCCTTGCGGTGCAGCTCGGCCGGGCGCATCCGGACCACGTTGACCAGCGGGGCGATCGAGCTGAGCGCGGAGACCAGGAAGACCGGACCGACGTCGAAGGCGGCGATGGCCAGGCCGGCGACGGCCGGCCCGATGATCCGGGCCGAGTTGAAGGTGGCCGCGTTGAGCGAGAGCGCGTTCGGCAGCAGCGACACGCCGACCAGCTCGGAGACGAAGGCCTGCCGGACCGGGGTCTCCACGGCGTTGGCCACGCCGAGCAGGGCGGCGAAGGCGAAGACGTGCCAGAGCTGGACCAGGCCGGTGATCACCAGGACGCTCATCGCCAGCGCCAGCACCGTCCAGAAGGCGTTGGCGGCGAAGAGCAGCAGCCGCTTGTCGTACCGGTCGGCAAGGCGGCCGGAGAGCAGGGTGAGCAGCAGTACGGGGGTGAACTGGAGCGCGGTGACGACGCCGAGCGCCGTGGCGGAGTTGTCGGTGAGCTCGAGGACGAGCCAGTCCTGGGCGATGAACATCATCCAGACGCCGATCAACTTGATCAGCTGTCCGGTGGCGAAGAGTCGGTAGTTGCGGACTCGTAGGGACTGGAACATCGTGCTCAGCTTCGCCTGCACTCTTGGTGCGCCTCCTTGCGGTCGTACGCGTCATCGACGTCGGACGGCGCGGACCCGGTGGCGCGGGCGTGGCTCAGGCGTGGGCGAGCTGCTGGAGGATCTCGGCGGCCCGCTGCAGCGTGTCGCGTTCCTCCTCGGTGAGCGCGGCCAGGCGGCTGGCCAGCCACTCGTTGCGGGCCCGCTCGAACTGGTCGAGCACGGCCCGTCCCCCCTCGGTCGCCGCGAGGATGACCTGCCGGCGGTCGGTCGGGTGGGGGGTGCGCTGCACGAGGCCGCGCTCCTCCAACTTCGCGACGATCTTGGTCATCGTCGGTGGCTGCACCCGCTCGATGTCGGACAGCTCCCGCGGCGTCAGCGCGCCCGCCAGCTTGAGGCTGGTCAGCGCGGAGAGCTGGGTGACCGTGAGGTCGCCGACCGGGCGGGCCTGGCGGACCCGCCGGTTGAGCCTTGTGATCGCATCACGCAGCTGGGGTGCCAGCTGCGCCGGTGGCACGCGTTTCGCCGTCACCGTCCGCTCCGTCACGATAGTTAGCTTAACTAATGAGCCTGGCTAACGACATGCGATATGACCACGCTCACGAGGAGTTCGCCCCGGCCAGGCCGGGGATATCCGGTTCGACCCCCCGGCCCCGTGTTACGAGTCCTACCGCAGCGCGGACTCGATCGGCCCGCGCAGGAAGTACAGGATGAAGAGCACCGCCACCCCGTACAGCAGGGGGTGGATCTCCCGAGCCTTCCCCCTCGCCAGCTTGAGCACCACATAGGTGATGACGCCCGCGCCGATGCCGTTGGAGATGGAGTAGGTGAACGGCATCAGCACGATGGTGAGGAACGCCGGGATGGCGATCTCGTAGTCGGTCCAGTCGATGGTCCGCACCGCGGTCATCATCAGGAAGCCGACCACCACCAGCGCCGTCGAGGCCGCCTCGAACGGCACCACCAGCGACAGCGGCGCCAGGAACATGGCCAGCAGGAACAGGCCGCCGGTGACCAGGTTGGCCACGCCGGTGCGGGCACCCTCCGCGACACCGGCCGCGCTCTCGATGTACGACGTGTTGCTGGAGACGCTCGCCGCGCCACCCGCCGCGGCGGCGATCGAGTCGACCAGCAGGATCTCCTTGGCCCTCGGCGGGGTGCCGCGCTCGTCGAGCATGTCCCCCTCCTGGCCGATGGCGACCATCGTGCCCATCGTGTCGAAGAAGTCCGTGATCAGCAGGGTGAAGACGAACATCAGCGGGAGCAGCCAGCCGGCCCGGCTCCAGGAGTTCAGCACGTTGAAGTGGCCGAGCAGGGAGAGGTCCGGGATGTCCACGATCTTCTCCGGCAGCGTCGGCACGTTCAGCGCCCAGCCCTTCGGGTTGGGCTTGCCGTTCACGAAGGACGGACCGATGTGGCCGATCGCCTCCACGATGATCGCGATGACGGTGGAGACCAGGATGCCGATCAGGATCGCACCGCGCACCCGGCGTACCACCAGCACCAGCGTCAGCAGCAGGCCGACCACGAAGACCAGCATCGGCCAGCTGACGAGCTTGCCCCCGATGCCCAGGCCGACCGGGACGGTGGTGTTCGCGATGTCCGGCACCCGCCGGACGAAGCCGGCGTCGACGAAACCGATGATGGTCAGGAAGAGCCCGATGCCGACGCCGATCGCGGTCTTCATCTGGGTCGGCACCGAGCGGAACACCGCGGTACGCAGGCCGGTGAGCACGAGGATCGCGATGATCACACCCTCGATCACCACCAGGCCCATGGCGTCCGCCCAGGTCATCTCCGGGGCGATCTCGAACGCCACCAGCGCGTTCACGCCCAGGCCGGCGGCGAGCGCTATCGGGAACCGCGCGACCACGCCCATCAGGAGGGTCATCAGACCGGCCACCAGCGCGGTAGCGGCGGCGATCGCGGGGATCGAGAGCTTACTGCCGTCCCCGTCGACGGCGCTACCCAGGATCAGCGGGTTGAGCACCACGATGTACGCCATCGTGAAGAAGGTGGCCAGGCCACCTCGTACCTCGCGGCTCATCGTGGAACCGCGGGCGGAGATCTCGAAGAAGCGGTCGAAACCGGTGCGGGGCTGGGCGGGCGGAGTGCCGTTGTCCGGCGGCGGAGCGATGGCCATCGGGTCCTCGCAGGTGATCGTCCGTCTGTAGCACGCATCGTCCCAGATCACCGGCCGACAGCGAAAGTGGATCGCGTACGCTTTGCGGGTGCCACAGGAGCAACCGCCGCGGCCGGAACCGCTTGATCCCCCGATGGTGCCGTTCGCCGTCGTCGGGATGGTCGCCTGGGCGGTGGTCGGGCTCGTCCTGCTGCTCTTCTTCCGCGATTGGCTCACCGAGCACGGTCACCAGAACTGGCTCTGGACCTGCCTGGCCGGTTTCCTGTGGGGCTTCCCCGGTCTCGCGGTGATGATGCGGCACGACGCCAACCGGCGTCGCCGACGGGCAGCGGCCGAGCGCCGCTGACCTCGGGCGACCGGCTCAGTCGTCAGGAGTGGCCGTACGGCTCCGCCGGCTCGGCGGACTCCACCGAGCCGGGGGCCCGGCTCACCGACACGGCCTCGACCGCGCTGTCGTCGTAGACGGTGGGCAGTTCGTCGACCGGGGTCTCGGCCGTCTCGACCAGGGTCTCCGAGTGAGCGCCGCAGCCGTGGTCGGCGCTCACCACCCGGCCGTCGTCGGGGGCGTAGAAGTTGCCGCAGGCACCGAAGGCCTGCCGCATCGCGCCGGCCAGCGGCAGGTAGAAACCGCAGGTGCCGCAGCGGGCGGCGGCCGGCGCGGCCACCGAGATCGGGGCGGCGGGGCCGTGGTCGCCGTCGTACCAGCGCTGGGCGGCCTCGGAGCGACCCTCGCGGGAGAGCACCCGGGGCCGGCCCAGCCCGAGCTCCCACGCGGTCTCCTCCACAGCCGGGTCGTCGGAGAGCACGTAGCCGGGGGCGAGCCGCTCGTCGTCCGGCGGGGTCGGCAGCAGGTCGCCGGGGCCGAGGTCGCCCGGCTTGAGCCGCTCCTGCCAGGGCACCCAGGTCGGGGCGAGCAGCGCGTCCGGGCCGGGGAGCAGGACGGCCTCACAGATGGTGACCTTGCGGCTGCGCGGCGCCCGGGTCACCGTGACCGCCCAGCGCCACCCGTGGTAACCGCCCAGCCGGCATTCGAAGTAGTGCGTGACGAGCCGGTCGCCCTCGGCAACGGCCTTCAGGTGGTCGCCGACACCGGCTGGGTCCACCTCGGTGATGCCGTCGCGGGCCTCCTCGACGGCGGCGGCGCAGACCTGGTCGAGACGGGCGGCGCGGGCGGAGACGGGCCTGGTCACCCGCCCATTGTTCCCCATGCCGGCGGTGGGCACACAGGCACTCCCCGGAGTTGTTTCTCACTGGGTGCGGCGGCACCGGTGGATCAGATGGGCGAGGATGGTGCACATGCCGCTGTCCTCCCGCTCCGGGCGCTCCGTCCTCGGGCGGACCGTCGGCACGGGCATCCGCGCCACCCGCCTGCTGCTCAGGGGCTCGATCAGCAGCGGCCGCTGGATGACCCGGCGGGCCGGGAGGGCCCGGGCGCGCAGCGCCGGCAACGAGGTCGGCATGGTCCGCCTCTTCGACCTGCACGCCCTCTCCTGCGCCGGGGACACGCTGATCGCGATCGGCCTGGCCGGGACGATCTTCTTCGACGTCCCGCTCGGCGAGGCCCGCAACAAGGTGGCGCTCTACCTGCTCGTGACGATGGTGCCGTTCGCCATGCTCGCCCCGGTGGTCGGGCCGCTGCTCGACCACTTCCGGCACGGGCGGCGGTACGCGCTGGCGGCGACCATGCTCGGCCGCGCCTTCCTGGCCTGGTTGATCTCCGACTACATCGGCGGCTTCGGCCTCTATCCGGCCGCGTTCGGCGTGCTCGCCCTGTCCCGGGCGTACGGGGTGGCCCGCTCAGCGGCCGTGCCCCGGCTGCTGCCCGAGGGGCTCGGGCTGTCCCAGGTCGGTGCCCGGGCCAGCGTCTACGGCACGGTGGCCGGCGCGCTGGTCGCCCCGATCGGCCTGGCCGCGTTCTGGCTCGGGCCGCAGTGGCCGCTCCGGGTGGCGTCGCTGATCTTCCTGGTGGGCATGGTGATCTCGCTGCGCCTGCCCCCGCGGGCCGACTCCGAGCCGCCGGAGCGGGTGCCGCGGCCGCTCCGGGCGCTGTGGCGCCGGGACGGCGAGCGGCCGCTGGGCCGTGGCCACCCGGCCGGCCGACTGGTGATCGCCACGCTGATCGGCGCGGCGGCCCTGCGCGGGCTCTACGGCTTCCTGCTGCTCTTCCTCGCCTTCGCCCTCAAGGCGGGCGACCTCACCACCGACTTCTTCGGGCGGAACCTGGCCGCTGAGGGCGCGCTGGGCCTGATCGGCGGCGCCCTGGCCGTGGGGAGCTTCCTGGCCACCGCCGTCGGCACCCGGCTGCGCATTCACCGGCCAGCCGCGCTCCAGTCCAGCGGCACCGTCATCGTGGCCGGCGTCGCGGTCCTCGCCGCGGTGAAGTTCTCCCTGCCCATGGTTGCGCTGCTCTGCCTGGTGACCGCCCTGATCAGCGGGATCTCCAAACTGGCGGTCGACGCGTCGATTCAGGAGCGGATCCCGGAGCGGCTGCGGGCCAGCTCGTTCGCCCACTCCGAGACCGCGCTGATGCTCGCCTTCGTGGCCGGCGGCGGGCTCGGGCTCGTACCGTTCGACGGCCGGATCGGGGTCGCGGTCGCGGCCGGCGTGGCCGCCCTGGTCGCTGCGCGGGGCGTGGTGGTAGCCGGTCGGCTGCGCACCGAGCGGCTGGTCGGCCGGGCGCTCGGCGATGACGAGATGGCCGCCGAGCAGACCGAACGGCTGGGCACCGAGCAGACCGAGCGCCTGGGCCCCGAGGCGCCGGACGCGACGCGCCCGTTCGCGCATCTGGCGCCCACCTCGCCGGCCCCACCCCACGGCGGTACGCCGGCACCCGTCGACGACGATCGGCTCGCGCCGCCGGGCTACCACATCTACCGTCCCTCGTCCGCGGTGCGCGGCTCGGGCGGCGGCGCCGAGGACGAGAACAGCCGGGAGCACCGGGGACCGGTCGGGTGAGCGGTCTGCTGGTGGTGACCGCGGTGCCCGCCGAGGCGGAGGCGGTGCGGGCGGGCCTGACCGATCCGACGGTCACCGTGACCCCGATCGGGGTGGGCCCGGCCGTTGCCGGCGCCGCCACCGCCCGGCTGCTGGCGTTGGCCGAGGCGGCCGGCCGGCCGTACCGGGCGGTGGTCAGCGCGGGCATCGCCGGCGGCTTCCCCGGTCGGGTGGCGATCGGTGGGACGGTGCTGGCGACCCGCAGTGTGGCGGCGGACCTGGGCGCCGAGTCACCGGAGGGCTTCATCCCGGTCGACCAGCTGGGCATGCCGCCGGAGCTGCTGGGCGGCGGCACGGCGGTCCCCGCCGATCCCGGACTGCTGGGCGCCCTCCGCACGGCCCTGCCGGACGCGGCGGTCGGCGCGGTGCTCACGGTCAGCACGGTGACCGGCACCGCCGCGAGCACCGAGGCGCTGGCCGACCGGCACCCGGACGCGGTGGCCGAGGCCATGGAGGGGTACGGCGTGGCCGTCGCCGCCGCCCAGGCCGGACTCCCCTTCGCCGAGCTGCGCACCGTGTCCAACCCGATCGGCCCGCGCGACCGGGGAGCGTGGCGGATGAAGGAGGCCTTCGCCGCCCTCACCGCGGCTGCTGCGGTGCTGCGCTGACCGGTGGATCGAGCCGGGGCGCTGCGCCGGCCCGGCGATCGAGCCGCAGGGCCGCCGGCCGGCTGGCCTGCAGCCGGTATCCGCACGCGATCAGGAACCCGATACCGCCGAACTCCGCGACGGCATGGGCCGTGGTGACGCCCGCCCGGTCCATCTCCGCGGAGAGCGCTTCGACCAGCCGACGTCCGATGCCGAGCTGACGGTATGCCCCGGCCACGAGGACACCGTCGAGCACGATCTCCCGCCCGCCGCCCACGTCATGCCCGAGCAGCAGGTCGACGCCGCGCTCGTGCGCCCGCAGCTCGCCGACCAACTCGCTGTCGGGCAACTCCGCCACGAACCGCCATGACGTGGAGGGCAGACCATCCCCCGTGTACCGCCGAATCCGGACCTCGCGCCGCACCCGTTCGCCGCGCCGGCGCCGATCCCGCTCGCCGCGATCCCGCACGTACGTCGCGGCGGGTAACGGGACCCGCCACCGCTCGGGTGGCAGGTCGTACCAGCGCGCCCACCAGGCGCCCGGCCAGTCCCAGGGCTGGCGCACCTCTCGCGCGTCCAGATGCGCGGGGCAGTGCCGCCCCGCCGCGTCGCGCACCTTTTCGTGCGGTACGGCGGGCAGTGAGCAGGTGGCATCGGCAGCGGCCTGCGAGGTGTGCCCGGCGACGGCGATCGTGATGCGGCCGGCCACGGCACCCACCAACCGTTCGACGGTCCGGAAGTTCGGATCGCTGGTCTTCCCCGACTCGATCCGCGCGATCGTGGCCTGGGGGACGCCGGACTTCTCGGCCAGTTCCCGCTGGCTGAGGTCGGCCGCCCGGCGCAGCGCCCGCAGCGTCGCACCCAGCTCGATCCGGGGCATGGACTCGGTCACGCCACCATGCTCGGCGTGACCGAGGGCCGTCCTCAACACCCGCCGCCAACCTGTGGACAACCCTGTGGAGAACGTCCCGGGCTGGGGATGAAGACCGGTGAGAGACGCTACGAATCTGATGACGTGAACGAATCACTCACCCACCCGGGTCACTCCCCGAAGCCGCGCATCGCCCGGATGGTGAATGAGCGACGCCCGATGTCGTGCTGCTGGATCGCACCGGTGGAAACGAGGACCGGCGTTTACGCCCCCGACGACGGTCGGGGTGAGCACCGACCACGGCTGCGGCGCCCATGGTCCATGCCGTCGCCACCGACCCGCATGTCCCACGCGAATGCGCGCCCTGATCCACTCACGTCATCAGACTCGTAGCCCCCTGCCCAGACGCGGCCTGCTTGCGGCCCGGCCGGAACATCCGCAGTCGGGGAAGGCGCGAGCCGGGCGGCGGGCAGGCTCACAGTGACGTGGGCGCGGCGCGGCGGTCGATCGGGGCGGGGTTAACGTGGGGGTGTGGCGCTCTCCCTGGCGATCTCGCCCTGCCCCAACGACACGTTCGTCTTCGACGCCCTGGTGCACGGGCGGGTGCCCGGCGCACCGCCGGTCGAGGTGACCTACGCCGACGTGGACGTCACCAACACCGCCGCGGAGCGGGGGGCGTTCGACCTGGTCAAGGTGAGTTACGCGGCGCTGCCGTGGCTGCTTGACGACTACCACCTGCTGCCCTGCGGCGGGGCACTCGGCCGCGGCTGCGGCCCGCTCGTGCTCACCCGCGGCGACCGGGCCGGTGGGGCCGACCGGGCCGGACGGCCGGACCGGGCCGGCCTCACGGGCCCGGACCGGACCGACCTCACGGGGGCGACCGTGGCGGTGCCCGGCGAGCGGACCACGGCGTACCTGCTCTTCCGGCTCTGGTCGGCGGAGCGGCCGCCGGCGCGGATCGAGGTGGTGCCGTTCCACGAGATCATGCCGGGCGTCGCCGCCGGGCGGTACGACGCCGGGCTGGTGATCCACGAGGCCCGCTTCACCTACCCCCGGCACGGGCTGACCGCCCTGGTCGACCTCGGCGAGTGGTGGGAGGCCGACACCGGCCTGCCGATCCCGCTCGGTGCCATCCTGGCCCGCAAGGGCGCGGTCGACCCGGTCGAGGCGGCCGGCTGGATCCGCGAGTCGGTACGCCAGGCGTGGGCCGACCCCGCGGCCAGCCGGGAGTACGTCCTCTCCCACGCACAGGAGATGGAGCCCGACGTGGTGGACCGGCACATCGGCCTCTACGTCAACGAGTTCACCGCGGACCTGGGGGACGCGGGAATCGCCGCCGTCGAGGCGTTGCTGGGCCGGGCCGCCGACGCCGGGCTCGTGCCTCAGACCTCCAGCTCGCGGGCGACCGCGTGGACCAGCTGAGCGATCTTCTGCGCGGTCTTCCGGTCCGGGAAGCGACCCCGGCGCAGGTCCGGCTGGACCTTCGCCTCGAGCACCTTGATCATGTCCTCGATCAGCCCGTGCAGCTCCTCGGCCGGCCGGCGGCGCAGCTCCGCCACGGACGGCGGGGCCTCCAGCAGCTTGACCCCCATGGCCTGGGCGCCCCGGCGGCTGTCCACCACGCTGAAATCGACCCGCTGGCCGCCCTTCAGGTCGCTGACGCCCGCCGGTAGCGCGCCCTTGGGCAGGAACACGTCGCCACCCTCGTCACTGGTGACGAACCCGTATCCCTTGGCCGCGTCATACCACTTCACTCGACCCGTCGGCACCTGAGAACCTCTGTTTCGCTTGAGACGTCTACTGCTCCAAGGCTAGCCGGATGATCCGGTCCAGCGCCGCCGGGAATTCGGTGAGGTCGTCCAGGACCACGTGCGCCCCGGCACTTTTCAGCTCCTCGTGGGAACACGGCCCGGTGGCCACCCCCACGCCCGGGACCCCCGCGGCCTCCGCGGCCACCATGTCCGCCACGTGGTCCCCGACGTAGAGCGTGGCCCCGTGTTCCCGCAGTGCCGTCGCCTTCTCCTCCGCGAACAGGTCGCCGGCCAGTTCGTCGACCGCCAGCCCGAGGTGGTCCAGGTGCAGCTTGGCCAGCCGGCCGATCTTCGAGGTCACCAGCATGACTCGGCCGCCGCCGGCGTGCACGGCCTCGATCGCCGCGAACGCGCCGGGCATCGGCACGGTCGGGGTGATCGCGTACGCCGGGTAGAGCTCGCGGAACACGCGTACCCCCTCCTCCACCCGCTCCGGCGGGAACCAGCGGGCGATCTCGGTGCGCAGCGGCGGACCCAGCCGGGACACCGCCGCGTCCGCGTCCACGTGCACACCGGTGAGCTCGGTCAACGCCCGGTACGTCGCGGCGATGCCGGGACGGGAGTCGACCAGGGTCATGTCGAGGTCGAATCCGACCATCAGAAGGGGCATGCGGAGAACGTACCCGCCCAACCCCGGCCGAGCCGGGCGTCCGAGGGGCGGGACGGCCCCCCGCCGGGCTAACTTTGAACGACGATGACCACCTCACTCGCCGACCATCTGCGGACCCTGCCCGACGAGTCCCTGGCCGCCCTCCTCCAGCTGCGGCCGGACCTCGTCGTGCCGGTACCGGCCGACCTCTCCGCGCTGGCCATTCGCGCCCAGTCCCGGGTCTCCGTGGCCCGCGCCCTCGACGGGGTGGACCAGTTCACCCTCCAGATCCTGGACGCCGCCCGGCTCACCCGGGACCCGGCGGAGGGCGGCACCTCCGTCGACGCGATCCTGGCCATGGCCACCGCCGGTCCGCGCCCGCCCGCCCCGACGGCCGTCCGCGGCGCGGTGAACAAGCTGCGCGCGCTCTTCCTGCTGTACGGCCCGGAGCACGACCTGCACGTGGTGGCCGGCGTCGACGAGGTGTCCCCGTACCCGGCGGGGCTGGGCCGACCGGCGGCGGAGCTGGACCCGCGGACGGCGGCGCTCTGCGCGGACCCGGCGAAGCTGCGGCGGACCCTGTTGGCCGCTCCCCCCTCAGCCCGGGCGATCCTGGACCGGCTCGCCGCCGGGCCGCCGGTGGGGAGCGTGCCACCGGGTGCGCTGCAGGCGCCCGCGGTCGGCGCGGAGGACACCCTCCCCTCGGACGCCACCAACGGCGGCGCGCCCACCGGTTCCCCGGTGCGCTGGCTGGTGGACCACCGGCTGCTCGTCCCCGTCCCGACCGGCAAGGGCGGCGGCGCCGGCACGGTCGAACTCCCTCGCGAGGTCGGCCTGCTGCTGCGCCGGGACAGCGGCCCGCTCGGTCCGCTGCGCACCAGCCCGCCGCTGGTGGCCAGCCCGCCGCGCGAGGCGAAGGCCGTCGACTCCGCCGGGGCCGGGCAGACCATGGAGGCGGTACGCCACACCGAGGCGCTGCTGGAGAGCCTCGCCGCCGACCCGGTGCCGGTGCTCCGCTCGGGCGGCGTCGGCGTACGTGACCTGCGCCGGCTGGCCAAGGGCCTCGGGCTGGACGAGCCGACAACCGCGCTGCTCTTCGAGGTCGCGTACGCGGCCGGACTGATCGGCGAGCTGGACCTGACCGGCGCCGCCAGCACCCGGTACGGCGGCGACCAGCAGGTCCTCCCCACCGGCGGGTACGAGGTGTGGCGGGCCAGTTCGCTGGCGCAGCGCTGGGAGCAGCTGGCCCGGGCATGGCTGACCATGACCCGGCAGACGGGCCTGGTCGGCCAGCGGGACGACCGGGACCGGCCGATCTCGGTGCTCTCCGCCGAGGCGGAGCGGGCCGGCGCGCCGGCCGCCCGACGGGCGGTGCTCGAGGTGCTGGCCGGCCTGGAGCCGGCCACCGCGCCGACCCTGGAAGAGGTGCTGGAGCTGCTCGACTGGCGGGCGCCGAGGCGCAGCCGGGGCCGGGAGGCCGCGCACCAGGAGGTGCTGAGCGAGGCGGCCCAGCTCGGCGTGACCGGGCTCGGCGCGCTCACCTCGTACGGGCGGCTGCTGCTGGCGGACGTCACCGAGGCCGACGATCGGGGCGCGGACGACCCGCTGGGGCTGCGCGCGGACGCCCAGTCGGGTGAGCCGTCCACCGCCATCCGGGCGCTCGACGCCCTGCTCCCCGCCCCGGTCGACCACTTCCTGGTGCAGGCCGACCTGACCGTGGTGGTGCCGGGCCCGCCGGACCCCGCCCTGGCCGGTGAGCTGGAGGTGGTGGCCGAGCACGAGTCGGCGGGTGCCGCCAGCGTGCACCGGGTGACCACGGCCAGCGTCCGGCGGGCCTTGGACGCCGGCTACTCGGCCGACGACCTCCACGCGCTGTTCCGGCGCCGGTCGCGTACCCCGGTGCCGCAGGGGCTGACCTATCTGGTGGACGACGTGGCCCGCAAGCACGGCGGGCTGCGGGTCGGCTCCGCCGGCGGGTACGTCCGCAGCGACGACGAGGCGCTGCTCACCGAGGTGCTGGCCGACAAGCGGTTGGAGCCGCTGGCGTTCCGCCGGCTGGCCCCGACGGTGCTCTCCACCCCGTACCAGGTGGGGCGGATGCTGACCGCGCTGCGCGACGCCGGGTACGCGCCGGTGCCGGAGGACGCCAGCGGCGCGACCGTGCTCTCCCGGCCGAAGACCCGGCGGGCTCCGGCGCGGGGCCCGGTCGCCACCCGGACCCTCGATCCGCTGGCGGCACCGAAGTTGCCCATGCCGCGGCTGCTCGGCGTGGTGGAGCAGATCCGGCGCGGCGAGGCGGCGGCGCGCGCGGCCCGGCGGGCCCCGGCGGTGGTCCGCCCCGGCGCGGTGCGGACCGGTCCGGTGCCCGCGCACAGCCACAGCGACGCGCTCGCCGTGCTGCAACAGGCGGTCCGGGACAAGGCGCTGGTCTGGGTCGGGTACGTCGACGCGCACGGGGCGACCGCGTCCCGGCTGGTCCGTCCGGTGTCGATGGGGGCGGGTTACCTGCGGGCCGAGGACGAGCGGACGGAGATGCTGCACACCTTCGCGCTGCACCGGATCACCGCGGCGGTGCTGGAGGACTGAACGGCGGCGGTCGGGGCGGCGCGGGCGCGGGTCAGCGGCGGCTGCGGCGTACCGTGCCGATGATCGAGACGGCGAGCAGCAGGGCGAACCCGGCGCCGGCGGACTCGCCGACCGAGTCGACGAAGCCCTGCCGCTGCACCAGCAGCCCGAAGAGGAACCAGCCGACCAGGCCGGCGGCGGCGACCGCGTAACCGACCAGGGCGGCCGTGGAGACCTCGTCGGCCGGCTCCGGATCATTGTCCGGGATCACCTTGCGGTCGACCGTCATGCCCAGCCCCTCCCGCCCGTCCGGACCTGGACCTCCAGCGTGTCACCCGAGGGACAGGGGTGACAGGGGATAAACCCCTGATCCGGTCGCGCCGGGGCGGCTCAGGTGCCGGGGCGGCGGCCGAAGACGACCACCCGGGTGCCGATCCGCCCGAGCTCCCAGAGCCGGACGGCGTCGGTGTGCAGGAGGTTGACGCAGCCGTGCGAGCCGATCGAGCCGTTGTGCAGGTAGGTGGTCGTCTCGTGGAAGCCGATGCCGCCGTTGAACTGCTGCCAGTACGGCAGCCAGACCTCGTACGGGTTGGACCACTCGCGGAGGTTGCGGCCCCCGACCCGGTAGGTGCCGGCGGGTGTCGCGTACCCGGCCATGCCGGTCCGGGTGACCGTCGGCTTCATGACCACCGTGCCGTCGCGCATCGCCCAGACCGTCTGCCGGGTCAGGTCGACGCAGAAGGTGGTGCCGGAGCCGGCCCGGCAGCGGTGCACGTCGGTGGTGGCCAGCCGCTTCGCCACCTCGTACGTGCTGGGGCCGGCGCGGCCCTCGGCCGGGCTGATGCCGTACCGGCGCTGGAACTTCTTGATCGCCTTGCAGTCGGCGGCGGACTGCCGGCCGTCCACGGTCACCGTGCCGAACCCGCCCAGCCGGGCGAGGTACGTCTCCACGGCCCGCTGGTGCTGGCCCTGCGGGCAGCCGACGGCCGCCGGCGAGGTGGGGGCGCTCGGTCGCGGGGTGGTGCTCGTCGTCGGCTTCGGCGGCGCCGTCCGGCTCGGCGTCGGCGACGCGGGCCCGCTCGGCTGGCCCGGCGTGGGCGTGCCGCTCGCCCCCGTTACCTGCTCCGCCACTCCGACGGGCGCCGGCGCGCCGCCGCCGGCACCCTCCGATTGCGGATCGAACGTACAGGCACCCACGCCGACCAGCATGACCACTGCCAGGGCGACCGCCCGGACCGTCGACCGGACATGCTTCATTAAGCCCCTCCCCCGCACAGTTGTCGCTTTGCTAGACGCGTGCGGGCGCCATCCCGTTGCGTCGGCTGTGCGACTTTTCGGTAACAACCTTTCTCGTGCAACACTGGATGGTCCGCCTTCGGCAGGTCAGCCGGCGGTCGGGCGACAGATCCGGCAAGGGGAGAGGGTGCTGGCGTGAGCGGTGGACCACTGATCGTGCAGTCGGACAAGACCCTGCTGCTGGAGGTCGATCACCCCGACGCGCAGGCCTGCCGGATGGCGATCGCCCCCTTCGCCGAGCTGGAGCGCTCTCCCGAGCACGTGCACACCTACCGACTCACCCCGCTCGGGCTGTGGAACGCCCGGGCCGCCGGCCACGACGCCGAGGGCGTGGTGGACGCGCTGATCAAGTACTCCCGCTACCCGGTGCCGCACGCGCTGCTGGTCGACGTGGCCGAGACCATGGACCGGTACGGCCGGCTCCAGCTCGCCAACGACCCGGCGCACGGCCTGGTGCTGCGCGCGCTGGACCGGGTGGTGCTGGTCGAGGTCGCCAAGAGCAAGAAGCTCGCCGGCATGCTCGGCGCGAAGATCGACGAGGACACCATCCAGGTGCACCCGTCCGAGCGGGGTCGGCTCAAGCAGGCGCTGCTCAAGCTCGGCTGGCCGGCGGAGGACCTGGCCGGGTACGTCGACGGTGAGGCGCACCCGATCGAGCTGGCCGAGGCGGGCAAGGACGGCCGCAAGCCGTGGAAGCTGCGGTCGTACCAGCGGGAGGCCGTCGATTCGTTCTGGGCCGGCGGGTCGGGCGTGGTGGTGCTCCCCTGCGGCGCGGGCAAGACGCTGGTCGGGGCGGCGGCGATGGCCGAGGCGAAGGCGACCACGCTGATCCTGGTGACCAACACGGTCGCCGGCCGGCAGTGGAAGCGGGAGCTGATCGCGCGCACGTCGCTGACCGAGGAGGAGATCGGCGAGTACTCGGGCGAGCGCAAGGAGATCCGCCCGGTCACCATCGCCACGTACCAGGTGCTCACCTCGCGCAAGAAGGGCATGTTCACGCACCTGGACCTGTTCGGCGCCCGCGACTGGGGCCTGGTCATCTACGACGAGGTGCACCTGCTGCCCGCGCCGATCTTCCGGTTCACCGCGGACCTCCAGGCCCGCCGCCGGCTCGGCCTGACGGCGACGCTGGTCCGCGAGGACGGCCGGGAGGGCGACGTGTTCAGCCTGATCGGCCCGAAGCGGTACGACGCGCCGTGGAAGGACATCGAGTCGCAGGGCTGGATCGCCCCGGCCCAGTGCACCGAGGTACGGGTGACGCTGACCGACGCCGAGCGGATGGCGTACGCGACGGCGGAGGCCGAGGAGCGGTACCGGATGGCGGCGACCGCCCGGACCAAGCTGCCCGTGGTCAAGGCGCTGGTCGACCGGCACCCGGGCGAGCAGGTGCTGGTGATCGGCGGGTACATCGACCAGCTGCACCAGCTCGGCGAGTACCTGGACGCCCCGATCGTGCAGGGCTCGACCACCAACAAGGAGCGGGAACGCCTCTTCGACGCGTTCCGCTCGGGTGAGCTGCGCACCCTGGTCATCTCCAAGGTGGGCAACTTCTCCATCGACCTGCCCGAGGCGGCGGTGGCCATCCAGGTCTCCGGCACCTTCGGCTCCCGCCAGGAGGAGGCGCAGCGCCTCGGCCGGGTCCTCCGGCCGAAGGCCGACGGCCGGCAGGCGCACTTCTACACGGTGGTCTCCCGGGACACCATCGACACCGAGTACGCCGCCCACCGGCAGCGCTTCCTCGCCGAGCAGGGGTACGCCTACACCATCATCGACGCCGACGACGTCCTCGGTCCCAAGCTCCCGAGCGTCGACTGAGGCTGACCGCCCGGGTGCCCGCGCCGAGGGCTGACGCCGCTCGTGCGGTGGGCCGCCCCATCCGGGGCGGCCCGCCGCGTCAACGCCTGGTCAGGAGAAGTTGACCAGGAAGTAGTAGTTCGTCGTGTCGGTCCATGCCCCGTCGGCCGTACGTCCGCGCACCACCATGGTGTGCGAGCTCGCCGAGGTCGGCGTGTAGCTTGCGGTGGCAACCCCGGCGGCATTCGCCGCCACCATCACCGGCTGGCCGTCATCGACCGTGTACTCGAACTCCACCACGCCCGGACTGCCCTGGGTGAAGGTGAACTCACCCGGCACGCCCACGCCTCCGGCCCACTGGTTGGCCGGGTAGGTACTCGACGAGACCAGCGGCGCCGTGCCGACCAGGAAGGGGTAGTCCGTCTGTGGCGTGTACTCGCCCGCCGCGGTTCGGCCCCGCACCGAGAAGACGTTCGCGCCGTTGCGATCCATGGTCACCGAGATGTCGGTCACCAGCGCGTCGGGAGTCTTCGGCACGCTCTGCCAGGCGCCGCCGTTGAGCTGGTACTCGAAGGTCGTCACCTCGCCGATCTCGGTGTAGACCCCGAACCTGCCGATCGCGCCGATCCCGCCACGGGGGATGTACTCGTCGTACGCGCTAATCACATTCACGCGCGGGTCGCGTACGCGGAAGTAGTACCGCCGCTCCGCGCTAACCGTGCCATCGGCCGCCCGGCTGGTTACCGTCAACAGGGTGTACCCGGGATGCGTCGGCGTGATCTCGATCGTTGCCTTACCGTCCGTTCCAGCGGCCACAACCTGCTCTTCGCCGCTGTACTCCAGCACGTAGCGGTACTCCATCACGTCGGAGCGGCCCGGGTTGAAGGTGAACCGACCCGGCTGGCCGGGCTGACCGGCGGCGTCGTTCTCGGGGTAATCGCTGGACGTCACCACCGGTGCATCGCTGACCTCAAAGGTGTAGGTCCGCGTCGGCGAGAAGGACCCGTCCAGGAAACGCGTACGTACCGTCAGCGTGTTGCTGCCGGAGCGGTCAGGGGCGAGCGTCACCTGAGCCCAGCTGTACTCCGGGTCGGCGATCTGCTCGGGCCCGTCGTTGAGCCGGTAGAGGTAGACGTCCACGTCCGGCATCGCGGTGTCGAAGTTGAACTCGCCGGGGATGCCCACGCCGCCCCACGCGCCGTACTCGTAGTACGTGCTGGAGTAGACGGTGGGTTTGGTATCGATGACGTTGAACTGGTACTGCTCGATCTCGGAGACGGTGCCGTCGGCGCTGATGCTGCGCACGTTCAGCACGTACCAGTTCGGCTCCGTCGGCGTCCAGCGCAGCACCGCGGTACCGTCTGCTCCCGCCTCGATACGTTGCATGTCCTCGTAGAGGAACGCGTACTCGTACGCCACCACCCCGGCGCGGCCGGGCCGGAAGGTGAAGCTGCCCGGACGATCGACCACACCGTCGTGGTCCGGGAATGCGAAGTCGGCCGACTCCACGAACGGGGTGTCGCGGACCGACACATCCTCCGTGTGCGCGCCGACGAGCTCGGTTCCGGCGTAGCTGCGCACCTGGAGCTTGATGGAACCAGGCTGCGTGAACACCACCGGGACTTCCGCCGTGCCATCGGCGCTCGCCGGGACCCTGACCTCGTCGCCGTCGCCGATCTTGTAGCCGAACTCGGTGACCCCCTCGACATTGGTCGAGATCGCCAGCTGGCTGGGCAGTCCGACACCACCCACCGTCACCCGCACCGCCGGTGCCGTGGATTTCACGTAGAACCGGTACTCGGTCACCTCGGAGGAGTTCGAGGCGCTGTCCACGCTGCGCACGCTCAGGTACTCGACGAACGAGGTCGGCGTGTATTCAAGCGTGACGTCTGCGCCCGGTGCGGGCGCGGGGATGTAGTTGTACGTCTCGCCGAAGCGCCCCCAGTAGTAGCCGACCACGTCCGGCGATCCGTTTGCCGTGAACGTGAACGTGCCCGGAACTCCCGTACCGCCATGCGGCTGGCCGTCATTCGGGTACTTGGCCGAGGCGACCACGGGTGCGGCCGGCGGCTGGCCGTCCACCTTCACGTAGCACGGCTCGGCCCACGTCGAGTAGTCGTGACCGTCGTAGGCACGGGCGGTCCAGGCCACCACGGTGCCGTGCGGGTACTGCGACATGTCCCAGCCGACCTTGGCGAGGGTGCGTCCGTAACTCGATCCGAACCGCTCGGAACGCTGGTCCTCATGGCCGACCGGCCAGGCGGCGAACTGCCCGTTGAAGTTGGAATCGTTGCTGTCCGCGTCCGCGCCCCGGAGCATCAGGCTGTAGTAGCGCGGCCCCACGGGCTGCGGGTTCTCCTTGGAACCGCAGGACCACGACGGAAACTCGAGCCCGATCTGCTCCACCGTCGGTGCGTGGTTGGCCACACTGTGGATCACCGGGAACGGGCGGAGCTTACGGCCGTGGGAGAGCTTGCCTTCGTAGCCATGCGGCACGCGGATCTCGATGGTGAGGGTCTGCTCGTCCTGGTTTGCCAGCTTCTGCAACGCGGGCATGATGTCCCACACCAGATAGCCGGGGCAGGTGGCCGCGCCGCCGGCCTGGACGGTGCCGAGCAGCTCACGGTGGCGCGGGGTTGACTCCCAGCTCGTGGTCGCCTTGATCGGATCAGTGCGCCAGAGCTCGACCGGCTGGGCCGACGCGCAGTCAGCCGCCGATCGCTCCGCGATGACGAGGTCCGCCTTGTGGATGACGGCTCCACGGAAGCGCGAGATGTCGAAGGTGAAGTAGGACCGGGACTTGTGCTTGTTTCCGCCCGCATCTGCCCAGGCGCCGATTGGCGCGTCTCCGGAGGGGTTGACGAACGACTGGTCCGGCAGGTGAGAGTCCGTGTAGGCCCAGCCGGACTTGCCCACGTCCCGCTGCTCGTAAGCCTGTGCCGGCATGGCGATGACGCTGACGACACCCGCACCAAGCATGATCCCGAGTGATGCGGCCAGCAATCTTCGTGCGCGCACGAACAATGCACCTCCCCCGTAGGCGACGGCGTGCTTCGCCATCGAGGTGCCCGAGCATATCGAGGTACGGCAAGGTTCCACGTACCCGATTTCGCGTTGCCTCCGACCGTCGCCCGACGCTGAGGAATGACTGAGGTCTCGCCGGGTACGCGGGCTGCGATACCGGCGAAGGATCAGGCCGATGGTCCCCGCGCCGCAGCCAGGCTGGGCCGTGGCCCGGCGCGGAATCGCGATGGCCGATCTGACATACGGGAGAAGAGAGGCATGCGATGAGGGACAGGATCCTCCAAGGGTTGAAGAGGCGGACAAAGTCAATCATGGTGCGCCGCAGGGGCAGGGATTCCATCATCGCCAAGCGGGGCCGCTCCAGAAGGCCCGGCAGGCGTTTTCAATAAGCGCCTCGGTTCGCGGATACGAAAGGGGTTGACGAGCCGCTGGCCGCGGCCCGTCAACCCCGACTGCCCATCAAGGCCTGGTTACTTGACGCCTCCGGCCCGGAATGCCAGCCAGGCGTCACTCATCCGGTCCGCCTGTCCTGCGGTGAACATGTCCATGCAGGAGTCCTGCGTGTAGTCCATGAAGTTGTGAATGGGGTCCAGCCCGGGTGCGGTGCAGGTGTCCGCGCCCACCGGGCAGTTGAACTGCGGCGCCGCCTCCCGCGGAGTGTCCGCGACGTAGTCGCCGGAAGCGGAGCAGCCGTGCGCGAAGGTGTGCTCCAGCATCAACCAGTGCCCGACTTCGTGCGTCAGCGTGTCACCCAGGGCGTACTTGCCCGCCGTTCCGCCCGGCATCGACTCATCGAGCATCACCACGCCGTCGATGTAGTCGCGGCCGTTGTTGTAACCCTTCGGGAAGTACGCCCAGCCGAGGAGCCCGCCGCCGATGTTCGCGGCGTACACGTTCAGGGTGCGGGAGTCGCCGGTGTACAACGCCTGCTTCATGTCCCGCTCGTTCTTGCCCGGCACGACCGTGTACCAGTCGCTGTTCACCGTCCATGTGGTGTCGGCGAGCGAGAACCGGAACGGCGTGTCGGAGGCGTTCGCGGACGTGCGGCCCGCGAACGAATCGTTGAGCACCGTCATCTGCGCGGCGATCAGGGTGTTCCACCGGTCCGTCTCGGCCGCGCTGAAGGGGTGGTCGGAGATCATGTGGAAGATCGTGGGCACGGTGACGCTGCCGTTGGGCAGCCGCGGCGAATCCTTGATCACGCCGTAGGCGTTTGCCTCATTCTTGGAATACAGCTCCGGCTCCTGTGCGGTGGCGCCCTCGCTCACCCGCGCCGCGCTGTGCCCTTCGGCGCCCGGCCCACACGCCGCGACACCCGCGGAGGAGGTCACGGACGCTGCCGTGCCCACCGCCGCAGAGGCTCCACCGGCCGCAAAGAATGTCGCAGCGGTGGCGGTCAGGACTGCCAGTTGGAACGTCGGTCTCCTGTGCATCGTTGCACCTTTCACGCATGGGGGATGGAGGCGGAGCGGGATGGACGAGGGTCTCCGCAACAAGGCCAATGACGTGGTCGTCTCGGTATAAGAACACGCCATTGGCGCTGACAACAGACCCCAGGAGAGGGAACGCATCCCAGATCGGGATCGCCGCCGAGCGGATGGCGTACCCACCATCATCGACGACGCCGACGATGTCCTCGGCCCGAAGCTCACGACAAGTGGACTGACGGCTGACAGGTGGCCTAGAAATCATGTGCCGCAAAATCCGAGGGGCATCGGCATACTCAGCGCATGTCGTTTGAAGCTGGCCAGACGGCGATCATCGTCGCGGTGCCGGAAGCGGGCCACCTGGTGGATCGATGGCGACAGCTGTACGACAGCTCGGCCCCGCTAGGAGTCCCAGCCCACGTCACCATCCTGTACCCGTTCCTGGAGATCGGCCGAATCGATGAGTCGGTGGTGGAGCAGCTTCGCCAGCTGTTCGCTCGTCAGCCGGCGGTTCAGGTGAAATTTCACCGCTGCGGCAGGTTCCCGGACGTCCTGTACCTGGAGCCGGAGCCGGCTGACACGTTCAAGAGTCTTACCGCCAGCATCGTCGAGCACTGGCCGGAGGCTCCCCCGTATGGCGGGGCCCATGACGAGGTTGTTCCCCACTTGACCGTTGCAGGCGGCATCGATGAGGAAACCTTGGCGCTGATTGAAGGTGACGTTGCCGCCCGGTTGCCGGTGCAAGCGGCCGTTACGGAAGCCCGCCTCATCGCATTCGACGGCAGCCAGTGGGCAACCCGCACCCGGTTCCCCTTCGCTCGCCGGTGACCGACTGTCCATCACCGTCGTGGACCGAGGCTGACCGTTGTCACCGCTGCCGTCGGGTGGTGCGAGGGCGAGCTGCCGGCCATGCAGTCGTCGTTCTTCACCACCTTCAACGCGTACGACCCAATGTGGCCGACCAAGCCGCTCTTCGGAGTCGGTGGTGCGTTCGACATCGCCTCCCTCAGGAGGTGGCGGAGGCGTTCCTCAGCGGCCTGCCGGACAGTGCACGCCGAGAGTGGCATCGCTACGTGCACGTGTTCAGGGTGGTGGCCGAAGAGAACGGCCGCCGACGGCGGCACAGCCTGGCTGTCTTCCTTACCGAGTCGGACGCCGAGGTGGCGAAGCGGCTGGTCGAGCCCCACGTGGCCAGCGACCGGCCGAACTAGCGTGTTGGGCACACAAAGTGACCGGAGGCTTACCCGCGAAGGCCCAATGTCGACTTCTCCCGCCTGATGTCGACCGATCGTCGGATCTAGATCGGCCTCCGAGTCATTACAATCGGCGCGATTCGCGGCCAAGGAACGGAGACGCAGTGCAGCAGAAGCTTCAGACCCGTGCGTTCGAGCAGGTGACGCCGATCCTGCAGTCCGGTGAGCAGCCGGTCGTGGCGACGCGGGCCATGGTCGGGAAGTTCTCGTCCAGTCGACTCGGGACGGTCGTCAGCCAGGCGGTCAGGCTTGAGGGTGGCGGAGCGTTGTTGGGGGCGGCGCTGGCATCGACCCGTAAGCAGTTCGTCGTGCTCACCAACCGTCGACTGATCTTCTTGCCGCAGACGTTTCTGGGGGGCCCCGGAAAGAAGGTCCTCGGTGAGGTGCCCCGTGAACACGTGTCGCTGGCCGAGGCCAAGATGGGCGTCGTGAGCCTGCTGC
The DNA here is from genome assembly GCF_900091465.1 of Micromonospora rhizosphaerae. NCBI lineage: Bacteria > Bacillati > Actinomycetota > Actinomycetes > Micromonosporales > Micromonosporaceae > Micromonospora > Micromonospora rhizosphaerae. The sequence continues at coordinate 1,399,374 of NZ_FMHV01000002.1, read as the reverse complement.
GCCTCGCGTTCGGTACTGCGGGCGACGGCGTGGCTCTCACCTTCCCCCGGGTGGACAAGAAGAACGCCGAGGCGCTCGCGGAAGCCCTGCGGCAGGCTCCGGCCGCCTGATCACCGGGCCTGTCCGCTGCCGGCGTGTCGCCTCTCAGGACGTTCGTGACAGAACAGTCTCGGGACGTGGGTGGCACTTTCCGGCTAGCCGGGTGGTGACGGCGGCTCGGGTGGGCGTCCGCGGGCGCGTGCTGCGTCGGCGATGGCGATCCCGGTGAGGACCGCGATTGCGGCGATGGCGGCCAGTAGCGGCGGCAGGAGGAGCATCGGCGGTGTCAGGGCGACCAACACGAGCAGCCCGATCACCCGGTCCCGGGACACGCGGCTGAACACCGCGTACTCGAAGAAGGAACGCCCGACCAGGAACAGCGCGGGCCCGCCGAGGATGACGGCGACCCAGGCCGGCCGTGTGTGCCCGAGTGGATGGGCGATGACGAGTTCGTCGCCCACTGCGGTCGCGACGATGCCGGCCATCATGAGCAGATGAGCGGTTAGCGCCGACACGCCTAAGCGGTCTGGGTGGGGCGCCGCTGCGATGGCAGCCGGCAACAACTCTCCCGAGCGGTAGATGTAGATCCGCAAGAACAGCGCCGTGCCGACGAACGACACCACGAACGCGCGGTCCGATCAGCCGCGAAGCCGCTGCCACTGAGGGTCAACGCGATGTCCAGGATCAACTCGCCGAGCGCGATGACGAAAAGCTGCCGGTACCGCTCGGCCAGATGCTCGGCCACGATCGGGAACTCCGACTCGGGCGAGCGACCCAACCCCGGCGTGGGGAAGCGGAATCCGCGTGCCGTGTAGTCCACGGCCACCGCCAGCGTCCACAACGCCCCACGCGCCGCACCGTGCGCGAGCGCCCCCGCGATCCACGGCACCGCCGACACACCAAACCAGAACAACACCCGCACGCTTCTGCGCTGCAATTCATGGCCACGCAGAGTGAGGACGAGGAAGATCTGGCGGCCGACATGGATGGCGGCGTACATGCCTGCGAAGACCAGACCTCGCTCGCCGAAGGCATCGGGCAGCGCGACCACCATCACCAGACTGCCGAGCATGCTCGCGGTCACCAGCAGCTGTATCGCCGACCGCTGCGGGTCGTATAAGTCGGTTACCCACGCCGTGACGGACCAGACCCACCACATCGCCAACAGCAGCACCAGCGTCTGGAAAGCGCCGCTCCACGTGAGATCCTGGACCAGCCCGTTCGAGAGCTGGACGAGCGCGACGACGAACACCAGGTCGAAGAACAGCTCCAGGAAGTTCGCCCGCCGCGGCTCCTCGGGTCTTCGCAGCAGCTTGGCACCGCTCGTCGTCATCAACCCGCCCGTTCTGCCTGCTTTGTCTCAGGCTTGAAGCATTCGTACCACGCCGCAGCGCCGGTGAATTCAGATACGCGGCCCTGGCCTGGAACCGGGCGGCCCCCGCTGCACGGGCGGCCTCGGTCCAGGCGGCCACTTCTTCCTTCTACCCGCCACCGCCGGTCCGGATCAGCTCGTCGACCATGGCGGTTACAGTCGGTGACATCTGAGCGCCTGCGGGTGCACTCACATGCCGAGTTGAGTGCGCTGCCTGACGTCGAGATCGCGGCAGGTTCAGCCAAGCTGGAACCGCTGTAATCCAGTGCGGCCGAGAAGGGTGCCCGTCGCTTCGGCCATCGCCTGAGCGGCCGGACCGATGCGGTAGCCAGTAAGCCGTCTGCCATTCTGATCTTTGATGCGAGCCGGACGAGTGGTGGCTATCAGCACCGACCGAACCGCCCGTGTTTGCCGCAGGAGGACCTGGTGTGTGTCGGCACCGACTTCGTCCTCGAACCAGCTAGCGGCCAGCCTGCCGGCATCAAAGTACGCACCGCCTTCCGGGTGCTGGTACCCGGCGTCGTGATCGCAGTACGTACCGCCGGAGTCATGTCGGCGCGTCGAGCGCAGGAGTTGAACAATGGCAGCGACCGGTGGCCCGTCCGGCAGTGGGACGCCGTCGGCAAGCGTGACGGTTGATGGCAGGCTTGCGCCGATCGGCAGGTGCAGGAACGCCTGAACTCCCCGGCCGCCGCAGGCCATCGCGTTTGCCAGCGAGCCGTGCAGGTGGACTGGGTGAAGTCCCAGCGGTCCCGGTTGCGAGCACCGCCACGCGGCGCCAGGAAACGCGTCGCGCAACGCCAGGTCGAACGCGTCTTCGTCCTCGGGCAGCAACCAGGTTCCGACATTTATGGTCCGGGAGCCCGCGTACGCCATCACCAGACGGTATGTCATGCCGATCGCCCATGATTCGGTGCACTCTCATGCCGCGATTCGAGCGCTACGTAGCGTCACGCCGAGTTGGCCCGGTTGCCGTCCGGAGGTGCCGAGCAGAGGATGCGGTGAGCGGCACGAGTTGCGGTCGTCCGGGCGCGCAGGAAACCGTCGGAGTCTTGTGTATGCCAATACGACCGCACCAGCCGCAACCGCCTTATTCGATCGGCGCTGTCCGGACATCGGGCGTCGCGGCCAGCAGGAGCGCCGACACGGCCCCGAAAGCGGCCGCACCGACGAAGACCCAACCCGGTGATGCGTACGCCAGCGACCACCCGAACGCCGCACCGGCCGCAACCGGCACCACGGTCTCCGCGACGGCGCCGATTCCGGTCAGCGCGCCCTGCACGGTCCCCTGCTCGTTGGCCCGGACGCTGCGAGAGATCCACGACTGCGCGGCCGCACCGCCGACCGAGCCGAGCACGCCGACCGCCTGCAGGACGTAGAGCATCCACGGCACGGACACGAACGCCGTACCTACCAGCGACGCGACGCCGAGCAGGCTGCCGGCCACCGCGGCACGCTTGTCGCCGAGCAGGCGGACGACCGGGCCGACGGCCCGGGCCTGGAAGACCGCGCCAGCGAGCGCGCCCGCCGCCATCACGACGCCGATGTGCGCGGTGCTCCAGACGAACTGGTACGTGAGGAAGAACGTCCAGATCGACTGGTGGGTCATGCGGGCGACGTCGGCGCAGAAGCGGGCGTACGCGAGCCTCCCGAGCACTGGCCGGCGCAGGACGACGGCGAGGGAGCCGACCGGGTTCGCCATCCGCAGGGTCAGCGGGGTCGTCCGGTCTCCGGGCCGCGACTCGGGAAGAACGAACCAGCCGTACGCGACGTTGGCGAAGGACAGCGCGGCCGCGGCGAAGAACGGCAGGCGTACGTCGACGGCGCCGAGCAGGCCGCCGACGGTCGGGCCGGCGACGAAGCCGAGCCCGAACGCTGCGCCGATCAGCCCGTACGCGCGAGCCCGCGACTCGGGTTCCGTGACGTCCGCGATGTACGCGTTGACCACGGTGCTCGTACCCGCGCACGCACCGGCGAGGGCGTGGAACAGCAAGAGGGTCCAGGGGCTGGGTGAGATCGCGTGGGCCAGCCAGTCGACGCCGAGGCAGGTCAGCGACGCGAGCAGGATGGGACGCCGGCCGTACCGGTCGGAGAGCCGTCCGAGCAGCGGCGAGACGACGAACTGCAGCAGGCCGTAGATCGAGCCGAGCAGGCCGGACCAGCGGACAGCGGCGGTGGCGTCCTCGGTGACGGCCGTCATCAGGGCGGGCACGATCGGCACGATCAGGCCGAGCCCGAGCATGTCGAGGAAGACGGTGACGAGGAGAAAGGAGAGGGCGGGCGCCCGGCGCATTGCGGCTCCTGAGTGTCGAGAGGGCAGGGCCCCCTCGCGACTCACGGTCCGCCGGAAGTACGGAGGATCAGACTATCGCCGCTGTCAAATCGTTTTTCACCATCGCACTGCGGGCGCGCCCGGTGACAACGAATCGGTCATTATCATGTTGCGGTGATTCGACGGTGCTGCGGTGAACGGCCTCCGGTTCGAGCCGCCCAGCCGATGACCGGCATCCGGATCTGGCCGCTGACAACGCGTCGAGACGACCAGATCTGCCGAAAGTAGAGCGACGCCCCAGCTCGGGTGTGTGGTGTGGCGGGGCGGTCAGTCGCGCCGCAACTGGCGGGCACCGGCGGCGGCGATGGTGGTCACAACAGCAGCCCGGCGGCGATCAGGGCGTAGGCGAACCAGACCGACGCCCCAACTGGGTGGAACGCTGACTGCTGCCCGAGGTCGATGACCGGCAGGATCAGGTCCAGCGTGTATATGGACGCGACGAAGTCGGGCGCCTTGCCGGGCTCGACGGCCCGGGGTGGATTCAGCCCGAGCATCGTGGTGCCAACGACGAGCAAGGCCGCAAGCCATCCGGCGGCCCGGACCGGTCGGTAGCCGTATCCAACGGTCAGGTCCTGCAGACCCCCCCAACAACCGTCCTGGCAGGGCAAGGATGTCACGCCGGTGGCGCTCACCGGCGAGCAGCACAGTACGCGCAACGTCGTCGCGGCCCACGCTGCGATATACCTGCGCCAACTGCGTGTACGCCTGAGGCCGGAATCCGTGTGGGTCCAGCCGCAGCCACCGCAGCCGGTCAGCCCCGTTGTCGAGCTCGGCCAACGTCTCGTACGTCAGCCCTCCAGGTGCAGGGCCGACGGCCAGGTCGCCGGGTCGTCACGCAGCAGCCCGATCCGCGCATGGCTCAGATCCACGACGCCATCGGGTGGCTCAGCGGGCAGCAACACCAGCTCCCGGGCGACGACGTGGCGGCAGTCCAACGCGGTCCTCCCGACGGGGACGGTCAACGTGGCCCGCTCGAAGCACAACCAGCTGTTGATCTCGGCATAGCGCAAACGGACCGCCCCGTTGGCGCTGAACCCGTCACACAGGTCGGCGTTCGCGCCGACCCGCAGGTCCTGACCGGAGAGTGCGGCGCCATCGGGATTTTCGAGGACGGCGCCTTCCCAGCGGAGAGAACCACCGATCTCGGCGTTGTCGAGCCGCAACGCCCCCCGGCAGGTGAAGCCGTCCTGAGCGAGCACGTCGGTGCCAGCACGGAGCCAAGTGCCATCGAGCGCCGTCACCGGGCCGGTCAACTCCGCCCCGTTAAGGAACAGAGCACCGCCGATCCGAGCGCCCACCAGACTGATCTCGCCGGTGCTCTGGCCGGACCGGCCAGCCGAGCCCGACGCGACGCACTGTCATGCTCGTCACGCAAGGTAACCAGCTCACGGGTGCACGCATCCGGACGTGCCGATGACAGGACGTCTCGGATGCCGCCGGGGTGCGGGCCGCCGTTGGTCAGCTGCGGATCATGATCTGGAACTCTCGCATCTGGTCATTTATGAGAACGGCTGTGCCCTGCCGGGCCGTCTATCGGGGCCGTCAGGCTGATCCATCCGCCCCATCGAGAGGGGCCCGGACCGGTGGGGTCGCGTGACCAACCGTCGGGAGTTCCTTTGGCATGATGGCAGTGGCCGGGTGTGTTCATCGGGGCGCGGCGGGCTGTAGGTCGTTCCGGCCTCAGCGGCTCACGGCGGTCTCCCGCTCCACACGCGACAGCTTCTCGGGATTGCGCACATGGTAGAGGCCGGTGACGCATCCGTTCTCGACCCGCACCGCCAGCACGCCGTCGATCTCTCCATTGACTCGGACGAGCAGCCCCGGGCCACCATTGACCTGTACCGGCTCGACCGACCTTTCGACGCCGCGCTTGTACCAGCCGCTAGCCAGCAAGCGAGCCACCTTGCCGGCCCCCACGACGGGCCGCAGCAGGGCATGTCTGACTCCGCCGCCGTCGCTCAGGGCGACGACATCTGGCGCGAGGATGTCGAGCAGGGACTGCAGGTCGCCGGTTTCGACCGCTCGTTGGAAGGCCTGGAGCGCGGCTCGGGTCTCGGCCGGGGAGACGCTGACGCGTGTTCGGCGCGCGGCGACGTGTGCCCGTGCCCGGTGGGCGATCTGGCGTACGGTGGCGGGGGTCTTGTCGACGGCCTCGGCGATCTCGTCGTACTCCAGATCGAACACCTCGCGCAGCACGAACACCGCCCGCTCGATTGGCCCGAGCGTCTCCAGCACCAGCAGCATCGCCATCGAGATGCTGTCGGCCAACTCGACGTCCTCGGCCACATCAGGCGCGGTCAGCAACGGCTCGGGCAACCACGGCCCGACGTAGGACTCCTTACGCCGATCGAGCGCGCGCAGCCGGTCCAGCGCCTGCCGAGTGACGATCCGCACCAGGTAGGCACGCTGCTCCCGCACGGTGTCGAGATCGACGCCCACCCATCGCAGCCAGGTCTCTTGCAGGACGTCTTCGGCGTCGGTGGCCGAACCGAGCATCTCGTAGGCGACGGTGAACAGCAGGTTGCGGTGGGCAACGAACGCCTCGGTGGCGGAGTCCACGCGGTCGGCACGATCGAGCGGCTCGGCGGTATCCGTAGTTCCTTCGCTGAGCTCGCTCATGCCCGGCTCCTGCCTGCTCGCTCTAAGCCCTGCCTTACCAAGACGCCGGTCTCGACCGCTGTGTGACACCCCATGATCGGTGGCCCGCATCACACGATCACAGCTGTCACGGGGATCGGGTCGCCGGCGTCTCGTGTTTGTCCGGCCGCCGCGCGAACGATCCGGGCGGCAAGCAACACCACGAGTGAGATTGAGAAGGGAAGACCTCGCCATGTCCACATCCACGACGACCGACACGACGACTCGCTCCGGCTGAGGCTCGGCATGGGCGACATGGACGGCCAGCCAGCCGGTCAGCTTGCCGGCGACCGCGACCGAGCACTCCCGAAACAGCCTGTCGTGAAAACGTCACCCAGGTACATGCCCCTGTTCTCGGAGGTGCTGAGCTGGCCGTACGTCACGGCCTGGCCCTCGTTCTCGCAAGCTCACGGCCCAGGAGCATCCGAGAACAAGGTCTCTCGGAACCTCGCCGACCTCGCCCAACGCCAGATGATGCGGCGTGAGGAGTCGCGGACGAGTACATCGACCGCCTGGTCGACGAGGTCCTGATGTCCAGCCTCGCCCGTCTCAATCGGCGCTGAGCGGCAACGCCGTCGCCGACGCGCCGCACCGTGCCGCAGTGCGGTAGCGACCCACTGCGATCGACCCGAATCGACCCCGAGCCCACACGTAGAAGGTAGCCCGATACATGGCCGACATAGCCCTGCCCGAAAACGGGCCAGAACGCCCCGTCAGCATCGACATATCACTGGGCAAGGGGGGAGCCGCCCCGCCGCCCCCCGACCCCCGCCGCTGGTGGGGCCTGGTGGTCATCGCCCTCGCCCAGCTGATCGTGGTTCTGGACATGACCATCGTCAACATCGCCCTGCCGTCCGCCCAGCAGGACCTCGGCATGACCGACGGCAACCGGCAGTGGGCCATCACCGCCTACACCCTCGCCTTCGGTGGCCTGCTGCTGCTCGGCGGACGCCTCGGCGACCTGTTCGGACGCAAGCGCAGCTTCATCATCGGCCTGATCGGCTTCGCCGGGGCCTCCGCGCTCGGCGGCGCTGCCACCGGCCCCGGCATGCTCTTCGCGGCCCGAGCCCTGCAGGGCGTCTTCGCCGCGCTGCTGGCCCCCGCCGCGCTGTCCCTGATGACCACGACCTTCACCCACCCGCGCGAACGCGGCAAGGCGTTCGGCGTGTTCGGCGCCATCGCCGGCGCCGGCAGCGCCATCGGCATGCTGCTCGGCGGCTTCCTGACTGAGTACCTGGACTGGCGGTGGTGCCTGTACGTCAACGCCCCGGTGGCCGCCCTCGCGGTGATCGGCGCGATCGTGATGCTCAAGGACCCGGGCCGCAGGACCGGCGCCCAGCTGGACATCCTCGGTGCCGTGCTGGGCACCGCCGGCGTGCTGTCCATCGTCTACGGCTTCAGCGAGGCCGGGTCCCGCGACTGGGACGACACCCGGGTACTGACCCTGCTGATCGGCGGCGTGGTGATCCTCGGGATCTTCTGCCTGTGGCAGACCCGCGCCCGGACGCCGCTGCTGCCCCTGCACATCGTCAAGGACCGCCAGCGGGCGGGCGCCTACCTGACGATGGCCCTGGTCACCATCGCCATGTTCGGCGTCTTCCTGTTCCTGACCTACTACCTGCAGGGCATCAAGGGCTGGTCGCCGCTGAAGACCGGTGTGGCCTACCTGCCGATGACCGCCTGCATGATCATCGGTTCCACGCAGATTTCGGCGCGGCTGCTGCAGAAGGTGCCGGCCCGGGCGCTGATCATGCCCGGTCTGACGCTGGCCGCCGGCGGCTTGGCCTTCCTGGCCTCCATGGACGTCGACGCCACCTACCTCAGCCACGTCCTGCCCGGAATCTGCATGATGGGCCTCGGCATGGGCGCCACCTTCATGGCGGCCATTTCCACGGCCACCAGCCGCGTCGCCGCGCACGAGCAGGGGGCGGCCTCGGCGACCCTCAACACCATGCAGCAGGTGGGCGGGTCGGTCGGCACCGCACTGCTCAACACGATCGCGGCCAGCGCGACCACGGACTGGCTGACGGACCACCGGGTCAACCCCGCCCAGCAAACGCTGCAGGCGAAGGCGGCACTGGCCGAGGCGACGGTGCACGGCTACTCCGTGGCGACCTGGATCTCCGCGGGCATCATGCTGCTGGCCGCGGTGGTCGCGGGCGTCTTCATCAACGCCAAGGCGCCTAGCCGGCAGGCCGGCGCGGCGGCGGCCGGCCCGGCGGGCGGTGACCGCGAGGCCGGGGCCGTCGAGTCGCTGGTCCACGCGGGCTAGCCGCCGGCAGGTCCCGACCATGTGGGGCCCGAGTCAGGCCCCGGCCCTTCTTCTGGCGCCGGGGTCAGTACTTGGGCTCCACATGCGCATCCATGAGCACGATGGACGCTTTTCGGGCGACGGAGACGCCGTTGCCCAATCCGCGGGATCAGCACGGACGCGGGATCGTCGGCCGACCGACCAGGGTGTTCCTCGCGGCCGCGGGGCGGCTGTCGGAGCCGAAGCCGATTAGGGCAACGGAGTCCATCGCGCCGAGGACGGGACTGAACGTGGGCAGCGGACCGCGAGCCTGGTCCAGCATCCAGTCACGGAGACGGCGTCCAGCTCGCCCGCCCAGCCATCCGAGGAGTAGAACTGGACGAAGTCTTCCGGCAGCGCCACACCCACGGCGTTGAGGCTTGTGTTGAGACGGGTCAAAACGCTGACGTTGTCAGCGTTGTGCTGTCCCCGATCGCCAAGCCAGCGGAAGCCGCCGAGAGCGTCAAATACGGGAGGCACGCTGTTGAGCGGGTACCGCTCGTAGGTGTACCGGCATGGGCGGTAGACCCCGAGATCTGTCGCACACCAGGAAGACGCCAACTCCACCGACACGCAACCATCCTAAAGATCCTTACTCCACCGGCTAGGCTGCCCGAGCCGCCGAGGTTAGCGTCCGCACATCAGCGTAAGTCGTTTTGTGTCAAGCTTCTGGTCGGTGCCTCGGCCGTCGTCTGTCCCTGCATAGCGGTGATGGGGTTGGTCCCCAGCAACGTGTAATCGGGTTGATGGGACGACGGGCCGGGGCTGCCCATGATGTGCGTCGAGATCAGGTTGTGTCTCAATGCCGCGTAGGGCTCGCCCCGACCGTCGGCTTGAACGCCGCACGGCAGAGTCAGGCGGCCAGAGCCAGCTGCCGGCGGCCGTTTGCACCGTGAGTTGCGATGTGGGGATCCCAGGCCTGGCCGGTGGTGATCACGGCGTGCAACTGGCGCAGGATCGCCGCGGCGATCACGGTCTGGGCTTGGGTTGCGGTGAGCCTGTTGGTCTCCCGCGTCGTCAGATGGTGGTAGCGGGCCGCGTAAACGGCGTTGCCGCGCTGGGCGCCCCAGACCGCCCGCCAGGCGGCCAGACGCAGCGCGGGCCGGCCCTGGCCGGTGAGTTTGGTGCGACCAACGAACGTGCCCGACAGCTTCTCCCGCGGCGCGAGGCCGGCGTGCTTGACCAGGGCACGGGCGGTGGCGAACCGGTTCGGGTCACCGGTCTCGGCGAGGATCGCCGCGGCGCCGACGGCCGATAGGCCGGGGATGGAGGTGACCAGTTCGGTCAGCTTGAGCTCGTCGAGGACGTCGGTCATCCGGGTCTCGGTGTCGGCGAGCTTGTCGGCGGCGGCCTGCCAGTCCTGCAGCAGGAACGCGACCCGCTCCAGCGCGCCGGGCCGGTGGGCGGTCACCCCGGTGGGGTCGGTCAACGCGGTGAACAGGTGCCGCAGGATGCGCAGCGAGGGCTTGCACCCACCCCGGCGGGTGATCTCACGGCGCACCGCCTGCTCGAACCGGGCCGCGCCGAGGCGTCGGGTGCGGGCGAGGTCACCGCCGTCACGATCGCAGATCACCGTCATCGCCGCCGCCCAGGTGCGGGAGCGGAACGGCTGCTTGGCGGTATCGAGCGCGGCGGGCCAGACGCACTCCAGCAGCGCGCGGATCTGCTGGATTTGGCTGACCATCTCGATGACGAGCTGTTCGCGGCGGGCGCCCAGATGCCGCAGCCGGCCCCAGGTCTCATCGACCGGCTCGGGTACGTAGCAGCGCAGCTGCGCGGTCAGCCGGGCGATCAGCACCGCATCCTTCTCATCGGTCTTGTCCGAGGTCAGGTCCTCACTGCGCCGCGCCCACGACGTCAGCATCGGCTGCACGCACACGAACGGCATCGCCCGGTCCGCGGCCAGCTGCCCGAGCACCCGCCACCGGTGCCCGGTCGGCTCGCACGCCACCGTCACCCCCGCCCAGCCTTTCACCGCGGCCCGCTCAGCGGCCCAGTCCAACGCCGCACCCAGATCCCACGCCCGACACCTGAACGTCTTGCGCGCCAACACCTTCGAGTCATGATCGGTAACCACGACCATCTGCTTCTTATCTGCCAGATCAATGCCGACGATCGCGTTCGTGGCCGGGACCAGCACCCGCAACCGAGCAAGCCGCGCGTTGCGGTTGCGGTCACCCCGGGACACGCCGCTACCGTTACCCATGAACGTCCTCCTCCTGCGATGGGACACCAAGCCCGACAAGCGCATCAGGGGGACGTTCCTACGTCCTGCATCGACACGCAGAACGTCTTTCTATGCCGCTGATCGGGCGCTGGTCGCGCCGGACATGGTGCACGGTCATGCCGATGACAGAGCGTTGGGTGGGCGATGGTAGACCGCCAGCTGCGGCATCATGGTCGCCGTGACTCCGTTCGAGGAACTCATCTCCGCATTGGAAGATGCGGGGCTGTGGTCGGGACATCGCTGAGGATCACAGGTGCGCCTTGATGCAGGCCCTGTCCTCCGGCGAAGACGTGATGTGGACCGCTGGGGGTGCGTGGCGCGCGGATGGTGAGGACCTTGCCGATGGGGAGGTGGATGCGTGGCTAGGCGGCATATCGGCCGCGCTCAATGACTGCGGCGTTGAGCTGCATCTGGCTACGGTCACCGGACCCTTCGACGAAGACTCGGCCGGTTATGCCTTGGCAGTGAACGGCACGCCCCGCTATCTCTACATGTATGCCGCGGATGAGCCTAAGGTGCCCGCAACAGAGGATCCCTGGATGGAGTGCTCCATCGCCCCTGCCGCTGAGGTCAACCGACTCCTTGAGGTGGCCGGGAGTAGCCGTCGTTTGGCGTTGTTCTGGCCCGGGGGCAATGACGGGTTCTCAGTACTCGGCGAGGAGAGTGTTCTTCGGCGTGCCGGCGAGCGAGGCCTGACCTCGGGCTCCTGGGACTGCGTCATCCCGTAGCCTCGCGCTGCGTGATCACCTAGCGGTAATCAACGCTTCGGTCTCCGAACGCACGGACATGCCGCGAAGCGCTCGTCACGGAAGGTAACCGGATCGCGAATGCCTGCATCCGGACGTGCCGATGAGAGTGCGCCGTGCGGCGCTATTGCAGAGCCTCTGCCCCATGCCTGCACGTCAGTTTGGGGGCCGCCGGAATACGGCAGAAAGGGGCCGCGGGGGCGATCGGCGCGTGGTCGACGCCCAGCTCGCCGACCCGCCCCTCAGTGCTCGGCACCAGGACAAAAATGGGTGGTCTCGCCAGCCCGCCCCGCCCTACCTTGTAACTGGATCTTCTTCTCCGACCTCACGAGAGGACTTCACCCCGCGTGACGCCGCCTGCTCTTTAGACCTGACACCTTCCCCGTGCATCGGTCGCCGACGTCGCCGTCGGCTCTTTTCCCATGCCTTCCGTCAGGTCTTCAGAGAGATCATGTCTACGCGTCCTCATATCGTTCTGTCCTGGACCGTTCGGCGCACGCGCCTTCCCCTGCTCGCGTTCCGCTGCGTCCACTGCCATTCCGGCCTCGCCAGCACCGGCGACGGGAAGTTCCGCGTCGATGCCAACGGCAAACTCCTCGACATCTGGCTCCTGGTCGCCTGCGTTTCCTGCGACCGCAGCAGCAAAATCACCGCTCACGATCGCGTCCCGGTCCAGTACCTGGATCCGATCCTTCTGGAGGGCTGCTCCGGCATCTTCTCTGCCCTCGTCGCCCGCGTCCTTCTCGACCCGCTGATCGCCCGGCGCAACCGGTTCGCCCTGGAGTGGGACTCATGCCGGGAACTGCTCGCCCCGTCCCCTCCCGAAAGCCCCTGGCCCATCCAGGTTTCGGTCATCTTCGACGAGCCCGTGCCCCCTTCGCCCCGAACGGCTCATCGCCCAGGGGCTGGGCATCAGCCGCGGGGAGATCGCTCGCCCCGTCAAGATCGGCGTTCCGCTGAACCGCAGAACTCACAGGGACTTCTCATTCGTCCTGCAATGAGCCGCCGCCGTGGGCCTGAGCCGGGGCGAGAGGCACGGTGGCCTTGCCCCGGACTGCATCACGCGGCGGTCCGCGCGCGGTCGCTCATGACCGGGCGCGAACGAAGGTCAGGGCCGGCCCGATACCGGCGACGAAGGTGAACGCCCCGACTCCATCGTCGACCCTGACGGGGTCGGGCCACGGATCGGGGGTTGAGACTGACTGGCAGGCTCCGTTGATCGAGTAGTCGGAATTCACCTCATCAACGCCGTCAGAGTGACGCTCTGTCACGGGCCGAGACCTGCGCCGTCCGCGCCGAGCATCCGCATCTGCCGATGACAGTGCATCCGATCCTGCGGATGACAGCGTGAGCCCGTGGTGCAGCTTGAGCGCTGATTCGGGATGATCGATTCCGCGAGGTTGACCGAGTTGTGGAACTTCGGTGGCGGCCCGCTGGTGTCAGGCGTCGTTGGGTACGGCAGCAGCGTGACCTCGTGCGTAGGCACCCGAGCGCCGAGGCCGTGACTGTCGATTAGGAGGGCTGTGGGCTCTTGGCTATGCCCGGGTGACGGGGGCCGAGATCGTTAGGACTAATCGTCTTCGCAACCTCGCTCAGGTCATTGTCCAGCTGGTGATCGCGCCCGGGCAGCCGGTGCAGCTGTGCATGCGGGATGGCGCGGGCGTACAGGGCAGCATGCGACGGTGGGGCAGTCTCGTCCTGGAGCCCATGGAACACATGCACCGGCACGCCTTGCGGCAGCCTCGCGCCGAGGTCGTGCGGCAGCTCGAACTCGTCGCCGGGCCAGCCGCCCGCACCGACGAACGGAGCGGCGATCAGCACGATTGCCCTGAGCTCCGGCTCCGGTGGCCGCTCGGCGAGCGCGTTGATGAGGATCGTCGCGCCCACCGAATGGCCGGCGACGACCGCGCCGTCGTCCAAGGCCGTCATCTCACGCCGGATGGCCGCGCTCCACCTGGCGTAGCTCGGGTCGTCCTCGTCGGGCATTCGCGGGTAGCGGACCTCGTACCCGTCCCCGAGCTCCCGCTTCAGGCTGTCGAACAGCTTGTCGTCCCATTCGTCGTGCGCGCCCGCGCCGCCGCCCTGGATGAACAGGATCTGCCGGGTCCCTGCCATGACGATCCTCCTTCGCGCCCTCATGACGATTCGGTTCGATACCCGCTGCCGGCCCGTGCGAAGCCCGGCGACCCACCGGGCCCGTTCCAGCCGCGCCCAACCTATGCACAAGGTCCCACTGCTGCCGCGCTCAGGCGGCGTTGATGCCCTCATCTTGCCTGACGGGTCCGATAGTCTTGCGGACTTCGTCCTCGAGGTGGGCCTGGGCGGCCAGCGCGGGGTCGGCGTCGTAGGCCCTCAGCCGTGGCGTCGTCCATCGGGATCCTCTTGCCATGGCGACGTCAATTGTCCATCGGCGATCCTCTCCGCCAGCGCAGGTTCGATCCGCAATTGGGACGACCGGATTTGCCGCTGGTCGGGTGCCCCATGTCGCGGGCGTGCTGCATCGGGCAACGCGGGCGCGGAGTCCAGAGAAGGCGGATGAGCATTCAGAGCAAGCGGCGGCTCGACTGATCATGCATCGATGGCGCCCGACATGCTGAGCACAGCACCAGGCATGCTTGGCTTGTGAGCGACTCGTACATCCGCCTGATCCCGACGAACCCGGGCTGGCAGCCCGCCCACGACGCGGCCGCCGCCGTTGCCTACGTTGCGAGCTTGTTCTCGGGCCACGACGACGCCGTCGACGAGGTGGAATACAAGTTCTACGACCGGATGACCCTCATCGACGCCGGCGAGAACACCAGCCAGATCACGTGCTCGCGCTGTGGTCGGGATATCGGTCTGGACTGGCTCGGGGACGTCGTCAGGGCAAATGGCAGCCTGAGCTTCGACCACCTGGACGTGACGGTGCCCTGCTGCGGTGCGGTCGTACCCGCTGAACAGCCTGCACTACGACTGGCCCATCGGTTTCGCACGGTTCGAGGTGAGCGCCATGAACCCGACTCGATCGCAATACGAACTCGACGCAGAGGAACTCGCCAAGACGGCTGATCTCCTCGGCCACCCAGTTGCGCAGATCCTCGCTCACTACTGACCGCAAGGCCAAGAGGCAGCCGGCGCTGCCGTCGCACGTCCTTAGCAGCGGATGCGCGCATCTGCCGCTGAGTGTGCGCGGAACTGCCGATGAGCGCGCACCTGATCCGGGCGCTTTCCGGTCTGGTCGGTGATGCAGACGTCCGTGTTGGTCGTTGTCAGAGCCACGGTGTGAGCGCATGTCGCGCTGCCGATGTTAAGTTCGCCAGCATGACGGTGCAGATCACCGCTGGGCGATTCCACGCGGCCGACGGTGTCGAGGACTGGCGCTCTCTCTACCATGTGGTCTCGGCCTACTTCCGGACCGGCACGCTGGCCCTCGGCATCGCGCTCGTCAATGAAATCGGCCGACTCGTCGGCGAAGCCGAGCAGCAGTACCTCAACGTCGACCTGCGCTACGCCGGCGTTACGGTGTCCCTGTCCCGGCGCGACATCGCGCTGGCTCGACGGATCTCGGCCGCCGCCAAGGCACTGCACATCCCAGCCGACCCGACCGCTGTGCAACTCATCAACATCACCCTGGACGCACTCGTCGGCGCGGACGTGCTGCCGTTCTGGCGGGCGCTGCTTGGGTATCACCAGATCGGTGACGATTACTTGGCTGATCCGGCGCGCCGCGGCCCCAGCTTCGGTTTGCAGCCAATGGAGGAGGCGCGCCCGGAGCGTAACCGCATGCACCTCGATGTCGCCGTTCCGCACGATCAAGCCGAGGCTCGCATCACCGCCGCCCTGGCTGCCGGCGGCCGCCTCGTCTCCGAAGCGCACGCGCCGATGTGGTGGGTTCTGGCAGACGCCGAGGGCAACGAGGCGTGCGTTGCCACCTGGGTTGGCCGCGAATAGGGCTCTGCTCGCACCCCAAGGATGATCGTGCTTACATGTCCTCCGCCGGTTCCCGGCCGCACGGGCATCCGGATCTGCCGCGTTCCGCTCGCCCGTACGGAACGTCATTCCGCTGCGCCCCGGCCTTGGCACTCAAGTCGGGCGCGGACGTCTCGGTCACCGTGCGCTTGGACGCCAAGGTCAAGACTGCGATCTCCTCGATCCCCGAGGACGCCTGGACCACGATGGAGTACACCGACTGTCTACGACGAACAGACCAGCCGTTTTTCCCGCTCGATGTCACATCCGCGGCCCGGCCGGTGTCTCCATGGCGTGACGACCTACCAACCCGTCGGCACAGCCACCGACACAGCCACCGACACAGGAGGAGACATGGAGCACACGACCCGCATCCCCCCGGCCGAGATCACCGGCGTCAAGGGAGCGCTGATCAAGCGGATGATCGAGAAGAAACTGGGCAAGGTGCCGACGGCGGTGGGCGTCTACTGGCACAACCCGAAGGTGCTGTTCGCCAGCTTCGGCCTCGGCGGCAAGCTGCAGAAGTGGGACGCCTGCGACGAGGGCCTGAAGTCGTTCGCCCACATGGCGGTCGCGTCGCTAGTCGGCTGCACGTGGTGCCTGGACTTCAACTACTTCGAGACCCGCAACAAGGGGCTCGACGTGGAGAAGGCGCGCGAGATCCCGCGGTGGCGTGAGGCGGACGTCTTCACTCCGCTGGAGCGGGACGTCCTGGAGTACGCCGAGGCGATGAGCCAGACACCGCCGACCGTGACCGACGAGCTGGTGGACCGGCTGCACGCCGAGCTGGGACCTCCCGCCGTGGTCGAGCTCACCTCGGTGATCGCATTCGCGAACATGAGCACGCGTGGCAACGTGGCGCTCGGCATCGAGTCCGACGGCTTCGCCGCCGCGTGCGGCTTAAAGCCGCTGGCCGAGCGACCGGGAGTAGCGTCCGCGTCATGAGCGAGGACCCCTTCGTCGTCCACCGCAGCCTGCTGTTCACCGTCGCCTACGAGATGCTCGGCTCGGTCGCCGACGCCGAGGACGTGGTGCAGGAGACCTGGCTGCGGTGGGCAGCCTTGGTCGACGGCGAGCGCTGCGAGGTCCGGGACCCCCGGGCGTACCTCGTGCGGATCGTGACCCGGCTCTGCCTCAACCGGCTGCGCACGCTCGCGCGGCAGCGCGAGGAGTACGTGGGCGAGTGGCTGCCCGAGCCCCTGCTGACCAGCCCGGACGTCGCCGAGGACGTCGAGCTCGCGGAGAGCGTGTCGATCGCCATGCTGGCGGTACTCGAGACGCTGCTACCGACGGAGCGCGCGGTCTTCGTGCTCCGCGAGGTCTTCGACGTGCCGTACGACGAGATCGCCGAGGCGCTGGACAAGTCGCCGGCGGCGGTGCGCCAGATCGCGACGCGGGCCCGCAAGCACGTGGCGGCGCGCCGGCCGCGGATGTCGGTGAGCCGCACCGAGCAGGAGCAGGTGGTCGAGCGGTTCCTCGCCGCGCTGACCACCGGCGACGTGCCCGGACTGCTCGAGGTGCTGGCTCCCGACGTGCTCGTCGTGGGCGACGGCGGCGGCCTGGCCCCGACAATCCCGAAGCCGGTCCGCGGGGCCGCGAAGCTCGCCCCGGTGATGGCCCGCTTCGCCGAGGTCGCGCCCGGCGCCACGGCTTTCATCGTCGACCTCAACGGCGGCATCGCGGCGCGCATCGACCCCGGCGGCGAGAACGACACGGCCGTGTCGTTCGTCATCGACGACGGCCGGATCACTCAGATCTACGCGATCCGCAACCCGCACAAGCTCGAGCGGCTGGGCGAGGTGGCCGAGCTTCGACGGTGAGTCGCACGTGGGTCACCTCGCGGTCGATCTTTCCCGATCCGCGGGCGCCAGCCAACGTATTTGCCCGTGACCCGTGCCGCCGATCGGGTCGCCGTGGTGTGCACGCTCACTGCGCAGACTCTTCCTGTCGGCGGTCTCGTCGGGCACCGTGTCTGGTGCCGGCGATCTCGGGTCGTCGGCGCACCTGGTCTCCACCGGGCCACCGCCTTGCACGCTTGACCGTCAGAGGTCCGGCATGAGTTCCGCGGGGCCCGGTGGTCCCAGGACACGTATGACTGGCGACAGGGCTGAGCGCCGTCGAGCGCCGATCAGTGAGCGACCGGCTTCCGTGTCCTGAGACCACTGGGTGCCCACCTGCTGCTGCAACAGCAAGGAGGACACTATGAGTGTCGGACACGACTCCTCGATGCGTCGACCCACTGCGGGCATCGACTGGGCCAGTAGTGAGCACGCCCTCGCGGTCGTTGGCCCCGACGGTGTTGAGGTTCAACGGATGCTCGTCGAGCACACCGCTGCGGGGCTGCGGAAGCTGCTGCGATGCCTGCAGCAAGCCGCTGTGCTCGAGGTCGGTATCGAACGCCCCGACGGGCCCATCGTCGAGGCCCTCCTCGATGCGGGGCTCACGGTCTTCGTGATCGCCCCGAACCAGATCAAGCACCTGCGCCGCCGCTACGGCGCAGCCGGCAACAAGGATGACCGCTTCGATGCCTACGTCCTGGCCGACACCGTCCGCACCGACCGCCATCGCCTGCGTCCCCTCACCGTCGACTCTCCCGCGACACTCACGTTGCGGATGACCGTCCGCGCCCGCAAGGACCTCATCGCCGCCCGTGTCGCGATGGCCAATCAGCTCCGCGCCCACCTCGAACACGTTCTGCCCGCCGTGATCGGGCTGTTCCGCGACATCGACTCCGCGATCACCCTGAGTTTCCTCACCCGGTTCGCGACTCAGGACAAGGTCGACTGGTTGTCGCCACGCAGACTGCAGAACTGGCTGCGCAGCGTCTCCTACCCCAACCCGGCACGAGCCGGGCTGCTGCACGCCCATCTGCGTGCGGCTACCCGCGGGACCACCGGTCCTGAAGCCACCGCCCGGGCGCACGTCACCGCTGCGTTGGTGGCTGGGCTTACCGCCCTGCGGGAGCAGATCAACGCGCTGGAAGAGCAGATTGAGCTCCAGCTGCTGCAGCATCCCGACGCGGCAGTGTTCACGTCCCTGCCCCGGGCGGGGATCGTGCGAGCGGCCCGGCTTCTGGCTGAGATCGGTGACGCCCGCGGCCGCTTCCCGACGCCCGAGGCACTCACCTGCCTGGCCGGCGCCGCGCCCTCGACCAGGCAGTCCGGGAAGGTGAAAGTCGTCAGCTTTCGCTGGGCCGTCGACAAACAACTCCGTGGAGCAGTCATCGACTTCGCCGGCGACTCCCACCACGCCAACCCCTGGGCCGCCGACCTCTACCGGCGGGCCCGGGCTCGAGGCCACGACCACCCCCACGCCACTCGAATCCTCGCCCGCGCCTGGCTGCACGTGATCTGGCGCTGCTGGCAAGACCGTGTCGCCTACGACCCCACCCGCCACCGAGCTCTGCAGGCCGTCCTCGCCCCTCCCGCTTGACACAGGGCTACTCATGCCGCACTGCGCGCTCGTGCCGAGATGAGTATGTAGTAGATCGTTGCTCTAGCGAAGATATCGCCCGCCATAGAAGCGACAAGCAACAGCAGTATGTTGATAGTGCTCTGGGGCGACAGACCGGCCTGTGGTGCGGTCGCAAGGCTGCTTAAGGACCTGCCGCATCGGCGGTCGATCTCATCGATCCCCACCTAGGGGTTGCAACCAGGGTAAGACTCCCAAACCAAAACGAAACGGTACTAGACGTATCGCCCAGTACGGTGGACTGGCGGAGCCATAGCCCTTATATGACACGCTCCTTCCTGTAGCAGGTCCCATGCTTTTAGCGGTAGGGATGGTCGAGGAGGCCGTCAGCGTCACTACGCGCGTGTAGGTAGTCGGCGAAGGTGACCGTGCCGCGGTCACCATCGGCGAGCAGGTGGCCGCCCACGCCGAACCCCGCGCCCAGCCTGCCCCACAGGGGGATCTTGATGACTGGGCGGCGGCGCTGTGCATCGGCGAGATAGGCACGCATCAGGTCCGCCATCGACTCGACCTTCGGCCCGCCGAGCTCGCGAACGCGGCCTGCCGCAGGCCCCATGACGAGTTCGGCCATTCGCTCGGCGACATCGCCCACGTCGACTGGCTGGAACAGTGACTTCCGCGGCACCACGGCGGCCGGACCTTTGGAGAGTCGTGTCAAAAACATCAGCATCAGATCATGGAACTCGGTGGCCCGCAGGATCGTCCATGGCAGGCCGGAGTCTTCGACGAGCCGCTCGGTGTCTAGCTTGGCCTGGAAGAACCCGAACCGAACCCGGTCCACTCCGACGATCGAGACATACACCAGGTGCGGCCGCGCTCCACCTGTCGCGTCGAGGAGCTGCCGGAGCTGGGTCACGTCCCGTTGCGGTCGCCGGTAGTCGGCCGCACTCGCGCAGTGGGCGATCGTATCCACATCCTCGACCGCTGCGGCCAGGCCCTCGCCGGTCTCGAGATCACCCTGGACGAACCCAGGTCCCTGAGATGGGCGACGGCTCAACACCCGCACCTCGGTCCGATCCTGGAGCCGACGTACCAGCTCGCGACCCAGCACGCCGGTACCGCCAGTGACGAGCACCCTTCCTGGACGTGTCATAGCCCCCTCCTCACCCTGGAACGGCTGGGCCAGTGGGTGAAGGCGGTGATGCGGTGGCCGCGGCGAACGCCTAGGTTGAGGATGTGGCGGCCGGTACGGCCCGTCGAGTCGAACACAGTGATGGTCATTGGAGTCTCCACCGGTTGTCGTCAGGCATTGGATTCGGCCGCGGTGGAGCGATGCGCGGGGCCGCGTTCGCCTTGTTCACGGCCCTTAGACAGGCCGCGGTCCAAGACGAATACCAGCGCATACGCCTCGGCGAAGGCGCATACCGCCCACATCGCCCAGGCCACGACGCTGAGGTTCACGGGCTGGTGCAGCACGTTGAATGGGCCCATGAGCTCGGCGAACACGGTGCCCAGCCACACGATGAGGCCGAGCCGCCATGCCCTGCTGTGCAGGCCCGTCGTCCACGCAGGAGCGATGGACCGGTAGACGAAGGCGTAGCCGATCCCGAACGCGAGTATCCCGCCGAGGATGATCAGCGGATTCTCCAGAATCCGTGGAAGTGGCTCCAGTTCCTTCCACACGGTGATGACCTTGGGATGCTGGGTGTCGGGGTCGAACAACAACCCTTCCGCGCCTAGACGTGAACCGCCGAGCAGGCGGAATGTGACGAACGTGCCTAGCACGAACGCGATGCCTCCGGCGAGGCCGGCAGCGAGTGTTCGCCAGATCGAGATGGTGTGTCGCATCGCTCTCCTTCCTGAGTTGGGGTGCCGTGAAGGAAGCTGCTACCAAGTGTCACGTAGCGCTGCGTGACTGAATGCCTGCTGAATTGGCGCTCGCCGGTAAGTCTGCGGCTGAGGGTAGCTACCCGAGCAGGAGGCTGGGGCGGACGCGTACGGCGCGCTGGAACTTGGTGCGGCGGTCTTCAGGCAGACCCGAACGCGCGCGTATTCGCCGCGGTCAGGCGGTCAGCCGGTCAGCCGGTGCGGCGGGAGCGGGCCCGAGCCAGCCCACCAAGGACCATGGCGATCATCCCCAGCGCCAGGGCCAGGTAGCCACCGGCGATCCCGTTGCCGGTGCCGAGACCACCGTCGGCGGTGACCACCACCAGCCCGCCATTGACCACGGCGATCAGCCCCGCCACCAGGGCCACGATGGCCCCCCTTCCCCCGTCGCCGTTGCCGATACGACCGGCGGATCGGGCCAGAGCCAGGCCGCCGATGACCACGCCAACCAGCGCTAGTAGCGCGGCCGCAGAGCCCCAGATTCGCTCGGGGGTCCAGCCGTAAGCACTGGCCGGCTGGGCCAAGACGTGCGCGGCCGCTGGTGTGGCAGGGCCGAAACCCACGAGCAGTGCGGCGGCGGCTGCGGTAAGCAGGCGACGGACGGACATGAGGTTCTCCGTTTCTTCCTACGACTGGACGTCGTCTGATCCTGTCCGCCGGACTCACCTCCTGTCGTCCTGCTGACGTGGGCACTTCACGCTGCCGCAAGCGGCGCATCCGGCTGCTGCGGATGCCGCAGAAGCTGGGAAGGTACCGCGTGTGCGGTAGGCGGCCGATCGTCCGCGCGCATGAGTCCCCCGGGCAGAAAGCCGGTTAGGGTGCGCGCATGAGCAGGGGACGCATCGGTGTCGAAGACTGGGCGATCGCCGCCGGCGTGGCGGTGATCCTGCTGGTCACCGGGCTGTCTGGGCAGCACGCCGCCACCACTCTCGACCTGCTCGGCTACGCGCTGCTGGCGGCCGGCGGCCTGGCGCTGGCCGCGCGCCGCCGCGCTCCGGTTCCCGTGCTGGCCGTCACCGGGCTGTGCGCGGTGGGTTACCAGGCGGTCGGTTTCGATGTGCCTGCCGTCGCGTACCTGTTCGCGGTGTATGCCGCCGTGCGGGCGGGACACCGCAGTATCACGGTGGCGGCGAGCGTGATTATGCTGGCCGCTCTCCCCCTCGCGGCCATGGCCTCGGGCCTGCACGATACGGGCGAGGCGTTCGCGCAGGCCCGAGGTGTCCTCGAGCTGGCCTGGCTGATCGCCGCCGGTGCGGCGGGTGAAGCGCTGCGGCAGGCCGAGCGCCGGGCGGATGAGGCCGAGCGCACCCGGGAGGAGACCGCACGGCGCCGTGCCAACGAGGAGCGGCTGCACATCGCGCGGGAGTTGCACGATTCGCTCACCCACCAGATCTCCGTCATCAAGGTGCAGGCCGAAGTCGCCGTCCACCTGGCCCGTAGGCGGGGTGAACAGGTGCCGGAGGCCCTGTTGGCGATCCGGGAGGCCGGTCGCGAGGCGGCCCGGGAACTGCGGGCGACCCTGGAGGCGCTGCGCGACGACGACAAGAACCCGCCGCATGGGCTCGACCGCGTCGCGGAACTGGTGCAACGGGCTCGGACGACTGGCCTGGACGCGACGCTGACGATCGAGGGACAACGACACGATGTGCCGGCTGCGGTGGACCGGACCGTCTACCGGATCGTTCAGGAGTCGCTGACCAACATCGCCCGTCACGCCGCCGCCGCTACGGCGTCGGTCCGGATCGACTACCGTCCCGACGCCCTGGCCGTACGGGTCGATGACGACGGCAAGGCCACGCCGGACACCGCGCCGGTGCCCGGCGTCGGGCTGCTCGGGATGCGCGAACGAGTCACCGCCCTCGGAGGTCACCTGCGGGCGGAACCACGCAGCGAGGGCGGCTTCACCGTCCAAGCCGAACTTCCCGTGGATCAACCGTCATGATCCGTGTCCTGCTGGTTGACGACCAGCCGCTCCTTCGCAGCGGATTCCGCGCGCTCCTCGACGTCGAGGACGACATCGAGGTGGTGGCCGAGGCCGCCGACGGGAAGGAGGGCCTGGCTCTCACCAGGAAATACCTGCCCGACATCGCGCTCATCGACATCCAGATGCCGGTCATCGACGGCATCGAGGCGACCCGGCGCATCGCCGCCGACCCGACCCTGGCCCGGGTGCACGTCGTCATCCTCACGAACTATGGATTTGACGAATACGTCTTCAACGCGCTTCGCGCCGGCGCCGCCGGATTCCTCGTCAAAGACATCGTGCCGGAAGACTTCTTGCACGCCGTACGTGTCGCCGCGCGCGGCGACGCCCTACTCGCACCGTCGATCACCCGCAAGCTGATCGACCGGTACGTCACCGAGCCGCTCCACACACGCGCCGACACAGGGCTGAAAGGGCTGACCAACCGCGAACGCGAGACCGTCGCCCTGGTCGCGCAGGGCCTATCCAACGACCAGATCGCCGAACGCATGGTGATCAGCCCAATGACCGCCAAAACCCACATCAACCGGGCCATGGCCAAGCTCCATGCCCGGGACCGCGCCCAACTCGTGGTCCTCGCCTACGAATCCGGCCTGGTAACCCCACGCAACCGCTGACATCGATACGGCGGCGCGGCCGGATCCAAGATCAGGTGCGCTCTTCTGCCGCCGTCCGCGCTTGCCGATCGATCACGAGCGATCACGGTCAGTAGTTGGCGTCTGAGTCGAGCGGGCATCCTGAGCTGTCGATGTGCGGACGTTATACCGGGCGCAACGGAAACGCAGCCTCGGCGGCTGCGGACGCCCGACCGGGCCAGTAGCGCAGGCCGAAGCAACCCGAATCTCTTGCCTCCGCAGTTGCCAGTACGGCAACACGTGGGGGTCGTGTTGGACTCCGCACGTGCTGTCCTGGGGTCTTCACCTGAAGGCGCGTCGGCCTCGGTGCATCAGCCGCGGTGCAGTGTCCGGCCATCGGGCAGCGCGCGGCCGCTCAGAAGTGCCACCAGCGAACCGCTGTCGGCGCGAACGAGCTGGCCGCTTCCCCAGCTCCAGTCGGTGTCGATGGCCTCGAGCCTGACACCGGTCAGGTCGATCCCGAACCAGGTGCCGTTGGCGGCGGTGAGCTGGTCGAGGACGGCGATCGCAGCCTCTCTCGGTGCGACCGCAGGCCGGTCGAGCGCGATCGTCACATCCAGGGAGTGGATGACGGCATGGCTCAGTGCACCGGCAGCACCGCCGCCCGGCGGCTGCCACGCGTGCAGTCTCGGCGATCGGAGCTGCGAGGGAGGTGAGGAAGCCGGCGCGGGCCTCGGGCATGCGCATCGCCTCGGGCACGGACCGCTGATGGATGACGACCGCGGTTCTGCCGTCGCCGAGGTCGGTGAGCGTGCTGGTGGTGTGCATACCGCTCGCCGGCTCGACCCAGGCGAGCCGCTCGGGCGGGACGACGTCGGTCAAGGTGGCGACCATCCGGTGGCTGCCGTGCTCGCCGAGCATCAGGGTCTCGAAGCGGCCGCCGGGGTGGAGTTCGACAATGATGCCGTCGATCGGGGTGGCCATGCCGCGCGGGCCCCAGAAATGCGCGAGCTCGGCGGGCTCGGTGAGGCACCGCCACACCAGCTCGCGCGGCGCGCGGAAGACCCGCCGATAGACGAGCTCGTCGTCGTTCACTGGTTCTCACGCTTCTGCAAGCAGGCGAGGTGCGTCTCCAGCCGGTCCATTCGCTCTGACCACGTGCGCCGGCTCTCCTCGATCCACGAGACTGCGGCCTCGAGCGCCGCGGGTTCGAGCCGACACGGCCGAGTTTGCCGGTGCCGCCCCCGGCTGATCAGGCCGGCTGCATGGACGTCTTTCTGCTCTGAGGCGTACGCCAGGCCAAGACGAGGTGAAAAAAGACGGGACCGTCTGTGCCGCGCCTGCCCGCGCCAGCCGTCGGCGGTCAGCGCCGGGTGGACTCCGCAACGAAGACCCCTCGACCCGGGCGGCCGACCAGCACGCCCTGCTCCCGCAGAGTCGCGATCGCCCGCTGGATGGTTGAGTGCGAGACGTCGTAGGAGGCGGCGAGCGCGCGACCTGAGGGCAGCTGGGTGCCCGGCGGATAGGTCCCGTCCTCGATCTTGCTTCGCAGATCATCTAGCAGCTCGTCCATAGTGGGCGGAATAGGCACGATGCGGCCCCTTGCAGTCGGTTGGCCCACCCAGTATTGATCCACACTCTCGAAGTAGGCAACGCATCTACTGAAAGAGGTGACAGCGGTGACATAGCTGATGGTGATGATGGTTCGGCATAAGACGAAGGAGCGGTACTTGACGTAGGTGATGCTGCATCGGTAGCGTCGCTCTCGGTGATGCGGTGCCGCTGCGGTCGGTTGGCGCCTCTCGTACCGGTCTCGCATCGCCGCCGAGACCTCACCCTCCGCGCTCCCCCGGCGCGGCCCTGCTGTCGTACCCGCCGATCGAGGCTGCGCTGGCAGGGCGGGCGGTCTTCGCCGACAAAACCGGCAGGAGACCGCCCCTTCCACCTCGACCCGATCCGACGAAGGGCGGGCACCCGTGCGCAACCTGGTCCGTCGGCTGGCGAGCCGACGCGAGGAACGACGTCCCACGGAAAACGCCGGCCCACCCCAGGGTCGGTCTCCCCTCCGGCCCTGGCAGATCCGCGACCGGTGCTTCAATGTCCGCCGGCGCGGCCTCGACCCGGTCGAGATCCGCGCCTTCCTGCACCGCGTGGCCGACGAACTCGCCGTCGCGCAGACCGCCCTGGTCGCGGTGCAGGAAGAGAACGTACGGGTCAAGAACGCCCTGCGTGCGTGGCAGAGCGCCCAGTCGGCCAACCATCACTACCGATGACCGACCGCTGGGTGATCCACCTGCCGATCACCGCTCCGGACCTGCACCGCGCCCGGATCTTCGCCCGTACCGCCGCTCGGGTGCTGGCCCGGCTCAGCGCCCGCGTCGAGCCGGGCGGGGTGACCGTCTCGGCCGAGGACCAGCAGAACGTACGCCACTGGGTCTTCTGCGACCGGCTGCTGCCCGACGGCGGCGGGCGATGTGCGCTGCCGGTCGACCACACCTCGCCCTGCGCGCGGCGCGCGCCGTGGCTCAACCGTCGGTGAAGACGGTCGTCCACAGTGCGGGCAGGTGGGCCTCGGTCATGGCCAGGTCGCCGCGCGCCCAGGCCCGGGCGAGCTCGATCGCCCGCCCGGGCTAGTCGTCGTCAGGGCGTTCCGTCGCGGGGCAGGTCAGCCGTCACCGCATGCGGACCTGCACCGCACGTATCGGCGACTCCGCGCCGGTGTACGCCGTGGAACCGGGGTAGATCCACTGGTAGTCGGTGCTGGCGCTCGGCGTGTGACTCAGCGACACATCTCCGGTGCTGCTGCTCGTCGCCGTGCCGACCAGCGACCAGATGGTGAACCCCTCTCGCCGCGCGTACAACTGCACCGATGCCCCAGGGATCGCCGCCCGGGTGTCCGACCGGGTCAACCGACCGGTGACCGACACCGGGCTGCCGTAGTTCACCGTCTTCGAACTGCTGGAGATCGTCACGGCCGAGCCGGGCAACGTCACCGTGCTGGCGGTGCTCAGCTTGCCCGACCGGTCCCGCACCCACGCAGCGAACGTGTACGTCACCCCCGCGGTCAGGCCGCTCGCCGTCACGCTCGACCCGGAACCCGCGTACACGGCGGTGCCCGACGTCACCGATGAGGGTGCCGTCGTGCCGGTGGCCATGCGCACGATCACCTGATCGAAATCCGCGATCGGCGGCACGGTCCACGACAGGGTGGCCTCCCGCATCGCCCCGGTCGCCACGAAGTTGCTCACCGGATCCGGCGCCGTGTCCACGGTGCTGAACGTGCTGGTGAACCGCTCGGTCTGGGTCTCGCCCGTGGTGTCCCGCACCCCCTCCACCACCAGCCGGTACGGGGTGTCGTCCTGCAGCGCGACCGCCGGCGTCACCCGCGCCGTGTGCGACCCGGCGTCGTACGACACGGTCGCCGCCACCGCCGCCCCCGTGCGGCCGTTCAGCAGCCGCACCGTCGACGACGACACCGACTCCGCATCCACGGCACGCTGGAAGGTCACCGACGGGACCGCCGCCGACGCCACCTCAGATGCGAAATCAGCGGGCGCGACATCCCGCACCCACATCTGCGGCCCACCCCGCGTCGGGCCGTTGTTGTTCCGGAGCACCACCAGGCCGTCGTTGTAGTCGGCCATGACCGCGTCCGTACGCCCGTCGCCGTCGATGTCGCCCAGCGCAAGGCCCTGCGTGGTGAAGCTGGACGCGCTCGCCCTGGTGTCGGTCCTGACCGGCGCGCCGAGGGTGCCGTCGGCAGTCTGCGGCAGCACGCTCAGCGCTGCCCATCCCCCGTGGACGGTGACCGCGTCGAGGCGGGAGTCACCGGTGACATCGGCCGCCTCGATCGGCTCGGGGATGTCCCAGACCGGGTAGAGCGCGGGGGTGTCGAAGCCACCGGTGGCATTCTGCCGGAGCACGCTGACCTGCGAACTCGGCTTGTTGCCGCCGAACGTGGCGAGGATGTCGGCGCGACCGTCCCCGCTCACGTCGGCGACCTCGATGCCGCTGACGGTCTCCGGCGAGGTCATACCCGTCGGATGGTTGGTACGCGTCCAGCCGGCCTCGGTGGGGTGGTAGACGTAGATCGGCGCGTTACCGAGGTACACCGGCGGCGCGGCGACGATCTCGATCTTCCCGTCACCGTCGACATCGCCCACCTCCACCTCGCCCACGTCGTCGGTGGTGACGGCGGTGGGCGTGAAGGTGCCATCGTCGCCCTGCGTCAGCAGGGTGGTGCCCACGCCGGAGGCGGTGGCGACCAGATCGCTGTCGCCGTCGCCGTCCATGTCCCCGGCCACCGGGCAGCCCTTGGTCGGTAGCAGCCCCGCGCTCTCCAGCGTCCCGGACGCATTCTGCCGCAGGACGTTGATCCCGCTCACCGTGTTGATCGCGACGTCCTGGCGACCGTCGCCGTTGGTGTCGAGCACCGCGAAGCATTGGTGGGGGACGGCGTCGGTGCCGTAGCGCACCGGCGGGGCGAGCGTGCCGTCCGGCCGCTGCGCGTAGACGAAGAGCTTGTCGCCGTTCTCCGAACCGGTGGAGTAACTCGTCGCGAGCAGGACGTCCTCGCGGCCGTCACCGGTCACATCCGCGATGTCGACGGTGCGTGCCTCCGCGCCGATGTCGGTCTCCACCGGCGGCTGGAACAGGGAGGCCGTTCCGGCGCCGACCGCGAGGGTGTACGAGCGGCTGTCGGCGGCTCCGTTGTAGTTGCTGACCGCGACGTAGTAGGTGCCGGTGTCGGCGACGAAGCTCAACGTCTCCGCGCCACCCCGGCCCGCGCTGTCTACCCTGCCGATCAGCCGCAGGTCCCGGTCGTACACCGCCAGGATCGGGTCGGCGTTCTGAGCGATGTTGGTGTCGCGTGCCGGCGGCGTCACCGTCACGTCGACAGCCTGCTGTCCGGCCGAGTCGAAGCGGTACCAGTCGACGTCGCCCTCGGCCGCCAGGGTGCCGGTGACCGAGGTGGCGACGGCGGTCGCCCGGGCCGGCGCATCGTTCGGCTCGTTCGCACCCAGAGCCCGCGCCGGGAACTCGCCACCCGGCGTGCCGCCCACCGCGTGGTACGCGTCGAGCACCCCGTACCCGTAGTACGAGTCGATGCCCCGCGGGCCGGCGTCCCGGGCCGTCGCCCGCAGCCGATCGATCACCTGCTGCGGGGTCCATGACGGGTTCGCCGTACGCACCAACGCCGCCACGCCGGAGGCGATCGGCGCCGCGAACGACGTCCCGTCGCCCACGACGTACGTCTGATCCCGGCCGGTGGACACGATGTCGAATCCGGGCGCCGCCACGTCGATGTGGTCGCCCCATGAGCTGAAGTCGGTCAAGTTGCCGGCCTTGTCCGTGGCGCCGACGGCCAACACCTCGGGGTATGCCGCCGGATACAGCGGTAGCCCGCTCCCGTAGTTGCCGGCCGCCACGACCACCAGGGCACCCTTGCCCGTGGCGTACGTGACCGCATCGTGCAGCAAGGGGCTGTCGGCGGGGCCGCCCAGCGACAGGTTCACGATTGTGGCGCCGTGGTCGGCGGCCCACGTGATCCCGGCGGCGATGTCGGAGTCGTAGCCGCTGCCACTGACACCGAGCACCTTGACCGGCATCACCCGTGCGGTCCAGGCCGCGCCGGCGATGCCGATGCCGTTGCCGGTGTTGGCCGCGGCGATACCGGCCACCATCGAGCCGTGACCGTTGTCGTCCGAGTTCGTGCCGGCCGCGACGGCCGCCCCCGTGATGGCGTTGTAGCCGTCCACCGTCACGCCCTGCAGATCAGCGTGCAGACCGTCGACGCCGGTGTCCACCACCGCGATGATCTGGCTGGTCGAGCCCTTGCTCAGGTCCCAGGCCTGCTGCAGGCGCACCGTGTCCAGATACGACTGGCTGCCCGCGAAGTACGGGTCGTTCGGCAGGGCCGCCGTCCGCCGCTGGTAGTCGAGCGACACCTCGGCCACCGCCGGGTCGTTGCGCAGCCGGCGCAGCAGGTCCGGCGCAGCTCCCTTGGCCCGCACCTCGACGTACCCGGTGCCGCGCACCTCGCCGACCCGGCTGGCGCCGCGGCTCGTCAACGCCCGATCCTTCGCCGCCGCGGAGGCGCCGCTCTTGAACCGGACGAGAACCGAGTGCGGATCGAACTCGCGATCCTTGACCTCGCGCGGCCGCTCCGGCCTCGGTAGATGCTTGGCCGCGTCCTTGACCGCCGACATCTGGTTCGACTGCGCCGCGTGCGCGACCGGGACCCCCGAACCGAGCAGCACCAGTGTGGACGCGGCGACGACTGCGTTACGAAATCGCATTGATCCCCCGTCGTTGATAAGTACGACTTGGGGAGTCTGCCAGAAACGCGCCGTCCCAACAGACCCGACCAATAGATAGCTATCGTTGGACTGATCCATTTCCCGGGCGTCGCGGCGGGCAGGGTCGAGGTTGGCGGCGCAGGTGTTCGGGCAGGTGGCCGCAGCTCAGGCGAGTGCGATCACGCGCTCGCGTACCGGTGGCAGGCAGGTGCTCGCGCTGCACGCGCCGTACGTCACCACCACCTCGGCCGGACCGTCCGCCGTGGACCGGATCGGCAGCGTGACGGTGACCGGGCCGTCCGGATAGACGGGCAGCGTCACGTTCAGCTCCTCGATCCGCAGCTCGTTGACCGGCTTG
Source organism: Micromonospora rhizosphaerae (assembly GCF_900091465.1). Classification (NCBI taxonomy): domain Bacteria; kingdom Bacillati; phylum Actinomycetota; class Actinomycetes; order Micromonosporales; family Micromonosporaceae; genus Micromonospora; species Micromonospora rhizosphaerae. The sequence goes on along the minus strand of NZ_FMHV01000002.1, from coordinate 1,369,269 downwards.
TCGGCACTGGGCGTACCGATCGCGTCGAGGCTGCCGCGGACGGCGACGACCGTTGGGATGCCGAGCCCCTGCACCCCGTCCGGTGGCAGGTCGATGCTGTACACGTGGAATCCGGGCCGCTGCGGGCGAAAGGTCGCCCGCACCTGCCCGTCCGCGAGGACAGCCTCCACGGTCACCCCGCCGGCCTCCAGCCGGCCGCTGCGTTCGGCCGCGGGCGACGGCTCGGCGGAGCGGGCGCATGCTCCGGCGAGGAGTACGCCGGCCAGCGCCGCGACCAGCAGCGCACCGCGACCGGTCAAGGCTTCGGCGCCCACTTGGTGAGGAACGCGTTGACCTGCTCGCTGTCCATGTTGCGGGCGTTGCCGAAGGAACCGTCGTTGGTGGCCACCCGCACCTTCCCCTCGGGGGTCAGCACCACCAGCGCGGGGATGCCGCTGCGCTCCAGGTTGACGTACTTCCCGGCGAACTTCAGGTTGTGATCGAACTCGCCGACGTCCACCGCCAGCAGGTGGTAGTTCTGCTCCAGCAGCGGCTTGGTCTCCGCCGACTGGAACAGCTCGTGCAGCACGTGGCAGTCCGGGCACCAGTCCGCGCCGAAGTCGATCAGCACCGCCTTGCCGTCCGCCTTGGCCAGCGCGAGGGCGGCCTTCAGGTCGGCGGCGGGGTTCCGCTTCGGGTCGTACCGGTCAGGCAGCGTCACCTTGGGGGCGGTCGGGGACGCGGCGGGGGTTACGGCCGCCGTGGTGGGTGCCGCACCCTGCGTCGTTGGGGCATCCTGGCCGGCGCAGGCCGTCAGGAGCAGTGCCATACCGGCCACGGCCGCGACACCGACGCGTCGCAGCATCACCACAAGTCACCCCCGTGAACTGGTCAGGCGCCGGAGGATAGCCCACCGCAGCCTCGTGCCGCTGCCCCGACGGTCAGAAGGTGGAACACTCCGTGATCATGGAGGGCGGGGCCATCGTCGGCGGTCACGAGCGGCGGCGCAGGTAGCGAGCGCGGCGGCCGGCGTCGCGGAAGCCGAGCCGCCGGTACAGCGCGGCGGCCGGGTTGTTGTCGTTCACGCAGAGCCACGCCTCCCGGGCACCATCCGCGGCCAGCGACCGCAACGCGGTCGCCACCAGGTACGCCCCGACCCGTCGGTGCCGCCAGCCGGGGACGACGCCCACCTGGTCGACCCAGTTGTCGATGACGTTGAGGAAGCCGATGGCCGTGCCATCCGGACCGCGGGCGATCAGCGACAGGTCCGGCCGGTACTCGGCGTCCTCCCGCAGCTCACCCAGCCAGTCCTCGGCGCTGGGCTCGGCGAAGCCGGGTCGGTCGGCGAAGGACGCGCGGTAGGTCTCAAACAGCTCGGGTCCGATCTCCCAGGTCACCGGCTCGATGCGTACGCCGTCGGGGCGCACGATCTCCGGGAGGGCGGTGAGGTCGTGCCGCAGTACCCACTCGGCGAAGGTCCGCTCGAAGCCGAACGCCGTGAAGAGGGCCTCCGCGCCCGGAGTCCAGGACTCGGTGGTCAGGAGCAGGTCGGCGTCGGCCTGCTCCTCAACCCAGCTCAACAGCCGGCTGCCGAAACCCCGCCCCCGCCAGGCCGGGTGCACCAGGCCGGTGCTGGTGGCCAGTTGCCCGGCGGTGCCAACGCCCACCGCCGCGACCAGGCCGCCGTCGTGCCAGGCGCCGAGGGTACGGGTCTGGAGCAGCCGCGCCCGCAGCAGCGGAGGTTGGGCGAACAGTGGCAGCCCACCGTCGGCGGCCAGGCACGCCTCGGCCAGTTCCATCAGCTCCGCGAGGTGCCCCTCGCCGAACTCTTTCCAGGTGAGAGCGTCCCCGCCCGGTTCCGTCCGGTCCACCATGATCCTTTGCCCCTGTCGCCTGCTGCCGATCGCACGTCGTCCGGCCGGGCCGGCTGGTGCCGGGCCGGCGCGACGGCACCCGGTCGGCTAGTAGGCACGCCGACCCGGAGCAGCGTCAACTGGTTTCGATTCCGTCGACGGCGAGACCTACGAGACGTCGAACAGGCGCAGCCCGTCGTACTCGGCGAAGTCGGCGTAGTCCTTGCTGTTGAAGGTCGCCAGGGGCAACCGGTCGACCAGGCAGCAGGCGGCGATCCAAAGCCCGCGTCCTGCACGTGGTGAGCCGACACGCCGGCAAGGTCGCCCCCGGACCGAAGGCCGCGGCGGCGGAAGACTCACCGCCCTCAGGCCGGCCCGCGGCTGTCGGCCCCGGCCGAGTACGGTTGCGTCGGTCAAGAACGTCAGACTTGCAACGACGAGCGGCGACAATGGACTCCCGGCTGCCCGCGCCGGACGCCTCACAGGACCCGGGTGACCTGCTCGGCGGCGACGCGGGCGTCCCGGCGGGCGGGGGCGAGGTTCGCGCAGATCACCACGGACGCGCCCGCGGCGAGCGGGGCGAGCAGCCACTTCAGCGGCTGCTCGTGCTCGACGGCGTCGATCAGCAGCCGGTCGCCGGCGCGCAGGTCGAGCTGGCCGGCCATGGCCCGGGCGACCCGGCCCCACTCGTCGTAGCTGGTGCCGTCTGGGCTGGCCGGGTCCGACGGGTGGATGGCCTGGTAGTCGGGAGTGGCGTCGGTGTGCCGGAGCACCTCGGTGGACCAGTCGAGCCAGCCCGGGGGCACCTCGGCCAGCGAACCGGGGTTGGTGCCGACCAGGTAGCGGTGCGTCCCCTCCGGCACGTCCTCCAGCCAGTCGTCGAGGCGTTCCGGGGTCACGAACACCGCGTCGTACGGCCGATCGCCGCGCGGTTCGAGGACCGGCAGCCCGGCGGTGGCCCGGGGCCGGAACGACACGGACATCCCGACCGCCCAGGCGCCGAGCAGCACCGCGGCGGTGCGCCAGTGTGGCGGCAGCAGCACGGCGACCCGGTCACCGGCGCGCAGTCCGCAGTCGTCCCGCAGCAGGCCCGCGCTGCGGGCCGCCCAGCCGCCGAGCTGGTGCGCGGTCAGCTCGGTCCGCTCCCCGGTCGCGTCGTCGTAGTAGGTGAGCAGCGGAAGGTCGGCCTCGCGTAGCGCATCGGCCGGAACGGGTTCGGGCGTGTGGACAGCCATGGGGACACTCCTCCTGCCGGTCCGCCCACCCTAATCGCCCATCGGCCGCGGACCGGTCAGCCGGCGAACCGGTCCACCAGGAGCGCCAGCCGCCGATCGTGGTCCGCACGGCGGAGCCGGCCGCTGCGCATGAGCGTGACGAGGCCGTGCAGCCCGCTCCAGAAGGTCTCGGTGAACGTCTCCAGGTCGTCGCCGCCGGCGATCGGTCGCAGGGTCTCGGCCAGCTCGGCGAAGGCCCGGGCCAGGTCGACCGGTACGTCCTGGCTGGCGAACGGCAGATCGACCGCGAGGGTGAACATCGCGTCGTAGAGCGCGGGCCGCCGTGCGGCGAAGGCGGCGTAGGCGGCGGCGACGTCGGCCACCGCCTGCCGCTCGTCGGATGCGGCGGTACGGGCCGCGGCCCCCGACTTCGACAGGTCCGTCATCGTCCGCGCGGCCGACGCCTCTCCACCCAGCGGGTCACCCTGACCGACGGCGCGGACGGTCCCGCCGCAGAGCCTGCTGGAAGTGCAGGAGCTGTACGACACGTACGCAGCAGCGCCGCCTGGGACGCCGCCCGCCGCTGATCCTCGGACCCGCACTGCCCCGACGGCTGCGCCAGCTGCTCGGCGCGACCGCCCTGCTGTGGCGCTACGGGCGTCGGTACGCTCCGCCGGGCGGTGGCGGTTTCGGTGTGCTGGGGCGGAAGCGCCAGGAGATGGTGTCCGAGGCGGCGATCGCGGTAAGGATGACAACGGCCACGACGGCGATCAGGATCGGTGACAGGAACGCCACCACGGGTGACAGGACGACGAGCAGGAGTAGACCGATCACTCGGGACACGGCGACCTTGCTGAACGACAGGTAGTCGAGCCGGGCACGGCCGGCCAGGTAGATCGCGGGCCCGCAAAGAATGACGGCGGACCAGACCAGGTTGGCCTCGGCGAACGGGTGGTTGATGACGATCTCGTCGCCAACCGAGCTGAGTACGATGCCGCCGGCCATGATTAGGTGGGCGTACGAGGCGGACCGGCTGAAGACTGCCGGCGCGGCGCTGGCCGCGATCGCAGCTGGGAGGAGCAGGCCCGCGCGGTAGAAGTAGATCCGCCATAGCAGCGTGGTGATGGCGAACGCCAGCACGAACGCGATCAGCCGGTCCCGTTCGAACCCGAACGCGGCGAACTGCCCGCCTGCTGCCAGGATCGTCTCACCGAACGCGACGATCATGATCTGCTGGTAGCGCTCGGCGAGATGCTCCGCGGAGATCGCCTGTGTGGTGATCCGGGCCGGGCCGAGCTTGGGCAGCCGGAAGTCCAGCCTGCTCATGGTGTAGCCAAGGACCGCCGCGAGGAGCCAGATCACTACCCGGCTGGTGCCCTCGGTCAGTGCGCCCGCGATCCACAGCACTCCTGCGAAGCAGTTCCAGATGAGCTGCTGCAGCGAGCCGATCGCCACCTCCGGCCGGCGGCGCATCGCGGATGTGACGATGAGGGCCCGGCCGACCTGGATGATCACGTATGTGGCGGCGAAGATCATGCCATCCCCGCCGAATGCAGTGGGCGCCGCGCCCGCCATGATCAGGGTGCCGAGCATGATGGGGATGATCACGACCTGGATCGCGGGCTGGGCAGGGTCGAGGCGGTCCGTGGTCCAGGTGGTGAAGACCCAGACCCACCAGAACGCGGCGAGCAGGATCACGGTGTGCAGGGCGCCGAGCCAGGTGAGGTCGGTGAACAGGGTGTGCGACAGCCGGGTCAGCGCGAAGACGAGGATGACGTCGAAGAAGAGCTCGACGTAGGTGGCGCGCTGCGGCTCGGCGCGATCCCGCAGCAGGTCGCTCGTGTTGCCGGCGGTCATCGGCGCGCCCGTCCTGTCAGTTATGCCGCATTTATGCCGTCAGTCGTACCACGCGCCCCGCAGCCCGAGACCCCCTGCGGGGAATCCAAGCGGGTCGACACGCCACGAACTGGCCGCGCCGCCGGGCATTCCACTGCGGGCGCCGCGCCAAAAACCGGCTGTCGTCAGGATTCGGGGAGTTCGGGGCCTCCGTCCAGCAGCGGGGCGAGCAGGTCCCCCTGCTTCTCCACCCGCTTGAGCACCTCGCCCGCCGGGTACGGCTTCGTCGACGGCCGCTTGCCCGCCGCGCCCGCCTTGACCTCGTCCCAGGTCAGCGGCGTCGAGACCGACGGCACCGCCTGAGCCCGCAGCGAGTACGGCGCCACCGTCGTCTTCGCCGCGTTGTTCTGACTCCAGTCGATGAAGACCTTCCCGGGCCGCAGGTTCTTCGCCATCTTCGACACGATCAGCTTGGGATGCGCCCGCTCCAACTCCTGCGCGATCCGCTTCGCGTAGGCCGACACCTCGTCCGAGGACTGCGTCCCCGCGATCGGGCAGCAGAGCTGCATCCCCTTCTTCCCCGACGTCTTCGGGTACGCCTCGATCCCGTCGTCGGCCAGCCGGTCCCGCATCAGCAGCGCCACCTCGCAGCACTGCTTCAGCGCCGCCGGAGCCCCCGGGTCCAGGTCGACGACCATCATGTCCGGGTGCTCGCCGACCTTCCACTGCGGGGTGTGCAGCTCCAGCGCGGCGAGGTTGGCCAGCCAGACCAGCGTGGGCAGTTCGTCGGCGACCACGTAGTCGATCGTCTCCCGGCCCTTGGTCGACCCAGGTGCGGGCAGCGTCTCGACGCGTACCCAGTCCGGCGTCGAAGCGGGCTTGTTCTTCTCGAAGAACGAGCCACCGTCCACCCCGTTGGGGTAGCGGATCCGGGTCAGCGGGCGGTCCCGCAGGTGCGGCAGCAGCACCGGGGCGATCCGGGTGTAGTAGTCGATCACCTCGCCCTTTGTGAAGCCGGCCGCCGGATAGAGCACCTTGTCCAGGTTGGACAACTCCAGGGAGCGGCCCTCGACGGTCACCTTGAGCCGGTCAGCCGGCATCCTCGACCTCCTCCGGCGGCTTGTCTGGGCGCAGGCGCAGGATCCGCGGGAACCGCAGCCGCCCGTCCGGCGTGCGCTGCCCGTACTTCACCTCCACCACGACCTGGGGAGTTACCCAGATCGCGCCCCGGGCATCCTCGCGCGGCACGTCCCCGGCGAACGGCGACGCGCCGGAGCGCAGCGGTTCCAACTCGCGCAGCAGCTCCCGTTCGAGGGCAGCGCCGATGCCGCCGCCGACCCGCCCCCGGAAGGTGAGCCGTCCGTCCGGCCGGGGCACCCCGACCAGCAGCCCGCCGATCTTCCGGGCGCCGGGCCGCCAGCCGCCCACCACGAAGTCGCCGGTCACCTCCAGCTTGACCTTGAGCCAGTCCGCCGAGCGCACCCCGGGCCGGTAGATCGAGTCGGCCCGCTTGGCCATCACCCCCTCCAGCCCGTGCTCGCCGGCCGCCTCGTAGGTGGCCGGCCCGTCGAGGAAGGCCGGCGGCACCGCCCACCGCGCGGCCCCCAGCCCGAGCGCCTCCAGGGCCGCCCGCCGCTCAAGGTAGGAGTGCCGGGTCAGGTCCTCGCCGCGCAGGCGCAGCAGGTCGAAGATCATGTACGTCACCGGGGCGGTCGCCGCCAGCCGGGCCGCCTTCACCGGGTCCCGCACGTGCATCCGCTCGGCCAGCGCGGTGAACGACGGCTGCCCGGTCGCGCCGAGCAGCACCACCTCGCCGTCGAGCAGCGCGTCGTCGACCTGGTCACCCAGGGTGATCAATTCTGGGTACGCTACGGTGATTTCCACGCCGGAGCGGGCGTACAGGTGCTGGCGGCCGCCGGAGATGTCCGCGAGCGCCCGGACCCCGTCCCACTTGAACTCGTACGCCCAGCCGGCACCCGCCGGGAGCTGCCCGGTCATCGCGAGCATCGGCTTCAACGGCGCGCCGGGCACCCTACGACTGTAGTTGGCGACGGAAGCGCGTGCGTCCGCTTCGATCAAGTGCAATTCTGGTCAGAACCGGGGAGAGGAGCGCGGGATGCGGGCCATCTGGAAAGGAGCAGTGTCGTTCGGGCTGGTCTCGATCGGGGTGAAGGTCTACTCGGCCACCGAGGAGAAGGACATCCGCTTCCACCAGGTGCACCGGGACGACGGCGGCCGCATCCGCTACAAGCGCACCTGCCAGGTCTGCGGCGAGGAGGTCAGCTACGACGACATCGCCAAGGGGTACGACATCGGCGGCGGCGAGATGGTGATCCTCACCGACGAGGACTTCGCCGACCTGCCGCTGGCCACCTCGCACGCCATCGACGTGCTGGAGTTCGTCCCGGCCGAGCAGGTCGACCCGATCCTCTACAACAAGGCGTACTTCCTGGAGCCGGAGGGGGCGGCGACCAAGCCGTACGTGCTGCTGCGGGACGCGCTCGAGGACTCGGAGCGGGTGGCGATCGTCAAGGTGGCGCTACGCCAGCGTGAACAGCTCGCCACCCTGCGGGTACGCGAGGGCGTGCTGCTGCTCAACACCATGCTCTGGCCGGACGAGGTGCGTACCCCGGACTTCGGCTTCCTGGACGAGGACCTCAAGGTCCGCGCCCCGGAGCTGGCGATGGCCAGCTCGCTGATCGACTCGATGGCCGGCGATTTCGAGCCGGACGCCTTCACCGATGACTACCGGGCGGCGTTGCAGGAGGTCATCGACGCCAAGGTCGAGGGGCGCGAGGTGGTCCAGCCGGAGGAGGTGGAGGCCGCGCCGGCCGCCGCGGTGGACCTGATGGCCGCGCTCAAGGCATCGGTCGAGCGGGCCCGCGCCGCCCGCGGCGAAGAGCCCGCCGGGGGCGCGGCCGAGCCGACTCCGATCACCTCGGCGCGGTCCGCCCAGAAGGCCGCCAAGGCGGCCAAGACGGCGAAGGCGCCCGCGAAGAAGGCGCCCGCGAAGAAGGCGGCCCCCGCCAAGAAGGCCGCGGCCAAGAAGGCGGAGCCGGCGAAGAAGGCGGCCGAGAAGAAGACCGCGGAGAAGAAGGCGGCCAAGGCCCCCGCGAAGAAGGCGGCCGAGAAGAAGGCCGCCCCCCGCAAGACCGCCTGACTTCCCCTCAGCCGCGGCCGAGCTTCTCGGTGGGGGTGATCCGGACGATGACCCGCTCCTCGCCCGGCCGGCGGAACGGGTAGGTGTCCTGCCCGAGGTACTTCTTCGCCATCCGGTCGATGTGCTCGTCGGCCCCCTCGGTGGCGAGTTCGGCGGTGCCCTTCACCCAGAGGGTGCGGAAGTCGTTCGCCTTGTCCACCACGGAGACCGCGACCACCGGGTTGCGGGCGATGTTGACGTACTTCTGCCGGCCCTTCGCGGTGTTGAACACGATGTGCTCGCCATCGGTGTCCACCCACACGGGGGTGACGTGCGGGGTGCCGTCGGCCTCGACGGTGGCCACGTGGGCGAGCTGCGGTTCGGTGAGCAGGGCCAGGTCTTCTTCGGTGAGGATCGCCATGGTCGAGAACCTACTCCCGAAAAGTGACACCTACCGGCGGGTGTCCGATCCGCGCGGGCGAGGGGGCGCCGAGGGCGTTCCGCCGGGGTACCGTGTGCGCTGGTCTCGGCAGCGGCCGCCGGGCCGCACCCACCACCCAGCAGGGAGTCGACGTGAGCGAGCGCACGCAGAACCGGTCGGGCCAGGGCCCGGGCACCAAGGCGGAGCGGCGGCTGGCCGCCCAGCTGGCGGCGAAGAAGGCCGCCGAGGCGAAGCGCCGCCGGCAGTCGCTGCTCGGCGCGCTCGCCGGTGTCGCCGTCGTCGCGGTGCTGATCGGCGTCTTCGTCTGGGTGAACGGCGGGGACGACGACGCGAAGAAGGCGGCCGGCACTCCGTCGGCCGGCGCCAGCGCCCCGGCGGCCGAGCCCACCGCGCCCGCCGCCCCGCAGCTCCCCGAGGGCACCGACCCGGCGCTGGCCACCAGGCCGCAGGTCGGCCCGGGCAAGGGCGAGCTGACCAAGCTCACCGTGACGACCCTGATCAAGGGCAAGGGCCCGGCGGTGAAGGCCGGCCAGCAGATCACCACCAACTACGTGGGCGTCTTCTACAAGGACGGCAAGGAGTTCGACGCCTCCTGGAACAGCGGCCAGCCGGCCACCTTCCCCATCGGGGTCGGCCAGGTCATCCCGGGCTGGGACCAGGGCCTGGTCGGGGTGACCGTGGGCAGCCGGGTGCAGCTCGACATCCCGGCCGAGCTGGCGTACGGCAACGACTCCTCCGGCGGCCGGCCGGCCGGCCCGCTGCGCTTCGTCGTTGACGTGCTGGCCGCGCAGTAGATCACACTCGTCTTCCTTCCCGCCGCCTACCCGCAGTAGGTTCAACGTCACCGTGGGCGGTCCGGCCCCCACGGTGATCTGCCCACCGACGCGGAGGTGCACGTGGCGGCGCTGGACGACCCCGGGCTCGCCCGGGTGATGTGGACGCACTTCGAGCCGGTCCACGCGGTGACCTACTTCCACCCCCGCGCCCGGGCCGCGTACGAGGCGGTCGGGCTGCGCGGCTACTGGCGGGGCTACTTCGCCGGCCGGGCCGCCCCGCTCGGCCCGACCGACGCCCCGCCGGTGATCGCGGCCTTCTTCAGCTTCGCCCCGCGGATGGTGGCCCGGGCACTGCCCTCCGTCTGGCGGCTGGCCACCCCGCAGGAGGCGCTGCGCGCCCGGCTCACCGGCGCCGTCCAGGCGCTCGCCGAGTTCACCTACGAGCTGCCCGAGGCGCATCTCGCCGAGGCCGCCGACCTGCTGGAGGCGGCCGCCGCCCGGGTCGAGATCGCCGGCCGGGTGCTGGGCGCGGTCAACGCCGCCCTGCCCGCCGGTGAGTACCCGCTGGCCCGGATCTGGCAGGCCGCCACCACGCTGCGCGAACACCGGGGCGACGGGCACGTCGCCGCGCTGGTCGCCGCCGGGCTCGACCCCGTGGAGGTGCTGGCCTGGCGGTGCCGGACCGACCAGTCGCGCGAGTTCCACCAGCCCGCCCGGGGCTGGACCGACGAGGAGTGGACCGCCGCCGAGGAGCGGCTGGTCGAGCGGCGCTGGCTGACCGCCGACCGCGAGCCGACCGAGCAGGGCAGCACCGCGTTCCGGGCGGTCGAGGAGGCCACCGACCGGGCCGCCCTCGGCCCGTGGCGGGCACTCGGCGCCGAGCGCACCGAGCGGCTGCGCGAGCTGCTCGAACCGGTCGCCCGCCGCTGCCACACGGTCATTCCCCGGCAGAGCCCGATCGGCCTGCCGGTGGCACAGTCGAACTGATCCCATTGCGGGTGTCGAGGTCGTCCGGGTCCGGGAGTGGGCTCCCTTCCTGACCTGATTCCGGCCCGGGCCGGTCGCCCCGGCCGGCCCGACGGCGGCCGGTGGTTCGGGCAGGATGGGGTACGTGGTGGACGCGGTGCTCTTCGACCTGGACGGCGTGATCGTGGACTCCGAGCCGGTCTGGGAGGAGGTCCGGCGGGCGTACGTGGCCGCGCACGGCGGGACCTGGCAGCCCGACACCCAACGCCGGCTGATGGGGATGAGCACCGGCGAGTGGGCCGCCTACCTCAGCGGTGAGCTGGGCGTCGACCGGAGCGCCGAGCAGGTCGCCGCGGAGGTGGTGGCGGAGATGACCCGCCGGTACGCGGAGCACGTACCGCTGATCGACGACGCCGACGCGGTGGTGCGCCGGATGGCCGCGCGGTGGCCGCTGGGGCTGGCCAGCTCCTCGCCCACCCGGCTGATCGAGGCGGCGCTGGCCGCCACGGGCCTGGCCGACGCCTTCGGCGCGACGCTGTCGACCGAGGAGACCGCCCGGGGCAAGCCCGCGCCGGACGTCTGGCTGGGCGTCGCCGCGCGGCTCGGCGTCGACCCGACCCGTTGCGTCGCCATCGAGGACTCCTCCAACGGCGTACGCTCGGCGGCCGCCGCCGGCATCCGGGTGATCGCGATACCGCACGGGTCGTACCCGCTGGACCCGGACGCCGAGGCACTCGCGGCCGTGCTGCTCCCCTCGGTCGACGCGCTCACCCCCGAGGTCGTGGATCGGCTGGGCTGAACCGGCTTCTGCCTTTGCGTGCCCGGTTGTACGGTTTCCGAGGGGATCGGAATGATCAGGGACCGGCCGGGTACCGCAGGCCGCGGTGCGGCCTCGGGCGTGAAGGAGACGGGATGAAGGCGATCGTGTACGAGCGCAACGGCGACCCGTCGGTGCTCGAGCTGGTCGACCGGCCGGTACCGGAGCCGGGCCCCGGCGAGGTGCTGGTGCGGATGGCCGTCTCCGGGGTCAACCCGACCGACTGGAAGGCGCGCCGGCAGTGGCCGCTCCCGGCCGGCTGGCAGATCCCCGGGCAGGACGGCGCCGGGGTGGTCGAGGCGGTGGGTGAGGGTGTCGACCAGATCCTGATCGGCTCGCGGGTCTGGCTCTGGGAGGCCGCCTGGCAGCGGCCCTGGGGCACCGCCGCCGAGTACACAGTGGTCCCGGTCCGGCACGCGATCCGCCTCGGCTCCGCCTCGTTCGACCTGGGCGCCTGTCTCGGCATCCCGTTCATGACCGCGCACCGCTGCCTGACCGCCGGCGAGTACATGCCGAGCCGGCTGCACGCCGGCGCGCTCGGCGGCCACGTGGTGCTGGTGCAGGGCGGGGCCGGCGCGGTGGGCAACGCGGCGATCCAGCTCGCCCGCTGGGCGGATGCCTGCGTCATCGCCACGGTCAGCAGCCCGGAGAAGGCCCAGCTCGCGGCGGCGGCCGGCGCCTCCCATGTGATCAACTACCGGGAGCAGGACGTGGTCAAGGAGGTCCGCAAGATCGCGCCCGACGGGGTGCACACGATCGTCGAGGTCTCCGCGGCGCGCAACGCCGCCACCGACGTCCAGGTCCTCATGAACGGCGGCGCGGTGTGCGTGTACGCCGACGACGGGGGCCCGGAGGTCACCCTGCCGATCCGGCCGCTGATGGTGCCGAACGCTCGATGGCAGTTCGTGCTGATCTACACCGCACCGAAGGCGGCCAAGGCCCAGGCGGTGGTCGACCTGCAGGCTGCGGTGAACCAGAACGCGATCCGAGTGGGCGAGGAGGCGGGTCTGCCCCTGCACCACCACCGGCTCACCTCGGCGCAGGGCGCACACGAGGCGGTGGAAGCCGGGGCGGTCGGTAAGGTGCTCATCACCACGAGCGAGACGTAAGAGCGCGAAACGGATTTCTCCGTCAACGGGACAGAGGCGAACAACTTTCGCGACAATGACGGTGCGGGTCGCCCCCGCAATGGAACGGGCGGCCCCGGCGCGGTGCGAACGCCGGGGCCGCCCCTGGGGAGGGATGTCCACAGGGATCAGTCCCTACCCATTGCAGCGACAGTACGTCGGAAAGTGTTACGACGCCGTCAGTTCCCGCACCTCCAGGCCACCCTCCGCGTACCGGGAGCGGACCACCTTCTTGTCGAACTTGCCGACGCTGGTCTTGGGCACCGCGTCGATGAACGCCCAGCGCTCCGGCAACTGCCAGCGGGCCACCGACTTCGACAGGAAATCGCGCAGCTCCTCGGCCGTCACCGAGGCGCCCTCCCGGACCACCACGGTCGCGAGCGGACGCTCGTCCCAGCGCTCGTCCGGCACGCCCACCACGCACGCCTCCAGCACCGCCGGGTGCGCCATCAGGGCGTTCTCCAGCTCGACGGAGGAGATCCACTCGCCGCCCGACTTGATCACGTCCTTGGCCCGGTCGGTGAGGGTGATGTAGCCGTCCGACGAGAGCGTGCCGACGTCACCCGTGCGCAGCCAGCCGTCGCGGAACTTCTCCTCGTCCGGGGTCTCGTCCCCGACGTACCGGGCGGTCACCCACGGCCCACGGACCTCCAGCTCGCCGACGGACGTCCCGTCGGCGGGCAGCGGCTCGCCGAGCGGGCCGACGATCCGCGCGCCCACCCCGGCCGGCACCCGGCCCTGCGTGTAGCGGTAACGCCAGGCATCGTCGCCGGTCGCGCCGGCCGGCGGCCGGGAGACCGAGCCGAGCGGGGACATCTCGGTCATCCCCCAGGCGTGGATGACGTCGATGTGGTGCCGCTCGTGGAACGCGTGCATCAGCGCCGGGGGGCAGGCCGAGCCGCCGACGATCACCTCCTTGAGCGAGGAGGTGTCCACCTCGTGGCTGTCCAGGTACGCCAGCAGGTCGGTCCAGATGGTCGGCACCGCGCCGGCCAGGGTCGGCCGCTCGGCGGCGATCATCTCGGCGATCGGGGCGGCCTGGAGGAACCGGTCCGGCATGATCAGCGACGCCCCGGAGAGGAACGCCGCGTAGGGCAGCCCCCAGGACATCGCGTGGAACATCGGCACGATGGCCAGCTCGCGGGCATGGGGGCCGAGCCCGAAGCTCTCTGGCATGCACACCTGCAAGGAGTGCAGGTAGATCGAGCGGTGCGAGTAGCCGACCCCCTTGGGGTTGCCGGTGGTGCCGGAGGTGTAGCAGAGGGCGGCGGCGTCGCGCTCGTCCACCTCGGGCCAGTCGTACGAGTCCGGGCGGTCCGCCAGCAGGGCGTCCCAGTGGTGTACGGCGATCCGGTCGCCGGCCGCGGCCACCAGCGGGGCCGGGTCTCCCCCGCCGACCACCACCACGTGCCGCACCGTGGTCATCTCGCCGATCACCCGGGCCAGCAGCGGGATCAGCGTCGTGTCGACCAGCACCACCCGGTCCTCGGCGTGGTTGGCGATGTAGGCGACCTGGTCGGGAAAGAGCCGGATGTTGAGGGTGTGCAGCACGGCGCCCATGCTCGGCACGGCGAAGTAGGTGACCAGGTGCTCGTTGTTGTTCCACATGAACGTGGCGACCCGCTCGTCGCCGGTCACCCCGCACTCGTCGCGCAGCGCGTGGGCCAGCCGGGCGGCGGTGCGGCCGACCTCGGCGTACGACATCCGGCGGGGTTCGGCACCGGTCCAGGTGACCACCTCCGCCGTGCCGTGCACGGTGGAGCCGTGTTCGAGGATCCGGGCGACCTGGAGGGGGGCGTCCATCATCGTGCTACGCATGGGTAGCAAGTTAGTGTCGCCGGTCACACCTTGGGAACCCCCGGAAAGCCGGTCCGCCCCGGCGAACCTGCGTAAATTGTCCGAGTGAGCATCTCTTGGGCCGACTCGTACGTGGGCCAACTGCGCGCCCTCGCCGGTGACCGCACCCTGATGTTCGTCGGCGCCCGCGCGGTGGTCCGGGACAACGCCGCCCGCGTGCTGCTGATCCAACGCTCGGACAACGGGCACTGGGCGATGCCGGCCGGCGCGATGGAGCTGGGCGAGTCGATCGCCGACTGCGCGGTCCGCGAGGTACGCGAGGAGACCGGGCTGCGCGCCCTGCGGGTCAGCGCGTTCGCCCTCTACACCGGGCCGGACCGCACCCACACCAACATGTACGGCCACACCTACCAGATCTTCACCACCGCGTTCCGGGTCGACGAGTGGGACGGCGAGCTGCTCAGGGTCACCGACGAGACCACGGACGCGGACTTCTTCCACCCGGAGGAGCTGCCCGCCCCGCTCTCCGCCAGCGTCCCCGAGACCCTCGCCGACCTGGACGTCTTCGAGCAGACCAACCGCCTGATCCTCAAGTGACGGCGCCGACCCCCGCGGGCCGCTCGCTGGGCACCCCGGAGTCGTCGCCCCGCCCGGCGGCTGGCCGGGCGCCGGACCGTTCCGCGCCGATCCCGGCGACCACCACGAAGGCGATGCCGGCCACCGCGCCGACGCCCGGCACCTGACCCAGCGCGACCAGGCCGACGACCAGGGCGATGGCGGGCTCCAGGCTCATCAGCGTGCCGAACGCGGCGGCGGTGAGCCGGCGCAGCGCCAGCAGTTCCAGCACGAACGGAACGACGGGCAACAGGACGGCCAGCCCGAGGCCGGCCAGGAGCACCTGCCAGGTCAGGTTGCCGAACGTCGAGGGACCGACGACCAGGGTCGCGACCACGGCGGCCACCGGCATGGAGACCGCCAGGCCGCGGATGCCGGAGACCTCGTCGCCCACCCGCTGGGTGAGCAGGATGTACGCGGCCCAGCAGGCCGCCGCGCCGAGCGCGTACGCCACCCCCACCAGGTCCGAGCCGCCGTGCCACGGCTCGGTGAGCAGCAGCACCCCGACCGCCGCGAGCGCCGGCCAGAGCTTGGTGCCGCCCCGACCGCGGGCCACGGCCACGCCCAGCGGCCCGAGGAACTCCAGCGCGCTGGCCGTACCGAGGGGCAGCCGGGCCACCGCCGCCATGAACAGGATGGTGACGCCGGCCGTCACCACGCCGAGCGCCAGGCAGGCCCGCAGGGCGGAGCGGGTGAAGGCCGACAGGCGGGGCCGGACCACGACCGCTAGCAGCACCCCCGCCCAGGCCAGGCGCAGCCAGGCGGCGCCCGCCGGACCGACCCGGTCGAACAGCCCGACCGAGGCGGCCAGCCCGAGTTGGACACACGTCATCGAGGCGACCGCCATCGCGGTTCCGGCACGGGCAGAGGTCGCGGTGGTCATGCGGATAGTAGAGCCGCTGGGGACCGTTCGCGTCCACGTTCCATTTCTGGACGAAACATTCGGCGATCGTGAACAATAACCCTCGTGGACCTGCGTCGCCTGCGCCTGCTGCGCGAACTGGCCCGGCTCGGCTCGATGCGCCAGGTCGCCGACGAGCTGCACGTCACCACCTCGACGGTGTCGCAGCAGCTGGCGGCGCTGGCCCGGGAGGTGGGCACCGAGCTGGTCGAGCCGCACGGTCGCCGCGTCCGGCTCACCCCGGCCGGCCGCCGGCTGGCCGAACACGCCGTGACGATCCTCGCCGCGGTCGACGCGGCCCGGCTCGACCTGGACCCGCGGGCCGAGCCGGCCGGCACGGTACGCGTCGCCGGCTTCGCCACCGCCGTCCGGCGCTCGCTGCTGCCGCTCACCGCCCGGCTGGCGACGGACCACCCGCGGGTGCGCCTCCGCATCCACGAGCACGAGCCGGCCGAGGCGTACGCGCTGCTCGCGGCCGACGAGGTCGACCTCGCGCTCACCTACGACTACAACCTGGCCACCCTGTCCGCGGACCAAGCGCTGGAGGCCACGTCGCTGTGGTCGGTGGCGTGGCACCTCGGGGTGCCGACCGACGCGGCGCCCGGCCCGGCGGAGGACGCCCCGACGGTCTTCGACCGGTTCCGCGACGAGGACTGGATCGTCAACTCGCGCAACACCGCCGACGAGGTGGTCGTCCGCACCATCGCCTCGATCGCCGGCTTCGAGCCCCGGATCGTGCACCGCGCGGACAGCCTCGAACTGGTCCAGGACCTCATCGTCGCGGGACTCGGCGTCGGTCTGCTCCCCGGCGACCAGCCGACCGTGCCCGGCGTGCGCCTGCTGCCCCTCACCGGACCGCAGGCCCTCCTGCGCGCGTACGCCGTGACCCGCCGCGGTCGGGCGGCCTGGCCGCCGCTGGCGCTGATCCTCGACCTGCTCACCGCCCACCCGGATCCGCCCCAGGAGGTCCCTCCCGGAAGGACTGCTCCGCCTGCTCGCTTCACGGGAAGGTGAACCCGCGATCAACGGCGGCCGGTCAGAGCATCGTCTGGGACTTCGCCTCCATCTCGGCAGCGGCCTCCTCCTTCGACTCCCTGGTCAGCGGCTTGCCGCCGGGGGCGGCCGCCTTGCCGCCGAGCGGGTCTGCGCCGCCGGTGGCCCCCTGCGGGCCGGCGCCGCGCAGCTTGTCGTTCGGCAGGGCCAACGTGACCAGCACCGCCAGGATGGCGATCAGCCCGGCGGTCAGGAAGACCAGGTGCAGCGACTCGACGAACGCGGCCTGGATGGCGGCGCGGACCGGGCCGGGCAGGGCGAGGATGGTCGCCGGGTCGTTGATCGAGATGTTCGCCCCGCCACGGGCCGCCACCGCAGCCCGCTGATCGGGCGGAAGCTGCGCGATGGCGCCCGGCAGCCGGTCGGCGAGCTGGCCGGTGAGCTGCGACGACAGCACCGCGCCCAGGATGGCCACCCCGAAGGATCCACCCAGCGACCGGAAGAAGGTCGCCGAGGAGGTGCCGGCGCCCAGGTCCCGCGGGGCCACCGCGTTCTGCACGGCCAGGATCAGCGACTGCATGCAGAGGCCCAGCCCGACGCCGATCACCACCATGAAGCCGAAGGCCACCCAGAGCGAGGTCTCCACGTGCAGGCGGGTGAAGAGCAGCATGCCGGCGAGCAGCACGACCGAGCCGGTCACCGGGAACCACTTGTACCGCCCGATCTGGCTCATCGCGCGGCCGGTGAGCACCGAGGTGAAGATGATGCCGGCCATCATCGGCAGCATCAGCAGACCGCTGCGGGTCGGCGAGGCGCCCTTGACGATCTGCAGGTAGAGCGGGATGAAGATGATCGACCCGAACATCACCAGACCGAGCACGAAGCCGGCCAGGTTGGCCAGCGTGAACGTCGCCTGGCGGAACAGCCGCAGCGGCAGGATCGGCTCCGGCACCCGGGCCTCCTGGAGCACGAAGAGCACCCCGAACACCGCGCCGGCCACGAAGAGCCCGATGATCACGCCGGAACTCCAGGCGTACCGGTTGCCGCCCCAGCTCAGCGCGAGCAGCAGGCAGCTCACCCCGGCCACCAGCAGCCCCGCGCCGAGCCAGTCGATCGCGTGCTCGCGCCGCTCGAACGGGATCAGCCGCATGACGTGGTAGCAGACCACGATCGCCAGGATCGCCAACGGCACGTTGATGTAGAAGATCCAGCGCCAGTTGGTCTCCGCGAAGTAGCCGCCGACCAGCGGGCCGGCCACCGACGAGATGCCGAAGACCGCGCCGAAGAGGCCCTGGTAGCGGCCGCGTTCCCGGGGCGAGACCACGTCCGAGATGATGGTGAACGCCAGCGTCATCAGGCCGCCGGCGCCCAGCCCCTGCACGCCCCGGGTGACGATCAGCTGGGTCATGTTCTGCGACAGGCCGGCCAGCAGCGAGCCGAGCAGGAACGTGCCGATCGAGAAGATGAAGACCGGGCGGCGCCCGTACAGGTCGGCCATCTTGCCGTACAGCGGGGTGGACGCGGTGGAGGCGAGCAGGTACGCGGTCACCACCCAGGAGTAGTGGTTGATGCCGCCCAGTTCGCCGACGATCGTGGGCAGGGCCGTACCGACGATGGTCTGGTCGAGCGCGGCCAGCAGCATCCCGGTCATCAGACCGAACATCAGCAGGCGGATCTGGCCGGCGTGCAGCGCCGGCCGGGCATGGGCTTCGGTCGTCACCCCGCCTTCTTTCCCGCACCGGCCGGAACATGCCCCCGAAGCCGGTTGATCATGAAGTTGGCGGCGATGTCGATCTCGGCTACCGCCGCCAACCTTATGATCAACGAGGTCAGACGGGGCGGTGCTTCCCCTCGGCGAACTCCTCGACGATCTTGGCACAGAAGGCCGGGAGGTCGTCGGGCTTGCGACTGCTGACCAGGCCGTTGTCGGTGACGCACCGCTCGTCGACCCAGTTGGCGCCGGCGTTGGTCAGGTCCGTGCGCAGGCTCGGCCAGGAGGTCAACCGCCGGCCCCGCACCACGCCCGCCTCGATCAGCGTCCACGGCCCGTGGCAGATCACGCCGACCGGCTTGCCGGCGTCGAAGAACGCCCGCACGAACCGGACCGCGTCGGGGTCGGTGCGCAGGAAGTCCGGGTTGGCCACCCCGCCGGGCAGGACCAACGCGTCGTACGCCCCGGCGTCGGCCTGGGCCACCGTCACGTCCACGTCGTACGTCTTGCTCTGGTCGAGGTGGTTGAAGGACTGGATCGAGCCGGGCCGGAGCGAGACCAGTTCGACCCGGGCACCGGCGTTCTCGACCGCCTCGCGGGGCTGGACGTACTCGACCTCCTCGACTCCGTCGGCGGCCAGGAAGGCGATCCGCTTGCCCTGCAGCGTCGCTGCCATGGTTTTCTCCTTTCCGGGGGGTCAGCTGAACCCGTTCCCGACGCCAAAAGCCCGAAACGCACGGCCGGCGTGGGCGGGCGGCGAGCGGGCAGGTTTGGCCCGGGAGCCTCGGGGGACCCGGGAAGGCATGGCAGGAGCAGCAGCGGAAGAGCGCCGGCTCGCCACCGTCGTGGAGAGCTGGCTGGGGCGTCCCGTGCTGGTCGTCGGCGACGCCATGCTTGACGAGTGGCGGTTCGCGGAGTCCGAGCGGCTCTGCCGCGAGGCACCCGCCCCGGTTCTCACCCTGCGCCGGCGCATCTCCGCCGCCGGCGGGGCGGCGAACACCGCCGTCAACCTCTCCACCCTCGGCGGCCGGGCCGTGCTGGTGGCCCCGGTCGGCGCCGACGCGGCCGGCGACGAACTGCACGACTGCCTCGACCGCGCGGGCGTCTGGGACCGGACGGTCAACCAGCCCGGCCGGCCGACCCCGGTGAAGCGCCGGATGCTCGCCGGCAACCAGATCCTGCTGCGCGAGGACTCCGGCGAGCCGGAGGAAGCGCTCGACGAGGACGGGGTAGCCCGGCTGATCATCGCCCTGGACTGTGCGACCGAAGAGCTGAAGGCGGTCGCCGACGGGGCCGCGCCCACCCTGGTGGTCTGCGACTACGGCCTGGGCGCGCTCCCGGCGGCGGTAGGCGCCTGGCTGGTCGCCAACCGGGACCGCTACGCGACCGTGGCACTCGACGCGCACGATCTGGTCCACTGGCGGGGCCTCAACCCGACGGTGGTGACCCCGAGCTTCGCCGAGGCGGCCCGGCTGCTCGCCCGCGCCGCGGCCGGCTTCGGCGCGGCGCCCCGCCCGGCCGGACGCGGCGGCAGCGGCCCCGACCTGCACCTGGACCACCCGGTCGCCGACCCGGCCGACGGCCCGTCCGAGCTCACCGTCGGCGCCGCACCCGGCGGCGCCGGCGAGTGGTCGGCCGGGCCGGACGGTTCCGACCTCGGCGCGGCCCCAGAGGGCGAGCGCGGCCAGGCCGAGCAGGAAGGCCACCCGGCCGGCCAAGACGCCAACCTCGGCCCGCTCGGCGCGGGTTTCCCGGGGGCCGGCGGCCCCACCGGGGAGCCGACGCCCGGGGAGGACCGGGTGGCGATGACCGGCGACGGGCTCACCGTGACCGGCAGCGGCGTCACCGTGAACGCGACGGCCGGCGAGGGCGTGGACCGGGCCGAGCTGGCCGAGTCGCGCCTGGCCGAGCTGCGGGCGCACACCGGCGCCGACGTGGTGGCGGTGACCCTGGACACCGAGGGCGCGGTGGTCGGCGGGGCCGACGGCGAGCCCCGGCGCAGCCACAGCACCCCGGTCCCGGCCAGCCACGCCGTCGGCGCCGGGGACGCGTACCTGGCCGCGATGACGCTGGCCCTGGCGGCCGAGGCGACGCTGCCGACCGCCGCCCAGCTCGCCCAGCTCGCCGCGACCATCACGGTCTCCGACACCGGCACCTGCGTGTGCCGGCGGGAGGACCTGCTCGGAGCGCTGGGCAGCGGGCCGGACGAGACCGGGCACCCGACCGTGGTCGACGCCGAAGAGCTGAGCGCGATCGTCGACGACCACCGGCGCGCGGGCCGCTCGGTGGTCTTCACCAACGGCTGTTTCGACGTGCTGCACCCGGGACACGTGCGCTACCTGACCCAGGCCCGCGCGCTCGGCGACCTGCTCATCGTGGCGGTCAACTCCGACGACAGCGTACGGCGGCTCAAGGGGCCGGACCGCCCGGTGAACCCGGTCGAGGACCGGGCGGCGCTGCTCGCCGCGCTGGAGTGCGTGGACCACGTGGTGGTCTTCGAGGAGGACTCCCCGAGCCGCCTGATCGAGGCGGTCCGCCCCGACGTCTACGTCAAGGGTGGCGACTACCCGCCGGAGATGGTCCCGGAGGCGCCCCTGGTCCGCCGGCTGGGCGGCCAGGTCCGCACCCTCGGCTACGTGCCGGACCGCTCCACCTCGGCGATCATCGAGCGGATCCGCGCGCAGTCGGTTGCTCGGCCCGGCTCGGCGCCGAAGAGCTCTCCCGCCACCGGCAGGCCGACGTGACTCGACCGCTCGACCCCGGCGCACCCGAGCGGTTCCGCCGGCCCCGGCAGCTCGACGTGCTGATCCCGACCCGCAACCGCCCCGCCGAGCTGGCGGTCACCCTCTCCGGGTTGGCCGCTCAGGAGGGCGTACCGGACTTCGGGGTCGTGGTCAGCGACCAGTCCGACGACGAGCCGGCGTACGCAGATCCGGCGGCGGCCACCATGGTCCGGGTGCTGCGTCACCGGGGGCACCGGGTGCTGCTGACCCGGCGGCTGCCCCGGCGTGGCCTGGCCGAACACCGGGCCTACCTGCTGGATCGGTCCGTCGCCCGGTACGTGCTCTGCCTCGACGACGACGTCTGGCTGGAACCGGGCACGCTGTCCCGGCTGGTCACCGCGATTCGGGAGCTGGGCTGCGGGTTCGTCGGCAACGCCGTGCACGGCCTGTCCTACTCGGACGACGTGCGGCCGGAGACGCACGGGCACTACGAGGAGTGGAACGGCCCGCCCACCCCCGAGCTGGTACGCCCCGGCACCCCCGCCTGGGACCGGGCGCAGATCCACCCGGCCGCGAACCTGCTGCACGTCACGGAGAAGCTGCGCCTGCCGGCGGGCGCCTGGCGGGCGTACAAGATCTCCTGGATCGGTGGCTGCGTGCTGTACGACCGGGTCAAGCTGGTCGACGCGGGCGGTTTCGAATTCTGGCGCCGGCTGCAGGAGCGGCACCAGGGCGAGGACGTCGCCGCGCAGCTCGCGGTGATGGCCCGGCACGGCGGCGCGGGCATCCTGCCCAGCGGCGCCTACCACCTGGAGTCGCCGACCACGGTGACCGAGCGGGACGTGGAGGCGTGGGAGGTCGTCCTCGCCGACTCCGACACCCCGCAGCCCGCCTGAGCTCAGCTCACCCCTGCAGCAGCTCGCGGGCGGCCTCGAGCACCTCCACCAGCGGGACGTCGGTGACGAACGACTCGCGGTGCGGGCACTCCCCGTCCCCAGGGCGGTGCGGATAGATCCCCGGGGTGCAGTCGACGCCACAGACCGGGCAGTGGGTCGTCCACGAGGCGATCGGTCGGTGCCGGGCGCGCAGCGGGGTGGCCGCGTTGATCAGGTTGCCGACCCAGAAGATCCCCACCGTCGGGGTGCCGACCGCGGCGGCCAGGTGCACCGGGCCGGAGTCGTTCGAGACCAGCAGCTCACAACCCTCGAGGCAGGCCGCCAGCCCGCCCAGGCCGAGCGTGCCGACCACTGGGCGCACTCCCGCGCCGGCCGTCGCGACCACCGTCTCCACCACCTCGCGCTCGGCGGGCATGCCGGTCACCAGCACCTCGTACCCGTCGCCGACCAGCGCACGGGCGACCTCGCCGAAGCGGTCCGGGGGCCACCGCCGGCGGGTGTCCGTGGCCCCGGGGTGCAACACCACCCGCGGCCGGTCCGGCTCGCCGAGCACCTCGCGCGCCTCGGCCCGGTCGGCGTCGGTGACGGCCAGCCGCGGGGTGATGGTGGTGGCGGGCGCCCCGACCAGCCCGGCCACCTCCAGGGCGCGGATCACCTCGTGCTGGTAGTAGACGTACCGGATCCAGCGGTCCAACGGCGGGGCGTCCTCGGCCCGCAGCCCGGCGGTGACCCGGGCGCCGAGCCCGGAGACGACCGGGTTGGAGTTGCCCCCGCCGCCGTGCACCTGCAACGCCAGGTCGAAGCGCTCCTTGCGGGCCGCAGCCAGGAAGTCGTCCATCGAGGACTCCGGTTCACCCGGGTCGGGGCCCCGGATGCCGGGCGCGGGCGGGACCACCAGCACCCGGTCCACCGGGCCGGGCCGGTCGCGCCAGAGCTTCGCGTGCCAGGGCGCGCCGAGCAGCACGATCTCCGCCAACGGGTACGCGGCCCGCAGCGCCTCCAACGCGGGCAGGACGAAGATGAAGTCGCCGAGCGCGTTGGCCCGCAGCACGGCGATCCGCTCGACGTCGGGGACCGGCTCGGCGACCGGGCCGAGCGGGGACGCGGTGACCACCCGACCCGCTACAGCCGGTCGATCTCGTCGGCCGTGGTGTCCGGGTGGTGCATCTCCCGGTCGGCGGCCGGGTCGGCGAGCCTGGGCGTACCGGGGCGGGCGGGTCGGGGGCCGGCGCGGCCGACGGTGATCGTACGCGGCGCCGGCCGGGTCGCCCGGGGTAGCCGGACTCGCAGCAGGCCGTGGTCCATCACCGCGTCGATCCGGTCCGGGTCCACCCGGGACGGCAGGTCGATCCGGTACTCGAAGCCCCGCGTCTCGAACCCACCGGGGATGCCCTGGTCGGCGTTGACCTCGGCCTCCGAGCGGGCCCGGACGCAGAGTTCCCGGTCGTTCAGTTCGACGGCCACCTCCTCCGGCGCCACCCCGGGCAGCCGGACGATCACCTCCCACCCGTCGGCGGCCTCGGTGAGGTCGACCTCTGGCGCGCCGGCGCGGCCACCGACCAGGCGGCTCAGCTCCGAGCGCAGCGACTGCAGCTCGCCCATCGGGTCCCAGCCCTGCTGCCGGCCGCGCCAGACACGGCCGAAGCCACCACCTCTGGACTGTTCCGTCATCGCACCTCTCCGATCCGCTGGGTCGCCGCGGGGGGTCGCAGCGAGCTGGGCGCGTCCAGGCCGGCCTCCGGGTCGACGCCGACGCCGAGCCGGTCGACCAGCTCACCGCCGAGCCAGGCGCTGACGCCGAGGATCGCCACGGCGACCACCTCGATGGCGATCAGGGCGCCCCCGGCGGCCCGGGAGTCGGCGTTGAGCCGGACCACCCAGACCGCGGCGAAGAGCAGGATCACCGCGAGGTTGGCGGCGGCGTGGGTGAGCCCCACCCGCTTGGCGCGGGTGCCGGTGGGGATGGCGAGCAGGTCGACGGCGCCGGCCGCCGCGGCCAGCAGGCCGCCGATCAGCCCGACGGTGATGTTCCAGTACGCCACCTCGCCGAGGAAGTCCGGCCCACCGACCGTGTCCACGATGTCGAAGATCACCGCGGTGACCAGGAGCGCCACCGGGAACATCACCAGCATCGGGTGCACGGGGTGACCGAGCAGCTTCAGTCGGCTCTCCATCTCCGGCCTCCATCGGTCACATCCGGCGCGCTGCGTGTGAGGCGGTACCCCACGGACCTGTGGGCAAACCTCGCGTTCGACGCGCTCTCCTAGGCTGGCGGTGGCGAAGTCCGGGCCACTGCTCTGGCACCGGCCGCCACCCGGCTCAACGGACGGGAGAGGATCACGTGACGGCGGAGATCACTTCGCACGAGGAACTGCGCGAGCTGCTGGGGACGCCGATGCCCCGGGCGGTCGCCAAGGAGCGGACCGCGCTGCACGAACGGGACCGGCAGTGGCTCGCCGCCTCGCCGTTCTGCCTGGTCGCCACCGCGGGCGCGGACGGCAGCTGCGACGTCTCGCCGAAGGGCGACCCGCCCGGCTTCACGCTGGTGCTGGACGACCGGACCATCGCCATCCCCGAGCGGCCGGGC
Source organism: Micromonospora rhizosphaerae (assembly GCF_900091465.1). Classification (NCBI taxonomy): domain Bacteria; kingdom Bacillati; phylum Actinomycetota; class Actinomycetes; order Micromonosporales; family Micromonosporaceae; genus Micromonospora; species Micromonospora rhizosphaerae. The sequence continues at coordinate 1,344,897 of NZ_FMHV01000002.1, read as the reverse complement.
AACCGCCGCGCGGACGGCTACCGCAACATCCTCGACAACCCGCACGTCGGGCTGATCTACCTGATCCCGGGCCGCACCGACACGCTGCGGATCAACGGCCGGGCCCGGCTGGTGCGGGACGCGCCGTTCTTCGACCACATGGTGGTCAAGGGGCACCGGCCGGTGCTGGCCGTGGTGGTGGAGATCGAGCAGATCTTCTACCACTGCGCGAAGGCGTTCCTCCGGTCCCAGCTGTGGCAGCCGGAGACCTGGCGGCCGGACGTGCTGCCGTCCCGCGCCCAGCTGATCAAGGAGGTCGAGGCGCCGGCGGAGAGCCTGGCGGAGCTGGAACGCCACTACGGCCCGGAGTACGTCAAGACCATCTACGCCTGATCCACCGGTCCCGATCCGGTCTGGTCGTTCGCTGCATCGGGGTCCGACCGGCGCTCTGGATCGCCACGGCCGGGGCGCTCGGCGGCCTGCTCTGGGTGGCCTTCTCCCCGGTACGCACCCTGCACGACCTGCCGACGGAGGACGCCTGACGTTTGGGCGGTCGGCTGAGGGTACAGATCAAGGGACGGCCCACCGCGTCATGCGGCGCTGTAACCCCTGGACACGGGTCGAGGAAGGATGATGTTCGATGCCCACGAAGAGCAACTCGGGGCGCGGCAGCGGCTCGACCGCGACCAAGAACCCGCCGGGCAACCAGACCCCGAACACCCCCGACATCAACGAGAGCGAGATCGCCCGGCTCAAGGTGGACGAGCTGCGCGACCGGCTTCGCCGGCGCGGTGTCACCGACACCGCCGACATGCGTAAGGACGACCTGGTCAAGGCCTTGGTCAAGAGCATGGGCGACGGTGCGAAGAAGAGCACCTCCGCAGGCGCCGGCCGGTCAACAGGCGCTAGCCGGTCAACAGGCGCTAGCCGGTCAACAGGCGCTAGCCGGTCAACGACCAAGGGCGGCATCCGCACCGGCGCGCACAGCTCCAGGTCGGTGAAGTACTCCCAGGAGATCACCTCGGTCGACGACGAGCCGGAGCGCGCTGGGCGCAGCCTGGTCACCACCGACCACGACGTGATCCGGCGGTGGGCCGAGGCGCGCAAGGGCGTGCCCTGCACGGTCGACGGCAGCGAACACGACGGGCACCCCGGGGTGCTGCGCTTCGACTTCCCGGCCAACGGCCGCGAGCAGCGGCTGCGGGAGATCGGCTGGGAGGAGTGGTTCCGCGCCTTCGACGAGCGCCGGCTCAACTTCATCTACCAGGAGGAACGCTCCGACGAGAGGCAGAGCAACTTCTTCCGGCTGGAGAGCCCGGACCGCGAGGACGGTTGAGCTTCCTCGTACGAACGGAGGCCCAGGTCAGCGTTGACCTGGGCCTCCGGCACGTCATCCGACGGTCTCCTCCAGCCGGATCCGCCGCGCGCCCCATCGATCATCATGTTTATGCAGGTGACGGGCTGGATATCAGGAAGCTCTTCAGCGATTCACTTTGGAGGGTCCGATGAGTCAGCCGTCGTACGCGGAGCACCCGCAGACCGCCGCCGCCCCGGCGCCCCAGGTCCGCGGCACCAACGTCATGGCGATCCTGTCCCTGGTGTTCGCCTTCGTCTTCGCCCCGGTCGGTATCGTTCTCGGTCACATCGCCAAGAGGCAGATCCGGCAGACCGGCGAGCAGGGCGGCGGACTGGCCACCGCCGGCCTCGTGCTGAGCTACATCTTCACGATTCTCGGCATCCTCATGTTCGTGTTCGTGTTGATCCTTGCCGCCAACTCCGGCAACACCGCCGGCTGATCCCACGTCGGCAGTGCGCCGAGGGGCAGGAGAGGGATCCGGTCGTCGGGGGCCCGTGATCGAGGAGACTCGACGCGGGCCCGTCCCTTGTGCACGGGTCCTTGTGGTTAGGCGCTCTTTCTCCGGGTAGGAACTCTGATGACCGAGGAGAGCCCTCCTGAAGACGACAAGGATGAGGAGTGCTGATGACCACCAAGGTCGAGAAGACCATCGAAGTCAACGTTCCGGTGAGCACCGCGTACAACCAGTGGACGCAGTTCGAGGAGTTCCCCCGGTTCATGGGGGGCGTCGAGGAGGTGCGCCAGCTCGACGACAAGCGGATGCACTGGGTCGCCGAGATCGCGGGCGTGAAGCGCGAGTGGGACGCCAAGATCCTGGAGCAGGTGCCGGATCGGAAGGTCGCCTGGGCGGCCACCGACGGCGCGACCAACGCCGGCGCCGTCTACTTCCAGCCGGTCGACACCGACCGCACCCAGGTCCGGCTCTCGCTGGAGTACGAGCCCGAGGGGCTGGTCGAGAACGCCGGCGACAAGCTGCACATCGTGGAGAAGCGCGCCGAGGCGGACTTGGAGAAGTTCAAGTCGTACATCGAGGGCCGGGGCGTCGAGACGGGCGCCTGGCGCGGCACGATCCACGAGGGTCGTACCCTCGGCACGCCCGGCGTGGAGTACGCTGCCTCCTCGATGGGTGACGACGGCAAGGCCGGCGTCTCCGGCACGGCTTTCCCGGCCGATCCGGCCGACCCGCGCCGCAACTTCTGACGCACGTCCTCCCTGCCGAAAGGCCCGGCGGGCGCGGCCCACATCCTGGGCCGCGCCCGCCGGGCCGCTTGAGATCCCCACTAGGCCGGGCGGCGTACGCCGGCTGGCATACCGAGGATCCCCGGCAGGGAGACGGATTGGTCGTCGATGTTCGCCGGGTTGACGCTCCAGGCGCCCCGCCTAGTCCTCCTATCGCGGGCCAACCGACATCGCATCCGGGTCCGGGCGGTCGAGCTTCGAAAGCTGCACCTCGGTCGGCCAGTCGGCGCGCTGCGGGTCGTTGACAGTAGGGCGGGACTCCTCATTGCCGGCGAGCGGTCGAGGGAGGAAGAACCGTGCTCTGCCCTCTTCAGCCAGGGGCGCCTGGCGGACTTCTGCCAGCGCGCTACGAAGCGTCGCGCGCACCCACCGCATACCGGGCCGCTCGATCAGCCGGTGCACCATCCATGCAATGAAAAGCATGGCGGCGACGAGACCCAGCAGCAACAGAGTGGGAGGAACCATGCCCTCGAGGACCCGGATCACCTCCCAGCCGATGTATTCGTGCAGGAGGTAGAGGGGATACGTGAGAGCACCAGCAACCGGAAGCCATCGCCATCGCACCCAGGACAAGCGGCCGGTCGCGACCAGCGCCATGATGAGGAAGAAGGCGACGACAAGGACGAGGACGGGCCAGTCCGGGACGTCATAGCCGATGTTCCGCTCCGCGCGGCCCTGCTTGATGAGGGCGAATCGTTGGGCGGCGAGGAAGCACCCGGCCACGATGCCGACCAGTAGCGCTGTGGGACGGAACCGGTACATCAGGAAGAAGGCGATCCCGGCGATGAAGTACCAGCAGATGTCCGGCATGAGCAACTGCTTCAGCGGGCTGTCGTCGTACTTGGTCATGATCATCGCCGCGGCCGCCCAGAGGAAGCAGAACATGACCGCGCGGCGGTACGTCAGGCCCCGCCACACCACGAGCGCGAAGAGCAGATAAAAACGGATCTCAGCCCACAGCGTCCAGTAGACGGCATCGACGTCCTTTGCATTGAGCGGCTGCTGGAGCATGGTGAGGTTGACCAGGACGTCGCGGACGGGCTTCGGACCGATCCCTCCCGGCACGAGGAACACGATCGCGGTCGTGGCGAGAACGGCGAAGAGGTAGGCCGGGAAGAGGCGAGCGACCCGTGACGTGAAGAACTCGCCGAGCGACCGACCCCAGCAGCTCATGCAGATGACGAAACCGCTGATGAGGAAGAACAGCTCCACACCGAGCCAGCCGTACGCGGCGGGCAGGTGTGCCGTCGGAAACACGTCCTGCACCGGCGCGGCCCAGCCTCCGCCGAAGGCGATGTAATGGTAGGCGACGACCATAAGCGCGGCGAGAAGCCGTAGGCCGTCCACCACACGGATCCGGTCACCGCTGACGGTGACGCGGGGGGTTGCTCCGGTGCGGCTGTATGTGAGAGCGGGAGATTCGGCAGGCACGGCGGCCACCCTAGCGGCCGGTCCACGCCACCGGGGGGCCTCCCCGACCCCGCAACCGGCGCTGGTCCTGCTGCGCGCGCGAATTTGGCTAACCACCTCCGGTATATGTCGTACTTACGACGGCGACACCTTTCGGAGGAGGCACTCATGGGCGAGCGCGGTGGCCTCGATTCGTTCCTGACCGGGCTGGACAGCCCGATGTTCATCGTCACTACCGTCCATCCGCGGTCTGGTGAGCGTGCGGGCTGCCTGGTGGGATTTGCCTCGCAGTGCAGCATCGAACCCGACCGGTTCGTGGTCTGGCTCTCCCAGAACAACCACACTTACCGCGTCGCCATGGCGGCTGAGCTCCTGGCCGTCCACGGCCTGGCCGACGACCAGCGCGAACTAGCTGAGCTGTTCGGCACCCGGACCGGCGACGAGGTGGACAAGTTCGCCCAGTGCACCTGGCAACCGGACCCGTCCGGTGTGCCGATCATCGGCAACTGCCCACGCCGGTTCGTCGGCAGGATCCTCGACCGGACTGCGTGGGGCAATCACACCGGATTCCTGCTCGAACCGATGTGGGCTGCAGGGGAGCCGGACCCGCCACCGCTGATGTACTCCGCCGTCAGGCACCTTCGTGCCGGCCACCCGGCCTAGAACCCATGCGGCTCGATGGTTATCGCTGTTCCCAGAGGTCCTGGAGCGCGAGAGCGCGAGCCTCGATGAGACGCATCCGAGGCATCCACTCGCTCGGCTTGGTCCAGTCGGCCTGGCCGGTGATCTGGTCCGGATGCCTGCGGTAGAGCAGGCCGGGTTCGCCGATGAAGTAGCCATCGGCGATCACGGACGCGCCGAGCAGCAGACCAGTGTCCTCGCCACCAGGAAGAGCCGTCCAGCCGCCGAGCGCCAGCACCAGTTGCCTGCGGATGCACAGTGTGGCGGGGTGGACCGGCAGCCGGTAGTTGTTCTGCTGGAAGTAGTTCAGGATGTGGGTGCGGGTGAACTGACCTTCGGGCGGGTCCGCGCGTTCCCATCCGACCGTCGAGCCGTTGCACGCGCAAGCGCCATATTGCGGGTAGTCCCGGCGCCCCCCTTCCGTCCCGTGTCGGCGGATATGCGCGGGTCCTCTGGCAGTACTGCCGAAGCCGCTCCAATCCGGCCATCCTCCTGCACGACCCACTGCCATGCCCAACCTGCTGGCATCTCCTGGGACGCAAGCGATTCGTAGGCGTCCACCAGGTGCGGCACACTGGGCGGGTGCACCGGAGTGATCACGGATATCACGTTTGTCACGGTGGTCACTGGTTCAGCTAGGTGGTGTTGTCGAACTCCGTGCGATCCGCCGGTATCACCACGTCAGACAATTCGACGCTACCGCTGCCGCCCGCGCTGTTGGCGGCCTTGCTTCAAAGCGAGCATCAAGAGAAGGCTCAGGTCATGATCGCGGCGTGAACATTGCGATCCTCGGGGAGTTGGCCGAGCCGTCGCTGGTGGTGCGCGTGGTGCTCGGCGTCGGCCCAGGTGGGGTACCAGCCGAGTTCGACGCGTACGGCGAGGATTCGTCGGCACGGGTGCGCGCCGAGCGACTCGACGAGGCGCTGACCGTTCTCTCCGCGCTCTGGTCGGGCTCCCCGGTCCACCACCGCCGGCAGCACTACCGGGTAAACGGGGTGACGCGGGCGCCTCCCGGTGCAGCGGCCACGGGTACCAGTCTGGATCGGCGGTAACAGCCGCGCCGTACCTCGGGGAATGCGGTGGGACGGGGGCGGTCGCGCTGGTCGGCTCGTCCCGGCCGTCGGACGGGGCAATGGTCCGCGGCTACGCGAAGCCGGGCGCGACATGGTGGCTGGAACAGCGAGATCGCGGGCGCGTCATGGCCGAACACGTTAAGCCCAAGCCGAGTCGCACCCCCTTCCCGTGCCACCGCCTCTACGGCCGCAAGGATCGCTCTCCCATACCCGGATCGCCGGTAGGGCTCTCCCACACTGATGTCGTGGAGCCAATCCCTGCGGCAGATAATGATGCTGGTTCCTCGAGTAGGCGTGTGGTCCTTCTTATCCGTAAATTCCCAAGACCGCTTTCAGGCCGTCCATCATTGTTGTGCCGTCGGATGCTGCGCTGTTCTACTCCGCCCGTGGAACCACAGGATCAACCACATGACGCTGGAGACGATGCCCGCAGCGGCGAACACCGTTCCTACGAGGAACATGAGGTCATCGCCCTTGCTTCTAGGCTCGAAGAGGACATCGCTGAGGGCCATGGTGGCGAAGAACAGCCCGAGGCACAGATGGAGGCAGGCAAAGAGCCGCGGTGCGACCAGGCGCTGCCCTCGCCAGCGAATCGCCCCGGGCTGGTGGCGGCTGCGCACCAGCATCGCAACACCGACGGCGACGTTCAGGCCGGCAACGACGCCGGCGCCGACGGCGAAACCTACGTCCAGCGCCTCCATGGCTGCAGGGTATGGCACCACCACGACGAGCGGCACCTGCCGGTGGCACGCGCGAACGCCTGAAAGCAGCGACCTGACCCCGCACGCTCGTACTGGTTCTGGAGATCCACGGACCGTATGCTTCGGGCGTGTCACAGCCGGGATCCCGTTTCGTCGCGGCGCGGTTGCTCGTGGTCGGGCAGCTTTCGATGGTTGCGCTCTATCTGGCGGGCGCGGTCGTCCCCTACCTTGTGAGGTTCACCTTCCAAGGGACCGATCACTGCTCGCTGACGACCGGATGCCAGGCGCCCGGCGACGTATTCGGCGGGCCGATGTTGGTGCTGCTGATTCCAGCCATGGTCATCACGATTGTGGGACCGATGACCGCGGTCCTCTTCCTGCTGATGTCGTTCACCTCGCTGGCCAGGTGGCGTCGGGAGATGTCCGACGCGCTGCGGCGCTGGGTGTTCGGGGCGGCCGGGCTCACGCTGGCCTTCCTCGTCTTCACACTGCTGCCGCCGGGCCGGCTGCTGCTGAACTGGGTGCTGGACTGATGACGAACGGACTGTGGCGCACACAGCTGGCCCTGGTGTGGGCTTTCGGGCTCGCGGTTTTCATCTTCCTCTTCGGGCTCCTAGGCGGGCCGCACGGCGGGAACAGCAACAGCGTGTACGACATGGTGTACGCGCCGCTGGGTGAGGGGCAGTCGGTGCGCGGCTCCCTGGCTCATCCGTTCGCCTGGTTCACCATGCTCGCCATGGCGGTGGCCTGGCTGGCCCCGCTGTTCGCAGCGTTTCTTGCCTGGCGGGGCCGGCGCGCGCTGAGGGACGAGGGAGAGCAGGCACTGCGGGACCGGATCGGAGCCGGCACTGTCGCAGCATTCGTCATCGTGGCGTCCTACCTGACGCCGGTCGGCTGGACGCTGGTCTACGGGCTAACACGCTGGACGATCATGAACATCTGGGGCGAGGGCCCGGACGCGGCACAGTTGGGCTGAGCGGACTTCCCCGGGAAGCCCTGCCGGAACTGAGAGAGGGCATGATGCCAGTCACTCTCATCCCTCCGACCGTAAGGCGAGCGGCCTCGCGGATCGGGCTCGTCGCAGCCGTAGTCGCGGTGGCCTACGCAGCGGGCGTCATACCGACGCCCGCTCGGGTCGCAGTGGACCACTGCTACGTCACCTACGACCAGTTGGAGAGGCAGCAAAGTCGGTGCGTGGGGCACTGGAGCCGGGTGGGTCTGATCGCTTCAGGACCGGTGCACGGCTCGCCCGTCAGCACACGGTGGCAGGTACTGACCACGGATCCGGACGAAAACTACGAATGGGAAGTCACCGTCCCCGAAACCTCGCGTCATCACACCGCCCTCACTGTTCTGAGGATCGCATGGGTTACCCCGTGGTCCATACAGGTCCTGCTCACGGCTCTCACCGTCACGGCAGTTGCCTATCTTGCTTGGACAACCGTCGGCCGGCTGCGACGACTGCCCGGTGCCGGCCGGTCCCGGCGTGACCCCCGCCGCCCACCCCGGGCGGCGCGAGGATCGGTTGGCCCGCGGAGGCCCGCCACACCACCCAGTGGGGAGTCGCTCGCCCGAACGGCGAGGATCCACAACACCCACCGCAAACCTGGTGAACGTTAGTGGACACCGCACTGGACATGATCGTCTCGCCATTGCTACCGGCGTGGGGATGCCAGGAGCGGGTCGGAGGACCGTCGCATCAACTGCGATCGTCCGACTTCCTCCGTGAAGCCCCATCGTCGGTAGAACGGCAAGAGCTCGGGCTGGCAGACAAGCTCGATGCTGCGCACCTGGGTCAACCGGGGGGTCGTTGACGATCGCGTCGAGCAGCATGCGGCCCACACCCGAGTCTCGGGCATGCGACGCAACGATCACGTCGAGTACGACTGCCAGGTAGACGCCATCCGTGAGAACCCGGGCGAACCCCACGAGCCGATCGGCTGACCGCTGGACCAGGGCGAAGACCAGATCGGAGGCCGTCAACATCGCCGTCACGTCGTCTGGGCTCCGCTCTGCGGTCCACCATTCCGAGGCGAACAGCTCCATCAGCTGCGCCAGGCGGTCCCCCTCGACAGCGTCTCTGACGTCGAGGTCCGAACGATCCACGGCGACAGCTTGCCAGGCTGATGACGACTCGGGTATCTAGGCCGGCCATCAAGCATGTCCTGGGAGGATTCACTGTCAAGCATGTGGTGGGACTAATGGCACGTGGATGGCACGCAAGTTCTAGCCCGGATCGAGTGGGCTGTGTCAAGGATCTTGGACAGTGCCTCGTGGGTTTGCTGGTCAGGCTGCGATGCGGGTCTGGGATTCGGTGAGGGCTTCGGCTGGGGTGCGGTAGTCGAGCGCTGAGTGCAGGCGCTGGCGGTTGTAGAAGATTTCGATGTATTCGGCGACGGCGAAGCTGGCGCGGGCGCGGGTGTCGAAGCGTCGCCGGTGGTACATCTCGTTTTTGAGGGTGGCGAAGAACGATTCCGCGGCGGCGTTGTCCCAGCAGACGCCGGTGCGTCCGACGCTGGTGCGTATCTTGTTGGCGGTGCAGAACCGGGCGAACTCGGCCGAGGTGTATTGGGCGGATTCAACTGGTCGTCGCAACACCTTGTCGGAGAGGTGAAGCGATGGCGTATGGGCTGGGGCAGAAGCGGGTTCGGGAGTATCGGGGTCAGATTCCTTCGCCGGGACGGCCGACGGTGGCGTGGCGTGAGGACCGGGTCAGGTTCTGGGCTGCGATCAGTCGCGGTGTGATGACCGAGGACGCGGCCGCGGCGGCGGGCGTGTCCTCGCCGGTCGGGTTCCGGTGGTTCCGGCACGCTGGCGGCGTGAATCCTGCGTTGCCGCCGAGGGTGTCGGGCCGCTATCTGTCGTTCAGCGAGCGCGAAGACATCGCTCTGTCGCGGGCGCAAGGCATGGGCGTCCGCGAGATCGCACGCCAGCTCGGCCGGGACCCGTCGACGATCTCGCGGGAGTTGCGGCGCAACGCCTCGACCAGGACGTACCGCCTGGATTACAAGGCTTCGACTGCGCAGTGGCATGCTGAGCGTCGAGCCCGCCGGCCGAAGACCGCGAAGCTGCTGGCCAATGAGCGGCTTCGAGAGTACGTCCAGCAACGGCTTGCGGGTGCGATCCGGACAGCGGGCGGCCGACTGGTCGCTGGGCCGCAGGGCCCGCAGTGGAAGGGCCGCAACAAGCCTCACCGTGGTGATCGGGCATGGACTATCGGATGGAGCCCGGAGCAGATCTCCCGCAGGCTCAGGGCCGAGTTCCCGGAGGATGAGTCGATGCGCATCAGCCACGAGGCGATCTACCAGGCGCTCTACGTCCAGAGCCGCGGCGCCCTCAAGCGCGAACTCGTCACCTGCTTGCGGACCGGGCGGGCGCTTCGCGTTCCCCGGGCACGCGCGAAGCAACGCGCGTGGGCGCACGTCACCAGCGACACGCTGATCAGTGAACGTCCCGCTGAAGTCGCGGACCGTGCCGTGCCCGGGCACTGGGAAGGGGATCTGATCATCGGTTTGCAGCGTTCCGCGATCGGGACACTGGTCGAGCGGACGACGAGGTTCACGATGCTGATCCACCTGCCTCGTGAGGACGGCTGGGGTGTGATCCCGCGGACGAAGAACGGGCCGGCTCTCGCCGGCTATGGGGCGATCACGATGAGCAAAGCCCTCGCCGCGACAATCACCCAACTGCCCGAGCAGCTCCGCAGATCGCTGACGTGGGACCGCGGCAAGGAGTTGTCTGCGCACGCACGCTTCACGGTCGAAACCGGCGTCCCGGTGTTCTTCGCCGACCCCCACAGCCCCTGGCAACGCGGCACCAACGAGAACACCAACGGGCTGCTGCGGCAGTACTTCCCGAAAGGCACCGACCTGTCCAGATGGAGCGCCGACGAGATCAACGCCGTCGCCCACGCCCTCAACAGCCGACCCCGGAAAACCCTCGACTGGAAGACCCCAGCCGAAGCCCTCGACGAACACCTACGATCGCTCCAACAACCCAGTGTTGCGACGACCGATTGAATCCGCCTTGACAGCCGCGATCGCTGTGGAACACGGCGCCGGGGCGTAGATGTCCGTGTCGTTTCGCCATGGCGAGGGCGTCGATGACGAGGCTGGCGCGCATGTGGTCGGCGGTCTGCCAGCCGACGACCATGCGGGTGGCCAGGTCGATGACGGTGGCCAGATACAGCCAGCCCTGCCCGGTGCGCAGGTAGGTGATGTCGCCGACGAGCCGGGTGCCGGGCTGGACGGCGGTGAACTCGCGGGCGATCAGGTCGGGGCTGGAGACCGGCTGCTGGCCGGGCACGGTGGTGCGCTTGTAGGCGCGTGGCTGGCAGGCCTGCAAGCCGAGTTCACGCATCAGGTCGGCGACCAGCCCGACGCTGCAGGCGATGCCCTCGCGGTTGAGCGCCGCGGTCACCCGCCGGCACCCGTAGGTGCCCCGCGAGGCGTCGAACACCCGCCGTACCTGCTCGGCCAGCTGCCGCCGGCGGGCCGTGGTCGCGGTCTCGGCCCGGTTACGCCAGGCGTAGAACGTCGAGCGGGGCACGCGCAGCATCCGGCACATCCACGCGACCGGGTAGGTGGCCTTCTCCGCGTCGATCAGCGCGCACCGCACCGCTACGGGTGCGTCCGGGCGAAGAAGGCCGCGGCTTTTTTTAGAAACTCGTTTTCCATCCGCAGCCGGCGGATTTCTTCTTCCATCTCCTTCACGCGGGCACGCTCCGTGGGGTTGACGGGCTGGTCCGGCTCCGGGTGCTCACGGCGCCACGCGTTCACCCAGTTGCCCAGGGTGCCGTCATGGATTCCGAGTTCACGAGCGACCACGGCGATCGGTTTCCCGGTCTCGATCACCATCTGCACGGCCTCGGCCTTGAACTGCGGACTGAACCGACGACGCTGCTCGGGCATGGACTCATCCTCTCAAGTCGGAGGACATGTCCAAGATCCTTGGTACACCTCAGAGAAGACCGGGGAGTCCTTCTATGGGCCGTACACGCCGGTCGAGGAGCAGTGGGCGGCCGAGTACCCGGCCGGGACAGACTCGTCGGATCCCACGGCCACGCTGCACCCTGTCGGTGATGGCACTCTGTGCGGTCATCGATGAGACCAGGTGACGGTTTACCGGCACCAATTCGACCCAGCCCGGAAGCGTTGACCAGCACGGGTGACATTGGTCGACCTCTGCATGACGGGGAAGTTCACCGCGCTGGGAGGGCTGCGCGCATTTGGCTGAGCCCGGCGTCAGCTCGTCGTCGGCTTCGGGTTCCTGGCTGAGGATTCCGCGGTGACCACCACCTGCGAGACATCGATGTGCACGGCTTCGGCGGTCCGTGCGCGCAGCAGGTCGAAGGTGGCGCGGTCGATGGCCGGTCCGACGTACGTGGCGCGTACCCAGTTGACCCAACGTTTCTGTGCGTCACGGTGCCGCCCGCTGGCGGAGCCGTTGAGGCGTATCCCCTCGAGGTCGATGACCGGTGGCATTCCGTTGCCGGAGACGGCGGGGCCGGTGGCCGACACGGTGAACCACAGGCCGGGCACCTCGACGACCCGCGCGTCTTGCACGCCGTCGAGCTTGCGCAGGTTCGCGGCGGCGTGCTCCAACTCAGCTCTCGTGACCGACTGATCGATGGCGATGGCCGGGCCACCGACCGGAGCGTCGGGAAAGACCGTCCGCAAATCGTTGAGCTGGGAGAAGTCGTGATCCCCCGGGCCAAGCGCGGAGAACACCGCCGTAAGGAACTCGTTCGTGGAAGACACGGCCGACGCCGTGCGTCCCGCGTCAGGCGTCCAGGTCAGGATCGGGATTTCTGTCCAGTACTCGCGCAACGACGGGTCGAGGGCGGTGGCCGACGCGGCCGGCCGCGGGCGGTCCTCGTCCCGGTCAGGCCCGGCACCGGTGACGGCCGCCACCCCGATCGCCAGGAAAAGCACGACCCCGAACACGCCGGCCGTCGCGACCTTCGCGGTACGGCGGCGCCGTGCCAGACCCTGGACCAGGTCGCACGGCGGCACGATCGCCCGGCGCGTCGCGTCGTCGGCCGCGTCCCGGAGCATGGTGTCCAGGCCGGGCAGCGGGCTTTCCAGGGCAGGCTTCCCGGCCACGGGGCTTTCGAGCTCGCGGCTCTCTCGGTCGGGGTATTGGCGTTCAGGCATGACGACGCTCCAAGGTTATGATGTCGTCCGATCGGTCGGACCGGCCCGGCGTGCCGGCCCGCGGCTCGCCCGCGAGGGGCGTGGAGCCGGAGTCCGGCCGGCTCCACGGATGCGAGGCATCCGCCTCGTCGAGGATCTGTCGCAGAGCGGACCGCCCGCGCGACAACCGGGCCTTGACCGTTCCGGCTGGCACCCCCGTCTCTGCGGCGACTTGATCGACGGACCGATCGCACAGGTGGTGCAGCACGATCGCGCGCCGCTGCTCCTCGGGCAGACGTTGCAGGGCCGCCACGATCAGCGGAGTCTCGACGCCGGGCGCAGGCACGTGTGGAACCGGCCCGTGGCGCCGCCACGCCGCCAACCCGGACCGTGCGGAGCGCCAACGGCTGACCGCGATCCGGCGGGCGACGGTTCTGATCCACGCCTCCGGCTCGTCCCCGTCGGCGAACCGGCGACGTCTGCTCCAGCCTCGGACAAACGCCTCTTGAACGGCGTCCTGCGCCTCAGCAAAGTCGCCGGTCAGCAGATACACCTGACCGACCAACCGCGCGAACGCCGATGCGTAGAAGGCCCGGTAGTCCTCCTCTGTCACGCCGACCCCACTCTCCTCGGTGGCTGCTCCTCCCACTCACGCAGCAGAGCGACGCCACGGTTGCACCGGATCGAGAAAATGTCCGGGGGCTGGTTCACCCCGGGTTGACGATGCTTGCCTGGGGAGGGGGCGGGTTGATGATCACCCACTCCCATGCCGGGTGGGCCGTCGTGCCAACTGACGCGCATCGCTGCCATCCGGTCTGCCGTCGGCCCGCCCACCCGTGGGAGCTGGCCGGCGACATCTCGCTTACCAGGCGCTTTCGGCGAGAGTCGGTTGCGTCCGCTGACGTCCATTGGGTTCGGGCCGGAGGCGACAACCTTACGCAATCGTGCGGAACGGGTGAGCGCCATTTTCGCGGCTAGCAGCGAGCTGGCTCGGCTGCCTGCCTTTCTCTAATCATCGCCCCTGCCGCTGTCGGTGCGTGTTACGACGACTGCACCAAGGCATCAAGCGGACGGGTGATCATGTGGAACAGTAGCCTCGCCGAACCGAAGCCCGCCGGCGCTCATCCGAAACAGGCGACGTTCCTCGAACTCTTCTTCGATTTGGTGTTCGTGTTCGCGCTGACCCGGATCGTCGCGCGGGCGTACGAGAACCTGGCCATCGAGCCGGGCGGAAGCGCGCTGTCTCGGGCGCTGCCCGGCGCCGGCAAAACCCTTCTGCTGCTGCTCGCGCTGTACGCCCTCTGGCAGGGCACCGCCTGGACGACCAGCCGCTACGACCCGGACTCGACGGCCATTCAGGTGGTGGTCATGGTGGCGCTCGGAGCCGGCCTCGTGATGGGCGTGACCATCCCGCGGGCCTTCACCGGGTACGCGGAGGCCTTCGCGTTTGCCTACGTCATCGGCCACCTCACCCGGCCGCTGGTGCTCCTGCTCGCCCTGCGGGACCGGCAACGCCGACTGCTGAAAGTCCGGATGCTCATTACCTACTGCGCCACGGGCGTACTCTGGATCGTCGGCGGGATCATCAACGGCCTGAGCCTCATCCCACTATGGATACTAGCCCTCGGAGTGGAGTACGCCGCTGGGCGCTTCGGCTGGCCGACGCCGCGGCTGGGCCGCTCCACCATCTCCCGCTGGGATATCGCGGGCGAGCACCTCGCCGAGCGGTACCACCAATTCTTCCTCATCGCCCTCGGCGAGACGATCCTGGTAATCGGCCTGACCTACAGCACCGGGCCCTTCGACCGGGACCATACGGCCGCCTTCGCCGCCGCCGCGTTCACCTCAGTGCTCCTCTGGAGAATCTACTTCTACCGCGCGGGCCACATCCTCTCTGAGGCGATCACCAAATCGAGCAACCCAGCCCACCTCGCCCGGTCAGCCGCCAACTCACACCTGGTCATGATCATCGGTGTCGTGGTCACCGCCCTCGGGTACGAGATCACGATTGAAGACCCCTTCGGCCACGCTCCGCCAACCTGGATCGCGCCCATCCTGCTCGGCCCGGCCCTATTCATCGCTGGCCGCGCCCGCTTCGAATACGAGGTGTTCGGTCGGGTCTCCCGCGCGCGCGTCGTCACGCTGATCGCGCTGATCCTGCCCTACCCGGCACTGCTACCCGCCCCACCGCTAGCCGCCACGATTGTCACCGCCGTCGTGCTTGCCGGAGCGGCGGCCGCCGACGCCCGCCGCGCGTGGAACCTGCCCCCGGAACCCGCTAAACCACCCATTTAGGCATGTTCGGGTCGGTGTCGCGTCGGTGAGCTTCGGCTGCTCGTTTGGCTGCTCGGCCTCGCGACGGCACGAAGAAGGCCCAGGTCGTGATCGGCGATCAAGCCGGTGACCTGGGCCTTCCAATGGAGTCGCCTGACGGAATCGAACCGTCGACCTACGCATTACGAGATCAAGATGCCGCCTCCCATGACCTGGACGCATGGGGTTCTACGCGAAGGAGCTGCGACCCCGCCCGGGGGAGTCGGCGTCAGACGATGATGAACTCGCCGACGAGCCCGAACGCTGAGAGCAGGCCGACGACGGTGAGGCCGACCGTCGCCGCGGCCGCGGTGCCGGTCCACCAGCGCCGGTCAGGCCCGGGGCCCAGCGCGATCCAGGCGAGTCGGCGAAGCCGAGTCCCTCCAGCAGGAACCAGGGTTCGTTGAACAGCAGGTCCTGCAGGTCGGTGGTCCGAGTGTTGATCGAGGCCCAAACCGACGCCCGATACTCGATGTGCAGCAGGCCGGGCAGGCTGAGGATCCGCTGGGTGGCGTTGATCAGCGCATGCATGACGCAACCAACTGCGACCGTCCAGCACAGCCCGAGCGCCGCCCGCCACACCACCCCCCGCCGTTGCCACAATGGCAGGATCGCGAACGGTGTCACGGCGGCGACGACCAAGATGATTACCGCGGCGGCGTTGATGAGCCGAAACTGAGCCGGGTCGGCTGGCCGACCGGGGAGGAACCAGGTACCGCCGGCCGCGTAGTAGCCGCGGTATCCCGTGTAAAACAGGCTCCATAAACTCACTGCCGTGCTGGCCAGCACGAGCCGGCGGCTAGGAGCGCTACCCACGTGGCCGGATGGCTGCGTACGATGCACCGCCCGAACGTACTCAGGTGCAGTGGCACGCCTACGCCACCTTGCTGGTCACCGACGGCATCCCGGCCAACCTCGCCCCCTGTGTGCCCACACCGCCGGGCCGTCTCGCGGCGTTGGCCCCGTCGCGGTCACTGCTGTGTGCCGCTCGCCGTGGCGTCGCTGACGGCTTCGACTTCCGGGTCGCCGTGCGTCGAGGATACGGAGCTGTTGCTGGGCGATCCCGTCGTGCCCGATGAGGTCGTGCGGTCGCGGTGACCGTTCAGCCGCGGCGGCGGCCGTCGCCCGCGCGGGAGCGGGGGAAGGGCGGGCCGACCGTCTTCACTGACCGAGCTTTGCGACTGTCAGCAACACCACCGCGTCCTCGTGGGCGACCAGGCGGTGCCGCTCCGGTGGCACGACGATCAGGTCCCCCTGGCGTCCGGTCCAGCTTGCCGCGGAACCGATCAGTTCGACCCGCCCCCGTAGCACCAGCACTGTCGCCTGGCCCGGGTTCTCGTGCTCGCTGAGCTCGACCCCGCGACGCAACGCGAGGATCGTCTGTCGCAGCATCCGTTCATGTCCGCCGAAGACAGTCTCGGCGCTGCGACCGGACCCGGATGCCGCCGCCCGCTCGCTATGCTCGCGGGCCAGCGCATCCAGGCTGAGTTTCTGCACCTGTCGCCCACCTGTCTGTTCAACCGGAACGACGCCACCGCCTCGGCGGATGCCGGAACGTCGTACCTGACGGCGTCGGATAGGGCGAGAATACCGATCTCGAGCCGCCAGCCGGTGTGGTCGGCGGAAGTCGTCAGCGCAGCCGTAGGGGCGCCGTTGCATTATCGGATCGACGGACGTGTTGAACCTGTGCCGGGTCTGCGGTCAGATCGCGTGGGTGAGTTCGGTGAACGCAGCGGCGACCCGCAGAGCGGGCGGGGTGTCGACGGCGAGTTTTCGTAGTGTCCGCGTCGGAGGTTCTGCATGAACGCGTTGAGCTGGCTGTGATCAGCCTCGATCGGGTTGGTCGCGTACTGCTCGACGTGAGGCTACGCGGACGGGATCAGCTCATCCAGCACCCTGGGGTAGACCGCGACGGCGTCGGTGACCACCTCCGCGGGTGTCACCTTCAACGCCGACAATGCTCGTCGGACGAACCGTCGGGCCGCGCCGGCGTCCCGGCGAGCCGACACCAGCACGTCGATGACCTGCCCGTACTGGTCGACCGCCCGGTACACGTATCCGGCGGGGTCCGTCCGTGTCTGCGACCTCGGGCGACCGTCCGCGCCCGGCGGCCGGCGGCTGCCCACGTCCCGGCCCGCTGCTGTCACGGTTGCTGTCGACAGCAGGTTTGGCTGCTCGACCTCGCGACGGCACGAAGAAGGCCCAGGTCGTGATCGGCGATCAAGCCGGTGGCCTGGGCCTTCCTATGGAGCCGCCTGACGGAATCGAACCGTCGACCTACGCATTACGAGATCAAAACACCCGCGCCGCCGACCTGGGCAGATGGGCGTCTAGCAGCGGAAACGCTTCTCGATATCTCCCACCACTCCCCCGCTGTCGGTCGGCCTCTTGCGGACTAGATGCGGACTGCGCGGGTCGGGCGGCACGGAGCGTCAGTTTGGAAGGACGAAGATCATCGCCAGCTATCACGAGGTGGTCCAGGTCACGGCGGGAGGCGTGTGACCGTTCGTGCCCGCGGGTGACCATCGGGGGTACCGGCTACTGGCACGAGGATGGCACGGTGACCGGAATTATGAGATCAAACTGTCCGTCCCGCCGACCTGGGCGCGTGGTGGTCTAGCAGCGGAATGTCCTCCGTACTTTTCACCGCTCCCTCACCGTCAACGGGCCTCTTGCGGACTGGATGCGTACCGTTCCGTTGACGCGGCGACCCGCAGCATTCAGTGAATTGCCCATACATCCAACTGATGATCCAGACGACGGCGATGCCGGCCGCCGCTATGTAGACTGCGGCGATCAGGAGCAGATCAGGACTGAGCAGTTTGCTCACGGATGCCTCCAGGGCAGGGGGCTACGGATGGTGGCGGCGAGCGGAGGGTTAACAGTGACGAAACGGTGCCATGTGCACGGCACCGTTTCGATCAAACTCACAGCGTACGAATCAGCCCGTGCGTGATTCCGTCGAGTTCTCAGCCTCCGGCGACGCATCAAACGGCGGCGACCCTGGGGTTTCGGTGTTCATGGAGGCGGTCGGGAGGGGCCCGCTGAGGGTTGAGCGGTCGACGACGCAGCGGGGGCCCGGCTGCTGATACCGAACGAAATTAAGCGTCGGCTCACTCGCGCCATCGGTCAGTGTGGATCCGGGAACTAGGATCAGCACTTGTCCGGCGGGGATCAGTGCGGGTCGGAGCTTCACGAAATTGTCCGGAACTGGCGGGTCGACGTCGAGATAGCTACGCCCTGACACCACGCTGTACGCGCTACTGAGACTCTCAGGAAGGACTGTGCCTCGGTCCTCAGCCGGGCAATCAGCAGCGGGCGTGGGTAGCATGATTACGGCCGGTACCCCGGCCTGACGGAGAGTTTCGTTGGCGGCCGCGGGGTCATCGAGGTAGTTGACGGTCACCGTGATGGTTCCGTCCTGACCTTCACTCACCGCATAGGCGGGTGAAACCGGCTGAGCCAGGGTCACTGCGATTGCGCTGACCGCGGCTGCCATCGTGAACGCCCCTGCCATAACCAGCCGCCGGTGCGTCGTACGGCGTTCTGCCATCACCGGACTGCTAGTTGCCTTGCTATGAGGAAGCTCCTCGGCTCGCTGCGCCACATTCTGCCGCAGTTCCATCAGGAGCCGATCTTCGAAACGCGCTGCCTCGAAATGCTGCTGCTTCATGATTCCACCTCAAGAGCGAATGCCAGCTGGGAAGGGTGTTCGTCACCACGCACGGCTAGTTGATCGCGAAGGAAACGGCGTGCTCGATAAAGCCGTACCCTGGCAGCAACACCGCCGATTCCGAGTGCTCGCGCGGCCTGAGCCACGGTCAGCCCGTCGAGGGCAACAAGCTCAAGCACCGCTCGTTCGCCATCCGAGAGCTGGTCCATCGCCCGATAGAGCACACGCGACTGCCGTTCGGCGTCGATGCGGTGCTCCAGCCGGGCATAGTCCTCGTCATCGACGAACCGACGGCCGGCCAATCGATCCGCGGCCCTACTCTCGCGTTCGCTTCGGCGGTACTCCGACGCGGCAGCTCGCCGCGCGATTCCATACAGCCAGGCAATGGGCGTCCCCCGATCGGGGTCATAGGTTGACGCGGAGTCAATCGCAGCCAGGAAGACATCAGCGGTAAGGTCTGCCACGAGATACGGGCCTGAGACGCGACGTGCCAGGAAGCTTTGCACCGCATCGATGTGCTGCCGATAGAACGCCTCAAACACGGCTGGATCGATGCCGACACGCGTCACGTCGATCTCCTGCCCGGATGGATCATCAACCACTCGTTGCCACCTCCTCTCGTCATGCCGAATTGGTATACACCCGTACTTGGTCGGAGCCGACAAGACTGTTACCTGAAGATCCACATCCGGGTCGCCGAACCAGACGAGCCATGCGACAAGAGCGCCCCCAGGGGTAGATGAGGTACGGCGGAGCGGATCTCCTCGTCGGGCAGTCGTAGACCGTCCAGCCTCCCCAGACCGGGACAAGGTGGAGCGCCTCACCAGCCGAACGACCTTGGCCCGGTCTGGGGAGGCTGGTAGCCCTTGTGGTGCCCGATGAGGGGATCCGCGGCGGCATCTCTGAGGAGGGCCGGGGTTCGGGGCGGAGCCCCGAGGTCTTCAAAGATCCTGCGTCTGTCAGCGTGGCCGGCCGGTCCGGCCGATGCCGGCCGGAGGTCGCCAGCAGGCCGGGGCCGGGCCGGCGCGGCCCGCTTGCGGGCCGCCTTGATCGACCCCGCTCGGGCGCGGGTGACCGTGGGCGCCTGGGCGGCGCAGTGGATGGCCGCTCAAGTGCAGCTCAAGCCGTCGACCCGTGCCCGGTACGAGTTGGCGCTACGGCGGCAGATCCTTCCGACCTGGGAGGACATCCCGCTTTCGGCAGTCTCGTACGCGGAGGTAGCGGCCTGGGTGCAGCGGCTCACCGCCTCCGGCCTCGCCCCGGCAACGGTCCGGTACGCGCACCGGGTGCTGTCGCTGGCCCTGGCGCACGCCGTGCGGGACGGCCGGATGTCCCGGAATCCGGCAGATGCCGTCCGGCTGCCTCGGGTCGTGCGGGAGGAACCGGTGTTCCTTGACCACGACCAGGTGGCGAGGCTCGCGGAGGCGTGCGGGCGGTACGGGCTGCTGGTGCGGTTCCTGGCTTACACCGGGCTGCGGTGGGGTGAGGCGTCGGCGTTGCGGGTGTCGCGGCTGGATCTGCTGCGGCGTCGGGTGACGGTGGCGGTGGCGTTCGCGGAGGTCGGCGGGGAGCTGGTCGAGGGCACACCGAAGAACCATCAGCGCCGGTCGGTGCCGATTCCGCGGTTCCTCGTCGACGAGCTGGCCGCGCACGTCGCCGGCAAGCGTCGGGACGCGCTGGTGTTCACCGCTCCGAACGGCGGGCCGCTGCGTAACACCAACTTCCGGTCGCGGGTCTTCGCGCCGGCGGCGGCGTCGGTCGGGCTGGCTGGGCTAACTCCGCACGACCTGCGGCACACGGCGGCGAGTCTGGCCGTGGCGGCGGGTGCCAACGTCAAGGCGGTGCAGCGGATGCTCGGGCACGCCTCGGCGTCGATGACCTTGGACGTGTACGCGGGGCTGTTCGGTGACGACCTGGACGCGGTCGCCAACCGGCTGGATGAGGCGGTCAACGCACGGGACAAGGACTATTCAAGGACTCGGCCCGCCAGCGGCGACGTGATCGACCTCGGGAAACGGCGAAGCCCAGGCCGGTGACCTGGGCTTCTGTACCGAGCCGCCTGACGGAATCGAACCGTCGACCTACGCATTACGAGTGCGTCGCTCTGCCGACTGAGCTAAGGCGGCAACGATCGTCAAGTGTACGGCACACCCCGGCCTCCGGCCGAACCGGATCCCGGGGACGGGGATCCGGGCATCGAGGAAGGTTTGGTACGTTCGCGGGACACCGCTCGCACTCGGCCCGGACTACCCTGCCCGAGGTGAGCGATGATCACGTACCCGAGGAGCCCGCACCGATCCCCGAGGCGCACCCGGGCGAGCGGGCGGTCCGCCGGCCACTCAGCACCGATCCGCTGGAGCTGGGCTTCACCCCCCGCAAGCCGGTCCCGTGGCTCGCGCCGTTCCTGCTGATCAGCACCGGCATCCGTACGCTGCTGGCGATGCTGTTCGGGGCGTACCTGGACAAGCGGGAGCTGCAGGGCGCGCTGGACTCGAAGATCGGGAAGCAGGTCGGGCCGGACGGCGGGCTCTGGCTGGACTACGTCGCCGACCTGGGTGACGGCTTCGACGCCACGTACTCGATCGCCTACCTGGTCGCCCAGCCCGAACTGGAGGTGGACGGGCACCGGCTGCCCCGGGCGCAGACCCTGGTGATGGGGGGCGACCAGGTCTACCCGTCGGCGGCCTACGAGGCGTACGAGGATCGGTGCAAGGGGCCGTACCAGGCCGCGCTTCCGGTGGCGCCGCCCGAGCGGCCGACGCTCTTCGCGGTCCCCGGCAACCACGACTGGTACGACGGCCTCACCGCCTTCCTGCGGCTCTTCGTCCGCTCCCGGGACCGGCACTTCGCCGGCTGGAACACCGGCCAGTCCCGCTCGTACTTCGCCATCGAGCTGCCCGCCGGCTGGTGGCTGCTCGGCCTCGACGACCAGTCCGGGTCGTACCTGGACGACCCGCAGCTCGCCTACTTCGACGCGGTGGCCCGCAAGCTCACCCCGCAGTCCCGGATCATCCTCGCGGTGGCGGCGCCGACGTGGGTCAAGGCCGTCGACCACCCCACGGCGTACGACTCGATCGACTATTTCATCCGTACGATCATCGCCCCCACCGGGGCGCAGGTGCGGCTGCTGATCTCCGGCGACCTGCACCACTACGCCCGCTACACCGGCCCGGACCGGCAGCTGATCACCTGCGGGGGCGGCGGCGCCTATCTCTACCCGACGCACAAGCTCCCGGAGCGGCTCGAGGTGCCCCCGCGGGACACCCTCGCCCGCCGGGCCAGCCGCAGCCGCCCGTACGACCTGGCGGCCCGCTACCCGGACAAGGCCCGCTCCCGGCGCTACGGCTGGGGTATCTTCGCCCGGCTGCCGTTCCGCAACCCCGGCTTCACGACCCTGCTGGGCACACTGCACACGCTGCTGATGCTCGCCATGGCGGGGGTGGCGGCGAACCGGGTGGGGACCACCGAGCAGCGGCTGCTCAGCGTGCCGCTGGTGATCATGCTGGTCGTGACGCTGCTGGGCGCGGCGTTCTTCGCCAAGCCGCCGAGCGCCGGCGGGAAACGGCACTCCCGGCACTGGATCCTCGGGGTCGGTCACGGGCTGTCGCACGTCGCCCTGGCCGCCGCCGGCACCTGGGCCTGGCTGGGGCTGCCCTTCTACGACTGGCCGTGGCCGCTGCCGGTGGCCGCCGCGGCGGTGCTCTACGGGCCGGTGATCGGCCTGGTGTCCAGCCAGGTGGTGGCGGCGTACCTGCTGATCGCCGGGGCGTTCGGGGTGAACGTCAACGAGCTCTTCGCCGGCCAGGGCATCGAGGACTCGAAGGCCTTCCTCCGCCTCCGCATCGACCCCGACGGCACCCTCACGATCTACCCGATCGCGCTGGACCGGGTCTCCCACGCCTGGCAGCTCAACCCCGACCAGTCCCCCACCACCTCCTGGCTCACCCCCAAGCGGCCTCTCACTCCCCGCCTCGCCGAACCCCCCATCACCCTCACCTGACCCGACCGCCTCCCGCCCGCGGGGCGGGGCGTGATGCGGGCGGGGGAGTCAGGGGGTGTAGTGCTGGTCGTGGGCCTGGCGGGGGGCGCAGACGGAGGCTCGGCTGCAGGAGCAGCGGGAGCCGTCGGCGTCCAGGCGGATCGTGACCGAGTCGCGGGGGACGCTGTGGCCCACCACCCTCCCGTCGCCCTCCGGCGTGGAGACGCGGGCGCCGATCGCCGGGGCGGACTCCTGGAACCTTTGGTAGAGCGGGTGCTCGTACTTGAGGCAGCACATCAGCCGCCCGCATGCGCCGGAGATGCGTAGCGGGTTGAGCGGCAGGTCCTGGTCCTTGGCCATCCGGATGGTGACCGGTTCGAAGTCGTTGAGGAAGGTGGCGCAGCACAGGTCGCGGCCGCAGGAGCCGATCCCACCCTGCACCCGCGCCGAGTCGCGGGCGGAGAGCTGCCGCAGCTCGACGCGGCAGTGCAGGGTGGCCCCGAGGTCGCGGACCAGCGACCGGAAGTCCACCCGGTGCGGCGCGGTGAAGTAGATGGTGGTCCGGTCACTGCCGGCCTCCGGGACGCCGAGCACGTGGTCGACGGCCACCACCTTCATCGGCAGGCCGTGCTCGCGGATCAGCCGCTTGGCGGCGACCTTGGCCTCGGCCTTGCGCCGGCGCAGCAGCTCGTCGCGGCGCAGGTCCTCCTCCTGGGCCAGCCCGGCCAGCTTGGGAAAGCCGTCGGTGTCCTCGGAGACCCACTGCGCGGCCCAGACGCACTCGGCCACCTCGGGTCCGTCGCCAGTCGGCACCAGCACCCGGTCGCCCACCTGCGGGCGCAGCTCGCCCGGGTCCAGGTAGTAGAGGCGCCCGTACCGGTTGAAGCTGACCGCGCAGAGCATGCCCATGCCCTTCACCCTACGACGCGACGCGGTTCCCGGCCCGGCCGGGCGTTGCCGGATCGTCACCCGGCGCAGCGATTCACGATCGTCGAATCGTCCGACCCGCCCCCACCCGTCGTGTCGTTGATCCTCGCCCATACGGCTGAATCGTCGCCGGCACGGAGGACATTCGCCCTCCGGGGGCGTTGAGTGGAGGCAGACCTGCGGGGGGTGCAGGGGATGGCTACGGCGTCGCCGCCCGGTCGGCTCCCACCGACCGCGGAGCGGCGACGCCGTGGCACACCCGGCGCCGTCGAGCCCTGAAGCCCCCGGGTGCCAGGCCCGGACTGAGCAGGTCAGCCGATGCGGAGCGAGGCGTCCTGGTGGGACCCGCCGCCCGTCCGCTCCCGCCACGTCGACTCGGCCAAGCCCGGCGACCAGTGCCGCAGCAGCGTCTCCGCGCCGTCGTACGCCACCCCGAGCACCCCCAGCACCCGTACCGCGATCTCGGCCGCCGCGAGCACCCCGGCCGAACCGGTCTCGCCTCCCCGCGGGGCGGCGGCGAGCACGGTCACCGCCTCGGCGGAGCGCAGCACCTCGGCCAGCGCCCGCGCCAGGGCGAGTCGGCTCCCCGCCACCCAGTCGGCCAGCGCGTCGGCGTAGCCGGCCGTCGACTCCAGCCGCCCGACCAGGCTCTCCGGCCCCTCGTCGAGGTGGCGCAGCAGGGCCGCGCGGGCCTCGTCGTACGCCGAGGCGGCCGGCCCGGACCAGGCGACCGGAGCGGCCAGCGTGGCGCAGGCGTCGTCGTACCGCCGGACGAGCCGGCGCACCGCGTGGCCGGCGGTGGCCAGCGGCGCCGGGTGCAGGTCGAGGAACTCGCGCACCGCGTCGCCGGGGAGAACCTGCATGCGGCGCAGCAGCGGCCAGATCCGGTGCCCCTCCGGGACGCCGGCGGCGAGCAGCGTGTCGACCCGGACGAGCAGGTCGAGGCCGGGCTCGGCCAGGCGGTCCAAGGCGTCCATCAGGCCTCCCGGGCCAGCCGTCGCCGGGCGGCGTCGTCGGTGCTCGCGTAGCGGTCGGCGGCGCCGCGCAGGGCGGCCGCGGCGGCGGCCAGCCGGGCCGCGGCGGCGCCGGCCTCCCGGGCCCGGTCACCGGTGGCGGTGGTCCACTGCCGATGCAGGGCCCGGCCGATCTCGCCGGGTCGGCCCGTCGCGTGGGCGCCGAAGGCGGGGTGGGCCGGGTCGCCGGCGGTCACCGTGTGGGCGAGGGTGGCCAGTGTGGCGCTCGCCTCGTCGAGCCGGGCGGCCAGGGCGCGGAGCGGGTCCATGTCACGCCCCCGCCAGCGGCCGGTACGCCGCGAACGTCTCGTTGTGCAGCTTCTCCCGGGCCCACTGCGCCGCGTCGGCCGCGGCGGTCACCGCGGCCTGCACGGAACCGGCGACGTCCCGGGGGTTGCGGGTGTGCAGCGGGCCGAGGAACCGGACGTCGGTGATCCGCCCACCCGCGGTCACCACCACCTCCACCAGCCCGTCGGGCGAGCGGACGGTGACCTCGACCGTCGCCACCGCCCGATCGAACTCGGCCTGCAGCGACTCGATGCGGCGGTAGCGCCGCACCGCCTCCTCGATCCAGGCCTCGTCGATCTCCCCGTGCGGCATCGGCGGACTCCTCCCGGCAGACCCCTCACTGAGCGTGCCGCCACCGTCACCGCGGCACACCGGACCGTACCGCACACCAATCGCGCGTGTCGATGCCCTGTGGACAGCGGCCAACCGCCCGCGGAGTCAGCCCTTCCAGAGGGCGAGCATCATCGCCTCCACCGCGATCCGCGGCTTGACGTTCGCCTCGATCGCCGTCCGGCACTCCAGCACGGCCTCCAGCCGGCGCAGCGCCCCCTCGGCATCCCACTTCTGCGCGCCCGCCTCGGCGAGCGCGGCGGTGTCGGTGTGCACCGGCGCGACCGGCGCCCGCAGCGCCATGGTGAGCGCGTCCCGGTAGAAGCCGGCCAGGTCGACCAGGGCCCGATCCAGGGCGTCCCGCTGGGCCCGGGTGGCCCGCGACTTCTGCCGCTTCTCCAGGTCCTTGAGCTGACCGGCGGCCCCGCGCATCACCCCGGCCGCGCCCCGGCCGGTGCCACCCGCGCCGAGCGCGGTCTGCAACGCCGCCCGCTCGGCCGCGTCGACCTCCGCCACCGACGCCTCGGCCTCCGCCTCGGCCGCCTCGATCAGCGCGGCGGCGGCGTCGAACGCCGCGCCCACCCCGGTCAGCCGGCGGGGCACCGCGAGCACCGCGTCGCGGCGCTGCCGGGCCTCCGGGTCGCGGGCCAGCCGCCGGGCCCGGCCCACGTGCCCCTGCGCGGCCGCCGCGGCCCATTCCGCCACGTCGGGCGCGATCCCGTCCCGGCGGACCAGCACCTCGGCCACCGCGGCGGCCGGCGGCTGCCGCAGCGGTACGACCCGACAGCGCGACCGGATGGTGACCGAGATGTCGTCCGGGTGGGTGGAGGGGGCGCAGAGCAGGAAGACGGTCCGCGGCGGCGGTTCCTCGACCGCCTTGAGCAGCGCGTTGCCGGCCGCCTCGGTGAGCCGGTCGGCGTCCTCGATGATGACGATCTGCCACCGCCCGCCGGACGGGGTGCTGGCCGCCCGGAGCACCAGGGCGCGCATCTCGTTGACGCCGATGGAGAGCCCCTCCGGCACCACCAGCCGCACGTCGGCGTGGGTGCCGGCCATGGTGGTGTGGCAGCCCGGGCACTGCCCGCAGCCGGTGCCGTGCACGCACTGGAGCGCGGCGGCGAAGGCGCGCGCCGCCACGGACCGGCCGGAGCCGGGCGGCCCGGTGAAGATCCAGGCATGGGTCATCCCCGCCCCGGGGTCCACCCCGGCCCCGGCCGCAACCTCGCCGCCGACCGGGCGCTCGGCCTCGGCCTCGGCCTCCGCCGCGAACGCGTCCAGCTCGTCGTCGTCGCCGGTGGCGGGTCGGCCGGTGCCGGCCGGGATCGCGGCGGCCGAAGCGCGCAGCAGGGCGGCGGCCGAGGCGGCGGCGCGACGCAGCGTCGCGACCGCCTCGTCCTGCCCGACCAGATCGGCGAAGACGTCCGGCATCAGGTGCGGTGCTCCATGGTCACCAGCTCCTCGTCGGATAACTCCGGCTGGACCGTGGTGTCCGGCCCGTGGGCCGGGCGGGGGTGCACGATGCCGGCCGGGTCGGTCAGCAGCTCCTCCACCCGGTGAGCGACCGCCTCGGCGATCTGCTCGGGCGGGCGGGACGCGTCGAGCACCAGGTAGCGCTTCGGGTCGGCGGCGGCGAGGTCGAGGAAGGCGTACCGGACCCGCTCGTGGAAGGCGATCGACTCGGCCTCCAGCCGGTCGGCGCCGTGGCTGCGGGACTCGACCCGGGACAGGCCGGTGTGCGGGTCGACATCGAGGAGCACCACCAGGTCGGGCTTGAGCCCCCCGGTGGCCCACGAGGAGAGCCAGGAGACCTCCTGCACCGGCAGCGTACGACCGGCGCCCTGGTACGCCAGGGACGAGTCGACGTACCGGTCGCTGATCACCACCGCGCCCCGGGCCAGCGCCGGCCGGACCACGGTGGCCACGTGATGCGCCCGGTCGGCGGCGTACAGCAGCGCCTCGGCACGGGGGGACGGCGCCTCCACGCCCTCGGTCTCCAGCACCAGCGAACGGATCCGCTCGCCGACGGCGGTGGCGCCCGGCTCCCGGGTCACCACCACGTCCCGGCCCTGCTCGCCCAGCCGCTCGGCGAGCGCCGCGAGCTGGGTGGACTTGCCGGCGCCCTCGCCTCCCTCGAAGACCACGAAGAGACCGCTGGAGACGAACGGCTCGGCCGGCGTCAGCGGACGACCCCGGATCGAGCCCCAGAGGTCGGCGAGGACCGGCACGCCCTTCTTGTCGTCCATCTGACCGAACGCGCTGATCCCGGCGAAGATGCCGGCGGCGCCGGCGGCGAGCAGCAGCAGCCGGGTCGAGGAGACCGAGATGCCGAGGTCGGCGATGGTCAGCTTGCGCGAGCCGCCGACGCCGACCAGGAGACTGCTCAGCGCGATGGCCAGGATCAGCACGAGCCGGGTGCCGATCTGCACCACCGCGAAGACCCGGCCGCGCACCTCGTCGGCGACCTCGCCGCCGAGCAGCGTGGTGCCGGCGAGGAAGGCCATCCCGGCGCCCGCGCCGACCAGGATCGCGCCGAGCATCGCCATGGACAGGTGGATGGCGAAGGCGAGCACCAGCACCGAGGCGCTGGCCAGCACGATGCTCATGCCGAACCAGCGGCGCCGGGACATCTCCCGCACGATCATCGGGCCGAGCCCGATCCCGATCGCCAGACCGATGAAGATGGCGCCGAAGAGCAGGTAGAACGCGGCGTCACCGGCGCCCAGCGAGGCGGCGAAGAACTTGGCCGTGCCGATGACGATGCCGCCGCCGGCGAACGCGCCGAAGATGCCGAGCACCAGGCCGCGGACCAGTGGGGTCTGCCTGATGAACTTCCAGCCCTCGGTGAACTCGCGCAGCATGGTCTGCTCGGCGCGCTCCCGCTCCCCCTTGTGCGCCCGGCTGATCTCCTTGATGCCGAACGCCACCACCAGCGCGGTGGCCAGCCGGGAGGCGGAGTTGAACCAGAGCGCGAGCTGGGCCGGCTCGGCCCACGAGGGCACCTCGCCGTCGGTCAGCCCGCGGACAGTGCGGTCGAGCACGGAGAGGCTGATCGCGGCGAGCACCGGGGTGAGGCCGTACGTGGTGATGAGGGTGAGCTGGTTGGCGGTCTCGAGCCGAGCGCGCGGGATCAGGTTCGGGACCGCGGCCTCCTTGGCCGGGATCCAGAGCAGGGTGATCGTCTCGATCAGGAAGGTGGCGACGGCGGCCCAGCTGACCACCAGCCCGCCGCTGGCCCCGGTCAGCGCGAGCAGCGGGATGGAGGCGAAGAGCAGGAAGCGCAGCAGGTCGCAGATGACCATCGTCCAGCGCCGGTCGAACCGGTCGGCGAAGACGCCGGCCAGTGGGCCGAGCACCAACGCCGGCAGCAGCCGGACCGCGATCAGGCTGCCGAAGGCGGCACCCTTGGCGGTGCTTCCCTGCACCTGCGCCGCCGCGAAGACCGAGGTGGCGAGCAGGCCCAGCCAGTCGCCGAAGGACGCCGCGCCGAGCACGATCCAGAGCCGGCGGAACGGCCGGATGCGCAGCACGGAGCGGATCGCGGCGGCTCCAGACCGGTCGCCCTGGCTGGCGGCCGACGACACGCCGGACGACTCGCCGTTCTTCTGGCTTTCGATGGCCGTACCTCCACGTGCCGGCCCAGAGCTGGGCATCCCCGATGGAACACTCTAGTCCCGGCGGGGAGACACCCCGGCCGCGACATTCCCCTGCTCGCCGAGCCTAGGCCGCCAGCGCCACCGCCGGCAGCTCGGACAGACGCGAGGGTATTTCGCATTGGCGCCCAGACAGTTAGCGTGCAGACGTGGCCACCGAAAGTGACAGACTTCGCGACCGCCTGGATCGGGCGACCGTCCACCTGGACCCGCCCTACGCCGTGGTCGACCTCGCCGCCTTCGACGCCAACGCGGCCACGCTGGTCCGCCGGGCGGCCGGCAAGCCGCTCCGGCTGGCCAGCAAGTCGGTCCGCTGCCGGGACCTGCTGACCCGCACGCTCGACCGGCCGGGCTGGCGGGGCGTGATGGCGTTCACCCTGCCCGAGGCGATCTGGCTGGCCCGCACCGGCGGCTGTGCCGACGTGCTGGTGGCGTACCCCACGGCCGACCGGGGCGCGCTGGCCGAGCTCGCCGCCGATCCGGTGCTCGCGGGCGCCGTGACGCTCATGGTGGACGGCACCGAGCAGCTCGACCTGATCGACGACGTGTGCGCCCCCGGACGCCGCCCGGAGCTGCGCGTCTGCCTCGACCTGGACGCCTCCTGGCGGCCCCTGCGCGGGCGGGTGCACGTCGGTGTGCGCCGCTCCCCGGTGCACAGCGCCCAGGCGGCCGGCGCCCTCGCCGCCGCCATCGCCGGCCGGCCGGGCTTCCGGTTGGTCGGCCTGATGGCGTACGAGGCGCAGATCGCCGGCCTGGGCGACGCGCCGCCCGGGCAGGCGGTGCTGGGCACGGCGATCCGGCTGGCCCAGCGCGGGTCGTACCGGGAGCTGCTGGCCCGGCGCGGCGCGGCGGTGGCCGCGGTACGCGAACACGCCGACCTGGAGTTCGTCAACGGCGGCGGCACCGGCAGCGTGGCCGCGACCAGCGCAGATCCCGCGGTCACCGAGGTCACCGCGGGATCCGGCCTGTACGGGCCCACGCTCTTCGACGCGTACCGTGCCTGGCGCCCCACCCCGGCGGCGTTCTTCGCCTGTGCGGTGGTCCGCCGGCCGGCGCCCGGGCTGGCGACCGTGCTCGGCGGCGGCTGGATCGCCTCCGGCCCGGCGGCCGACGGCCGGCTCCCCCGCCCGTGGCTGCCGACCGGGTTGAAGCTGCTCGGCACCGAGGGCGCGGGCGAGGTGCAGACCCCACTCGCCGGCGCGGCGGCTGCCACCCTCCGGGTCGGCGACCGGGTCTGGTTCCGGCACGCCAAGGCCGGCGAACTCTGCGAGCACGTCAACGAGTTGCACCTGGTCGACGGGGACGCCGTCGTGGCGACCGTGCCCACCTATCGGGGCGAGGGCCGCGCGTTCCTCTGACGCGTGCCGCCCGGTCGCACCCCCCGGGCGGCCTGGCTGGTCAGCTCGGCTGCCCCGCCTCGGCCCGGGCGTCGACCTGCCGGTGCAGGTACTCCCGGATCAGCGCCTTCGCCTCGGCCAGCACCCGCTCGTCGCCCTCGGGCTGCCGCCGGAAGGCGAGCTTGATGAGCGCGTCGGCGGCCTCGACCGCGATCTCCAGGCAGAACCGCAGGCGCGGCTCGTCGGCCATGCCGAACCGTTCGGTCAGCACCCGGGCCAACTGGTCGGCGATCACGCCGTTGTTGTCCCGCTGCTCGTCGAGCAGGTGCAGGTCGACCACGTCGCCGAAGTGCAGGGTGCGGAACCCCGGGACGGTGCGGTGCATGGTGATGTACTCGTCGATGCCGGCGTCGACGCCGTCCCACCAGTGGGTCAGGTCGTCGGAGGCGAACCGCTCATTCAGCCGCTGGAGATACGACTCCATCGTGCGCAGGGTCAGCGCCTGCACGATCGCCCGCTTGTCCGGGAAGAACTGATATACGGACCCGATCGCCACCTCGGCGCGCTCGGCGAGCAGGGTCGTGGTCAATCCCTCGTACCCCACCTCGTCGACGAGCTCGGCACACGCGTCCAGCATGCGCTGGACCCGCGCGACGCTTCGACCCTGAACCGGCACCCGGCGCAGCGGTCCGGCTGTGGCGGCTGGTGTGGACACTCGGCGCCACCCCCCTTCGACCGATCAACATATCTGCAGGTCACTAAACCGTGACTACCGGTACTAACGAGCAGATCGTGAACTGGGTGTTTACCGTCCATAACGATCCTGATATGAAGGTGGCTCATATTCATCTTGAGGAGCGCCGATGGCCGGTACGGTAGTCACCTGGTCCAACTGGGCCGGCAACCAACGCGCTACCGCAACCGACTTGTCGCGTCCTCGGACGGTCGACGAGGTCAGCGAGGCGGTGCGCGCCGCGGCCGCGGCCGGCGGGCGGATCAGGGCGGTCGGCAGCGGTCATTCGTTCACCGACGCCGCGCTCACCGACGGGCACCGGATCGAACTGGCCGAACTGGACACCGGGGTCACCGTTGACGCCGCACGCCGGCTGGTCACCGTGCCCGCGGGGATGACCCTGCGCGCGCTCAACAACCTGCTCGCCGGGCACGGCCTGGCCCTGCCCAACCTCGGCGACATCGACGCGCAGACCGTCGCCGGCGCGATCTCCACCGGCACCCACGGCACCGGCGCGCGCCTCGGCTGCCTCTCCACCTTCGTCACCGCGCTGACCCTGGTCACCGGGACCGGCGAGGTGCTGCGCTGCTCCGCGGACGAGCACCGGGACGTCTTCGCCGCCGCCCGGGTGGGGATCGGCGCGGTCGGGGTGCTGGTCGAGGTCACACTGCGCTGCGTCGACGCCTTCGTGCTCCGCGCGCACGAGCGGCCGGCGCCGCTGGACCCGGTGCTGGCCGACCTGCCGGCACTGGTCGAGGGGCACGACCACGTCGAGTTCTACTGGTTCCCTTACACCACTCGGGTGCAGGTCAAGACGAACGACCGGGTGCCGGCCGACGACCGGCCGCTGCCCCGGTGGCGCGGCTGGCTGGACGACGACTTCCTGGCCAACACCGTTTTCGCCGGCGCCTGCCGGCTCGGCCGGGCCGCCCCGGCGCTGGCCCCGACCATCAGCGCGGTCTCCGCCCGGGCGCTCACCGAACGCACCTACACCGGCCGCTCCGACACCGTCTTCTGCACGCCGCGGCGGGTCCGTTTCGTGGAGATGGAGTACGCCCTGCCGCGCGCCGCCCTGCCGGAGGCGCTGGCCGCGCTGCGCCGCATCGTCGCGGGGCTGCCGTTCAAGGTGCTCTTCCCGGTCGAGGTGCGGTTCACCGCCGCCGACGACATCTGGCTCTCGCACGGGTACGGCCGCGACTCGGCGTACATCGCCATCCACCAGTACGTCGGCATGCCGTACGAGCCGTACTTCCGGGCCTTCGAGGAGGTGGCGACGGAGCTGGGCGGCCGCCCGCACTGGGGCAAGCTGCACTACCGCGACGCGGCCTCGCTGGCGCCCGCGTACCCGAGGTTCGGCGACTTCCTGGCGGTCCGCGACCGCCTCGACCCGCACCGGGTCTTCACCAACGCCTACCTCGACCGGGTCCTCGGCGGCGCTCAACCGCCCGGCGTCACCACCTGATCCGCACCGAGGGCCCGCACGTAGCCCAGGACCCGCTCGTACGCGGCCCGGTAGTCGCGCCGCGCGCCCGCTGCGGTGGCGGGGTCGGCCAGCGCCGCCGCCAGGTCGACCAGCCGGAGGTCCGGCGAGAGGTCGGTCCAGGTCGGCAGCGCCTCCATCCGGGTCACCGTCCAGTGGCCGGGCGCCACCTCGGTGAAGGTGGCCCGGGCCATCACCCCCTCGCGGTTGTCGTTGATCGGCTCGGCGTGCCGGGCCAGCTCGTTGCCCATCCCGAAGACCACCCACTTGTCCCCGAAGCGCTGGAACGGCTGCACCGCGTGGGCGTGGTGCCCCAGGATGAGGTCCACGTCGGGCGAGGAGATCAACTGCCGTGCCCAGGCCTGCTGGTCGGCGTCGGGCAGGTGCCGATACTCCGTACCCCAGTGCATGCTCAGCACGACGATGTCGGCGCCGGCGGCCCGCGCCCGGTGGGCGGCGGCGAGGATCTCGGGCGGGTCGATGAGGTTGGCCAGCCACGCCTGGCCGGGCGGACGGCTCAGCCCGTTGAAGTTCAGGCTGTACGCCAGGTGGGCGACGCGGACCCCAGCGACCTGATAGATCCGGGGGGTGCCCGCCTCGGCGGCGCTCCGGGCGCTGCCGGTGTGGCCGAGCCCGGCCGCGTCGAGCGCCCGGATGGTCCGGACCACCCCGTCGGCGCCCTGGTCGAGGGTGTGGTTGGAGGCGGTCGAGCAGCCGTCGAAGCCGGCGGACCGCACCCCGGCGAGCACCTGCGGGGGCGCGTTGAACGACGGATAGCCGGCGAACGGCCCGGCCGGGTCGGCCAGCGGCGTCTCCAGATGACACAGCGCCAGGTCGGCACGGCTGACGGCCGGGGCGACCCCGGCGAACATCGGAGCGAAGTCCAGGCCTCCCGGCCGGCCGGACCGGACGGCGTCCCGGCGGGCCTGCGCGGTGACCTCCGGATGGACCAGGACGTCACCCGCCGCGACCAGCCGCAGGACTCGCCGGCCGGCCGGATCCCGACCGGGCGCGGGGGGTGACCCGGGGGCGAGAGTCTGCTGCTGGACCGGTGACGGGCCGGTCTCCGGCGGCGGCGCCGGGCCCAGCGCCTTCGCGCCGAGCGCGGCGAGGGCCAGCAGCACCAGGGTCGCGGCCGCGCCGAGCAGCACCCGGGGCCGGCGCCAGGCTGCGGATACGGACATGCCGTCACGGTAGGCGGGCAGCGCCCACCGACCGGGGGTTGAAACGCGCAGTTACCCCGTTAGGGGCGCGCTGCGGCACGTCCCGCCGCGGTCCGCGCGCACCGCGGCGGCCTGCGCCGCCGTCGACCCGTCACCGCCCGGCTCTGGATCCGCCCGGTCGGTCACTCCTCCGCGGCGCTGCCGGTGGCGGCCTTCCTCGGGGCCGCCTTCTTGGCCGCGGCCTTCTTCGCCGTGGTCGCCTTGGCGGTCGTCGTCTTCTTGGCCGCCGTTGACTTGGCGGCCGCCGCGGTCTTCTTCGCCGCCGCCTTCTTCGCCGGGGCGGCCTTCTTCGCCGCCGCCTTCTTCTTCGGGGCCGGACCCTTCGCCCGCTTCTCGGCGAGCATCTCCGAGGCCTCTTCCAGGCTCAACGCCTCCGGGGTCTGCCCCCGGCGCAGGGACGCGTTGGTCTCTCCGTCGGTGACGTACGGCCCGAACCGGCCGTCCTTGATCACCAGTGGCTTCTCGGTCAAGGGGTCGGCGCCCATCTCCCGCAGCGGAGGCGCGGCGGCCCGCCGCTGCCGGGTCTTCGGGGCGGCCAGCAGGGCCAGCGCCTCGTCCAGCGTGACGGTGAACATCTTCTCTTCCGAGTCCAGCGAGCGGAACTCGTCACCACGCTTGACGTACGGGCCGTAGCGGCCGTTGTTGGCGAAGACCTCGTTGCCCTCGGGGTCGGTGCCGATCAGCCGGGGCAGGCTGAGCAGCTTCAACGCCTCCTCGAAGGTGAGCGAGTCGGGCGACTGCGAGCGCAGCAGCGAGGACTTCCGCTCCCCGCTGGCCACGTACGGGCCGAACCGGCCGGACTTGAGCACGATCGGCTCGCCGGTCGCCGGGTCGTCGCCGAGCTTGCGCTCGCCCCCGCCACCGAGGAACAGCTCGTGCACCTTCTCCGGGGTCAGCTCGTCGGGCGCCAGCCCCTCGGGGATCGGCGCCCGGTCGCCCGGGGCGCCGCCCTCCTCGCCCTCGGCCTTCGGGGCCGGCTGCTCGCCCGGCACGGTCCGCTGAAGATACGGCCCGAACCGGCCGACCCGGACGACGACCTCGCGCCCCTCGTCGTCGGTGAAGAGCGGGATCGAGTTGACGCTGCGGGCGTCGATCTCGCTGAGGTTCTCGGTGACCAGCTTCTTCAGCCCCCCGGAGCGGGCGATGGTCCGGTCGCCGGCGCCGTTGGCGCTGCCGAAGTAGAACGAGGTGAGGAAGTCGGTCGCCGCGTGCTCACCGCCGGCGATCTCGTCCAGTTCGTTCTCCATGCTGGCGGTGAAGTCGTAGTCGATCAGGCGCGGGTAGTGCCGCTCCATCAGCCCGATCACCGCGAACGCCAGGAACGACGGGATCATCGCCTGGCCGCGCTTGAAGACGTACCCGCGGTCCTGGATGGTCTGCATGATCGACGCGTACGTCGAGGGGCGGCCGATGCCCAGCTCCTCCAGGGCCTTGACCAGCGACGCCTCGGTGTAGCGGGACGGGGGCTGGGTGTGGTGGCCCTGCGCGGCCAGCTCCTCGGCGGTCAGCGGCTGGTCCTTGACCAGCGTGGGCAGCCGGCGCTCGGCATCCTCGGCCTCGGCGTTCTCGTCGTCGCTCGACTCGACGTACGCCCGCAGGAAGCCCGGGTCGGTGATGGTCTTACCGGTCGCGCCGAAGTCGGCCTCCTCCTGCGCGGAGGAGACCGCGCGGATGCGGACCGAGACGCTGGAGCCGACCGCGTCGGTCATCTGCGAGGCGATGGTCCGCCGCCAGATCAGCTCGTAGAGCTTG
Organism: Micromonospora rhizosphaerae; assembly: GCF_900091465.1. NCBI lineage: Bacteria > Bacillati > Actinomycetota > Actinomycetes > Micromonosporales > Micromonosporaceae > Micromonospora > Micromonospora rhizosphaerae. The sequence continues at coordinate 1,309,625 of NZ_FMHV01000002.1, read as the reverse complement.
AACTCCTCGGCCGACAGCTCCTTGGCCACCTCGCCCGGGGTGCGGAAGTTGTCCCCCGCCGGACGGATCGCCTCGTGCGCCTCCTGCGCGTTCTTCACCTTGCCGGTGTAGCGGCGCGGCTCCGGCGGCACACAGCGCTCGCCGTACAGCTCGATGATCTGCCGACGGGCCGCCGCGATGGCGGTCTCCGACAGGTTCACCGAGTCGGTACGCATGTAGGTGATGTAGCCGCTCTCGTAGAGGCGCTGCGCGGTGCGCATCGTCTGCTGGGACGAGAACCGCAGCTTGCGGGCCGCCTCCTGCTGGAGCGTGGAGGTGATGAACGGCGCGTACGGGCGACGGCGGTAGGGCTTCTCCTCGACCCGGGTGACGGTGAAGGGTCGCCCCTCCAGCCGGGCGGCGAGCCCGCGCGCCCCGCCCTCGTCGAGGTGCACCACGCCGGCGCCGGCCTTCACCCGACCCGTGGTCGGCTCGAAGTCCTTGCCGGTGGCGATCCGGTCGCCGTTCACCGCGACCAGCGTCGCGTTGAAGTTGCGCGGCCCCTCGCCGCGGTTGGCCACCGCCAGCGTGGCCAGGATGTCCCAGTACTCGGCGGTGCGGAAGGCCATCCGCTGCCGCTCCCGCTCGACCACGATCCGGGTCGCCACGGACTGCACCCGACCCGCCGACAGCCCGCTGCGGACCTTGCGCCACAGCACCGGGGAGACCTCGTAGCCGTAGAGCCGGTCCAGGATGCGCCGGGCCTCCTGGGCGTCCACCAGGTCCTGGTCGATCTCCCGGGGGTTGGCGACCGCCGCCTGGATCGCCGGCTTGGTGATCTCGTGGAAGACCATCCGCCGGACCGGCACCTTGGGCTTGAGCGTCTCCACCAGGTGCCAGGCGATCGCCTCGCCCTCGCGGTCCTCGTCGGTGGCGAGGAAGATCTCGTCCACCTCCTTGGCCAGCGACTTCAGCTTGGTGATCTGCTTCTTCCGGTCGGGGCTGACCACGTAGAGCGGGGCGAAGCCGTGGTCGACGTCCACGCCGAGCCGGGCCCACGGCTTGTCCTCATATCCCTGGGGCACCTCGGCCGCGTTGCGCGGGAGGTCCCGGACGTGGCCGAAGCTTGCCTCCACGACGTACCCCGGGCCGAGGTAGCCCGAGATCGTCTTGGCCTTCGCCGGTGACTCGACGATGACCAGACGGGTGGTTCCAGCATTGCTCGGCACGTCTCTCTCCGACCTCACTCCTGCTACATGCCCGTTTCAGGCCGCGTTGCACCCGCCGGACCCGCCGATCCGGATGTCCAACGTAACGCGCCGCCCGCGTTTCGGGTTTCGGGGGCGGCAAACCGATCAGTTGTGGCGACCACCGGCCGGCCCGCGCGGATCTCCCGCCGGACGGCGCCACCGTACACCGTGGGTAGGGCGCCGAGCGGGCCACTGTGACGATCGCAAACCCTCGGCCGAGGGGACACCCGGCCGTTTTCCCGCCCAAACCGCCGGACCGCGTGTCCAGGATCGGACAGCCGGCGGGGGTTGCCCCGGGGCCGTCGCGGGAGTGCCGGGCCAGTCGCGCGCGGGGCGCTCAGGCGGGGGTGCCGGGCCGGGTGCGCCGGGGCGCTCAGGCGGGGGTGCCGGGCCAGTCGGTGGCGGGCGCGGCGGGTGGCCGGTCACCCACCAGCTCGGCCAGCCGGGCCAGCCGCCGCCGGCCGATGATCCGGTACGCCGGCCCGCCCGCCTCCGGATCGAGGAGCGCCCCGGGCAGGCCGACCGCGGCCAACGCCGCCCTGACCTGCGCCCAGCAGGGCTGGTCCGTCGCGCCGAGCCGGAGCAGGAAGCCGGGTGGGTCGGCGGCCCCGGCGGCGGCGAGCCAGAGCCGCAGCCGGCGCCCGTTGAGGTGGAACGCGGGCGGCGGCCGCTTCGCCGTGCCGCGCAGCCAGGCCACCGCGAGCGGGGCCAGGGTGCTGGCGTACGCGGTGCGGACCAGATGCCGCCCGTCCTCGGTCGGCTCCCAGCTCGCCGCCACGCCCCGGGCGGCCAGCTCGGCCACCAGCACGTGCACCCGCCACGCCGCGTCCACCACCACCGACAGCCGGGCCGTGCCGCCCATCCGGACCACCTCTCCCGGCCCGGCCAGCAGGCCGGCAAGGTCCGCCAGGGACGGGTCGGCCGCCTCGGTGCCGAACAGCGAGAGCTGACGGACCGGGTCGGGGGAAGGGGGCGTCAGCGACACTCCGGGACCTCGTCGAAGGCCTGTTTGAGCTCTTCCGAGTTGAGCCTGCTGGTGTCCAGCGCGCTCGCGTCGTACTCCTTGTTGAGGGTGTCCACGGCGGCCCGGACCCCGTCGTAGAAGGCAGTGGCCTGACCGGTGTCCAGCCCGTCGATGGTGTCCCGGGCCTGCCCGTAGGCGTCTCGGACCTTGCTCAGCGAGGCCCGGAAGCCGGCGGAGATTTCCTCGCCGTGGTCGGTCTCCGGCACGCCGGCCTCCTCCACCTCGCGCCGGGCGGTCTCGCTGGCCTGCTCCGCGCCGGCGAAGAGCCGGACCAGGTTCTCCTTCGCCTGCGCAGGGGTGGTCTGCGCGGTCATCTGCTGCTGGGTGCTGCTGGTCAGCTTGTTGATCTCCGCCCGCCACGGGGCGAGCGCCTCGCAGACCGACGCGGCCCAGGCCCGGGGGCTGGGACCGCCGCAGCCGGCGACCACGAGGACCAGCGTGGCCAGGACCACCGTGAGCTTTCCGGCGGTTGCCGCCCGGCGCGTACGCATGCGAAGCAGCGTACGGCCTTCCGGTGGAAGTGCCACCGGTCAGGTTTCGCCGGACAGGCCCCGGACGGCACGGTTCCCGGCCGGCGCGTGCCGACCGGGAACCGCTGCCAGTTCAGGCGCGCTCAGGCCGTGACCGGCTCCGGGCGCTCCTCCTCCTCGGGGCTGCCCGCGCCGGTGCCGGCGCCGGAGTCCGACATGGCGACACCCTTGCGCTTGCTGAACACCACCGCCGCCACGATGACCAGCGCGGCGACGATCGCGATCGTCACCCGCAGGCCGGTGTTCTGGTCGTCGCCCACGCTCCAGGCCACCACGGCCGGCGCGATCAGCAGCGAGACCAGGTTCATCACCTTGATCAGCGGGTTGATCGCCGGGCCGGCGGTGTCCTTGAACGGGTCGCCGACGGTGTCACCGATGACGGTCGCGGCGTGCGACTCCGAGCCCTTGCCGCCGAACGCGCCGTCCTCGACCATCTTCTTGGCGTTGTCCCAGGCGCCACCGGAGTTGGCCAGGAAGACCGCCATCAGGGTGCCCGCCCCGATCGCACCGGCCAGGTAGGACGCCAGCGCACCGGGGCCGAGGCCGAAGCCCACCGCGATCGGCGCCATGATGGCCAGCAGACCGGGGGTCATCAGCTCGCGCTGCGCATCCCGGGTGCAGATGTCGACGACCTTGCCGTACTCCGGGCGCTGGGTGCGGTCCATGATCCCGGGCAGCTCGCGGAACTGCCGGCGGACCTCCATCACGACCGCGCCGGCCGAGCGGGAGACCGCGTTGATGGCCAGGCCGGAGAAGAGGAAGACCACCGCCGCGCCGACGATCAGGCCGACCAGGTTGCGCGGGTTCGCCACGTTCAGCAGGTCGGCGATCGCGGCCTCGACGTTCTGCACCTTCGCGTCGCCGTACGCGTTCTTCAGCGTGTCGGTGTACGAGCCGAACAGCGCGGTCGCGGCGAGGACCGCGGTGGCGATCGCGATGCCCTTGGTGATCGCCTTGGTGGTGTTGCCGACCGCGTCCAGCTCGGTCAGCGTCCGCGCGCCGTGCTCGTCGATGTCGCCGGACATCTCCGCCACGCCCTGGGCGTTGTCGGAGATCGGGCCGAAGGTGTCCATCGCGACGATCACGCCGACGGTGGTGAGCAGGCCGGTGCCGGCCAGCGCGACCGCGAAGAGCGAGAGCGTGATGGAGCTGCCGCCGAGCAGGAACGCCCCGAAGACGCCGGCCCCGATCAGCAGCGCCGAGTAGACCGCCGACTCCAGGCCGACGCTGATGCCGGCGAGGATGACCGTGGCCGGCCCGGTCTGCGAGCTCTTGCCGATGTCCTGCACCGGGCGCCGGTTGGTCTCGGTGAAGTAGCCGGTCAGCGCCTGGATCGCGGCGGCCAGCACGATGCCGATCAGCACCGCGCCGATGGCCACCAGCCGCGGGTTGCGGTCGATGCCGGTCAGCCCGCCCTCCAGCTCGGCGAAGGTCGCCGGGAGGTAGGCGAAGGCCGCGATCGCCACCAGCACCGCGGAGATCAGCGCGGAGAGGAAGAAGGCCCGGTTGATGGCGGTCAGGCCGTTGCGGTCGGAGGCGCGCAGCCGGGTGATGAAGACGCCGACGATCGCGACGAGCACCCCGATGGTGGAGATGATCAGCGGGAAGACCAGACCGGTCTCGCCGAACGCGGCGCGGCCCAGGATCAGCGCGGCGACCAGGGTGACCGCGTACGACTCGAAGAGGTCGGCGGCCATGCCGGCGCAGTCGCCGACGTTGTCGCCCACGTTGTCGGCGATGGTGGCGGCGTTGCGCGGGTCGTCCTCCGGGATGCCCTGCTCGACCTTGCCGACCAGGTCGGCGCCGACGTCGGCGGCCTTGGTGAAGATGCCGCCGCCGACCCGCATGAACATGGCGAGCAGCGCGGCGCCGAAGCCGAAGCCCTCCAGCACGGTCGGGGCGTCGCCCTTGTAGAGCATGACGACCAGCGCCGCGCCGAAGAGGCCGAGGCCGACGGTGAGGAAGCCGACCACGCCGCCGGTCCGGAAGGCGATCTTCATGGCGCCCTCGCGGCCGCCCTCGCGCTCCCGGGCCGCCGCGGCGACCCGCAGGTTGGCGCGGGTGGCCAGCCACATGCCGGCGCCGCCGATGAACGCGCTGAACCCGGCGCCCACCACGAAGAAGGCCGACCGGCCGATCTTCACCAGGGTCTCGCTGCCGTCGGTGTCGTGCACCGGCAGCAGGAACAGCAGCACGACGGCGATGACGACGAAGATCGCCAGGGTCCGGAACTGCCGGAGCAGGTACGCCGACGCGCCCTCCTGCACGGCCCCGGAGATCTCCTGCATGTTGGTGGTGCCCTTACCGGCTGCCAGCACGGCCTTGGTCAAGGCGGCGGCGAAGACGAGCGCCACCAGCGCGATGACCGCGGCGATGACGACGTACGTCAGGTTTCCTCCGGAAAGGGACAGTGCGCCGCCGTCGGCGGCCAAGGTCCCGGACATCTATGTCCTCCTGTACCGAACACTCGCGCCGGTCCGTGGAGACGCACGGGCCGACGCCTGGATGCGGACTCGCCAGCGCGCCAACCCGCCCCGGCGGACCAGCGACCCGTTCCCGCTGGCTGCGGGAAGGATCACTTGCTGACAACCCGCGTACTGTAGCCCCACGCAGTGTTCGAGGTCACACCGAGGGTGCGCCCTGCCCGGATGATCTTCATCGCTGTGATATGAGGAGAAATCTGATATAAAGGCCGGTCAACACGATGAGGCCGCGTTCCCGGGGCGGGAACGCGGCCTGCGCGGATGAGACTCAGGTCAGCGGCCGACCGGCCAGACCATCCGGACCTCGGTGCCGATGCCCTCGTCGACCGGACGGACCTGCAGGTCCTCGACGAAGCCGGCGAGCAGGGCGAAGCCGACGCCGGTGGTCAGCGCGTCCTCGCTGAGCGACTCCTTGGCCAGCTCGTCCGGCGGCAGCGCGGCGAGACCGATGCCGGCCTCGATCGGGGCCCGGTCCACCACCCGCACCGTATACGCGCCGGTGTCGGACATCTCCACCAGCACCGGATCGGGCAGGCCGTACTGCCGGTGCAGGGCGACCGCCCGGGTGCACGCCTCACCGATGGCCAGGCGGACCTCGTCGAGCAGATCCTCACGTACGCCGGCGCGGCGGGCCACCGCGACGCCGACCAGGCGGGCGGTGCGGACGTGCACCGGGGCGGGCGAGAAGGAGAGCCGGACCGTCGCCATCACGCGCCGGTGCCGGTCGGGTCGGCGCTGACCGCCGCGTCGACCGTCGGGTGCAGCGGAAAGACCTGGTCCAGCGCGGTGATCCGGAAGATCTTGAGCAGCGGCTCCTTGTCGCAGACCAGGGCGAACGAACCGCCGGCGGCGCGGAGCCGCTTGAGCGCCCCGACCAGCACGCCGAGGCCGGTCGAGTCGAGGAAGTCCACCCGGCCCAGGTCGACCACGACCTGGCGGGCACCACCGTCGATCAGTTCGAGGAGCCGTTCCCGGAGGCGCGGCGCGGTGTAGACGTCCACCTCACCGCCGACCTCGAGCACCGTGTGCTCCCCCACGGCGCGGGTCGCCAGCGACAGCTCCATCGGTCCCTCCTCGAGCCGTAAACTCTCCTGGGCATCTAACCATCCCGGCCGATGACCCCCATGGCCACCGGCGCAGGCTTCCCATATCCACGCCCCCCGGGTTTCCATCTCCGAACACCAGTGCGAGAGTGCAGGACGTGACCTCCGACAGCTTCAGCTCGACGCGTCTATCGCCGCGCCGCGAGCTGAAGCCGTCGTCCGCAGCCACCGTATCCGCCGGCGCCGGCCCCGGCCGACCGCCGGCCGAGCTGCTTCGTCGGCTGCGCGCCCGGCACCACGGCGCCGACCCGGTCACCCACGTCGAGCGGGTGCCGGCCCGCGCCGGCGAGCCGGCGCCGTGGCCGGAGTGGGCCCCCGAGGAGCTGCGGGCGGCGTTCGCCCGGCGCGGCGTGGTCGCCCCGTGGCGGCACCAGGCCGAGGCCGCCGAGCTGGCGTACGCCGGGAAGCACGTGGTCGTGGCCACCGGCACGGCGTCCGGCAAGTCGCTGGCGTACCAGCTCCCGGCGCTGACCACCCTGCTCGCCGACCCCCGGGCCACGGTGCTCTACCTGGCGCCGACCAAGGCGCTCGCCGCCGACCAGTTGCGCGCGGTCGCCGCGCTGGAGCTCGACGGGGTACGCCCCGCCTGCTACGACGGGGACACCCCGCGCGCCGAACGGGAGTGGATCCGCCGGCACTCCCGGTTCGTGCTGACCAACCCGGACATGCTGCACCACGGCATCCTGCCGGGCCACGCGCACTGGTCCGGCTTCCTGCGCCGGCTCGCGTACGTGGTGATCGACGAGTGCCACACCTACCGGGGCGTGTTCGGCTCGCACGTGGCGCACGTGCTGCGCCGGCTGCGGCGGCAGTGCGCGCGCTTCGGTAGTACGCCGGTGTTCGTGCTGGCCTCCGCGACGTCGGGCGACCCGGCGACGGCGGGCGGCCGGCTCACCGGCCTGCCGGTGAGGGCCGTCACCGAGGACACCTCGCCGCGCGGCGGGGTGACCTTCGCGCTCTGGGAGCCGCCGCTGCTGCCGCATCCGGCGATGGACGAGGCCGCCGATCTGGCGCCGGTGCGTCGATCCGCGCTGCGGGAGACCGCCGACCTGCTCGCCGACACGGTGGTCGAGGGGGTACGCACGCTCGCCTTCGTCCGCTCCCGGCGCGGGGCCGAGGTGGTGGCCGCGACCGCCCGGCGCGCGCTCGACGAGGCGGTCCCCGGGCTGGGTGACCGGATCGCCGCCTACCGGGCCGGCTACCTGCGGGAGGAGCGGCGCGAGCTGGAACGTGCCCTGCTGGACGGCGAGCTGCTCGGGCTCGCCTCGACCAACGCGCTGGAACTCGGCGTCGACCTGGTCGGGCTGGACGCCGTGCTGATCTGCGGCTGGCCGGGCACCCGGGCCTCGCTCTGGCAGCAGGCCGGGCGGGCCGGGCGCTCGGGCGACGAGGCGCTGGCGGTGCTGGTGGCGCGGGACGACCCGCTCGACACCTACCTGGTGCACCACCCGGAGGCGCTCTTCGGGCGGCCGGTCGAGGCGACCGTGCTCGATCCGGCCAACCCGTACGTGCTCGTCCCGCAGCTCGCCTGCGCCGCGGCCGAGGCCCCGCTCACCCCGGCCGACCTGGACCTCTTCGGCGACGGCGCCAAGGAGGCGGTCGAGGAACTGGTCGCGGCCGGGGCACTGCGGCAGCGGCCGACCGGCTGGTACTGGCGGCACCGGGAGCGGCCCGAGGTCGACCTGCGCGGCGAGGGCGGCGCGCCGGTCTGTGTGGTGGAGGCGTCCACCGGGCGGCTGCTCGGCACCGTCGACGGTGGCTCGTCGCACTTCCTCGTCCACCCCGGCGCCGTCTACCTGCACCAGGGCGTCTCGTACGTGGTCGACTCGCTGGACCTCGAGGACGGGTGCGCGCTGGTGCATGCCGAGGAGCCGGACTGGTCCACCCACGCCCGGGACGTCACCTCGCTGTCCGTGGTGTCGGTGCGGTCGTACGTGGACGCCGGGCCGGTCGGGCTCTTCCTCGGCGAGGTGGACGTGACCAGCCAGGTGGTGTCGTACCAGCGGCGACGGATCGCCTCCGGCGAGGTGATCGACACCCGGCCGCTCGACCTCCCGGCCCGGGAGCTGCGCACGGTGGCGGTCTGGTTCACCGTGTCGCCGGAGTCGCTGGCTCTTGCCGGGGTGGCGCCTGCCGACGTCCCGGGCGCGCTGCACGCCGCGGAGCACGCCGGGATCGGACTGCTCCCGCTGATGGCCACCTGCGACCGCTGGGACATCGGGGGCCTGTCGACCGCCGTCCACCCGGACACCGAGGCGCCGACCGTCTTCGTCTACGACGGGCACCCGGGCGGGGCGGGCTTCGCCGAGCGGGCGTACGGGACGGCGGCGGCCTGGCTGCGGGCCACCCGGGATGCGATCGCCGAGTGCGGCTGCGAGTCGGGCTGCCCGTCCTGCGTGCAGTCCCCGAAGTGCGGCAACGGCAACAACCCGCTCTCCAAGCCCGACGCGGTGAAGGTCCTCGACGTGGTGCTCGCGAACCTCCCGTCAGAGGCAGACGCCGATGAGGGGCGGGGGCCGGCGCTGCCGCGCCAGGACGAACGGGCGGCAGCCGCCAGCTGATCAGGGCCTGGACGAGTTGTCGAGGGCGGACAATAACGCCCGAGCTGTGCGAGACTCCGGCGTTCCCCTTCGAAGGAGATCCCATGCAGCTCGACAGCCTGCAGAGCCAGCACCAGTTCCTCATCCGGCAGCGGATCCGGATGATGGTCAACCAGTACGAGGTCCATGCCGTGGCGCCGGACGGCTCGGAGGGCGAGCTGCTCGCGTTCGCGCAGCAGAAGCGGCTCGCCTTCAAGGAGCAGGTGACGATCTACACCGACGACTCGAAGCAGCACCCCCTGCTCGGCTTCAGGGCCCGGCAGCGGCTCGACCTCGGCGCCACGTACGACGTAACCGACCACGCCGGCAACCCGATCGGGCTGTTCCGCAAGGACTTCGCCCAGTCGCTGCTGCGGTCCACCTGGCATGTCGAGCAGCCGGGTCTGCCGCAGATCACCGGGCAGGAGCGCAGCCTGCCGGTAGCGCTGCTGCGCCGGTTCGTCGACTCGCTCTCCTGGCTGCCGTACCACTTCGACTTCGTCGCCGGGGGCCAGCCGGTCTTCTCGGTGGTCAAGAAGTGGGGCCTGCGCGACCGGTACGTCGTCGAGATCCAGAACCCGCAGATCGACCGGCGCCTCGTCATCGCCATGGCCGTCGGCCTGGACGCCCTCCAGGCCCGCTGATCCCGACCCCGGTCGGGGCGCGGCACCTCGCTCGCGCCCCGACCGGCTCCGTCCGCCCTGCGGTCCCGGCTCCGTCCGCCCTGCGGTCCCGGCCCGGTCCGCTCGCGCACTAGACCCGCTCCGCCCGCACGCGCCCGACCCGCGCTGCCCATACGCGCCGGACCTGCTCCCCACGCAGGCCGATCCGGTACGCCGGCCCGGGCCCCGTTCATATCCGTCAGCCGCGAACCGGGCCGGCGCGGGACGTGGCGCTGGCGGTGCGGCTCAGCCCGGGCAGGGGGTTGACCGTGACCTCCGCCGTAACCACGACGTCGAGCCCGTCGAGCCGGCAGGCGGACAGCCGTGCGCCGTTGGCGCGGGCCAGCTCCCCGGCGTCTCCGCAGGCCGTCGCCTGCCCGTCGAGCGCGCGACCGGCACCGGCGAGCGCGCCGAAGTCCGCCGCGACCCGGGCCTGCTGCCGGGCCACCCGGACCGCGCCGAGCGCCGCTCCGAAGAGGCCGACCAGCACGAACACCAGCCCCACGGCGAGCAGACAGATCGTCGCGCCGCCCCGGTCAGCGGTCGACCTCGCCCGCGTCGAGCCGACCCGATCGAGCCGCGTCATGGTCGTGGTCCCGGCGCACCGGGCTCGACCGCCGCGACGGCGGTGGCGGACACGGTGATCCGGGGCAGCCGCGCGCCCAGCGTGCGGACCGGCACCCGGACGGTCGCGGTGACTCGCTCGCCGGCGACGGTGACCGAGACATCGGCGCCGGGCGGGGCGTAGCGAGCGCCGGCGGCCGTACCGGCCTCGCCCCGCGAGGCGGCGAGCGCCGCCTCCCGGGCCGCGTCCAGGCAACCGGCCCGCGCGGTCACCGCGTTGACCGCGGTGAGGCCGGCGAACAACAGCAGGACCAGCGCCGGCAGGCCGGCCGCGAGCTCGGCGGTGAACGAGCCACGGTCGCGGGCGAGTCCGTGTGGCCGACGGCCAGGCCGGACCACCGCGTCTCGCTGGTCCGCTGGCCTGCCGACCCGCTCGGCACCACGGGCACCGCCAGCTGTCAGCGACGGGGTGCTGGAGCCGTGGCGGCGGCCGACCCGCCGGCGCCGGGTCACTTCAGCGCCCGGTCGATGACGGCGGTCAGCGCGGACTGCACGTTGCCGGAGGTGAGCACCTTGAGCAGGATGCCCGCGAACGCCACCGCGGCCAGCGTGCCCACGGCGTACTCGGCGGTGTTCATCCCGGCGTCGCCGCGCAGGCGGGCGATGAGTTTGCGCATGTCTTACCCCTTCTCGTTGGGTCAGAGCACGTCGCCGAGGACGGCGACGATCACCGGCACCAGACCGGCGAGAATGAAGGCGGGCAGGAAGCACAGCCCGAGCGGCAGCACGATGAGGACCCCCGCCCGCCGGGCCGCCGCCTCGGCGGCGGTGGACCGGTCGGCCCGCAGGTCGTCGGCGAGGCGGGTGAGCGCGCCGGCTAGGGCCGCCCCGCTATTGGCCGAGCGGAGAGCGGCGGCCACCAGGCGGTCCGCGCCGGACACCGCAAGCAGGTGTGACCAGGCCTCCGCCGGCTCACCGCCGAGCAGCATCGTCCGGCCGACCCGCCCGAGCCGGTCGGCCAACGGCCCGCCGAGTGCCTCCGCAACCGCCAGCACCGAGCGGTCGACCGGCGCTCCGGCCCGGAGGGCCGCCGCCAGCAGGTCGGCGGCGAGCGGCAGGTCCGCGGTCTCCCGCAGTCGCCGGTCCCGGACGGCGCGCGGTTCGATCCGGCGCAGCAGGCGGTCCGCCGCGAATGCGGTCAGCGCCCCGGCGAGGAGGCCCGCCGGGCCACCGACGACGACCACGGCGGCGAGACCGGCCAGCCCTGCGCCGAGCCGGATCCGGTCCGGCCACCAGGACGGCCGCGTCCGCTCGGCCGTCTCCTCTGACGGAGGCCGGAGCCGGCGGAGGCGCCGGCCCGGTCGGGTAGCCGGCGCGCCAACCGCGACGACGAGCAGCGCCGCCCCGACCAGGCAGCCCGCCGCCAGTGCCTGCGGGAACATCAGTCGGCCCATCCGGGCGACGCGCCGAGCCGCTCCGCCCAGAGCAGCCCGCCGATCTGCAGCGCGACGGCCAGCACTGCGCTGCCGCCCCCGATTGGCGTGTGCACCAGCACCGCGACCGGGTCCACCCCGATGGCGTAGCCGAGCGCGATGCCACCGAGTGGAAGGGCGGCAAGCAGCCATGCCGTCGCCCGCGCCCCGGCCGCCTGCGCGGCGGCCGCGGCCAGCCCGCGGTCGGCCGCTCGGGCGTCGGCCTCGATCCGCTCCAGCAGCTCGGCCAGGGGCGCCCCGGTGTCGTCGGCCAGGCGTACGGCGGCCCGGGCCAGGTGCCTGATCCGGGCCGGGCCGTCCGACGGGGTGAGCCCGGGACCCTCGGCGGACGAGAAGCACGGCTGGCGCACCGGGCGGGCGCGAGCCGACCCGTCGACCGGGCGAGAACCCGGCCCGCCCGCGTGCGACCCGTCGACCGGCCGGGACTCGGGTTCGCCCGCCAGCGGCCCGTCCACTGCGGCCGTGACCGGTAGCCCCGCCCGCAGATCGGCGGCGAGGGCGCAGAGCTGGTCCAGACTCTGCCGGCGGGCCCGGTCAGCCCGCCGGCCGGCCTGACGGCGCAGGACCGCCCGGACCCCCAGCGCGGCGTAGGCGCCGAGGACGACCGCGGCCACCGGGCCGGCCAGTGCCCCACCGATCCCACCGCCCACCAGGGCGACCAGCAGCAGCGTCCGCCGCGCGGAGCCCGCCCCGATCGGGGCGAACCACCGCCGCCCTCCCTCGAGCCCGTCCGGATGAGCCGACACCGACCTGACGGACGTCCCGGAACGGACCCCGACCCGAGCGCCGGCAGCCGGTACGGGAAGCAGCGCACCGGACGGGCCCGGGTTGACCAGCAGGGCACCGGGGGCACTGCCCACGGCATGGTCGAGAAGCAGACCCGGAGCGGCACTGCCCGGCGTCGGCTCGAAAATCGGCGCACCGGCTGCAAACACCGGGCCGAGAAGCGAGGCTCCGACCGGACGGGACGGGTCGACCCGCCCCGGCGGCCTCGTCGGCAGCGGCCTGGCGACCATCCCGAAGGGACCGCCGTGTCGACCGCCCGCCGCGTGTCCCAGCGGGATCGCCCGCACCCGCGCTCGAGTCACCAAGCGCCCCTCGGCACCGGTGCGTGGGGTGGCCCATGTCCGCCCCCGACGCACCGTCGTGGCCGCATCGGGAGCGGGCCGGCGCGCCCACCCGAGGACCGCGCGACGCCGCGTCCGGCCGCTCCGCGCCGGCCAGGCCACCATCGCCGCGGCCGTCGTCAGGAACATCGTCACCAGCCAGGCCGTCCCGGTCACGACGGACCGGCCGAGCCAGGCCACGCCGCACAGAGGATCGGCGGCACATCGACACCCCGGTCCCGCAGCAGCGCCCCGAGCGCCCGGGCGGCGAGACCCAGCCCGCGCCCGCGAATCCAGGCCGGTACCACGGTCACCAGTCGATCCGGCCCTTCCGGCAGCAACAGGCTGATCGACTCCAGGACCCGCCCCTGGGCGCCGCGGCGCACCTGGAGCAGCACCTGCAGCGCGGCGGCGACCTGGGCGTGCAGCGCCGCCCTCGGCAGGCCGCCCAACAGCCCGAGCGCCTCCAGCCGGGCCGGTACGTCCGCCGGGGCGTTGGCGTGCAGCGTCCCTGCGCCACCGTCGTGGCCGGTGTTCAGCGCGGCGAGCAGATCGACCACCTCCCCGCCCCGGCACTCCCCAACCACCAGCCGGTCCGGGCGCATCCGCAGCGCCTGCCGGACCAGGTCGCTGAGCCCGACCGCGCCCGAGCCCTCCACGTTCGACGTGCGGGCCTGGAGCCCGACCACGTGCGGGTGCACCGGATGCAGCTCGGCCGCGTCCTCGACCAGCACGATCCGCTCGGTGGCCGGCACCAGCCCGAGCAGGGTGTTGAGCAGCGTGGTCTTGCCGGAGCCGGTGCCACCGGTGACCAGATACGCCAGCCGGGCCGCCACGACGGCGGCGAGCACCGGAGCGACCGGCCGGGGCACGGTGCCCTGCCGCACCAGCTCATCGAGGGTGAACGGCCGTTGCCGGAAGGTGCGCAGGGACAGGTAGGGCCCGTCGGTCGCCACCGGAGGCAGCACGGCGTGCAGCCGGGTCCCGTCGGGCAGCCGGGCGTCCGCGTACGGGGAGGCGTCGTCCAGCCGGCGCCCGGCGGAGGCGGTGAGACGTTGCGCCAGCCGGCGTACGTCATCGGCCGAGCCGAGCGGCACCGCGACCTGGTGCAACCCCTGCCCCCGGTCGACCCAGACCCGGGTGCCGTTCACCAGTACGTCGGTCACCTCGGGATCGGCCAGCAGCGGGGCGAGCGGACCGGCGCCGACCAGGTCGTCGTGCACCTGGTCGGCGATCCGCAGCAGGGCGGTGTCGCCGAGCACGGCGGCGGCCGGCTCGGCCCGTACGGCGGAGACGATCGCGGCCGGGGTGACCGGGGTGGCCGCGGCGGCGAAGCGTTGCCGGACGCGCACCGCCAGCTCTCCGGCGTCGGCGGGGCCGGTCATGCCGCACCCGTTGCCGGTAAGCCGGTCAGCTCGGCGACGATCCGCTGACAGAGCGCGGCGAGCGGACCCCGACCGGCGGCGGCGGGCGCCTCGCCCCGTTCCAGCCCCCGGCAGAGCGCCGGCTCAGGGCGGAGCGTGCCGGCGAGTGGCAGCCCGAGTGCCCGCGCCACCTCGTCGGCCTTGAGCCGGCCCGGCGCCGGACCGCGGACGATTACCGCCAGGTCGGCGCAGTGCGGCGCGGCGTTGGCCACCACCCGGGCCGCGGCGGCGGTGGCCCGCAGCTCGGCCGGTACGACCACCAGGGCCCGATCCGCCGCCTGCAACGCGACCACGGCCGCGTCGTCCAGCTGCCGGGGCAGGTCGACGACCACGAAGTCGCGGCCCCGGCGCGCGGCGTCGACCGTGGCGGCCATCGCCTGGGCGGGCAGGTGCAGCAGGTCGCCCCGGTCCCAGGAGAGCACCACCAGATCGCCCCGGCTGGGCAGGGCGCGGACGAGCGACGGGGGGTCGACCCGACCGTCGGCGTCGGTGAGCGCGGGCCAACGGAGCCCTTCGAGTTGCTCCCAGCCGAGCACCAGGTCAAGCCCACCGCCGAGCGGGTCGGCGTCCACCAGGAGGGTGCGCAGCCGAGCGCGAGCGGCGGTGACGGCGAGACCGCCGGCGAGCACGCTGGCGCCGGCGCCGCCCCGACCACCGAGCACCGCCATGATCCGTGCCGTCCCGTCGGACGCGCTTGACACGCACTCGGCGAAACGGTCGACCAGCCACGGCTCGGCGGCGGGCAGCGTCGCCACGTGCTCGGCGCCGATCAGCTCGGCGATCTCCGCACCGGGGTCGAGCTGGCCGGAGCGGGCCACCAGCACCATCCTGGACCGGCGCGGCAGCCGGGCCCGCAGGCAGGCCTGCGCCTGGTCGCTGCCGACGAGCACCAGGGGCGCCGGCAGCCAGCGGGCTCGGGCGGCGGCCGGGTCGGCGGCGAGCTCGACCTCGGTGCCACCCGCCGCGGCCAGCCGGAGCAGCTCGTCGAGGAGGTCGCCGTCGGCGGTCACCAGCAGGGGGAGCCGGCGGTGGGGTGGAAGCGGGGTACGGGGCGGCATGGCGGCCTCCAGCGGTCGGGCTCGGGTGCTGGCGGTGAGCCTGCTGCCGGTCGCGCCCGATCCGCCGCCCGCCATTCGCCGGCTGTGGACAACCGCGCCCGCTGATGCTCCTGTAATGCAAGCCGGGCTGGTCAGAGCTCTGCGAGGGCTGTGGATGACGGGGGCCGGATGCGCAGGGATTCCAAGATCAGCGGGTAGACCTGACGCGCGATGTACCGCTTCAGACATCGGGAGATGTCTTTGTTGCTCAGTCCTTGCTCGCGTCGGCGCTCGACGTAGGTCTGCGTCTCGGGATGGCAGCGCATCCGGTTGACCGCCACGATGTAGAGCGCCCTGTTGGCCATCCTGTCCCCGCCTCGGTTGAGGCGGTGCCGGTCGGTGCGACCGGAACTGGCGGGGATGGGTGAGACCCCGCAGAGTGCGGCGAACGCCCGCTCGTCGCGGATCCGCTCCGGGTTGTCGCCGGCGGTGATGAGCAGCTGCGCGGCGACTTCAGGGCCGACTCCGGGCAACTCCAGCAGCTGCGGGGCGGCCTGCTTGAGCAGCACCTGCAGGTCGACGTCGGCGGCCCGGATCTCGCGGTCCAGGTCGATGATGCGACGCGCCAGCCGACGGATCGCGGTCTTGGTCGCCGCGATCGGGTCGGCGATGTCCAGGGCCGGCCGCAACGCGGCAGCAGTCATGATCAGCTCCGAGTTGCGCAGGTCCAGCAGTTGGGTGCGCAACGGTTCCGGGGCGGTGCGGACCATGCCGACCAGGGCGTTGAGCGCCGCGGTGCGCGACTTCACCGCTGAGGTGCGGGCCACGCGGATGACCCGGATGGCCTCCACCTGCCCGTCTCGGTTCTTTGGGGTGGTGGACGCGGTGCCGGCCAGCACCGCCCGAGCGGCGGCTTCGGCGTCGATCGGGTCGGACTTGCCGCGCTGACGGCGCATCTTGCGGTTGGGCCGGTCGACCTCCACGAGATGCACGCCCTGGGCGCGCAGGTAGCGGGCCAGGCCGACGCCGTAGCTGCCGGTGCCCTCGATCCCGATCGACCGCACCGGACCGTGTTCGCTCATCCACGCCAGCAGCGCCCGGTAGCCAGCCACCGTGGTGGGGAACTGGCGATGGCCATGCATCCGGCCGACCTCGTCGATGACCACGGCGGTGTGGGTATCGGCGTGGGTGTCAACGCCGCCGATGACTTCGAACTGGTGATCTGTCATGGTGGGAGTGCTGTCCTTCCAGGTGACCAACCGGGGCAGCACGCACCGTCGGGCGGACGGACAGCACGGTGATGGGACCTCTTGCACAGGCTCCTGTCAGGTCACACCCGTCCGTTCGGCGCGTGCACCCGGCGCGGCCGACAAATCAGGCGAAGGGCAGCCGAGGCGCCAGGTGGATAAAGAGTCAGACCAGCGCCGGGAGCACGACGATCATGGCCGACCGGGCGGGACGAAGCATCTCACCGTGGACAACCCTCGCCGAGGGAGTCGATCTGTTATGGACGAACCGCTGGCAATCGGAGTGTGCGCGCGGCGTAGAGGTTCGGCGGGGCCGCCCGGGTAGCGTGTGATCATGACGGCGGAGGACGCGGGCCGACACTGTCGCCGACCAGCGGGCATGGCATGACGCCGACGCGGCGACCTGACGTTCACGCCGCCGCAGATCTGACCGCCACCGGTGCAACTTAAGCCCGCCCGAGTCGGCGCCCGTCGCCACGCGTACAGAAGTAGGCCGAGGCAGGCGCCGAGTCCGACGACGACCAGCCACCGCCTCGCAAGCCAAGCACTGGTCGACGTAGCGTGAACTTCGCTGCGGTGCATTTGCCACTGTTGGCCGCAGTCCGCCGTATCACCGGGCACGATCGGGCACTGGTGCTGGCTACACTGTCGCGAATGTCAGTCAGTTATCCGGTGTTTCTCGTCATCGTTGGCGGCATGCTCTTCGCCGGGGTGTTCGCGATACCTACCGGCGTTCTCGCCATCCGCTTCGGCGCCGCCCGCGGCATCAAGGTCATCGGCACGATGATCATGCCGGTGGTGGGACTTGGCGCGGGCACCGGACTGCTTTGGGTGAACCCCATCGAAGGCGAATACAAGGTGGGGATCTGGTTCCTTCTCCTGGGCGTGCTCGGACCCTTCGCCGCCGTCTATGACCTGCGCCGGGTATTCGAACACCGGCGGGAGGCGCGAGCGGAGGCGGAGCGTGCGGCGCGGCGCCCATCCTACGAGCTGAGCAAGGTGAGACTGCCGCCCATGGACTGATTGGTAGATCGGGGCCCCAGTTGATGGTCACGCGGGCCTTGAGCATGCCGGGCACTGAGCCTTTCCGCGCAACCGGTTGATGCCGTTGAGTGGTCAGGTAATTCGGTCGCGCAGACGTGCCGACGAAAGCTGTGAGCACCTGCCGCTCACGTGTGTTGTTGCAGCAGGGCCTTTGACCTGCGGTGATTGCTCAAGGTCCAAGAGGGCTGCTGCAGGTGCGTGGACCGACGTGCTCGGCGACCGATTGAGCAAGACCTGGCTCGCTTCGCGATCTTCGCAGGCAGGGTCAGCGCGGGACTCCGGCCAGGTCGGCCATCAGGGCCATGTGGTGGTCGAAGTACTCGGCACGTGTCTCGATCGTGCCGTCCAGGCGGCCGAACACCTCAAAGTTGATCAGGCCGAACAGGTGGGTCCAGCCGACGAACACGCGGTCGAGCCGTTCCTCCGGCAGGTCGCCCGGATGTTGGTCGATCAGACGGCGCAGGTCGGCGCGGACAGGTTCGGGGACCGGCGACGACACTGGCTCCAATTGTTCAGAGCCATCGATGACGACGTCCACGAGCAGGGATACCACTTTCGCTGCCAGCGCAACGGTCCTCTGCGGCGCGGCGTAACCGGGTACTGGGCTGCCGTAAAGCAGGCCGTCCTCGGCCGGATGCGAGAGCGCCCACGTACGCGCCGCGCGGCAGACGGCTAGCCACCGGCCGCGTAGGTCGTCGCGAGGCACGCCCGATTCGGCTTCGGTCGCCGCCGTGCCCAGCGCCTCGTACGCGTCGATGATCAGCGCGGTGAGCAGGGCGTCGCGGCTCGGGAAGAGGGTGTTCCCCGCATGTCCCTTCACGTCATCATCGGAGCCGGGCCGGTCGGCTTGGCCACCGCACGGTTGCTCGCTGGTAAAGGCGAGCGAGTCCGTCTTCTCACCCGTAGTGGTGCCGGGCCGGAACAAGATGGGATCGACCGGATCGTCGCGGACGCCAATGACTCCGACGCTCTCGCCCGGCACGCCGAAGGCGCCATCGCGCTGTACTGCTGCGCAGGCCCGGCATATCACCGCTGGTCCGCCGACTGGCCGCCCCCCGGCGCGGCACTCGTGCGTGCCGCGGAGGCGAGCGGGGCAGTGCTCGTCACCACCGGTAACCTCTACGGCTACGGCCAGGTCGATGGCCCGATGACCGAACAGCTGCCGCTGCGTCCCAACTCGGTGAAGGGCGAGGTGCGGGTCAAACTGTGGGCCGACGCACTGGCAGCGCACGAAGCCGGGCGGATCCGGACAGCCGAGGTCCGCGGATCGGACTACCTGGGTGCGGGCACGGTCTCCTCGTTCAACGTCATGGTGCTACCCAAGGTGCTCGCCGGTCAACGCGGTTCGGTGCCCGCCGACCTGGACGCGCCGCACAGCTGGACCTACGTCGGTGACGTGGCCCGCACGCTGGTCGCAGTCGCGGCCGACGAGAACGCGTGGGGCCGACCGTGGCATGTGCCCACCGCGCCGCCGCTGTCCATCCGTGCGCTTGCCACCCGTGCCGCCGAACTGGCGAAGGCGCCAGTCGCCCAAGTGGCCAAGATGCCCAGCTTCGCACTCCGCCTCGCAGGGTTCTTCAATCCGGCTGCGCGGGAGATGCTTGAGGTCCAGTACCAGCTACAACGGCCTTTTGTACTCGACTCGTCCGCCGCCACGGCCGCCTTCGGGATCGAACCGACCTCGACCGACGAAGCGCTGCGGGAGACCATCGAGGGCTTGCGCGCACAAGCTGCGCGCTGACTCGAGCGCAACGACCAACTGAGCCTCTCCGCGTGACCATTCCGGCGCGTAGGCAGTCAGCCGGGTCGGGCGGTTGGACACGCCGGATCCGTCGCGGTGCAACGAAAAGACGCAAAACCCGGTATGAAGATGGTCCTCTCACCGACCAACTTCACAGGGCCCCGCGTCGCCATGAGTGTTGTAAACCGCGCCACCCTGTCCGTGCGCGAGGAGATCGTGCTGCTCGTCTCGGGTCTACTCAACGCCGAGCGCCTCCGCGGGACCCGCGCCGGCACCCGCTCCCTGAGCAAACGGCTGAGCACGGCAGCCGTATCGACCGTGACGGTTCTCTACCTACTGCTGGCGACCGTCTTGCTGCCTCCTGGCTGCCTCGCCTCCATTTCTAGGCTCAGAGGCCGCTCGGTGTGCCCCCATCACTACCGAAAGGCCAGGCTGTCGCTGCCCATGGGATGTCTGTCACCGTTGCTAATGAGAGCCACCCGGCTCCTAGTGTCGACTGTGGTGCGCCGGCCACAGTACCTGCGCGTACACAACGACGCGGTTCGTGTGGACCGCTTCCGCCAAATCGATCGCCGCCAAGCTCCGCCGTGGACGTTTTGCGCTCGAACAAGTGGTCCGTCAGAACTCGGACAGGGACACCGGCTCCGCACGCATCGATCACGAAATGTCAGCTCTCCTGTCCTTTCCGGCTTGGCGATGACAGGATAAACGGGGTGGAGGCAACCTTCTCTTAGGTTCGCTATGGAGGCGCAGCATGGAGCAGAGCAAGCGGGGTCCATTGTGGATAGGGCTTCTGCTTGCAGTGTTCGCGCACTCACTAATTGTTGTCACTGTCGACATGGTTCCGCGTGCTAGCGACATGTTTATCGCCTGGTTTGCCTGGTACCTGATGCTAGCTATCTTTCCCCTAGTGGTGACTCTGGTGGCTGGTTTCATCGTGAGCTTCCGGAAGGGCGCCCGGCACTTCGGGACTGGTCTCATCATCGGAGCCCTTGCCGCGCCTGCACTATGGGTTGCCGGTGCTGCGATTCAGGCCGCCGCTTGGCGGCAATAGCTTTGTACCTAATGCCCGTCGGCGCTGCGATGGATCATCGACAACCTGGCTAAGGAGCGGGCGGCGCAGCCGGCATCCCATCACGACGCCTCGGCGAGCTGGACCGCAAGGATTCAACCCGCATCACGCTCTCCGGTAGAACGGCCCCATGACACCTCACGGGCCGCCCAGTCGCTCCTTCCCGTCCGTCAACGTCGAATAGCGGCGTGTCTGCTGACTCGCTGCTGACTCCGCCTACAGGTTGACGGACCGCTATACGCACTCGACCCGTGACCGGGATCGCAGGGTGCTCGCGTCGTTGCTGCCTTCTCGCTGCCTTCGAGGGAGTAGATAGATCAGCGGGCGACATCTCTGCAGCACATGCGCCACCCCGCTACGCCCGGCTGGTCACTCGGCGGTAGGGGGCGGCAATACGGCCGGTGCGGAAGCTAGGTCCTGCTGGACCCGCTCGCGGACCGCGGCCGGATCGACGCCGAGGGCGCGCAGGATTGCAGCGGCCTCGCCGGCGTCGTCCTCGACCAGCGAGAGCAGGAGGTGGCTGGTACCCGTATCACGGTGCCGGTAGGCCAGTGAGATCTCCCTGGCCCGATCCAGGCCGGCGGCGACCTCGGCCCCCTCGAACGGGTCGCTCTCGATCGGATCACCCTGGCCGCTGCTCAAGAACTGGCCCACCTCGGCGTGACCGCCAACGCCATCGATCCGGGTCCAACCGATACCGGCTGGATGACCGCAGAGATCAAGGCTGCCGTCCTACGGTCCACGCCGCTCGGTCGCCTCGGGCGCCCACAGGACTGTGCGAACCTCGTCGCGTTCCTGTGTTCACCCGACGGGGGCTGGATCAACGGCCAACTCTTACGCAGCGACGGCGGCATCTCCTAACCAAACGTTGCGCCTTCGAAGTTGGCAGGGCGTCAAGCGTCCAGCGAGGCCGTTTCGATGCTCCTATGGATCGTCAAGTGGTCATGAGGGCTGGCCCCTCGCTGGTCCGTGCCGGGCTGCTCGGCCAGGTCGTCACGACCGGTCCGCATCGGTTCCGCGCGGTCTGGCCTGATGGCGAGGGCATGGAGTGGTCGGCGGAGTTCACTCACCACCGAGCGGGAGGCGGTCACGTGCGTGGCTGCCAAGGCCGTCGGTGGGATGCGGTTCCATGACCTGCGGCACGCCTACGCCACGTGGCTGGTCACCGACGGTGTCCCGATCAACCTGGTACAGCGGGTCATGGGCCACGAGCAGGCGTCCACCACGCTCAATCGTTATACGCACACCCCGGACGACTATGCCGCTCGGATCTTGGATGCCTTCACGCTGTCTGCTGACGATTTGCTGACTCCGGGCCAGGAAGCGCCGGCGGGGAAGGCCCTAGACGAGGACGAGGAGGGCCTGTGACCTGCGCCGGAGCAGTACCCCACAAAGGGACGACCCCCGCCGGGGGGAGACGGGGGTCGTCGGGAGGTTCGGCTCCGGGGGGTCGAGCCGAACCAACTCAGCGGTCACGGGGGGTGCAACCGCCGAGAGCCTGTCGGGTTGATGAGACATGAACACCTGCCGCGAGCACAAGCATGCCGCAGCGGACCCTTATACGTCGAGTGGTCTGCGCTCTACCCACCGCTAATTTGTGTTCGTAGAGTGTGATCACCTTCACTCTGCGCAGCGGTGACCTGAGGGGTGATCGTGACCAGGGCCCCGGGGACCCGCCCGCCACGGCCGGTCGGGCTAGACTTTCGCGCCGTGGGCCGAAGTGCCGCTTTCTTCGATCTGGACAAGACCGTCATCGCCAAGTCCAGCGCCTTGGCGTTCGGTCGGCCGTTCTACCGGGACGGCCTGATCACCCGACGGGACGTGGTCAAGTCGGCGTACGCGCAGCTGATGTTCCGGCTGGGCGGCACCGACGAGCAGACCATGGCCCGGACCCGGGACTATCTCGCCACGCTCTGCAAGGGCTGGCAGGTGGAGCAGGTCCGCCAGATCGTCGCGGAGACGCTCCACGAGCTGATCAACCCCTACGTGTACGCCGAGGCCGCCGCCCTCATCGAGGAGCACCAGGCCGCCGGGCGGGACGTCGTGCTGGTCTCCGCCTCCGGCGAGGAGATGGTCCGCCCGATCGGCGAGCTGCTGGGCGTGACCGACGTGATCGCCACCCGGATGGGGGTCGAGGACGGCCGGTACAGCGGCGAGGTCGAGTTCTACGCGGCCGGCCCGAGCAAGGTCGACGCGGTCGGCAAGCTGGCCATCGAGCGCGGCTACGACCTGGCCGACTCGTACGCCTACTCCGACTCGTACAGCGACCGGCCGCTGCTGGAGTGCGTCGGTCATCCCACGGCGGTGAACCCGGACCGGGCGCTGCGCAAGCTGGCGGTGGAGAACGCCTGGCCGGTGCTGGAGTTCCGGCACCCGGTCCCGCTGGGCCGGCGGCTGCGTCAGCGTCCCGCCGTGCCGGTCGCGGCGGCCGCGCTCGGTGTGGGTGTCGGGGTGGCCATCGGCATCGCCTGGTATGGCCGCCACCGCCGCACCCGCGACGCCAGCACCGCCCCTGCCTGAGCGCCCCGGTCAGGAGGCGGCGAGGACCTCGTCGCCGATCACCGTGAGCTGGTCGGCGCCGATCTCCACCGCCGTCATGTAGTGCCGGAGCCAGGAGCGCAGCCCGTCCGGGGTGCCGGTGGCGAAGGCGCCGGCCGACCCGACGTACTCCGGTTCCCGCTCCCGGTGGCCGACGTCGACGGCGACCAGCCCGCGCGGGTCGGAGCCGGTGGAGAGCAGCACCAGCCGGGCGGCGGCCCGGGCCACCACCCCGGACGGCCCGGCGAACGGGCGCAGGTTCAGCAGCTCGCCGTGCACCACCGCGGCCAGCACCAGCGGGGAGACCTTCGTGCCGCCGGCGACCAGGCCGGCCAGCGTGTCGAGGCGAGCCGCGACCACCGGATCGGCCACCGGCCGGCCCAGCTCCGATTCCGCCACGACGTCCCGCGCAGCGAGCACGTGCAGCCTGGCGAGGGCCTGCCGGGGGGCCTTCGGCCAGAGCTCGGTCAGCCCGGGCAGCGCACCGGCGACCCGCAACGCGCCCTGTAGCAGGGGGTCGGTGACCGTGCCGGCGCGTACCGCCTCGAGCTCGTGCGCGCGCCCCTCCAAGGCGGCGCTGGCCACCGCGGAGCGGAGGCTGACCTCGGCCGCGACCTGGCCGCCGTGCCGGCGCAGGGCCCGGTGGCGGTGGGCCTGGTCGACCCGGTCGCGGGCGCGCTCGACGGCGGGCGCGATGTCGGCGAGCGCGAGCAGCGGGGCGAGCGGGTCCGTCGTCACCCCGCCACGCTATCGACCCGTGAACCCCGGCCGCCCGGCACCCGCCCGAAGGGGGACCTGCGCCACCGCCCACCTACCCTGGACTCGAGATGCGGTATCTCGGTCCGTCGCGCGCCCCGGACACCGCGACATGCCGCAACCCGCGTGGTGCGGGCGAGGGGCGCCACCCCGGGACGCCGGGCGAGCCGCGCCACCCCGGGGCGCCGGGCAAGGGGCGCGCCACCCGGCGCGTGCTGGGGGCCGCTGGGCGCGCAGTGGGTGACCGGGTTGTCGCGGGTGGCTGGCCGCGCGACTAACCTCAGCCGAGTAGGAGACGCAGGTCACGCGACGAAGGAGTCACCGCATGAGCGAGGCATTGGCCAACTTGCTGAACGAGACGCGCCAGTTCCCGCCGCCGGCCGAACTCGCCGCGCAGGCCAACGTCAAGGCCGACGCGTACGCCGAGGGCGAGCGCGACCGGCTCGGTTTCTGGGAGCGCCAGGCCGGGCGGCTGAGCTGGGCGAAGCAGTGGGACCAGGTGCTCGACTGGTCGACCCCGCCGTTCGCCAAGTGGTTCGTCGGCGGGCAGCTCAACGTCGCGTACAACTGCCTGGACCGGCACGTCGAGGCCGGCCGGGGCGACAAGGTGGCGATCCACTGGGAGGGCGAGCCGGGCGACACCCGCACCCTCACCTACGCCGACCTGCACAAGCTGACCTGCCAGGCGGCGAATGCGCTGACCGAGCTGGGCGTCACCGCGGGCGACCGGGTGGCGATCTACCTGCCGATGATCCCGGAGGCGGCGGCCGCCATGCTGGCCTGCGCCCGGATCGGCGCCACGCACAGCGTGGTCTTCGGCGGCTTCTCCGCCGACGCGCTGACCAACCGGATCCAGGACGCCACCGCCAAGGTCGTGATCACCGCCGACGGCGGCTACCGGCGGGGCAAGCCGTCGACGCTGAAGCCGACCGTGGACGAGGCGGTGGCGAAGTGCCCGTCGGTGGAGCACGTGCTGGTGGTCCGCCGCACCGGCCAGGACGTCGCCTGGTCGGAGAAGGACCACTGGTGGCACGAGACGGTGGAGACCGCCTCGCCGGAGCACGCCGCGCAGCCGTTCGACGCCGAGCACCCGCTCTTCATCCTCTACACCAGCGGCACCACCGCCCGGCCGAAGGGCATCCTGCACACCACCGGCGGCTACCTGACCCAGACCTCGTACACCACGCATGCGGTCTTCGACCTCAAGCCGGAGACCGACGTCTTCTGGTGCACCGCCGACATCGGCTGGGTGACCGGCCACTCCTACATCGTCTACGGCCCGCTCTCCAACGGCGCCACCCAGGTCATGTACGAGGGCACCCCGGACACCCCGCACAAGGGACGGTTCTGGGAGATCGTCGACAAGTACAAGGTCACCATCCTGTACACCGCGCCGACCCTGATCCGCACCATGATGAAGTGGGGCGAGGACATCCCGGCCGGCTACGACCTGTCGTCGCTGCGGCTGCTGGGCAGCGTCGGCGAGCCGATCAACCCCGAGGCGTGGATCTGGTACCGGCAGTACGTCGGCCGGGGCGAGCTGCCGGTCGTGGACACCTGGTGGCAGACCGAGACCGGTGCGATCATGATCTCGCCGCTGCCCGGCGTCACCGAGGCCAAGCCCGGCTCGGCAATGACCCCGCTGCCCGGCATCGTCGCCGACGTCCTGGACGACCAGGGCCAGTCGGTGCCGAACGGCGGCGGTGGCTACCTGGTGCTCCGCGAGCCGTGGCCGTCGATGCTGCGCACCATCTGGGGCGACGACAACCGGTTCATCGAGACGTACTGGTCGCGGTTCGGCGCCGGCGCCGGGGGCGGAGACGAGTGGATCTACTTCGCCGGCGACGGGGCGAAGAAGGACGACGACGGGCACATCTGGCTGCTCGGCCGGGTCGACGACGTGATGCTGGTGTCCGGGCACAACATCTCCACCACCGAGGTGGAGTCGGCGCTGGTCTCCCACCCGTCGGTGGCCGAGGCGGCGGTGGTCGGCGCGACCGACCCGACCACCGGCCAGGCGATCGTCGCGTTCGCCATCCCGCGCGGCAGCGCCGAGACCTCCGGCGAGGCCGGCGAGCAGCTCATCGCCGACCTGCGTAACCACGTGGCGAAGACGCTCGGCCCGATCGCCAAGCCCCGGCAGATCATGCTGGTGCCCGAGCTGCCGAAGACCCGCTCCGGCAAGATCATGCGTCGGCTGCTCAGGGACGTGGCGGAGCGCCGGTCACTCGGCGACGTCACCACGCTCCAGGACTCCTCGGTGATGGACCTGATCGCCTCCGGCATGGGCGGCGGCAAGTCCGACGAGGACTGACGACAGGCGTACCCATCGGTGGGTGGCGGTCCGCACGGACCGCCACCCACCGTCGTTTCGGTGGACGTCCGCCGACCTGATCGGATAGTCACCGCGGCCCACCTCTTGTCATTCGACAACTTTCTGATTTACGTTCACGCAGGTCGAACCCGAGCGGACAACTCCGCCGTCCCGCGGGGGCCGGGTTTCGGCATTTCCCCCCATGCCCCGATGAATTGGAGTGGCATGCAAAACGCCGTCCCTCGAACAGGGTCGCGCCGGCGCCTACTCGTCGCGCTACCCGCCATCGCGCTCGCGGCCACGACACTGACCGTGTCGAGCAGCGCTGCCGCACAGAACGCTGGTCCGATGCAGGCCACCATCGGATCGGACGAGTACTACATCAACTACTCCGAGCCTGCGGTGCAGCCGGACAACAAGCGCCCCGAGGTCAAGGGCAAGGACGGCATCTACACGTCGGCGGCCGACGAGGCGCGCGCGTTCGACCGCAAGTACGCCGGTGGCAACCCGGTGACCGCCAAGCAGCTGGCGAAGCTCGAGGCCAAGGCGATCAAGACCGGGCAGAACCCGCGCCAGATCAAGCAGGCCAAGGGCACCCAGACCGCCAAGCTGCTGACCCTGCTGGTGGAGTTCAACGACCAGGCGAACGACGACTTCACCAACGTCATGGTGCCCAAGACGGTCTTCGAGGACCGGGCCTGTGTCCCCGGCACCGTGCAGAACGGACCGCTGCACAACAACATCCCGAACCCGGCGAGCCTGCCGCACGAGGACAACAACTCGATGTGGGTACCGGACTTCTCGCCGCAGCACTACGACAAGATGCTCTACACCAAGGAGGGCATCACCGAGCGGGTCCGCACGGACCTGACCGGGCCGGACGGCAAGCCGGGCATCAGCCTGGCCGGCCGGACCATGCACAACATGTACCTGGAGATGTCGAAGGGTGCGTACACGGTCGACGGGCAGGCCAGCCCGTGGATCAAGGTGCCGCACTCCGAGGGCTGGTACGCAGCTTCCCGCTGCTTCCAGGACGAGGACGGCAACTGGGTCGCCGGCCGCATGCAGTCGATGAACGGACACCCGGACAACCCGCTCGGCGCGGGCAAGCTGGCGACCGACGCGATCGACACGCTGGCCAAGATGGACCCGGACTTCCCCTGGGCCGACTACGACATCGAGGACCAGGGCGACCGGGACAACGACGGCAACGTGTTCGAGCCGGACGGTGTGATCGACCACCTGGTGCTGGTGCACGCCGGCCAGGGCAAGTCGCGCGGCGGCGGTGACCAGGGCGTGTACGCCGTCTGGGCGCACTCCTCGGCGGTTGCCGGCGGCTACACCATCCCGGGCACCCAACTGAAGGTGTCGAACTACATCGTGCAGCCGGAGGACGCCGGCGTCGGCGTCTTCGCCCACGAGTTCGGCCACGACCTCGGTCTGCCGGACCTCTACGACACCTCCGGCAACGCCGACTCGGACGTCGACTTCTGGGACCTGATGGCCTCGGGCTCGCACTCCGGTGAGGTCTTCCAGGCGCTGCCGACCCACATGGGCCTCTGGGACAAGTGGGTGCTCGGCTGGGCCGACCCGCTGAACGTCAACCCCGGCTCGGACCCGCGGGACGTGCAGCTGGGCCAGACCTCCCGTACCCCGGTGGGCACCAGGGACGGCATCAAGATCAACCTGCCGAACAAGGTGATCACCATCGCGCAGCCGCACAGCGGCGGCAACATGTGGTACGCCGGCGCCGACCAGGACTGGGCCGATGTCAAGCTCACCCGCGAGGTGGCCGTCCCGGCCGCGGCCGACGCCAAGTTCTGGATGTGGAACAACTACGTCATTGAGGAGGACTGGGACTACGGCTTCGTCGAGGTCTCGACCGACGGTGGCGCGAACTGGTCCGAGCTGAAGGTCTACGACGCCAGTGGCAAGCTGGTCAGCACCGACGACGGCTACTCCGACCCGAACGGCCGGATGGCCGACTACGGCAAGGGGGAAGGCCGGGAAAGCAAGAAGTACGGCCTGACCGGTGACAGCCACGGCTGGCGGCACGACTACGTCGACCTGTCGGCGTACGCGGGCAAGACGGTACAGCTGCGGCTGCGCCAGGCGACCGACGCCGGCTTCCTGGAGCGCGGCTGGTTCGCCGACGACTTCTCGGTCACCGGCGGCGGGGCCACCACCTGGAGCGACGACGTCGAGAACGGCGCCAACGGCTGGACCCAGACCGGCGGCACCTGGACCGACACCACCGGGGCGGGTTGGCACATCGACTCGGGCACCTCGGTGAAGGCCCACTACTACCTGGCGGAGTGGCGCAACTTCGACGGCTTCGACAAGGGCCTGAAGTACGCGTACGACACGGTGTACTCGCACGAGGCGTGGAAGGTCGACAAGCTCTCCTACAACGCTCCCGGCATGCTGGTCTGGTACCGGGACACCACGTGGGGCAACGTCAACCACGCCACCGCGCAGCTGACCGCGCTGCCGAGCTACGGCGCCAAGGGTGGGCTGATGATCGTCGACTCGCACAACCAGCCGCTGCGCCGGCAGGGCGCGGCGGCCGAGAAGGACCCGGAGATTCGGGACAACCTGGACAGCCGCCCGCAGTCCTCCAACGCGGCGTTCTCGCTCAACTCGACGTACCCCTTCAAGGAGTGCCTGGAGGCGGCGGGCGAGCCGTACAGCGAGTACTGCACCAGCTTCGCGTCGCTGCCGGGGGTGCCGGCCTTCACCGACGCCAAGGGCTGGTACCCGGGGCTCGAGGTGCGGACCGTCAACGGCCAGCAGCGGCTCTACGCCCGCGACGCCGACGCCTCGGTGGTGATCCCGTCGCAGGGCAACGCGCCGTACACCACCCGGATCACCAACCCGGACGGCACCCCGGCCACGGGCCTCTACGGCACCGACCTCGGGTTCACCGTGCTGGGCTCGGGCGACCCGGGCGACCAGAACGTGGCCTACGGCGTCACGATCACCATCCTGAAGACCGCGAAGGACAACTCGTACGCCACGGTGCACGTCACCGCGGCGACCCCCTGACCTGAGCGGCCCGTCGGGCACGACGGGACACCCGGCGGGGCCCGTCCGGAGCACACTGCTCCGGGCGGGCCCCGTCGTTTCTTACACCGCGGATATCCGGTCGACATCCCGTGTGACATTTTCTCGGCCCCGGACGCTCCCTGACGGGGACTCCATAATCACCGTCACGCTATGTGATCGTGACTGAAACGTGACGTGAATGGCCCTTCGCCCGGCTCACCCATTGATCCTGATTTGTCGGTGAAAGATGGAAGATCGTTCAGTAATTGACCCGTGACAACCATGCAAACCTCTGCCATTGTGAGGGACGCATCACATGACAGTCCTCGCTCCGGCCTGTCCTGTCATGTAACAGATCCACAAAGGAGGAGGACCTTTGAGGAGACGAGTCACAGCCGGCCTGGCTTCGGCCGCGGCCGCGCTGCTGGCGGCGGGAGTCGTTGCGACTCCGGCTTCCGGCGCCCCGGATGCCGGGACGGCCCCCGGTTCCGACAAGGGGAAGCAACAGCGCAAGGACAACCTGCCTGACCCGCTCGCGGATCAGCAGCGGGAGGTCAAGAAGCAGGCCATCGCCGACCTGCTCCAGGGCAAGGCCAAGCTTCAGACGCGCAACGGCTCGAAGGTCATCCAGGTCAAGGACGACCTGTTCGTCGAGTACCAGCAGGCGCCGAAGGTCGACCCGATCTTCACGATCCTGGCCAACTTTGGCGACAAGACCGACCCGCGTACCGGCGGCACCCCCGGGCCGGCGGTCAACCAGATCCCCGAGCCGGACCGCAACTGGGACGGCAGCTCCACCGACGACAACAGCACCCTGTGGCGCTCCGACTTCAGCCGGCAGCACTACATGGACATGTTCTACGGTGAGGGCGAGGAGTCGTTCCGGGACTTCTACCTGAAGCAGTCCGGCGGGCGGTACACGGTCGGCGGCGACGTCAGCGACTGGGTCACCGTGCCGTACAACGAGGCCCGGTACGGCAGCAATGCCATCCCCGAGTCCGACGGTGCCTGGAACTTCGTCGGGGACAGCCTCAAGGCGTGGTACGACTCCCAGGTCGCGGCCGGCAAGAGCCTCGACGAGATCAAGCAGTACCTCACCCAGTTCGACAAGTGGGACCGGTACGACTACGACGACGACGGCAACTTCAACGAGCCCGACGGCTACATCGACCACTTCCAGGCGGTGCACGCGGGTGAGGGCGAGGAGGCCGGCGGCGGTGCCCAGGGTGCGGACGCCATCTGGTCGCACCGGTGGGCCGTGATGACCCCGGGCGGCCCGTCGTTCAACAAGAACGGCGGCGTGCAGATCGGCGACACCGGGTTCTGGATCCGTGACTACACCACGGAGCCGGAGAACGGCGGTCTGGGCGTCTTCGCCCACGAGTACGGCCACGACCTCGGTCTGCCGGACCTGTACGACACCGCCGGTGGCGACAACGGCGTCGGCTTCTGGAGCCTGATGGCGTCGGGTTCGTGGCTCGGCCACGGCACCGATGACATCGGGTCGACCCCGGGTTACATGGACCCGTGGTCGAAGCTGTACCTCGGCTGGCTGAACCACTCGACGGTCGACTACAAGAGCGGCACCACCCAGGTGACGCTCGGGCCGGCCGGCGACAGCGACGGGCCGAAGGCCCAGGCCGTCGTGGTCAACCTGCCCTCGCAGGAGGCCACGGTCGACTACAACACCCCGTACTCGGGCTCGAACGAGTGGTGGGGCGGCAGCGCCGACGACCTGAACAGCCGGCTCACCCGCTCGATCGACCTGACCGGGGCGACGGCGGCGTCCATCACCGCCAAGGCCCAGATCGACACCGAAGAGGACTACGACTTCTTCTACGCCGAGGTCTCGACCAACGGTGGTGTGGACTGGACGCAGCTGGGCAACTCGCTGATCGACGCCGGCGAGAAGGGCATCGACGGCGCCACCGGGCGCAAGTGGATCGACCTGACGTACGACCTGTCGGCGTACGCGGGGCAGAACGTGCTGTTCCGCTACCGCTACGAGACCGACGGTGGCATCCACTTCAACGGCGTCTTCCTCGACAACATCTCGTTGGTCAAGGACGGCGTCACGGCGTGGACCGACGACGCGGAGACGCAGTCGCCGGAGTGGACGACGACCCGCGGCTGGAGCCGGATCAACGGCTCCGTGCACGGCGTCTACCCGCGCTTCTACATCGCCGAGAACCGGACGTACTTCGGGTACGACGACACGCTGCGTACCGGCCCGTACAACTTCGGTTTCAACAACACCCGGCCGAACTTCGTGGAGCACTTCCAGAACCACCAGGGTCTCCTGGTCTGGTACGTGAACTACGCGTACGGCGACAACAACACCTCGGCGCACCCGGGCTACGGCCTGAACCTGCCGGTCGACGTCCGGCCCGGTTCGATCAAGGTCAACGGGGTGGGCAGCCTCACCAACCGGCGTAACGGCTACGACGCCACGTTCAGCCTGTACGCCAAGCCGGCCCAGACGTTCCACCTGAACGGCAAGCCGGTGACCGTGCCGCAGCTCGCGCCGGTGCCTGTCTTCGACGACACCCGGGCGAACAGCTACTGGACCGGAGAGAACAGCTGGAACTCGGTGAAGGTGGCCGGCCTGGGCACCCGGATCGAGATCCTCCAGCAGGGCACCACCCCGACCAGCGACATGGTCGTCAAGGTCACCAACTGATCGGGTAACACAACAGGTCCGGAGGGGCCGGTGGCGGAGACGCCACCGGCCCCTCGCTTTGCGCAGGCGATCGATCGGTGCGGATGTGACGCTGAGCAGCGATTCCGACAAGGATCTGCAACAAAATCGCCGCAGCCGTCTTCACACCCGTCGCAAGAGTGTCTATCTTCACCAGTGGCCCCACAGTGGACCGTCCGCCGGCCCGTACCCCCGTTGGGCCGGCTCCCCTCACACCGGAGGTACTCACGTGCGCAAAGTCGCAGTGGGTCTGCTCGGGCTTTCGTTGACGGCGACGGGACTGGTGGCGGGCACGACCGCCAGCGCCGCGCCGCAGTCGACGTTGCCGGCAGCCGCCCCGTCGGTTGCCGAGCAGGCTCAAGCGGACCACGATCTGCCGGACAAGCTCGAGGACAAGCGCCGCGCGCTGCGGCAGGAGGGCCTGAGCGAGGTCCTGTCCGGCCGGGCGAAGCCACAGAAGATCAACGGCAGCACCGTCGCCAAGGTCGGCGAGACCGCCGGCGGCGCGGCGGCCGCGGCCGGCGCCCGGACCGCAGCACCGGGCAGGGCAGGCAAGAAGGACCAGTACGTCGAGCTGGCCCGGGAGCGGACCGACCGGATCTTCGTGATCCTCGCCGAGTTCGGCGACGAGCGGGACCCCGCCTACCCGGACAAGGACATCGACCCGGACACCCCCGGCCCGACCCGGTTCGACGGGCCGCGGCACAACGAAATCCCGGCGCCCAACCGGGCGGTGGACAACTCCACCGTCTGGCAGGCCGACTACAGCCCGGAGCACTTCCGGCAGCTGTACTTCGGCACCAAGCCGGGCGACGAGTCGCTCAAGCAGTACTACGAGGCTCAGTCGTCCGGGCGGTACACCGTGGACGGCATGGTCACCGACTGGGTGAAGGTCAAGTACAACGAGGCCCGGTACGGCCGCTCGAACGACCCGATCCCGGACGACCAGCCCGACAACCCGGCCAACGACCCGGCGGTCTGCGACAGCATCGTCTGCCAGAACACCTGGGACCTGGTCCGGGACGCCGCCAACCAGTGGGTCGCCGACCAGAAGGCCAAGGGCCGCACCGACGCCCAGGTCAAGGCCGACATGCAGTCGTTCGACCGGTGGGACCGGTTCGACTACGACGGCGACGGCAACTTCAACGAGCCGGACGGCTACATCGACCACTTCCAGATCGTCCACTCCGGCGGCGACCAGGCCGACGGTGACCCGCACCAGGGCGAGGACGCCATCTGGAGCCACCGCTGGGCGGCGTACAACACCTCGCAGACCGGTCCGGCGAACTTCCCGATCGGCGGCACCGAGATCGGGAACACCGGCGTCTGGATCCGCGACTACACGATCCAGCCGGAGAACGGTGGCCGCAGCGTCTTCTACCACGAGTACGGGCACGATCTCGGCCTGCCGGACGACTACAACATCCTCAACGGCGGGGACAACAACAACGAGCACTGGACCCTGATGGCCCAGAGCCGGCTCAGCGGCAAGAACGACGGCGGCATCGGTGAGCGCGGTGGCGACCTGGGCGCGTGGAACAAGCTCCAGCTCGGCTGGCTGGACTACGAGGTGGTCAAGGCCGGGCAGAAGCGCACCATGACGCTCGGCCCGCAGGAGTACAACTCCCGCAAGCCGCAGGCCGCCGTGGTGGTGCTGCCGCAGCGGGAGTACACCTTCAACAACGGCAAGCCGTTCGAGGGCACCAAGCAGTACTTCTCCGGCAACGACGACGACCTGGACAACACCATGACGAGGACGCTCGACTTCACCGGGAAGTCGGCGGCGGCGCTGTCGATGAAGGGCCGCTACTCCATCGAGTCCGGCTTCGACTACCTCTTCTTCGAGGCGTCGCTGGACGGCGGCAAGACGTGGAGCGCGCTCCCCGGCACGGTCGACGGCAAGGCCCTCCCGCCGGTCTCGACGTCCGACCCGCGGCCGGCGCTGAGCGGCAGCAGCGGCGGCAGGTGGGTGGACATCAACATCCCGATGGATGCCCTCGCCGGCAAGGTCGTGCAGTTCCGGTTCCACTACCTCACCGACGGCGGGCTCTCCGCCGGCGGCTTCTTCGGTGACGCCATCACCGTGACCGCCGACGGGCAGACCCTGCTCAGCGACGGCGCGGAGAACGGCGCCGGCGACTGGGCGCTCACGGGGTGGAGCATCGCCGAGGAGACCTACACCCGGCTCTTCGACAACTACTACATCGCCGGCAACCGGACGTACGTCTCGTACGACCAGTACCTCAAGACCGGCCCGTACTACTTCGGTTACCTGAACAGCCGGCCGGACTGGGTCGACCACTACGCGTACCAGCAGGGCCTGCTGATCTCGTACTGGAACCTGCGGTGGGCGGACAACGACACGTTCGAGCACCCGGGTGAGGGTCGCAACCTGATCATCGACGCGCACCCGCGGCCGATCTACAACCTGACCGGCAGCCCCTGGCGGGCCCGGGTCCAGGTCTACGACGCGCCGTTCAGCCTGCGGAAGGCGGACTCGTTCACGCTGCACATCAACAGCCAGCCGCAGTACATCCGCGGCCAGGCCGGGCAGCCGCTGTTCGACGACACCCAGCAGTACTGGTACCCGGAGCTGCCGAACCACGGCGTCAAGCTCCCGGCCACCGGCACGAAGATCCGGGTGCTGGAGCAGAACGGCACCTCGGTGAAGGTCCGCTTCTCCTGACCCGATGTCGGATCAGCAGCAGGTGATGCCCGGGCAGGAGTCCTGCCCGGGCATCACCGCTTCCGGCCGCGGGCGACCCTGACCCGCGTCCCGGACATTCCCCTGATCCCCGCCACCTGCGAGGTCGTGGTCGGGACGCCGGGCCCTAGGCTGTGGCACATGACCGAGCGCCGTGGCGGACCTGCCGACGAGTCCTGCGTCCTGACCGAGGGGCCGTGGACGCACCGGTTCGTCGGCGCCAACGGCAGCCGGTTCCACGTCGTGGAGGCCGGCACCGGCCCGATGGTGCTCTTCCTGCACGGCTTCCCCGAACACTGGTGGGCCTGGCGGGAGATGCTGCCGGCGGTCGCCGACGCCGGCTTCCGGGCGGTCGCGGTCGACCTGCGTGGTTACGGCGCCAGCGACAAGCCACCCCGGGGGTACGACGGTTACACCCTCGCCGCCGACGTGGCCGGCCTGATCCGGGCGCTCGGTGAACGGTCGGCGACCGTGGTCGGCACCGGAGCCGGCGGCCTGATCGCCTGGACGGCCGCGTCGTTCCACCCCACCCTGGTCCGGCGGCTGGTGGTGCTCGGCGCGCCGCATCCGCTGCGGTTGCGCGCCGCCATCTTCGCCGACCCGCGCGGCCAGTTCGCCGCCGCCACCCCGACGCTGAAGTTCCAGCTACCCCGCTACGAGCATGTGCTGACCCGGAACGGCGCCGCGGAGGTGGAGGCGATCCTGCGCCGCTGGGGTGGGCCCCGCTGGGTGAACGGCCCGGATTTCGAGGCGTACGCCCGGTGCTGCCGGGAGGCGATGCAGATCCCGCAGGCGGCCTTCTGCGCGCTGGAGGGCTACCGCTGGGCGTTCCGGTCGGTGCTCCGGCTGCACGGCTACCGCTTCGTCCGGCTGATGCAGAGGCCCCTGGTCACGCCGACCCTCCAGCTGCACGGCGCGCTGGACACCGCCTCCCTGGCGCGCACCGCGCAGGGCTCCGGCCGGTACGTCACCGCCGCCTACGAGTGGCGGCTGCTCGACGGGGTCGGCCACTTCCCGCACCTGGAGGCGCAGGACGTGGTGCTCGGCGAGATCCTGCGCTGGACGAAGTCCTGACTCAGACCCGCTGCTCGCGCAGGTCGGCGACCTGATTGGCCGGCGCCCAGCCCTGGTAGACGCCGAAGTCGAAGGCCTCCAGGCCCATCTCACGGACGACCGGCCACCGTCCGCCGGTGTACTCCACCCGCAGCCAGCCCTCGTGCTCGCCCAGCACGATGAACGGCTGCCCCTGCCAGGTGCAGGTGGTCCGGACGTACGCCAGGTCGTCCACCTCGGACGCCGGCACCACCCGGACGTACCGGCCGGGGCGTACCTCCTCGAAGCCCTCGCCCGGCTCCGACTGGTAGAGCCGGACGTCGTCGCCGTCCGGGCTGGCCTGGTATTCCCGCCCTTGCCAGCGGGCCACGAAACCGTCGCGCATCACGCCTCACCGACCTGTCGCCAGAGCAGCGCGTCGCTGTCCAGGATCGCGATCACCCGCTCGGTGCCGTCCGCGCCGATCCGCCAGAGCTGCGCCCCGTGCGGCAGCCGGGCGCTGTCCACCTTGAACTCGGCGACCACGTCGCTGCTCTCGCCCGGGGCGAAGCCGTTGCCCCGGAACGGCGGACGCTCGATGACCCAGCCCTCCATCGCGCGCATCGCGGCCTCGTTCTGCCCGCCGTAGGGGATGCGGTAGAGGCTCGGCCGGTGCGCCGGCCAGCGGATCACGTAGATCTCCTCGGCGTCCCGGGAGAAGGGCGAGTCCGGGTGGCCGAGGCCGAGCGCGTCGTACAACTGCTCCGGGGTGGTGAGGTGGGCCAGCTCGCTGGCCCGGTGCACGAAGCCGGAGACCCGGTCGTAGCCCCGCTCCAGGTAGTAGGCGAGCTGACTCGGGGCGACCGCCTTCTGCATGGTCACCGGACGGGTCGGATCCGGGGCCGCCGCCGGTTGCCGGGCGCTCGCCGGCTCCGCCGCGGCGGGCGGCTCCGGCTCGCTCTCCGGGTCGTCGCCCAGCCCCACCTCGGCGGCCCAGTTGGCCAGCCCGATGATCTGCTCGCCGGGGTACTTCGCCCCGACCGGGGTGCCCGGGTTGACCGCGAACGACCAGGTCTCGTCCGGCCAGCGCCGGATGAGCTGGACGAACTTGACCCGCACCGTCTCGACCGGCCCGTCGGCCCGTTCCGCGAGCCGCTCCGGCGAGGTGTAGACCACCACGTACGGCTCGCCGTCCAGCTCCTCGGTCCGCCAGACGAAACCGGGTTCGCCGGGTCGGCTGCCCGGCGCCGAGTCCGGTGCGATCGGCAGCAGTACCCGGGCCAGCAGGAGCGTGGAGAGGAAGCTGTCGGTGCTGCCGCTGCCCGCCGCGCCGAGCAGGTCCTCCTCGACCTCGTTCGCCGGCACGAAGTCGGCCGGCGCCGGTTCCTCCCGCCCGCTGCTCCCGGCCGCAGGGGTCGGGCCGACGGCGTCGGCCGACGCGGGACGGGCGGCCTCGACCGGCACCTGCTGGCCCGCTCGGGGCGTCGCGGGCACGTCCCGCGCGGCCAGCGACACCGTCCGCTCAGCACCCAGCGACACCGTCCGCTCAGCACCCAGCGAGACGGTCTGCTCGGCGGCGGGCAACACGGTCGCGGCAGAGCCGGCCTGGGGGGCGGTGGGCTCCTCGTCGACCGGCGACGCGGTCGGCGTCGCCGAGGCCGCCGACTGGGCGGAGGCCGCGGGGGCGGTCGGCACCGCGGACGGCTCGGGGGCCACCCCGTCGGTGCCCGCCGACCTGGTGCGGGGCGGCCGCTCGGCCCACGGCGTACGAGCGGCGGGGCGAACCGCCTCGGTCTCGGTGAGGTCGCGGGACTCGATGACCGTGCCCTCGATGACGATCGGCGAGAAGGTGCGCCGCTGCGCGGGTGGCCCGGAGACCGGCTCGGCGATCGACGGGGGCAGCTCCTCCGGCTGCTCGGGGGCGGCGAAGTGCGCGGTGCGGCCAGACGGACCAGGCAGCTGCTCGGTCCGTTGGTCCGCCTCGGGCACCTCGGCTGACGGGGGGCGACGGCGGGGCAGCGCCTGGGTGGCCTCGTCGCCGGCCGCCGGGCCGGTGACCCGGATCGCCCTGGTCGGCTCCTCTGAGACGGGCTCGCGGCGCGGCGGGGCCAACGCCCGCGTCGTCTCCTCGGCCGGCGCGTCGACCCGGATGGCCCGGGTCGGCTCCTCGGCGAGCGACTCGGGGCGTGAGTGCGGAAGCGCCTGCGTCGTCTCCGCTGCGGGAGGGTCGAACCGGAACGCCCGGGTCGGCTCCTCCGGCACCGGCTCGTTCAGCGGTCGACGGCGCGGGAAGGGTTGGCCGCCCCGGCCGAGAAGGGACGGCGGCACGGCCCGTTCACCGGCCCGGTACGGCTGGTCGAGCGGCGACCCGCGGCGGAGAGAGCCCCCCGACGCGGGCTCGAAGAACGACCGGCTCCCGCCCCGCTCGGCGGCGGGCAGGCTGGTGCCCGGCCCGCCGGGCCGGCCGGCTCCGGTGTCGATGGCCGGACGGGGCGGGGCCGCATCGACCTCGGCCGGACCATCCGCCCGGCGGGCGGGCACGGCGTCCCCGACGCCCTCGGTCGGGCGGATGGGCGTCACCCGGGCGGACGCCGGCACGCGCAGGGGCTGGTCGGCCGCCGGCGGATCCGGCTGCCGTTCTGCCGGGGTCGGAGGCCGGGTCGGCGCGGCCGCCGCAGGAGGAAGCGACGGTGGGGTCGCCGTGGGCTGGACCGGGGACCGGGCCGGCGCGGTAGGGGCCGTCGGGGGCACGGTCGACGGCTCCCCCGGCGCAATGGGGACGGACCGACCCGGGGCCGGGACGACGGGCGCGCCCGGGGCCGGCGCCGGGTCCTGACCGGACGCGGTGGTGCCGGCCTGGGCCCGGGCGGCCGTCTCGGCCCGTGCCAGGCGGGCGCGGGCGCCCATGGTGCGGCCGGGCAGCCGGACGTCCCCCCGGGAGAGCTGCGCGACGAACCACGCGGGCAGGTAGCCCTCGATGGGCAGGCCCGGGTTGACCGCCAGCCACCATTCGTGGTTGGGCCAGTCGGCGGCCAGGTCGGCGAAGGCGATGCGGCGGCTGGTGCCGGCGCTCTCACCGAGGCAGGCACGCAACGCGGTGGCGGAGGTGAATGCCAGCACGTGCGTCCGCCCGCCAGTGGACCAGGTGCCCCACCCCATCGGCGCCTGCCCGGCGAGCGCCTGGGCGGAGACCGGCAGCAGCAGGTCGACGCGGGTCAGGATGCGGAAGTAGAGCTCCTGGTCCTGGGCGCGCAGCGCGTCCCGCATCGCCACCTCGGCCTCGGTGGCCGGCTCCCATCCGGTCACGGCCACCTCTCCTTTCGCGAACAGGCCACAGGCATCGCGTACAACCTACAAGGTGGTGACAAGATCATGGCTGGCCATCGGCGGTCCACCGGCCCGCGAATGAGGCGATAACATCCCGTTCCGGAGTCGACACGATACGGAGGCGGTCGATGCCCCGGCCCACCGCGCGCCCAGCCCTGGCCGCCCTGGCGGCGGTCCTCGGCGTCCTGCCGGCCGCGCCGTCGGCGGCCCGGGCGGCACCGGCCTGCTCCGCGCCGCCCGCGCCGGCTCGCCCGGTGGCGGACCAACCCTGGCCGCAGCAACGGTACGCCCCGGACCGGCTCGCCCCGCTGGCCACCGGGTCCGGAACGGTGGTGGCGGTGATCGACTCGGGGGTGGACCGTCGGCACCCGCAGTTGGCCGGACGGGTGCTCCACGGCACCGACTTCCTCGACCCCGGGGGTGACGGCACCCGGGACTGCGCCGGACACGGCACCGGGGTGGCGAGCATCATCGCGGGGGCGCCGCGCCCCGGGGTCGCGTTCCAGGGGCTTGCCCCGGACGCCCGCATACTGCCGGTACGGGTCAGCGAGCAGCAGGTGCTCGAGGGGCGGGAGTCGGGGCGTACGGTCGACGCGGCCGACTTCGCCCGGGCGATCCGCTGGGCGGTGGATCACGACGCCGATGTGCTCAACCTCTCCGTCGTGCTCTACGCGGACCGCCCGGCAGTCCGGGAGGCGATCGCCTACGCGGCGCGCCGGGACGTGGTCGTGGTGGCCGCCGCGGGCAACCTGCACGACAGCGGCGACCCCCGCCCGTACCCCGCCGCCTACGACGGGGTGCTCGGCGTGGGCGCGATCGGGGCGGACGGCAGCCGGGCCCCCTTCTCCCAGACCGGCCCGTACGTCGACCTGGTCGCGCCGGGCAGCGACGTGCTGATGGCCGCCCCGGAGCAGGGGCACCAGCGGGCGGAGGGGACGAGCTACGCAACGCCGTTCGTGGCGGCCACCGCGGCGCTGGTCCGGCAGTACCGCCCGGGGCTGACCGCGGACGAGGTGGCGCGGCGGATCGTCGACAGCAGCGACCCGGCCCCCGGGCACGGCGGCTACGGCTCTGGGGTGCTGAATCCGTATCGCGCGGTCACCGAGGCGCCGGGGCGGGTGGCCGGCGGGCCGCGCCGGGCAGCGGCCCTCGCGGTGGACCGCGTCGAACCCGCCGCCACCGCGCAGCAGGCCCGGCGGGAGAAGGCCCGGCAGCGAGCGCTGCTGGTGGCCGCCGCCACCGGGGCCGCTGCGACGGTCGCGGTGTTGCTGGCCGTGGTGCTGCCCAAGGGGCATCGCCGGCGCTGGCGCCCGGCCTGACCTGGGCGGCCTGGCCGGACTCACCTGACCCGGACGCGCCGGGCCACCGGAGACGTGAGCAGCGGCGGCGCGGCCGGGAGTCGTCCGGTACCGCCGCCGCGCGGGCCTCACTGGAACAGGTTG
The DNA here is from genome assembly GCF_900091465.1 of Micromonospora rhizosphaerae. Classification (NCBI taxonomy): domain Bacteria; kingdom Bacillati; phylum Actinomycetota; class Actinomycetes; order Micromonosporales; family Micromonosporaceae; genus Micromonospora; species Micromonospora rhizosphaerae. Next base: position 1,269,431 of record NZ_FMHV01000002.1, on the reverse strand, counting down.
ACGTTCTTCTTCTCGGTGTCGAGGTAGTCGGCCGCGGAATCCTCCACCGCCAGCTTGATGTCGCGCAGCATCGACTGGAGGTCCTGCGAGGCGGACCGCCACCGTGCCTGCCGCTGCTCGTACGCCTGGCGGGCCTCACCGGCCCAGCTCGCCACCAGAGGCGCGGCGTCCCGCTCCAGCTGGCCGAGCTGGCTGTCGAGGGTGTTCAGCGCCTTCTGGATGTCCGCGCTGGCCTGCTGCAACGCGGCGAAGTTGACGACCAGCACACCGTGGTCCATCGGATCTCCCCTCCCCGTGGGTCAGAGCGGCAACTGCATGCCGCGGTCGGTGCCGGCGACCCGGCTGGCGGCCTCGGTGTCCGAGACGTCGTACTGCTGGCCGGCCGTGCGGATGGCGCTCGCGGTCTCCCGCAAGGCCCGCTGCAACGCCGCCTGGTCTGCCGCCCACCGCTGCTTGACCTGCTCGAACGAGCGCCCACCGGCGCCCCGCCAGGCCTGCTGCAACACCTCCAGCTCGGCCATCAGGCCGCTCAGCATCGCCTGCAACGACTGGTCCACCTGCTCGAACTTCGCTGCGGTCTGCTGCATCACCGCGGCTTCTGCCTGGGTCTGGGACACCCGGACGTCACCTCGTCTCCTCGGTCGTGGCTGGCCGCCGGAACGACCATCGTGGACGGGCCGTGGCGCGGGGCCGGCGTCGTGGGACGCAACGGCGGCGCGCTCGGCGGAACTCGTCGCTGACGGTAGCCGCCCGATCCCCGTTGTGCTACCCCCCGCCCTCCCCTGTGGACAACCATTCCGTCGCCGCACCATTACGATGAGCCATGCCAGCGTGACGATCGGCGGAGGAGGCGCGGTGACGGCGATCACGACCGGACGCCCGGCCGCAGCGGCCACCCGGCAGCCCCTCCCTCCACAGTTGAGGTCGGCCGGCTCGCGGCCGGGACCGGGGGTGCGGGCGGGTCAGGTGGTGGCGGCGCAGGTTGCCGTAGCGCTGCTCGCCGCGGCCGTCGGCCGGGGTGTCGCCGCGACCGTCGGCGCCCTGCTGCTGGCCGCCCTGCTGCTGGCTGGCGCCTGGGTGCGGGTCCGCGGCCGTTGGCTCTTCGAGTGGCTGGCCGTCGGCCTGAGCCACCTCACCCGGCGGCGGGGCCTCCCGCCGGCCGCCGCGCCGGCCGCGCTGCTGGGCCTGGTGGACCCTGGGGCCGCGGTGCGCTCCGCCGAGCTGGCCGGCCGTCCGGCCGCAGTGGTCGACGACGCCGCCGGGATGACCGCCCTGCTGGAGATCGGCGATCCCAGCGACCTGCTGGGCGACGGCCAGCGGGCCCTGCCGTCACCGCTGGCCCTGCTGCCGACGCCGGGTCCGGAGAGCCCGCCGGTCCGGATCCAGCTCCTGCTCTCCGCCTCGCCCGCGCCGGCGCCCGCCGCCGCGTCCGGCACCGCCGGGACGTCGTACCGGCAGCTCACCGACGGGCGGCTGGCGGGCAGGCAAGGGGCCGTGCTGGCCGTCCGGGTGCTCCGGCTGGACGGCTGGTCGGACGAGGAGTTGCGCCGCACCCTCTCGGGCACGGTCCGCCGGATCCTCCGCCGGCTCGGGCCGCTGACCGGCCGCCCGCTCGGCGAGCCCGCGGCGCTGCGGGCGCTCGCGGAACTGGCCCACCACGACGCCGGCGCGCCGACCCGGGAGTCCTGGCAGACGGTGCGGTCCGGCGGGCTGCTGCAGGCCACCTTCCGGCTACGGCGCTGGCCGGACCCGCGCACCGACGCCGGGCGCCGGCTGGTGCCGCGGCTGCTCGCGCTGCCGGCCACCGCCACCACGGTCTCGCTCTGCGTCGGTCCGCGCGTCGGCGCCGACCCCGCCCCGGTGCCCGCCGAGCTGACCGTACGACTGGCCGCCTGGACGGCCGGCGAGCTCTCGGTCGCCGACCGGGCGCTGCGCCGGCTCGTCGCCGACCTCGGCGGTGCGCTCCGCCGCCTCGACGGCGAGCAGCTGGCCGGCCTGGCCGGCACCCTGCCGCTCGCGGTGGCCCGGGCCGGCAAGGTGCCGGGCGGGGAGGCGTTGGACGCGCTGGAGCTGACCCTCGGCGAGGCCGGGCTGATGCTGGGTGCCAACCGGCACGGCGACGCCGTCACGGTCCGGGTGTTCCGCCCCGAGGCGGCGACCCGGCTGATGCTCGTCGGCGGGGTACCGGCCGCTCAACTCGTCGCGCTGCGCGCGATGGCGCTCGGCGCTCGGGTGGTCGTGCAGACCGCCCGGCCGCGGGTCTGGGAGCCGTTCGTCCGGGGCGTCGGCACGGTCCCGCTGATCCCGCCCGGGCGGCCGGTGGGCGGGGTGGCCGCCTCCCCGTTGCAGCCGTTGCTGCTCGTCGTCGACGCCCTGCCGGCCGCGGCCGTACCGGGGCCGCCATGGCAGTCCACCCTGGCTGTCCGGGACGAGCTGACTCCGGCGGACGTGGCCGCCCTCGCCCGGGTCGATCTGGCGATCCTGCAGCCGCTCGACGCGGGCGAGGCGGCGTTGGCCGGCGCCGCCCTCGGGCTGGGCGAGTCGGCGGTGTGGCTGACCCGGATCCGGGACGACATGGTCGCCGTGGTCAACCGCCGGGCGCTGCGCTGGGCGCTGCTGTCCCCGACGCCGATCGAGTCGCACCTGGTGGGCCGCCCCGCCCGCCGCTGAGCCGCAGATTCGTCGATCTTCACGGGTTCCGCCGGTCGACGGTCCGTGGCACGATCCCCGCCATGGGTTTTCTGAAGGGCCTTCTGATCCGGCTCGCCTCGACGGCGGTGGCCTTCTGGCTGGCAACTCTGGTCATCCCGGGCATCTCACTGAACTCCGAGTCGGTGACCGAGACGGTGACCACCCTGGTGCTGGTCGCCGCGATCTTCGGCGTGGTCAACGCCGTGCTCCAGCCGATCATCAAGACCGTCGGCTGCGGCTTCTACCTACTGACCCTCGGCCTGATCGCGCTGGTGGTCAACGGTCTGCTCTTCCTGCTCACCAGCTGGATCGCCGGCGAGGCGGGGTTGCCGTTCCACGTGGACGGCTTCTGGCCGGCCGCGGTGCTCGGCGCGCTCTTCGTCAGCATCGTCACCTGGATCCTCGGCGCCATCCTCGACCGCGACTGACCACCGCCCCGCCGATTCCCGCCCGCCGGCCCAGGCCAGTGGGCGGGAATTGGCTGGTGAGGCCAGGTTGAGCCGCAACTAGGGTCGAAGGCGTGTTCACCCTGACCCGCGCCGACGGCTACCAGCTCAGCACCGATCCCGCCCGCATCGACCTCGACCGGGTGCACCGGTGGCTCTCCACCGACGCGTACTGGGCGATCGGGCGGGACCGGGAGACGGTCGAGCGCTCCTTCGCCACCTCCATCGGGTTCGGGGTCTACCGGCCCGGGGACGGCCGCCAGGTGGCGGTGGCTCGGGTGGTCACCGACCGGGCCACCTTCGGTTGGCTCTGCGACGTCTACGTCGACCGTGGCGAGCGCGGTCGCGGGCTGGGCACCTGGCTGGCCGGCACGGTCCGCGATCACCTGGCCGAGCTGGGCGTACGGCGGATCGTGCTGGCGACCGAAGACGCGCACGGGGTGTACGCCAAGGTCGGCTTCACCCCGGTCGAACCGGACCGGTGGATGAAGTGGGCTGGGCCGGTGAGCCAGGTCACCGGAAAGGAGCGAAGGGCCGCTCCACCACTTACGGTAGAGGCGTGAACGAGATCCGCCTCGGCTACCTGTACGGGCTCGGCGCGTACCTGCTGTGGGGCTTCTTCCCGCTCTACTTCAAGCTGCTGCGCCCGGCCGGGCCGGCGGAGATCCTCGCCCACCGGATCGTCTGGTCGGTGGCCTTCGTGGCGCTGCTGCTGGCCGCCGCGCGCAACATCGGCTTCCTCCGCACGCTGCTGCGCCGGCCCCGGGCCCTGGCGGGCATCGTCGCCGCCGCTGCGGTGATCGCGGTCAACTGGGGCACCTACATCTACGGGGTGAACTCGGACCGGGTGGTGGAGACCGCCCTCGGCTACTTCATCAACCCCCTGGTGTCGGTGCTGCTCGGGGTCCTCGTGCTGCGGGAGCGGCTGCGCCCGGCCCAGTGGGCGGCGCTGGGCGTCGGCGCGCTGGCGGTGGCCGTGCTCACCGTCGACTACGGCCGGCTGCCGTACCTGGCGCTCACCCTGGCCTTCAGCTTCGCCGGGTACGGGCTGGTCAAGAAGCGGCTCGGGCTGCCCGCCGCGGAGGGGCTCTTCGTCGAGTCCGCGGTGCTGGCGCTGCCCGCGCTGGCCTACCTGGGATGGCTGGTGTGGCGGGGCGAGTCGACGTTCGGGCACGTCTCGGCCGGGCACACCGTGCTGCTGGTGCTGGCCGGCGCGGCCACCGCCATCCCGCTGCTGCTCTTCGCGGGCGCGGCGAACCGACTGCCGCTGTCCGCGCTGGGCATGCTGCAGTACCTCGCCCCGATCCTCCAGCTCGGCTGCGGGGTGCTGATCTTCCACGAGCCGATGCCGCCGGCCCGGCTGGCCGGCTTCGCCCTGGTCTGGCTCGCGCTGATCGTCTTCACCGCCGACGCCGTCCGCCACGCCCGCCGTACCCGCGCCGAGGCACGCACGCGGACCCCGGTCGCCGCCGGCGCCCGCTGATCGGGGATCAGCGGGCGTCGTAGGCCAGCACGGGGGTGTTGTCCCCGCGGAGCAGTTCCAGCCGGACCAGCTCGCCGCCGGTGAAGCGGGTGGCGCCGGTGAGTCGGACATCCTCGCCGGGGGCGGCCAGCCAGGAGCCGACCTGCTCCGTCGCGCCGTCCGGGCCGTGCGCCACCAGCCGGAAGGTCCACGCCTGGCGGCGGCCGCCCCACTGGTCGTAGCCGCAGTGCATGGTGACCTGGGTCCCCCAGTCGGTGCGGGTCAACCCGATCTCGGCGTGTACGGGCACCGTGCCGGCGACCGGCCGCATGGCCACCATCGGTACCTCCGCAGGGGTGGCGGCGTCCGGACGGGCCAGGGTCACGCCGACCCCCACCAGCACGGCGAGCACGGCGGCGGCGAGCGCGGTCAGGGCGTACCGCCGACGGGACCTGGACCGCTCGCGGCGCCGGCGGTCTCCGGCGGCGGCGAGCAGCGCGGGCAGCCGCGAGGTCTCCGACGCGGACGGTAGGAACTGCTCCAGCCCGGCCGGGTCGAGCCGGCCGAGGAGCCCGGGCAGCACGGCGATCTCGGCCACCGCCTCCCGGCAGGCCGCGCAGCCGGCCAGGTGCCGCTCGTAGGCGGCGCGCTCGCCGGGAGCGAGGGCGCCCAGCACGTACGCGCCGTCGTCGTGCGCGAACTCGCACCGGGTCATCGGGTCACCCCCATCTCGGCCAGGACCAACCGTAGTGAGCGCAGCGCGTAATGGGTGCGCGACTTCACCGTGCCCGGCGGCACGCCCAGCCGGGCGGCCGCCTCGGCCACCGACCGCCCCTGGTAGAAGCACTCGACCAGCACCTCGCGGTGGGTCGGGCTGAGCTGGTTCAACGCCTCGGCCACGGTCCACGCCTCCACCGCGCGCTCCGTTTCGTCGACCGTGTCGGCGGGCTCGGGCAGCTCGTCGGTGTAGACCTCGCCGACCCGGGTCGACCGGCGCCGCCAGGCGTCGATCGCCAGGTTCCGCGCGGTGGTGAAGAGCCAGGCGCGGACCGAGCCGCGCGTGGGGTCCAGCGCCTCCGGGTGCCGCCACGCCCGCAGCAGCGTCTCCTGCACCAGGTCCTCGGCCCGTGACCGGTCGCCGTTGACCAGCCGGAGGGCGTGCGCGAAGAGCGCGTCGGCGTGCTCGTCGTGCAACGCGCGCAGCAGTTGGGCGTCGTGGTCGCTGATGGCGCTCTCCTCCCTCGCTACGTCGACTCCGGCAGGCGGTGCGGTCGTGAGTGCATACGTGCGGTTACGCCGATCGGTTCAGCGCAGGTCAGGCCGTAGGTGTTCAGATCCGGTTGACGTCCCCGCCGAACGTACTCACCGCGCCCGGGCAGCGTCCGCCGGTATGCGCGGGCGTCAGGTCTCGGCGGCAATGCCGTCGGCGACGGCCCGGGCGACGGTGAGCAGCTTGGCCCGGACCACCCGGGCGGAGGTCATCATCTCGCTGGCCGGCAGCGCGCAGGCGAGCACCACCCGGCGCTCGATGTCCTTGTCCGGGGTGACCAGCACCGCGGCGCAGGCCACCCCCTGCCGGAACTGCCCCAGCTCCAGTTGCATGCCGCGCCGGTCACCGGCGGCGAGGTCGGCCTCGATCGCATCCACAGTGGTCAGCGTGGCGTTGGTGAACGGGCGCATGCCGTACTCCCGCAGGTAGCGGAAGCGCTGCTCGGGGGTGAGGGTGGCGAGCAGGCTCTTGCCCAGCGCGGTGGCGTGCGCCCCCTCGTCGAAGCCGGGCACCAGATCCTCCAGGTACGGCGTACGCGGCCCCTCGGCGACCGCGGTGACCGCCACCTGGCCGCCGACGAAGCGGCCCAGGAAGTGGCTGTAGCCGGTGTCCGCCGCCGCCCTCCGCAGGCTCTCGCCGACGGCGGGCGGGCCACGGAACGCGGTCACCAGCTCGCGGTATCGGTCGGCCACCTCCAGCCCGACGATGTACGTGCCGTCCTCGCGGCGGATGACGTAGCCCTCGTACGCCAGGGTGCGGACCAGGTGGTAGGTGGTGGCCACGGTCAGCTCGCAGCGGCGCGCGATCTGTTTGACGGTCAGGCCCCTTGGTGCACGGCCGACCGACTCAAGGACTCGAAGCGCACGGGACACGCTTCGGATCAGATCCGAAGGTTCCGCCAAGGGGTCGCGCACAACCACCTCCGCCGCCGCCGGGGACTTACACCATATGAAAAACTTGCCCAGCGCGAAATGCCTGTTCGGATCGAGGATGCCAGATCACCGGGCACCGGCCGGGCACCGACAGCCACGATCCGCTGCCGAAACGTGACCGGCGTAGGTTTGCCTGACGATGACCCACAGCGTGCTCGACCCCTCGCCTCCCGCGCGTGCCGTCCGGGCCAGCGCGGGCGCCATCGCCACCACCATCGCCTGCGTGCTGCCCGTCTTCCTGGTCGGCGGCCTCGCCGTTCAGATGAGCGATGACCTCCACTTCTCCCCCGCCGGGCTGGGCCTGGCCGTCTCGATCTACTTCGGCATCAGCGCGTTGGCCTCGGTACCGTCCGGGGCGCTGGTCGAGCGGTACGGGCCCGCCGTGCTGGCCCGCGCCGGCATCCTGCTCTCCGCCGGCTCCCTGCTGGCCGTGGCGGCGCTGGCCCGGTCGTACCCGATACTGGTCGGGCTGCTCGGGCTGAGCGCCGCGGCGAACGCCCTCGGCCAACTCGCCAGCAACGCCGCGCTGGCCCGGCACGTACCCGCCCACCGGCAGGGGCTGTCGTTCGGGGTGAAGCAGGCCGCCATCCCGGTCTCCACCCTGCTGGCCGGCGCGGCGGTGCCGACCATCGCCCTGACCGCCGGCTGGCGCTGGGCGTTCGTGGCCGCCGCCGTCGCCGCGCTGGCCGCGCTGCCGGCCGTACCCAGGCAGGAAGCTGGCCGGGCCCGCCGGGCCGCCAGAACCCGCGCCGGACGGGCCACGGTGGCGCTGGTGGTGGTCGGGATGGCCGCGACGCTGGCCGCGGCGGCCGCCAACGCGCTGGGCACCTTCGTGGTCGACTCCTCGGTCGGCCGGGGGCTGCCACCGGGTCTGGCCGGCCTCACCCTGACGCTGGGCAGCGCGGTCTGCGTGGCCGCCCGGGTCGGCGCCGGCTGGCTCGCCGACCGCCGGGAGACCGGCCACGTCGCGGTGATCGCCGGCATGCTGGTGGTCGGCGCGGCCGGACTGGGCCTGCTCGCGCTGGCCGGGCCGGTGCCGCTGGTGGTCGGCGTGGTGCTCGGCTTCGGGCTCGGCTGGGCCTGGCCCGGGCTGGTGAACTTCGCGGTGGTCCGGCTCCACCCCCAGGCCCCGGCCGCCGCCACCTCGATCACCCAGACCGGGGTGTACGCCGGCGGCTGCCTCGGCCCGCTCGGCCTCGGCGCCGCGGCCGCCCACCTCGGCTATCCGACGATGTGGGCGGTTGCCGCCGTCGCCATGCTCCTGGCCGCCGCCCTCATGCTCACCGGCAGCCGCCTCCTCACCCACCCCTGACACGCCCCGGCCCGGACCCGCCCGCCCGAGACCCGGTGATCATGAAGTTATGACCAGCGACACCAGGTGTCATGGCAATAACTTCATGATCACGCGCAGCAGGCGCCGGGCCGGGCGGAGGGCGGGCCGGGGGTGGGGGAGGGTGGGGTCAGCTGGTGCGGTCGGCGATGTAGTCGCAGAGGGATTCGAGCGCGCGGCGGGCCGGGTGCTGCGGCAGCGGGGCGAGCTGGGCGCGGGCGTCCTCGGCGTAGCTGCGGACCGTCTCCCGGGCACGCTTGAGCGCGGGGGACTCGCGGAGCAGGCCGAGGGCCTCGGCGTGCAGGTCGTCGTCGACCAGCGGACCGGTGGCCAGGATCTTCCGCAACCGCACGGAGGCGGCATCGGAGTCGTCCGAGGCGAGCGCGTACAGCACCGGCAGGGTGGGCACCCCCTCGCGCAGGTCGGTGCCGGGCGTCTTGCCGGACTGCACCGACTCGGAGGCGATGTCGAGCAGGTCGTCGGAGAGCTGGAAGGCCACCCCGATGGTCTCGCCGTACCCGGCCAGCGCCTCGATGTGCTCCTGGGACGCCCCGCCGAACATGCCGCCGAACCGCGCCGAGGTGGCGATCAGCGAGCCGGTCTTCCCGGCGATCACGTGCAGATAGTGGGCGACCCGGTCGTCGCCGGCCCGGGGGCCGACGGTCTCCGCGATCTGACCGTGCACCAGTTGGGAGAAGGTCCGCGCCTGCAGGCGTACCGCCTCCGGGCCCAGGTCGGCAGCGATGTCGGCGGCCCGGGCGAAGAGGTAGTCACCGACCAGGATGGCCACCGAGTTGGTCCACCGGGAGTTGGCGCTCGGGGCGCCCCGGCGTACGGCCGCCTCGTCCATCACGTCGTCGTGGTAGAGCGTCGCGAGGTGAGTGAGCTCCACCACCAGCGCGGCCGGTACGACCTCCTCGCGGGTCGGGTCGCCGAACTGCGCACCCAGCGCGACCAGCAGGGGCCGGAACCGCTTTCCACCGGCCTCCACCAGGTGCCGCGCGGCCTCGGTGACGAACGGGTCGGCACTGGTCACGGTGGCCCGCAGCTCGCCCTCGACGGCCTCGAGCAGGCCCAGCACGGACGCCTCGACGCGGGGGTCGGCGAGGTACAGGCCGAGCGCGCTGAACTGACCCGTGCCCTCCGGACCCCGACGACCGCCGGAGCCGGTGGCACCTGAACGCTCGCCAGCCGGAATCACCACGTCCTCAACCATGCCACACCCGTTCGACCTGCCCGGAGAGGGGGATACGGACCGGGGGCCGGTACGCCACGGCGTACCGGCCCCCGGTGGGAGAACCTCTGTCATCGCACGAATTCGGCGGCACCGTTGGCCAGGTCGAGCAGCGGTGCCGGCGCGACGCCCAGGACCAGGGTGGCCAGCACGCCGATCACCAGGGCCGCCGAGGTGAGCGCGCCCGGCACGGTGACCGTCGGGGTGGCGTCGCCCGGCTCGGAGAGCCACATCATCACCACGACCCGCAGGTACGGGAAGGCCAGCACCATGCTGGTCAGCACACCGGCGATCACCAGCCAGGCCTGGTTCGCGTCCAGCGCCGGGGCGAAGACGGCGAACTTGCTGGTGAACCCGCTGGTCAGCGGGATGCCGGCGAAGGCCAGCAGGATGAAGGTGAAGACCGCGGCGAAGAACGGCGACCGCCGGCCCAGCCCGGCCCAGCGGGACAGGTGGGTGGCCTCCCCGTTCTCGTCCCGGACCAGGGTCACCACGGCGAACGCGGCGAGCACCGAGAAGCCGTACGCGACCAGGTAGAACATCGTGCCGGAGAGCCCGTCCTTGCTCGGCGCCAACACGCCCACCAGCAGGTAGCCGGCGTTCGCGATCGACGAGTAGGCCAGCAGGCGCTTGATGTCCGTCTGGGTGACCGCCAGCACCGCGCCGACCAGCATGGTCAGCACCGCCACCGCGCCGAGCACCGGGGTGAAGTCCCAGGCGGCGCCGGAGAAGGCCACGTGGAAGACCCGAAGCAATGCGCCGAACGCGGCGACCTTGGTGCAGGCGGCCATGAAGCCGGTCACCGGCGTCGGAGCGCCCTGGTAGACGTCCGGCGTCCAGACGTGGAACGGCGCCGCGGCGGCCTTGAAGAGCAGGCCGATGGCGAGCAGGGCCATGCCGGCGAAGAGCAGCACCGGGCTGGCCGGCGAGTCGGTGACCGCGGCGTGCACGGTGGCGAAGTCGACCCCGGCCACCCGGCCCGGGATGCCGGAGGTGAAGCCGTAGATCAGGGCCACGCCGAAGAGGAAGAACGCCGAGGCGTACGCGCCGAGCATGAAGTACTTCAGCGCGGCCTCCTGGCTCAGCAGCCGCCGGCGGCGGGCCAGCGCGCAGAGCAGGTAGAGCGGCAGCGAGAAGACCTCGAGCGCGATGAACATGGTCAGCAGGTCGTTCGCCGCCACGAAGATCAGCATGCCGCCGATGGCGAACGTGGCCAGCGGGTACACCTCGGTGGCGCCGCTGGCGCGCGCGGCCTGGCGCCGGTCGTCGAGCGACTCGGCGGTGACCGCGGCGTGCGCCACGAACGCCCCGCCGCGCTCGACCGAGCGCTCACCGATGAGCAGCAGCGCCATCGCGGCGAGGACCAGGATGGCGCCCTGGAGGAAGAGCGTCGGCCCGTCCACGGCGATCGCCTGGCCGGCGGTGAGCAGGCGGTCGTCGGCGTTCAGGATCACCATGGTCAGCGCGCCGAGCACGGCCAGCAGGGCGAGCAGCAGCTGCACCCCGTTGCGCAGGCGCCGCGGCACGAACGCCTCGACCAGGACGCCGACCAGGGCGGCGCCCAGCATGATCAGGATCGGAGCGAGCGCCGCGTAGTCGATCGACGGCAACTTGAGCTCGGTCACTTCGCGGCCTCCTGGACGCTGCCGACCTCAGGGGCGGGATCGGTCTTGCCGACGTCCTGCATGGTCGCCCGGACGGCGGGGTTGATGACATCGGTGACCGGCTTGGGGTAGAAGCCGAGCAGCACGATGAGCGCGATCAGCGGGGCGACCACGACCTTCTCGCGCAGGCTGAGGTCCCGGCGCATGCCCTCGACCTCCTCCAAGGCCGGGTTGAGCGTGCCCTGGGTGGTGCGCTGCACCATCCACAGCACGTACGCCGCGGCCAGGATGATGCCGAGCGTGGCGATCACCGCGGCCGGCTTGTTGGTGGTGAAGGTGCCGACCAGCACCAGGAACTCGGAGACGAACGGCGCGGTGCCGGGCAGCGCCAGCGAGGCGAGACCGGCGAAGAAGAGCACCCCGGCCAGCAGCGGCACCAGCTTGCCCGCGCCGCCGAAGTCGCTGATCAGGGCCGACCCGCGGCGGGCGATCAGCATGCCGACCACCAGGAAGAGCAGGCCGGTGGCCAGGCCGTGGTTGAGCATGTAGAGCACCGCGCCGGTGCCGGCCTGGGTGGTGAAGGCGAAGATGCCGACCCCGATGAAGCCGAAGTGCGCGATCGAGGTGTAGGACACCAGCCGCTTGAGGTCGTTCTGGCCGACCGCCAGCAGCGCGGCGTAGATGATGCCGATCAGGCCCAGCGCCAGCGCCCACGGGGCGAACCATTTCGACGCCTCGGGGAACAGCGGCAGGCAGTACCGCAGGATGCCGAACGTGCCGACCTTGTCCAGCACGCCGACCAGCAGCGCCGCGGCACCGGCCGGGGCCGCGCCACCGGCGTCCGGCAGCCAGGTGTGGAACGGGAAGAACGGCGCCTTGATCGCGAACGCGAGGAAGAAGCCGAGGAACAGCCAGCGCTCGGTGCCGGTGGAGATGTCCACCTGGCTCAGCGCCTGCCAGTCGAAGGTCTTCCCGCCGACCACCCAGAGGCCGATCACCGCGGCCAGCATGAACAGGCCGCCGACCAGCGAGTAGAGGAAGAACTTGACTGCCGCGTACTGCCGCTGGTGGCCGCCGTAGCTGCCGATGAGGAAGTACATCGGCACGAGCATGACCTCGAAGAATACGTAGAACAGGAAGACGTCGGCGGCGGCGAAGACGCCGATCATCGTGCACTCGAGGACGAGCAGCAGGGCGAAGTAGACCGGCACGGACCGCCGGGACGACTCGGCGTCGTGCCAGGAGGCCAGGATCACCAGCGGCACCAGCACCGCGATCAGCATCAGCATGACCAGCGCGATGCCGTCGGCGGCGAAGGTGAAGTTGACGCCCCAGTTCGGGATCCACGGGTACGACTCGCGGAACTGGAACCGGTCACCGTCGGTCTGGAAGGTGATCCACATGATCACCGACAGCACCAGCACCAGCAGCGACCAGCCGAACGCCACCTGCTTGGCCAGCTCCGGCCGGCGGCGTGGCAGGAGCGCCACGACCAGGGCGCCGACCAGCGGTGCCACGGTCAGCACCGAGAGGAACGGGAAGTTGGACATTATTCGGCCTTACCTCCGTCGTCACTGCGTGGTCCGCCGGCGGGGGCGGCCGGGAAGAGGTCGATCACGCCAGCCACCCCGCCTGCACCGCCAGGAACGCCGCCAGCACCAGCAGCGCGCCGGTCAGGATCGAGGTCGCGTACGACCGCACGAAGCCGGTCTGCAGCCGCCGGAGCCGGCCGGAGCCACCGCCGACCGCGGCGGCGAGGCCGTTGACCAGCCCGTCGACGCCCCGGTTGTCGAGGTAGACCAGCGCTCGGGTGAGGAAGACGCCCGGCTTCTCGAAGACCGCCTCGTTGAAGGCGTCGGTGTAGAGGTTGCGGCGGGCGGCGGTCACCAGCACCCCGGCCGGCTGCGGCTCGGTGGCCGTGCCGGCGCGGAACAGGAACCACGCCAGCCCGGCGCCGGCGACCGTGACCAGGATGGAGAGCACGGTGATCAGCCAGTGCGCGAGGACCGGCTCGTGCGCCGCCTCCTGACCGCCGAGCCCGGCGGTCGCCTCGAGCCAGTGCGGGACCGAGCTGGCCATCAGCGCACCCGCGGCGACCGAACCGATCGCCAGCAGGATCAGCGGAACGGTCATCAGCCTCGGCGACTCGTGCGGGTGCTCGATGTCCTCGGTCCAGCGGGCCGGGCCGTGGAAGGTGAGCACGAAGAGCCGGGTCATGTAGAAGGCGGTCAGCCCCGCGCCGAGCAGCGCCGCGCCGCCGAAGAGCCAGGCGGTCCAGCCCTCCCGCTCGAACGCGGCCGCGATGATCGGCTCCTTCGAGAAGTAGCCGGACAGCGGAGGGATGCCGATGATCGCCAGCCAGCCCATCATGAAGGTCAGCCAGGTGGTCTTCATGTACTTGGACAGGTTGCCGAAGCGGCGGATGTCCACCTGGTCGTTCATGCCGTGCATGACCGAGCCGGCGCCGAGGAACATGTTGGCCTTGAAGAAGCCGTGCGCCAGCAGGTGGACGATGGCCAGCGCGTACGCCGCGCCGCCGAGCCCGACGCCCAGGAACATGTAGCCGATCTGGCTCACCGTGGACCAGGCCAGCACCCGCTTGATGTCGTCCTTGGCCGCGCCGATGATGCAGCCGATCAGCAGGGTCAGCGCGCCGACGCTGACCACCACGAGCTGCAGCGTGTGGTTGGCCGAGAAGATCGGGTTGGAGCGGGCGATCAGGTACACGCCCGCGGTGACCATGGTGGCCGCGTGGATGAGCGCCGACACCGGGGTCGGGCCCTCCATCGCGTCCGGCAGCCACGCCTGCAGCGGGAACTGACCGGACTTGCCGGTCGCGCCGAGCAGCAGCAGCAGGCCGAGCACCAGCACGGTGGTCGCGGTCAGGGAGCCGACCCCGTTGAAGACCTCGTCGTACTGGGTGGTGCCGAGGGTGGCGAACATGATGAAGATGCCGATGGCCAGGCCGGCGTCGCCGACCCGGTTCATCAGGAACGCCTTCTTGCCGGCGGTGGCCGCGCTCGGCCGCCCGTACCAGAAGGAGATCAGCAGGTACGACGCCAGACCGACGCCCTCCCAGCCGAAGTAGAGCATCACGTAGTTGTTGCCCAGCACCAGCAGGAGCATCGCGGCGACGAACAGGTTGAAGTACCCGAAGAACCGTCGCCGGCCCTCGTCGTGCGCCATGTACTCGACCGCGTACAGGTGGATCAGGAAGCCCACCCCGGTGATCAGGAGCACGAAGACCGCGGCCAGCGGGTCGAAGAGCAGGCCGAAGTCAACCTTGAAGTCGCCGACCGCGAGGAAGTCCCAGAGGCTCAGCTCGACCTGCTTGTTCTCCAGGCCGCCCAGCTGGAAGAAGTAGGTCAGGCCCAGCACGAAGGCGAGGCCGATGCTGGCCACCCCCAGCCAGTGCCCCCAGCGGTCGGCCCGCCGGCCGAGCAGCAGCAGGATCGCCGCACTGACCAGCGGGATCGCCACCAGCAGCCAGACGCTGCCGAGCAACCCACTGGCCGAAGCAAACTGCACAGTCTCTTCCACCGCAGGCCCCTCTAGTACTTCAGCAGGTTGGCGTCGTCGACGCTCGCGGAGCGCCGAGTCCGGAAGATCGACATGATGATCGCGAGCCCGACCACGACCTCGGCCGCGGCTACCACCATCACGAAGAACGCCATGATCTGGCCGTTCAGGTCGCCGTTGATCCGGCTGAAGGTGACCAGCGCCAGGTTGGCCGCGTTGAGCATCAGCTCGACGCACATGAACAGGACGATCGCGTTACGCCGGATCAGCACGCCGACGGCACCGATGGTGAACAGCACCGCGGCGAGGATCAGGTAGTAGTCCGGGGTCACTTCTTGTCCGTCCCCTTCAGCGAGGTCTCCTCGGCGCTCAGCTCGCGGGCCGGCAGGATCTCCGGGATGCTGCGCTCGGTCAGCCGGCCGTCGGGCAGGCGGGCCGGGGTGGCCACCGAGGTTGAGGTGGCGAAGACACCCGGACCGGGCTTCGGGCCGGGGTAGTTGCCGGGGCGGAACCGGGCCTTCATGGTGGCGACCTGGTCCATCCGGTCCTCCTTGCGCCGCTCGACGTGCGCCAGCACCATCGCGCCGACGGCCGCCGTGATCAGCAGCGCCGAGGTCAGCTCGAAGGCGAAGACGTACTTGGTGAAGAGCAGCCGGGCGATGCCCTGCACGTTCCCCTCGGCGTTGGCCTGTTGCAGGCCGACCGCCTGGACGCCGTTGAGGGCCCGGTAGATGCCGCTGCCGACCAGGCCGGCGAAGCCGAGCCCGAGCACCACCGCGGCGGTCCGCTGCCCGCGCAGCGTCTCGATCAGCGAGTCCGAGGCGTCCCGGCCCACCAGCATCAGCACGAACAGGAAGAGCATCATGATCGCGCCGGTGTAGACGATGATCTGCACCATGCCGATGAACGGGCCCGCCTGGAGCACGTAGAACACGCCCAGGCAGAGCATGGTCAGCACCAGCCAGAGCGCCGAGTGAACCGCGTTGCGGGCCCACACCATGCCGATCGCGCCGATCAGCGCCAGCGGGGCGAGGATCCAGAAGGTCACCGCCTCGCCGCCGGAGACCGAGGCCGCCTCGGCGAGCACAGTCTGCGTGGTCATGCCGTGTCTCCCTTGCCTGCCGCAGCCCGCTGGGCGGCCTGCTCGGCGCCCGGGAACGTCACGCCGGGGTGCTCGTCCAGCTGGTACCGGCCCGGCCCCATCGGGGAGTGCTCGGCACCGGCCGAGGTACCCGGGTTGGTCAGCCCGCCGACGTAGTAGTCCTTCTCGCTGTCGCCCAGCCGCATCGGGTGCGGCGGCTGCTCCATCCCCGGCAGCAGCGGCGCGAGCAGCTGCTCCTTGGTGAAGATCAGGTCCTGCCGGTTGTCCCGGGCCAACTCGTACTCGTTGCTCATGGTGAGCGAACGGGTCGGGCAGGCCTCGATGCAGAGCCCGCAGAAGATGCAGCGGGCGTAGTTGATCTGGTAGACGCTGGCGTACCGCTCACCCGGGGAGAAGCGCTGATCCTCGGTGTTGTCGCCACCCTCCACGTAGATCGCGTCGGCCGGGCAGGCCCAGGCGCAGAGCTCGCACCCGATGCACTTCTCCAGCCCGTCCGGGTGCCGGTTGAGGATGTGCCGCCCGTGGTAGCGCGGCGCCGAGACCGGCGGCTTGAACGGGTAGTCGGTGGTGACGACCTTCCTGAACATGTGCGAGAAGGTGACCCCGAAGCCCTTGAACGTTCCGGTGATCGCGCCCACGTCACACCTCCCTGGAGTCCGAGCCGGCGGCGATGTTGGCCGGCTCCCGCTCGGCGACCACGCGCTTGGTGCGCGGGCTCGGTGGTACCTGCAGGTCCATCGGGGGCAGCGGGAAGCTGCCGTGCGGACGGCTGTTGACCTGTTCCTGGACCGTCGGCTTCGGTTCCTTCTTCCGGCTCGGCCAGAAGAGCGTGGCCAGCAGCAGCACGCCCGCGCCGATCGCGGTGGCGAGCAGCCGGTCCCGGGTCTGCCAGTCCTCGACCGAGCGCAGCCCGGAGAGGACCAGGATCCAGACCAGGTTGATCGGGAGCAGGACCTTCCAGCCGAAGCGCATGAACTGGTCGTAACGGAGCCGGGGCAGCGTGCCCCGCAGCCAGACGAAGACGAAGACCAGGATCAGCACCTTGCCGAAGAACCACAGCATCGGCCACCAACCCGAGTTGGCGCCCGACCACAGGGTGATCGGCCAGGGTGCCCGCCAGCCGCCGAGGAACAGCGTGGTGGTGACCGCGGACATGGTCACCATCGAGACGTACTCGGAGAGCATGAAGAGCGCGAACTTCAGCGAGCTGTACTCGGTCATGAAGCCCGCGACCAGCTCCGATTCCGCCTCGGGCAGGTCGAACGGCGCCCGGTTGGTCTCACCGACGGTGGCGATGAAGAAGATGATGAAGCTGGGCAGCAGCAGGATCGCGTACCAGCCCGGCGCCGGGATCTCGGTGCCCAGGACGGTCAGCCGGGTGGCGTCGCCCTGCGCGGCGACGATCCCGCTGGTGGACATCGTGCCGGCGGTCATGAACACCGCCACGATGCTCAGCCCCATGGCGACCTCGTACGAGATCATCTGGGCGCTGGACCGCAGACCACCGAGCAGCGGGTACGTCGAGCCGGAGGCCCAGCCGCCGAGCACGATGCCGTAGATGCCCATGGAGGAGCAGGCGAGAATCACCAGCACCGCCACCGACACGTCGGTGACCTGCAGCGGCGTGTGGTGGCCGAAGATGCTCACCATCGGGCCGAACGGCACCACCGACAGCGCGGTGACCGCGCAGATCACCGAGATGGTCGGCGCGAAGAAGAAGACCACCTTGTCGGCCGTCCGCGGGAGGATGTCCTCCTTGAAGGCCATCTTCAGACCGTCGGCGAGCGTCTGCAGCAGGCCGAACGGGCCGACCTGGTTGGGGCCGGGCCGCACCTGCATGAAGCCGACGACCCGCCGCTCGAACCAGACGCCGAGCAGCGTGGCCAGCAGACCGAAGACGAAGGCGAAGAGGATCTTGCCGAGGACCAGCCACCACGGATCCTTGCCGAAGTCGGCCAGCGTCGGGTCCTGCGCGGCGAGATAGAGGTTCACTGGACACTCCCGGAGTTGAGGAGCGGACCCGGGCGACCGGCCACATCCGCGGCGACCGGGCCGGTCGCGGCGGGAGCGGAGATCCGTACGACCGCGCCGGACGTCGCGCCGAGGCTGCGCCGCACGGTCGAGCCGGGTGAGTTCGTCGGCAGCCAGACGACGCCGTCCGGCATCTCGGTGATCGCCGCCGGCAGGGTCACGGCCCCGCGGTCGGTGCCCACCGTCACCGGGTCACCGTCGGCGACGCCGATCGCCTCGGCGGTGCCCTTGCCCAGCCGGACCACCGGCGGGCGGGCGGTGCCGGCGAGGTGCTCGTCGCCGTCGGTCAGGCTGCCCAGGTCGATCAGCTGGTGCCAGGTGGCCAGCACGGCCTCGCCGGCGCCGGGCTGCGGCACCGCCGCCGGCGCGACGGACGGCGCGGCCGGGCGGTCCACCCGGGTCGGCGGCAGGGCGCCCAGTTCCCGGCGGACGCCCATCACGTCACCGGTGCCGAGCCGCACGTCGAGCTGCGCGGCGAGCGCGTCCAGCACCCGGCCGTCGGTCATCGCGCCGGTCTCCAGCACCGCCTCGAAGGTGCGCAGCCGGCCCTCCCAGTCCAGGAAGCTGCCGGCCTTCTCGACCACCGGCGCGACCGGGAAGACCACGTCCGCCCGGCGGGCCACCGCGCTGTTCCGCTGCTCGAGGCTGACCAGGAACGGCACCGCGTCCAGGGCCTGCTCGGCCAGGCGCGGGTCGGCCAGGTCGGCCGGGTCGGCGCCGGCCACCACCAGCGCGCCGAGCTGGCCGTTCGCGGCCGCGGCGATGATGCCGTCGGTGTCCCGGCCGGCCTGGCTCGGGATAACCCCGGCCGCGATGTCCCAGGCCTCGCCGAGCTCGGCCCGGGCGGCCGGCTCGGTGACCAGGCGGCCACCGGGGAGCAGGTTGGGCAGGCAGCCGGCGTCGATCGCGCCGCGGTCGCCCGCGCGCCGCGGCACCCAGGCCAGCTTCGCCCCGGTACGCCGGGCGACGTCCGCCGCGGCGGAGAGTCCGCCCGGCACGGAGGCCAGCCGCTCGCCGACGATCAGGATCGCGCCCTCGGCGCTCAGCGCCTCGGCCACCGTGGCGTGCTCGGCCAGCACGCTGGCCTCCTCGCCCGGCACCACCCGGGCCAGCTTGGCCCCGAGCTTCTCCAGGCCCCGCGTCGCGAACGGCGCGATCGCGTACACCGTCAGCTTCTTCTTCAGGTACGCCTTGCGCAGGCGCAGGAAGAGGATCGGGCACTCCTCCTCCGGCTCCAGGCCGACCAGCACCACCGCGGGCGCGTTCTCCACGTCCGCGTAGGTGACGTCGGTGACCCCGGCGACGTTGCTGGCCAGGAAGTCGGCCTCCTCGCGGGAGACCGGCCGGGCCCGGAAGTCGATGTCGTTGGTGTTCAGCGCGACCCGGGCGAACTTCGCGTACGCGTAGGCGTCCTCGACGGTCAGCCGGCCGCCGGTCAGCACCGCGGTGCCCTGGCCAGAGTCCCGGGCGGCGCGCAGCCCCTCGGCGGCCCGGGTGAGCGCCTCGCTCCAGGACGCCTCGCGCAGCTCGCCGGTCCGCTCGTCGCGGACCATCGGGGTGGTGATCCGGTCGAAGGCGCGGGTGTACTGGAAGCCCCACCGCCCCTTGTCGCAGTTCCACTCCTCGTTCACCGCCGGGTCGTCGCCGGCCAACCGGCGCAGCACCTTGCCGCGCCGCCAGTCGGTGCGCTGGGCGCAGCCGGCGGAGCAGTGCTCGCAGGCACTCGGGGTGGAGACCAGGTCGAACGGGCGGGCCCGGAACCGGTACTGGGTGCCGGTCAGGGCGCCCACCGGGCAGATCTGCACGGTGTTCCCGGAGAAGTACGAGTTGAACGGCACATCCCCGGAGTCGCCGTCCTCGCCGTACGCGTCGTCCCGGTAGATGTTGATCTCCTCGGCGGACGACCGGTTCATCAGGTCGATGAACTTGTCACCGGCGATCTCCTCCGAGAACCGGGTGCACCGCTGGCAGAGCACGCAGCGCTCGCGGTCGAGCAGCACCTGGGTGCTGATCGGCAGCGGCTTCGGGTACTCCCGCTTGTGCTCGTGGAACCGCGAGTCCGTCCGGCCGGTGGACATCGCCTGGTTCTGCAGCGGGCACTCACCGCCCTTGTCACACATCGGGCAGTCGAGCGGGTGGTTCACCAGCAGCAGCTCCATGATCCCCTCCTGCGCCTTCTTGGCGACCGGAGAGGTGAGCTGGGTACGGACCACCATGCCGTCGGCGACGGTCTGCGTGCAGGAGGCGACCGGCTTGCGCTGGCCCTCCACCTCCACCAGGCACTGCCGGCAGGCGCCGGCCGGGGCCAGCAGCGGGTGGTCGCAGAAGCGGGGGATCTCGGTGCCCAGCTGCTCCGCGACCCGGATCAGCAGGGCGCCCTTGGGGGCGGTGACCTCGACGCCGTCGATGGTGAGGGTGACGGTCTCGGTCTGCTTGGCTACGTCGGTCATTAGTGGGCTCCCACCAGCTGCTTGTCCGACAGCTTCGGCGCGGTACGTCCCTCGATGTAGTCGAGGTAGTCCTGCTTGAAGTACTTCAGCGACGAGGTCACCGGGCTGGTCGCACCGTCACCCAGGCCGCAGAACGAGCGGCCGAGGATGTTGTCGCAGGTGTCGAGCAGGGTGTCCAGGTCCTCGTGGGTGCCCTGGCCGGCCAGGATGCGCCGGTAGACCCGGACCATCCAGTAGTTGCCCTCGCGGCACGGGGTGCACTTGCCACACGACTCGTGGTGGTAGAACTCCAGCCACCGGTAGGTCGCGTACACCGGGCAGTCCTGGTCGGAGAAGATCTGGGTGGCCGTGGTGCCCAGGATCGAGCCGGCCGCCGCCACCCCCTCGAAGTCCAGCGGCACGTCCAGGTGCTCGGCGGTGAGCAGGGGGGTGGACGAACCGCCCGGGGTCCAGAACTTCAGGTTGTGCCCGGGCTGCATCCCGCCGGCCAGCTCGATCAGCTCGCGCAGGGTGATCCCCATCGAGCACTCGTACTGGCCCGGGTTGGCGATCCGGCCGGAGAGCGAGTAGATCATCGGGCCGGACGACTTCTCCGTCCCCATGGTCTTCCACCAGTCCGCGCCGCCCAGCACGATGTACGGCACGCTGGCGATGGTGCCGACGTTGTTGACCACGGTCGGGCTGGCGTACAGGCCGTGGGTCGCCGGGAACGGCGGGCGGAGCCGGGGCTGGCCCCGGAACCCCTCCAGCGAGTCCAGCAGCGCGGTCTCCTCACCGCAGATGTACGCCCCGGCGCCGGAGTGCACCACCAGCTCCAGGTCGAAGCCCAAGCCGAGGATGTTCTTCCCGAGGTAGCCCCTGGCGTACGCCTCCTGGACCGCGTTGCGCAGCCGGCGGGCGGCGTGCACCGCCTCGCCCCGGATGTAGATGTACGCCCGGTTGGCCCGGATCGCGTACGACGCGATGATCACGCCCTCGATCAGCGAGTGCGGGTCGTGGGTCATCAGCGGCAGGTCCTTGCAGGTACCCGGCTCGCCCTCGTCGGCGTTGACCACCAGGTAGTGCGGCTTGCCGTCGCCCTGCGGGATGAACCCCCACTTGAGACCGGTCGGGAAGCCGGCGCCGCCCCGACCGCGCAGCCCGGAGTCCTTGATCAGCTGGATCAGGTCGTCCGGGTGGGCCTTGAGCGCCTTGCGCAGGGCGGCGTAGCCGTCCAGCTTCTCGTAGGTGTCGAGCCGCCAAGCGTCCGGCGAGAGCCAGCGCTTGGTCAGCACCGGGGTCAGCTTGGCCAGCGTCTCGGGCCGAGGCGTCGTCACTTCTGAGCCTCCTTGAGGTTGCGCTCCTGCGCCCCGGCCTCGTCGCCGGCGGGCTTGGCGTCACCGGCCGGCGGGTTGGCCGCCGCGCCGGCGGCCTCCGCCTTCTGCGCGTCGCGCGGCGCCGGGGGCACGCCGTCCGCCGGGACCTTGGTGCCGGGGGCGTCCGGCACGGCGGTCTTCGCGTCCGGCTGCCGGGTCTCCGCGGTACGCACCTGCGGCGACTTGTCGTCCGGCGCCTTCACGTCCGGCGCGGTGCTGCCGGTGGCCGGCTCCGGCTTGGCGGCGGCCTTCGCCTGCTCCGCGGCCCTGTCGGCCTCGGCCTTGCTCCGGATCGGGGTGTTCGGGTCGAAGCCCGGCACCGAGACGCCATGCTGCTCGGCCAGGCGCAGGCCGCGCAGGCTCGGCTCGCCCGGCCCGCCGTCGGCGACCGCGCCCTGGCGCTCGTCAGCGAAGCCGGCGAGCTGCACCGACATCTCCTTGAGCGTGCAGAGCCGGGCGCCCCGGGTCGGCATCGGCCGCCCGCCGGCCCGCAACTCCTCGACCACGCCGACCGCGGTCTGCGGGTCGACCCCGTCGAAGAAGTCGTAGTTGACGGTCATCACCGGGCCGTAGTCGCAGGCCGCCAGGCACTCGGCGTGCTCCAGGGTGATCTTGCCGTCCTCGGTGGTCTCGTCGTGCCCGACGCCGAGGTGCTCGACGAGGGTGTCGTAGACCGCCTGGCCACCGAGCACGTTGCACATCGTGTTGGTGCAGACGCTGACCAGGTAGTCGCCGGTCGGCTTGCGCTTGTACATGGTGTAGAAGGTGGCCACCGCGCCGACCTGGGCCTTGTTCAGCCCGAGCACCTCGGCGCAGAACTCGACGCCGGCCGGGGAGACGTAGCCCTCCTCGGACTGGACCAGGTGCAGCAGCGGCAGCAGCGCCGAGCGGGACCGGTCCGCCGGGTACCGGGCGATGATCTCCCGCGCCCGCTGCCGGGTCTCTTCAGTGAAAACACTCATCAGAGTCGCCTTCCGTTCGCGACTGCACAGTCCTCAGCCCGCGACTGCGGGGCTCGCTCCGCTCGCTCCTCGCGCGGGCGCCTGGGGCTGGCAAGCTCACTCCTCGCGCTCACCTGTCACAACCACCCATCACGGGGTCCAGCGAGGCGCCACCGGCGATCACGTCGGCGATCAGGCCGCCCTCGGCCATCGCCGGAAGGGCCTGGAGGTTGACGAAGCTCGGCTCCCGGTAGTGCACCCGGTACGGCCGGGTGCCGCCGTCGGAGACCGCGTGCACGCCCAGCTCGCCCCGGGGCGACTCGACGGCGACGTACACCTGGCCCGGCGGGACCCGGAAGCCCTCGGTGACGAGCTTGAAGTGGTGGATCAGCGACTCCATCGACTGACCCATGATCTTGGCGACGTGCTCCAGCGAGTTGCCCATGCCGTCCACGCCGATGGCGAGCTGCGCCGGCCAGGCGATCTTCCGGTCGGCGACCATCACCGGGCCTGGCTTGAGCCGGTCCAGCGCCTGCTCGACGAGCTTGAGCGACTCCCGGATCTCGGCGAGCCGGACCTGATAGCGGCCCCACACGTCGCCGTCGGGGTGGGTCGGCACGTCGAACTCGTACGTCTCGTAGCCGCAGTACGGCATGGTCTTGCGCAGGTCCCACGGCAGACCGGCGGAGCGCAGCACCGGGCCGGTCACGCCGAGCGCGACGCAGCCGGTCACGTCGAGCACCGCGACGTTCTTCGTCCGCTCGACCCAGATCGGCTGGCCGGAGAGGAGGTCCTCGTACTCCTTGAGCTTCTTCGGCATCAGCTTCAGGAACTCGCGGATCTTGACGATCGCCTCGTCCGGCACGTCCTGCGCCACGCCGCCCGGCCGGACGTACGCGTGGTTCATCCGCAGGCCGGTGATCATCTCGAAGATCTCGAGGATGTGCTCCCGCTCCCGGAAGCCGTACAGCATGATCGAGATCGCGCCCAGCTCCATGCCGGTGGTGGCCAGCCAGACCAGGTGCGAGGAGATCCGGTTCAGCTCCATCATCAGCACCCGGATGGTGTTGGCGCGCTCGGTCACCTCGTCGGTGATACCGAGCAGCTTCTCCACCGCCAGCGCGTACGCCGTCTCGTTGAACAGCGGGGAGAGGTAGTCCATCCGGGTCACGAAGGTCGAACCCTGGACCCAGTTCCGGTACTCGAGGTTCTTCTCGATGCCGGTGTGCAGGTAGCCGACGACCGAGCGGGCCTCGCGGACCGTCTCACCCTCCAGCTCCAGGATCAGCCGGAGCACGCCGTGCGTCGACGGGTGCTGCGGACCCATGTTGACGACGATCCGCTCGTCGTTGATCGGGTCGGTACCGGACACGACGGTGTCCCAGTCCCCACCGGTGACGGTGAAGACCTTGCCCTCGGTCGTCTCGCGCTCGGTCGCGTAGTTCGAAGTGGTCACTGGTACGACCTCCGCTGGTCCGGCGGTGGAATCTCCGCGCCCTTGTACTCGACGGGGACGCCGCCGAGCGGGTAGTCCTTGCGCTGCGGGTGCCCCTCCCAGTCGTCCGGCATGAGGATCCGGGTCAGGTTGGGGTGGCCGTCGAAGACGATGCCGAACATGTCGTACGTCTCCCGCTCCTGCCAGTCGGCGGTCGGGTAGAGGCTGGTGACGCTCGGCAGGTGCGGGTCCTCGGCGGAGACCGCGGCCTCCAGCCGGACCCGGCGCCGGTAGGTCATCGAGGTGAGCTGGTAGACCACGTGCAGCCGGCGCTCCTCGGCGCCCAGGTAGTCGACTCCGGACACCGACGAGCAGAGCTCGAAGCGGAGCGCGAGGTCGTCCCGCATCACCTGGCAGACCTCGACGATCCGCTCCGGACGGACGTGCAGGGTCAGCTCACCCCGGTCGACCACGACCTTCTCGATCGCGTCGCCGAAGGCGGGGTACGCCTCCTCCAGCGCGTCGCGGACCTCGTCGAAGTAGCCGCCGTACGGCCGGGGGCTCTCCTCGATCGGCTTGCGCTGACGGACCAGGCCGCCGAAGCCGGAGACGTCGCCGGTGCCGTGGGTGCCGAACATGCCGCGCCCGGCCGGGCTGGCCGGCGGATACTCCGCCGGGGCGCCGCTGGTGGCGCCGGCCGGTGGCACCGGCACCGGTACGCCGCCGTTGTTCGCCTTGTCGTCAGGTGCGGTCACTTGTTCACGCCCCCGTGCTGCAGGTGGTTCTGGGCCTTCATCCAGTTCTCGATCCGCAACTGCTCCTCGCGCCCCTCGCGGACGGCCTGCGTCCACTCGGCGCGCCGGGCCTTGTCGTTGCGGTACGACGACGGCATCGAGCCGTACGGCACGACGGGCACGTCACCGCGCTCCTTGCGGGCCGCCAGCATCTTGCGGCCGTTCGGACCCAGCGGCTCGTACATGATCTTCTCGCGGAGCTTGAGGATCGCGTCGATGAGCATCTCCGGCCGGGGCGGGCAGCCCGGGAGGTACATGTCCACCGGCACCACGTGGTCGACGCCCTGCACGATCGCGTAGTTGTTGAACATGCCGCCGCTGCTGGCGCAGACGCCCATCGACAGCACCCAGCGCGGCTCCGCCATCTGGTCGTAGATCTGGCGCAGCACCGGGGCCATCTTCTGGCTCACCCGACCGGCCACGATCATCAGGTCCGCCTGGCGGGGCGAGGCACGGAAGACCTCCATGCCCCAGCGGCCCATGTCGTAGTGCGGACCACCCGCGGCCATCATCTCGATGGCACAGCAGGCCAGGCCGAAGGTGGCGCCCCAGACGGACGACTTCCGCGACCAGTTGACCAGCTTCTCCACGGAGGTGAGCAGGACGCCGGCGGGAAGCTTCTCCTCGATACCCATCTGACGTTCCTCCCTCAGTCCCAGTCCAGGCCGCCGCGCCGCCAGACGTAGGCGTACGCGACGAAGACCGCGACGATGAACAGGACCATCTCCACGAAGCCGAAGATCGGCAGGGCGTCGAAGGAGACCGCCCAGGGGTACAGGAAGATGATCTCGATGTCGAAGACGATGAAGAGCATCGCCGTCAGGTAGAACTTGACCGGAAACCGGCCGCCGCCGACCGGCTGCGGGCTCGGCTCGATGCCGCACTCGTACGCCTCGAGCTTGGCCTTGTTGAAGCGCCGGGGACCGGCGAAGCGGGCGGCGGCCACGGAGAACAGCGCGAACCCCGCGGCCAGGGCGAACAGCCCGATGATCGGTGCGTAAGGCGAGAGCGTCATCGTTGTCTCCTGCTCGTCCTTCCCTGCCCTCGGTGCTTGGCGAAAAATCACACTATTCACGTCCCCGGTGACCTCGGCCACCGGGGGGTCGATCTCTATACCGCCGGAGCCACCCTGGTCATCGCGTTGATGACCCGGTCCATCGCGTCCCCGCCGCGCGGATCGGTCAGGTTGGCCAGCAGCTTGAGCACGAAGCGCATCAGCATCGGGTGCGGCAGGCCGTGCTTGGTGGCGATCCGCATGATCTCCGGCCGGCCGATCAGCTTCACGAAGATCCCGCCGAGCCGGTAGTAGCCGCCGAACCGGGCCTTCAGCTCGGTCGGGTACGCCATCAGCGCCCGCTCCCGCTCGGCGCCCGCCGGCCGGGCCAGCGCCTGCACCGCGACCTCCGCGGCCAGCTCGCCGGACTCCATCGCGTACGCGATGCCCTCGCCGTTGAACGGGTTGACCATGCCGCCGGAGTCACCGACCAGCAGCACGCCGCGGGTGTAGTGCGGGACCCGGTTGAAGCCCATCGGCAGCGCGGCGCCGAGGATCGGCCCCTCCGCGTTCGCCTCGTCGGTCATCCCCCAGTCCTCCGGGGTGTTGGCGAGCCAGTCGGTGAGCAGCCGCCGGTAGTTCGTCTTGCCGAAGGCGGAGGAGGAGTTCAGGATCCCCAGACCGACGTTGACCCGCCCGTCACCCAGGCCGAAGATCCAGCCGTACCCGGGGAGCAGGTTGTCGCTGCCCTTGCCGCGCAGCTCCAGCCAGGACTCGAGGTAGTTGTCGTCGTGCTTGGCCGGCGACCGGTAGTAGCGCCGGACCGCCACGCCGATCGGCCGGTCCTCCCGCTTGGCCAGCCCGAGGGCGAGCGGCAAGCGGCCGGAGACGCCGTCCGCGGCGACCACCAGCGGCGCGTGGAAGGTGGCTGGCTCCCTCTCCGGGCCGACCTCGGCCCGCACGCCGATCACCCGGTCGTCGGCGTCGAGCACCGGGCCGGTCACGTTCACGCTGGTCCGCAGCTTCGCCCCGGCTGAGACAGCACGCTGGGCGAGCAGGTCGTCGAAGTCCAGCCGGGTGCGGACCAGGCCGTAGTTGGGGAAGGTGGCCAGGTGGGGCCAGTCCAGCTCGAGGCGTACGCCACCGCCGATCACCCGCAGGCCGCGGTTGTGCAGCCAGCCGGCCTCGGGCGAGGTGTCCACGCCCATCCGGACGAGCTGCCGGACCGCGCGCGGGGTCAGCCCGTCACCGCAGACCTTCTCCCTGGGGAACTCGGTCTTCTCGAGCAGCAGCACCCGGACGCCGTGCCGGGCCAGGTGGTACGCCGTGGCCGATCCTCCGGGACCGGCGCCCACGACGATCACGTCGGCGTCGTTCTCCACCGCGGTCATCTGCGCCTCCTCCCGCATGCTCGTGAAATCCTTCACAAGCCGATCGGGTTGGAGTCTATGACCGGGGTTACAGGGGCGCCCGGTGAGGGGTACCTAACTTCGTGGAAACGCGCCGGTCGGCGTCCATTTCGGCGTCAGGGGCGGGCCGGCGCGCGGGCGTCCAGGCCGGCGTCGGCCCGGATGGTCGCCGGCAGGTGCTCGCGCAGCGCTCCCCCGGCGGCGCGGTCGAGCGCGGCGAGGACCTCGGCCACCACCTGACGGACGTCGGCGGGATCCGCGCCGGCCAACTCCTTGAGTTGCGCGATGAGTTCCGCGGCGTCGTCGTCGGCGGCCGCCGCCTCCGCCTGGTCTGGTCCCGTCATGCGGGCGAGCCTACGGGGCAAAGTAGACTAAAAACGGATATTCACGAAACGGGCGGATTTCCGATGCGGGTCGGGCTCCGCTACTCGCGGATTCCCCGATGCAGCGCGACGATCCCGCCGGTGAGGTTGCGCCAGGCGACCCGACCCCAGCCGGCCGCGCCGATCCGCTCGGCGAGGGCCGCCTGGTCGGGCCAGGCCCGGATCGACTCGGCCAGGTAGACGTACGCGTCGGGGTTGCTGGAGACGGCCCGCGCCACCGCCGGCAGGGACCGCATCAGGTACGACAGGTAGACCGTGCGGAAGGCGGGGTTGACCGGGGTGCTGAACTCGCAGACCACCAGCCGGCCACCGGGCCTGGTGACCCGGGCCAGCTCGCGCAGCGCGGCGTCGGTGTCGTTGACGTTGCGCAACGCGAAGGAGATGGTCACCGCGTCGAAGACGCCGTCGGGGAAGGGCAGCCGAAGCGCGTCACCGGCCAGCAGCGGCACCTGCGGACGGGTCCGCTTGCCGGCGTGCAGCATGCCCAGCGACAGGTCGGCGCCGACCGCGTACGCCCCGGAGTGGGCCAGCTCCTCGGTCGAGACGCCGGTGCCCGCGCCCACGTCGAGCACCCGCTCGCCCGGGCGCAGGTCGAGCGCGGCCCGGGTCGCCCGCCGCCAGGACCGGTCCTGCCCGAAGGAGAGGACGGTGTTGGTCAGGTCGTAGCGGGCCGCCACGCCATCGAACATCGCGGCGACCTCGTGCGGCTGCTTGTCCAGGCTGGCGCGCTGGCCCTGGGGGGTACGGCTCACCCCTCCACTCTGCCAGCCCGCCTCCGCGCGGCGGCCGACGGGTGCCGTCCACGCGCAAGGGCGGGGTGGTGGCCCACCCCGCCGTTGCGAACCCGGTCCGGCTCGACTGGCTGAATCCGTCCGTCCGGCGAGGACGGAGGACAGCGGGGGCGGGATGGTCATCCATCCCGCCCCCGCTGCCGTGCGTTATGTGAACGGCCCTCGCGGGCCGATGGAGGACGACCGTCAGGCGGTCGGCTTCTCGTCGCCCGGGGTCACCAGAACCACCCGGCGCCGGCGGGCGACCAGGAACATCGCGCCGCCCGCGGCCACGACAGCGGCGCCGATGCCGCCGATCAGACCGGCCTTCGCGCCGGTCAACGGCAGGCCACCCTCGTCGCCCTCGCCACCGCCGGAGCCGCCCTGCGCGGCCACGACGACAGCGTAACCGTCGGTGTTGTCGCTGGCGTCGAGGTCGTCAACCCGGACCGGCGTCATGTTGTCGGGCAGATTCTTGACCTCCGCGGCCTGCGGGGCGGCGCCCGGGGCCGGCATGATCGGCTCGACCGAGACGGTGCCGCCGGTCAGCGCGCCCGCCTTGACGTCCTCGCCCACCGAAAGCAGGTGGTAGAAGCGGCCGCCGGAGGTGACGTTGTCACCGTCCTCCTTGTCCTGAAGCCACGGGACGAACGGCGCGTTGGCGTACGTGCAGACGAGCGAGGTCTTGTCCGCGTTGTACTCGCAGTCCTCCTCGGTCTCGGTGAAGGTCACGCCCTTGGGCAGCTTGACCGAGATCTTGAGGCCGGCGGTGGCCACGTCGCCCTGGTTCCAGGCGGTGTAGATGAGCGCGGCGGTGTCGCCCGCGTGCAGGTCGCCGGCGAGCTTGAAGCCACCGTTCGTGACCGTGACGGCGTTCTTCACGTCGTCGGCCAGCACGGTCAGGTCGGCACCGCTCTCCTTGGTGAACTCGACAGTGGCCGACTTGGTGTTGTTGTCCTCGTTGGTGTCATCGGCGGAGATGATCGTGAAGGTCACCGGGGCGCTGTACGGCGCGTCCAGGGACTCGACCAGCTTGATGAGCACGATCGGCAGGTCGGTGGTCTCACCCGGGCCGGGCAGGCCCGCGGTGGTGGCGTGGCAGACGAAGGCGGTCGGCTTCTCCTCGGTGCCCTCGAGGTCGCAGCCGTCCTCGACGCCCGGGAACGCGGCGACCTTGGTCCAGTCGAGCTTGGAGACATCGGCGCGGACGGCCAGCTCGGACGGGGTGTTCGCACCCTTGTTCGTCACCTTGACGAACGCGAGCTTGCCCTGCGCGCCATCGGCGACCCGGGTGCCCACCACGTCGAGCGAGAGGTCCGTCTCGGTGCCCGCGGCCTGGGCGGGCGCGCCGAGGGCGGTGAACGCACCGGAGGCCAGCAGCGCGGCGGCGCCAAGCCGCACCAGTGGACGGTTACGGAAGATCATGGAAGGAGCCCCCGTGGGGTGAAGGGAAAGGTTCGAGGCGGCACGTTAGCGGTCCGCCATCACCCCCGCCACCCCCCACGCCAGACCTTCATCATCTGCACGGCTAAGAGTCACTTAAGGATTGTCCGGATTGATGGGTCTTGCTGCGGACTACCCAGTGAACCCTCCCGCGAACGGCCTGGAAGAACCCACCCATTGGCGGGCAACCGCTGGCCGTTCGGCGGATCATCCCATCGAAACGGGACGATCACCGAGTGTGCGGAAGGGGCGTCGCCGAATGTGGGCGGACGCGGTCAGTTGACCTCGACGAGCGGCAGGGATTTACCGGCGCCCCCGCCCGGCAGGGCGATCGAGGAGAAGTGGGAGACCACCCGGTCATCGCTCGGATCGTCGGCCGGCGTCCAGTGCACGGCGAGCCGGTTGTAGAGGGTGTCCCGCTGTGCCGGGATCCGGTCGGCGGAACGGATCATCCCGATCAGCTCGTGCAGGTTGGAGCGGTGCCGGGCGCCCGCCGAGGAGATGACGTTCTCCTCCAGCATGATCGAGCCGAGGTCGTCCACGCCCATGTGGAGCGCCAGCTGGCCGACGTCCTTGCCGGTGGTCAGCCAGGACGCCTGGAGGTGCGGGACGGCCTCGAAGAAGAGCCGGGCCACCGCGATCAGCCGCAGGTATTCCAGCGTGGTGGCCTGGGTGCGGCCCTTGAGGTGGTTGTTCTCCGGCTGGTACGTCCACGGGATGAACGCCCGGAAGCCCTGCGTACGGTCCTGCACGTCGCGGATCATCCGCAGGTGCTCGATCCGCTCGGCGTTGGTCTCGCCGGTGCCCATCATCATCGTCGCGGTCGACTCGATGCCCTGCCGGTGGGCCAGCTCCATGACCTCCAGCCAGCGCGCGCCGGACTCCTTGAGCGGGGCGATCGCCTTGCGGGGCCGGTCCGGCAGCATCTCGGCACCGGCGCCGGCGATCGAGTCCAGCCCGGCCGCCTTGATCCGGGCGATGGCCTCGTCCAGGCTGACGCCGGAGACCTTGGCCATGTGCAGGATCTCGCTCGGCCCGATCGAGTGGATGGCGAGCTGCGGGTACGCCTGCTTGACCGAGGAGAAGAGCTCCTCGTAGTACTCGACGCCGTAGTCCGGGTGGTGGCCGCCCTGGAGCATGACCTGGGTGGCGCCCAGCTCGACCGCCTCGCCGCAGCGGCGCAGGATCTCCTCGGTCGAGTGGGTCCAGCCCTCGCGGTGCTTCGGCGCCCGGTAGAAGGCGCAGAACTTGCACGCCGTCACGCAGACGTTGGTGTAGTTGATGTTGCGGTCGATCAGGTACGTGACGACGTTGTCCGGGTAGCGCCGCCGGCGCACCGCGTCCGCCGCCTCGCCCAGCGCGTGGAAGGGCGCCTCGGTGTAGAGCAGCAGGGCCTCCTCGGGCGTGATCCGCCCGCCGTCCGCGCCGCGCTGCAGGATGTCGTCGATCTCCCGGCTCACCGTCACGCCCCCGAGCCTACGTTGCCCCCAAGAACCCGCCCCCACAGTGCCCACCCCTGTCGCCCATCCCACGCCCCGCTCTCCGCGATCTTGCACTTTCGGCCAGGCATTCGTCCGGATAGCGGCATAAGTCGGGGCCGTAACTGCAAGATCGCGGGAAGAGGCGGTGGGCGTCAGGCGTCGTAGTCGACCGTGAGGGTGTCAGTGGTCGGGCTGGACTGGCAGGTGAGGACGTAGCCGGCCGCCACCTCGTCGGGCTCCAGGGCGTAGTTGCGGGCCATCGTCACCTCACCCGCCACGACCTTTGCCTTGCAGGTCGAGCAGACGCCGCCCTTGCAGGCGTACGGCAGCTCGCCGCGGACCTTGAGCGCCGCGTCCAGCACCCGCTCGTCCCGGCCCATGGTGAAGCTCGACGAGCGGCCGTCCAGCACGATCGTCACCTCGGCGCCGGCGCCGGGCTCGTCGGCCGGGCGGCGCGGCGGCTCCGGCGGCGCGTCGACGTGGAACAGCTCGGTGTGCACCGCCGACTCCGGCAGGCCCCGCGCGGTCAGCACCGCCTTGGCGTCCACCACCATCCCGTACGGGCCGCAGAGGAACCACTCCTCGATGGCGTCCCCGGGCACGATGGTGTCCAGCAGCCGGCCCAGCCGGTCGGCGTCGATCCGCCCGGAGAGCAGCGGCGACTCGCCCTGCTCCCGGGAGAGCACGTGCACCAGGTGCAGCCGGGTCGGGTAGCGGTCCTTCAAGTCGGCCAGCTCCTCGGCGAACATCACCGTGTTGGCCGTGCGGTTGCCGTACACCAGGGTTAAGGTGCTGGCCGGCTCGACGGCGAGCGCGGTCGCCACCAGCGCGAGCACCGGAGTGATGCCGGAGCCGGCGACCACCGCGCCGTAGTGGCGGACCCGGGCCGGGTCGAACGCCGTGGTGAAGTGGCCGAGCGGGGGCAGCACCTCGACGGTGTCGCCGCCGCGCAGCGCCCCGCAGGCGAACGCGGAGAAGGCGCCGCCGGGGATCTCCCGCACCCCGATCCGCAGCCGACCGTGCCGGGCCAGGTCGTCCGGGGTCGAGCAGATCGAGTACGACCGCCGCACGTCCTCCCCGTCCTCCGCGGTGCGGCGCACGGTCAGGTGCTGACCGGCGCGGAACGCGAAGGTCTCCCGCAGCTCCTCCGGCACGGCGAAGGTGATCGCCACGGCGTCGTCGGTGAGCCGGTCGACGGCGGCGACGGGCAGCGGGTGGAAGGCCGGCCGGCGACGGACCGGTCGGGTGATGGTGACAGTCACAGCGCCTTCACATGGTCGAACGGTTCCTGGCAGGAGCGGCAGCGCCAGAGCGCCTTGCACGCGGTGGAGCCGAAGCGGCTGACCTGCTCGGTCTCCGGCGAGCCGCAGCGCGGGCAGCGGACGGCGAGGGTGAGCGGCACGACGCTGCCGGCCCGTACCGGTGCGGGCGGGGCGATGCCGGCGGCGGCCAGCTTCGCCCGCCCGCTGTCGGAGATCCAGTCGGTGCTCCAGGCCGGGCTGTAGACCGTGCGGATCTCGGCGTCCCGGTGGCCGGCGGCGGCGAGGGCCCGGCGGATGTCGGCGCGGATCACGTCCATCGCCGGGCAGCCGGTGTAGGTGGGGGTGATGGTCACGACGACCCGGCCGGTGGCCGGATCCTCGTCGACCGCCCGCAGGATGCCCAGCTCGTCGATGGTGATGACCCGGATCTCCGGGTCCACCACCGCCGCCACGGCCTCCCTGGGCGTGCTCACCAGTGCCACCTTTCGTTCGCGACTACGGGGCTCCGCTTCGCTGCACTCCTCGCGCTCACCAGTTCGCCCCCGGGTGGGCCCGGTGCAGCACCTGCATCTCGGCGAGGAGATAGGAGAGGTGCTCGGTGTGCAGGCCGTCCCGACCGCCGGCCGGCGCCCAGCTGGTCTCGGGCCGGGTCAGGGTCGCCTCGGTGAGCACCGCGTCCACCGTCGCGTCGAACTCGGCCCGCAGGGTCGCCGCGTCGACCGGCGCCGCCGGGTCCGGCGTGAAGAGCTCGTGGACGTACGGCCAGACCTGGTCCACCGCGTCCTGCATCCGCCGATGCGACTCCTCGGTGCCGTCGCCGAGCCGCTTCACCCACAGCGAGCTGTGGTCGAGGTGGTAGGCCGACTCCTTGCGCGCCTTGGCCCCGATCGCGGCCAGCCGCTCGTCGGCGCAGCCGGCCAGCGCGGTGTAGAGGGGCAGCTGGTAGGCGGAGAGGAAGAACAGCTTGGCCATGGTCACCGCGAAGTCGCCGTTGGGCAGCTCGACCAGGAGACAGTTGCGGAACTCCCGGTCCTCGCGGCGGAACGCCAGCGCGTCCTCGTCCCGGCCGGCACCCTCCAGCTCGCCCGCGTACGTCAGCAGCAGGCGGGCCGCGCCGAGCTGGTCGAGGGCGATGTTCGCCAGCGCGATGTCCTCTTCCATCTCCGGCGCGCTGCTGGTCCACTCGCCGAGTCGCTGAGCCGCGATCAGCGCGTCGTCGCCGAGCCGGAGGGTGAAGTCGAAGGGGCCGGTCACAGGTGGGCCACCCCGTCCGGCACCTGGTAGAAGGTGGGGTGGCGGTAGACCTTGTCCGCCGCCGGGTCGAAGAAGGCGTCCTTCTCGTCCGGGCTGGACGCGGTGATCGCGCTCGCCGGCACCACCCAGATGGAGACGCCCTCCTGGCGGCGGGTGTAGAGGTCCCGGGCGTTGCGCAGCGCCAGCTCGGCGTCGGGCGCGTGCAGGCTGCCGACGTGGGTGTGCGACAACCCGCGCCGGGCCCGCACGAAGACCTCCCACAGAGGCGAAGGTTCACTCATGCTGACCTCACCGGTTCGCTCGCTGCGCTCGCTCACGCCGCTACCTTCTCCTTCTTCTCCGCCCGCTTGGCGGCGTACGCCGCGGCGGCCTCGCGTACCCAGGCACCCTCGGCGTGGGCGCGGCGGCGGTGCTCCATCCGCTGCCGGTTGCACGGCCCGTTGCCCTTGATCACCTGCATCAGCTCGTCGTAGTCCGGCTGGGTGTAGTCGTACGACTGCCGCTCGTCGTTCCACCGCAGGTCCGGGTCCGGGATGGTCAGGCCGAGGATCTCGGCCTGCTGCACGCACATGTCGACGAAGCGCTGCCGCAGCTCGTCGTTGGTGAAGCGCTTGATCTTCCACGCCATGGACTGCTCGGAGTGGGTCGAATCTCCGTCCGGCGGCCCGAACATCGCCAGTGACGGGTACCACCAGCGGTCGACCGAGTCCTGCGCCATCGCCTTCTGTGCCGGGGTGCCGTGCGACAGGGCGTAGAGAATCTCGTACCCCTGACGCTGGTGGAACGACTCCTCCTTGCAGACCCGGATCATCGCCCGCGCGTACGGCCCGTAGGAGCAGCGGCAGAGCGGGACCTGGTTGACGATCGCCGCGCCGTCCACCAGCCAACCGATCGCGCCCACGTCGGCCCAGGTGAGAGTCGGGTAGTTGAAGATCGAGCTGTACTTCTGCCGCCCGTCGAGCAGGAGCTGCACGAGCTCGTCGCGGCTCACCCCGAGGGTCTCGGCGGCGGCGTAGAGGTAGAGGCCGTGGCCGGCCTCGTCCTGCACCTTGGCCAGCAGGATCGCCTTCCGCTTGAGCGAGGGCGCGCGGCTGATCCAGTTCCCCTCCGGCTGCATGCCGATGATCTCGGAGTGCGCGTGCTGGGCGATCTGCCGGATCAGCGTCTTCCGGTACGCCTCCGGCATCCAGTCGCGCGGCTCGATCTTCTGATCGGCGTCGATCACGTCGGCGAAGTACGCCTCAAGGTCCTCGTCCGGGGCCGGTCCGCCGCGCCGGGCCCGGGCCGCGGCCTCCCGCAGCGCCGTCTCCGCCGCCTCCACCTCGCCCAGCAGGCCGCCGCCGGACGCGTCCTCCGGCGCGGCGAAGTCGTTGCCATACATGAGGTCAGTGTTACAGCTTTCGACCGAGGACACCAGAGGGTGTAACAGGAATCCGCGCATACCTTCCGTCACGGGATGACCGCTTCGAGTAGGAGGGGCGTCCTGCCCTAAACCTGTGAATTGGGCCACCCATGGAATACAAATCCTCCCAAGCACGGCAACCCGGTCGAATGTCTCGCCTGCACGGCGAGTCGACAGGCGTCAGGTTCTGGCGTGCCGGCTGTCCGGACGTAGACTTCCCCCCTGCACGCCGATCGGCCTCTGACGATCGCCATCAGTACGCAGGCCATCCCCCCGGCCTCGGCGGTCAGGCCGACCCAAATCGGAAACAGCCGGTCCCCCCGGCCTGACATTGGAGTTCACCCACTCATGCGACCTCGCGTGACCATGGTGCTCGCCGTCGTGGCGGTCCTCCTCGGTGGCGGCATGCTGGTTCCCGCCGCGTACGCCCGCCTCTCCGGCGGTGACGGCCTCCCGAGCATCGGCGGCATCGGCGGCGGCGAGAACGTCCCCGCCCCCGCCCCCGCACCCACCGCGCCGCCGCCGCCGACCCTCGCCGCCGGGCCGGTCTCGGTGAACTTCAGGGGCGAGTTCTTCTCCTGGGCGCTGATGGACCGGGCGACCGGAGAGATCAGCGGTGCCGAGAACATGACCGA
Source organism: Micromonospora rhizosphaerae (assembly GCF_900091465.1). Lineage (NCBI taxonomy): Bacteria > Bacillati > Actinomycetota > Actinomycetes > Micromonosporales > Micromonosporaceae > Micromonospora > Micromonospora rhizosphaerae. The sequence continues at coordinate 1,233,802 of NZ_FMHV01000002.1, read as the reverse complement.
GACGAACTCGACCGAGTCGATGATCAAGATTTGGTTCGCCTCGGACTACCTGAAGCAGCTCGGCAGCAAGCCGCTGAGCACGGAGCGGAAGCGGCAGATCACCACCGCGATCCGGGACAGCAACGACGACTCGGCCAACAAGCTCTACGAGGCGGACGGCAAAGCGGCCTCGATCAAGCGGATGATCAAAACCTGCGGGCTCACCGACACCAAGCCCGGCACAGTCCCCGGCTACATCGGCTGGTGGAGCTTCACCCGAATGTCCCCGCAGGACGCGGTCCGGCTCGGTGACTGCGTCGCGGACGGCAAGGCCGCCGGATCCAAGTGGACCAAGTTCGTGCTGGACGAGATGGCCAAGGTCCGGGGCAGGGTCGACGACCAGCAGGAGCGATCGGGCGGGGGTCGCTGGGGGATCATCGACGGCCTACCCGAGTCGATCACCAGCCAGGGCCCGGTCGGCATGAAGAACGGCTGGACGCGGCTCAACTACGACGGCAACTGGCACGTCAACTGCCTCGCGGTGACCGACAAGTGGAGTCTCGTGGTGATGATGCGCTACCCGGGAAGCAGCGGGCTGAAGTACGGCGCGAAGGTCTGCGCCAGCGTCGCCACCCAGTTGGTGACCCCGCAGCCCGGCGCCGCCCTGAAGGTGCCGCAGCAGCCGGTGGGGAAGCTCTGATGGCCGGCGCCCGACGCCGTCCGGGCCGCCGCAGCACGCCCCTGACGTTCGCCGCGGTCGCCGCCATCCTGGTCGGCCTGCTGCTCGTCTCACTCCGGCTGCTCCCCGGCTCCCCACTGCGCAACACGGCCCATTCACCCTCGTCGACCAGCCGGTCCACCGGCGCGCCCACCGACCGCAACAGCCGGCCGCAGCCCACCCCGTCGCCGACCCCCTCGCTGGAGCCGCTGCCGTTCCAGGCCCAGGAGCTCGACCTCGACATCAAGGGCTGGTACGCCTGGAGCGTGCTGGACAAGCGGACCGGCGAGATCATCGGTTCGAAGAACATGGCCCAGACCAGCACCACGGCCTCGATGATCAAGTCCTGGATCGTCGCGGACTACCTGCGCCGGGCGGACGCGGCCGGGCAGACCCCGAGCGACGCCAAGCTCGCCGACGCCACCCGGATCATCCGGGACAGCGACAACACCCGGGCCGAGCAGTTCTACAACAGCGTCGGGCGGTCCGCCTCGATCAAGCGGCTGATCTCGATCTGCAAGCTGACCGACAGCAAGCCGGCCGCCGACGGCGGCTGGAGCCGGACCAACCTGTCGCCGCGGGACACCGCCCGGCTCGGGCTCTGCATCTCCGACGGCCGGGCCGCCGGTCCGAAGTGGACCAAATGGCTGCTCAACGAGATGCGGCTGGTCCGGGGCACGGGTGACTTCGGCATCCGCAAGGCGTTCCCGGCTGCCGAGCGGAAGACCATCGCCATCAAGAACGGCTGGATCGACCGGACCAGGGAGCAGGAGATGCACGTCAACTGCCTGGCCATCGGCGACACCTGGACGATGGGCGTGATGGTCCGCTACCCGATCGGGATGGGCTACGAGTACGGCATGAAGAACTGCCAGAAGATCACCGAGGCGCTGCTCCGCCCGGCCCCCTGAGCGCTGTCACCCCACGTGGCGGTGTCCCGACCCGGGGCACCGCCACGATGCTGTCCGCTTGCCGTCGGCATGCCCGCCTGCCCCGCCGGCCGGGAGCGGGTGGGGAGGCCGGCACGGTCTCAGCCGGCGAAGAACCCCGGACCGCCGTCGGGCAGCGCCGGCGCCTCGCCGATCGCGGCGGCCCGCCGGGCGAACTCGCGTAGCCCGGCCACCTGCCGCTCGCCCAGCGAGAAGTCGAGGGTGCGGAAGTAGGTCGCCAGCGTCGCCGCGTCGAACGGCTCCCACCGGGCGGCCGCCTCGGCGACCTGGTCCAGCTCGGCCAGGCAGAGGTCGCGCGAGCGCAGGAACGCCTCGTGCACCTCCTTGACCAGCCCGGGGTGGGCGGCGGCGAACTCCCGGCGTACCGCCCAGACCGCGAAGACCATCGGCAGGCCGGTCCACTCGCGCCAGGCCTGCCCGAGGTCGGTCACCGCCAGGCCCCGGCGGGGCGCCTCGTAGAGGGCGCGCAGGGCCACGTCACCGATCACGACCCCGGCATCGGCCTCCAGCAGCATCTGGGTCAGATCCGGCGGGCAGCGGAAGTACTCGGGACGGACCCCGTACCGCTCGCCGAGCAGCAGCTGAGCCAGGAGCACGCCGGTCCGCGAGGTCGAGCCGAGCGCGACCCGGCGACCGTCCAGCTCGGCGAGGGGCCGGGTGGAGACCACGTTGACCGAGAGCACCGGGCCGTCGCTGCCGACCGCCAGATCCGGCAGCAGCAGCAGCTCATCGGCGTGGCGCAGGTACTCCACCTGCGAGATCGGCCCGATGTCCAGGTCGCCGGCGACGAGCGCGGCGTTGAGCCGGTCCGGGGAGTCCTTGTGCAATTCGACGTCGATCAGCGCGCCGGACCGCATCAGGCCCCAGTAGATCGGTAGGCAGTTCAGGAACTGGATGTGTCCGACCCGGGGGCGGGCGACGCGGTCAGTCATGACCCGACCGTATAGCCGCCGCCCACCGCCCGCTCAGCGGGTGGGCACCAGAGTGGCCAACTCCGCACCCGCCTCGATCCGGCCGGCACCGCTGACCGCGGTGAGCCGGGCCGCCCGCTCGGCGCGGACCGCGCGGCGGACCGGGAGCGCGACGGCGGCGACCATCAGCAGGCCGGCGACCCCGCAGCCGGCGACCAGCGGTCGGGGTGCGGCCACCTCCAGCAGCAGGCCGCCGACCAGGAAGCCGGCCATCCCGGCGCCCTGGACCGCCGCCCCGAACACCGCGAACGCCCGAGCCCGGTCGGCCTCGGGGACCCGGCGGGCCAGCAGCAGGTTGTTGAACACGTTGTCACCGCCGTTGGCCACCCCGCCGGCCAGCCAGATCGGCACCAGCAGCGATGCGGCGGGCACCGCCGCCGAAGCCAGGACGGCCAGGCAGCAGCCGCCGAGCAGGGCCAGGCCAGCACCGAGCAACGCCCCGTCGTCGGCGAGGCGCCGGGCGAGCCGCGCGAAGAGCCAGCCGCCGACCACGACGCCGAGCGTCCACGAGCCGGTAACCAGCCCGTACAACGTGGTCGAGCTGCCCAGCGTCTCCCGGATGAAGAAGACCTCGACCACGTTGATCGCGCCGACCGCGGCAACCACTGCGGCGAGGGTGCCGACCATCACGACCAGCAGCGGATCCCGGCGCAACCGCCAGGTGGTGGCCGGGGTCGCGTGGCCTTCCGTCGGCTCCGCCCGCCGGGCCCCGCCCCGTCGGGTACAGATGAGCAGCCCGGCCGCGACCAGGGCGAGGTAGCTGCCGGCGTCGATGAGCAGCGGCACCCGGGAGCCGAACTCGCCGACCAGGACGCCGGCCAGCGCCGGACCGGCGAGCGCGCCGAGCGTTCCGGCGGTCTGGTTCAGCGCGCTGGCCCGGGGCAGGTCCTCGGCTCGCACCATGGCCGGCACCAGCGCGGAGAGCACCGGCTGAATGACCGCCAGGCCGGCGGCGAGCAGCGCCACCAGGCCGATCACCAGGGCCGGATGCCCGGCGTACGCCAGGGCGAGGCAGATCCCGGCCTGGGCAAGCCCGGCGGCCACCAGCAGGAGCCGGCTGTCGACCCGGTCGGCGAGCCGCCCGGTCAACGGGGCGAGTGCCACCAGCGGCAGGGTGGCGGCGAGCAGCAGGCCGGAGACGGCCAGCCCGCCGGCCCCGGCGGACTGAAGGGCCAGCGTAAGGGCGCTCGCGGCGAGGAAGTCCCCGCAGGTGGAGACGCCCCGGGCTGCGGTGGTGATCCAGACGTCGGACCAGCGCGACGGACCAGATGTGAAGGACATACTTCGAAAGTAATGCTTCACATCTGGTTCGCACAAGCCCTCAATCGATGGGCAGCGCCCGGTACTGGACCGCAACGGTGCGCGCCTCCGCTGGCGGGTTCTTGCGGATCCGCCGGCGGTAGGGCTCGAACAGCTCGTGAACGGCCACGTTCAGCGCCGCCAGTTCCTCGGCGGTGAGCAGCAGCAGGCTGTCGCTGAGCCGGGCCGCGTCGTACCACTCCTGTGGCTCCTCAACCGCCCGGCTGATCCAGTCGAGGGTCCGCTGCGCGTCCCGGGCGGTATGCGCCTCCACCAGGGCCATCTCGGCGGCCCGCGCCTCCGAGCCGGCCGACCGTCCGGGCTCGACGTAGTAGGACGGGCTGAACGCCCGCCACACCCGCTCGCGGGCGTCTCCCCGGCTCGGAGCCGGCTCGATCAGCCCGAACTTCGCCAACGCCCGCAGGTGATAGCTGGTCGCGCTCGGCGACAGGCCGGCGATCTCGGCGCACTCGGTGGCGGTCGCGCCGCCCTCCAGCGAGCTGAGGTGTTCCATGATCGCGAGTCGGGCCGGGTGGGCCAGCGCCCGCATCACCTGCGGGTCGCTGATCGTCACCCGGCGCTGCTCGGGACGCGCCTCGGTCATGCCCCCATGATCCTGCCCAGTTCGAAGAGACACCATCGACCCACCGTCGCCCGCCTAGGCTCACCCACGCGCGGTCCAACGGAGGTGCCATGAAGACGTCGGTGACGATCGGCCAGATCCCGACCAGCTGGGACATCGAGAAGAACCTCGCGATGATCGACCAGGTCCTGACCGAGAGCGGGCCGGACGACGTCGTGCTGGCGCCCGAGGGCGCCCTGTCGGGCTACGACCCGGACCTGTCGCCGCTGCGCAACCTCTACCACCCGCGCTGCTGACAGAGAGCTGCCGGGCGGCGGCCGGCGGATCAGCCGGGCGGAAATGCGTGGCCGCCGGCGGCGACGAGGCGTAGTGTGGACGGCCGCGCGCATCGCCGCGCCCTTTTCTGCCACCGGGCACAGCCGGCACCGCGACTGACGGAGCGCCGGGCGGCCCAGGTCAACCGATCACACGAACGCACCGGAAGGTTGCCTCGGATGACCCTTGCCGCCAGACGCCACCCTGCCACCGACCGCGACGACAACCCGCGGGCTCTCGCTACCGAGCCGGCGCACACCGCCGAGCGCGATCTCGACGAAGTGCTCGCGGCCGAGCGAGCCCACCTGGACATCTCCCGCGTCGCGCTGCGCCGGATGCGCGAGCGCGCCGAGGCCCTCTTCGCCAGCGGCGCCCAGGTCGCCGGCGACCCGTTCGCGGCCGAGACGCTCGGCCGTACGCTCTCCCGGCGGGTCGCCGAGCTCGCCGACGATCCGACCACCCCGCTCTTCTTCGGCCGGCTCGACTTCGGCGGGAGCGCCGACGGCCAGCACAGCGGCACCGCCGACCCGGACCACGCCGGGCGGGAGTACCACGTCGGCCGTCGGCACGTCACCGACGACGCGGGCGAGCCGCTGGTGCTGGACTGGCGGGCACCCGTATCCCGTTCGTTCTACCGGGCCAGCGCCCGCGACCCGCAGGGCGTGGCGACGAGGCGGCGGTTCGGGTTCAGCGGCGGCGTGCTGACCAGCTTCGAGGACGAGCACCTCGACCGGGGCGAGGAACTCGGCACGGCCAGCCGGATCCTCACCGCCGAGATCGAGCGCCCCCGGGTCGGCCCGATGCGGGACATCGTGGCCACCATCCAGCCCGAGCAGGACGAGCTGGTCCGGGCCGACCTGGCCGATTCGATCTGCGTACAGGGGGCGCCGGGCACGGGCAAGACGGCGGTCGGGCTGCACCGGGCCGCGTACCTGCTCTATCTGCACCGGGAGCGGCTGCGCCGATCCGGCGTGCTGATCGTCGGGCCGAACCGGGCGTTCCTGTCGTACATCGCGGCGGTGCTGCCGGCCCTCGGCGAGGTGGAGGTCGAGCAGGCGACGGTGGAGGACCTGGTCGCCCGGGTGCCGGTCCGCGCGGTCGACGACCCGGCCGTGGCGACCCTCAAGCACGACGTACGGATGGCCGAGGTGCTGCGGCGCGCGGTCGACGCTCACATCGGCGCGCCGACCGAGCCGATCATGGTCTCGGACGGGTCGTTCCGCTGGCGGATCGGCCTCGACCCGCTGCACCGGGTGGTAGAGGAGACCCGCCGGGAGGGGCTGCCCTACGCGACCGGCCGGGAACGCGTCCGAGCCCGGGTGGTGGGGCTGCTGCAACGCCAGTCCGAGGCGCGCCGCGCCGAGTCACCGAGCGACGCCTGGCTGCGCCGGATGGGCAAGGTCAAGCCGGTCACCGCGTTCCTCGACGCGGTCTGGCCGGCGCTCACCCCGGAGGGGCTGCTGCACACGCTGTTCACCGACCCCGACGCGCTCGCCACGGCGGCCGACGGGCTGCTCGCCGCCGAGGAGCAGGCGCTGCTGTTCGGCGCGCCGGCCACTGTCGGCCGGCCGGCCGACGCGGCGGGTGCCGGACAAGTGACCCACCCGACGGCGACCAACGGCCTGCCGGCCGACCTGCCGGGCGCCGGGCGACCGAGCGACCTGACGGCCGCCGAAGGCCGACCGGTCGACTCGGAGGGCGCCGGGCAGCGGAGCGTGCCGACAGCCACCGGCGGGCGGCGGAGGGGCACCGCGCCGGCGGCCGGGACGAAGCTGGGGCGCACCCCGAAGGCCACCAAGTGGACCGCCGCCGACGCGGTGCTGATCGATGAGGCGGCCGGGCTGATCGAACGGCCGGGCGGCTTCGGGCACGTGGTGGTGGACGAGGCGCAGGACCTTTCCCCGATGCAGTGCCGGGCCATCGCCCGGCGTAGCGAGCACGGGTCGATCACCCTCCTCGGCGACCTGGCCCAGGGCACCGCGCCCTGGGCCGCCACCGACTGGCGGGAGTCCCTGGCCCACCTGGGCAAGCCGGACGCGGCCGTGGTGCCGCTGAGCGTCGGCTTCCGGGTGCCCGCCGCGGTGGTCGCGTTCGCCAACCGGCTGCTGCCGGCGCTCGCCGTCGACGTACCCCCGGGGGAGTCGCTGCGCCGCGACGGCGCGCTGGACGTGCGTACCGTCGACGACCTGGCGGCGGCGACGGTGGCGGAGGTGCGGGCGGCGCTCGCGCACGACGGCTCGGTCGGCGTGATCGCCGCCGACGAGGCGGTCGACCGGCTCCGCGCGGCGCTGGCCGCCGCCGGCGTCGAGACCGCGACCGCCGACGACGTCGAGGCCGCCACGCGGGTCACGGTGGTCCCCGCCACCCTGGTCAAGGGCCTGGAGTACGACCACGTCGTGGTCGTCGAGCCGGCCGCGATCGTGGCCGCCGAGCCGCGCGGCCTGCACCGCCTCTACGTGGTGCTGACCCGGGCGGTCTCCGGGCTCACCGTGCTGCACAACGCGCCGCTGCCCGCGCCACTCGGCTGATCCCGGCTCGCGCTGCCGCACGGCGCGCTGCTGCCGGCCCCACCACTCACCTGAGCCCGGTCACCAGTTCGGCCGGCGGCCCGCCGCGGCCTCCGGCCGGCCGACGCCCTCAGCGCCAGGCCAGCCGGGCTACCCGGCCCTGCTCCCCGGAGGCCCAGCAGCCGCCCGTCGGAGTGCACTCCACCGCGTCGAAGCTGCCGGTGTCGAAGCGCTGCCAGGTCCGGCCGCCGTCGCGGCTGATGTCGCTGCCGGTCGGTCCGACCGCGAGGGCGGTCATGCCGTCCGCCCAGGCCGCCCCAGAGCGGTACTCGCCGGGCTGCTCGGCGGCGACGGACCAGGTGCGCCCGCCGTCGGCGGTCCAGGCGGCGCCGTCCGGCGCGCTGGTCGGGGTGGTGAAGTCGCCGCCCAGCGCGACGCCGTGCCCCGGATCGCGGAAGGCCAGCGAGTAGATGCCAGCGGACGGGCCGCTGGGCACCGGGGTGTCGGTGACCTGCCAGGTGTGCCCACGGTCGTTCGTGCGGAACACCCGCGCGGTCGACCCGCCACCGGTGGCGAACCAGGCGCTGTTCGCGCCTTGGTCCGCGGTGGCCAGGCAGGTGCCGCTGGCGGCGAACGCGAACTCACCGGGCAGTGCGGCCGGCATGCCGTCGGTCGGCAGCACCGACCACGAGCGGCCGCCGTCGGCGGTGGAGATCAGCCGGAACCGGCCGTCCACCGGATCGGAGAGCGCCAGCCCGTGCCGGTCGTCGAAGAAGGCCAGGCAGTCGTAGAAGGCCCGGTCGTCGTCGTTGCGGAAGGTCTCGGCCCAGCTCCGACCGCCGTCGTCGGTGCGGTAGACGCGCGACTCGCCGCCCGGCCCGATCGACAGGATCACCGCCCGGTACGCGTCGAACGCCTCGATGTCCCGGAACTGCAGCGGTACGTCGGTGGTCGGCCCCACCTGCTCCCACTCGCGTCCACCATCGACGGTCCGCAGCACTGTGGAAGCGCTGCCGCTGGCCCACGTCACCCGACCGTCCACCGGGGACAGTCCGCGCAGCCGGGCGGTCACCCCGGTGTCGCTGAGCTGCCAGGTGGGGCTCGGGCGCCAGGCGGCCCCGGAGCTGGTGGCGACGACGGCGGCGGCCAGGACGAGGGAGGTGAGCGTACGCATCCGCATGCGCCGGAACCTACCGGAGATCGGCGACAACCGATACTCCCGGCGGGCCGAGGGGAGGTCTCTTCACCTGACCTTTTGTCCGATTCCGGCCCACCGGCTCCCGGGACGGTGCCACGATGCCCGCAGGGCGTGCCGCCGGGGCCGCCCCCTGCCGAGAGGGGTCAGCGTGAGCACCGTCGAGCCGGGCACGCCCTGCTGGACCGACCTGGCCACGCCGGACCTGGAGGACGCGAAGCGGTTCTACCCGCAGCTGTTCGGCTGGACCGGCCGCGTCTCCCCGCAGCCCGAGGCGGGCGGCTACACCGTCTTCCTGAAGGACGGCCGCTCGGTGGCCGGGGCCGGGCCGCCGGCCAGCCCCGACCAGGTCCCGATCTGGTCGACGTACGTGTCGACCGACGACGCCGACCTGGCGGCAACCCGGGTGGAGGAGGCCGGCGGGCAGGTGGTGGTGTCCCCGTTCAACGTCTTCGACCAGGGGCGGATGGCGGTCTTCGCCGATCCGGCCGGGGCGGTGTTCAGCGTCTGGCAACCGATGGCGATGCCCGGCGCGGAGCTGTTCAACGTCCCCGGTGCGATGAGTTGGAACGAGCTGGTCACTCCCGATCCCGACCGCGCCAAGGAGTTCTACGGGCTGGTCTTCGGCTGGCAACCGGAGGACCAGCCGATGGGCCCGGTCACGTACACCGGTTGGCGGTGCGGCGCCCGGATCGTCGCCGGGATGATGCCGCCGCTGGAGGAACTTCCGGCCAACCTGCCGGCGTACTGGTCGGTCTACTTCGCGGTGGCGGACGCCGACACCGCCGCCGCCCGCGCCGCCGAGCTGGGCGGCACCATCCTGGTCCCGCCCCGGGACATCCCCGCGGGCCGCATCGCGGCCCTCCGCGACCCCCAGGGCGCCCTCTTCAACATCACCGCCCTCTCCTGACCCGCCGCCCCACTTGCGCCGATCTTGCACTTTCGGCCAGGGATACGTCGCTTATGACCCTTTGGTCGGGGCCGAAAGTGCAAGATCGCGGAGGGTGGGGGTGGGGGTCAGCGAGGGCGGACGGGGACGACGAGGGGGCCGTGGTCGCCCTGGACGACGCGGACGTGGGCGCGGTAGTGGGTGGCGAGCAGGTGTTCGGTGAGGACCTCGCGGGGTGGGCCCGCCGCGGCGACCCGGCCGTCGGCGAGCAGGACCAGGCGGTCGGCGTACTCGCCGGCGACCGAGAGGTCGTGCATGGTGGCGAGCACGGTCAGGCCGTGTTCCCGGCGGAGCTGGTCGACCAGTTCCAGCACCTCCTGCTGGTGGCCGATGTCCAGCGCGCTGGTCGGCTCGTCGAGCAGCAGCAGGGTCGCGCCCTGGGCCAGCGCCCGGGCCAGGAAGACCCGCTGCCGCTCGCCGCCGGAGAGCGTGGCCAGTTCGCGGTGTCCGAAGGCACCGAGGTCCAGCCGGTCCAGCACCCCGTGCACGGCGGCCAGGTCGGCGGCCGACTCCCGGCCCAGCGGCGGGATGTACGGGGTGCGGCCGAGCAGCACGTAGTCCAGCACCGACATGCCGGCCGGCACCACCGGGGACTGCGCGACGGTGGCCACCACCCGGGCCCGGTCCCGGCGGCGCAGCGCCTGGATCGGCGTACCGAAGAGGGAGACCGCACCCGGCGCGGAGCGCAGGCCGCCGACGGCGCGCAGCAGGGTCGACTTGCCGGCGCCGTTCGGGCCGATCACGGTGACCCACTCGCCGGCGGCGACGGTCAGGTCGACGCCGGCCAGGATCGGCGCGCCGCCCAGGCTGACGTGCAGGTCGCGCACCTCGACCGCGAGCGGGTTCATGTGAGCACCCGCCGGGAGGTGCGCAGGACCAGGACGAAGAACGGCCCGCCGAGCAGCGCGGTGACCACGCCGATCGGGATCTCGGCCGGGGCGGCGGCGGTCCGGGCGACCACGTCGGTCAGCGCGAGGAACGCCCCGCCGAAGAGCATGGAGAGCGGCAGGATCACCCGGTAGCTGGAGCCGGCCAGCAGCCGTACGGTGTGCGGCACGATGATGCCGACGAAGCCGATCAGCCCGGAGGCGGAAACGGCGGCGGCGGTGCCGAGCGAGGCGGCGGCGATCAGCAGGTAGCGGGAGCGCTGCGGGTGCAGCCCGAGGCTGGTCGCCTCGTCGTCGCCGACGGAGAGCACGTCGAGTTCCCGCCGGTGCAGCAGCACGACCACGGCGGTCAGCACGAAGTACGGCAGGACCAGCCGGACGTCCTGCCAGCCGGCGGTGGCCAGCCGGCCGAGCAGCCAGGAGTAGACCTGCTGGATGTCGTCAGAGTTGCGCTGCAGCAGGTAGGTCTGGCCGGCGGCGAGGAAGGCGGAGACCGCCACCCCGGCCAGGATCAGCGTCGCCGGGGAGCGGTCCCGCCCGCCGGCCGCGCCGAGCAGGTACGTCAGGGCCACCGCACCGAGCGAGCCGACGAACGCGGCCAGCGGGATGGTGACCGGCAGCCCGGTCAGCGCCCCGCCCGCCCCGACGCCGAGGGCGATCACCGCGGTCACCGCCAGCCCGGCACCGGCCGCCACGCCCAGCAGGTACGGGTCGGCCAGCGGGTTGCGGAAGACCCCCTGGTAGCAGCCGCCGGCCAGGGCGAGCAGGCCACCGACCAGCAGGCCGAGCACCACCCGGGGCAGCCGCAGCTCGGTGACGATGGCGACGTCCCGCTCGGTCAGTCCGCTGTCCAGGTGCACCCCGGGCAGCAGGTTGAGCAGTTCGGCGGCGACGCTGCCGGGCGGCAGGCTGACCGGCCCGAACGACACCCCGGCGACCAGCGCGACCAGCACCGCGCCGAGGCCGGCGGCGAGCCAGCGCTTGCGCAGTGCGGCTGGCCGGGCCGGGCCGCCGGCACCCGGGGCGGGGGCGGACCGCGTGACCGCCGGACGGCCGGCCTCGACGCCCGGACCGGACGCGGCGCCGGCGCCCTGCGCGGGTACGCCGGTGGGCCGGGACGCGTCGGGCGTCCCGGCCGGCCGGGGTTCGGTGGGTCGCACGGTCATCGACGGGAGACCGTCACGCGGGCACCTTGGCGGTGGCGTCGACGATCGACCGGAGCAGGTCGACCACGCGCGGGCCCCAGCGCGAGGCGATGTCGTCGTCGAGGGCGACGATCTGGTTGTTCTTCACCGCGGTGACGCCGGCCCAGCCGCTGCGCGCCTTGACCGTCTCCGCGGTCTGCTGGCAGCACTTGGTGTCGGCCAGGAAGACGAAGTCCGGGTTCGCCTTGACGATGACCTCCTGGGAGAGCTGCGGGTAGCCGCCGTTCTTGCCGTCGGCGTCCGACGGATCGGCGATGTTCTCCAGGCCGGCGAGGGCGTAGATCGAGCCGATGAAGGTCTTGCTGGTGGCGCTGTACAGCTCCGGGCCCAGCTCGTGGTAGTAGGTCAGCTTCTTCGCCCGCTGCGGCAGGTCCTTCGTCAGCTTGGCGATGTCGTCCTTCATCCGCCGGGTGACGTCGGCGGCCTCGGTCGGGTGGCCGGTCAGCGCGCCCAGATCGGTGATCTGCCGGTAGGTGTCGTCCAGCGTGCTGGCCGCCGGGGCGAGCAGCACCGGGATCTTCAGCGTGGTGAGCTGGTCGACGATCTTGTTGGTGTCGTTGGAGAGCACCACCAGGTCGGGGCTCTTACCGGCGATCGCCTCGGCGTTCGGCTGGAAGCCGGACAGGTCGCTCTTCGGCGCCTCCGGCGGGTAGTTCGACTGGTCGTCGACGGCGGTGACCTGCCTGCCCGCGCCGATGGCGAAGAGCATCTCGGTCGCGGTCGGCGAGAGCGAGACGATCTTCTCGGGGCGCTTCTCCAGCGTCAGCTTGCCGACGGTGACGGGAAAGGCGGCGGCCGCCGAACTGCTGCCGGCGGCGGGGGTGTCGGACGTCTTCTCGGCGCAGGCACCGAGGGCGAGCGCGACCACCGCGAGGGTCGCGGCGAAGAGCCGGGGGGTACGTCTGGACATCGGTCCTCCTGTCGGTCGAGGATTCTGGTGCTTCGCCGACAGGGACCGCGTACGCCGCCCGCCCGCGAGGCGCCCTTCCTCGAGAGCGCGTGTCGCGACCGCGCCACAGGCGACCTGGCTCGTCCCCGCGGTCGGCGCCGGCGTGGGGCCGACGAGCGGGGCATCACAGTTGCGGGACAGCGCCGGTTTCACACCGGCTTCGCTGCGGGTTGGTCGGTAGCACGGTAGCGCACGACCGGTCGAGATCGCCCGCACGGGCGGGGTGGGGCCCGCGCGTCGGCAACGATTTTCCATCCATGAACATCTGGCGAAAGTTCCTTCCAAGCGGGACAGTGAACGGCAACGACGCCTCACTCCTGTGGAGCTGCCATGGCCACGAAACCCTTGCGTGCGGTCGCCCTCGCCGGCGTGACCGCGCTCGCCCTCCTCGGCACCACCGCCCCCGCCGGGGCCGTCACCGCCGACGAGGCGGTGACCCACGACGAGCAGATCACCTGGCAGGGCTGGTCCGGCGACGCCGACTGGCAGGCCGGCACGGCCGCCGGCACGGTGGTCACCCCCGCCGGCCTCACCCTCGGCACGCCGGTCGGCACGACCCAGTACAAGGACCCGCACAGCAAGAGCAAGCGGACCTGGGCGTACGGCACCTGGACCTCCCCGCTGACCGAGGTCGGCTTCGACGCCAGCGAACTGGTCGCCTCCTGGAACGCGGAGACCCCCGCCGGCACCTGGATCCAGGTCGAGCTCCAGGGCACCTACACCACCGGCACCCGGACCCCGTGGTACGTCATGGGGCGCTGGGCCTCCGGCGACGCCGACATCAAGCGGACCACCGTCGACAAGCAGGGCGACAAGACCTCCAGCATCTGGACGGACACCTTCGCCATCAACGATGAGACCGCCGGGGTGCTGCTGCGGGCGTACCAGCTCCGGCTGACCCTCTACCGCGACCCGGCGCAGACCGCGTCGCCGGTGGTCCGCTCGCTCGGGGCGATGAGCTCGTACGTGCCGGCCCGGTTCACCGTGACCCCCAGCGCCGGCCACATCGCCTGGGGCGTCGAGCTGCCGGTGCCGCGCTACTCGCAGAACATCCACGCCGGCCACTACCCCGAGTACGACGGCGGCGGCGAGGCCTGGTGCTCGCCCACCTCGACCGAGATGGTGGTCGAGTACTGGGGCCGCAAGCCCTCCGCGCAGGACACGTCCTGGGTGGACCCGACCTACCCCGACCCGACGGTCAACCACGCCGCCCGGATGGTCTACGACTACCAGTACGACGGCGCCGGCAACTGGCCGTTCAACACCGCGTATGCGGCCAGCTTCCCGGGCCTCGAGGCGAAGGTGACCCGGCTGCACTCGCTGGACGAGCTGGAGCACTTCATCGCCGCCGGCATCCCCGTGGTGACCAGCCAGTCCTTCCTCGCCAGCGAGCTGGACGGGGCGGGCTACGGCACCTCCGGGCACCTGATGGTGATCGTCGGCTTCACCGCCGACGGCGACGTCATCGCCAACGACCCCGCGTCGTCCAGCAACGAGGCGGTCCGGAACGTCTACCAGCGGGAGCAGTTCGAGCAGATCTGGCTGCGGACCAAGCGGACCACCGCCAGCGGCGGCACCGGCAGCGGCTCCGGCGGCATCGTCTACCTGATCAAGCCGACCGACCGGCCCTGGCCGGTGGTGCCGGGCTCGACGAACTGGTGACAGTCCACTCGTGAACGACGAGCCCGGCACGGTGCACCGTGCCGGGCTCGTCGTTCGAACGTGTCGTCGTCGGCCGGTCGGCCGGGCTCAGCGCGACGGGGCGAACGAGGCCGGCGGGGCCGGGGGCTCCGCCGGCTGGCGCCGCCGCCGGATCATCCGGACGATGATGACCACCCAGGCCACGGCGGCGGCGAGGCCGGCCACGGTAAGCCCGGTGACCAGCAGGTACGTCGACCCGCCGGTGGTGGAGAAGACGCCCTTGCGGGCGCCCGTGTCGCGGGCCGGGGCGGTGCTGCCCTGGGACAGCCCGTCCGGCGCGTCGTAGAGGATGACGTCGGCGCGCTTGGCGCCGCCCTCGGTGGCCACGAAGTCGCCGTGCCACTCACAGTTGCGCCGCCCGCATTCCTCGTTCACCGCGGTGAACGTGCCCGACGTGCCGCCACCGTTCTTCGCCTCCCAGGCGGGAGCGAGGTCGGTGGCACCCAGCATCAGCCCGATGGCGGCGATGACCGGAAGGCCGATCCAGACGAAAACCTTGCTCCGCCAGCCATTGATCTTGTCCATAGCACTCACGCCGGCCGACCCTAGCGGTCCGGCTCCGATCGCGCTGCCCCGCTTCGGTGCTGCATGGTCCCGGTCTCAGCGAGGCTGCTCGCCGGGCTCACCCTCGCCGGGCTGCTCCTCGCCGGCCAGCGCGGAGCGGAGGCGCTCCTTCTCCGCGCGACGACGCTCCGCCGACTCGGCCATCTCGCCGGCCATCTCGTCCCGCCAGCCCCGCAGCAGGAAGAAGGAGAGCGCGGCGGAGAAGGCCAGCGCCAGCATCAGCCGGAGGAAGATGTTCATCTCGATCGGCCAGAGGGCCGCGAGCACCAGGACGAACAGCCCGATCCGGCCCAGCGTGTACTTGACCGCCGCGCTCACGTTCGCACTCCGTTCTCCGCCACCCGACCGTCGGGGGCGGGAGGTTCAGCCCGTCCGCCGGGCCAGCCAGTGCACGCCATGAAACCAGATCACCGCGTACGTCAGGGTGAAGACCGCCGCAGCCAGCGCGCCGGAGACCAGCGGCGGCAGCCCGGCGGCCAGGCCGGCCGCCAGCAGCCCGGCGAACACCCCGACCACGCCGGCGACCAGCGCCGCGACCACCCGGGCCGCCCCGAACTCCCAGGCCCGGAAGTCGTCCCAGAACAACCACAACGGCAGGATCACCGCCAGCCAGCCGTTGGTACGGCCGAAGCCACCGGCCCCGATCGAGGCGAACGCCCACTCGAAGAGCACCAGCGCCAGCACCCCGATCACCAGGCCGGCGAGGCTCACGCCGAGCAGGTCGCCCAGGGTGAGGATGCGTCCCTCGGCGTCCCGCCGGGGGAAGGCCCGCTGCTGCTGTTCGCTCATCGGTCCGCGGTCAGGCCCAGACCTGCTGCGGCTCGGAGCGGCGCTCCACCAGCGACGGGGCGGCGTCGTACTCCCGGACCACGTTGTAGCGGGTGTCCCGCTCGACCGGGCGGAAGCCGGCGTCCCAGATCAGGTGCAACAGGTCCTCCCGGTGCATGGTGTTCGGCGTGCCGTACGCGTCGGCGTCGTGGGTGATCTTGTATTCCACGACCGAGCCGTCCAGATCGTCCACACCGAAGTTGAGCGAGAGCTGGGCGACCGACAGGCCGTGCATCACCCAGAAGCACTTCACGTGCGGCACGTTGTCGAAGAGCAGCCGGGAGACCGCGAAGGTCTTCAGCGACTCGGCCGGCGAGGCCATCGTGGTGCGGGCCTGGATCCGGTTACGGATCTTGCCATCCGCCGAGTCGACGAAGTCGTGCTGGTAGCGCAGCGGAATGAACACCGCGAACCCACCCGTCTCGTCCTGCAGCTCGCGCAGCCGCAGCACGTGGTCCACCCGGTGCCGGGGCTCCTCGATGTGGCCGTAGAGCATGGTCGACGGGGTCTTCATGCCCTTCGAGTGGGCCAGCCGGTGGATCCGCGACCAGTCCTCCCAGTGGCAGGCGTGGTCGACGATGTGCTGCCGGACCTCCCAGTCAAAGATCTCCGCGCCACCGCCGGTGAGCGACTCCAGGCCGGCGTCCATCAACTCGTCGAGGATCTCGTCGGCGGAGAGGCCGCTGATCTTCTCGAACCACTGCACCTCGGTCGCGGTGAAGCACTTGAGCTTGACGTTCGGCAGCGCCGCCTTCAGCTCGCGCAGCACCTTCGGGTAGTAGCGCCAGGGCAGGGTCGGGTGCAGGCCGTTGACGATGTGCAGCTCGGTGAGCTGCTCGTCCTCCATCTCCTTTGCCTTGCGGACCGCCTCGTCGATGCGCATCGTGTAGGCGTCCTTCTCCCCCGGCTTGCGCTGGAACGAGCAGTACGCGCACGAGGCGGAGCAGACGTTGGTGAGGTTGAGGTGCCGGTTGACGTTGAACATCACCCCGTCGCCGTTGAGCTCGGTGCGCCTGTGGTGGGCCAGCCGCCCGAGCCAGGCGAGGTCGTCGCTGTCGTAGAGCGCGATTCCGTCCTCACGGGTCAGCCGCTCCCCCGCGTACACCTTCGCTTCGAGCTCGCGCTTGAGTCCGGCGTCCATCGAAAGCCACGTCCCTTCCACCTGAAGTCCCGGTCGAGCGTACGTCTCTCCTCCGACGAACCGACGGCCCGGTCAACCCCAGCGACCTACTTCACCGGACTTCCAGCCGGTCGTCACGCTCCGCGCATCGACATCCCTGCGTCCGTGAGGTAAGACAGGATGGGGCGGGACACACACACTGGTACCGTCCCAGGGCACACCAGACCGGACGGGGAGCGGAATGGCCGACAGCGAGCAGGGGCGGCGGCAACGACGCAGGAGCCCGGTGGTCTCGCCGGTGCTGCGTCCCGCGCTCTGGTCCGCTCTGCTCGGCGCCGTCGCCGCGGCGGCCCTCGCCGCCCCGGCCTGGGCCGAGCCGCCGCTGCCGAACACGGTTCCCGACACCGGCTCCCGCCCGGCCCCCGCCGCCGGTTGGCGGCTGCCCGGCTCGGTCCCGGGCCTGCCCGGCACCGCGGTGCCCGGCGCCCCCGGCACGGCGTCCGCCAACCCCGTTGGTGGCCCGCTCATCGCCCAGATCGAAGCCCTCGACGCCCAGGTCGGCCTGCTCGCCGACCAGCTGCTGCAACTACGCGACCAGCGCACCGAGGCGCAGTCCCAGCTGGCCCTCGCGGCGGGTGAGCTCAAGCGGGCCGACGAGGCGCTCGCCACGGCGCAGGCGGGCGCCGACGCCGCGGCGGCCGAGGCGGTCAAGGCCGCGGCCGCCCTCCCGCCCGGCGAGTTCGGCGAGGACCTGCACGACCTGAGCATGCTCCAGCGGATCACCCGCGGCGACAAGGCCGAGGGGGCGACCACCGCCGCGGCCGGCGAGCTGGCCCGGGCGCGCGCCGCCGAGCAGATCGCGCGTGAGGCGTACGCCGCCGCCGAGTCGCGGGCGCGCAACGCCGACGAGCAGTACGCCGCGGTCGAGAAGGCACACCACGAGCAGGAGGCCCGGCTGCTGAAGCTGCGCCGGGACAACGCGGCGCAACTGCTCGAGGCGGAGCGGCGTGAGGAGGCCGCCGAGCAGCTTCTCGGCAGGTCGTACGTCGGCAATCAGAGCGTGAGCGGGCTGGTCGCCGACCCCCGGGCCCTGGCCGCCGTGCGGTACGCCCTGGCCCAGCTCGGCGACCCCTACCTGTGGGCGGCGGAGGGGCCGGACCGGTTCGACTGCTCCGGCCTGGTCCTCGCCTCGTACCTGTCGGCCGGCTACCGCGACCTGCCCCGCGTCTCCCGGGACCAGTACTACGCCACCCGGAGCCGGACCGTGGACCCCAACTTCCTGCTCCCGGGTGACCTGCTCTTCTTCGCCTCGGGCAGCAGCTGGACGACGATCCACCACGTCGCGATGTACATCGGCGGCGGCAAGATGGTGGAGGCGCCACGCAGCGGCGACGTCGTGAAGATCTCCACCGTCCGCTGGAGCCGGCTCTACGCCGCCACCCGGGTCATCGGGGCAATGCCCGCTCCGGCACGCCCGGTGCCCGCGCCGACACGGACGACCACCCAGCCGAGGCCGACGCCGACGCCGACGAGGACGGCCACGCCGAAGCCCACCCGTACGCCGACGCCGACGCCCACGACCACCACGCCGAGCCCGACCACCAGCCCGTCCACCTCGCCGTCGCCCACGCCATCGCCGACCACCCCGCCGCCGACCACTTCCGCCCCCGAGACGACGTCGCCGGCGGAGACGAGCGAGCCGAGCCCGACGACGAGCAGCAGCACATCGGAGCAGGCCTCGGCCAGCGCGAGCGCCGGCGGCTGACGGCAACCGTCCACTCCGACTGTGCCGCCGGGCCGGAATGTGGCACGGTGAGATTCAGGCACTCCCGGCCCGACACCACGGTCCGGGTGCGAGCGCAGGCGCGGAGGGCGAGCATGGGCGAGCAAGAGGTTCCGGCGGAGACGGTCCACCCCGGATCCGCGCCCGGCTCGGCCGACCGAGCGGCCGACGTTACGCCTGACCCGGCCGCCGCCGGCTCCAACCCGCAGACCGGATCCCCCGCGCCGAGCCCGGCCGCTGTCGTCCGGGGTCGGGTCAGCGTCGCCAGCGTCGCCGCCTCCGACGGTGAGCGGCCGACCGCCCCGGCGACCGCGACGACCTACCGCGCGGGCGCGCCGGCCGAGGTGCCACCGCAGCCCATCCCGCCCCTGGACCGGCGCCGCCCCGGTGCCACGGTGACGCCCTCCACCTGGTCCGGCTTCGCCGCCGCCGACGCGCCGGCCGGGTCCGAGCCGGACGCGTCGGGCGGGGCCGTGCCGGGCCGGCGCGACCCCGTGGCTCGTCCGGCCCGCGCCAGTGCCTCCGTACCGGGGCAGAGCCGGATCCCCGCCGACGATGCGGGAGCGGCCGGTGGCGCGCTGGTGGCGAAGGCGGGCGGTACCAACGTCTACCGCTCGGGTCCGGTCAATCCCGAGCCCCCCGAGCCGGCGCAGCCGCCCGAGCCGGCCCAGCCCCCGAAGCCGCCCACGCCCGAACCCGAGCCGGCCCCCACGCCCGTGCCGGGACCGACTCCACCCTCGCCGGCGCCGCCCGTGCCGGAACCCGAGCCGCCGTTCCCGCCGGTGCCGCCGAAGCCCGCGCCGCGGCCGGCTCCCCGGCCCACCCCGGGGCCGGTCCCACCGGTTCCCGAGCCGCCCGTGCCGCCGCCCGGTCCGCCGGTGCCCCCACCCCCGCCGCCACCGGGCCCGATGCCGGCCCCACCGTTCCCGCCCCCGCCCGCCATGGCCACCCCGGCGGGCGGGCCGGTCTCCGCCCCGCCGGTGATCCCCGCGCAGGCGGGCCGGCCGGTGTCCGCGCCGCCGGTGGTGCCCGCGCCGGCACTGCCCACCTGGCCGCCGTCCACCAACCCGGCCGACCATCTGGACGGCGGGGCCGCCCGGAGCGGCGTGCCCGGGTTTCGGACGAGCGCGCCACCGGCGACGGACCGGCAGGTCAGCGGGGTGCCGGCCGGCGGACGCCCCGGGCGGACCAGCTACCAGGGCGGTCCGGACCTGGCCGGCACGGCGTACGGCGGCGCCGACGGACCGGGCTTCGCCACGGTGTCCTTTCCCCGGGGCAACCCGCTGGAGAACTCCGGCTCCCTGACCGGGCACATCCTGGCGCAGGGGTGGACGGAGGACCGCCGGACCACCCGGTCGAGGAACGCTCGCGTGGTGATCGTCCTGGCCGCGTCCCTGGGTCTGCTGGTGGCGATCAGCGTGCTGGTCGTGCTGCTGGCCGACGACGCGCTGAGCGGGCTGACCGGCAACCTGCTGAGCAGGTGACCGGCCCGGCGGCGGGATGGTGAGCCCGCCCACTACGGCATCGCAGCGCGGTGGCACGTTCGTCGCGCCGCCGTACACTTGTGGAGATCACTGACCCGGCGCGCGTGTCGCGCGCCCATGGGCGATCTTGCGGGCGATTCGGCGGCGTTTGAGCTGCGGCGGGCCATCGCGAAGATGCGCCCCGCTCGAAAGGCTTTTCTTGACCAGCTCTGCTGACCCCGGCACGTCCCCGTTCGCCCACGACACCTCGGTGGAGAAGCTCTCCACCGGCACCGACACCCCCGACTTTGCCGCGCTGGGGCTGCCCCAGCCGCTGGTCGGCGCGCTCGCCCGGCAGGGCATCACCACCCCGTTCGAGATCCAGCGGGCCACCCTGCCGGACGCCCTCGCCGGCCGGGACGTGCTGGGCCGGGGCCAGACCGGCTCCGGCAAGACCCTCGCCTTCGGACTGCCGGTCCTCGCCCGGCTCGCGGACCGCAACCGGGCCCGCCCGCTGCACCCGCGCGCCCTGGTCCTGGTCCCCACCCGGGAACTCGCCATGCAGGTCAACGACGCGCTGATGCCGCTCGGCAAGGCCGTCGGAGTGTTCCTCAAGACCGCCGTCGGCGGGGTTCCGTACGACCGGCAGATCGACGCGCTCCGCCGAGGCGTGGAGATCATCGTCGCCACGCCGGGCCGGCTCGGCGACCTCATCGCGCGGGGCGTCTGCCACCTGGACGACGTCGAGGTGACCGTGCTCGACGAGGCCGACCAGATGGCCGACATGGGCTTCCTGCCCGAGGTGACCGAACTGCTGGCGAAGACGCCGGCGGACGCCCAGCGGCTGCTCTTCTCGGCCACCCTGGACGGTGACGTCGACGCGCTGGTGAAGCGGTTCATGACCGACCCGGTCACCCACTCGACCGCGCCGCCGACGGCCGCCGTGTCCACCATGGACCACCACATGCTGCTGATCCCGCCGCACGACAAGTTCGCGGTGGCGGCGTCCATCGCGGCCCGCTCGGGCCGGACGATGCTCTTCGCCCGTACCCAGCTCGGCGTCGACCGGCTGGTCGAGCAGCTCGCCGCGGTCGGCGTACGCGCCGGCGGGCTGCATGGCGGAAAGACCCAGCGGATGCGTACCCGGACCCTGGCCGAGTTCCGCGAGGGCCGGATGAACGTGCTGGTCGCCACCGACGTGGCGGCCCGGGGCATCCACGTCGACGGGGTCTCCCTGGTGCTGCACGTCGACCCGCCGAAGGACCCGAAGGACTACCTGCACCGCGCGGGCCGTACCGCCCGAGCCGGCGAGTCCGGCGCGGTGGCGACGCTGGTGCTGCCGAAGCAGCGCCGGACCACCCTGGCCATGCTGGAGAAGGCCGGCGTCGAGCCGGCGCAGACCCGGGTGCGGGCCGGCGACCCGGCGCTGGCCGAGCTGACCGGCGCGCGGGAGCCCAGCGGGGTGCCGGTCCGCGACGAGCCGCGCGAGCAGCGCCGGTACGGCGACCGCCCGGCCGGCCCGCGCCGCTTCGGCGACCGGGACGGCCGCGGCGAGCGCCGCTCCTTCGACCGCGACGGTCGGGGCTCGTTCGACCGCGACGGTCGGGGCTCGTTCGACCGCGACGGTCGGGGCTCGTTCGACCGCGACGGTCGGGGCTCGTTCGACCGCGACGGTCGGGGCTCGTTCGACCGCGACGGTCGGGGCTCGTTCGACCGGGACGGTCGGGGCGAGCGCCGGTTCGGCGAACGGGACGAACAGCGCTTCGGCCGCCCGTCCGGTGAGCGCCGCTTCGGCGACCGCGAGGCGCGTGGCGATCGCCGCTTCGGCGACCGCGACGGCCGCGACGACCGGCGGTTCGGCGACCGGCCGACCGCAGAGCGGCGCTTCGGTGACCGGTCGACCGGGGACCGGCGCTTCGGCGACCGGGACGCCCGGGGGGAGCGCCGGTTCGGCGAGCGCGGCGGGGACTTCCGCTCGGCTGACTTCCGGGGCCGTCCGGAGGGGCGGGGCCGGGACGACCGGCCGCGCGACGACCGGCGCGGCTTCGGCGGGCGACCGCCGGCGCGTACCCACTGAACTGAACCCGGACGCCGCCGTGGAGCGCACGCTCCGCGGCGGCGTTTCCACATCCCGTGCCGCTGTCCGCGTGGTCGCGTAACGTCCGGTTCATGCCGACCAAGCCGAAGTCGCTCTTCTGGACCAGGACGGACACCGCCGGGGCCGAACACGTCGTTTTCGACGACGGTCAGGGTCTCGTCGCGCGGGGCGTGGTGCTGGCCGTCGACCCGATCCCGTACACCTGCCGGTACCAGCTGACCGCCGGGCCGGACTGGGCGACCACCCGGGTTGAGGTGGAGGTCGAGGGGGCGGGCTGGTCGCGCAGTGTGCGCCTGGAACCCGGCGGCGGGCGGTGGCGGGTGACCACCGGAGAGCAGGGCGACCTGGACGCGGCGCTGCGCGCCGCCGGTCATCCGCCGGCCGGGCTGCCGGGCACGGACGACCCGGACCGGCTGGCCGACGCGGTCGACGTCGACCTGGGCGGCTCCACCCTCTTCAACATCCTGCCGATCCGCCGCCTCGGTCTGCAGCGGGCGCCAGCGGAGAGCGCGCGGCGGATCGCCGTGGCGTGGGTGCTGGTGCCGAGCCTGGTGGTGGTCCCCGCCGAGCAGGTCTACACGTCGCTCGGACCCGGCCGGGTGCGCTTCGCCAGCGGCACCTTCACCGCCGACCTGGACGTGGACCCCGACGGCTACGTGGTGCGCTACCCGGGCCTGGCCGAGCGGATCGACCCCCGCTGACGCCGGGCCCCCGCTGACGGCGGCCGCTCTGGGGGCGGGCGCTGACGGCGGGCGGACGGTCAGGCCGGCCAGGCGCCGGTGGCCAGGAAGCGGTCGATGGTGGCCAGGTGCGGGGCGAGATCGAGCCCCTGCCCCGTCACCCAGCCGTCCGCGTAGTACGTGTCGGCGTAGCGGTCGCCGGCGTCGCAGATCAGCGTGACCACCGACCCGGTCCGCCCGGCGGCGAGCATCTCGGCGATCAGCCCGAACGCGCCCCACAGGTTCGTGCCGGTGGACCCGCCGACCCGGCGGCCGAGCACCGCCGAACCGGCCCGCATGGCGGCCAGGGACGCGGCGTCCGGCACCTGGACCATCCGGTCCACCGCCGAGGGCACGAAGGACGCCTCCACGCAAGGCCGGCCGATCCCCTCGATCCGCGAGCCGCGGTTGGTGCGGATCGACCAGTCGCCGGCCTGCCAGGCGGGGTAGAACGCCGAGTTCTCCGGGTCGACCACGCAGAGCTTGGTGGGCAGTCGCCGGTAGCGGACGTACCGGCCGATGGTCGCGCTGGTGCCGCCGGTCCCGGCGCCCACCACGATCCAGACCGGTACGGGGTGCCGCTCCAGCGCGAGCTGCGAGTGGATCGACTCGGCGATGTTGTTGTTGCCCCGCCAGTCGGTGGCCCGCTCGGCGTAGGTGAACTGGTCCATGAAGTGGCCGCCGGAGTCCTCCGCCAGCCAGCGCGCCTCGATCACCACCTTCGCCGGGTCCTGGACCAGGTGGCAGCGCCCGCCCTGGAACTCGATCTTGGCGATCTTCTCCTGCGAGGTGGAGGCGGGCATCACGGCGATGAAGGGCAGCCCGAGCATCCGGGCGAAGTACGCCTCGGAGACCGCGGTCGAGCCCGAGGAGGCCTCCACGATGGTGGTCTCCGGGCCGATCCAACCGTTGCAGAGCCCGTAGAGGAAGAGCGACCGGGCCAGCCGGTGCTTGAGCGAGCCGGTCGGGTGCACCGACTCGTCCTTGAGATAGAGGTCGATTCCCCACTCCAGCGGCAGGGGGAAGGGCAGCAGGTGGGTGTCGGCGGACCGATTGGCGTCCGCCTCGACGATGGCGATCGCCTCGGTCACCCACCTCCGGGTGGCCTCGTCGCACCGGTCCAGATGAGTCACGTCGGCAACGTTACAAGCGAGGTCAACTCGCCCCCGTCCCGACTCGGCGACGCTGCCGGCGCTGCCCGACCCGGCCGGCGGCCCGGACCACTGGGGTCAGCGCGAGCGCCAGCCGGGGCAGCGCATCGAGGAGCCGGACCTGGGCGCCGCGCCAGCGCGGCAGGGTGACCACCGGCCGCGGACGGCGGGCCAGCCGGACGGCCCGGGCGGCCACCCGCTCCGGCGTCAGCAGCGACCCGGTGAAGGAGGCCAGGGCGCCGGGGTCGTCGAGCCGGTCGTGCAGCATCGGCGTCCAGATCCCGTCCGGGCAGAGGCACGACACATGTACGCCCCGAAGCCCGGCCATCCGCAGGTCGGCCAGGGTGCCGAGACTGAACGCGAGCAGCGCGTGCTTGCTCGCCGCGTAGACCGTCTCGCCGGGCGGGGCGACCAGTCCGGCCAGCGAGACGACGTTGAGCACGTGCCCGTGCCCCTGCGCCCGCATGATCTCCAGCGCGGCGAGCGTGCCGGTCATCGCGCCCAGCGCGTTCACCTCGACCACCCGCCGCCGGGTCGCCCCGTCGTGCTCCCAGGACGGCCCGGTGACCAGGATTCCGGCGTTGTTCACCCAGAGCCCGAGCCCGCCGGGCGCGCGCCGCGCAGCCTCGGCGGCCACCGCCGCGCAGCCGGCCTCGTCCCGTACGTCGAGCGGGCGGGACCAGCCGCCCAGTGGCGCCGCAGCGGCGGCCACCGCGTCGGCGTCCACATCGGTGAGCAGCACCGGCCATCCGTCGGCGTGCAGCGCTGCGGCGATCGCCCGGCCGAGCCCGCCGGCCGCTCCGGTGACCACGGCCGCTCCGGGCACTGGCGTCGTCATCGGCGCACCGTATCGCCGCGAGCCGGCCGGCGCCAGAGCAGCCGTTCGGACCGATTCCGTCGCGACCGGGCGGGCCCGGGTTCGCGGCGCGACCCGGGCGGACAGCCCGGCCCGGGGTCAGGAGGTGGGGAGCTCGATCGGCTGGGGGCGGTTCTCCCACTTGGTGGACAGGGCGATCCCGGTACGGGTGGAGGCCACCCCCGGGGTGCGGTTCAACCGCACGATCAACTGCTCCAGCTCGGCGATCGTGCCCACCCGCGCCTTCAGCAGGAACGACTCGACCCCGGCCATGAAGTAGCAGGACTCGATCTCGGGCATCTGCCGGAACGCCTCGAGCACGTCGTCGGTGTCCCCGCCGGAATCCTCGACGATGCCGATCAGCGCGGTGACCCCGAGCCCGATGGCCTCCGGCTCCACCTCGGCCCGGTACGCCCGGACGACGCCGCTCGATTCCAGCTTGCCGACCCGCTCGTGCACCGCCGGGGCGGAGAGACCGACCTGGCGGGCCAGCTCGGCGTAGGACAGGCGGGCGTTGCCCCGCAGCAGCTCAACAAGGCTCAGGTCGATCGCGTCCACGACCCCCGACCCTAGCCGCCCGGCCGTAACGTGCGGCATTCGGCATCCGTTGAACATGACAGCACGTATCTGTTCGCGGACTCGTCGTGAAGGGGGCCGGGCAGGCGTAATATTTCCTAACTTCCCACTCAGTGCGTTTTTCGCGTTTGGCGGACAGGCCATGTCGCTGGTGCTGTAATTGCCATACGTCCCTCATGACGGCTCTGGGCTCGCACCGGCCGGGGGCAGTGTGTTCAGCCGGGGGCTTCGTCGAACGCGAGGAGGGGGCTGTGGACACTGGAGATCGCCTGCTGACACCGGGTGAAGTTGCCGCCTTGTTTCGGGTTGACCCGAAGACTGTGACGAGATGGGCGGCGGCCGGCCGGATAGGCAGCATCCGGACTCCAGGCGGGCATCGCCGGTTTCGGGAATCCGAGGTGCGGGCCCTGCTTGAGGGGGAGGGCATGCTGGAGGAGGGGGAGGAGATGGGCAAGTCGCGCAACATGGGCCCGACTGCCTCGACCGGCCCCGGACCAGCCAACGCCGGCATGTACTGAGTGGTGTCTATCGGCACGCGGGCCGGCCCCAAGGCCCGGTCCGCGTCCCGTTGACCCGACAGGTCAGGAACGGTCGGCGGCCAGCTCGCCGGACCAGCGGCGGAAGAGCGTGTGCGGTACGCCGAGCGCGTCCAGCACCTTGCCGGCCACGAAGTCGACCAGTTGCTGCGCGGAGGCCGCCGCACCTGCGCCGTAGAAGCCCGGGCTGGCCGGCAGCACCACCGCACCGGCGTCGTGCAGCGCGATGAGGTGCTCCAGGTGGCTGCGGGTCACCGGGGTTTCCCGGGGCACCACCACGACCGGCCGCCGCTCCTTGAGGTTGACCTCGGCGGCCCGCTGCAACAGGTCCTTGGAAAGGCCGATCGCGATGCCTGCGCAGGCCGCGGTGCTGGCCGGGACCACCGCCATCCCGCGTACCGGATAGGAGCCGCTGCTCGGCCCGGCCGCCAGGTCGCCCGCGGACCAGTGCCGCAGGTCGGCGTCGGCCAACTCGCGACCCAGCCAGACTGCCAGGTCGTCGGCCCAGTGGCCGTCCCGGAAGGGCCGGCTGGTCTCGTCGAGGATGGTCAGCCGGGCGGCCCGGGAGACGATCAGGTCCACCGCCTCGCCGGCCTCGAGCAGCCCCCGGATCACGGCCGCCGCGTACGGCGTGCCGGAGGCCCCGGAGACGCCGACCACCCATGGTTCGCGCATACCGTCAAGCCTGCCTGGTCCCCGGGGCGGACGGGCGGGCACCCCCTTTGCGCCGGGTCCGAAAGGTCCGCATTGTCCCGGGACAACCCCGTTGTCCCGCCGGGCATCGACCGGCCGGCCGACCTGCCATGCTGCCGTCGGCGATCCACATCGGAAGGGATCGGTGATGACGGAGGCCGTGCTCCGATCGCTGCGGTCCGACTGCCCGATCCCGCCCCGGCTCTCCCCGTACGCGGATCCCGTGCAGGAGTGGCTGGTCGACCGCCTGTTCCAGCTCGGCCTGCCGCTGGACCCGGCCGCTCTGGACCGGCTGGCCCGGGCCGGCTTCGCCCGGTACGCCGGCCGGCTCTACGCGGACGCGACCGAGCCGGACCTGCGCGCGCTGGCCGCCCTGTTCACCTGGTTCTTCCTGGTCGACGACGCCTGCGACGGGCCGGGCCGGCTCACCCCGCCGCAGATCCGCGCGCTGCGGGACGGGGCGCTCGCCCTGCTCCGGGCAGGCCCGCGGGTCCGCCATCCCGGCTTTTCCGGGCCGCTGCGCCGCCTGCTGGTGCAGGCGTGGCGGGAGCCGCGACGGCGGATGCCGGCCCGCTGGCGGCTCCGGTTCGCCGACGCGGTCGGTCACCATCTCGACGGCGTCTGGCGCGAGGCGGTCGCCAGGGCCGCGGGCCGGGCGCCGGCGGTCGACGAGTACGTCGAGCTGCGGCGGGCCACCTCGGCGGCGTACGTGTCGTACCCGTTGATCGAGTTCGCGACGGGCCGGCCGCTGCCCGACCCGGTCTATCACCATCCCGCGCTGCGCCGGATCGCCGACCTCGGCAACGACCTGCTCTCCTGGTTCAACGACCTGGCCTCATTGGAGCGGGACCGGGCCACCGCCGGCGGCCACAACCTGGTGCTGGCGGTGGCCGCCGAGCGGGGCGTGCCGGTGCGGACCGCGGTGGAGTTGGTGGCCGAGCGCTGGCGGGCGGCGATGGGCCGGTTCGTGGCGCTCCGCGCGGCGGTGCCGTCGTTCGGCCCGGCGCTGGACGAGGCGGTCACCGCCCACCTCGACGGGATCGCCGACGCGGTCCGCGGCACCGTCGACTGGACGCTGGAGAGCCCCCGCTACCCCGTCGGTGAGCAGGGGCCCCTTGTTGACGCCTCCGCTGGAGCAGGGGCTCCCTCTTGACGACCACGCCGGCGGCTCAGGGGCGCAGGCCGAGGCGGATCACCAGGTCGAGCAGAGCGAAGACGAAGAGCGCGATGCCGACGAAGCCGTTGGCGGTGAAGAAGGCCCGGTTGACCCTGCTCAGATCGGTGGGGCTGACCACGAGGTGCTGGTAGCCGAAGGCGACCGCGGTGAGCGCGAGCCCGATCCACCAGAGCCAGCCGAAGCCGACCAACGCGCCGAACCAGATGAAGAGCGCGAAGGTCACCACGTGCGCGACGGTGGAGGTGTGCAGCGCGAAGCGCCGCCCGTAGCGGGCCGGCACGCTGTGCACGCCGATCTGCCGGTCGACGTCGGCGTCCTGGCAGGCGTAGATCAGGTCGAAGCCACCGATCCAGAGGCCCACCGCCGCGCCGAGCAGCCAGGCCGGCCAGGAGCCCTCGAGGGTGCCGGTGACCGCGAGCCAGGCGCCGACCGGGCCGACCGCCTGGGCGAGCGCCAGGATGGCGTGCGGCCAGTTGGTGAACCGCTTGCCGTACGGGTAGACGACCAGCGGGACCACGGCGAGCGGGGCGAGCGCCAGGCAGAGCGGGTTGAGCAGGGCGGCGGCGGCCAGGAAGACCACCAGGGCGACCGCCGCGCCGGTCCAGGCCGTGCGCAGGCTCACCGCCCCGGTGACCAGCTCCCGCCCGGCGGTACGCGGGTTCCGCGCGTCGATCCGCCGGTCGAGGATCCGGTTGGCGGCCATCGCGAACGTCCGCGCCCCGACCATCGCCACGGTGATCAGCAGCAGGTCCCCCCAGCGCACCCGGCCACCGTTGGCCTGCATCGCCGTCAACGCCGACAGGTACGCGAACGGCAACGCGAAGACCGAGTGCTCGATCGCGACCAGCTTGAGGAAGGACTTGACCCGGCCCGGGCGTTCGACCGGCTCCACGACGGCGGTCATCAGATCCCGTACTCCTTCCAGCGCTTGTCGACCAGCGAGACCACCTCGGGCGACATCGACATCTCCTCCGGCCAGCCCCGGGTGTAGCCCTCGCTCGGCAGCTTGCGGGTCGCGTCGATGCCCGCCTTACCGCCCCAGAACTGCTGGTACGACGCGTGGTCCAGGTGATCCACCGGGCCCTCGGTGAGCAGCAGATCCCGGGCGTAGTCGACGTTGCCGAAGGCGCGGAACGCCACCTCGTTGTAGTCGTGCACGTCGCAGTCCTCGTCGACGATCACGATCAGCTTGGTCAGCGACATCAGGTGCGCGCCCCAGATCGCGTTCATCACCTTCTGCGCGTGCTTCGGGTAGCGCTTGCGGATCGACACGATCGCGCAGTTGTGGAAGACCCCGGCGGCCGGCAGGTCGTAGTCGACGATGTCCGGGATCAGCAGCTTGAGCAGCGGCTGGAAGATCCGCTCGGTGGCCTTGCCCAGGCCGTGGTCCTCCTGCGGCGGCTTGGAGGTGACGATCGAGTGGTAGACCGGGTCGCGCTGCATGGTCATCGTCTCGACGTGCAGCACCGGGAACGGCTCGACCGGCGTGTAGAAGCCGGTGTGGTCGCCGAACGGCCCCTCGGGCAGCCGCTCGCCGGGCTCCAGGTAGCCCTCCAGCACCACCTGGGCGTGCGCCGGCACCTGCAGCGGCACGGTCAGGCAGTCGACCATCTCCACCCGCTCGCCGCGCAGGAAGCCGGCGAACAGGTACTCGTCGATGTCGCCGGGGAGCGGCGCGCTCGCCGCGTAGCTGACCACCGGGTCGCAGCCGATCGCGATCGCGACCGGCAGTCGCTGGCCGAGCCGCTCGGCGACGGCGTGGTGGGCGGTGGAGTCCTTGTGGATCTGCCAGTGCATGCCGAGGGTGTTGCGGCTGTGCTGCTGGAGCCGGTAGAGCCCGAGGTTGCGCTTGCCGGTCTCGGGGTGCTTGGTGTGGGTCAGCCCGAAGTTGTGGAAGATCCCGCCGTCGCCCGGCCAGACCTGGAGCCCGGGCAGCCGGTTCAGGTCGACGTCGTCCCCCTTGTACACCACCTGCTGGCAGGGCGCCGTCTTCACCTTGCGCGGCGGCACCGACTTGAGCTGCATGACCTTGCCGAGGCCCTCGCGGATGCCGGACCAGCCGACCGGCAGCTCCGGCTTGATCAGCGCGCCGATCCGCTGGCCGATCTCGTCCAGCGAGTCGACGCCCAGCGCCGTCGCCATCCGCTTCTCGGTGCCGAAGAGGTTGATCGCGACGGGCATCTCGCCCCGGGTCGGCCGCTCGAAGAGCAGCGCCGGGCCGCCCGCGCGGACGGTCCGGGTGACCACCTCGCTGATCTCCAGGGTGGGGTCGACCGGGACGCTCACCCGCCGCAGCTCGCCCTCGCGTTCCAGCGCCGCGAGGAAGTCCTTGAGATCGGTGTACGGGAAGCCACGAGCCGCCATGGCAGCCAGTCTCCCGCACCCCCGACTCGGCCGCCCACGCCGGGTGGCCGCCGCGCGTCGTGAGATGCGGCATGTCGCGGCGTTCCGGCGCTGGGACGCCGCACGATGCCGCATGCCGCGCACGGTCAGGCGGCCGGCTCCCAGGCGTACGCGACCAGGGGCGGGTCGAGCGGCGCGTCGGTGAGCCGGTTCGCGAAGGTCGAGATCGTGTACGTCCCGACGCCGAGCACCACGTCGAGGGCGTGCCGGGGCCGGAAGCCGGCGTCCAGGAAGGCGCTCAGCTCGTCGTCCGGCACCGCGCCCCGGTGGTCGAGCACGGCCAGGGTGAACCGGCGCACCGCCTCCAGCCGCGCATCGGGCAGCTCCTCCCCGGCCCGCAGCGCCTCGATCAGCTCCGGATCGGCGCCGTGCCAGGTCAGCGTGGCGGTGTGCATGGCCACGCAGAT
This sequence comes from Micromonospora rhizosphaerae, assembly GCF_900091465.1. NCBI lineage: Bacteria > Bacillati > Actinomycetota > Actinomycetes > Micromonosporales > Micromonosporaceae > Micromonospora > Micromonospora rhizosphaerae. The sequence continues at coordinate 1,203,220 of NZ_FMHV01000002.1, read as the reverse complement.
GTGGCACTCGTTGCGGGTGGCGACGGTCAGCACGACCACCTCCCGCTCGACCGGGTCGAGGTCGGTGGACTCGAAGGTGGCGTTGGCGGTGAGGAAGCCCTTGAGCAGCTCCGGGGACTCGGCCATCAGGGCGACCCCGGTGGGCAGGTGACCGAGCTTCCGGCGTACCCCGGTCATGGTCGGCCGGGCGGCGGCGGGCGCGGTGTCGGGAGTGTGGGCGGTGAAGACCGGTCGGGACATGGCGACCCTCTCGCATACGATAGTCAACGTGGTTGACCAGATAGTAAATGTGGTTGTCGAATATGCCAACACCTGACCGCCCCGGCTTCGCGCTGCCCCTGCTGCTGCTCGCGGGCTTCCGTACGCTCATCGACGACCTGCACGCCGAACTGGCCCGACAGGGGCACCCGGAGCTGCGGCCCGCGCACGGCTTCGTCCTCCAGGCGGTCGGCGTCGACGGCACCACCGCATCCGAGCTGGGTCAGCGGCTCGGCGTCTCGAAGCAGGCCGCCGGCAAGACGGTGGACCGCCTGGTCGCCCTCGGCTACCTGGAACGTGCGGACGACCCCGCCGACGCCCGCCGCAAGCTGGTCCGGATGACCGAGCGGGGCCTCGACGGTCTGCGCCGTTCGGCGGTCGTGTTCGACCAGCTGCGCGACCGCTGGGCGGCGACGCTCGGCGCCGATCGCGTCGCGGCGATGGAGGACGACCTGCGGACGGTCGCCGAGCCAAACTTCTTCCGCCTCGACGTCTCCGGTTGGCTCGGGCCCTGAGGACCGCTCCCGTCCCGGCGTGAACCCGGAACCCCGCTCACGGAGAGACAGGGTGTCAGATCACCAGCGGACAGGAGGTCCATCGTGAGTCAGCCCCGACAAGCCGCACCACTGTGCTGACGGTGGTGTCGGGCCGCGCCGTCAGCGACGCCACGGCCATCGCGGCGTCCCGCCGGGACGCCGAGGAGTTCGGCGTGCTCTACGACCGGTACGCGGCGCAGCTCTACCGGTACGCGTACCGGCGGGTCGGGCCGGAACTCGCCGAGGACGTCGTCGCCGACACCTTCCTCGCCGCGTTCCGCCGGCGCAGCTCGTACGACCTGGCGCGGACCGACGCCCGCCCCTGGTTCTTCGGCATCCTGACCAGGGAGATCGCCCGGCACCGGCGGGCCGAGGAGGCCCGGTGGCGGGCGCTCGGACGCGCCGGTGTCGACGACGTCGCGGAAGGCTTCGCCGACCGGGTCGCCGCGTCGGTCACCGCCCGCTCCACCCGCCGGCCGCTCGCCGAGGCGCTGCGGCGGCTCTCCCCCGGAGACCGGGACGTGCTGCTGCTAGTCGCGTGGAGCGACCTCAGCTACGAGGAGGTGGCCGAGACCCTCCAGATCAAGATCGGCACGGTGCGCTCCCGGCTGCACCGCGCCCGCCGCAAGCTGCGCGCCGCGCTCGGCGACAGCAACCCGACCGACATCACCGAGGTGGACCGATGAACGACCTGAAGACGCTGGACGATCTGGGCCGTACCCTCGACCCGCCCGGCCCCACCCCGCCGGCACGCCTGCGGCACCGGGTCCTCACCGAGGCGACCCGGCCCGCCCGCCGCACCGCCAGGTTCGCGCGCCCCCGGTTCGGCTGGCGGCTGGCGGCGGTCGGCGGGCTCGCCGCCGCGCTGACCGTCGGCGTGCTGGCCACCCAGGTGGTCTCCTTCGGGGAGCGGACCCCGGTGTCCACCGCGTCCGCCGCCGAGCGGATCCTCGCCAGCGCGGCCGCGCAGGCGAGACGTCAACCTGCCCGGCCCGTCCGCGCCGACCAGTTCATCTACGTCGAATCCCGCACCGTCACGATGAGCGTGCACGAGGGCGGTTCGGAACGGGTGACGATCAGCCCGGCCCACCGGCGGGTGTGGCTCTCCGTCGACGGCACTCGGGACGGGCTGCTGCGGGAGCAGGGCGACCCGGCCTCCGGCCGGGACAATCTGGTCCTGCCGGGGTGCCAGGACGGTACGAGCACCCAACGGAAGTACGGCAAGGCTGTGCAGGTCGAGTGCACGCCCACCCCGGGTTACCGCGCCGACCTGCCCACGGACGCCGACGGCATGTTGGCCTACCTGTATCGCGGCGCGGACGGGACGAAGAACCCGCGGGACCAGGAGGCGTTCACCGCCGCCGGCGACCTGATCCGGGAGGCGTACCTCTCGCCGGCGTCGCTGGCCGCCGTCTTCGAGGCGGTCGCCCGGATCCCCGGCGTAAGGGTGGTCGGTGACGTCACCGACGAGGCCGGGCGTGCCGGAGTCGCCCTCGCCCGGGACGACGTGCAGGGTGTCCGGGCCGAGCTCATCTTCGACCGGAAGACGTACGCGTTCCTCGGCGAGCACGAGGTGCTGACCCAGGAGGCGTACGGGCTCAAGGCCGGCACCTCGATCAACTCAACCGCCGTGCTGAAGGTGGCGGTGGTCGACCAGGCCGGCCAGCTTCCCTGACGGCCACCTCACCACCCGCCGGGCGGAGTCCTCCTGCCCGGCGGGTCGGCGTCTGCAGAGGCGGGCCGAAGACCTCAATTCGCGTAGAGCCGCGCGACATCGACCAAGACCGTGTCGGACAGTTCAGCCGCCGTTCGCCGCAGATCGTCGGTGAAGCCCTCCGCGCTCGCCAGCAGCAGCCGCGCCCCGGCGGCGTCCACACCGGGTCGCCGGAGCAATAGGCCACGCACCCGCCTCAGCCGGTCCAGATCCGGTACGCCCAGACGGCGCCCCCACTTCACCTCACCGATCGCGAGCAGCGGGCGCGGTCCGTCACCGAGCGGCGGCTCACCGAGCGCGACGAGATCCATCTCGTGACTGGTCCGACTGGACGGATCGGTCAGGATTGCCGCGCTGGCCTCTGCGACGATCCCGCCGAAGACATCGGGGTCGGCGAAACGGATAGCCCACTGCCGGACGATGTCCTCGAAGCGGGGACCGAGGACGGCGCTGAGGTACCGACGCTGCGACCTGCGCCAGACGTCCGCACCACGACGCTGTTCCAGCGCCGTCCAGGCGGGTCGCATGATGGCCTGATAGAAGGTGATGAGCGGTTCCGTGATCCGGTAGCTGCTGCGTCCGCTTCGCAGCGGATCCGGTTCTCGCAGCAACAGGCCGGCGTCCTCCAGCACGGTGAGCGGATGTTGCAGGTCGGTCGCCTTCCGCCCGATGTAACCGGCGATCCCCCCACGACTGGCGTTACCCTCCGCAACCGCCGCCAGCACAGAGTGGTAAAGCGCGACATCACGCAGGTCAGGGTCCTCTGCAAGCAGGTAGCGCGCTTCCCGGAACAACGGCCGCGCCGGGTTGAGTACCGTCCGCACGACCCAGCCGTCGAAGTCGTCCGGGCCGGTCGGCGCGTCGTCCTGAACGTATTCGCGCCGGTAGGCCGGCGTACCACCCACAATGGCGAACACCTTGATCGCCAGCGACGGATCCTCGATGCCCCAGAACGTTGCCGCGGCCCGGTAGTCCAGTGGCTGCACCGGCAGCTCCAGGCCGGCCCGCCCGCGCAACGGGGCGGAGCCGGCGAGCAGGCCACCCATGAAGGACAGGGCCGAGCCGCAGAGCAGCAAACGTGTTCGCGATTCCGTACGTTCCGGCCTGCCCGGCGTGAGCGCGTGCTGGATGATCGACGGGAGGTCCCGGGCGGCGCGCACCAGATAGGGGAACTCATCGATGACCACAGTCACGCGGCGCTCCCGCCCCAGGGCGAGCAGGGCATCGACCGCCGCGCTCCAGTCGGCCAACTGAACCGGCCCCGGCGCACCCGTGTAGGCGCCCAGCGCCTCGCCCAGCCGCCGGAGCGACTCGGTCGCCGTTGCCTCGGTGGCGCCGAAGTAGAACCCGCCGCTGGCCCGGGCCAGCTCGTAGAGCAACAACGTCTTGCCCTGTCGGCGGCGACCGCTGACGACCCCGAGGGTCGCGCCCGGACGGTCGTCGGCTGCGAAGCGGGCAAGCTCGGCCCACTCGAGCTCCCGGTCGAAGATCCCCTTCGGCTTCGCGAGTTGGGTCACCTGCCACCACATTTCGTAGAACCACAGTTATTAGAAGTGTAGTCCTACGTTTTGCAGTGCGGAGCACGACACGAACGGCTCGTGCCGAGACGATACGGGGATGAGTGACGCGTACGTGGTGGGCGACCCCGACGGGCTCTCCCCGCTCCAAGCGGAGATCCGGGACGCGGTCGCAAAGGAGCTGCACGCCCAGTTGGCCATGCGAGCCGACCGACTCGACCTGGCCGACCTGCCCGAGGTGGCGTATCAGATCACCCTGCGCGTCGACGGCATCCTGAGCCGGCGACCACCGCGAAGGGGGACCACCCGCGTCAGCACCTCCCCTTAGGATCGGCGCGCCGACCGAACCGGTCGGTCCCCCCGTTCCCCAAGGAGTTCGATGAGACCGTTGCGCGTCCCTCGCGCGACCCGGCTCGGTGCGGCCACGCTGGCCGCGCTCACCACGGTCGCCGCCCTGCCCGCCCCCGCCTCGGCCGACACCGGCCCCGGCTGGGTCAGCGGCTGGCTCGGCGACACCACCATCGGCGCGTCGGGAGCACCCGGCCGCACCGCCCTGTTCAACCTCAGCAGCAGCGCCGACGCGGTCAGTCCGCGGGCGACCTTCGACGTGGCCGGCCTCGCCGGCGTCGCCACCGCGACCTTCCCGGACTGGTGCGTCACCGGCGCGAGCACCGTCACCTGCCCGATGCCGCCGGACGCCACACAGGACGAATGGGGCATCAACGGGAACGTGCCGATCGTCCTCCGCGCGCTGCCCGGCGCGGCTGACGGCGCCAGCGGCACTATCGGCTACACCCCGCTGGCCGACGGCCTCGACGCCTGGGCGCAGCAGGCCACCGTGACGGTGCACGCCGGGCCGGACGCCATCGACCTGGTCGACGAGTACATCGACGGTGCCGACACCGGCGACCGGCTGGCCATGCCGGTGGCGGTGCTCAGCGCCGGCGACCAGCCGGTCGACGACCTGCGGATCACCTTCCGCTTCCCGGTCGGCCTGGAGCCCGCCGCCTACCGCAACTGCCAGTACGGTGCCAGAGATCAGCTCAGCACGATCGTGGTCTGCAAGGTCGGCGGCTTGCTCGCGCCGGGCGCCCGCTACGAGGTGCCGGGCGGGTTCGCCACGACCGTCGGCCCGGCGGCGGTCGGCGACAAGCGGATCGTGCAGAGCGTGGCGCCCGCCGACAGCGCCGGGCCGCTCCCCGAGGGCGTGACGTTCAGCCGGCGCGACGCCGACCAGTCGCTGCGACTGCGCCAGGCCGCCGAGCCGGTGGACGTGATCGGCCCCGACCACCAGTACGCGTCCGGCCAGTACTACCTGCGCGACATCCACGGCGCCTTCGACGTCGTGGCCCTCGGCGCGTCCGCCACGGGTGCGGTCGGCGACACCGTCCGGGTCCAGGTCGGCCTGCGCAACGACGGTCCGGGAGTGCCGGACGGCACCATCTCCGGCGACAACGCCGCCCGCTTCGTCTTCACCCCGCCCGCTGGGACCACGGTCACCGGCAGTCCGGCCGGTTGCTGGCTGTGGGGCGACGAGGAGAGCGACGAGGTCTCGACGACCTGGTACTGCCCGAAGCCGGGTGGGGTCTTCGCGGCCGGCGAGACCTTCCTGGTCGCCTTCGACCTGCGGATCGACGGACCGACCGGTGCACCCGGCGAGGTCCGCCTTCAGAGCCCCTACCCGCGCACCGACGACAACCCGGCGAACGACATTGCCCCGGTGACCGTCGGCTGACCCTGAAACGACGCGACCGCCGGAAGCCTCCGGGCTTCCGGCGGTCGGTGCTTCAGGGGTCAGCTGATGCCGGCGTACGAGTGCAGGCCGGTGAAGAAGAAGTTCACCCCGAACAGGTTCATCAGCATGGTGAGGAAGCCGAGCACGGAGATCCAGGTGGCCACGTTGCGCTTGACGCTCGGGGTGGCCCGGGCGTGCAGGTAGCCCGCGTACACCACCCAGGAGATGAACGCCCACGTCTCCTTCGGGTCCCAGCCCCAGGCCCGGCCCCAGGCCGCCTCGGCCCAGATCGCCCCGGCGATCACCGCGAACGTGAAGATCGGGAAGGCGAAGGCGTGCAGCGCGAAGGTCAGCCGCTCCAGGCCGGCCGCCGCCGGCAGCCGGCGGGCCAGCGTGTACGGGAAGCTGCGCCGGCCCTGCTCCCAGCCGGCCCGCATCAGGTACGCCACCGCCGGCACCACGCCCAGCAGGAAGATGCCCGAGGCGAAGACGATCGTCGACACGTGGATGACGAACCAGTACGACTGCAGCGCCGGCATCAGCGGCGTCACCTGCACGTAGAGCTTCAGCTCGGCGAAGGCCAGCAGCAGCACCATCACCAGGGTCAGGAAGAGCCCGAGCCGGCGCAGCGAGGGGCGCTGCCAGAGCACCGCCAGCCAGGCCGCGGTCCCGATGAAGGTGACCGTCAGCACGAACTCGTACATGTTGCCCCAGGGCATCCGCTCGGCGGCGCCGCCTCGGGTGACCAGCGCGCCGAGGTGCAGCGCGGCGGCCAGCACGGTGACCCAGGCGGCGATCGCCCCGGCCAGCCGGGCGCGCTCCGCCGACCGGCTCCGCCGGGCCGCGCCGGTGGCCGGCGTGGCGGGGGCGTCGATCGTCCCACCGGCGGCGCCGACCCCCGCGCCGACCAGTTCCCGGGCCGGTGCCGCCTGCGCGGACACCGCGCGGGCGTTGCCCAGCGCGTACTCGACGGCGTGGCCGATCATCGCGACCAGGTACGCCAGGATCGCGAACGTGACCAGCTGGTCGGAGAGTGCGGACATCACTCGACTCCTTCTCGCGCCGGCCTGTCGGCCCGCCCGTCGTCGCTCACCGCGGCGACGAGCTGCGCGAACTCGTCGGCGAACCCTGGATGCTCGGTGCGCGGCAGCCCACCGGCCTCCACCAAGCTACTACCGCTCGTCGGAGATCCGCCGTCCGGGTCCGGGGCGGTCACCCGGAACCAGACCCGTCGCCGCCGGACGAAGAGCGAGCCCATCAGTCCGGCCAGCAGCACCACGCAGGCGCCGAGCATCAGCGTCTGCCCGGGGGCGTACCGGACCGAGAGCGTGACGTACGGCTTCGTGCCGAGGAACTCCAGGGTGCTGCCGTCGTCCAGTGTCCATTTCTCGCCGACCCCGAGCTTCTTGTCGCCGACCTGCTTGAGCTTGCCGTTGGCCACCTGGCGCTGGTCCAGCTTGTAGACCGAGCCGGGGATGCCGGCATCCATCCCCAGGTTGCCCCGGTACGCCACCAGCACCACCGCCGGGTTCCGCTCGGTGGGGAACCTGGACGACACGAAGGGCGGGGTGTCCGGCGCGGTCGGCAGGTAGAGCCCGTCGAAGGCCACCTGCTGGTCGGACTCGCGCTTGCCGGTCTTCGGGTCGACGTTGGCGTCCGGGAAGGCGGCCACGCCCTCGCTGGTGAGGTTCGTGTCGCCGGTGGTCAGGAACGGCACCGTGCTGGTCTGGGTGCGGCCGTACCGGTCGGTGTACTTCAGGATCGGGGCGTACCCGTGGCCGAGCAGGTAGACGTTGGCGGAGCCGAGCCGCAGCGGAGAGTTGACCGAGAAGCCGGCGGTCCGCTTCGACCCGTCCGGCTCGTCCACCGTCACCGTGGCCCAGAAGCTGGCCGGCTGCCCGGACGGGAGGAACCGGGCGTCGAAGTCGTCCAGGGTGAGGCAGAACGGCGGCAGGTCGGCGCTGTCGACGCGCGGGCCGAGCGCGGCCTCGCTGTACTGCTGACGGGTGTTGCAGAAGGCGTTCTCCTCGCCCGCCACCAGCAGCCGGTTGCCGTGCCAGCCGTACCAGGAGCCGAGCGCGACCCCGAGCAGGACGGCGACCAGCGAGGTGTGGAAGAGCAGGTTGCCGGTCTCCTTGAGGTAGCCCTTCTCGGCGGAGACCTCGTTGCCGCGTACCTCGACCCGCCAGCGGCGGCGGCGCAGCACCGCGGCGATCGCCGCCGGGTCGGCGGCGGCGGGGGCCTCCAGCACCGCGTGCTGTGGCAGCCGGTCCAGCCGCCTGGGCGCGGCCGGCGGGCGGGAGCGCAGCGTCCGGAGGTGGTCGCGCATCCGGGGCAGGATGCAGCCGACCAGCGAGGTGAAGAGCAGCAGGTAGATCGCGGAGAACCAGACCGAACCGAAGACCTCGAACATCCCGATCCGATCCAGCCGCGGGGCCAGGTCGGGATGGTCGACGAAGTACTGGTTGACCTTCTCCGGGTTGACGCCGCGCTGCGGCAGCACGGAGCCGGGGATGGCGCCGACCGCGAGCAGGAAGAGCAGGATCAGCGCGGTACGCATGCTGGTGAGCTGGCGCCACGAGTTGCGCAGCAGGGCCAGCACCGGGTTGACCCGGCGCCGGGGCGCCCCGGCGGGCGGAGCGGCCGGCCGGTCGTCCACGGTCGTCATCAGATGCTCACCTCGCCCACGCCCACGGTCGTCTGCAGCCAGATCACGAAGTTCTGCCACCCGCCGGTGACCAGCGCCAGGCCGATCATGATGAGCAGGGCGCCGCCGATCCGGGTTACCCAGCGGCTGTTGCGCCGGACGGCGCGGAAGACCCCGAGCAGGCGGTGGAAGCCCAGCCCGAAGACGACGAACGGTACCCCCAGCCCGAGGCAGTACGCCACGGCCAGCACCACCGCCCGGTCGGTCCGACCGCCGGCCGCGGCCATGCCGAGCACCGCGCCGAGCGTCGGGCCGGTGCACGGCAGCCAGCTGAGCGCGAAGACCGCGCCGAGGACCGGCGCGCCGAGCAGCCCGGCGGCGGGCAGCCGGTGGATCCGGAGTTCGCGCTGCATCCCGGGGACCACGCCGAGGTAGCCCAGCCCGAGCACCACGACCAGCGCGCCGATGACGATCTCCAGCGTCCGCTCGTGCTCGAAGAAGATCCGGCCGAACCCCGCGAAGAGGATCGCGGTGGAGGTGAAGACCAGGGTGAAGCCGGCGATGAAGAGCAGCGTCCCGGCCAGCACCCGCCCCTTGACCGCGGCCGTCGGCCGGCTGACGACGACGCCCGTCGCGACGGTCACCCCACCGCCGGTCGGCGCCTCGGCCGCGCCGCCGGCCGTGCGGTCGCTTCCGGCCCCGCCCGCGCCGTCGCCGGCCGGGCGCGCCTCGGTCCGCGCGCGCCCCTCCAGGTCGGCCCCGGCCAGGCCGGTCACGTACGACAGGTAGCCCGGCATCAGCGGCAGCACGCACGGGGAGAGGAAGCTGACCAGGCCGGCGAGCGCCGCCGCGCCGATGGCCAGCAGCAGCGGCCCGGACTCGGCGACCTGGCGGAACGTCTCGCCCATCAGCGGGACCCGGACGCCGGCTGCTCCGCGGCGATCCGCTCGACGATCGGCTGCAGGCCGTCCTGCTTCACCGCGGCCCGGACAACCGTGGCGATCCGGCCGTCCCGGTCCAGCACGACGGTGGCCGGGATCGTGTTCGGCGGGATGTCCAGGGCCAGCGCCAGCCGGCTCGCCGGGTCGAAGAGGCTCGGGTAGGTGACCCGGCCCTCCTCGAACGCGACCGCCTTGTCCTTGCTGTCCTGGACGTTGACGCCGAGGAAGGTCACCCCTGAGCCCTTGGTGGCCTGGTAGGTCGCCTCCAGGTCGTCCGCCTCGGCCCGGCAGGGCGCGCACCAGGAGCCCCAGAAGTTGAGCACGACCACCTGGCCGCGGGCCTGCGAGACGTCGTAGTTGCCGCCGGTGAGCAGCTCACCGGCGATCTTCGGAGCCGCCGAGCGCTGGTCCGGGGCGCACTCGATGATGCCGCCGTTGTTGGCGCACCGGCTCTCCTCGCTCCCGGAGGAGCAGCCGACCAGCGCGGTCACGGCGGTGACGGCGGCGAGCAGCGCGGCGATCGGCCTCCGGGACGGCATCAGGCCCCCTTGGCCGTCCGGGCGGTCGGCGAGATCGCGACGAGGTGCGCGGCCGGCTCGCTGTACCCGATGCCGACGACCTTGGCCCCATCGAAGTGGAACGAGGTGAGGCTGGCCAGCCCGCACTGCCGCTTGCGCGGGTCGTGCCAGAGCCGCTTGCGCTCGACGTACCGCCGCAGGGTCCAGATCGGGAGCTGATGGGAGACCAGCACGGCCTCCCGTCCCTCGGCGGCGACCCGGGCGGCGTGCAGGGCGGCGAACATCCGCTCCGCGATCGCCCGGTACGCCTCGCCCCAGGACGGGGTCACCGGGTCGCGGAGCACCCACCAGTTGCGCGGGTCGCGGAACGAGCCGTCGCCCGGGGAGACCCGCTTGCCCTCGAACCAGTTGGCGCTCTCGATCAGCCGCTCGTCCACCCCGACCGGCAGGCCGAACTGCGCGGCGATCGGCTCGCCGGTCTGCTGGGCACGCTCCAGCGGGCTGGCCACCACGTGCACGACGTTCCGCTCGGCGAGCGCCTGCGCGGCCGCCTTGGCCATCTGCACGCCCAGCTCGGAGAGGCGGAAGCCGGGCAGCCGGCCGTAGAGGATCTTGTCCGGGTTGTACACCTCACCGTGCCGCAGCACGTGCACGACCGTCTCGCTCACGATCCCTGCCCCCCGTGACCCGCCGCTGCCGCCGCCGTCGCCGCGCCCGGCAGGGCGGCGGCGATCTGCTCCAGGGCGGCGTCGTCCAGCGCCGCCGACACGAACCACGCCTCGAACGCGCTCGGCGGCAGGTAGACGCCGGCGGCGAGCATCGCGTGGAAGAACGCCTTGAACGCGGGCACCTGCTGGGTGCGCGCGCTGTCGTAGTCGAGCACGTCGGCGTCGGTGAAGAAGATCGAGAACATGTTGCCCGCGTACGACAGCAGGTGCGGGACGCCCGCGGCCGCCAACGCGTCGGCGGCGAGCTTGCCCACGACGGCGGCCGTCTCGTCGAGCTTGCGGTAGAGCGCGTCGTCGGCGAGCCGCAGCGTGGCCAGGCCGGCGGCGCAGGCCAGCGGATTACCGGAGAGGGTGCCGGCCTGGTAGACCGGGCCGGCCGGGGCGAGCTTCGCCATGATCTCCGCGCGCCCGCCGAAGGCGGCGGCGGGCAGGCCACCGCCCATGACCTTCCCGTACGTCCACAGGTCGGCGTCGCAGGCGTCGAGGCCGTGCCAGCCGGCGCGGGAGACCCGGAACCCGGTCATCACCTCGTCGACGATCAGCAGCGCGCCGTGCGCGTGCGCGATCCGGGCGAGCTGCTGGTTGAAGCCGTCGCGCGGGGCGACCACGCCCATGTTGCCGGCGGCCGCCTCGGTGATCACCGCGGCGATGTGCCGACCCTCGGCCGCGAAGGCCTCCTCGACGGCCCGGACGTCGTTGTACGGCAGCACGATGGTGTCGCTCGCCGCCGCGCCGGTCACCCCGGGGGAATCGGGCAGGCCGAAGGTGGCGACGCCGGAGCCCGCCGCGGCGAGCAGGCCGTCGGAGTGGCCGTGGTAGCAGCCGGAGAACTTGATGATCTTGGCGCGACCGGTGTAGCCCCGGGCCAGCCGGATGGCTGACATGGTCGCCTCGGTGCCGGAGTTGACCAGCCGGACCTGCTCGACCGGAGTGCGGTCGACGATCTCGGCGGCCAGCTCGACCTCACCGGGGGTCGGGGTACCGAAGCTGGTGCCGTGCGCGGCGGCGGACTGCACCGCCTCGACCACCGCGGGGTGGGCGTGGCCGAGGATCAGCGGGCCCCAGGAGCAGAGCAGGTCGACGTAGCGCCGGCCGTCGGCGTCGAAGAGCCACGGACCCTCCCCCCGGACCATGAAGCGGGGGGTGCCGCCCACGGCGCGGAACGCGCGCACGGGGGAGTTCACCCCGCCGGGCACGAGGGCCTTGGCGCGGTCGAACAGGGCCTCGGAGGCCGGCGCGTCGGCCGGGTAGCGGCCGGATCCGGCGGAAAAGTTATCGGTCACGATGCCGCCATTGTGTCAGCGCCGGACGGCGAATCGGCACCCACCCCGCAGCGGGGTTACCGGGCTCACCCGCGGCCCCATGGGCAGCGCAGCGGTCACCGGGCCGAGGCGCGTCGGGGGACCGCTCGACGGGCCCGGTGGTCGAGATCGCGATAGGCTGACCGGGTGGATCGTGCCGAACTGTCCATCACGGTACAGCGGACGGGCGATGAGGCCGTGCTTCGTCTCGCCGGTGAGATCGACATGCTCACGGCCACCCAACTGTCGACCGTCGTCAACGAGGTGCTGACCGAACCCCCGCCGCGCATCGTGCTCGACCTGGGCGGGGTCACCTTCTGCGACTCCCAGGGCCTCGGCACCCTCGTCGTGCTCAGCCGCAAGGCCAGCCACTCGCAGAGCCTGCTGGTGCTCAGCAACGTCGGCGACTTCCTGCTCCGCGTCCTCGACATCACCGGCCTCCGCTCGGCCCTGATGATCCGCAACGAAACCGCCCCCTGACCCCCGCCCCACCCCGTCCCTGCCCCGCCCGGTCCCGCCCGGTCCCGCCCCGGTGATCATGAAGTTATTGCCAGGACACGCCGAGGCGGGCAGCAATAACTTCATGATCAACGCGGGTCAGGAGCGGGTCAGGGCCGGGGCCGGGGGGCAGAGGGCCGGGTCAGGTGACGGGGACGTCGCGGCGGCGGAAGGCGGTCAGGCCGGCGAGCGCCATCAGCAGGGCCAGGGCGGCCAGGACCAGCAGCGGGGTAGCGCTCCAGTGGTCACTCAGCACCTGGGGGGTGTGGGTGAACGGGGAGACGTCCAGCAGCCACTGGCTCAACTCCAGCACCGCGCCGAGCTGGCCGAGCAGCACGCAGACCGCGAGCACCGCCCAGGCCACCGGGGCGAGCCGGGGCAGCAGCCCGTAGAGCAGCACCGCGAGGCCGGCCAGCACCCACGCCGCGGGCACCTGCGCCAGCCCGGCGCCGATCATCCGGGTCAGCTCGCCCGGCACGTCGTGGACGCTGATCCCGTAGGTCAGGCCGGTGGCGGAGCCGGTCACGGCGAGCACCACCACGGGTCCGAGCAGGGCGAACACCAGGTGCGAGAGGAGCCAGCCGGACCGGTGTACGCCGGTCGCCAGCAGCGGCTCGGCCCGCCCGGCGGTCTCCTCGGCCCGCATCCGCAGCGCCGCCTGGATCCCGTAGCCGGCCGCGGCCAGCCCGGCCAGGCTCAACGTCGCGCCGAGGTACGCCTCGGCCAGCCCGGATGCGCCGCCGATTCGGGACATGATCTCTTCCAGCTGCGGGTTGCCCTCGACCGACTTGCCGGCGGCCTCCGCCGCCCCGCCGAGGATCAGCCCGAGCAGGCCGAAGCCGACCGACCAACCGAGCAGCTGACCCCGGTGCAGGCGCCAGGCCAGTCCGAACGATCCGGAGAGGGCACGCCTGGCGGTGGCCGGCCCCAGCCGGGCCGGGAGCAGCCCGGCGCCGAGGTCCCGCCGCACCGACAGCGGGTACGCGACCGCGGCGAGCAGCACGCTCAGCGCGACCGGCAACAGCAGCACCCACCAGTGCTCGCCCTCGTACGCCCGGATGCGCGGGGCCCAGCCCAGCGGGGACAGCCAGCTCAACCAGTCCCGCTCCGCGGCGTCTCCGGCGAGCCGGAGCGCGAAGGCCAGCCCGAGCACACCGATTGCGATCCCCCGGGCGCCGCCGGCGCTCTCGGTGAGCTGGGCGGCGAGCCCGCCCACGGTGGCGAAGGCCACGCCGGCCAGTGCCGCGGCGAGCCCGTACGCCAGGGATCCGCCCGCCGGCAGGCCGGTGGAGGCCAGCCCGGCGGCGGTGAGCAGGCCGAGCAGCAGGTCCGCCGCGTACGTCACCAGCAGCGCGGCGGTCAGGCCGGCGTACCGGCCGAGCACGCTGCCGCCGAGCAGTTCCCGGCGCCCGGCCTCCTCCTCGGTGCGGGTGTGCCGGATGACGGTGAGCAGGCTGAACAGCCCGATGATCACGGTGAGGAACCCGCCGCGCTGGGCGGTCAGCGCGCCGACGCTGTCCCCGTACACCGGACCGAGCAGTGCGATGATCGACGGGTTCCGGGCGGTGCCGGCGGCGTACGCGGCCCGCTCGGCGGCTGTCGGGAAGAGCTCGAAGAAGCTGGTGGCGTACGTCATCGGCAGGAGGGACAGCACCAGTACCCAGAGCGGCAGCAGGACGCGGTCCCGGCGCAGGATCAGCCGGACCAGGTGGCGGGTCCCGGTGAGGGTGCTCATCGGGTCGCCTCGGCCGGCTCGCCGGTGGCCTCGTAGTGCCGCAGGAAGAGTTCCTCCAGCGTCGGCGGCTTGCTGACCAGGCTGCGTACCCCGATCTCGGTGAGCCGGCGTAGCGCGGCGGGAAGGGCCGGGCCGTCCACGTCGAAGCGGACCCGGTTGCCGTCGAGCCGCAGGTCGTGCACTCCGGCGAGTTCGAGCAGGCCGTCCAGCGGACCGGTGAGCTCCGCGTCGATCGAGGTGCGGTGCAGGTGGCGGAGCTCATCGAGGGTGCCGGTCTCGACACTGCGGCCGTTCCGGATGATCGTCACCCGGTCGCAGAGCGCCTCGACCTCGGCGAGGATGTGGCTGGAGAGCAGCACCGTGCGCCCGTCCCGCTTCGCTCGGCCGACCCAGTGCTGGAAGACGTCCTCCATCAACGGGTCGAGCCCGGAGGTCGGCTCGTCGAGGATGAGCAGCTCGACGTCGGAGGCGAGCGCGGCGACCAGGCCGACCTTCTGCCGGTTGCCCTTGGAGTAGGTCCGCCCCTTCTTGCGCGGGTCCAGCTCGAACGACTCCAGCAGTTCGGCGCGGCGCTTCGGGTCGAGCCCGCCGCGCATCCGGCCGAGCAGGTCGATCACCTCTCCGCCGGAGAGGTTGGGCCAGAGGGTGACGTCGCCGGGGACGTACGCCAGGCGGCGGTGCAGGGCGACGGAGTCCCGCCAGGGGTCGCCGCCGAGCAGACGGACGGCCCCCGCGTCCGCCCGCAGCAGACCGAGCAGCACGCGGATGGTGGTCGACTTGCCGGCGCCGTTGGGGCCCAGGAAGCCGTGCACCTCCCCGGCGCGGACGGTGAGGTCGAGTCCGTCGAGAGCTCGGGTCCGGCCGAAGGTCTTGACCAGGCCGGACACCTCAATTGGAGTTTCCATGCTTCGGAAGTTACGCTCGCTTCACAAACTTGTGAAGACCGTGAGATCTGAGGCACCATCATTTTCACGACATTTTCACGGGAGGAGCGACCGCCGATGCCTGACGACCACCGCCCGGCCCGGAACGACGAGGAGGTCCACCTCTTCGTCGAGCGTATGGCGATGGCCTTCGCGGACGTCGGCTTTCCCCGGATGGCCGGCCGGGTGCTCTTCACCGTGATGAGTGCGGACGACCCGCTGACCGCCGCCGAGATCGGCGAGCGGCTCGGGGTCAGCGCAGCCGCCGTCTCCGGCGCGGTCCGCTACCTGACCCAGTTCGGCATGCTGGTCCGCGAGCCGGTCAAGGGCTCCCGGCGGGACCACTACCGGATGCCGGACAACCCCTGGTACGAGGCCACCATCACCAAGACCGGCCTCTACAAGAACTTCATCGACATCGCCACCGGCGGCGTCGACGCGCTGGCCGGGCGGGGCACCCCGGCCGGGGAGCGGGTGGCAGAGATGCGGGACTTCTTCCTCTTCGTACAGGAGGAGATCGACGCGCTCGGCGAGCGGTGGCGGGCCCGGCGGGCGGCGACCGGCCACGCGGACAAGGCGAGCTGAGCCGGCGGCCGGCAGATCGTCGTCAAGCGGGCGCGGCTTCCGACCTGCGGCGGATCAGGGATGCGCGCCCCAGCGGGCCTGCTCCAGCAGCTCGACCGCGCGGTCCCGGGCGTCCGGGTCGTCCGAGCGCAGCAACCCCGTCGCCTCGTCCACCGCGTCGGTGAGGACGCGCCACTGGGCGTCCCGCTCCCGTACCAGGTCGGACTGGGCGGCGAGCTGCCGGGTCTTCACCCACAGCTCCACGAAGACCGACACCTTCGCCCGCAGCACCCACGGGTCGAACGGCTTCGTCAGATAGTCGACCGCGCCGACCGCGTACCCGCGCAGGGCGAGCTGGGCGTCCCGGTCCGCGGCGGTGAGGAAGATGATCGGCACGTGCCGGGTCCGCTCCCGCCGCTTGATGTGGGTCGCGGTCTCGAACCCGTCCATTTCCGGCATCTGCGCGTCCAGCAGGATCACCGCGAAGTCCTCGACCAGCAGCTGCTTCAGCGCCGCTTCGCCGCTCTCCACGGCCACCGACTGCACCGGGAGCCCCTGGAGGATCGCCTCCAGGGCCATCAGGTTCTCCCGTCGGTCGTCCACCAGCAGCGCCTTGGCCGTCTGCGTCACGAGCTCTCCTTGCCCCGGCTGCCGCTGATCCAGGACGCCATCAGCTCGATCAGCTCGTCCAGATCAACCGGCTTGGTGATGTAGTCGCTGCCACCGGCCGCGAGCGCCGACTCGCGGTCGCCCGGCATCGCCTTCGCGGTCAGGAAGACGATCGGCAGGTCAGCGAAGCGGTGGTTGCGCCGGATCTGCCGGGTGGTCTCGTACCCGTCCTGGTCCGGCATCATCGCGTCCATCAGCACGATGTCCACCTCCGGATGCTCGGCCAGCAGGCGGACCCCGTCCGCCCCGTTGTCCGAGTACAACACGGTCATACCGTGCAGTTCCAACGCGCTGGTCAGGGCGAAGACGTTGCGGACGTCGTCGTCGACGATCAGCACGGTGGCGCCCTCCAGTCGCCGGGTCGCCGGGGTCTCCGGCGGCGCCGGCAGCTCCATCGGCATGAGCAGCGACGACGGCAGGCCCGCGCGGGCCGGCGACGGCGGCTGCGGCGCCACCACCGCGTCCGGTGCCAGCACGTCGGGTACGAAGAGGGTGAAGGTCGAGCCCTGCCCGGGCACCGACGACACCGTGATCGTGCCGCCGATCAGCCGGGCCAGGTCGCGGCTGATCGACAGGCCCAGCCCCGTGCCGCCGTACCGCCGGCTGGTGGTGCCGTCCGCCTGCTGGAACGCCTCGAAGATCAGCGACAGCTTGTCGTCCGAGATGCCGATGCCGGTGTCGATGACCGTGAACGCGATCACCTGCCGGGCGTTGGTCAGCGCCGGCACGTCGAAGATCGCGTTCTCCGGGGCCGGGGCGATCCGCAGGGTCACCCCGCCGGCGTCGGTGAACTTCACCGCGTTGGAGAGCAGGTTGCGCAGGATCTGCTGCAACCGCAGGGCGTCGGTGACCAGGGACGGCGGCAGGTCCTTCGCCACCCGCACCTGGAAGTCGAGGCCCTTCTCCTCGGCCTGCGGGGCGAACGCCTGCTCGACGTAGCCGCGGATCTCGGAGAAGCGCACCTCGTTCGGCTCGACGTCCATCCGGCCCGCTTCGATCTTGGACAGGTCGAGGATGTCGTCGATCAGCGAGAGCAGGTCGGAGCCGGCGCTGTGGATCGTCCGGGCGAACTCGATCTGCTTGGGGGTGAGGTTCTGCTCCGAGTTCTCCGCCAGCAGCCGGGCCAGCAGCAGCAACGAGTTCAGCGGCGTACGCAGCTCGTGGCTCATGTTCGCCAGGAACTCCGACTTGTACGCCGACGCCCGGGTGAGCTGCTGCGCCTTGTCCTCCAGGCCGAGCCGGGCCAGCTCGATCTCCCGGTTCTTCGTCTCGATGTTGCCCTTCTGCTCGGAGAGCAGCTTGGCCTTGTCCTCCAGCTCGGCGTTGGTCCGCTGCAGCTCCGCCGACTGCTCCTGCAGCTCCTGGGCGAGCCGCTGGGACTGGGCCAGCAGTTCCTCCGTACGCCGGTTGGCCTGGATGGTGTTCACCGCCAGGCCGATGGTCAGCACCAGCCGCTCCAGGAACGACAGGTGCAGCTCGGAGAACGGGGTCACGCTGGCGAACTCGATCACGCCGAGCAGCTCACCCTCGAAGAGGATCGGCAGCACCACCAGGTCGGCCGGGGGCGTCTCGGCCAGCCCGGAGCGGATCGTGAGCCGCCCGTCCGGCTGCGCCTTCACCCGGATCGTCCGGCGGGAGAGCGCCGCCTGCCCGACCAGCCCCTCACCGGGCGCAAAGGTGACGTCGCGTCCCCGCGCCACGTAGCCGTACGAGGCCGTCAGCCGCAGCCGCAGGCTGCCCTCGGAGGTGTCCGCCAGGAAGAACGCGCCGAGCTGCGCGTCGACCAGCGGGGTCACCTCCAGCATGATCATGCGGCAGACCTCGCCCAGGTCGCGCTGGCCCTGCAGCAGACCGCCGATCCGGGCCAGGTTGGAGTCCAGCCAGCCCTGCTCGGCGTTCTTCTTGGTGGTCTCCCGCAGGGTGACGATCATCTGGTTGATGTTGTCCTTGAGCTCGGCGACCTCGCCCTGCGCCTCGACCGCGATCCGCTGGGTCAGGTCGCCCCGGGTCACCGCGGTCGACACCTGGGCGATCGCCCGCAGCTGGGTGGTGAGCGTCGAGGCGAGCTGGTTGACGTTCTCCGTCAGGTCCCGCCAGGTGCCGGAGACGCCCTTGACCTGCGCCTGACCGCCCAGCTTGCCCTCGGTGCCCACCTCGCGCGCCACCCGGGTCACCTCGTCGGCGAACGACGACAGCTGATCCACCATCGTGTTCACCGTCGACTTCAGCTCCAGGATCTCGCCCTGAGCGTCGACGGTGATCTTCTGGCTCAGGTCGCCCTTGGCGACGGCGGTGGTGACCGAGGCGATGTTCCGCACCTGGCTGGTCAGGTTCGACGCCATCGAGTTCACGTTGTCGGTCAGGTCCCGCCAGGTCCCCGAAACCCCCTTGACCTGCGCCTGACCGCCCAGCTTGCCCTCGGTGCCCACCTCGCGCGCCACCCGGGTCACCTCGTCGGCGAACGACGACAGCTGATCCACCATCGTGTTCACCGTCGACTTCAGCTCCAGGATCTCGCCCCGGGCGTCCACCGTGATCTTCTGCGACAGGTCGCCCTTGGCCACTGCGGTGGAGACCTGGGCGATGTTGCGCACCTGGGCGGTGAGGTTCGACGCCATCGAGTTCACGTTGTCGGTCAGGTCCCGCCAGGTGCCGGCCACACCGCGTACCTGGGCCTGACCGCCGAGCTTGCCCTCGGTGCCGACCTCGCGGGCCACCCGGGTCACCTCGTCGGCGAACGACGACAGCTGATCCACCATCGTGTTCACCGTCGACTTCAGCTCCAGGATCTCGCCCCGGGCGTCGACGGTGATCTTCTGGCTCAGGTCGCCCTTGGCGACGGCGGTGGTGACCGAGGCGATGTTCCGCACCTGGCTGGTCAGGTTCGACGCCATCGAGTTCACGTTGTCGGTCAGGTCCCGCCAGGTCCCCGAAACCCCCTTGACCTGCGCCTGACCGCCGAGTTTGCCCTCGGTGCCCACCTCGCGGGCCACCCGGGTCACCTCGTCGGCGAACGACGACAGCTGGTCCACCATCGTGTTCACCGTGTTCTTCAGC
Source organism: Micromonospora rhizosphaerae (assembly GCF_900091465.1). Classification (NCBI taxonomy): domain Bacteria; kingdom Bacillati; phylum Actinomycetota; class Actinomycetes; order Micromonosporales; family Micromonosporaceae; genus Micromonospora; species Micromonospora rhizosphaerae. Next base: position 1,183,879 of record NZ_FMHV01000002.1, on the reverse strand, counting down.
TCCAGGACCTCGCCCTGGGCGTCCACGGTGATCTTCTGCGAGAGGTCACCCTTGGCGACCGCGGTGGAGACCTGGGAGATGTTGCGGACCTGGCTGGTCAGGTTGCCGGCGAGCTGGTTGACGTTCTCGGTGAGGTCGCGCCAGGTGCCGGAAACGCCGCGTACCTGGGCCTGACCGCCCAGCTTGCCCTCGATCCCCACCTCGCGGGCCACCCGGGTCACCTCGTCGGCGAACGACGACAGCTGGTCCACCATCGTGTTGACGGTGTCCTTGAGTTCCAGGATCTCGCCCTGGGCGGCGACCGTGATCTTCTGGGACAGATCGCCTCGGGCGACCGCCGTGGAGACCTGGGCGATGTTGCGCACCTGGGCGGTCAGGTTGGACGCCATCGAGTTGACGCTGTCGGTCAGGTCCTTCCAGGTCCCGGCGACGTTCGGCACCTCCGCCTGACCGCCGAGCTTGCCCTCGGTGCCCACCTCGCGGGCCACCCGGGTCACCTGCTCGGCGAAGAGCCGCAGCGTGTCGGTGAGCGCGTTGATGGTGTGCGCGAGCTCGGCGACCTCGCCCTTCGCCGACACGGTGATCTTCTGCGACAGGTCGCCCTTGGCGACCGCCGTGGAGACCTGGGAGATCGACCGCACCTGGTACGTCAGGTTCGACGCCATGGTGTTCACCGAGTCGGTGAGGTCCTTCCAGGTGCCGGCGACGCCGCGGACGTTGGCCTGGCCGCCCAGCTTGCCCTCGGTGCCGACCTCGCGGGCCACCCGGGTCACCTCGTTGGAGAAGGACGAGAGCTGGTCGACCATGGTGTTCACGGTGCGGCCGATGCGTAGGTACTCACCGCGCAGCGGACGACCGTCGATCTCCAGCGCCATGTGCTGGGAGAGGTCGCCCTCGGCCACCGCCACGATCACCCGGGCGATCTCGGTGGTGGGCCGGCCCAGATCGTCGATCAGCGAGTTGATCGCCCGCTGACCCTCCGCCCAGGAGCCGTCGAAGCCCTCCTCGTCAAGGCGTTCGGTGAGGCGGCCGTCCCGGCCGACGATCCGGCTGATCCGGCGCAGGTCCAGGTGCTGCCGCTCCTGCAGCGACACCACATCGTTGAAGGCGTCGGCCACCTCGCCCGCCGTACCGGCGCGTCGGGGCAGCCGGACCTTCAGGTCGCCGCGGCGGACCCGCCGCAGCGCCTCCGCCAGTTCGGCGAGCAGCACCTCGTGATCGGGGGCGGACGGGTCCGCGGCTACCGAATGTTTCGCCGTGGTCATCATTCCTCGCTCAGCTCGGGGCATACAGCTCGTGCCGACTTGGCCATCCCACCATTCTGCCCGCGCCGCCGTCGAGGCCACGGCTGCGACGGCTCGCCACGCCCACGCGTCCCGGCCCAGCGAGTCCGGACGCCTCGCCGTGGTCGTCCGTGGGCCGCAACCCCCACGGTGGCTGAAGTTGGCGCCTCGGCGCGTGGTGGAGCCCCCTACCTCCGAGTTTGTGCAAATCTTGCTCCTCTGGGGTCGCGCGAGGTGGCTGGCGGTACGACGCCCGGGATGCCCCGATCCGGGCCGGGACGCCGGTGGTACCGCGTCACCGGCCCGCCGCGAGGTCGGTGGACCGGCTTGGCACCCGGGGTGGCGGCGGTGGAGGATACGGAGGTGTCAGCGGCGGAGGCGGGGCCCGCGATGACCGGCGGCTCGGACGAGCATGTCCGGCGGGTCAGGCTCCCCGCGGACCGGCGTACCCCCGCCGCCGCCCGTGCCCTGGTCCGCTCCGTGCTGGCCGATGCGGGACTCGACGAGCTGCTCAACGAGGCACTGCTGCTCACCACAGAGCTTTCCACCAACGCCGTCGAGCACGCGCGCACCGAACTGGACATCGAGGTCGCCGCGGACGAGATCGGGCTGACCGTGACCGTCTCCGACTTCGCCGTGGGCCCGGTGGACGAGCTGGTCGTCGGCGTCCGCAACCTGTCGTCCGACATCAGCGAGGTGGCCGAGCGGGGTCGGGGGCTGCTGCTGGTGGACCACTTCGCCAGCCGCTGGGGTACCACCTACCTGCCCACCGGGAAGGGCGTCTGGTTTCGGCTGGACCGGCACCCGGCCGACCCGCCGGCCGGGGACGCGGAGGCCGAGGAGCCGCTGGCGCCGCATACCTCGGCCCGGGGCGCGAACAGCGCGGCCGGGGAGAGTTCCGGGCCGAGCGCCGCCGGGATCAGCGAGCTGATGCAGACCAGCCCCGACCCGTACGCGGACGACCCGCTGCCGGAGTTCGCCAGCGCGCTGCTGACCCGACTCGGCGAGATGGTCGGCGCGGCCGGTGGCGTGGTCCGGCTGGACCGGGGCGATGGACGGGGCCCCCAGGTCCTGGCCCGGTACGGGCGGCAGCCCCGGGAGGGCAACGAGCTGCTCCGGGTGCCGCTGGCCGTGCATCGGCCGTACGCCGGGGAGCTGGAGCTGGACGCGGCGCCGTCGGCCTACGCCCGGCCGCTCGCCGTGCTGGCGGCCGAGCGGCTCTCGCTGCATCTCGAGAACGACCGGCTGCGCCGGGCGGACGTCCGCCGGCAGGGCTGGCTGACCTTCCTGGCCGAGGCGAGCGAGCTGCTCGCCCAGTCCCTGGACGTCGAGCTGACCATGGCGCTCATCCCGCAGCTCGTGGTGCCGCGGCTCGGGCAGTGGTGCGCGGTGCACGCCACCGATGAGTGGGGTCGGCTGCGGCTCGCCGCGTCCAGCCACGCCGACGAGTCGAAGCTGCCGGCGCTGCACAAGGTGCTCCAGGAGACCGGGCCGGAGTCGATCCAGGCCCGGCTGCGCGAGGCGTCGCGGAACGCCACGCAGGTGCCGCTCGGCGCCCCGATGGAGGGCTTCGCCGTCCCGCTGATCGCCCGCGGCCAGCGGCTCGGGACCCTGGCGGTGGGGCGTCACCAGCGGCACCGGCACGACCCGGACGAGGTCTCGGTGCTGGAGGACGTGGCCCGGCGGGCGGCCCTGGCGATCGAGAACGCCCGGATCCACGCCGAGCGCCGCCGGGTGGCCCAGACGCTCCAGCAGTCGCTGCTGCCGCCGGTGCTCCCGGTGGTCTCGGGGATCGGCTTCGCCGCCGAGTACGTCCCGACCGGCGGAGACGCCGACGTCGGGGGCGACTTCTACGACGTGGTGCCGCTGCCGGACGGCCGCTGGCTGGTGGTGGTCGGGGACGTCTCCGGCAAGGGCGTCCAGGCGGCGGCGGTGACCGGCCTGGTCCGGGACGTGATCCGGGCGCTGGTCGGCGACGGCAAGCCGCTGCCCGAGGTGCTGAGCCGACTCAACGAGACGCTGGTCGAGCGGGGCGGCGGCCGGTACTGCACGCTGGCGCTGGCCGCGGTCGGGCCGGGCGAGGGCGACCGGCTCGACGTGGCCCTGCACCTGGCCGGGCACGACCGGCCGGTGCTGTTGGGCGGCGGCGGTGGCGCCGCCTTCGTCGGGGCCGGCGGCACCGCCCTCGGGCTACTCGACTCGATCAGTACGCCGACCGCGGAGATCCCGCTCGGGCCGGGGGACGCCCTGATCTTCTACACCGACGGGGTGACCGAGCGGCGGCGCGGCCGGGAGCTCTTCGGCACCGAACGGCTGCGCGAATCGGCCGCCCCGCTGGCCGGCTACTCGGCGGACGTGGTGGCCGCCCGGCTCCGCGCCACCGCGATCGGCTTCTCCGTCGAGGCGCCCCGCGACGACATCGCCATCCTCGTCCTCCGCAACGACGCCCTCTGACCCGCACCTGATTCCCCGCCACCCCGGAGCGCCCGCGCCGAGCCCTGCCCGCCCGCCGCCCCCGGTGATCATGAAGTTGTTGCTGCGACACGCCGTGCCGGATGACAACAACTTCATGATCACCAGGGCCAGGGAGGGGGTGGGCGGGTCAGAGGCCGCCGGGGAGGCGGCCGGGGGCGAGGCGCTGGTGCGGGTCGAGGTGTTCCTTGGCCGCGCGGAGGCGGGGCAGCGTCGGCAGCTCGCCCCAGAGGTCGACCGCCCAGCGCACCGGCGCGGGGGCGGCCACCACGACGCAGCGGCCCTGCCGGGCCAGCAGCACCCCGCGGACGGCGGCGAGGATCGACGCCACCCGGTCGGGCGCCAGCGCGCCGGGCAGGGCGGCGTGCACCGTGCCGACCCCGGCGGAGCCGCGGATCGGCACCGGGCCGCCGGCCGCGTCGCGCAGTGCGTAGACCGCCGCGTGAAGATCGCTGATGGGCACCTCGATCCGGAGTGCGGTGTCGCCCGGACCGAACGGGTACCGCCCCCACCACTCCGGCGCGGCGTGGCTGACGACGGTTTCCCGACCGAGGAGGGCGACCAGCCGCTCGGCCCGCTCGACCACGTCGGCCGGGCCGCCCTCCAGCAGCACCAACAGGCTGCCCGCCGCGGCCGGTCCACCGGCGCGGCGGGCCGTCGCGGGATGGTCGGGCCGGCCGCTGACCGACGGGTGATCGGGATGGACCCGCCGGCGCGGCAGGGGCACCGGGACAGGCAGGTCCAGCTCGATCGCCGCCGGGTCGAGCCGGGCGGCGAGCACCGTCCGGACCAGGTCGTGCACCTCCAGCGGCGTCCAGACCGGCCGGGTCACCCAGAGCCGGCCGGCGGGGACGGCCTGCACCCGCATGGTCGCCGAGACCAGCACGCCCAGGCCGCCCTGGGAGCCGCAGAGCAGCCGGGCGAGGTCCAGCCCCGGCAGATCACCCGCCCCGAACAGCGCCGCCGCGCCGCCACCCGGCCCGGCCCGGCCCGACGGGACGGTGCCGCCGCTGCCGCCACCCACCACCGGAGCGGCCCGGCCGAGCAGCGCGGCCCCGGCCTCGCCCAGGCTCACCAGCTCGCCGTCGGCGTCCAGGTAACGGACCCCGACCAGTTGGGCGCACGGGCTGCCGTGCCGCTGCCGCAGCGGGCCGGCCTCGTCGGCGGCGAGCACGCCGCCGAGGGTCGCCCCGGGGGACGGGGGATCCACCGGCAGCCGCTGACCGGTGCGTTCCAGGGTCGCCTGGACCGCCCGCAGCGGGGTCCCGGCGCCGACCTCGGCCGTCGGCGACCCCTGCGGCTCGTGCCAGACCCCGGCGAGCCGGCCGGTGTCCAGCATGATGTCGAGCTGCGCCGGGGCGGCACCCCAGTCGATCTTGGTGCCGGCGCCCCGGGGAACGACGGTGAGGTCGTGCGCGGCGGCCAACCGCAGCACCTCGGCGGCGGCGTGCGGGCCACCCGGCACCGCCACCCAACGGGCGGGCCGGCCGGCGACCTCGTCGGCCGGGCCGGCGAAGCGGGCGAAGGGCGGGCCACAGATCTCCGCCAGTCGCCGAGTGATCTCGAGGGCTCCGGGCCGGTCGGTCGAACTCGCTGCTGCCGCCATGCCGGCCATCGTACATGTGTTCGAACACCGACGGCGGCGAATCCTGCGACAGGACCGGTGAGCTGCTAAAACCTGCCGGCAGCCCACCGTACACAGAGCAGACTCGTCGGCTCGGACCGCAGATCCGGCGCGGCTCAGCGCGACGACAGCTCGCGGTCGGCAAGCCGGGTCGCGGCGGTGATCTCGACCTCGATCAACGTAGCGTCCGCCGGCGGTGACCCGGCTGCTCACCGTACTCGCGGCGACGGCCGCCGAGCTGTGGCCGGCCGAAGACGAACCTCGCGAAGCCGGTACGCGATCCGGGTAGCTCAGGTGCGATCCGCACCAGCCGCGTATCGACGGGTCCGACCGGCCGGGCCGGTAACGTGACGGGCGTGACCACCGAGACCCCCGTGCCCGCCGCCAAGCGTGTCCCGACCGAGCGCACCCACCACGGCGACACCGTCGTCGACGAGTACGCCTGGCTCGCGGCGAAGGACGACCCGGAGACGATCGCCTACCTGACCGCGGAGAACGCGTACACCGAGGCGCGGACCGCGCACCTGGCGGGGCTGCGGGCGGAGCTGTTCGAGGAGACCCGCCGCCGCACCCAGGAGACCGACCTGTCCGTGCCCACCCGCAAGGACGGCTACTGGTACTACACCCGCACGGTCGAGGGGCAGCAGTACGGCGTGCACTGCCGCCGAACCGTCCGCGACGGCGAGACCGCACCCCCGGTCAGCGCCGACGGCGCCCCCCTGGAGGGCGAGGAGGTGCTGCTCGACGGCAACCAGCTCGCCGAGGGGCACGACTTCTTCGCCCTGGGCGCGTTCGACGTCAGCCCGGACGGGCGCTGGCTGGCGTACTCGACGGACTTCGCCGGCGCCGAGCGGTTCACCCTGCGGGTCAAGGACCTGCAGACCGGAGAGGTGCTCGCCGACGAGATCCGGGACACCTTCTACGGCACGGCCTGGTCGACGGACGCCTCGGCGCTCTTCTACGTCACGGTCGACGACGCCTGGCGGCCGAACCGGGTCTGGCGACACACCGTCGGCCGGCCGTCGAGTGAGGACGTGGTGGTCCACCAGGAGGACGACGAGCGGTTCTGGGTCGGTGTCGAGCTGACCCGCTCCGAGCGGTTCGTGGTCATCGACATCCACAGCAAGATCACCAGCGAGGTCCGGGTGATCCCGGCGGCCAACCCGACCGGCGAGCCGGCCATCATCGCCCCGCGCCGGCAGGGCGTCGAGTACTCGGTGGAGCACCACGGACACCGGTTCCTGATCCTGCACAACGACGGCGCGGAGGACTTCGCGCTCGCGTTCACCTCGGCGGACGCGCCCGGCGACTGGACGCCGCTGATCGAGCACTCCCCGGGCACCCGGCTGGAGGCGGTCGACGCGTTCGAGAACTACCTGGTCGTCTCCCTGCGCAGCAACGGGCTGACCGGGCTGCGGGTGCTCCCGGTCGGCGGCGGCGACGAGTACGACATCGACTTCCCCGAGCCGATCTACAGCGTCGGGCTGGACGCCAACCCCGAGTACCGGACCCGCGAGCTGCGGCTGCGCTACACCTCGCTGGTCACCCCGGACTCGGTCTACGACTACGACCTGCTCACCCGGCAGATGGTGCTGCGCAAGCGGAAGCCGGTGCGGCCCGGGCCGGACGGGCGGGCGTACGACCCGGCCGACTACGAGCAGCACCGGGACTGGGCGCTCGGCGACGACGGCACCCGGGTGCCGATCTCGCTGGTCTGCCGCAAGGACAGCCCGCGCGACGGTTCCGCCCCCTGCGTCATCTACGGCTACGGCTCGTACGAGGCCAGCATGGACCCGTGGTTCTCAATCGCCCGGCTCTCCCTGCTCGACCGGGGCGTCATCTTCGCCGTGGCGCACATCCGCGGCGGCGGCGAACTGGGCCGCCGCTGGTACGACGAGGGCAAGCTGCTGGCCAAGAAGAACACCTTCACCGACTTCGTGGCCTGCGCCCGGCACCTGGTCAAGGCCGGCTGGACGGCCAGCGACCGCCTGGTGGCCCGGGGCGCCTCGGCCGGCGGTCTGCTGATGGGCGCGGTGGCCAACCTGGCTCCGGACGCGTTCGCCGGCATCGTCGCGCAGGTGCCCTTCGTGGACGCGCTCACCTCGATCCTCGACCCGTCGCTGCCGCTGACCGTCACCGAGTGGGAGGAGTGGGGCAACCCCCTGGACAACCCCGACGTGTACGCGTACATGAAGTCGTACACCCCGTACGAGAACGTGGCCCCGGTCGACTACCCGGCCATCCTCGCGGTGACCAGCCTGAACGACACCCGGGTGCTCTACCACGAGCCGGCCAAGTGGATCGCCCGGCTGCGGGCGGCCGCCCCGCAGGGCGACTACCTGCTCAAGACCGAGATGGGCGCCGGGCACGGCGGCCCCAGCGGCCGGTACGACGCCTGGCGCGAGGAGGCGTTCATCAACGCCTGGATCCTGGACCGCCTCGGCCGCGCCTGACCCCGACCCGCCTCGCCCCGCCCACGCGCACCGTGCCCGGCGGCGGCACGAGGGGGGTTCAGGGGGCGGTGACGACCTGGGCGAGCAGGGTGGGGTCGACGTTGCCGCCGGTGACCACCGCGACCGTACGGCCGGACGGCAGGTCCGCGCTGCGGAAGAGCCGGGCGGCGACCGCCACGGCGGCGCTCGGCTCGACCACCAGGCGGGCGTCGCGGACCAGCCGGCCCATCGCCGCGCCGATCTCCTCCTCGGTCACCGTGACGATGCCGTCGAGGCGTTCCCGCAGGTGGGCGAGGGTCAGCGCGGACAGGTGGGTACGCAGCCCGTCGGCACTCGTCCGGTAGGTCCGCTCGACGTCCCAGACCACCACCTCGCCGACGGCGAGCGACTCCCGGGCGTCCGCGGCGAGCAGCGGCTCGACCCCGATCACCGCGGTGGACGGGCGGAGCCCCTTCACCGCCGTGGCCACTCCGGAGGAGAGGCCACCGCCGCCCACCGGCACCAGCACCACCTCCACGTCGGGCAGATCCTCGACGATCTCCAACCCGACGGTGCCCTGCCCGGCGATGATCCGCCGATCGTCGAAGGGCGGCACCAGGGTGGCACCGGTCCCGGCGACGATCCGCTCCGCCTCGGCGAGCCGACGGGCCGGCGGGACGAGCACCACCTCGGCGCCGAGAGCCCGGATCCGGTCGACCTTGACCCGCGGCGCCCCCTCCGGCACCACCACGGTGCACGGGACGCCGGCCGCCCGGGCGGCGTACGCCAGCGCCTGCCCGTGGTTACCGGACGAGTGGGTCACCACGCCCCGGAGCCGCACCGCCGGGTCGAGCCGGGCGACCGCGTGGGTCGCGCCGCGCAGCTTGAACGAACCCACCGGTTGCAGGCTCTCCGGCTTGAGCCACAGCGCCGCGTCCCACGGCGTGGGCATCAGCGGAGTACGCGTCACGACGCCCGCGATGTCGACGGCGGCGGCCCGGATGTCGGCGAGCGAAACAAGACCCATCGCCCCATCCTGCCGCGAGGCGGCGGGCACCCGCAGACCCCGGTCGCCGTCACAGGTGAAGGTCACTCTCGATCAGGGAACAGTCCCCTCGGCCCGCGCAGGAGGCCACTACTTCCAGGATCGAGCGCGATCTTGCGGGTCGGGCGCGCTCGGTTGGGTCCGGGATGGTCGGGGTGCGCCCAGGGTGGGACGAACCCGACCTAGACTGCCGGGATGATCGGGGCCGCGCGGTGAGCGACGACGAGGAGGCGGCCGGGGCTGACGTACCGCCGAGAGCGCGAGCCGGCGCGGCCCGGCGCGGGACGGCCTGGGTGATCCTCGGCGTGGTCGCCGCCGCCCTGTTGATCTGCTGCTGCTCCGCCGTCATCGGCCTGGCGCTCTCCTGGTCGGCGGGCCTCCTCAACGCCCGCTGACCCGGCCGCCCGACGGCCCGTTCGGGCGCCCTGACCGCCGCCGTGCGGCGGGCCGGGCCGGGCCGCCAGCGAAAGCGTCAGCGGCCCGTGGGAGCCGAGTCGACCAGCGCCGCCGCCTCCCCGGTACGCACCATCCGCTGCCAGCGCAGCCGGTTGCCGACCACCGCGGTGACCACCGACTGCACCACCACCAGGTACATCACCTGCCGGTAGACCAACTGCTGGAACGGCAGCGACCAGAGCGGGCCGAGGCGCTCCCGGTCCAGCCGCAGCGCGTACGCGGCGGTCAGCGCCTGGAGCAGCAGCAGCGCCACCCAGGCCAGCGCGAGCGACGACCAGGGCAGGAAGAGCAGCCCGTAGAGGGCGAAGACGTCGACCGCCGGTGCCGCCAGCGGCAGCACGATCTGGAACACGGTCAGGTACGGCAGGCCACGCCGGCCCAGTTTGCCACCGGCGTCCTGCTCGCGGAGCGCGTGCCGGTGCTTCCACATCGCCTGCATGGTGCCGTAGCACCAGCGGTACCGCTGCCGCCAGAGCTGACGCAGCGACGACGGCGCCTCGGTCCAGGCGATCGCGCCCTCCTCGTACACCACCCGCCAGCCGGCCCGGAGCACCTTCATGGTCAGGTCCGTGTCCTCGGCGAGGGTGTCCGAGGGGACGCCGGCCACCCCGAGCAGCACCTCCCGACGGAACGCGCCGATCGCGCCGGGGATGGTCGGCATGCACTCCAGCACGTCGTACATCCGGCGGTCGAGGTTGAAGCCGATCACGTACTCCAGGTGCTGCCAGCGGCCGAGCAGTCGGCGCCGGTTGGCGACCTTGGTGTTGCCGGAGATCGCTCCGACCGTCGGGTCGGCGAAGCCCTGCACCAGCCGGTACACCGTGTCCGGCTGGAACACGGTGTCCCCGTCCACCAGCACAAGCAGCTCGGCCCGGGCGGCCCGGATGCCGGTGTTCAGCGCGGCCGGCTTGCCGGCGTTGGCCTGCCGGATCACCCGCACCCCGCGTAGCCGCATCCGCTCGACGATCTCCGCGGTGCCGTCGGTGGAGCCGTCGTCCACCACGATCACCTCCAGCGCCGGGTACGCGCTGGCCACCAGCGACCGCACGGTGGCGGCGATGTTCGCGGCCTCGTTGTACGCCGGGACGATGACCGAGACCGGGCCGTTCACCTCGGGCCGGCGGCGGCTCGGCCGGCGCACCCGGCGCACGTGCAGCTGAGCGCAGACCACCTGCACCGCGAGCCGGGCGACGCCGAGCGCCAGCGCGACGCCGAGCAGCACATTCATCGCCGAGGCCAGCCAGCCGGCGCCGACCTGCGCCCAGCGCAGGGTCGTGCCGCTCAGCCGGGCGCCGGCGCCGGCCGGCACCATCGAGCTCGGCGCGCCGATCCCCTCGGAGACGGTGGTGAACCGGTAGCCCTCCCTGGTCAGCCGGGGCAGCAGCCGGTCGAGGGCGGCCACCGTCTGGCTCCGGTCGCCGCCGCCGTCGTGCATCAGCACGACCGCGCCCGCCCCGGCCTGCGGGCTGGCCGCCTGGACGATGGCGGGGACACCCGGCCGCTGCCAGTCCTTGACGTCCCGGTCGGCGAGCACGGCCACGTGCCCGCTGCCCGCGGCGTCCCGCAGCGCCTGGTACTGCGGCGCGGTGAGCGACGTCGTGGTGGACGAGAACGGCGGCCGGAGCAGCGTCACCTCGCGGCCGGTGACACCGGCGATCGCCGTGCGGGTCCAGGAGAGCTCGGACGCGGCCCGCCAGGCCGGCACCGCGCTCAGCTCCACGTGGGTGAAGGTGTTCGAGCCGATCTCGTGCCCCTCGGCGAGGATCCGCCGCACCAGCTCCGGGTGCTCGTTGACCCGGGCGCCGACCAGGAAAAACGTGGCGTGGGCGTGGTGCCGGCGCAGCACGTCGAGCACCTGCGGCGTCCAGCGCGGGTCCGGCCCGTCGTCGAAGGTCAGCGCGATGATCCGCGCCGGTATCCGGCGGGCGATCGGCGTAGGGCTGTCCAGCCGCAGCACCGGCCCGCCGGTGGTGACCGCTCGCGGCGCGGGCGAGGCGTGGGCGTTGGACGGGCCGCTGCCGCCGGTGACGTTGGTGACCATGGCGTTGAAACTGAGCGCGGCGAGCAGGACGGCCATGCCGAGCAGGAGCAGCAGCCAGTGCGCCCGGGGATCTCGGCGGGCTACGTGTCGGGCCATCGTCAGGGCTTGCCGGGCGTTCTGCTCGGCTTGGCGGTGCTGCGCCGCTCGTCACCCTGGCCGGGCACCGTGGAACCGGACGGCTGGGGGGCGGGTGCGGTGCTCCTGGTCGTGGCGGTGCTGCCGCCCGCGGAGGTGGGCGAGAGCGACGGCACGGGCACCGAGGTGCTGGTCGCCGGCGCCGGCCCGGGGCTGGGGCTGGCGTGATCGCCCCGCCCGCCCGGGGCGTCCACCCCGGCCTCGATCGGCGGCTGCTCCTTCGTCTCCGACCAGCCGGGCAGCGACACCGACGAGTCGAAGAAGAGGCCGGCCAGGATCAGGCCGAGGCTGGTGAGCAGGCCAACGCCCATCACCGTGCCGGCAATCACGGTAAGCCGGCGACGCCGCCCGGTCCGGTCGACGAACACCGGCGGCGCGCCGCCGGGCTGGTTCTGCATGCTGTTGGTCTCCCGCTGTTCCGCTCTCCGCCGTCCCCGCGCGGCCCGGCACGGGGACCCGCCGGGGGCGGGCCTCCGCGTTCAACAGCGTAGCGGGCGGCCGCCGCGTCACAGCTCCTCCACCGCCGTGCTGGACCGGAGGAGGAGCAGGCCGACACCGACGGTCGCCAGCACGGCGGCTCAGTGAATAGCGGTGTCAAGGACGGCCGGCGCGGCAGGACGGCACCGGCCGGTGTGCTCAGGCGGTAGGAATCCAGGCGGGGTTGCGGCCGGTGCGGCCGAGGAGGCGGTCGAGGTCGGTGGCCTCCCCGGTGGTGGGGACGGGATCGGCGAAGGCGCCCATCTGCCGGCCGGTGGACCCCATCCGATCCATGAAGCCGTGCAGCGCCCCCAGCACCTCCGGCTCGGCGTCCAGCCGCTGGCCGGTGGCCCGGGCCAGGTCCCAGCCGTGCACGGTCAGGTCGGTCAGGGCCATCTCGCCGACCGTCTCCTGCGGCAGGCCCATGCCGGGCGAGACGCCCTCCAGCGCGGCCGGGTCGGACCACGCCTCGATCAGCCGCCCGGTCTCCGCCTCGAACCCGTCCCGCCAGCCCTCGGTCAGGTGGTCGGTCTTCGCCGACCAGTCCACCTCCCGTCTGCGGGCAAGCGCCTGGAAGTTGACCACCACGTCGTACAGGTGGTTGAGCAGGTCGCGCACCGAGTAGTCGGGGCACGGGGTGGGCAGTTCCAGCTGATCGGCGGAGATGCCGCGGACCACCGCCACCGTCCGTGGTGCGGCGGCGGCCAGCAGCTCACTAGTCTTTGTGGCCATAGGGCCAGCGTATGAGGGCGGTCTTGAAGAAATGCGACAGCAGCCGCGGCGGGACAGTCGGGGGATCCTCGACCCCGGCCGGCTGCTGCGGCAGGTCCGGTTCCGCCGGCGGCTGCCCGCCCCGGCGCTGCGCCGCTACGTCGAGCACTACTGGCTCATCGACTGGGAGCTCGCCGAGCCGCACGAGCAGCGGGTGCTGCCCCACCCGGCGATCAACGTGGTGTTCCACGGCCAGGCCGGCGGCCCGGAGACCGCCGAGGTGGCCGGCGTGGGGACCCACCTCTTCACCATCACGCTGCGCGGCACCGGCCGGGTCAGCGGGATCCAGTTCCGCCCGGGCGGCTTCCGGCCGTTCTGGCGACGTCCGGTCGCCGAGCTGACCGGCCGGCGGGAGCCGCTCGCCGCCGTCGGGCTGCCCGCCGGCGGTCCCGTCTGCGCCGGTACGGACGACGACCGGTGCCAGCGGTTGGACACCCTGCTCACGAGCTGGAAGCCCGAGCCGGACCCGCTGGCCGCCGAGGCGACCGCACTGGTCGAGGAGATTCGCGCCGACCGGGGCATCCTGCGGGTGGACGACTTCGCCCGGCGGCACGGCGTCTCCACCCGGCGACTGCAGCGGCTCTTCCTCGACCACGTCGGCGTCGGTCCGAAGTGGGTGATCCGGCGCTACCGGCTCCAGGAGGCGATCGAACGGGCCGCCGGCGGGCCGCTCGACTGGGCGACGCTCGCCGCCGACCTCGGCTTCAGCGACCAGGCCCACCTGGTCCGCGAGTTCACCGCGGTCACCGGCCTCTCCCCGGCCGCGTACGCCCGCTCGCTGGCCTGATCCGGGCGGTCAGCGGCGACGGACGGCGACCACGGCGACGTCGTCCTGAACCTCCGGCGGCGCCAGCTCGACCAGCAGCCGCTGGCAGAACCGGTCCAGGTCGTCGTCCACTCGGGACGCGACCGCGCCCAGCGCCGCCATCCCCTCGTCGATGGTGGCGTCCCGCCGTTCGATGAGCCCGTCGGTGTAGAGGACCAGCGTCGCGCCGGCCGGGAGCACGAACTCCAGGTCCGGTGGGCGGGGCGCGCGGACGCCGAGCGGCGGCGCGGGCTGCTGGACGAACTCGGCCCGGCCCTCCACGCTGACCAGCGCCGGCAGGTGCCCCGCGCTGGCCAGCCGGACCAGACCGCTGCTCGGGTGCACCAGCAGCACGCAGATGGTGGCCAGTTCGTTCGGCAGCAGGGTCCGCATCAGCTCGTTGACCCGGTCCAGGATCACCCCCGGCTGGTGCCCCTCGACCGCGTACGCCCGCACCGCGTGCCGCAGCTCGGCCATCACGGTCGCGGCGTGCAGCGAGTGCCCGGCGACGTCGCCGATCGCCATCAGCAGGTGCCCGTCGAGCATCACCAGCTCGTAGAAGTCGCCGCCCACCTCGGTCCGCGCGCTCGCCGGCTCGTACCGGACGGCCAGGTCGAGACCGCCGATCTCGGGGAGCCGGCGTGGCAGCAGGCTGCGTTGGAGGGTCACCGCGATCCGGTGCTCCTCGTCGAAGGAGCGCTGCGCCTCCACAGCCGACGCGACCGCCTGCGCGAGCTGCACCAGCACCGGCGTCCGTACGGTCTGGGTGTGCGTCGGCACCACCACGTAGAGCGGTGGCCGGTCCTCGCGCAGCCGGGCCGCGGCCACGGTCACCGTGTCGCCGGCCGGCCAGTCGACCAGGTCCCAGACGCCCGGGTCGTCGATCCGGACCGTGGCGCCGATGGGCACCCCGGTGTCCTCGACCCCCCACGGGACGACGGACGACTTCGCCCCCGGCGCCGGCGCCACACCGGCCAGGCAGTCGCCCTCGAAGGTCTCGGCGATCACCGCTGCGGGCGACTTGAAGATCTGCGCCGCGCCGGCCGCCGCCGCCTCGAGCAGCCGCACGAAGTTCGGCGCGGCGTGCATCGACACCGTCGCGTCGGCCAGCGCGGAAAGGCGATCGGCGAGGAGCTCGGCTCGTTGCCGCGCCTGGTAGTAGCGGAGCACCGCGTGCGCGGTGGCGACCAGTTCCTCCGGCTCGATCGGCTCGGCCAGGTAGGCGTCCGCGCCCCGGGTCAGCCCCTGCGTTCGATCCACCACATCCACCGCGTGCGCGGAGACGTGGATGACCGGCATCGCCGGAAGGGCCGCCTTGATCCGTTCGCAGACCTCGAAGCCGCTGAGGTCCGGCAGCCGTACGTCGAGCACCACCAGGTCGACCGGATCGATCTCCACCCGGGCCAGCGCCTCGGCGCCGTTCTCCGCCTCGATGGTCTTGAAGCCGGCCCGGGTCAGCCAGCTGACCAGCAGGTAGCGCTTGGTACGACTGTCGTCGACCACCAGCACGGTCGCCGCGCTGCCCTCCACCGTCACGCTCCGCCCACCGGAAGGCTGACCTTGAAGGTGCTGCCCCGGCCGGGCTCGCTGGACAGCTCCAACGTCCCGCCGAGCAGCTTCACCAGCCGGCGCGCGTACGGCAGGCCGAGGCCCGTGCCACCGACCCGGGTCGCCCCGGGCACCTGGTAGAACTCCTCGAAGATCCGCTCGTGCAGCTCGGGCGGGATGCCGACGCCGGTGTCGGAGACCGACAGCGACCAGCGGTCCTCGTGCCGGTCCGCGCGCAGCCGGACCTCGCCCCGCTCGGTGAACTTGAGACCGTTGTGCAGCAGGTTGCGCAGCACCTGGGCGAGCAGCACCTCGTCGGAGCGGATGGTCGCCGGCCGTGGAAGCTCCTCCACCACCAGGTTGACGCCCGGCCTCGTGGCCAGCGCCCGGACGGTGCCCCGGAGCTGCCCGAAGAGCGCCCGCAGGTCCACGTCGGCCCAGTTCGGCTCGATCCGGCCCGACTCCGCCTTCGCCAGGTCGAGCAGCTCGTTGACCAGCGTGAGCAGGTCGGACGCCGACGAACGGATCAACCCGACCTGCCGGGCCTGCTCGACGGTGAGCGGATCGGACGCGGAGTCGGCCAGCAGCCGGGCCAGCCCGATGATCGCGGCGACCGGGGCACGCAGCTCGTGGCTGACATTGGCCAGGAAGCGGCTCTTCGACTCGCTCGCCGTCCGCAGCTGGGCCGACTTCTCGTCCAGTTCGGCGTAGAGGGCCACCACGCCGCGATTGGTCTCCTCCAGCTCCTCGGTCAGCTGGTTGTAGAGAGCCATCACGCCCCGATTGGTCTCCTGGAGCTCCTCGTTGAGCACCTCCAGCTCGTCGCGCTGGCTGCGCACCTCGTCGAGCGCGGCGATGAGCTGCTCGTTCTGGGCGGCGAGCTCGTCCAGGGCGCTGCCCGGTGCGCTCTGGCTCAGCTCCGCGCGGAGTTCGGCGAGTCGCACCGGGGTCAGCGCCTGCGCGTTGGCCGGGACACGTCGGGACATCCTCACGACCGTATCCCCATCGGCGGGGACTACGGCCAGCATGTCGACCAGCCGCGCCACCGCGCCGGACTGCGGCTCGTACCGGCCGTCGGGCAGCGGACCCACCGGCGCGAGGTCCACCCGCAGCACGGAGCGGCCGGCGGCGAGATCGAAGACGACCGAGAAGGTGACGTCCGCGCCGCCGACCGAGTGCAGCAGGTCTCGGGCCACCTCGCTCAGCGCGGTGGCGATGCGTACCTGGTCCTGGTGCTCCAGGCCGACCGCGGCGGCCGCCTCCCGGCCGCGCTGCCGGACGAGGAAGATGTCCTGTTCGATCCGGAGCGCCATCTGGAGCAGCGGCAGAGTGTCTGCGGGATCGGTCATGACTCCGCCCGGGCGACCAGGACGCAGGCGTCGTCGCGGCGGATCCCGGCGTCGCGGAGCAGGGTCGCCGCCGTCACCAGGGGCGCCCGCCCGTCCAGACCCGGGTAGTCGGCGAGGTCCCAGCGGTCGACCACCCCGTCGCTGTGCATGACCAGCGTCGCGCCGGCCTGCCACGGGTAGTCGTACTCCCGCACGGCCGGACGCCGGTGGCCGGCGATGCCGGGCAACGAGACCAGGCTCCGGCGCCGCTCGCCCCCGACCACGATCATGGCTGCGATGTTGCCCAGCCCGGCGTACCGGAGCAAGCCCGCGGCCGGATCCAGCTCGGCCACGGCGAGCGCGGCGCCCCGGGTGTGCGACATCGCGCGGTGCAGATGCAGCACCACGGCGCCCGGCGGCCCGGCCGGCGCGGCCCGGAACGCGGCGAACGCGGCATCGGTGGCGGCGGCGGCCAGCGGCCCGTGCCCCAGACCGTCGCAGACCAGCACCTGGTGCCGGCCCTCGGCGACCCGGACGGCGTACCCGTCGCCGCTGACCTGCTCGCCGGTGATCGGCCGGGTCAGCCCACCGGCCCAGGACGGCTCCGGCGCCGGCCCCGACCAGACCTGTACGGCCAGCACGGTGCCCCGCCCCGGCAGCGAGTACCCGTCGAACCAGCTCGCCTGCCGGGCGATCGCGCCGAGACCGATGCCGAGCGTCCCGGTGGTGGAATGCCCGTCCCGCGACGACACGGTCAGGTCGGCCATGCCGGGCCCGGAGTCGATGGCGATGAGCTCCACGCCGGCCCGTCCACTCCGGCGCACCGGCCGGAGCAGCAGGCTCCCCTCCTCGGCGTGCTTGACCAGGTTGCTGGTCAGCTCGGCGGCGACGATCGCCAGGTCGGCGGTCCGGGACGCGCCCAGCTCCAACTGGGTGCCGAGGCGCTCGGCCGCCCGGCGTACCGCGCTGGCCGCGCTGCTGCTCTCCACCCGGAACCAGATGCCGTGGTCGGAGAGCAGGTCCCCGCTCATCGGGACCACTTGGTGATGGTGATCCGGGTCCCCTCGCCGACGGCGGTCCAGACATCGAATTCGTCGACCAGCCGGCGGGCCCCGCTCAGCCCCAGGCCGAGCCCGTTGCCGGTGGTGTAGCCGTCGGTCAGGGCCAGCTCGATGTCGGCGATGCCGGGCCCGGAGTCGGCGAAGAGGATCCGCACCCCGCGCCGGCGGTCGTCCTCGACGGTGACCACCTCGGCCGTGCCGCCGCCGCCGTAGACCAGGGTGTTGCGGGCCAGCTCGCTCGCGGCGGTGACGAGCTTGGTCTGGTCGACCAGCGAGAGCTTTACCGCGACCGCGACCGTACGCACCAGCTGGCGGACCCGGACCACGTCCTCGTCGCTCTGGATCGCCTGGATCTGCGGCACGCCCAGATCGACACCGGCGGTCATGTGGTGGCCGTCGTCTCGGCATCCTCGTCGGCGTCGACCTCGTCCCACTCGTAGACCCGCGCCGCCGCGATCAGCTCCATGCCCCGCTCGACGTTCAGCGCGGTCCGGATGCCGTTGAGCGACAGGCCCAGTTCGACCAGGGTGATGGCGACGGCGGGACGCATCCCGACCACCACGATCTCGGCGTCCAGCACCTTGGAGATGGACGCGATGGTGGAGAGCATCCGGCCGACGAACGAGTCGACGATGTCCAGCGCGGTGATGTCGATGATCACACCGTGGCTGCCGGTTGCGACGATTCGTTCGGCCAGGTCCTCCTGGAGCTGGACCGCCGTCTGGTCGGACATGTCGACCTGGATGGAGACCAGCAGGATGTCGCCGATCTTCAGGATCGGCACCCGCTCCATCAGGACTCCCGACGCGGCTGCCGGCGGGTGGTCTCGACGCCGGTCAGCCGCAGCACGTGGCGCAGGGCGTCGGCGAGGCTCGCCTTGGTGGCGATGTCGCCGAACTCGATGCCGAGGGCGACGATGGTCTGCGCGATCTGCGGCCGGATGCCGGAGATGATGCAGTCGGCGCCCATCAGCCGGGCGGCCACCACGGTCTTGAGGATGTGCTGGGCGACCTGGGTGTCCACCGCCGGGACGCCGGTGATGTCGATGATCGCGTACGGCGATCCGGTGTCGACCAGGGTCTGCAGCAGCCGCTCCATCACCACCTGGGCGCGGGCCGAGTCGAGCGTGCCGACCAGCGGGACGGCGACCACGCCCTCCCAGAGCTTGACCACCGGGGTGGAGAGTTCGAGCAGCTGCTCGGCCTGGTCGGCGATCAGGCTCTCCCGGGTGCGGACGTAGCTCTCGAAGGTGAAGAGCCCCATCTGGTCGATCAGCCCGGAGAAGGCGACGTAGTCGCGGAGGGTAGCCGCGTCCTGGCCCTCCTCCATCAGCTCGAGCAGGGCATCCTTCAGCGCGAAGACGCTGATCGCGGTCTCGGTCGCGGTGAAGCCCTGCCGGGCGCGGCTTCGGGAGAGCTCGGCGAGCACCGCGCGCAGCTCACCGCCCTGCTCGGAATCCAGGTCGGTGATGCCGTTCTCGCCGGCGTCGATCATGCTACGGCGCAGCTCCTGCACCTGGCGGGCGAGCTCCGCCTGGCTGAGCCGTCCGCGCAGCGACGCGCCGACGACCTCCGTCCACCGCCGGGTCAGCTGCTCGGCATGCTGGCTCAGCAGGCCGGCGAGCCGGCGACTCTCCTCCGGGTGCAACGCCACGGTGAGACCTCCCTTGACCTGGACCGGTGCCGGACTCTATCACCGCAGCCCTGCAACTATTGCCGCGAGGCAAGAATGATCGTCGGAACCCGCACCGGCTCCCGTTCTGCGTGTCCCCCACTTCGTGGGATACCGTTCCACCGAACACAGGAGGTCGGCGAATGTCCCTGACGGTGCAGACGGAACAGCGCGGCGACGTGGTCGTCGTGTCGGTCGCGGGCGAGTTGGACATGGCGACCGCACCGCAGTTGCAGGACCAGATCACTGATCTGCTGGACAAGGGGCGCAACCGCCTCGTCTTCGACCTGGCGGACGTGTCGTTCTGCGACTCCACCGGGCTGTCCGTGTTCGTACGGGCCAAGAACAGCTGCGACGAGGCCGGCGGCGTCGTCCGGCTGGCCGCCCCGCAGCGCGGCGTGCTGCGCATCCTGGAGGTCAGCGGCCTGGTCGAGGTGCTGCACACCTACCCGACGGTCGAGCAGGCCGTCGCGGGCGACCCGACCCCGGCCTCCTCCTGATCGTCCCCTCTCAGCGCTCGTCCTCGATGTGCCGGGGACGGGCGATCACCATGCCCGCGGTCGTCTGCACCGCGAGCGCCGCCAGCAGGAACCCGAGCGGCAGCCGCCAGCCCCCGGTCGCCTCGTAGAGGATGCCGACCAGCAGCGGGCCGAGCGCGGCGATGAGGTAGCCGACGCTCTGGGTGAAGGCGGACAGCGACACCGTCCCCTCGGCGGTCCGCGCCCGCAGGCCGATGGTGGCCAGGATCAACGGGAAGGCGCTCTGCCCGATGGCGAGCAGGACGACCCAGAGCAGCGCGCCGGCGGCCGGGACGACTGCCAGCCCGAGATACGCGAGCGTCATCGCGGTCGAGAGCGACAGGATCAGCGGACGCAGCGTGCGCACCCGGGCGGCGAGGGCCGGCATGACCAGGGCGATCGGCGTGCCGAGCGCGGTCACCCCGGCGAGCAGGAGACCGGCCGTCTCCGGGCGGTAGCCGGCGTCCCGGAACAGCTGAGCCAGCCAGCCCATGATGGCGTAGGCGCCCAGTGACTGCGTACCGAAGTAGGTGGCCATCGCCCAGCCCAGCCGGGTCCGCCCCGGCCGGATCCGGGGCCGATCGACCCTCGCCGCCGTTGGGCTCGCCGCCCGTCGGGACGCGCGGGCGCGCAGGGCCAGCGGCACCCACGGGAGTACGGCCACCGCGGCCAGCCCGGCCCAGACCGCCAGGCCGGCGCGCCACGAGCCGAGCGCGTGCGCGACCGGCACGGTAGCGGCGGCCGCCACGGTGGCGCCGACGGTCAGCGCCATCGAGTACGCGCCGGTGACCAGCCCGAGGCGGCCCGGGAAGTGCTGCTTGACCAGCATCGGCAGCAGGACGTTCGCCACCGCGATCCCGGCCAGCGCCACCGCGCTGGTGACCAGGAAGACCGCCGACGAGTCGGTGAGGACGCGCAGCACCTGTCCGGCGACGAGCGCCAGCATCGCCACGATCAGCACCCGGGCCGACGAGTGGCGGCGGACCAGCCGCGGAGTGACCGCCCCGAAGACGGCGAACGCGATGGCGGGCAGGGTGGTGACGACGCCGGCCATCGTCCCGGAGAGGGCCAGACCGGTGCGTACCTCGTCGAGCAGGGCGCCGAGGCCGGTGATCGCGGCGCGCAGGTTCAGCGCGACCAGCAGCATCCCGGCCAGCACCAACAGGCCGCCCGTGGCGGGGGACGCCGGCGGGGCCGGCGCGGGTGCCGGTCCCGGGGTGACGTCGACGCTCGGAGCGGGCGGCGCAGCGACCGTGGTCGGGTCCGCGCAGGCGGTCGGTGGCGGGGTCATACCCTCGAACCTACAATCATGGGATGAATTCCGGACGGGGGATGTAACCAGTGACACCGCCGGTGGATTCCGTCCCCGTACCGCCCCGCGGGCACCGGGTGCGGCAGACGATCGAGCAGCTCCGGGCGCGCATCCTCGGTGGCGAGTGGCCGGTGGGCGGCCGCATCCCGACCGAGCCGCAGCTCGTCGCCGCGCTCGGGGTAGGGCGGAACACCGTCCGGGAGGCGGTCCGCGCCCTGGTCCACGCCGGCGTGCTCGAGTGCCGTCAGGGCTCCGGGACGTACGTGGTGTCGACCGACGAACTGGCCCCGGTGGTGGCCCGCCGGTTCACCGACGAGCGGATGGCCGAGGTGGTCGAGGTGCGCCGCGCCTTCGAGGTGGAGGCGGCCCGGCTCGCCGCCGTCCGACGTACGCCCGCGGACCTGGCGGCGCTCGACGACGCGCTCGCCGCCCGCGAGGCGGCCTGGCGCTCCGGCCGGGTCGACGAATTCGTGACGGCGGACGCCACGCTGCACACCGCGGTGGTGGCCGCCGCGCACAATGCCATGCTCGCCGAGCTGTACGCCTCGGTCGGCGCCGCGCTGCGCGGCACCGTCGCCCAGGCCATGGGCGGCGCGCTGGAGCCCGAGCGGTACGTCGATCATGATCGGCTCGTGGCGGCGATCCGGGACGGCGATCCGGAGCGGGCGGCGATCGAGGCGGGTGCCTTTCTGGAGCCGCAGTCCACGGCATAGGTTGTCCCGGACGCAGAATCGGACAGCACAGGAGTGCGGATGCTCAAGGGCTTCAAAGACTTCATCATGCGCGGAAACGTCGTGGACCTGGCGGTCGGTGTCGTTATCGGTGCGGCCTTCACCGGCGTGGTCACCCAGCTCACCAAGTCGTTCCTGGAACCGCTGATCCGGGTCTTCGTGCTGCTGCTCACCGGCAGCCGCGACGGGATCGCGGGCACCGCTCCCGACTTCCGGGGCATCCCGTTCGACTGGGTGGCCTTCGTCAACGCGGTGATCACCTTCCTACTCACCGCGGCGGCGCTGTACTTCCTGGTCGTCTACCCGATGAACCGGCTCGCCGAGCGCCGGCGGCGCGGCGAGGAGCCGCCGCCGAAGGCGCCGAGCGAGGAGATCAAGCTGCTCACCGAGATCCGGGACGCGCTGGTCGCCGCCGGCCACCACACGCCGGGGCAGCAGCGGGGGGCGCTGGACGAGGTGCTGGGCCGCCGGAACGAGCCGCCGGTCAACCGCTGACGTACCGCCTGCACATCGGCCCCTGCGGGAATCCCGCAGGGGCCGTCCCATGTCGTACATGTGTTCGATAGAGTTCCGCCATGGAACAGCGCAGGCACTGGTGGAACGGGAAGTGGGGGCGGCTGGCCCGGCGGGACGTCTTCCTCCGGGTGGACGCGGACCGCTGGCACGTCGAGCAGCGGGCCGGCGGCGCGGAGGGGGTCTCCCAGTTCTACGAGTACGACAGCGCGGACGAGGCCGAGGAGACCGTCCGGGCGCTGCTGGCGGGCCCGGACACCTGGCGCGAACTCTCCCCGCGCCCGCCGAGCGGCTGGACCCCGCCTGTTTAGCGCACGGGCGGCCCGGGAACCGCGCCTGAATGAACCAGCAGGGTACGCAGCAGGCGACCATCTCCCGGGTCACCACCGGCATGCGGGTGGTCGACTCCACCGGCGTCGAGGTCGGCACCGTGGATCTCGTCCAGCGCGCCGACCCGAACGCGGTGACCGTGCAGGGACCCCCGACCGCCGACCCCGGCAGCAGTCTTGACGAGCTGATCGAGTCGACGGCGGTCGAGGAGCCGGACGTCCCCGCCGACCTGGCCGCCCGGCTGCTGCACGGCGGCTACCTGAAGGTCTCCACCGAGCTGGCCCGCACCGGCGCCGTCTACGTGCTCGCCGACCAGATCGCCGCCGTCACCGACGGCCAGGTACGCCTCGACGTCCCCGCCGCGCAGCTGTCGGCTGAGGAGTGAGCCGGGTCCGTGGTGGGGGCGCCTCCCGGATCCCCGGCGACCGGCCCGGCTGCCGCCGAAGGGCTGGGGCAACCCGTACCAGGAGGGGATCCTGCGGCTGATCAGCCTCACCGAGGCGGGCGGGGCCGACACCGACTCCCGTCGTCGGACCAGCGGGCCCCTCCCGGCGCCGCGGCTCTACCCGGTCGCGCCCACCGGCCGGGAAGGTCAGCCGGGCGGCGCCGAGACCGGCAGCCGGCGCCGCACCGCCCAGAGCGCCGCCTCGGTACGCGACGCCGAACCGGTCTTGCGCAGCAGATTCGACACGTGCACGGTCACCGTCCGCACCGAGATGCCGAGCGCCCGGGCCGCCTGCTTGTTGGACATCCCGGCGACCAGGCAGCCGAGCACCTCGATCTCCCGGCCAGTCAGCTCCGCGTCCGGCGGCTCCGCGTCCGGCGGGGCCGCCGGCCGGGGCACCGGCGGCCGAAGATGCTCCGGCAGCGGCTGGTGAACCAGCCCCTCCGGGCCCGCCCCGGCGTGCGCGGCGAGCAGTTCGGTCAGCACGTACGGGTTGCCGCCGGTGCGCTGCCAGACCGCGGTGGCCACCGGCTCGGCGGGGCGCGTCCCGCCGTACACCTGGGTCAGCACCTCGGCCACCTCGGCCGCGGTCAGCGGGGCGAGGTGCTGGCGCACCGCGCCGCGTACCCCGCAGAGGCGGGCCAGCGCGCGGACCGTGAGGTCCGGCGCGACCGCGTCGGCCGGCGGCCGGCTGACCACCACCAGCAGGGCCGGCAGCTCCGGGGTGGCGGCCAGCTCACACAGCAGGTTGAGGCTGGCCGGATCGAGGGCGTGCAGGTCCTCGACCACCAGCACCGCCGGGCCGGCGCCGACCAGCAGCCGCACCGTGCGGACGGCGAGCCGCAGCAGCGTGCCCGGTGCGTAGCGCTCGCGCGGCGCGGTCGGTTGCTGGGCGAGCCAGGCGAGGGCGTCGGGCGGCAGGTCGAGGCCGCTGGTGTCCCGCCCGCTGAGCACCGCCGCCAACCAGTCGTACGGGGCCGGGTCGTGCACCCGGGCGGCGCCCGCGAGGACCATCGCCGGGCGCGGGGCGAAACCCTCCAGGGCGGCCGCGACCAGCAGACTCTTGCCGACTCCGGCGGCGCCGGTGATCACCGTGACGGTGGGTGCCGGCCGGTCACCGGAGACCACGGTGCACCATGCCCGGTCGAGCTCGGCCAGCTCGCCGGCGCGCCCGACCATGGACACCGGCATCATTTCTCCCACCCTACGCAGTAGTGCGTAGAGACGGCGGCAGGGTCTTCTTGGCAAGCTAGGCCCATGACGCTCATCCTCCGCTCGGCCCTCCTCAACGACGTCGGCCTCGTCCGGACCAACAACGAGGACTCCGCCCTCGCCGGTGACCGCCTGCTGGCGGTGGCCGACGGCATGGGCGGGCTGCCCGCCGGCGAGGTGGCGAGCGAGATCGTCATCCGCATCCTGGACGAGCTGACCCCGCCTACCGTCCCCGACGAGGCCGCGGACGCGCTGCGCGCTGTGGTGAGCACCGCCAACCAGCGGATCCGCGCGGCCATCACGGTGGACCCGGCCCGCGACGGCATGGGTACGACGCTGACCGCCGCACTGCTCGCCGGCGACACCCTGGTCCTCGCCCAGGTCGGCGACTCCCGCTGCTACCTGCTACGGGACGGCGGGCTGGCCCAGCTCACCCGGGACGACACCTTCGTCCAGGCGCTGGTCGACCAGGGCGCGCTCTCCCCCGACCAGGCCCGGCACCACCCGCAGCGGTCGCTGGTGACCCGGGCCGTGCAGGGCTTGGACGCGCCGCCGGCGATCGGGACGCTCACCGTCCTCGCCGGCGACCGGCTGCTGCTCTGCAGCGACGGCCTTTCCGACTACGTCGACGACGCGGCGATCGCCGCCGCGCTCGGCACCTACGGCGACCGGCAGCAGTGCTGCGAGCATCTGGTCAAGCTCGCCCACCAGGCCGGCGCGCCGGACAACGTCACCGTCGTGGTCTGCGACCTCACCGAGGTCTGACCCGATCGCCCGCCAGCGGGACCGGGACGACCGGTGGCTGCTCACCGCCGTCCGGGACGGCGAGACGCTCGGCGCGGTCACCTACCGGATCGACGACCACGGCGGCACGCTGCTCGCCGACGACCTGCTGGCCACCGACCCGCAAGCTGGAGCTGCAGCCGGGCGACAGCACCGCCGTGGACAGCGTCCCGACCGCGAGGCTCACCGCCGCCGGGCTCTCCGCGCTCGCGTACGGGGTGCTCGACCCGGCCGATGTGGACATCCGTGGTCTCGGCGTGGTGCCGGGGGACGCGGCGGCCGAGCTGCGCCAGCTCTTCCCTCGCCGGCTGCCCTACCTGTTCGCCGACTTCTGACTGCGGTCAGGTGGTCCGGTCGGGAGCCGTGTTGGCGCTGGCGGCGGCGGGCAGCAGGTGCCGCACCTCCGGTTCGCCCTCGGCGAGTTCCTTGGCCCGCTCCTCCGCCTCCTGATCCGCTCCCGTCAGCCGGCCGCCGTGCTGGCGCAGGTGTTCGTCCCAGGACGGCACCATGTAGACCTCGGCGAACCGGTTCGTGGTCTCGCCCTCGCGGAACAGCCCCCAGCGCATCGCCCCGGTACGCTGTCGGAAGCCCCGGACCAGGTCCATCGCCTTCAGGAACTCCTGCTCCCGCTCCTGCCGCACGGTGTAGGTCACCTCCACCAGCACCGGACCCACCCGGGGATCCGGTTCGAGCGCCAGTTCCAGTCGGGGCAGGTAGGCGGTCGGGTCCTTGCTCACCCCGCGCAGGTCGGGCAGCGGCCAGATCTGGGACGTCACCGCGCCGACCAGCATCAGCGCGGCCGCCACGTAAAACGCGGTGACCAGCCCGGCGGTGTCGGACAAAACGCCCCAGGCGAACGCGCCCACGGCCTGCCCGCCCCCCTGGACCACCTGGTAGACGGCCAGCCCGCGGGCCCGTACCCAGCCAGGCAGGAAGAGCTGGATCTCGGCGTTGACGTTGGCGAGCACGGTGACCCAGGCCAGCCCGGCCGGGAGCAGGGCGACCAGCACCACCGGGACGACGCGCACCGTCGCCACCACGATCAGCGCCGCGCCGTAGAACGCCCCGGCCACCAGCAGGAACTGGTTGGCCGTTATCCGGGTGCGGATCCACGGCATCAGCAGGCCGCCCAGGATGGCACCCACGCCGAGGGCGGCCAACAGCAGGCCGTACCCGCTGGAGTCCATGCCGAGGCGACGGCTGGCGATCAGCGGCAGCAGCGCCCACAGGGCGCTGGCCGGTATCACGAAGACCAGCGCCCGGCGCAGCAGCCGGCGCACGACCGGAGAGTGCCGCACGTACCGACCGCCGGCGCGCAGCGCGGCGGTGAACCGCTCGGGCACCTCGACGGCGCGAGCGTTGCCGGGCCGCCACCGGAACAGCGCGAGGGCGAAGATCAGATACGCCGCGGCGTTGAGGGCGAAGACCGGAGCGGCGCCCGCCTTGGCGATCAGCACGCCGGCGGCGGCCGGGCCGACGGCCCGGGCCACGTTGACGCTGATCGAGCCGAGCGCGGACGCCGCCCGCAGCTGATCGCGCGGTACCAGCTCGGGAATGACCGCCGCCCAGGCCGGCAGGGTGAGCGCCTGCCCGACCCCGAAGGCGAAGGTGAGGGTGAGCAGCAGCGCCGGCGGCATCCGCCCGGTCGCGGTGAGCACGGTCAACGCCCCGGCCACCGCGACCATGAACAGCTGCACCGAGATCAGCAGGTGCCGGCGGTCGAAGGTGTCCGCGAGCGCGCCCGCCGGCAGGGCCAGCAGCAGCATCGGCAGCAGGCTCGCCGTCTGCACCAGCGACACCAGCGTCGAGGCGTTCGGCTGGTGGACCAGCAGCCACTGCGCGCCGACCGTCTGCATCCAGGTGCCGATGTTCGCGGCGAGCAGCGCCAGCCACAGGTTGCGATAGACCGCGGTGCGCAGCGGCGACCAGGCCGAGACCGGTGCCTCGACGGAGGTGCCCGCCGCCGTTACCACCGCCCGTCCGCCCGCAGCACCCGCTCCCCCGAGACGTACAGGTC
This sequence comes from Micromonospora rhizosphaerae, assembly GCF_900091465.1. Taxonomy (NCBI): domain Bacteria; kingdom Bacillati; phylum Actinomycetota; class Actinomycetes; order Micromonosporales; family Micromonosporaceae; genus Micromonospora; species Micromonospora rhizosphaerae. The sequence continues at coordinate 1,156,869 of NZ_FMHV01000002.1, read as the reverse complement.
GTCCGGATCGAGCAGCAGCAGCCGGGTCACCTCCGGGGCTACCTGCTCGGGCAGGGCGTAGACGTGGTCCAGGAACTCGTCACCGACCCGCTCCTGCAACCGGGTCGGCATCGGCCCCGGATCGACCTCCATCACCTTGATCTGGTTGCTGTGCTGCGCCTCCGCCAGCGACTCCACCAGGCTCTGGCCGTAACTCTTGGTCGCCCGATACACCGGGATACCGGGCCTGGGTCTGGTCACCGCCATCGCCCCGACGTACACCAGGTTGCCGAACCCCTGCCGGCGCAGGTGCTGCAGCGCCTCCCGGAACACGTACGTCGTGCCGAGTGCATTGACCTCCACGGCCCGCCGGATGCGCTCCGGGGGCAGGTCCACCAGATCGCCGCCCGCCCACACCGAAGCGCACGCCGCTACCCCGTCCACCGTGTCATACCGGTCGATCACCTCGGCGAACGCCTCCCGCACCTGGTCGTACGAGGACGTGTCGCACACCACGCCCGCGCAGCCCAGCTCGCCGGCCACCGCGGCGACCTCCTCCGGCCGGTCGCCCAGCACCGCCACCCGGTGCTCCTCAACGAGCAGGCGGGCCACCGCCAGGCCGAGCCCGCTGGTGCCACCGACCACCACGAAGGTTCTGGCGCCCATGTCCCTCCAGCCGTCGGTTGCTCGACGGCTCGGCGTTCCCGGTTTTGCGCCCGACACACCGGTGTACGGTCCATCTCATGCCGGGCTGGTTGCAGGCGGGCGGCTGGGGACTGCTGGCCGGATCCGCCCTGTTGGTCGGGGCGGCGCTCGGCTGGTTCGCCAAGGTGTCACGGCGGGTCATCGCGTCGATCATGGCGTTCGGGGCGGGCGTGCTGCTCTCCGCGGTCTCCTTCGACCTGATCGCCGAGGCGCACGAGCGGGGCGGGCTGACGGCGACCACGATCGGGGCCGCCGGCGGCGCGTTGGCGTACACCGGGGCGAACGTGCTGCTGGCCCGAGGCGGCGCTCGGCACCGCAAGCGCTCCGGCGACCAGCAGCCCTGCGAGCAGGAACAGCCCGGCTCCGGTTCGGCCATCGCCGTCGGCGCGCTGCTGGACGGCGTACCGGAATCGGTGGTGATCGGCGCGAGCCTGCTTGCCGGCGGTCCGGTCAGCCTGGTCACCGTGGTCGCGGTCTTCCTCAGCAACGTTCCGGAGGGGCTGTCCAGCGCGGCCGGCATGCGCCGGGCCGGCCGGTCGAGGCGGTACGTCTTCCTGCTCTGGACGGCGATCGCGCTGGTCAGCGGGCTCGCGGCGCTGCTCGGCTACACACTGCTCGGCGGCACGTCACCGGCGGTGCTGGCCACGATCACCGCGCTGGCCGCCGGTGCCATCCTGGCCATGATCGCCGACACCATGGTCCCCGAGGCGTTCGAGGACGCCCACCTCCTGGTCGGGCTGATCACCGTGCTGGGGTTCCTCACCGCCTTCGCCCTCTCGCACGCCTGACTTCCGCCGCTTGAGCTGCCGGTCAGCCGCTTGACGGCGGGTGTGGGGTGCGTCAGTAGGGGTTGCCGTGACCGGGGGTGCGGGCTTTCCGGAGCGCCGCGGGGCGGCCAGGCAGGTCGGCGTCGGCCGACATGGGTGGGGCGTCGGTGCCGACCCGATGTGCCATGCCGGCGAAGAGTTCCTTGAGGGCGGTCAGCGCGTCGATCCTCGGCGTCCAGCCAAGCTCGGTCTCGGCTCGGTCGCTGGACATCAGCGGCGCGTTCAGGGCGAGCTCCACCCAGCCGGCGTCGACCGGTTGCAGCCGCGCCCGCCAGGTGAGCGCCGCCGCGACGCGCAGCACCGGGGCGGCCACCGGCACCGTCCAGCCGTGGAAGTGCCGGGCGACCAACTCCGGGGTCAGCACCGGGTCCGCGGCGATGTTGAAGGCGCCTCGAGCCTCACCCAGCACCGCCCTCGCGTACGCGTCGGCGACATCGTCGGCGTGCACCGCCTGCATCCGTAACCGGCGGTGGGCGGGGACCAACGGGATCCGGCCGAAGCGGAGCAGCCGGACCGGGGCCAGCGGCCCGAGGAAGTAACGGGTGATCTCCGTGCCGGCCTCGCGCTGGAAGGTCAGGCCCGGCCGCAGCCGGACCACCCGCAGTTGCGGGTGGTCGCGGTCGACCGTGTCGAGCATCGCCTCCACCTCGGCCTTGTCCCGGCTGTACGACGACCCGGGCACCCCGGTCGCCGGCCAGCGCTCGCTGATCGGGTGGTCCTTCGGGCCGGACGCGTACGTGCCGACCGACGAGGCGTACACCAGGGCCGGCACGCCGGCCCGGACGACCGCGTCGATCACGGCGCGGCTGCCGCCGACGTTGGTCCGGTGCAGGGTGTGCTGGTCGTGGCTGGGCTGAATCTGCCAGGCCAGGTGGACCACCGCCCGCGCGCCGGCGAAGATCGCGGCCAGCCTGTCGGCCGCGCCGGGCGCCCCGATGTCGCAGGAGTGCCACTCCACCCGGTCGTACGGCTCACCGGCGTCCGGGCCGGGCAGCCGACGGGCCACCCCGACCAGCTCCGGCCCCGGCTCCTGGCGCAGCCGACGCAGCAGCGCGGTCCCCACGTTGCCGGTGGCTCCCACGATCACGATCCGCATGCGAGATGCGGTACCCGCTGAACCGGACTCCAACCCCTGATCGGTCAGGGGCGGGGCGAGTGGCGCACCCAGCCCTTCTCCTGCCGGCGGCGCCCCTGAGTGGCGGCCAGGCAGCGCGGGCAGATGAAGCCGACCGGGTCGGCCTCGGTGAGCACGTCGGTCGAGGCGTAGTCGAACGGCACGTGCGGAAAGCGGCGCAGCCGGGTCCGGCTGAGCGGGAGCCCGCAGACGGTCTGGTTCCGCCCCGGCAACCAGGCGTGCACCTCGCCGCCGGGCTGCCGTACGCCGTCCGCGCCGACCTCCTCGCTCGACGCCGCCACCGCCGGCGTGCTGCTCATCCTCATGCCGGTCACGGTTCCCCGCTGGCGGCACCCCATGCGGGGCCGTGTCGTCCGGCTGCGCGCCGACATGGTAGTCGCCCAGCCGGTCGGACATGCCAGGTCGCGGTGGCGGACCACACGGGGCCGGGGTGCTGGCCGGCATCCGCCTGTTCCCCTTTGGGGCTGCCCGCACGGATGGGGTGGTCGCCGACGCCGACGCCGGGCCCGGGGCGGCCGGGCCCCTGCCGGCTTTCCTTTGGAGCTGCCCGCACGAACGGGGCGGTCGCCGACACCGGGCCCCAGGTGCCGCCGGCCACGTGCCGGCTTTCCTTTGGAGCTGCCCGCACGAACGGGGCGATCGCCGACACCGCACCCCGAGTGCCGCCGGCCATCCTCAAGGGCCTCGCACCCATACGCGGTCGCCTCGGCGTCGGCTGGCGGACATCGACGGGCGGCGGGAAGCCGGAAGGCCCGCGCGGCCGGGTTCCGGTAGCCTGGGCGGGCGGGCCGCTAGCTCAATGGCAGAGCTGTGGACTTTTAATCCATAGGTTCAGGGTTCGAGTCCCTGGCGGCCCACTCAACCGCTGGTCAGCGACCGTGACCGGGGTCGTCGATGCCAGCTATGCCCGGTCGGCGGGCGGCTGCAGGCAAGCCGCTGGTTCGGTCGCTGCGCCATTGGCTCCGTCGAAGCTTGGGACGGTCGGGCAGATCGGCTGTCCTGCCCCGTCTGCTGCGGACACCGGGAGAGGATGAAGACGGAGCGGAGCCATCGGGTGACGGTGCTGCCCGGACTTCGACAGAGAGAGGATTTTTGTGCAAGCGATCACTGTGCGGGACCAAGAGGCCGGATTGGCCGGGCTGACCCTGACCGAGGTGCCGTACCCGCACCTGGCGGAGAACGAAGTCATGGTGCGCGTGCACGCGGCAGGGTTCACTCCCGGGGAGTTGACCTGGCCGGGGACGTGGACCGACCGTGCCGGGCGGGACCGCACCCCGTCCGTTCCCGGACACGAGGTGTCCGGTGTCGTGACCGAGCTGGGCTACGGCACCACTGGGCTGAGCGTGGGGCAGCGTGTGTTCGGTCTGACCGACTGGACGCGCAACGGCTCTCTGGCCGAGTACGTGGCCGTCGAGGCCCGCAACCTCGCCCCGCTGCCCGCGGACGTGGACCACGCCGTGGCCACGGCCACGGTGATCTCCGGACTCACCGCCTGGCAGGCCCTCTTCGTCCACGCCCGCATCGAAGCGGGTCAGACTGTCCTGATCCACGGCGCCGCGGGTGGTGTCGGCTCGATCGCAGTCCAGCTCGCCCGCGAGGTCGGAGCACGAGTGATCGGCACCGGCCGCGCACGAGACCGAGACACCGCGCTGAAGCTTGGTGTCGACGCGTTCGTAGACCTCCAGAACGACACTCTTGAGGACGTCGGACAGGTCGATGTGGTCTTCGACGTGATCGGCGGAGACATCCGCGACCGCTCCACCGCACTCGTGCGTCCCGGCGGCACGCTCGTCACCATCGCTAGCCCGCCGGAGATCCAGCCGCAGAACGGTCGCGCGATCTTCTTCGTCGTCGAAGCCGACCGCTCCCAGCTCACCGAACTGGCCACGCGACTGCGCGACGGACGGCTCACCCCGAACGTCGGAGCCACCCGGCCCCTGTCGGAGGCAGTGGCCGCATTCGGGCCCGACGCCCCCCGAGTGCCCGGGAAGACCATCATCCGCGTCACGAACGACGATTAACCGGGGCTCCCTCCTCCCGAGTGCAGGGAGGGGAAGGAATCACCTGAGCCCACAGCAGGCGGGCGCCCAGCCGCACCCTCGGTGCTTGTGGCGGAACCCAGCGGGTAATGGTCCCCACAAGCCGGCCGCCGACACAGCGACTAGGAGCGAGCGGATGGGCACACGACACGCCTCGGCAGATGGCCTCGCTTCCGTAGGCTTCTCGGTCCTACGCTCCGCACTGGCGACGAACATATTGTGGATCGGTGCGCTCAAGTTCAAGCAGTACGAAGTCGAAAACGACGAGCCCCTGGTCACCTCGAGTCCGCTGTTCTCGCGATTCCGCCAGAAGCTGGGCGCACAAAAGCTCAACCGACTCATCGGGGTCACGGAGATCACCATCGGCTCTCTGATCGCCGCGAAGCCGCTTGCGCCCAGAGCGTCGGCGATCGGTAGCTTCGGGGCGGTGGGGATGTTCCTCACCACGCTCAGCTTCCTGGCCACGACGCCCGAGGCTCGGCAGGAAGGGCAGGGGATGTTGAGCCTTTCCCAACTGGGGCAGTTCCTGTTGAAGGACACCGTGCTCCTCGGTGCCGCTCTCCTGACAGCCGTCGAGTCGCTGCACGCGGCCCGCCACCGATAAAGATCCGGACTATTCGCGGAATTTCCTGGTGGGAGGACCCGAATGGCCCCGGCGACCGCACGGTCGCCGGGGCCGGTTCTTCCGGTACGGCTCAGGACTACACGGTCGGGACGAGGCCGATGTCGACGAACGTCTGCTCGGCGTCCTTCACCTCGACCACCGCGCTCCAGCCCCGGTTGTAGTAGCCGCCGGTGCTGCCGACGATGTCCGAGTCGGTGGCGTCATCGCCGACGTCCGGGGTCGTGAAGCTGTACGGCACCCCGTCCTGCAGGTAGACGTTCGCCACGTACCGGCCGGGCTTCAGGCGGGTGGAGTAGATGCCATTCTCGTTGAGGCTAGCCGTCGGAACGTCCCAGCTCGGTCGGGTGCCCTCCAGCACGAACTCGATCCTGCCGATCTTCCCGTACGCGCCCGGCTCGTCCGCGTCGCGCTGGCCGTCGCGGTCGGTGTCGATCCAGGCGTGGCCGGTCATGATGCCCTCGGCGACGTAGACGGTGCTGCCCTGGGCGGTGTTGTTCTCGGTGGTCTCCTCCGTGCTCGTGGTGGAGGCGGTGGCGGTGAAGGTCAGCGGACCGTCCGGGGTGCCCGGGCCAGCCGTCATCCGCAGCCGCAGCCGGTTGTACGGCTGGGAGATGTCGTACGCGCCCTCGCGGGCACACTCGACGGCCCGGTCCGCGGTCTCGTCCACCACGGCGCAGGTCCATCCGGGGAACTCGGGGTCGAGGGACGCCATCTGCACGGTCGGGGCCAGCGGCACCCGGACCTTCACGTTCTCGGCCGGGCTGCCGCCGATGTTGTCCATTTCGACGTACACGTCGAACTGCTCGTTCGCTTTGACCTGGTAGTTGGGGACGACGGACACCCAGGCCACGACGATGTCCGCCGGGCGGGGCACGACGTACCGGAACGCGGTCTCACCGCCGTTGTTGGTCAGCGACCGCTCAGTCGCGGTGGTCGAGACCGACCCGGCCATGGTCAGGGTGTCGCCCACCGTGCCGGCCGGGAAGTAGACCGACAGGTTCAGGTACTCGCTCTGCCCGACCTCGACCCCGCCGGGCCCGGTGCAGACCCAGGTCGGGGACGACGCATCGCACTTCCAGCCATAGAGCTCGGCCTCGGCCGGGTCCATCCGGGCCCCCGCCGGCGGGGTGAAGCGGAAGGTGACATCCGGCGCGGCCACCGTGCCGACGTTGGTGGACACCGCCTGGATGAAGGCTCGCGCGCCCATGCCGCCCAGGTACGAGATCTCGGTCAGCTCAGGCCGGAACTCGAAGTTGAGGTCCGGCTGGACGACGTAGCGGACCGCGGTCGTGCCGGTGTTGTTCGCCGTCGACGACTCGTGGCTCTGGGTGCCGGCGGTCGCCGTGATCGTCGCCTTCTGGTCGTGCTCGCCGGCCGGCAGCGTGACGTACAGGTACAGCGTGGGAGCGGCGACATTGGCAGCGAGGTCGCCGTACTTGCACTTGAGGGCGTCGGCGTCGCAGGTCCAGCCGGTGGCCAGCTCGCCGTAGCCCATGGTGGCGTTGTCCGGCAACGTGATCTTCACGGTGGTGTCGGCGGCCTCGGCGCCCCCCGCGTTGCGTACCGAGACGTCCAACCGGACGATGTCGCCCGCCGGGCCGACCTCGGTTGGGTCGGTGGCCAGGCCGACCACCAGGTCGGCGGGGCTGGGAGCGGCGGAGGCGACACCACCGGGAAGAAGCGTGCCGAGCGAGGTCGCAACCGCGAGGGTGGCGAGCGCGGCGCGACGCGCCCGCGCGAGTGTGGATGAACCGGTCATGGTCTCCCTGACTGACGAGGGGTACTGGGCAGGACGGGCAGCACTATCCGGACCAGCGGCGGCGGTCATCGGAAACGTGGCCCGATCCACCTATCAGGCGTCCGGACCATCGAGGGGGTTACATCCGGGGACCGATCAGCCGTCCACCTGGGACCCATCAGTGCAGGAGGACCGGCGGGTCGGGCGGCGGAGGAGACACACCGCCGGCCCTCGCGTCCATGGTCCGGCTGCACCGGCCCTCCACCTGGTACGACGGTTTAGCCACCGACCGTCGAGGAGGTACCCGATGACCAGCAAGCGGGAGACCGTGGAGGTCGACCCGGTCGTGTTCCGCGCCGTCTACGACTCGCCCGCCTCCCTGCCGGGCCGGCACCGCTGGACCACGCCCGAGTCGGACGTCCGTCGGCTGGAGAAGCTGCTCAACATGCCGGCGCGCAGCATCGGCGCGCCGCTCTGGGTCAGCGGCGACGAGCCGGACTGCCCGAAGTGCGGTCGCCGGGTGAACTGGTACGACATCGTCTCCTCGGCGCTGCACGGCGTGCACGACCGGGCGATGATCGCCCGGGTGATCCTGGGTGAGCGCAAGTACGTCAACACCGAGGTGCCGGACGCGATCCCCGGGGTGCACTGCGCCGACTGCCGCACGCCGATCACGGGGTTGCGCAGCTTCAAGTGCCACAACTGGGCGTACGCCTTCGAGGACCTCGAGGCGCTCGTGGAGCGGATGTCCGGCCTGCCGGGCCAGCGGTCAACAGCCGGGCCGGGCGGCCCGCAGGTCCCGGACGTGACGTAGGCCGGGGCGGCCATCGAGCATCACCTCGTCGACCGGCGTGAACCCGGTGCGTCGCAGCACCGCGAGGGAGCCCGCGTTGTCCACTGCGGCGGCGGTCACCGCATCAGAGTCGGCTGTGAGGCCCCTGAGACTTGGCTGCCCTCCCCCTGATTCCCACGGCAGCGGGCAGGTGAGCCGAGTATGAACGGTTGGTGAGGTGATTCATGACTGACACCGTTATGACCGGCGTTCCCGACATCAGCGCCGACTGGTACCACGACATCGTCGAGTTCGCCGACGGCACCCCGCAACCGGTGCAGGGGTTCGCCGCGCACTTCACCGAGGGCGCGATCCTGCTGCTCGGTGTGCTGCTGGCGCTGGCCGCCGTGACGCGGCTGCTCGGCGGCGACGTCCGCGCCCGGGCACTCGCCCTGGCCGCGCCGGTGTCGGTTCTGCTCGCGTACGGTGGCAGCGAGGGGCTCAAGAGCCTGGTGGCCGAGGAACGCCCCTGCCGCAGCCCGGCCGACCTGGTGATCGTCGCCGGCCACTGCCCCCCGGTGGGCGACTGGTCCTTCCCCAGCAACCACGCCACGATCGCCGGGGCGCTGGCCGGCGCGACGCTGCTGCTGCACCGCCGGATCGGGCTGATCGCCGCGCCGTTGGCCGTGCTCGCCGCGCTCTCCCGCACCTTCATCGGCGTGCACTACCCGCACGACGTGGCCGCCGGTCTGCTCCTGGGAGTGCTGGTCACCACCCTGATCACCCCGCTGGCGGCCCGCCCCACCGCCGAGATGCTCCGGTGGTGGGTCCGCCGGTCGGCCCGCCCGGTGGTCGACGCCCGCGGCCCCGCCCGCCGCTGACCGCGGGGCACCCCGGCCAGCACATGCCGGACGGGCGTCAGTCAGGGCAGCCGGGTCTGGAGGACGCCGTCGATCACCCGGGTCGGCAGGACCTGCTGGTCGTTCGCGGACGGCCCGTGCACCACCTCTCCGCCGTTGAGCCGGAACGTGCTGCCGTGCCAGGGGCACACCACGCAGGCGTGGCCGTCGATCTCCTGCACGTCGCCCTGGCCGAGCGGGCCGCTCTGGTGCGGGCAGCGCTCCAGCATCACGGTGACGTCGTCACCGTGCCGGTAGAGGATCACCGAGACGTCGTCCTTCACCTGGCGGGTGACCAGCTCCCGCTGCGGCAGGGCGGCCATGTCGGCCAACGCGTGCCAGCCGCCGGCCATCCGGTGCAGCTCGGAGTTGCTCTGGCTGACCTGCGCCCCCTGCTTGTACGCCAGGTGGCCGCCCAGGTAGGCCCCGGTGCTCGCGGCGGTCAGCCCCAGGTAGCCCAGCGTCCGGCCCAGCCGGTGCTGCCCGCTCAGCCGCGCGGCCAGCGAGCCGACGTAGAGGGCCACCCCGACGCCGTTGGTAGTGGCGTGCACCAGGCCGACCCGGCGCTGGTCGCGGGAGAGCGCGGCCCAGTCATTCAGCCCGGCCACGGCCGCCGGCACCGCGCTGGCCGTACCGATCCCGACCAGGGTGGTGGCCGCCCGGCGCTGATCGGGGAGCATCAGGTCGACCATGGCGGCAGACATCCAGGCGCCCACCGGCACCTGCACCAGCGCCGGGTGCAGCGGGTGTCCCAACCAGACGCCGTGCAGCAGGTCCCTAACCCGTTGCGGACGCAGAATGCCCTGCACGACGCGCTGCAGCCGGTCGCCCACCCGGTCCAGCGCCGAGGCCTGTTCGAGTTTCGTCAAGAGTGCTCGCACCCGGTCCGACTTCCCGGCAGGAGCGGCCCGAAACCGGGCGGCGATGACAAATCCGCCGCCCGGCCCGCGTCAGCGCCAGTCCTTGACCTTCGGATAGAGGGTGGCGTCGCGGAAGAGACCGTCCAGATTCCCGCCGAATGCTCGCAGGGTGGCCTTGTCGTGCGCGGTCAGCTCCACATAGAGGCCCTGGACGCCGTACACCTGGAGGCTGGCGCCGCCGTCGATGGACGAGCGGCGGCGGGCCGGGTGGCCGTCGAGGGTCGAGTCGGGGTCGGCGAGCACCGCGTTGTCGCCGGAGGCCGAGGTCCGGGGAATCACCATGACAACGAGCGGCCAGTCCCCGTACCGGGTCCGCCGGCCGGCGCCGTACGACAGCTCGACGCCCCAGGTACCGTCCGCCGTCATGGTCACCCGGTACGACACGGGCTTCAGGCCGACCGGGAGGGGCCCGAGGCGCACCGGCAGCCGGACCGGCGAGTTCAGGCCGTACCGCACGTCGAGCGCGATCCGGCGGGCGAGCGCCCTGGGGTCGTCGCCCTCGGCGACGCCGTGCACGATCACCTCGGCCCAGGCGTCCGGGGCGTACTCCCAGCGCAGGGCGGCGGCTCGGGGTTCGGGGGTGGGGGTGGTGTTCCATCGCGCGGTCCGGCCGTTCACCGGGTCGGCGGGTTCCAGCCCGGCCGAGCCGGCCCGGCCGCTGGGGAGGGCGAAGTCGCTGGACATGTCGTGGGCAATCTCGCGGCCCGCCGGCACGATCCGCAGGTCGACCATGAGCCCGGCGGGGTCCGCACCGGTCCCCTTCACCGGCGTCGACGCGTTCAAAGCGAGCTGAGTGGTTCCAGTCGTGACGGTCCGCTCGGTCGGCCCGTCCGGGAGCCAGCCGAAGTCCGCGTACTGCCTCTTCGGGTCGAAGGCGGCCGGAGCCCGGTCGGGCATCGGCGCCACGGGGGCGGTCGGCGTCGTCGCGGGCAGGACGGGTTCCGGCGACCCGGGCCGGGCGAGGAGCGCGGGGGCGGCGGCCAACACCCCGACCACTGCGAGCCCCACGCCGCACGCCGCGGCCATCCGGCGCCGCCGCATCCGCCGGCGCCCGTCGCGGACCGCCCGGTGCAGGTCCACGCCGGACGGCGGAAGCGGTACGTCCCGCAGCGGCGTGAGCAACTTCTCCTCCATCACTTCCCCTCTCCGGTGATCGCGTAGGAGGCGGTACCGAGCAGGCGGCGCAGCTGGGCCAGACCCTGCGAGGTCTGGCTCTTGACGGTGCCGGCGGTGCAGCCGAGGATCGCCGCCACCTCGTCGACGGGCCGATCGTCGAGGAAGCGGAGCACCAGCACGGCCCGTTGCCGAGGCGGCACCTGAGCGAGCGCGGCGCGCAGCAGTGCTCGGTCCTCGACGGCGTCGTCGGGTGGCGCGGGCACCCGCTCGGGCGGGGTGTCCACCAGGCGTACCCGGGACCAGAGCCGGCGCCTCTCGTCGAGGAAGACCCGGACCAGCACCGTCCGGACGTACGCGTCGAGGTTGTCGGCGGCGCGGGCCCGGCGCCAGTTGACGTAGATCCGGGTGACCGCGGTCTGGACCAGATCGTCGCCGCGGTGCGCGTCCCCGGTGAGCTGGCAGGCGATCCGGCGCAGCGCCGCCAGCCGCGCGGTGACGTACTCGACGTACTCCTGCTCCAGGTCCGCCCGCATCCACCCACCCCGTCCGTGAACCATTCCACCCCGGTGACGGGGTCGGCCTTCCTCCAGGTTGTACGCCCGGCGAATTTTCTCGGCGAGGCGACACGCCCACATCATCTGGTGTGCTGGCTTTTGCTCGACCACTACATCTAGGATCACTCTCACTGCTGGTTCGACCTTGTGGTCAGCCAGGCGTCGGCGCCCGCCAGGCGTCGCGCCGAACAGGGAACCCGGTGCGAATCCGGGACTGCCCCGCAGCGGTGAGCGGGAACGACCGCCGTCACGAGCACTGGGCCCGACGGGGCCTGGGAAGCGACGGCCAGTAGGCGAACGCGGAACGCGTCAGCCCGCGAGTCCGAAGACCTGCCAGCAGGGCGCGCCAACCCGGCGCGCATACCACCTCGGGGCCTCGCGGGAGGGCCGTCGAGCCGTACGGACACCACCGGCACACCGACCGGCGGCGTTCCGGCGTGCCGTCGTGCCCTCCCGCGGGGTCCACACCGACCACCCAGGAGAGCACGTGACGGCGTCATCCACCCTTGCCCCGCCCGCAGTCGAGGCGGTGCGGGACCTGCTGCACCGGCACCACCACGACCTGCCCGACACCGACCCGGACCGGATCCTGGCCCTGGTGGAGTCCGGGCGTACCGCCCGGGCCGACGAAGCGGAGCTGACCGAGCTGGCCATCGCGGCGACGGCCGGCCTGAGCGCCGAGGAGCCGGCGTACGCAAGACTCGCCGCGCGCCTGCTCGCCGGGCGAATCGCGCACGAAGCGACGGCGCAGGGCATCGACACGTTCAGCGACAGCGTCGCGGCCGCGTACGCCGAGGGGCTGCTGGACCCCGGCTTCGCCGGCTTCGTCGCGACGCACGCCGACGCCCTCGACCGCCTGGTCGACCACGCCCACGACGACGCGTTCGAGTACTTCGGCCTGCGCACGCTGTACGACCGCTACCTGCTGCGTCACCCGGGCAGCCGGAGGGTGCTGGAGCGGCCGCAGCACTTCTGGCTGCGGGTGGCCACCGGTCTGTCGGACACCGTCGAGGAGGCGGGCGAGCTGTACCGGCTGATGGCGCGGCTGGCCTATCTGCCCAGCTCACCGACGCTGTTCAACGCCGGCGCCCGGCACCAGCAGCTCTCCTCCTGCTTCCTGGTGGACTCGCCTCGGGATGAGCTGGAGTCCATCTACGAGCGCTACACGCAGGTTGCGAAGCTGTCCAAGTTCGCCGGTGGGATCGGCATCTCCTGGTCGCGGGTGCGCTCGCGTGGCTCGCTGATCCGGGGCACCAACGGCCGCTCCAACGGCATCGTGCCGTGGCTGCGCACCCTGGACGCGAGCGTGGCCGCGGTCAACCAGGGGGGTCGCCGCAAGGGCGCCGCCTGCGTCTACCTGGACACCTGGCACGCCGACATCGAGGAGTTCCTGGAGCTCAAGGACAACACCGGCGACGAGGCCCGGCGTACGCACAACCTCAACCTGGCCAACTGGGTGCCGGACGAGTTCATGCGCCGGGTCGAGGCGGACGCCGACTGGTCGCTCTTCGACCCGAAGGAGGCACCGGAGCTGCTCGACCTCTGGGGCGAGGAGTTCGACTCGGCGTACCGGGCGGCGGAGGCGGCGGGCAAGGCCGTGCGGACACTGCCGGCCCGCACCCTGTACGCGCGGATGATGCGCACCCTGGCGCAGACCGGCAACGGCTGGATGACCTTCAGGGACGCCGCGAACCGCACCTGCAACCAGGTCGGCGCGGGCGGTGGAGTGGTGCACCACTCCAACCTCTGCACCGAGATCCTCGAGGTGACCAGCGACGACGAGACGGCGGTCTGCACCCTCGGCTCGATCAACCTGGCCGCGCACCTGCTGCCGGCCACCGGATCCGAGGCAGAGACCGGCACCGGACCCGAGGCCGGGTCCGACGCCCCGTCCGGCGCCGCGACGGCCTCCGGCGTCGACTTCGTGACGCTGGCACGCACCGTCCGGCTGGCGGTCGGGGCGCTGGACCGGGCGATCGACCGGAACTGGTTCCCCACCGAGCAGGCGGCCACCGCGCACCGGCGCTGGCGACCCCTCGGGCTGGGCGTGATGGGGCTGGCCGACGTGTTCGCCGCGCTGCGGCTGCCGTTCGACTCCCCGGAGGCGCTGGCGCTCTCCACCCGGATCGCCGAGGAGATCGCGCTGGCCGCGTACGAGGCCTCGGCCGATCTGGCGGCGCTGCGCGGGGCACATCCGGCGTACCCGCTGACCCGGGCGGCCGGCGGGGTGCTGCACCCGGACCACTGGCCGGACGCCCGGCCCACCCGGCCGGACGCCTGGGCGGCGCTCCGCGAGAAGATCGCCCGGCACGGGCTGCGCAACTCGCTGCTGGTGGCGATCGCCCCGACCGCGACGATCGCGTCGATCGCCGGCTGCTCCGAGTGCGTCGAGCCGCTGGTCTCCAACGTCTTCAAGCGGGAGACCCTCTCCGGGGAGTTCCTCCAGGTCAACCGGCACCTGGTCGCCGACCTGAAGCGGCTGGGCCGGTGGACGCCGCAGACCCGGGACGCGATCAAGCGGGCGGACGGCTCGGTGCAGGGCCTGGACCTGCCCGCGGAGCTGAAGGCGTTGCACCGCACTGCCTGGGAGCTGCCGCAGAGGGCGCTGATCGACCTGGCCGCCGCGCGGGCGCCCTACGTGGACCAGTCGCAGTCGCTCAACCTGTTCCAGGCCAGCCCGACCATCGGCCGACTCTCCTCGATGTACGCGTACGCCTGGCGGGCCGGCCTGAAGACCACCTACTACCTGCGCTCCCGTCCGGCAACCCGGATCGCCCAGACCACCGTCGCCGCGGCCCCGGCCACCGTGCCGGTGCCGGCGCAGCCGCAACCCGCCGCGCCCACCCTGCTCACCCTGACCGTCGGCGACGGCGACGCGGTCGCCTGCTCGCTGGAGAACCCGGAGATCTGCGAGGCGTGCCAGTGACGATGCTGCTCGACCCCGGCATGGACCTGACCCTGCGACCGATGCGCTACCCGGACTTCTACGAGCGGTTCCGGGCCGCCATCCGCAACACCTGGACGGTGGAGGAGGTGGACCTGGCCTCCGACGTACCCGATCTGGCGAAGCTCTCCGACGGCGAACGACACCTGGTCCACCGCCTGGTGGCGTTCTTCGCCACCGGCGACTCGATCGTGGCGAACAACCTGGTGCTCAACCTCTACCAGCACGTCAACGCGCCCGAGGCCCGGCTCTACCTCTCCCGCCAGCTCTACGAGGAGGCGGTGCACGTCCAGTTCTACCTGACCCTGCTCGACACCTACCTGCCCGACCACGACGAACGGGCGAAGGCGTTCGCCGCGGTCGAGCACATCCCGTCGATCCGCGACAAGGCAGAGTTCTGCTTCCGCTGGATCGACTCGATCGGGTCCCTGCACCGGCTGGAGAGCCGGGCGGACCGGCGGGCGTTCCTGCTCAACCTGATCTGCTTCGCCGCCTGTGTGGAGGGGCTGTTCTTCTACGGCGCCTTCGCGTACGTCTACTGGCTGCGCTCGCGTGGCCTGCTCTCCGGGCTGGCCACCGGCACCAACTGGGTGTTCCGCGACGAGTCCATGCACATGGAGTTCGCCTTCACGGTGGTGGACACCGTCCGGGCGGAGGAGCCGGACCTCTTCGACGACGAGATGGCCGCGCAGGTGCGGACCATGCTGGACGAGGCGGTCGCGGCGGAGCTGGCCTTCGCCCGGGACCTCTGCGGCGACGGCCTGCCCGGCATGAACACCGCCGACATGCGCCGCTACCTGGAGTACGTGGCGGACGCGCGGCTCGCCCGGCTCGGGCTCCCACCGGTGTACGGATCGACGAACCCGTTCCCGTTCATGGAACTGCAGGACGTGCAGGAGCTGACCAACTTCTTCGAGCGGCGGGTCTCGGCGTACCAGGTGGCGGTGGAGGGGACGGTGGCGCTGGACGAGGCGTTCTGACCGCCGGTCAATGTCGGCGGCGCCGGGGGTCGGCCGGGCGACAGGGTGCCGGGTCTCGGCCCTGGCGCGCCGGCACGCCGCGGCGGCATGCTGGGGCGATGGGCGTACGGGTGGAGCACGACGGACCGGTGACCACGGTGATCCTGGACCGGCCGGCGGCCCGGAACGCCGTCGACGGTCCGACCGCCCGGGCGCTCGCCGACGCGTTCCGCGCCTTCGAGGCCGATCCGGAGGCGGCGGTCGCCGTGCTCTGGGGCGCCGGCGGCACGTTCTGCTCCGGCGCCGATCTCAAGGCCATCGGTACGCCGAGCGGCAACCGGGTCGAGCCGGAGGGCGACGGCCCGATGGGTCCGACCCGGATGCGCCCGTCCAAGCCGGTGCTCGCCGCGATCTCCGGGTACGCCGTGGCCGGCGGACTGGAGCTGGCGCTCTGGTGCGACCTGCGGATCGCCGAGTCCGACGCGGTGCTCGGGGTGTTCTGCCGACGCTGGGGCGTCCCGCTGATCGACGGCGGCACGGTACGACTCCCCCGGCTGATCGGCGAGAGCCGGGCGATGGACCTGATCCTCACCGGCCGACCGGTCCCCGCCGCCGAGGCGTACGCGATGGGTCTGGTCAACCGGCTGGTCGCGCCGGGTGAGGCCCGGGCGGAGGCCGAGCGGCTGGCGGCGGAGATCGCCCGGCACCCGCAGACCTGCCTGCGCAACGACCGGGCGGCGCTGCTCGCGGGTGCGGACCTGCCCGAGCCGGAGGCGATGGCCACCGAACTGGCCTTCGGCATGGAGTCCCTGGCGACGGACGCGGTCGCGGGCGCCGCACGGTTCACCGCCGGAGCCGGCCGGCACGGCGCCCCGGCGGACTGACCCGCGCTCACCTCAGCGTGCCCAACGCGGCCTCGATGGCGCGGTGGAAGGTCGGGTAGGCGTAGATCATGTGCCGGAGCTGGCTGATCGGGACCGCCGCGTGCACCGCCACCACCAGCGCGGACAGCACCTCGCCGCCCGCCGGGCCGACCGAGGTGGCCCCGACCAGCACGCCCTGGTCGGCGTCGGCGACCAGCTTGATGAAGCCGTCGTTGCCGGCCTTGTGGATCCAGCCCCGGGCCGACGACGTCAGGTCGGCGTACCCGATCTGGACGTTGATGCCGCGCTCACGGGCCTGCTTTTCGGTGAGGCCGACCGCGCCGACCTCGGGGTCGGTGAAGGTGACCCGGGGCAGCGCCCGGTAGTCGGCGCGCGGGACGCTGCCCGGCGCGGCGGTCGACCCGCCGGCGCTCATCGCCCCGCCGACCGCGCTGGTCGCCCCGGCCGCTCCGCCAACCACGCTGGCGGTGCCGCTGGGGTCCGGCCCGCCCTTGGTGAGCCGCATGTGGTCGAGCATGTCGGTGACGACGATCGCCGCCTGGTACATGGCGATGTGGGTGAACGCGCC
The DNA here is from genome assembly GCF_900091465.1 of Micromonospora rhizosphaerae. Lineage (NCBI taxonomy): Bacteria > Bacillati > Actinomycetota > Actinomycetes > Micromonosporales > Micromonosporaceae > Micromonospora > Micromonospora rhizosphaerae. Next base: position 1,140,205 of record NZ_FMHV01000002.1, on the reverse strand, counting down.
CTCGCCGGTGAGGTCGCCGACCGCCCAGATCCCGTCGGTGACGTGCATCCGCCCGTTCACCGGCAGGTAGCGCTGGGAGGCGTCCACGTCGACGGTCTCCAGGCCCAGCTCCTCCAGGTGCGCCCGGCGGCCGGTCACCACCAGCAGCTTCTCGCCGGTGAACTCGGTGCCGCCCGCGTGCACGGTGAAGGTGGAGCCGTCGTGGTCGACCCGCTCGGCCTTCACCCCGGTCTCGATGGTCACCCCGTCGGCGCGGAGCGCCTTCGCGGCGATCTCGGAAGCCTCCGGCTCCTCGATGGCGAGCACCCGGTCCGCCGCCTCCACGACGGTCACCCGGACACCGAAGCGGGCGAAGGCCTGGGCCAGCTCCAGCCCGATCGCGCCGCCGCCCAGGATCAGCAGCGACTCCGGCAGCTCCTCGACCTCGATCGCCTGGTGGTTCGTCCAGTACGGCGTGTCGGCCAGCCCGTCGATCGGCGGGATCGAGGGGCGGGTGCCGGTACCCAGCACGATCCCGTACCTGGCCTGGAAGACCTGCTCGCCGACGCGTACCCGGCCGGGGCCGTCGAGCCGGCCGCTGCCCCGGACGAACCGCCCGCCCTTGCCGGTGAACCGCTCCACCGCCACCGTGTCGTCCCAGGTGTCGGTGGCCTCCTCGCGAATCCGCTTCGCCACCGGCGCCCAGTCCGGTCGCACCTGCGCCGCGCCGGCCAGCTCGTTGACGCGCCGTGCCTCGGCCAACGCGTTCGCGGCCCGGATCATCATCTTGCTCGGGATGCAGCCCCAGTACGGGCACTCCCCGCCGACCAGGTCCCGCTCGATCCCGACGACGGTGAGGCCGGCCTCGGCGAGCCGCCCGGCCACCTCCTCGCCGCCGACCCCAAGCCCGACCACGACCACGTCCACCAGCTCCGGCTCCGCCATGCCGCCAGCATTTCGCACCGGCGGGCCCGGGGCCACCGCACCGGACCGGAATTCCCCCGCTCGTAATGATCCCGACGGCTACGGTGGCCGGATGCACGCGCGCTTCGCCCCGGTGCGGGACTGCTTCCACGACCTCTTCACCACCGGCCGGGAGACCGGCGCCGGCCTGACCATCTGGTACGACGGCGAGCCGGTGGTCGACCTGGTGGGCGGTGGGTCTGCCGGGCGGGAGTGGCGGCCGGACACGCTGGTCAACGTCTACTCGGTCGGGAAGCCGGTGGCCGCGCTGTGCCTGCTGATGCTGGTCGACCGGGGTGGGATCGACCTCGACGACCCGGTCGCCGAGCACTGGTCGAGGTTCCGCACCCCCGCGACGGTGCGGCAGGTGCTCAGCCACACCGCCGGGCTGCCGGCCTTCCCGGTGCCCCGGCCGGCCGAGGCGGTCGCCGACTGGGCGCTGCTCTGCGCCGACCTGGCCGCCGCCGAGCCCGAGTGGGAGCCCGGGTCCGTCGCGGGCGAGCACGCCTGGACGTACGGACACCTGGTGGGCGAGCTGGTCCGCCGGGTGGACGGGCGGTCGGTGGGGCGGTTCCTGGCCGAGGAGATCGCCGGGCCGTGGCGGCTCGACCTGGGTTTCGGTCTCGGCGCGGCGGACCAGCGGCGCTGCGCCGACCTGTCGTACGCCGATCCGGGGTGGCCGGCTCGGATGCTGGGTGAGCCGGGGTCGCTGCGGGCCCGGGCGGTGGGCAACCCAGCCGGCGGCCTGGACCTGGCGGTGCTGAACAGCTCGCTCTGGCGGGGCGCCGAGGTGCCGGCGGTCAACCTGCACGGCACCGCGTCCGCCCTGGCCCGGCTCTACGCTGGCCTGCTGGCCGGGGGCACCCTCGACGGGGTACGCCTGTTCAGCCCGGAGCTGGTCGCCGAGGCGACCCGGGTCCAGTACGACGGCCCGGACCTGGTCCTGGACCGCCGGGCGTGCTGGACGCTGGGCATGCAGTGGGAAACCGACGGCAGCTGGGGCATGGGCGGGATCGGCGGCAGCAGCGCCTGGGCCGACCCGGAGCGGGGCTACACCTTCGCGTACGCGACCGGCCGCCTCGCCGACCACGACCGGGTGGACGAGCTGGTCGAGGCGCTGCACTCCTGCCTCTGACGGTTGTGCCTCCAACCGGTCGCACGGCGATGCCCGGTACATGAGTCGGGACAGCCGACACGGGCCACTGAGCGTGGCGCCCGCGCCCCGGCCACCGCCCCTCAGGCTCAGGGGACCGGGACGGGGTGGGCAACCACGCCGGGGACCGCGACCGGGGTGCCGGGCGGGGTGAGCAGGGCTCGGGCCGCCACCGCCAGCCGTCGCCGCTGGGGTACGCGGGCCCGCCGCAGGAAGACGTCGTAGTCCTGGGCGGCCACCTCGTCGAGGATCGCGCCGTAGAGCGCGTACGCGGTGCGCATGCAGGCCTGCGAGGCGGGCGCGAGCAGGGTGATCCCCGGCGCGGCGGCGGCATAGTGGGCCTGGGCGCGGGTCACCTCGTACTCGATCAGGTCCCGGATCTTCGGCGTGCTCCGGCCGCGGACCTTCGCCGCCAGCAGGTCCTCCGGAGCGACGTCGAACTTGGCCAGGTCCTCGTCGGGCAGGTACGTCCGGCCGCGGTCCAGGTCCTCCGCGACGTCCCGGATGAAGTTGGTGAGCTGGAAGGCGACGCCGAGCTGGCGGGCCGGCTCGCGGGCGGCCGCCGGGTCGGAGCTGCCCAGGATCGGCAGCATCATCGTGCCGATGGCAGCCGCCGACCCCTCCATATAGTCGAGCAGGTCGTCGTAGGTCGGGTACGCGCCGACCGTGAGGTCCATCGCCATGCTCTTGAGAAACGACGCAAAGTCGGCGTGATCCAGGTCGAAGATGGCGATGGTGTGCAGCACGGCGGGGAGCAGCGGGTCGTCGACCGGCTCGCCGTGCAGGCCGGCGAAGAAGCGAGCCGACCACTCGGCCAACCGGGCGGCGCGGTCGGCCGGCGGAAGATCCTCGGTCCGGTCGACGATCTCGTCGGCGTAGCGCGTGAATCCGTACAGGGCGTGCACGTGCCGCCGCTTCCAGGCCGGGAGCAGTCGGGTGGCCAGATAGTAGGTGCGGCCGTGACGTCGATGCAGCTCGCGGCAACGGTCGTAGGCAGCGGTGAGATCGGGGTTCACCGGCCCTCCTCGGATCGACGCGGCAATCGACGCAACTCGTAACCCTAGGGTACGCTCGCCCGCATGGCCAACCACGCAGCCGGGGGTGACCCGCTCCGCCTCCCGTCGGCACCGCCGGACGATCCGGTCCGCGGCGTCCTGGCCGCGTTTACGAAAGACCTGGTCAAGGGGGTCGAGGATACCCTCGCGACCCCGGCCGCCGAGGCCGGGAAGGAGGTGGTGACGTGCGGACCGTGAGCGGACCGACGGACCGAGTGGTGATCGTCGGCGCCGGGCTCGGCGGGCTGGCCTGCGCGCTGCACCTGGCCGGCAGCGGCCGGCGGGTGACCGTCCTGGAACGCGAGCCGGTGCCCGGCGGGCGCGCCGGGCGGCTCAGCGTCGACGGGTACGAGTTCGACACCGGGCCGACCGTGCTCACCATGCCCGACCTGATCGCCGAGGCGCTCGGGGCGGTCGGCGAGGAGCTGCGCGACTGGTTGGACCTCACCCCGCTCGACCCGGCCTACCGCGCCTGGTACCCGGACGGCTCGACGCTGGACGTCATCACCGACACCACCCGGATGGCGGCCGAGATCTCCCGGGTCTGCGGCCCCCGCGAGGCCGACGGCTACCTACGCTTCGTCGAGTACGCCCGCCGGCTGTGGCAGCTGGAGCGGGCCGACTTCATCGAGCGCAACCTCGACGCGCCGACCGACCTGCTCACCGCCAACCTGCTGAAGCTGCTGGCCGCGGGGGCGTTCCGGCGGCTCCAGACGAAGATCAATCAGTTCTTCCGCGATCCGCGTACCCAGCGGATCTTCTCCTTCCAGGCGATGTACGCCGGCCTCGCCCCGCACGACGCGCTGGCCATCTACGCGGTCATCGCGTACCTCGACTCGGTGGCCGGGGTCTCCTTCCCGCGCGGCGGCATCCACGCGGTCTCCCGCGCCATGGCCGGCGCGGCCGAGAAGCACGACGTGCAGATCCGGTACGGCACCACGGTGACCCGGGTGGAGACCGCGAACGGCCGGGCCACCGGCGTGGTCACCGCGGACGGGGAGTTCGTCCCGGCCGACGTGGTGGTGCTCAACCCGGACCTGCCGGTCGCCTACCGGGACCTGCTCCCCCCGGGGCGGCGGCGGAAGCTCACCTACTCGCCCTCCTGCGTGGTGCTGCACGTGGGCTCCCGGCAGGGCTACGCGAAGATCGCCCACCACAACATCCACTTCGGACAATCCTGGAAGGACACCTTCGACGAGGTGATCCGGCGAGGCGAGCTGATGACCGACCCGTCGCTGCTGGTGACGAACCCGAGCCGGACCGACCCGTCGGTGGCCCCGGTCGGCCGGCACACCTACTACGTGCTCGCCCCGGTGCCCAACCTCGACCGGGCGCCGTTCGACTGGCGCGGCGGCCTCAGCCGCCGCTACACCGACCAGCTGATCGAGACGCTGGAGGAGCGGGGCTACGTCGGCTTCGGCGACGGAGTGGAGGTGCTGCGCACGGTCACCCCGGCCGAGTGGGAGGAGCAGGGGATGGCCGCCGGCACGCCGTTCGCCTCCGCGCACAGCCTCTTCCAGACCGGCCCGTTCCGCCCGGGGAACCTGCACCGGACGCTGTCCAACGTGGTCTTCACCGGCTCCGGCACCCAGCCCGGGGTCGGCGTGCCGATGGTCCTCATCTCCGGCAAGCTGGCCGCCTCGCGTATCACCGGAGGCCGGCCGTGACCTCCCGGGAAGGACACCTGGTCGAGCTGGTCGACGACACCGGGCGGGTGCTCGGCCAGACCACCGTGGCCGCCGCCCACCAGTCGCCGGGCCGGCTGCACCGCGCCTTCTCCGTAGTGCTGGTCGACCCGGCGGGCCGGGTGCTGCTCCAGCAGCGGGCCGCCGTCAAGACCCGGTTCCCGCTGCGCTGGGCCAACGCCTGCTGCGGCCACCCGGCACCGGGGGAGTCGCTGGTCGAGGCCGCCAACCGCCGGCTCGGCGAGGAGCTCGGCGCGGGCCCGGTCACCCTGACCGAGGTCGGGGTGTACGCCTACTACGCCGAGGACCCGGCCACCGGCCGCGTCGAGTTCGAGTACGACCATGTCCTGCGCGCGGACGTACCCGCCGACCTGCACATCGCGCCGGATCCCGACGAGGTGGCCGACCTACGCTGGGTCGACCCGATCCAGCTGCAGGCGGACCTCGACGTCGACCCCCGCGCGTACGCACCCTGGCTGGGCGGGGTGGTGAGCCGGCTGCTGCACCCGGCCACGGGCGCCGCCGACGCGGTCGCGTTCCCGTCCGGCGTTCCCACGGATGAGGCGTCGGAGCGGCCAGGTGGCCGATGAGGCGCTGAGCGCGGGGGCCGCCGCGCGCCGGCTGGGGGTCGCGGTCACCACCCTCCGCACCTGGCACCAGCGCTACGGTCTCGGCCCCAGCGAGCACGTACCGGGGCACCACCGGCGCTACACGCCGGCCGATCTCGCGCGCCTGGAGATCATGCGACGGCTCACCGCGGAGGGGGTCACCCCGGCCGAGGCGGCCCGCTGGGCCCGGCAGACTCCCGCCGGGAGCGCGGCCGAGGTCGGCGTGCCGCAGGCCAGCCGGGGTGCCGCTCGGGACGGCGGTGGGCAGACCATCCCGGTCGGCCGGGCCGGGCCGGCCGCCCGGGGGCTCGCCCGGGCCGCCATGCGCCTGGACTCGGTGGCGATCGGGGAGACCATCGCGCACGCCCTGGCCACGGACGGGGTGATCGGCACCTGGGACGGGCTGCTGCGGCCGGTCCTCGCCGGGCTCGGCGAACGGCACGCGGCCACCGCCGGGTTGATCGAGGTGGAGCACCTGGTGTCCCGGTGCGTCTCGGAGGCGTTCGCCGCGGTGGCCCGGGCGCACCCGGCCACCGGTCCGGCCCGCATCCTGCTCTCCTGCGCGGACGAGGAGCAGCACACGCTGCCGCTGGAGGCGCTGGCCGCCGCGCTGGCGGAGGCCGGGGTCAGCTACCGGATGCTCGGCGCCCGGGTGCCGGTGGAGGCGCTGGTCGAGGCGGTCACCCGGACCGGGTCGGCCGCCGTCGTGATCTGGTCGCACAGCCCGGCCACCGCCGACCCCCGGCAGCTCTCCGCCCTGCTCGCGGCGCCGCGCCGACCGCTGCTGGCGCTCGCCGCCGGCCCGGGCTGGCACCCCGACACGCTGCCCGCCGGCGTGGTCCGTCCGGCCGCCCTGGCCGAGGCGGTCTCGCTGGCGTTGGCCGTACGGGACTCGCTGGATCGGTCGCCAGCGGACTGACCGGCCCTCCCGGTTCGGCGCGACGTCCACTACGGTCGGAGCGTCCGCGTACCCCGACCCCCCTTCGGGAGCGACGATGCGTTCACGCGCCGTGCTGGCGTTCGGTCTCGGCCTGGTCCTCCTCCTGACCGGCTGCGGAGATCCCGCCCGGAGCCCGGCCCAGGCGGCCGGCCCTTCCCCGGCCCCCTCGGCACCTCCGAAGCCGAAGCCGACGGCCTCGCCGCGACCCACCCGGACCACCCCGCCCAAGCCCCGGCTGCGGCCGATGCCGACCACGCTTCCGGCCGGCCTGCGCCGCAGCACCGGCGACCGGGCGGTGGCGCTGACCTTCGACGACGGTCCGGACCCGCGGTGGACGCCGAAGGTCCTCGACCAGTTGCGCGCGGCGCGGGTCACCGCGACGTTCTGCCTGATCGGCAAGCAGGCGCAGCGCTACCCAGCGCTGGTCGCCCGGATCGCCCGGGAGGGACACCAGCTCTGCAACCACAGCTGGCGGCACGACATGAACCTCGGCCGACGGCCGCTGGCGGAGATCCGGGCCGACCTGGTCCGCACCGACCGGGCGATCAAGGCGGCGGTGCCGAACGCCCGCATCCCCTACTACCGGCAGCCGGGTGGCCGCTGGACCCCCGAGGTCGTGGCGGTGGCCCGCCAGCTCGGCATGCGCTCCCTGCACTGGAGCGTCGACCCGCAGGACTGGGCCCACCCCACCGCCGAGACGATCATCGAGCGGGTGGAGTCGGCGGTCCGGCCCGGGGCGATCGTGCTGCTGCACGACGGCGGCGGCGACCGGCGGCAGACGCTGGCCGCCTGCCAGCGCCTGATCCCCGACCTGAAACGCCGATACGGGATCTCCCGGCTCCGGTAAGACCGCCGCTGGCCTGCGGTTTTGCGCACTGATGTGCCCAGCGCCATACCGGTTTGGTCGACCGGCCGGCCATCACGTATGCTTTCCAAGCCTCCGGCGGGGCCGGATGGGAGCAAGTCCGCTTGAAGTTGCGAGTGTGCAATGATGGCGGGGCCGCCCTCATCGTCTAGCGGCCCAGGACGCCGCCCTTTCAAGGCGGTAGCACGGGTTCGAATCCCGTTGGGGGCACGGTCCGGCTTCGGTCGGATGCAACAGAGCCAGGTCCTGTGGAGCAGTTGGAGTGCTCGCCGCCCTGTCAAGGCGGAGGTCGCGGGTTCAAGTCCCGTCAGGACCGCAAGCGCTGACGCCGCGCGGATGATGCGCGGCGTTCTGCGTATCGGAGCGTGTGACCCTCTCGGCGGTGACCCCGCCGCTCCGGGTAGCATGGACCGAGCACCATGGCCAGGTAGCTCAGTTGGTACGAGCGTCCGACTGAAAATCGGAAGGTCGGCGGTTCGACCCCGCCCCTGGCCACATAGCCTTTCGCCGGGCTACAGCAGCGCCGACCAGCGGAAACGCCGGTCGGCGTTTTGCTTTGTGGATCCGCACGTGTCATCGGATGTCCGTTTCGTCACCGCGCTGACGGCAGTCTGACGACAACGACTCCTTGCTGATGCGCTCGTCGAGCCGGGCCAGTGCGCGGTATTTCTCCTCTAGCGATGTGTGTGCGTAGATCGTCATGGTGACGTCCAGCGCGGAGTGGCCCGCGATCTCTCGGACGATCTGCGGCGGGACGCCAAGCTCCAGGAGCAGGGTTACGCATGTGTGGCGCAAGTCATGGAAGCGGAGCTGAACCCCCGCCGCGTCCTTGATCCGTTCCCAGCTCCGGCGAAGGTTGTCCGGGCTCCATCGGTGCCGATCCTGCTCGGGAACACCAGCCTATGATCTTTCCAGTCCCTGCCCCTGTCGGCGCGTTGCTCGGCCTGACGCTTCGCGTGATCTTTTAACGCCGCGACGCAGACGGGCGGCAGCGGAACGGTGCGACGGGAGGTCCGGGTCTTCGGGGGCACGAACTGAAGCTGACCCCTGACCCGCTGTAGCGTCTGCTTGATCTCCAGGGAGGGGTAGCGACCTGGGTCTGCGTCGAGGATGAGGTCTTGCCAGCGCAACCCAAGTAGTTCAGCCCGACGCAGCCCGAGGTAGAGGGCGAGTACGTAGAGCGCGTGCGGGGACTCCCCCTCGGCAGCCTTGAGCACTCGGTGAGCCTCGGTAGCGGACAGGCCGCGGCCCGGCCGATCGTCGGGGGTGGCGACCTGGACCAGCTTGGCGACGTTACGAGCGAGTAACTCCTCCCGCACGGCGTGCTGGAGCGCGGCTCGCAGGACAGCATGGACGAGCTGGACCATGCGCGTCGAGAGCTGGAGTCCGAAGACCTGGGTTGACCACATGGGCCGGCCCGTTCCCTTCTCCGACTTCTGGTTGCCGTTCGGGGTCGTTCTTCGGCGCCGGGTCCTTCAAGCGGGATGGCCCCAGAGCTTGTTGTTGATCATCGGCACGACGAGCGTTGGAAGACGGGTGCCGAGCGCTGAACAGAGGACGCCGAGTGCGTATGTGTCGGAGGCCCCAGCAGCAGCCTTGTTGATCGTGTTGAACGTTGCGGGACACACCACGATCGCCTCTGGATCCGGTCCGGTCTTTGGGGTAGACGGTTCCCTGTAGTCGAACCGGACCGGCCGATTGGTCACGGACACGACAGCGTCAACGTCCAGCCAGGGCGCGGATGCGGGGGTTCCCACGACGGTTGTGTCCCAGGTGTCGGCTACCAACGCGGCCGCGATGTCGGCGGCCCGCGAAGCGAGCGGTGCTCCGCACACGATCAGAGTGAGTGGGCGTGCCACAGCAGGCTCTCAGTCGAGCACGCCGGCAGGGCGCAGTCCAAGCGAAGTTGGCGTCGTGCCCAAGCACCGCCGCCAGGTCCTCAGCCACAGCGAGCCTCCGCCAGGCTTCCGCACGGTCGGTACGGCGAGCAGCAATCACGGCCGCAATCAGCCACAGCGCGCCAGCCACTGAGACGAGGTCGGGCACGTCCGCTCGCGCGTGTCGCTGGACCTGCTCCGCCATGCTGATTGCTAAACCCTCGGCGTCCTCGGGACGGTCAGCCCGCAGGAGGGCGCAGACGACTTGATAGGCCGCCATTCCACGAGCCTCGACAGAATCTGCCTCGATGGCTGCCGTTGCGCCGCGGTCGGACGCCAGCAACGCGAGGTCCCCTGCCCCCATCTTCGTCAAGAGCTTCGCGGCGACGACGTAGGCAGAGACATACGCAAGCAGTAGGTCGCGACGAGCAGCGCCCTGAGTGCCTCGATGTACTCGCGCTGGGGCTTGCAACCGGTGGGGCGGCGCTCCCCGGCAAGGAGACCAGGGGCGGAGGTGGTGTCACGCAGGTCCCGAGGCCGGACAGCCGGCTGCCGGCGTGTCGAGTCTCAGGACCTGGGTGACAGAACAGTCTCGGGAACGTGGGTGACACTTCCGGGCTAGCCGGGTGGTGAGGGGGGCTCGGGTGGGCGTCCTCGGGCGCGGGCCGCGTCGGATATGGCGATTCCGGCCAGAACGAGGGCAGCTGCCAGGGCGACCACCAGCGGCGGCAGGAAGAACGCCGCCGGCGATATGGCGGCGAGGACGAGCACCCCGATCGGCCGGGAGCGGGAGACCCGGCCGAACACCGTGTACTCGAAGGCGGCCCGTCCGGCGAGGAACAGCGCGGGTCCGCCGAGGATGACGGTGACCCAGGCCGGTGGTGTGTGTCCGAGCGGGTGGCCGATGACAAGTTCGTCGCCGATGGAGATCGGGACGATGCCGGCGACCATGACCAGGTGGGCGTATATCGACGGGATGACCACGCGGACCGGGTCGCGGGCGGCGGCGATGGCCTCCGCGAGCAGGGACCCGGCGCGTTGGATGTAGATCTGCCATAGCAGCGCCGTGGTGGCGAACGCGACGACGACCGCGGCGATCCGGTCGGGCTCGTACCGGCCGCGGCTGAAGGTGAAACCGGTGACTAGAATGAGCTCGCCGAGCGCGATGATGAAGAGCTGCCGGTGGCGTTCGGCCACATGTGGGGCGGAGATCGCGAGCTCTTCCGCCCTCGCGAACACGTGACGCAGCCGCGGTGTGGGCAAGCCGAATGCGATTGCCGTGTGCTCAATGGCTACCGCCAGCGCCCACAGCACGCCGCGCGCCGTGTCGTGCGTGACAGCGCCGGCGATCCACGGCACCGCGGACACGCAGGACCAGAAGAGTGGCCGCACGAAGGCCACCCGCGCCTCGTGGCCCCGCAGCACGAGCACGGCGCCGGCGCTGCGACCGATCTGGATGGCAACGTACAAGCCTGCGAAGAACAGGCCATGCTCGCCGAACGCCTGCGGCGCTGCGGCGGTCATCAGCAGAGTGCCGAACATGGTCCCGATCACCAGCAGCTGTATCAGCGGCTGCTGCGGGTCCAACCTGTCCGTGAGCCCCGCCGTATAGGTGTAAACCGCCCACCCGGCGAGCAGCAACACCAGCGTCTGGAGCGCGTCGCTCCAGTTCAGATGCTCCAGCAGCCCCTGCGAGAGCCGCGCGAGCCCGAAGACGAACACCAGGTCGAAGAAGAGTTCCAGGTACGTCGCTCGTGGGTCCTCGGGTCGTCGCAGGAGCCCGGCTGCTCCGCCCGTCATCTCCTCGCCCGTTTCTGCGGTTTCTGTCTAACTTTTCGGTAATTCGTACCACACGGCCGTCAGATGCGGATGTGCTGCGGTGGTCCGGGTTCGAGCGGCTCCGTTTATCCGTCGGGCGGCGATAGGGGTCGTGAGTTCCTTCCATCCGCGCCGCCCGCGCTGCCCGAGGTCGCGTACGTTGACGGACGTTGCCTGACGGAGCGCACAGGACTTGTAAGCGAGACGTCACGGGGGCGCTCCAGGGATGATCACGAGCAGGGCCCCGGCGATCCCCGTCTATGATCCAGTGGCAGTGCGACCGTGACGGGGAACGCAAGTGATCGATGCGATCTTTTTTGATATCGGCGGGACGATTCTCGACGAGTCCCGCGAGTTCGAGACCTGGGCGGACTGGTTCGGGGTTCCACGGCATACGTTTTCGGCGGTCTTCGGTGCGGCGATCGCCCGGGGTCTGGACTGGCAGGAACCGTTCCGGGTCTTCCGGCCCGGTTTCGATCTCGCGGCCGAGCTCGAACGCCGAGCAGCCGCTGGCAAACCGGAGTCGTTCGGCGAAGAGGATCTCTACCCCGACGCGCGATCGTGCCTGACCTCCTTGAAGGATCAGGGCCTGTTTGTGGGCTTGGCTGGCAACCAGCCAGCTCATGCTGAGGCGATCCTTCGTGCTCTCGACCTGTCCGTGGATGTGATCGGCACGTCGGACGGTTGGGGCGTGGCGAAGCCGTCACCGGCCTTTTTCGAGCACGTCATTCGTGAAGGCGGTGGCGATGCGTCTTCGATCCTGTACGTCGGCGATCGGCCCGACAACGATGTACGCCCGGCCAAGGAGGCCGGTATGAAGACGTGCCTGATCCGGCGCGGTCCGTGGGGTTACATCCTCGACATGCCAGCCGTGTCTGAGCAGTGCCTGTTCCGCATCGATTCGCTGGACGAACTTCCGAGCCTGGTTGAGAAGCACAACGCGGAAAGCGGCTAAAGCTGGACGTCACGTACACAAGGATGCCGGTGGGAAAGTTCGAGGAGGGCGCAGCCGCGTCCGTAGCGGCGGCGGACCCGCGGGCTGTGGTCGTCTTGCCGCTGCCCGAGTTTCCGCGGATCACGACCAGCGTGGGAAGAGCCTTCTCGGTCACGGTGTCTCCTCCCGACATCAGGGTGACTGCGACGGGTGGTAATAGAACCACGAGCCTGGATAGACCGGTCGTTCCTGAGCTGACTGGCTCGCGTCTTCCGACTCACACCACCGGCAGGCCTCCGGCTCGCCGAGCAGCCGAGCGAGCAGCCAAACCCGCGAGCAGCGGCGGACAATCGCGGACCGAGGCACCAAAGCGAGTAGGAGGAACGGGCGCCGGACCAGCGCGTGGCTACCGACTCGTAATGCGTAGGTCAGCGGGACAAGTGCCAAGCGAAGTAGGTTCTGTCTCGGAATCATCCGGACGCTGCGGCCGACCTCGTCCGTGACCTCATCGGTCGCGGGTTGCTGGCGGTAAGCGAGGCGCGTTACTGGCACGAGGGCCAGCACGACGACGATGCGGCAAGCCTGTTGGACTTCTCGCTGCACTTCGAGGACAAGCCGGCGTTGATGGCTCACGGGTGCGGCGAGCACCTTAGAGGTCGCGCGGACTGGTTGGTGATCATCAGCGGCGGGTGGGGCGGTGGTCCCACCGGTAGAGGATCCGTGCGCGTCGGATAAGGCTACGGACGGTGATGATCGCGTCGGCCAGGTCGAAGAACGCGTCGATGACCTTCTCGGTCCGTTCGTAGCAGCGTTGCAGCCGGTTGAACGCGTTGTGCCAGCTGTCCGTCCGCTCGACGTGCCACCGTTGGCTTGCCTGGATGGGCGCCTTGTCAATGTGGGCGATCTCGCCGGTCGGACACTCCACTCGGCCTGGGCGACGGAGGGGTTCGAGGCGTCGGCAACGGGTAGACCGCGGTCTGGCCGAGAGGAGGATCCAGGTGGTCTACGAGGATTTTGTTGAGGCAGTGGCCAGGCGGACAGGGGTGTCGGCCGATCAGGCGGAGACGATAGCCCGGGCGACGTTGGAGACGTTGGCAGATCGGATCAGCGGAGGCGAGGCGAGTGATCTCGCCGATCAGCTTCCCGAAGGGCTTGACGATCCCCTGCGCAAGACTCGGGAACACCCCGAGTCGTTCGGGCTCGGGGAGTTCGTTCAGCGGGTGACGGCACGCGCCGGCGTCGACGGTGTGCTCGCCAGTGCCGGCGTCCGCGCGGTGCTCACCACACTGCGTGAGGCTGTCCCGGCTGAGGAGTTCCAGGACATGGTGGCTCAACTCTCGAAGGACTTCTGGCGGGTGGTCGAACCGGTGGGCCTCCGTCCCGGTGAACGACGGGCCCGCTAGTGGCAACGCCGTTCAGTTAGGCCGTTGAGTGAGCTGTCAAGGTTCGGCGGTGAGGTTCGATGTTGATGGTGGCGGGACACGCTAGACGGAACCTGCCGAGGCTCGATGTATGGCACCGGGCTCCCCCTCGGCCGAGGTCATGCCGCCCGCGAGCCGGGAGCAGTAGCAGGGGCGGCCTGACATCAGTCCCTGACATCAACCCTGGCGGCCGACCCCGGACACGTCCGTACGGATCTCGGCTCTGTCGCCGACCCAGTGGACGTCAGCGGACGCTGCGACTCTTGCCGTAAACGCCTTGTAAGCGAGATGTCAGGCAGCATCTCGTCGAGCTCCGGGTCGTGCTGGAGCCCCAACCCAGCCAGCCGCAGCTCTCGACCTGCACAGGAAGCCGTGAGTAACCGCCTCGCCGACAATCCAAGGATTCAGGACGACTGAAGGTCGTGGGGATTGCCTGAGAGTCAACGCTGAATGGTGGTTAGCGACACGCGGGCTCACGCCTCGAGGTTCTTCTTGAGCAGCGCGAGGTTTCGAGGCAGGCCCTTGCGGGTCTCGGGCTTGACGAGGAGGGGCACCAGGAGCTTGCCGATCCCGCGGCCCTCGAAGTCGAGTTCGACAGTCACTCGGGAACCGACCGCTGTCGGCTCGACTCGCGTGTCAACGAGCGGCCGGACCGGGCCATCGACCCCCCTCATCGACCAGCTGTGCGGGGCGTCGTAACTGGTGAACTCCATCGTCATGGGCTGCTCGCGCTTACCCACGCGACGGACGGTGATCACCTTGCCGCCGACGGCGAGCTCACCCTCCTGGGATGCCGACACGACGTTCTCCTGCCAGGCCGACAGATTCGCCGGGTCGATCGCGTAGGCGAAGACCTTCTCGACGGGCACGTTGATCTCGATGCTGGCGATTACGGCGGCCATGCGGGCTCCTCGGTCGGCGGCAATCGTTTGGAACTCTAGTCGCGCACTGCCGGACCCGCGCCAACGCTGTGCTGCCGGGCAAGGCACCCGGCTCGCCCCTCAACACATCCAGGTAGTGGTCCAGGTCCACGCTCTGCCCGCCGCAGGTGATCAGCCGCGGATGTCGGGCGATGACGGTGCGGCCGTCGAACAGCGGAGGTCCGGTCGACGGCTGGTCCTTGCTGGTGCCCGTCATGCCTGCAGCGTGAAGATCAACGGGCACAGATCCGGCACAACTCATGTCGAGCAGAGCCGGCAAATGATGTCAGACGATGGAGGTCTTCCCGCAGCTCGGCACGGCGGACCATCCGATTGAAGGCGATCGCTGCCAACCTCGGGTCTATGGGATTCAAATCCCCCCAGGCCCCACCCAGGTCAGAGGCCGTTTCCCGCAGCGGGAGACGGCCTTTGCGATATGACGATGAGGGTATGTTGGACCAGCGTAGAGGGGTACGCCGTATTCCAACACTGATCTTGTTCGGCCTTGTCCTCGGCCGCTGGTGGCGGTCAGCACTCGCCGCCGCCGCGCTGGGATAGCCAGCCTTGCTCTTGGCTACCGACGTGATCAACGTCGAGCCGGGCTTGCTCGGCGCGTCTTGGCTCGCCATAGCCAACACCGGCGTTGGCGTGCTGCTTCATCAAGGCACCCTGCGAATGATCCGGAAGCCTACCGGCCTCGGTGTCCTGCTGCGGTGTTGGCCACCCGCGGTCAAGCCTGACCGCCACCGTCGCGCCGAGGCTTCGTCTCGGCGATTTCGCCCCGGATCGGCAGCCAGTAGAAGGGAATGAAGGCGGCGATCACAGCCACGCCAAGAGCGGGAAGCAGGGCGCCCAGCAGGGTTCCGGTGGCGATCCAGGTAAGGGCGAGCCGGAAGCGCCGGCTGATGGCCCTCGCACCGGCGGAATCCATGGTAGTCACGAGCAGCCGGCGATGACGACGTGCGTACTCCCAGATGGCGTTGAACAGCATGGCTGCCAATTCGAACGCGATGCCGTGGAAGACGACGGCAGAGCGCTGCCCCTGTCCGTCGCGGAACGCCTGGGCCAGAACGGAGGCGGCGAACGGCAGGAACGCAATGTCCATCAGCAGCACGGTGTTCAGGAACAGCACCATCCGGTCGGCGATGCGGATCTGGTCGAACATGACGTGGTGATTGGCCCACACCTGCCCGATCAACATGAAGGTGACGACGTAAGCCAGGTAGGACGGCCAGAGCGTGGCGAGGCCGTGGACCAGGTGCCGGGTATCCTGCGGCGGGCGGATCTCCAGGACGAGCAGGGTGACGGCGATGGCGATGACCGCATCGCTGAACGCGACGACCCGCGAAGGATCGCGCTCCATGCCGAACGGCGTTGACCTTCCTGGTCCACGAACAGGTTCTGTCACCGTCCAAGCGTCGGGCACCAGGCGCCGCGGCACGCGAAGCCGAGCGGCGTGTCATCCAACGGCCCCCAGCCAGCGTCACTCTTACAAGGGACTCGTAGTTGCCGCTCACCCGAACGTCAGAGGCGCTATTCGGGAGGGCACGTGGTATTGGTGAGCAGCCAAGCGGCGTCGATCAGGGCGATGTGCGAGAACGCCTGGGGGAAGTTGCCCAGCTGCTCGCCGGTCCGCGGGTCGATCTGCTCGGCGAAGAGGCCCAGATCACTGGCCCGTCCGGCGAGGCCTTCGAACATCGCGATGGCCCGTTCACCCTCGCCAACGAGGGCCAGGCACTGCACCAGCCAGAAGGAAGCCAGGAGGAAACCCGCCGGATCGCCGGGCCAGCGCCGGACCAGGCCACCGCTGGACAGTCGCTGTTCAATGAGTTCGATCGTGGCGCGCATCCGCTCGTCGGTCGCGGGAAGGAAGCCAACCAGCGGCATGATCAACACGCAGGCGTCCAGCTCGTCGGAGCCGAACGCCCCGGTGTAGGCGCCGACCTCGGCGCGCCAGCCCTGTTGCAGGACCGCTGCGCGGACCTCGTCTCGGGCCGATGCCCACCGGGCAAGATCCTCGGGACTGCCCAGCGCGGTGCCGAACCGCACCGCCCGGTCAAGTGCCACCCAGCACAGCACCTTCGACGACACGTGGTGCCGTTCGACGTCCCGCGCCTCCCACATCCCGGCGTCCGGCTGGCTCCAATCCCTGGCGGCCGTGTCGGCCAGCGCCGCCAGTAGCTGACGGACGTCGGCCGGCATCGGATCCAGCTGGTTCCGCAGCGTCCATGCTGCATCGAGGACCTCGCCGGGCACGTCCAGTTGACGCTGTCGCCAAGCGTCGTTGCCAACCCATACCGGCCCGCTGCCGCCGTATCCGCGCAGGGTCTCCAGCTTGCGTTCGGTCAGATCGCGTTCGCCCTCGACGTCGTACATGATCGGAGTGGGTTGGTTGCCCGGCTGGCCGACGGCTTGGGCGACCCGGGTGAACAGCCGGCCCGCCTCGTAAGGGCAGGCCGCCACCTTCAACGCCCGCAGGGTCAGGGCGAAGTCGCGCACCCACGTGTACCGATAGTCGTAGTTGCGGTCCGAGCCCAGCTTTTCGGGCAGCGATGTGGTCGCCGCGGCAACGACCGCCCCGCTCGGCTGATAGGTCAGGCCCTGCACCACCAACGCACTGCGCCGGACAAGCTCCGGGTAGCGACCCGGGTAATTGTGCGCCCGACTCCACGATTCCCAAGCTTCGATCGTATCGGCGAGCGCGGCGCCAACGTCCGTCATCGGCGGCTGCCCCCCGCCGTACGTCGGGGTGTAGGCCAGCGCGAACGTCTCCCGTTGCCCTTCACCGACGGTGACCTGCGCTGACGCGTCACCGTCGCGGCACTCCAGGGGAACGCTGGCACTCATCGTCAACGTCGTCGGCCCGGCCGTGACCGCCACGCCACTGTCGTGCTGCGCAAGATACGCGGTCACCCGACCGTACTCGAACCGTGGGGCGAACGACATGACGACCGGGACCCTGCCGGACAGTCCTTCCACCATCCGTAGCAGTACCCGGGGCGGCCGCAGCCCAATGTGCACCCGAGCACCGGGTTCCAGGGCCAGCGCGTCGGTCAAGGCGACCGTGCCCTGCTGTGTGGTGAAGACCGTACGCAGGACCAGGGTGTCACCCAGGTAGGAGCGGTCGGCGTCGAACTGGTCGCCCGGCCGCACGAACCAGTGTCCGCCGTCGTCATCGAGCAACCGGGCGAACACCGAAGGTCCGTCGAACCTTGCAGGGCACCACCAATCCACCGACCCGTCGCGACTGACGAGCGCCGCGGTCAGGCCGTCGGCGAGAAACCCGTGCTCACCGATCCGCTCGTTGCTCACCGAACGACCCGCGACTGCGGACAGATCCCGACCGGCCCTGCCGCAGGACCCCTGCACCGAACGGACATGATCACCCCAAAGGCGCTCGGCGTTCTCCCTCAGCGCTGGGCGACTACCCCTGGCCCCCGGTTCTAACCCCGGAACTAATCGGTGAACGGGCTCAGCATCGGGCCCCGGCAGTGATCACCTTTCCGCCTGCTGGCTGGCATTCTTGAGCGCGATGTCGCGCCCTCGGTGTGTGCGGCGGGTCGCAGCGGGTAAGGGTCGCCCGTCGACGCAGGGACTTAGGAGTGAGCGATGCGCACACGGCACGCCTCCGCCGATGATCTCGGCTCCGTAGGCTACGCGTTCCTGCGCTCCGCACTGGCGACGAACATCTTGTGGATCGGTGCGCTCAAGTTCAAGCAGTACGAGGTCGAAAACGACGAGCCCCTGGTCACCTCGAGTCCGCTGTTCTCGCGGTTCCGCGAGAAGTTGGGCGCACAAAAGCTCAACCGGCTTATCGGGGTGACAGAGATCGCCCTGGGCTCTCTGATCGCCGCGAGGCCGCTTGCGCCCAGAGCGTCGGCGATCGGCAGTTTCGGGGCGGTCGGGATGTTCCTCACCACGCTCAGTTTCCTGGCGACGACGCCCGGGGCTCGGCAGGAAGGTCAGGGGATGTTGAGCCTTTCTCAGCTGGGGCAGTTCCTGTTGAAGGACACGGTGCTCCTCGGTGCCGCTCTCCTGACAGCTGCCGAGTCGTTGCGCGCCGCCCGCCCTCGGTAATCCCCGGCAGGGCGCTCGGGAACAACAGATCCACTGGCACGGATGGGTCCGGGTGAGGCTGGCTGTCCCTGGCCACCGAAAGCCGTATGTGAGGGGCCGCACGGAGTTATCGCTACTGCCGACGTGGAGACCGCGATCGCTGCGGCGCGGGCGGCTACGGGTTGCCTGCCGGGCGTTGGGTTTGTCGTCGGCGCATCACGCCGTACATCGCGCGGGCGGTAGGCGGCGCCGGGGCGGGCTCGGTGTTGTCGGCGCGGTACGAGGAGATCATTAGCGTGGCGAAGCGGCGCCAGGCGTCGGGGGCGACGTCGCCGGTGACGCTGATGAGGCCCGCGTTGGCGATGAGCAGCATGGCGATGTCTTCGGCGGTGAAGTCGGCGCGGACCTGCCCGGCGGCCTTCGCGCGGCTGATCAATTCGGTCACTGCCCGATAGGCACGCTGGCGCTCGGCTTCGACGTGCTTGGCCTGCGGCTGTGCCGTGATCAGCACGTCGCTGAAGCCTTGGTCGTCGGCCTGCCACTGGCACATGCGGTGCAGCAGCCTGGTGAGCCCGTGCCACGGGTCCGGGTCGGCGAGCGCTTCTTCGGCGGCATCGGCGTAGCTGGCCATGTTCGCCGTGAAGATCGCGGCGATGAGTTCGTCGCGGCTGGCGAAGCGGCGGTAGAGCGTGCCGACGCCGACGCCGGCGCACTCGGCGATCTCGGCCATCGGCACGTCCAGGCCGTGCTTGGCGAACATGCGGCGGGCCGCGTCGATGATCCGGGCCCGGTTGCGGGTGGCGTCGGCGCGCAGCCCGTCGGGCTGTCGGCCGGCTGTGGTCGAGGTCATGTCCACCATCGTACCGACAACCGGAATATGTGTGTCCGGTTGCGTGCTACGGTTCACGCAACCGGACGAGACCATTCCGGATCGCTTGCCGAGTCTTGAGGAGAGACGAACATGCGCGCAATCGTGGTCACCGATTTCGGTGCCACCCCGGTCCTGACCGACCTGCCCGAGCCGACGCCCGAGCCGGAGGAAGTGCTGGTGCGGGTTACCGCATCGTCGGTGAACGGCATCGACGCGATGGTCGCCGCCGGGACAACCAAGGGGATGATGGAGCACCGCTTCCCGGTCGTCGTCGGCAAGGACTTCGCCGGCACCGTCGCCGCCGTCGGCTCGGGGGTGTCGCGGTTGACGGTCGGTGACCCGGTGTTCGGCGCGGTGATCAAGCCGGCCCTCGGCGACGGCGCGTTCGGCGAGTACGTCACCGTCCCCGCTGGCTACGTGACCAGAATTCCGGCCGGGCTGGACCACACCGCCGCGTCCGCGTTGGCTTTGGCCGGCACCGCCGCCCTCAACTCGGTCGACGCGGTCGCTCCGACCGCCGGTGAGACCGTGCTCATTGCCGGCGCGACCGGCGGCGTCGGGGCGTACGCGATCCAGTTCGCCGCCGCCCGCGGCGCCACCGTGATCGCCACCGCCAAACCGGGCGCGGAGGCCGAGTTCGTGCGCGACCTCGGCGCCGCGCACACCGTTGACTACACCGGCGACCTGCCCGCGCAGGTGCGGGCGATCGCCCCGGACGGCGTACCCGCGGTGCTGCACCTGGCCGGCGACGCCACCGCACTGGCCGACCTGCTCGCCCCCGGCGGACGCCTGGCCTCCACCCTCGGCTTCGGCCCGGACGCGCTGAACCGCCCCGACGCCACCGCGACCGCCATCTGGGCCAACCCCGACCAGGCCACCCTCGACACCCTCGCCGAACACGCCGCGGCCGGACGGCTCCGCATACCGGTCACCGCCAGCTATCGCCTCCACGAAGTACCCAAGGCGCTGGCTGACTTCGCCGCCGGCACCCTCGGCAAACTCACCATCACCATCGACTGACCCGTCAAGCGGCTCGCCGGCCACACCGGCGAGCCGCGGTCTACGGGGGACGAGATGCGGCAGCAGCCGGCCGTAAAGCCGGGTGCTGTCCGGGAAGCCGTGCATAGCGCAACTCACTCAGCGGAGCGAGAGTTCTGCTAATTCACGCGATCGAGGGAACATCATGACTGAGGAACGTTTT
Organism: Micromonospora rhizosphaerae; assembly: GCF_900091465.1. Lineage (NCBI taxonomy): Bacteria > Bacillati > Actinomycetota > Actinomycetes > Micromonosporales > Micromonosporaceae > Micromonospora > Micromonospora rhizosphaerae. Next base: position 1,119,859 of record NZ_FMHV01000002.1, on the reverse strand, counting down.
CGCAATTTGTTTCGCCCGACCGCGCTGCGCCGCGGTCATAAAGTGGCGCTGCTGTCGGCTGCGCTGGTAACCGCCGCGATGGCCGCCACCGCAGGCGCACTCGGGCATGAGCCCACCGCTCCCGGCGCGGCAGCCGCCTCGGGTTCGCTGCTCACGGCCGATGTTGCGCCCGCCACGGCCACGGCCGCGCCCGACCCGGACACGGCCACCGCTCAACCCGCGGCTCCGGCGGCCCCATCCGAGAAGATCCTGGACACCTCGTTCGAGTATCAGATCAACTTCTACTACTGCGGCCCGGCCGCGGTGCACAACGCCCTGACTGCCCGCGGCATCGACGTCAGCCAGGAGAAACTCGCCAGCGGGCTGGGCACGACGGTCCACGGCACGGATTCCGCCTTCGACACGACCCGCATGCTCAACGGCGCGATCGGCGCCGACGTGTACCAGACGAAGGAGATCACGGGTCAGGAAGCCACACCCGCTCAGATGGACCAACTGCAGGCTGACGTCGTACACGCGATCAGCAACGGCCATGCCGTGGTGGCCAACATCATCGGCGGCGCGACCGACGCCAGCGGGGTCCGGCACGACTTCTCTGGCGGCCACTACGTCACCCTCGTCGGCTACAGCGACGACGGGCGTGCCGTGAAAGTCGCCGACGCCTCCGGCATGTACGGCTCCAACACCTACTGGATGAACACGATCAACATGGCCAACTGGATCGCCACCCGCGGCTACTCCGCCTGACCGCACCACGCCGCGCGCGGCCGAATGTGTGCCCGCTGAATGCGCTCGGCGCAGGCGTCGTACCGGTCCAGAGCCGATCATCCTCCTTATAGCGGCCTAACTTGTTCGAATCACGGGGCAGTGCGCTTTCGAATAGAATGGGCCGGGCGCTATCTGGTCAGGCCATTGTCGGCACAGCGTCGCGGCAGGTCGATGTCGGGGTTACCTGGCACGCCCCGGCCGCACTCGCGTCGACGAGGTTCGTCAGCCTCTCCATGAGCCCGACTTTCGATATGATTCGATTTTACGCTCGTCAATGGACGCCTACGCATTATTGAGAGACCGGAGAAATGGTTACCGTGAACAGAAGTCTTCACGCCGACATTCTCGTCATCGGCTTCGGCAAGGGGGGTAAGACCGTCGCCGCGAAGATGGGCCGGCTCGGCAAGCGCGTCGTGCTCGTGGAGCAGTCGGACCGCATGTACGGCGGCACCTGCCCCAACGTGGGCTGTGTACCGACGAAGGGACTCGTCCACCGTTCCCACAAACGCCGGCCGGACGACCCGGCGCAGGACTGGTACCAAGAGTCTGTCCGGGAGGTCCAGGCAATCCGAGAGATGATGCGCCGCGGCAACTTCGACGCGTTGAACAGCATCGAGACCGTGACGGTGCTCACGGGGCGTTCCACCTTCACCGACCCACACTCCGTCAGCGTCATGACGGCCGACGAGCAGCTCACCGTCACCGCCGACACCATCTTGATCAATACCGGCTCCGAGCCGGCCATTCCCGACATTCCCGGCCTTGCTGGCAGCAAGCGCGTCCTGACAAGCACCGATCTGATTGAGACAACGATCCTGCCGGCGCGACTCGCGATCCTCGGCGGCGGGTACCTCGGCATCGAGTTCGCCTCCATCTACCGCGCGTTCGGCTCCCAGGTCACCATGTTCGTGCGCGCTGCCAGGCTCCTGGGTCGGGACGACGATGACATCGCCGCCGTGGCCGAGAGCATCCTGGCGGGCGACGGGATCGAAATCGTCACCGGTGCACAGGTAACGCAGGTACGCGACGGCGACAGCGGCGCGACGGTCGTCTACGACAAGGACGGCCAGCAGCACAGCGTCGAAGTCGACGCCATCCTCGCCGCCGCCGGCCGCGTGCCGGCAACGCGCGACCTCGGGCTGGACGCCGCCGGCGTCCGCACCACCGAGGCAGGAGCGATTGAGGTCGATGAGTACCTGCGGACGAGCCAGCCGCACATCTACGCCCTCGGCGACGTCAAGGGCGAAGCAGCGTTCACCACCTATCTCTCGCTCGACGACAGCCGCATCGTCCTCGACCAACTCACCGGCGAGGGCCGGCGCACGACGACCGACCGGGTCGTAGTCCCCCGCACTCTGTTCATGACCCCGCCACTGGCGACCGTGGGGATGACAGAGAGAGAAGCCCGCCAGGCTGGGCACCGGGTGAAAATCGCGAGCCAACCCGTCGCCGAGATCGTGGCGATGCCTCGGGCATACGCCGTCGAGGAGACCCGCGGCGTGATGAAGTTCGTGATCGACGCCGAAACAGACGAGATTCTCGGCGCCGCCCTGCTGAGCGTCGACGCGCAGGAAATCATCAACACGGTCGCACTCGCCATGCGGCACGGGATCAAGGCAGCCGAACTCCGCGACGCCGTCTACACCCACCCGAGTTCGACCGAAGCGTTCAACGACGTACTCGCCACCATCGTGCGAGTCGACGAATCGTAGGAAGCAGTTCCTGGTCGCCCGGGCGCACCCGATGCTGTCCTGTGATTTCTTCACCGTCGACACCCTGTGGCTCAAACCTGCTGATGGACCTCGACCAGCGGGTGACCACCTTGCGGTTCCTGCTTCGCGACGGCGATACGAAAATCACCGCGGCCTTCGACGCGGTGTTCACCGCCGCAGGCATCGACGTGATCAAGACTCCGCCGCAGGCGTCCCGGGCGAAGGCGTTCGCCGAGCGTTGGGTGGGCAGGGTACGCCGGGACTGCATCGACCGGATGCTCATCGTCGGCGAGCGGCATCTTGCGGCGGTGCTCGGCGAGTAATCAGATCATGCGTCGTAGCGCGGTCTCCACGGCATCGATCAGCGGATCACCTTCGGTCCGTGGGTGCCGTGTGAGACCGAGCTCGACGTCCGGCAGGGTGGGCAGGGCGTCCGCGTCGTGGCAGGCCATGACCGGTTCGAGGTTCGCGGGCATGAGCGCCGCGACGCCGAGACCGGCCCGTACCGCGGCGAGCACACCGACCAGGCTGTTGCTTTCGAACGCCACCCGCCAGCGCCGATCGGCACGTTCGAGCGTTTCCAGCACTGACGTACGCCAGAAGCACGGGTTCGAGAACAGCACCACCGGCAGCGGATCGGCAGCCACGTCCACACCCTGGCCGATCGCCCAGACCAGCGGGCGGCGTACCGTCCAGCGCGGCGGCCCGGGAACGTACGGCACCTCGTCGAGCACGAGTTGGACGCGGCCCGCGTCGTAGGCCTCCCGCATCGCGGCGTTGGAGAAGGTGAGCACCTCGAGCGTGGCGCCGGGGTGCACCCGGGCGAGGTCGGCGAGGGCCTGTGGAAGCTGGGACGCGGCGAGGTCTTCGAGCAACCCGACGCCGCAGTGGCCGGTAAGCGCGCGCCCGGTTTCGGTGAGTGCCTGTGCGGAGAGCGAGAGAATGCGTTCGGCGTACGGCAGGAGTTCCTCACCCGCCCGGGTCGGCGAGACCCCAGACGTCGACCGGTAAAGCAGCGGACGGCCGACGGCCCTCTCGAGCTTGCGCAACTGCTGGCTGAGCGCGGGCTGGGTATGTCCGAGCGCGGTCGCGGCGCGGCTGATGCTGCCCGTCCGCACGGCGGTGACGAAAGTCCGCAGCAACGCCGTCTCAAGATCTCGGGCCATAAGCATCCATTATGCCAGGTCCAATGAATTTACCACTTCCTATGATGTGACGGAAAATCTAGCGTCACGCAGGTGACCAGATACCGACAGGTACTCGCCGTGCCAGGGATGGCATCGCTGCTGGGCGTCTCGCTGCTCGCCCGTGCCGCGATCACGGCTGACGTGATGGCGCTGACGATGTATGTCGTGCTGGGTCTGGACATGAGCTACGCGGCAGCGGGTGGTGTCGCGGCGGCTCTGACCGCCGGGGTGGCGCTGGGCGGGCCGCTGCTTGGCCGCATGATCGACTGGCGGGGCCTGCGTCCCGTGCTGCTGGTAACTGTCGTACTGCAGGTCGTGTTCTGGCTGAGCGTGCCGATCCTGCCGTACGGGATCCTGCTGGGCGCCGCCTTCGCGGCGGGTCTGCTGATGGTGCCGGCCCAGCCGGTGACCAGGCAGGCGATCGCCGCGATGACGACGGCGGGACAGCGCCGGGCCGCGTTCGCGCTGGAATCGGTGCAGGGCGAACTGTCGTACATCGTGGGCCCGGCTGTAGTGATCCTTTGTGCGGCGAAGATGTCCCCCGATGTGGTGACGTGGGGGGTCGGCGCCACGATCGCGGCTGGCGGAGCCGGGATCGCCTTGCTCAACCCGCCGCTGCGTGCCGAGGACGAGGCGGATGCCGGCGCGGCCGGACGGCCCCCGCGCCGGGAGTGGCTGGGCGCCGGGATGATTGCCGTACTGACGATGGCGTTCGGCGCCACGACGCTGCTCAGCGGCGTCGACCTCGCCATCGTCGCCACGCTCGAAGAAGCAAATCAGATGTCGTGGGCCGCCGTGGTCGTAGCCGTGTTCGGCGTGGCCTCCGTCGCCGGCGGGCTGATTTATGGCGCGCTGCCCCGGCCGCTGCCCACGTGGCTGCTGCTCGGCTTGCTCGGGCTCGTGACGATTCCCGCCGGGCTTGCCCACGACTGGCCCTGGTTGTGCGTGGCCGTTGTCGGCGCCGGGCTTCTCACCGCGCCGGCCCTTTCCACGGTGGCCGACGCGGTGAGCCGGCTGGCGCCGGCCAGCGTGCGGGGTGAGGCGACAGGTCTGCAATCCTCGGCGCAGAGCGCGGGTTTCGCGCTCGGATCCCCGATCGTCGGGGTGGCGATCGACGTCTCGGTGCCAGCGGGCGGCTTCGCGGCGGCCGGGCTGGCCGGCCTCGCCGCCGCGCTGGCTGGATGCCTGCTGTCCCGCCGCTCGCCCGCCCGAACGCGGTCTCCGCTCAGCGATCTCGGCCGCGCCGGGGCACCGGACCTTGAGCCGTGCGGGGCCGGCGCCCGGCCTGCGCATGAGGTACGGGCCCGTGCCGACGGCCGCGCCGCTCCGGTACGAGTTCCGCACATCGGCTGTGAGTGCGACCACGACTGCGGGTTGCCGGCCCAGCAGAGAATCGGCGCGTCCGCGACTCCTTGCTGATGCGCTCGTCGAGCCTGGCCAGCGCGCGGTACCTCTCGTCCGGCGACGCGTGCGCGTAGATCGTCATGGTGGCGTCCGGCGCGGAGTGGCCCGCGGTCTCTCGGATCGCAGTGGCGGACCACCGCCTACAGGTCAACGCGCAGCTGTTGGGCGTTGCTGGTCAACGTCTCGAGGAGACAGCTGATCAGGGGGTGTTGGCGGGTGCCGGGGCGGATGGCGGCGTACAGGGTGCGGTGGATGTGAGGCCGGCGGACGGATAGCAGCCTGATCGGGCTGTGGTGCCCGGTTGTGGTGGGTATGGCGGTGCTGGGGAGCAGGGTTACGCCGTGGCCGGCCGCAGCCAGGGCGGCGGCCACGGCGAAGTCGGCGCAGTGTGCCACCACGTGGGGTTCGTAGCCGGCCAGGGCGCAGGAGCGCTGCAGGATCGTTTCGCAGGAGCTTCCGGCGGCCGGGGCGATCCAGCGCTCGTCGCGCAGCTCAGCGAGGTCGACGTCGGGCCCGGTGAGATGGTGGTCGGCGGCGACTGCGACCAGCAGCGGCTCGGTGAACAGGTCGATGCGGTCTTGGTGTACGGGCCGCCGGTGCGGCGCGAGGCCGTATTCGCCGGCCAGTGCAAGGTCGAGCTCGCCGCGGGTCAGGGCCGGCAGGCTGTCCTCCGGTTCGCGCTGTTCGATGCGCAGATCCACTTCCGGTGCAGTGACCCGCAACGTGGCCAGCACGGCAGGCACCAACGCGACACCGAGCGTGGGGATCGTGCCGATGGTGAGCGTTCCGCGCAGCGTGCCACCGATGGTCGCCATGTCGGCCTCAGCGGCCTCCAGCGCGGCAAGCACCTGACGGGCATGTCCGGCCAGGCGGTGACCGTTCGCCGTCAACCGGGCGGTGCGGCCGCTGCGGTCGACCAGCGGCAGGCCGACCTGACGTTCGAGCGCGGCGATGTGCTGCGACACCGCCGGCGGGGTGAACGTCAGGGCCCGCGCGGCGGCGGCGACGCCACCGTGCTCGGCCACAGCCAGTAGGACCCGCAGGCGACGAACGTCGAGCATAAAGCGACGCTACAAGATAGCTACAAGACTTGTTAATGGCACTTACGGGACGGCCTCGGCAAGCTAGCGGCATGATCGGTAATCAACGAGTCGCTGCCGCGGTGGCAGTGACCCTGACGCTGTGGGCCTCGGCGTTCGTGGCCATCCGGGTGGCCCTGCCCGGGTTCGGCGTGGCAGGCCTGTCGGTTGGGCGCCTCGTGGTGGCGTCGCTGATGTTGGCGGTGATCGCCCCGCTGCTGGGTGTGCGCCGACCTGCCCGCTCTGACCTGGCCCGCATCGTCGGCTGTGGCCTGACCGGCATGACGGCCTACCAGATCCTGCTCAACGCCGGCGAACGCAGCGTGCCGGCTGGCACCGCCAGCCTGCTGGTCAACACCGCGCCGATCGTCGCCTCCGTGCTCGCCGTGATCCTGCTGCGTGAGCGCCTGCCCCGGCGCACCGTCGTCGGTCTGGCGCTGGGATTTACCGGCGCCGCAGTCATCGCCCTCGCCGAAGGTGCCGGATTCACGCCCACAAAGGACGCGCTGCTCGTCCTCGGCGCGGCCGTCGCCCAAGCATCGTTCTTCGTGCTCCAGAAGCCCCTACTGGTTCGTTACCGAGGGCTGGAAGTTACCTGTTACGTCGTGTGGTCGGGCACGGCGCTGTCCCTGCCGCTGGCTCCTGCTCTGGTTCGCCAGGCCTCGCAGGCCTCCGGCGACGCCGTCATAGCGCTCCTCTTCCTCGGCATCGCTCCCAGCGCCCTCGGCTTCGTCACCTGGGCCTACGCCCAAGCCCGCCTGTCGGTGGCCGCGGCTGCCACCTCCCTGTACCTGGTGCCGGTACTGGCCATCGGCATCGGTTTCGTCATCCTCGGCGAGAACATCTCCCCTGCGGCGCTGCTCGGCGGCGCGGTCGTGCTCGTCGGTGCCGCGATCAGCCGCCGGAAAGGCACGGTCGCAGCGGTGGGTACCGACGCCGGCCCGGGACCGCAGACGCCATCCGCAAGTTTGGCCCGACCAGCCCGTCAGGTCACCGACGTCGCCCACTCGCAGCACTAGATCAGCAATCGCAGGTAGGAAAGGATGCCCACCATGGATCTTGTTGCTTCACTGCCCGCTTTTGTCGCTGCGGTCGTGCTGATCTCAGCGTCACCAGGTCCAGCGATGGCGTTGATTCTGCGCCGCGCCGCCATGAAGGGGTTTTCCGGCGCCGTCCCGACCGTGCTCGGCCTGGAGGCCGGCCTCTACCTCTGGGCGTTGTTCGCCGCCGCCGGTCTGGCGGCTCTGGTCGCGGCGTCTGAGGTTGCCTTCATCGTGCTTCGTGTCGTCGGTGCAGGCTTCCTGCTGTATCTGGGAGTGAAGGCGTGGCGGACGGCGTGGCTCAGCCGCAAGGCCGGTACGGGTCTGGAACTCCATGACGGCACGCCATCGAGTTCGACACATGGCTGGTCGAAGGCGTTCGGTGAGGGCGCGGTGGTGATGCTGGCGAACCCCAAGGCCGCCGCATTCATGATCGCGTTCTACCCGCAGTTTGTACCCGGGGACCGGCCCTTGTTTGCCACGACTGCACTCCTCGCCCTGCTTCAGGTCGTTATCGAGATCGCCCTGTACCTCACGCTGGCCGCAGTGGTGGGGCGTGCCGGCGCGTGGTTCCGCCGGCCAGCGGTCCGCCGTCGACTCGATGCCGTCAGTGGAACTGTTCTCATCGCCCTCGGCCTACGCATGGCCGCTGAGACCCGTTAACCAACGATCAGCGTCTTCGCGCCAGAGCCCCACCAACCCGCATGGGCCGGTGAGCTCTGCTGTGGTCAAGATCGTGGTGCATATGGGCAGATTCAGCGGCTAGTTGCTGGCTGTGACAGTTCGCCGACCTCCGAGCGCGGCAGGTGGGTGCAGTGCGCAACCGTGGCGTCGTCAGGGACCCGAGCATCGGGGCCGCCGGAGGTGCGGGCTTCGGCCTGCCGGACGCGGCGGATGATATCGGCCGGCCCGTTGGCGCCGAGCAGTTCCAGTACGCCGGGCCAGTCGGTCAGGCCGTACGGGCTGACGATGCGGCTGGCGCCATTGCTGAGCAGCGCGACGCTGTCCAGGTCATGAAGGGGCCGGCTACCGGTTAGGGCTTCCTCCGCCGCGTGCGGATCATCCTTGGCGATCCAGTAGCCGCCCGGCTGGTTCCGGCGAGCCTGCAGCGCCTCGATGCAGGAGTCTCGGATGCGGTCGTACTCCGGCGTTCCACAAGGAACGCCGTCCAGGGACGCTGAGCAGATGCGCCTGGTGGTGACCTCACGCTCGTCGGTGATGACCTGCGGGCCGCCGCAGACCGGGTCGAGGACGAGGAAGGAGTCCGCGAGCAGGAGATAGTCCAGGCGGCCCCGGTGGGCGCGGACAATCACCACGGTCGCCTGCGGGCTGCTGGGGTTCGTGATGTCGCAGGTGCCGCGATGATCGGCGGCTATCTCGCCGATCGTGGCGGCGAGGATCGCCGCGAGGTCTCGCCCGTCGTCACGCGACAGCCGGCCGAGCAGCGCGCCGCCGAGACGGTGCGTATACCAGGCGACACCGTGGGAGCAGATCGACTCGGTTCCCGGGATGCCGGCGCCGTCCAGCAGTACAGCAGCGCCGGGAACAGCGCCGGCAAAATCCTCGTTCGGCCGGCCGGCCTTACCGGCGCTAGTCGCCATGCTGACGCGCACCCATGAGCTCCTCAAGTCAGGGATAGCCGTACCTCAGCATGATCCCGGTCTGAGTTCCGCTTCAACCTCTGACAGCAACGCGGACAGCGACCCGGCAAAGCGCGTGCATGACCAGAGGCCTGGATCTGAAGATCGGAAGGTCGGCGGTTCGACCCCGCCCCTGACCACATAGCCTTTCGCCGGGCTACGGAAAGCCCCTCACCTGCGGCAGCGCGGTGGGGGCCGTTCGCCGCTCCCGGGCCCGCTCAGGGTTGATACCGGGGATATATCCCGATGGTTCGGCTGTGGGCACCGGAGCAGACTGGCGGCATGACCTCAGCAGGACACGTACGACACGTTCTCGGCGGGATGTCGACGGTGTGGCGGGTCGCGTACGGCGCGGAGACCCGCCGCCGGCTCGCCTGGTCGGTCGTCGCCGTGCCGCTCGCCCTGGCTGCGGCGCTGCGCGCGGCCCGCCATCCGGGCCGGCTACGGGCGCTGGCCGCCGCCCTGTTGGCGATCCCGGTCGCGGTCGCCTCGTCCGCGCTGACCGCCGCCCTCGCTTTCCTGGTGCTGATCAACGTGCTGGCCTACCCGTTCCGCCCCTGGCTCGGGTTGCCCGGCTCGACGGACGACATCTGGGCCAGCCGGTACGCCGACTCCTGGGGCGGGCCCACCCTGGCCGGCGCCTGGGCCACCCACGCCGGCCTCCTCCTGCTGTTGGGGGTCCCGGTCCTGGCCTGGGCCGTCCGCGCCCTCGCCGGCCTCCAGCGGCGGCTCACCGGCCGGCGAGCCGGAACCGCCACACCGGCGACTGGCGACGTTCTGCCGGTCACCGCGCTCGCCAAGGGTCCCGCTCTCCCGGGCGACACCTCGGCCAACGGTCCCAGGCTGCCGGGCACCGCGCCCGCCGCGGATCCCCGGCTGCCGGGCACCGCGCCGGTCGGCGCTGCGCGCGTCCGGGGTTTCTTCGCGCCGACCCCGACCAGGGGCGCCGCGGGGGCCTACCGGTCCCGGGGTTCGGGCGGAGCGTCGCGGCCGTTCCGGACGGCTGGTGCGGCGGGGTGGACGGGCCGCCGGGTCGGGGCAGTGCTGGCGGCGGTGGCGCTTCTCGTCACGTCGTCCCTGACCGCGCACGCGGCCGGGATCGGCGACAACCTGCTCTGGACACCGCGGGGCGCGGTCAGCACGGCCGCCCTGGCGGTCACGCTGGCGCCCGTCGCGGCGCTGCTGCTGGTCCGGCGGACGGCCTGGTGGCGGGGCGGCCCGCAGCCGCACTGAGCGCGCCCCGCCGCCCGGCCGCGGCCATCGGCGGGTTTCTGCCGCGGGCGCGGGTTTGGACCGCGCGGGCGCGGGTTTTTGGCCGCGGGCACGGTCGTCAGGGGGCGCCCACTACCGTCGCGGGCGTTGCTGGCCCATCCCGCCCTGGATCGCCTCCCAGACGCTCCGACCGGCCTGACGCAGCGTCTCACTGGCCTGACCGGCCAACTGAGCCGCCCCGGCGCCAGCCGACTGCGGTCGGCCGCCGCTCTGCTCCCCCTCCGGTCGCTCACCGTCCGCGCCGCCGGGCGGCTGACCACCCGCGCCGCCCGCCCGACCCGTCTCACCCGCCGGTCGCTCCTCCCCGGCGGACGGCCCGCCCGGCGCGGGGCGCGGCTCCTTGCCGGCCTGCCCGCCGGACGGCTGCTGGGCGGACCCCGGCGGCTGCCGCGCACCGGTCGGTGGCTCGGGCGGTCCGGCTCCGGCGGACGGCGGCGACGGCGCCGCTTCTCTCGCCTGCTCCCGCAGTTGGTCCCCGACCATGCCGACCTGCTGCCCCAACCGGTCCACCACCGGCGCCGGACCGGCCCCGGCGATCTGCTGGGCCGCCCGGTTGACGTCGTCGATGCTGACCTGGGCCGTGCGGGCCAGCGCGTCGATGAGCTGCGGGTTCTGGCCGATCGCGGCGAACGCCCGGTCCAGGATCGTCGCCAGCGTCTCCAGCCGCACCTTGAGCAGCGCCTCGGCGCTGACCCCCGTGACGTCCAGTTCCATGCCCCGCACGTGCACCCGTACGCCGGCGTCGAGCTGGAGCAGGTTGGCCAGCCGGGCGCGCAGCGACAGGTCGGCGTCGAGCCCGTCGACCGCCAGCCGTATCTCGTCGACCGTCACCTGCGGGACGTCGAGCAGCACGTCGGGCTCGTCGGTGCCGCCCCGGTGGGCCGGCCGCTCGCCGGTGCGGTCCGGTTGCCGTTCCGTCGCTCCGCTCTCGCTCATGCTCCCCGCTCCAAGCTGGCCCCGTTCCGCGGGCCGGATCAGCCGGATTACCCGATTTCCCGCGGGCCATCCGTCCCGGCCTGCGCGCCGGCACGACCCACTTGGAGCTTCCGGCCGTACGGTGCCGGGCGACCTGCGAGCGGCGGTCCGGATGCGGGCACACGCGAAGCTGCGTACCCGGGCATCAGCCGGTATGGTCCGGGCCTATGGGACAGGAGATGGCCGACCCGGATGAGGTTCGTCAGGACGTCGGCAGGTTCTCCCTACGCAGCAACCTCCTCGCCCCAGCCTCCGCGGAACGGGCGTTCGCGGTGTTCACCGAGGCGCTGACCGACTGGTGGGTGCCCGAATACACCTGGTCCGGGCCGGAAGCGCTGGCCGCACTGGGAGTCGAGCCCCGTGCGGGCGGCATGCTCTACGAGATCGGCCCGTACGGCTTCCGGGGTGACTGGGGTCGCGTGCTCACCTGGGACCCACCTCGTCGGCTGGTCTTCACCTGGCAGATCGGGCCGGACCGGGTGCCGGTGCCGGACCCGGCGCGGGCCAGCGAGGTGGAGGTGCTCTTCGTCCCCGAGGGGCCCGACGGCACCCGGGTGGAGGTCGAGCACCGGCACTTCGACCGGCACGGTGCGGCCGCCGAGGGCTACCGCAAGGCGCTCACGGCCGGCTGGCACGAGCTGCTCTGCCGGTACCTCGCGACGGTCGCGCGGAACGGCTCCCGGCCGGCCTGAGCCACGCGGCGGCTCACGCCGGATGGCCGACGGCTCAAAGCGGATGGCCGGCGGCTCAGGTCAGGTGGGCGGCGGCCACCCGCTTCGGCACCACCATCCGCCACGCCTCCACGACGATCTCCCGCAGCTCGGGCTCGTCGATGGCGGCCAGCCGGACCCGCACCCAGTTGAACCGCTCGTCGGCGGGCTCGGGCATCAGGAACTTCGCCGGCTCGGCGGCGACGAGGGCGGCCCGCTCCGCCCGCGGAAACGCGAAACCGAGCAAGGTCTCGTCCCGGGAGAGCGCCAGGTAGACGAGGCGGCCGACCCGGAACTTGACCCGGTCCCGGACCAGGGCCTCCTCGGTGCGGGGCAGGCCGCGGGCGATCGCCCGGACCTGCTCGACGGTCACCATCCGATGCCCGGTGTCGGCACCGGCCCCGTGGTGACCCCCGTGCCGGCCAGGTCGGCGCGGCGACCCGCCTCGGCGCCGGAACCAAATCCGCTGCCGGCCAGCCGCCGGGGCGCCGCGGTGCGCAGTCGCGGGTAGATCTCGGCGAGCCGGCGCTGCACCCGGTCAGAGCGGTCGGCCAGCACCAGCGCCACCGACGGCGTCCCGGATCCCACCACCGCACCGGCCTCGGCCGCCCAGAGCCGACCACTGACCACCTGGGCGAAGCCGGCCAGCCAGGAACGGCGGAAGGCGGCCGGCTGCTCGCCGGCCGGGACGACCGCAGCGGCCAACCCGTGCGCCGCCTGCACCAGAAGCGAGGTGAAGAGCAGGTCGACCCGTTCCAGGTCGCTGGCGAAGCCGAACAGGTGCATGGCGAAGCCACTGCCCTGCCGCCGGCGTACGCAGCGGCAGCGCAGCGGGTCGGCGACCGCGGCGAGTAGCCCGGCCTTGTCCCGGGCGTACGGGGCGACGAGGTCGACCACCCGGTCGCCGACCGGGTCGGTGCTCGGGTCCTCGGCCGCGAGCAGGGCCCGGTCCACCCCGTAGCGGGCGATCAGCTCGGTCGCCTTCGCGGTGAAGGCCGCGGACTCGGCGGGCGTGCAGGCCGGGTCCTCGGCCTGGGCCAGCAGCTTGCGCACCTTGCTCAACATCGCCTGGGACATGCCACCAGAGCTACCACACGGGTCGGACGCCGCAGTGGACAGAAGCTCCCGGCCAGCGGGCCGGTCGGTCAGCCGGCCCGGCTGCGCAGGGTCGCCACCGTCGAGCCGGCCAGGGTGAGCAGGCAGTCCGGCAGTTGGCCGTCGGCCACCGCCGCACCGAAGAGCGCCTCGCCGGTGTCCGCGTCGTCATTGGCGTACGCGCTGACGAACCGGGCCACCCATCGGGTGTCGTAGCCGGCCTGATCGATGCCGGGGAAGTCGAGCTCGCAGGCCCCCACCGGCGTCGCGTCCCCGACCATGGTGGCGGCCAGGCACCAGGCCACCTCGTACGCCCCGGCCAGGCCGGACCGGTCGACCACCGCGTCGAAGGTGCCCACCACCGCGTCGCCGTCTCCGGCCAGCGCCGAGCGGAGCACGGCGGTCGCGTCATCCAGCGTCTGCTGTGCTTCGTCGGTCACCTGCCGCACGGTACGACGGCCGGTCAAGCGGTGACCAGGACACGGCCCGACCGTCACTCTCCGTAGGATCCGATGTCGACCTGCCGACGGACCGGCCTCCACGGTCCCACCGCCGACGCCGGCACGCTATGGTGCGCAGCGGACCTTCGCGGGAGGAAGGACGAACATGCTCGTATCACGCGGTTCACGCGCGGCCACAGTCACGGCCTGCGCGGCGCTTCTGCTCGCCACCAGCGCATGCGGGAGCGACAAGCCCGGGGGGGCGACCACCACCACACAGGTGCGCCTCTACGGCTCCGACGGCAACATGCTGAACTCATTCGCCACGGAGCTCAAGGATCGAGCCGGCCTCGTGAACGGCATGAAGGGCACGACTCCGCTGACCCAACTGCCGGAAAACTTCAAGGGACGGCTACGCACCGTAGACCCCAAGCTGACGGACTACCTCTACTCGGCGGAGACGTACGACGCGGTGGTGATCAGCGCGCTGGCCGCCCAGCTCGCCGGCACCACCGACCCGGCCGCGATCACGAAGCAGATCGTCGGGGTGACCACCAACGGCGAGCGCTGCGAGGACCCGGCGACCTGCCTGCAACTCGCCCGGCAGGGGCGGGACATCGAGTACCGGGGGGTGTCGCTGACCCGGGCCGGGTTCACCGACGCGGGCGAGCCGGCCACGGCCAGCTACGCCACCCTGAACTTCGATGACCAGAAGATCGACGACGGCAAGACCGAGTTCGTCGGCGCCGGCGACGAGTCGGCCGCGAGCACCAAGACACCGCCCCGGGCGAAGAAGCAGCGGGCCGGCGAGAAGGCCAAGGACGCCCCGCTGATCCTCGGCGGACTGCTGCCGCAGACCGGTGACCTCGCGCTGGCGAACCCGCCGATGGCGGCTGGCGCGGCGCTCGGGATCAAGGACGTCAACGCGGCCGGCGGGGTGCTCGGCAAGCCGGTGCTCTGGATCGACGGCGACGACGGCACCAACCCGGACGTCGCGAAGAGGACCGTGGCCTCGCACATCGGACGGGGCGTCCAGGTCATCATCGGCGCGGGCGCCTCGGGCATCTCCCGGGCGGTCCTGCCGGACGTGGTCGCCGCCGGCCGGGTGCTCTTCTCCCCGTCGAACACCGCAGCCGAGCTGACCACCGTGGACGACAAGGGTCTCTACTTCCGCACCGCGCCGCCGGACAGCCTCCAGGGCCGGGCGCTGGCCGACGTCATCCTGCGGGACGGGCCGCACAAGATCGCCATCGTGGCCCGCAAGGACTCCTACGGCGAGGGCCTCCAGGAGAACGTCCGCGCCGAGCTGGAGCGGGCCGGCATGGGCGCCGACCAGATGAAGCTGCTGACCTACGTGCCGCCGGCCGACGCCAAGGCGCCGCCGGTGGACTTCAGCGGCGGCGCCAAGGAGATCAAGGACTTCGGGGCGGACGCCGTACTCATCATCGGCTTCGGCGAGTCGGCCCACGTGGTCACCGCGCTGGCCGACGCCGGGGTGCAGATCCGGCACTGACCCGTGACACACCACGGCCGCGTCGGCGCTCGCCGACGCGGCCGTGCCGTGTCCGCGCCTAACGGGAGCGACGCCGCTCCAGGAACTCGGTCATCCGCCGATGCTTCTCCTCGTCCTCGAAGAGCACCGCCTGGCTGAGCAGGTCGAGCTGCGGATGGGCGGCCGGTGGAGCGTCCACGGCGAGCTTGGTCAGCCGCAGCGCCAGCGCCGATCCCTTCGCCATCTCGTCGAGCAGCTCGTGCGCGGTGGGCAGCAGCTCCGTCGGCTCGGCCACCACTCGGTTGACGAGCCCGATCCGCAGCGCCTCCTCGGCGTCCACCCGCCGGCCGGTGAACAGCAGTTCCTTGGCCCGGGCCTCACCGACCAGCGCCGGCAGGCGGTACGTCGCGCCCGCGCCGGCCAGGATGCCCAACCGCACCTCGGGCTGGCCGAAGACCGCCCGGGCCGTGCAGACCCGCAGGTCACAGGCGTACGCCAGCTCGGCCCCGCCGCCCAGCGCCGGCCCGTCCACGGCCGCCACGGTCGGCATCGGCAGCGCCCGGATCCGGGCGAAGGCGGCCTGGTTGATCGCGGCGAGGGCGTCCAGCCGGCCGCGCTCGCGCAGCTGGCCGATGTCCGCCCCACCGGCGAAGATGCCCGCGGCGCCGCCGGTGAGCAGCAGCAACCGCGGCCGCGCCTCCAGCTCGGCGCAGACCCTGTGCAGCTCGGCGATCAGGTCGGCGTCGATGGCGTTGCGCTTCTCCGGCCGGTCCAGCGTCACCACCAGCCGGTCGGGCAGCTCCTCGATCTTCAGCCCGGTCACTGCTTCACGCCTCCTTCCCAGCGGTAGAAGCCCTGGCCCGACTTCTTGCCCAGCTTCCCGGCGGCCACCATCTCCGTCAGCAGCGGCGGCGGCGCGAACCGGTCCCCGTACGCGGCCTGCAGGGTCCGGGCGATGTCGAGCCGGACGTCCAGACCGACCAGGTCGGTCAGCTCCAGCGGCCCGACCGGGTGCCGGTAGCCGAGCACCATCGCCTTGTCGATGTCGGCGGGGCTGGCCACCCCGTCGGCGACCATCCGGATCGCCTCCAGCCCGAGCGTGACCCCGAGCCGCGAGGTGGCGAAGCCCGGCATGTCGCGTACCACGACGGGGTCCTTGCCCAGCTGGCCCGCGAGCGCGACGGCCGCCATGGTGGTCTCGTCGGTGGTGCCCGGGCCGACCACGATCTCCAGCAGCGCCATCGCCCAGACCGGGTTGAAGAAGTGCAGCCCGAGGAAGTCCTCCGGCCGGTCCAGCCCGGCGGCGAGCTCGGCGATCGGGATGCTGGAGGTGTTGCTGCCCAGCAGCGCCGGGCGCCGGGCGGCGGCCTCCCGGAGCACCGCCCGCTTGAGGTCGAGCCGCTCGGGCACCGCCTCCACGACCACGTCGGGTCCCTCGGCGACCTCGGTGAGCGCCGGGCGGAGCAGCACCCGCTCCCGGTTCGCCGCCGCCTCGTCGGCGGTCAGCTTGCCCCGCTGCACGCCACGTTCCCACAGCTCGCCGAGGCGCCGCCGCGCGGCCTCTCCGCGTGCCGGATCGACCTCGACCAGCTCGACGGTGTAGCCCGCGCCGGCCGCCACGTAGGCGATGCCCAGGCCCATCGTGCCGGCCCCGACGACCACAAAACGACCACTCATGACGTCCCCTCGCCGCGCGCGGCGACGCGCGGGGTCTCCGCCGCGCCGGGCCGCCCGCTCCGCTCGTTCATTGCTGCGACCCTAGGCGGCGCGGGTCGGCCGGCCATGCGTGGGGCCCGACCGGATCGGGTACAGACGGCCGTCAACGCCGAGGGAAGATCGGAGTCGAGATGAGCCAGGAACCGGAGAGCGTGGAGCGCACCGAGACCGTGGAGACCCGCGGCGACGAGCGCGTGGACCTGCTGCGCGCGGACACCAACAACGACGG
Source organism: Micromonospora rhizosphaerae (assembly GCF_900091465.1). Classification (NCBI taxonomy): domain Bacteria; kingdom Bacillati; phylum Actinomycetota; class Actinomycetes; order Micromonosporales; family Micromonosporaceae; genus Micromonospora; species Micromonospora rhizosphaerae. The sequence goes on along the minus strand of NZ_FMHV01000002.1, from coordinate 1,103,100 downwards.
CCGGACCGACGTGTGGGTGGCCGACACCGACGGCGACGGCAAGGCCGACCTGTTCCAGTTCGACACCGACCATGACGGCAAGGTGGACATCACGATGGTCGACATCGACGAGGACGGCACCCCGGACGAGGTGGTCGACGGCGACGGCGGCCTCCCGCCGGAGCAGCACTCATCGACCGTCCAGGTGTGACTTGCAAGGAGGGTCCCCTGGCCAACGCGTGCGGTGACGCAGAGGGTCCCAGTTGACGCGCCTGTCAGGCGGCCAGCTTCAGCGTGGCCAGGTAGTAGGGGTGGTCGCCGTCGTCCACGTCGACCAGTCGCCACGGCGAGCCGTGCACCAGCTCGGCCAGCTCGTCGACCGAGCACACCAGGTAGTCGAACCACTCAGTGCCGAGTTCCCGGTAGCGCAGCCGCAGCCGCAGCTGGCCGCCGAGGCGGCCGCGCCGCCGGTTGAGCTCGTGGTAGCCGGTGTGCACCGCATCGCTGGTGCCGTACGGGTCGGTGCCGTGGGCGATGACCTGCGCGCCCGGCCGGGCCAGCGCGGCGAGCGCGGCCAGGAACCCGGGGGCCCGCTCCCGCCCCTCGATGAGCCCCAGGTTGTTGCCGAGCAGCAGGAACGTGTCGTACCGCCGATCGTCGGCCGCGTGCGCGTCCACCGTGCCGTGCACCAGGTCCCGCACGCCGCGCTGGCGGCAGACGCGGAGCGCCCCCGCCGAGGTGTCCAGGCCCGTGACTGGCACGCCGCGCTCCTGGAGGTGCAGCGCGATCCGGCCGCCGCCGACCCCGATGTCGAGCGTCCGGCCGCGGACCCGGTCCACCGCGCGGTGGTCGTACGGCTGCCAGTCCCGCGGTCCGTCCAGGTAATGGGCGGCGGGTGCCCCGTTGATGAGGCCGTCGTCCCGTTCGATGATCTCGATGACCGGGCGGGGCAGTCGCCCGCCGACCAACGGGCGGGGACCGATCCCGGTGGCCACGGCGTACGCGTCGCGGATCATCTCGCCGAACGCGTCGCCGATCCTCGGTTCCCCGGTCACGGTGGTCACGCTATCCGGGCGTCGATCCGCTGTCGCGGCCTTATTCTGGGCGGCGTGACCACGCTGGACCGCCTGGCGGCGGAGAAGTACGTCCTGCTGACGACGTTCCGTAAGGACGGCCGTGCGGTGCCCACCCCGGTCTGGGCGGTCCGCGACGGGGACGCGCTGGGGGTGTGGACCGTGTCGGACTCCGGCAAGGTCAAGCGGATCCGGCGCGACAGCCGGGTGACCGTGGCCCCGTGCGACGTGCGCGGCCGACCGCACGGCGGGGAGGTGCCGGGACACGCGACGATCTACGACCTGGCCGGCACCCGGCGGGTACGGGACCTGTTGAAGCAGAAGTACCGGATGCTCGGCCGGCTCAGCCTGCTCGGCAGCCGGCTGCGCCGGGGCGAGCGGGGGACGGTCGGGCTCCGGATCACCCTGGACGAGTGACCCCCGGACACGATTCAGGGGCGGCGGATCGTCGCTGTCGCGTACGCCCGGCCGCCCCTGATCGGAACGCCTGGTGAAACGTCCGGCTCGTCAGTCTCCCTGACGCTGCTGCGGGATCTGCCCCTGCAACAGGGCCCGGACCTCCGACTCGCGGTAACGGCGGTGGCCGCCCAGCGTCCGGATGGCGCTGAGCTTTCCGGCCTTGGCCCACCGGGTCACCGTCTTCGGGTCGACACGGAACATCGACGCCACCTCGGCCGGCGTGAGTAGCGGCTCTGGTTCGTGCGTTCGCGATGCCATCGGTCACTCCTCCACATGTATAGACATCGGCCGGGGTCCCGCCGGCCGACGCGTCTCCCATGGTCCGGCTAGTCCCCGATGTCCGACATGGGCCGAACGGGTGAAGGTCCCTAGACGGACGGATGAACCATGCCCGATTTTTACGACTTTTATGTCGCAGACAGTACCTTATTCGGACTCATGATCACGGTTCGCAAAGCACCAACTACGAGGCAGCCTCGGAATTTGCGCACCCCGTGGCCGGATTTGCGACTAGTTGCACCGCTCCAGCAGCTGCACCGCACGCCACCGGGCAACGAGCTTGTCGTACGCCGCCGAGGCCTCCTCGGCCTCCCCCCGGGAGAGCCCGGCCAGGCCCTTCGCCACCAGCTCGGTCGAATCGTCCGCGGCCAGCATCTCGTCCGGCAGCAGCTGCACCAGGCCGCCGTAGTCCAGCTCCACCACCGAGCGCGGGTGGAACTCCTCCAGCCAGCGGGCGGCCTCCTCGACCGCCTCCGTGATCGGCGCCTCGCCGACCGACTTGCGCAGTACGGACAGGGCCCGCGACGACCGCCGGCGAGCCTTGGAGATCTCCGTCCGGTAGCGCAGCGCCCGTCGGCCCGGGTGGGTGACCAGGTGGCGCTCCTCGGGTTCGAAGAGCACGAACCAGCGCAGCGGCACACCCCAGGTGGCGATCTGCTCATGCACCCGCGGCACCCCGTGCTCCAGCACCCGGGCCCCGCTGCGCCAGTCGTCCACCACCGCCTTGGCCTGACCGGCCAGGATCGGCGGCACGAACGCGTCGGCCAACACCGACGGCACCCCGTCCCGGGCGCTCAGCGCCGCCTCGGCCACCCGGATCCGCAGGTTCCACGGGCAGACCAGCAGGCTGTCGTCGGTCTCCAGCACGTACGCCTCGTCCGGCAGATCGGGCAGCCGGGTCCAGCCCGCGCCGAGCGCCTCGATCACCGCGGTGCGCTGCCGGACGGGACCCTCCATCGGGGCGACCGCCCGGCCCTCGTTGACGTACCGGCGCCAGAACGACTGCCGGTCCCGGTCGAAGGCGGTCAGCGGCTCGTACACGCGCAGGTAAGAAGCGAAGAGCGACGGCACGGCGCGATCCTCCCACGAGACGGAGCCCGCACGTCGTCAGCGTGGCGGGGACACGTGGCGCGGGCGTCAGTACGGCTTCGGCCGATATTAGGCTCAGCAGCACCGGCACCATCCCGCCGGCGTGCCACCAGGTCCGTGTCCCACAAGGGCGCACACCGACACAGGAGTCAGCAATGGGCGTTTTCGCCAGCACCGAAGACCCGGGATCGACCGGTCACGAACAGGTCGTGTTCTGCCAGGACAAGCAGTCCGGCCTGAAGGCGATCATCGGGATCTACTCCACCGCGCTGGGCCCCGCGCTCGGCGGCACCCGGTTCTACCCGTACGCCAGCGAGGAGGACGCGCTCGCCGACGTGCTCGACCTCTCCCGCGGCATGGCGTACAAGAACGCCCTGGCCGGGCTCGACCTGGGCGGCGGCAAGGCGGTCATCTGGGGCGACCCGGAGCAGATCAAGAGCGAGGCGCTGCTGCGCGCGTACGGCCGCTTCGTCGAGTCGCTCGGCGGGCGCTACTACACCGCCTGCGACGTCGGCACCTACGTCGCCGACATGGACGTGATCGCCCGGGAGACGAAGTACGTCACCGGCCGCAGCGTGGAGCACGGCGGCGCCGGCGACTCCTCCATCCTCACCGCCTGGGGCGTCTTCCAGGGCATGCGTGCCGCCGCCGAGCACGTCTGGGGCACCCCGAGCCTCGCGGGCAGGCGGGTCGGCGTGGCGGGCCTGGGCAAGGTCGGCAAGTACCTCACCGGCCACCTGCTGGACGACGGCGCCGAGGTGGTCGCGACCGACGTCAACCCGAAGGCCCTGGAGTGGGCGCGGGCCACCCACCCGCAGGTCGAGCTGGTGGACGACGCCGCCGCGCTGGTCACCGCCGACATCGACGTGTACGCCCCGTGCGCGCTGGGCGGCGCCCTCAACGACGACACCGTGCCGGCGCTGCGCGCCAAGGTGGTCGCCGGGGCGGCCAACAACCAGCTCGCCCACCCGGGCATCGAGAAGCTCCTCGCCGACCGGGGCATCCTCTACGCCCCCGACTACGTGGTGAACGCCGGCGGCGTGATCCAGGTCGCCGACGAGATCGAGGGCTTCAACTTCGAGCGGGCCAAGCTGCGGGCCACCCGCATCTACGACACCACCCGCGACATCCTCCGGCTCGCCGACGACGAGGGTGTCCCGCCGGCGGTGGCCGCCGACCGGCTCGCGGAGCGGCGGATGGCGGAGGTCGGCCGACTCCGCACCATCCGCCTGCGCTGAATTTCACACCCCGGGGGCGGGCCGCGGTTTCCGCCCCCGGGCAGCGGGCGGCCGAGGGCGGCGTTAAGCTGGAAATTGGGACGCTTCGTACCGGTTTGACCGCTGTCACGGCTGGCCCGGCACCCGCTCCTTACCGGGTACAATTTGTGACGGCCGGATAACTGCGACGCGCAGGCCCGGCTGACGGTAACCCGAGGTGCCGAACGGTGGCATCCCCATGTACCGTAAGAGCCACGAGAGATGCCTGACGTCATCGGGGCCCGCCTTCGGGCTGCCCCGCATTCTGTGCGAGGGGGTCGAGCCATGGGGCGCGGCCGTGCTAAGGCCAAGCAGACAAAGGTGGCCCGGGAGTTGAAGTACCACTCCCCGAACACCGACCTCGCCGCCTTGCAGCGAGAACTCGGCGGCAGCGGCAAGTCGGACCGCGACTTCGACGACGACTACAAAGAGTATGTCGACGACGATGACGAGGACCACGCGGACGAGGACCCGGACACCTGGGTCCGTCCGACCCGCTGACCTCCGGTCACATCTGAGCACGCGGTAAGCCCCGCGTGCTCACGCATGTGCTCAGCGGAAGCCGGCGTATCGACCGACGATCAGGGACCTGCCGCACCGGACGACCATCCGGCGCGTCCGGCAGGTCCTTGATCTCGGATTCGTACCGTCAACGGGGCCGATTGTTCCAGTTGTAGAACGTCGGGATGTTCTCGAAGTGGTTCCAGGCGCAGACCGCACTGGCACCATCGCCGCCCGCCACCTCCGCCCGCAGTCGGCGCGCCGCCTCCGCCTCGTGAAGCAGGGCGGTCAACCCCACGGCGGCTTCCCGCACCCGGTCACCGACCGGATCCGAGGCGGCTTCCCCGACGCGCTCAGGCTGCCGGTGACTGGTGGTCTCGGGCATGCTCCAACACTCCCTCCAGTAGGCGGATCTTGCTGTTGCGGCAGTGCTCGGTCTCCGTACCGTCAAAACGCCCCTGCTCGAAGTAGCGGTTGGCCGCGTGGCCGCCGCCGCAGAAACCGAAGTAGGGGCAGGACGACCGGCACGCCTCCACCCCGACGAGGAACTCCCTCACCCAGGGCGTTCGGCCGGCTTCGGTCAGGATCTCAGCCAACGGGGTCGCCAGCACGTTGCCGCTGCTGAAGTCGCCGTACCGGGGATCGGTGAAGCCCGCCAGCTCCGGGGAGAGCACGATCACCGAGCCGTCGTGGCCCACGGTCGGGATCGGGTCGAGGCGGCGGGGCAGCAGGTCGTCCGCCGTACCGTCCAGGACCGCCCCCGCGTACCGCAGCGACCACTCCACCTCCCGCACGTGGATCCGGGGATCCCGACGCCAGGCGGCGACCAGCTCCGCCCAGAACGCCGTCACCGCGGCGGCGTCGTGGGCGTTGCCGCGGGTGTTGACCCCCTCGGTCTCCTCGATGTTGACGCCGAGCACGTCGCAGCCGAGGTCGAGGAAGTACTCGTACAGCTCGGCAGCCAGGCCCGGGACGGGCCGGGAGACCACGGCGAGCGCCGAGAAGGGCAGCCCGTGCCGGCGCAGCGCCGCCACCCCGGCCAGGATCCGGTCGTACGCCGGCCGGCCGCCCCGGGTGACCCGCTCGGCGTTGCGCTCCCGCGGCCCGTCCACGCTGACGCTCACCCGGATCCGGTGCTTTGCGAAGAACTCGCACCAGGCGTCGTCGATCAGCGTGGCGTTGGTCTGGATGTGGTGCTCCACCTCCGGCCCGAACGGCGCCAGCAGCGCGGCCAGGTGCTCCCGACCGGCCGCGAGGGGCTCCCCGCCGTGCCAGACGACGGAGAAGCGACCCGCCGCCGCCCACGGGTTGACCGACGCCGCCACCGCCTCGGCGACCGACACCGGCATCCGCCGATCGGCCGCTCGCATCGGCAGGTAGCAGTAGGCGCAGTCGAGGTTGCAGAGGGTGGTCGGCTGCATCACCACGTACGAGGGAACGGTCGCGATCCCGCGCATCCCGGTGTGCCTGTGAGCAGCCATCAACCCTCCTCCGCCTGGCCCGAAGTGACCTTCAGGCTAGGCGGCGGTGGCCACTCGGGTGAACCCCCGATCAGGTGCCCGGATGATCACCAGAGCGTGATCATCCCCGGGTGTGGTGGCCGATCATCTGCACGTTGCCGGAGCCCTCGATGATCTCGCCGGCCTGCCAGGCGTCCACGCCCCGGCCGGTCAGGGTGGCCAGCGCGCGGTCGGCGTCCTCGGCCGAGACGATCGCGAACATGCCGACGCCCATGTTGAAGGTCGCCTCCATCTCCTGGTCCTCGATCCGCCCCTTGGACTGGATCAGGTCGAAGACGGGCTGCGGCTTCCAGGTGGAGCGGTTGACGACCGCATCGACGTGCTCCGGCAGGATCCGGACCAGGTTGCCGGGGATGCCGCCCCCGGTGACGTGGGCCAGCGCCCGCACCTCGGCCTCGGTGATCAGCTTGAGGCAGTCCTGCGCGTAGATCTTGGTCGGGGTGAGCAGCTCCTCGCCGAGGGTCCGCTGCCGACCGAAGTCCTCGATCACCACGTCCAGCCGCATCCGGCCAGCGCCGAGCAGCACGTGCCGGACGAGTGAGTAGCCGTTGGAGTGCAGACCCGAGGAGCGCATCGCGATCACCACGTCGCCCACCTCGACCCGCTCCGAGCTGAGGATCTCGCTCTCCTCCACGACGCCGACGCCGGTGGCGGAGATGTCGTACTCGTCCGGCCGGAGCACGCCCGGGTGCTCGGCGGTCTCACCGCCGAGCAGGGCACAGCCCGCGTACCGGCAGCCGTCGGCGATGCCCGCGCCGATCTCGGCCACCTTGTCCGGCACGACCTCACCGGTGGCGATGTAGTCGAGCAGGAAGAGCGGCTCGGCGCCGCAGGCGACCAGGTCGTCGACGACCATCGCGACCAGGTCGATGCCGACCGTGTCGTGGATGTCGAGCTGCTGGGCGATGACCAGCTTGGTGCCCACACCGTCGGTGGAGGAGGCCAGGATCGGGTTCTTGTACTTCTTCGTGTCCAGCCGGAACAGGCCGGCGAAGCCGCCCAGGTCGCCCATGACCTCCGGCCGCCGGGTCTGCCGCACCTTGGACTTCAGCAGTTCGACCGCACGGTCGCCCGCCTGGATCGACACACCGGCGTCCGCGTACGAGACCGAGCGTTTGCGCGTGGTGCGGCTGGTGCCGGCCGTCCAGAGCTGGCGGTCGCCGCCGGCGCCCGTCGGGCTGTTTCCTGCGCCGCTGCGCTCGGACACGTGGGTCACGGTTCTCCCCTTTGTGGTTCTCGCGGGCCGGCGCTGGTGGCGGGACCCGCGTCGGGTGGTGCTATGGGCGGTGTGTGGCGACGCCGCCCGGAGTGGCGACGAGCGGAGCGGTGGTGTGCCCGGTGGCGTCGGGCGCGCCGGTGGCGACCCGCCGTCCCAATCCCTCGAGCACGTGCTTGCCGATCAGGTTCCCCGCCGGCAGCTCGATCGGGTACTCCCCATCGAAGCACGCCCGGCAGAGCCGGGTCTTCGGCTGCTCCGTCGCGGCGATGAGACCGGGGAGCGAGACGTAGCCCAGCGTGTCGGCGCCGATGGAGCGCCGGATGCCCTCGTTGTCCAGCCCGTTGGCCAGCAGCTCGGCGCGGGTGGCGAAGTCGATGCCGTAGAAGCACGGCCAGCTGACCGGCGGCGAGGAGATCCGGACGTGCACCTCCAGCGCCCCGGCCTCGCGCAGCATCCGGACGATCGCCCGCTGGGTGTTGCCGCGCACGATCGAGTCGTCGACCACGACCAGCCGCTTCCCCCGCACGTTCTCCCGCAGCGGGTTGAGCTTGAGCCGGATGCCGAGCTGGCGCAGTGTCTGTGACGGCTGGATGAACGTCCGCCCGACATACGGGTTCTTCATCAGGCCGGCGCCGTAGGTGATGCCGGAGGCCTCGGCGTACCCGATCGCGGCCGGGGTGCCGGACTCCGGCACCGGGATGACCAGGTCGGCCTCGACCGGGTGCTCCTTGGCCAACTGCCGGCCGATCTGCACCCGCGCGGCGTGCACGTTCCGTCCGGCGACGGTGGCGTCCGGGCGGGCGATGTAGACGTACTCGAAGAGGCAGCCCTTGGGCTCCGGCGCGGCGAACCGGCTGGAACGCAGGCCGTCCTCGTCGATCGCAAGCAGCTCGCCCGGCTCGACCTCGCGGACCACGCTGGCGCCGACGATGTCCAGCGCCGCCGTCTCGCTGGCGACCACCCAGCCGCGCTCCAGCCGGCCGAGCACCAGGGGACGTACGCCGTGCGGGTCCCGGGCCGCGTAGAGCGTCGACTCGTCCATGAAGACGAAGCTGAACGCCCCGCGCAGCTGGGGCAGTACCTCCAGGGCGGCCGCCTCGACCGAGAGATCCGGCCGGCTGGCCAGCAGCATGGTGACCAGCGAGGTGTCGTTGGTCGAGCCGTCGGAGTCCATCCCGCGCTCGGCCACCTCGCGCTGAAGATCGGCGGTGTTGACCAGGTTGCCGTTGTGGGCCAGGGCGATGGTCGTGCCGGAACTGGACGACCGGATGGTCGGCTGGGCGTTCTCCCAGGTCGAGCCGCCGGTCGTGGAGTAGCGCGTGTGCCCGATCGCGACGTGCCCGCGCAGGCTGGCCAGGGTCGGCTCGTCGAAGACCTGGGCGACCAGGCCGAGGTCCTTGTAGACCACCACGCCCGAGCCGTCGCTCACCGCGATGCCGGCCGCCTCCTGGCCGCGGTGCTGGAGGGCGTAGAGCCCGAAGTACGTGAGGTTGGCCACCTCCTCCCCGGGCGCCCAGACGCCGAAGACGCCGCAGGCGTCCTGGGGGCCGGGTCGCTGGGGGTCAAGGTCGTGGCTCAGCCGGCCATCGCCTCGGGGCACCTGCCGCTCCCTCATGCTGGTCTGGACTGGCCTGGGCGGAGTCAGGGAAGAACTCCGCACGGTCGGCCGGGACCGTCGTCGCCTGACAGTGTACGCGAACAGGAGTCGGTACAGATAGTCACGATTTGGACGCTCATCGTGACGGTTCTTCCAGCATCCAGACAGCTAGAGCGGGAGGTGCGCGGAGAGATCCGCCCGGATTCCGCTGACCCGTACGCGACCCTCGGTGATGGCCTCCGCCCAGCCGAGGCGACCGGTGGCCAGCGCGAGCCAGGTCTCGGGGTCCATTTCCACCACGTTCGGGGGCGTACCGCGGGTGTGTCGCGGACCGGCTACGCACTGCACCGCACCGTAGGGTGGGACACGCACCTCCACCGATCGGCCGGGGGCGCGCTCCGCGAGGACGGCCAAGAGAGTACGGACCGCCTCACGGAACACCGGCCGTTCGGGCGTACGCCCCTCGTCGAGCGCCGTCAACGCCGCCGCCACTGCGGCGGACTTAATGTACGGAGAGGACACGACGGGACGATACGACCCGACACCGCCACGCTCGACGCTGGCCCTGGGTCGCGCTCATCGGGTCAGACAAGGCATAGTTGCCGACGGCGTATTCGTACCGTGATGATCCCCGGCCCGCAACCGACAGCCAGGGAAGTCAGACCGGAAGGCGGTGGACGTGTCAACACACCGACGTGCCTGGAAGCATCGGGCCGGTGTGGTCGTAGCGCTGGTTGTCGGCGCTCTGCTCGCCGTCCCCGCCACACCAGCCCTGGCCGCGGAGGCAACGGTCAGCCCCCGCTCGGTCACGGTCAACGCCGGCAGCGACGCCACGGTGAGTGTCACCATCACGCCCGACCTGAGCGACAAGGGCGGCGACATCAGCCTGACCGGCCTGCCGTCGGGAGTCAGCTGCACCAGCGGCTGCGGCAGCTTCCAGTTCAACGGGCCGCCCGGGTCGTCCAGGACGGTCCTGCTGACCCTGAAGGCGAACGACAACGCGGCCGACGCCAGCGCCAGCGTGACCGTGCGGGTCGTCCCGGACAGCTCGGGCCCCGCCACGCCGACGTTCTCGCTGACGGTGAAGGCGAAGGCAGCGGCGCCTCCACCGCAGGACCAGACCGTCCAGTCGGTCTCCGGCAAGGTGGTCATCGCGAGCAACGGCGATCCGGTGCCGAACGCCACCGTGATGCTGCTCGACTCGCAGCAGCACCGCTACAGCGCCACCAGCGACAGCAGCGGCAACTACCGGTTCAGCGGCTCCGCCTCCAACCCGATCACCCCGGGCCGGATCGAGCTGGGCGCGAGCAAGAACGTGAACGGGAAGGACGTCTACGCCACCAAGACGGTCAACGCGAGCGCGGGGCAGAGCCTGACCGGCCAGCGGATCAGCCTGGACATCAAGGTCCAGGCCAGCCCGAGCGCCAGCGCGTCGGCGAGCGAGGAGGCCTTGGCGACCGACGAGGCGACCGAGGAAGCCACGGAGGAGGCGTCCACCGAGGCCGGGCCCGGCCAGCAGGCCGCCGCCAACGACGACTCCGGCGGCTCCTGGCTGCTGATCCTGCTCGGCGGTCTCTTCGTGGCTGTCGGTGTCGGCACCATCGTGCTGCTCTACATGCGGCGCAAGAACGAGGGCGACGACGGCGACGGGGACGCGGTCGGCGTCGGCCCCGGCCCCGTGCCAGGCGCCCGGGGCGGCTACCGGGGTGCGGACGACCAGACCCGGGTGGTGAACGGGATGGGCGCCGGGGCGGCGCCGACGATGGTCGGCGGCAACTCGCTGAGCGACGCGCCGACCATGATGCACCGCCCGGTCGTCGACGACGTTCCGCCGGACCCGTACGGCGCTCCTCCGCCCGCGTACGGCTCGGGTGGGCAACAGGGTTGGGCCGGCAGCGGCTACGGCAACGAGACGGCCGCTCAGGGCGGCTACGGCGGCGGCTACGGCAACGCTCCCTCCTCCGGCGGCGGCTACGGCAACGCCCCGTCGTCGGGCGGCGGCTACGGCAACGCGCCCTCGTCCGGGGGTGGCTACGGCAGCCGGGACTACGGTGCCGGCGCCGCGGGCTACCCGCCGGCCCAGGGCGGTGGCGGCTACGGGGAGCCGACCCAGGGCGCCGGCGGCTACGGCGAGCGGTACGACGAGCCGACCGGCCGCTACACCGGTGACAGCACGGCGTACACCCCGCCGGCCGACCCGTACCCGACCAGCACCTACCAGCCCCAGGCGGACCAGGGGCGGGGCTACGGTCAGCAGGACGCCGGCCAGTACGGCCGCGGTCCCGAGCCGACCAACGGCTACAGCGCGGGCGGCGGGTACGGCGCTCCGGCCGGCGGCGGCTACGACGGCGGCCAGCGGGGCTACGACGGCTACGACCAGCGCGGCGGCTACGGAGACGGCTACGACCAGCAGCAGTCGGGCGGCTACGGCCAGCCGGGCGGCTACGGCCAGGAGCCGCCGCAGCAGCGCGGCGGCGGCTACGACAACCACGGCTACGAGCAGGGTGGCTACTACGGCGACCCGGCGCAGGCCGGCCGGGGCCGTCCGGACGGGCCGCAGGAGCGGGCCGGTCGCCGGCTGGACTGGCTGGACGACTGACCGACCGGGGCCGACCGCCCCACATACCTAAAGCAGTGGCCGCCCGGAAGACCGGGCGGCCACTGTCGTCGCCGGGGGTTACCCGGGATGGCGTCGCGCTGACCGGCATGGCCTGCCGGCCCACAGTGCTCTTCGGCGTCCCCGCAGCCCCGTCTCAGGCAGCGGAGAAGACGCCCTGTCGCAGCACCGGCACCACGTCCGAGACGTCGACCTGGACCGCGACCTCCACGTCGACGGCGAAGCCACTCTCGATGAGCTCCCGGCCGGAGACGCACCCGCGAATGGCCGCCGGTACGTCAGGCGTGCTGGCCAACGCGGCCAACGTCATCGCCGCCTCCACCGACAGCCCGCCCGGCACGCCGGAGAGGGCGTCCAGCACGCTGGCCGCCCCGAGCTGGTCCTCCACCGACGGGCGCAGCGAGCCGTCCGGCCAGCGCTCGCCGGCGGCGACCACGCCCACCGGGGCGTCGGTGGAGCCGTACCCCTCGCGGCGCAGCCACCGCCCGACGGCGCGGGCGTTGCGCAGGCACGCCGCGACCACCGGCAGCCCGGTGGCGCTGGCGGCGGCGCTGATCGCCGAGCCGTTCGGCGAGGGGAGCACCAGGTCGGCGACGACCGGCGCGGTGCGCAACGCCGCCGGGGAGAGCGACCACGGATGCTCCGGGGTCATCCGCCGGCGGCCCACCGCGGCCACCGCGCCCACCCGACGGGCGTACTCCGCCGCCTGCTCGCCCCAGGGAAACGGGTGCACCCGCATGCCGCGGCTGACCGCCACCTCGACGGCGGTGGTGAACGAGAGGACGTCCACCACCACGAGCGCGGCACAGACCCGGCCGAGTTCGGCCGCCCCGGTCAGCCCCCAGTCGAACCGGGCGCCGGATCCGGGTTGGGCGTAGACGGCCGCGGCCAACGCGTCAGCGCTGATCGGGCTCGGCGGACTGGTCCGGGTCACCGGCGGCCGTCGCATCCGAGCCGGCCTCGGCGGGCTCGGTCGCCGTGGCTTCGGGGGCGCCGCTGATCGACTGCTCCGCGGCCTCCGACCGACCCTCGTCGGCCGGCCCGTCCTGGGACGGTTCGACCGTCGGCTCGACGCCCACCGGCTGGGCGGCGATGGCGGTCTCGGTCTGGGACGCCTCCGCCTCCACCTGGGCCGCCTCCGGGCCGCCGAAGAGCCGGGGCAGGGTCGCGGTGTGCGCCTCCCGCAGCTCGTCGAGACCGATCCGGAACTGGCCGTGCACCTCCAGCGCACCGCCCGCCGGGTCGGTGACCCCGATGAACTCCCACGGCACCCCGCGCTCGGCGCAGAGGGCGGTGAACGCCTTCTCGTGCCCGCGCTGCACCGATACCAGCACCCGTCCGGCGGACTCGCTGAACAGGTAGACGAACGGCATCGACCCGCCGCCGAAGCGCTCCGGCACGGCGATCCGGGCACCGACGCCACGCCGCAGGCAGGACTCGACCAGCGTTTGGGCGAGACCACCGTCGGAGAGGTCGTGCGCGGAGCTGAGGTGCCCGACCCGGGCCGCCTCGGCCAGCAGCTCGGCGAGCTGCCGTTCGCGGGCCAGGTCCACCTGCGGCGGGATGCCACCCAGGTGCTCGTGGGTCACCCAGGCCCACTCCGAGCCGGAGAGCTCCAGCTGCGTCTCACCGAGCAGGAAGAGCTGGTCGTGGGCGCCGCCGGGACGCGGCACGAAGCCCATCGACACCCGGTCGGCAACGTTGTCCAGCACGCCGAGCACGCCGACCACCGGGGTCGGGTGGATCGGCGCCGCGCCGGTCTGGTTGTAGAAGCTGACGTTGCCGCCGGTCACCGGGATGCCGAGCTCGGCGCACCCGTCGGCCAGGCCGCGGACCGCCTCGGCGAACTGCCACATCACGCCGGGATCCTCCGGCGAGCCGAAGTTCAGGCAGTTGGTCACGGCGATCGGCTTCGCGCCGGTCACCGCCACGTTCCGGTACGCCTCGGCCAGCGCCAGCTTCGTGCCGTTATACGGGTCGAGGCGCGCGTACCGGCCGTTGCCGTCGACGGAGAGGGCCACGCCGAGGCCGGTCCGCTCGTCGATCCGGATCACGCCGGCGTCCTCCGGCTGGGCCAGCACGGTGTTGCCCAGCACGTACCGGTCGTACTGCTCCGTGACCCAGGTCTTGTCGGCCAGGTTCGGCGACGCGACCATGCGCAGCACGGTCTCCCGCAGCGCCTCCGGGTTGTTCGGCCGGGGCAGCGTCTCGGCCCGGTCGGCCTGGAGCAGGATCAGGTCCGCCGGCTCGCGCATCGGACGGGCGTAGACCGGCCCGTCATCGACCAGCGAGCCCGGCGGCACGTCGACCACCACGTGGTCGCGCCAGGTGATCAGCAGCCGGCCCGGCTGGCCGTCCGGCGCCGGCGGGGTGACCTCGCCGATGGCGGTGGCGAGCACGCCCCACTTCTCGGCGGTCTTGAGCACCGCCTCCAGCTTGTCCGGGGCGACGACCAGCAGCATCCGCTCCTGGGACTCGCTGGCCAGGATCTCCTGCGGCTCCATCGACGGCTCGCGCAGCGGCACCCGCTCCAGCCAGACCCGCATGCCGGTGCCCGCCGCGGCGGCGGTCTCGGTGAGCGCGCAGGTGAGGCCCGCGCCGCCGAGGTCCTGGATGCCGACGACCAGTTCGCCGTCGTACAGCTCCAGGCAGGCCTCGATCAGCAGCTTCTCGGTGAACGGATCGCCCACCTGGACCGACGGGCGGCGCTGCTCGCTGCCCTCGTCGAAGGTGGCGCTGGCCAGCACCGACACGCCGCCGATGCCGTCCCGGCCGGTCTTGGCGCCCATCAGCACGACGATGTTGCCCGGACCGGCGGCGGCCTTGTTCTGCAGCCGGTCCACCGGGAGCACGCCGAGGCAGAGCGCGTTCACCAGCGGGTTGCCCTGGTAGCAGGGGTCGAAGACGACCTCGCCGCCGATGTTCGGCAGGCCGAGGCAGTTGCCGTACCCGCCGACACCGGCGATCACGCCGGGGAGCACCCGGGCGGTGTCCGGGTGGTCGGCCGCACCGAAGCGCAGCGGGTCCATCACCGCGACCGGACGGGCGCCCATGGCGAGGATGTCCCGGACGATGCCGCCGACGCCGGTCGCCGCGCCCTGGTACGGCTCGACGAAGCTCGGGTGGTTGTGCGACTCGACCTTGAAGGTCACCGCCAGCTCGTCGGAGACCCGCACCACGCCGGCGTTCTCACCGATGCCGGCGAGCAGCCGGTCGCTCGGCGGGGCCTTCTCGGCGAACTGGCGCAGGTGCACCTTGCTGGACTTGTAGGAGCAGTGCTCGCTCCACATGATCGAGTACATGGCCAGCTCGGCCTGGGTGGGCCGGCGGCCAAGGATGTGCCGGATCCGGTCGTACTCGTCGTCCCGGAGGCCCAGCTCGGCGTACGGCTGAAGCTCCTCCGCCGTGCCGGCGGCCCGGGACACGGTGTCCACGCCGAGGACCCAGTCGTCGGCGGGGCCGGCGTGCTGAACGGCGTCGACCGGGCCGGCCTGCGGCACCACGGTGGCCGCACCGGGCTCCGGCGGGGCGGCCGGCGTCTCCCGTACCGCCGGGTCCGGATGGGTGGTCATGACCTCTCCTCGCTGCGCTCGCCGCCGTAGCGGCGGGTGAGCCGACCGATGATCCCGCCGCGCACGGTCACGCCGGCGTCCCCACCAGGTGCTTGAGCACCGAGGTGAAGCAGCCGAGACCGTCCAGGGAGGGGCCGGTGAGCGCCTCCACCGCGTGCTCAGGATGCGGCATGATGCCGACCACGTTGCCGGCCGGGTTGGTGATCGCCGCGATGTCGCGCTGCGAACCGTTGGGGTTGCCGCCGAGGTAGCGGGCGACGACTCGACCCTCGGCCTCGAGCTGGTCCAGCGTCGCGGGGTCGGCGACGTAGCAGCCCTCGCCGTTCTTGACCGGGATCAGCACCTCCTGGCCCGGCTGGAACGCGTTGGTCCAGGCGGTGCCGACGGTCTCGATGCGCAGGACCTGGTCCCGGTTGCGGAAGTGCAGGTGCTGGTTGCGGGTGAGCGCGCCGGGGAGCAGGTGGGCCTCGCAGAGGATCTGGAAGCCGTTGCAGATGCCGAGCACCGGCAGGCCGCCTCGGGCCGCGTCCACGATCGTCTCCATCACCGGGGCGAACCGGGCGATGGCGCCGCAGCGCAGGTAGTCACCGTAGGAAAAGCCCCCGGGGAGGACGACCGCGTCCACCCCGTGCAGCGTCGGGTCGCCGTGCCACAGTCGGACGGGCTCGGCGCCGGCGATCCGGACGGCACGGGCCGCGTCCCCGTCGTCGAGCGAGCCGGGGAACGTCACCACACCGACCCGGGCGGTCACCGGTGCGCGTCCACGGTCTCGTCGGTCTCGACCAGGCGGACCGTGAAGTCCTCGATGACCGGGTTGGCGAGCAGCTTGTCGGCGATCTCCCGGGCCCGGTCCAGGTCCGGTTCACCGGTGAACTCGATCTCGATCCGCCTGCCGATCCGGACCGAGGCGACGTCGCTGACGCCGAGCCGGGGCAGCGCGTTTGCGACGGCCTGGCCCTGCGGATCGAGGATCTCGGGCTTGAGCATGACGTCGACGACGACGCGAGGCACGGGGCACTCCTGACTGTGTACGCAGTTGGGTGCCGACCCACAACGGGCGAGCGCAGCCAGCCTACCTGGCAGATACCGCCCCGGCCGCACCGGCCGGGCGCGGTCCAGGCAGTGATCGACGTTGCCGACCGGCGGTGGGTGCGCGGGACGCTCCGACGTGCGCGGAACCCGCCGTTACCAGGCATTTTGCGTCGTCCACGGAGTCCGAATCGTTACATCGTCTGACCTCGATATTTGACCTCGGATCGATTGCCGAGGGCTTGGTCGTCATAGTCGGCCTTCGATCGGGAGGTGGCCAGGATCGGGTCTCGCGGTTGCCCGACAAGTGTCCGGTCGAGCCCGATGGCCGCTCCCGCCCTAGTCAGGGCGGTTCCGACGTGGATGGTCGGGCTCGGGTGCCGCCGTCGCCTCCCGCCCGTACGGTCCCGCCGGGGGCGATTGCGACTGGAATGGGCGCTGCTGGTGCCGCCGGAGCCGCCTCGCGCCCCTTGCGGTGCCCACGGCCGGATCGTCCGGGCCGCGCCGTTTTGCAGCATCCGATTATGTGAACAACCCTCGCGAAGACTCCGCTCTCCGGCTGACAGCATCGGAAGGGTGCTGGTCGTGACGACGGATCAACTGCCCGGCTACGAGATCCGCCAGATCCTCGGCGAAGTGGTGTCCTCGATGGCCCGGACCCGGAACCCGTACCGCGAGGGGGTCAAGAACCTGCGCGGTGGCGCCTACGACCCGATGGCGCCGGACAACCTCACCCGCTGGCGTACGGACTCGGTGGCCCGGCTCGGCGAGGAGGCCATGCGGCTCGGTGCGAACGCGGTGATCGGGATGCGCTTCGACAGCCGGGACTGCGGCGAGATGTGGATGGAGATCTGCGCGTACGGGACCGCGGTGATCGTCGTACCCAAGATGCCGGACGTCATGCCGCCCGACCAGCCGATGGTGGCGGCGGACACCGCCCACGAACCGGAGATCGCCGAGGCCCCCGGTGGCATCGCCGAACCGGCCAGCGCCCCCAACCTCGGCACCGCCGCCGAAACCCCCACCCCCAAAACCTGACCCGCCGCGCCCCGGGCCCGCCTAGCCCGTGTTGATCAAGAGGTTTGCGTCCGACCTGATCTCCGTTTCGGACGTAAACCTCTTGATCACCGCGCTGGCCGGGGCGGCGGAGGGGAGGGCGCGGGGCGTCAGAGGATGGGGGGTGGGGAGTAGGCGGCGGCGTCCGGGTGGGCCGTCACGATGTCGGCGATGCGCGTGGTGATCCGGTCGACCTGGGCGGGGGCGGCGCCGACGAAGGCCGTGCGGTCGGCGACCAGGGCGTCGATCTCGGCGCGGGACAGGCCGAGGCGGCTGTCCGCGGCGAGGCGGTCGAAGAGATCGTTCTCGGCGGCGCCCTTCTCCCGCATGGCGAGCGCGACGGCCACCGCGTGCTCCTTGATCACCTCGTGCGCGACCTCGCGGCCGACGCCCCGCCGGACCGCCGCCACCAGGATCTTGGTGGTGGCGAGGAACGGCAGGAAGCGCTCCAGCTCCCGGTTGATCACCGCCGGATACGCCCCGAACTCGTCCAGCACGGTGAGGAAGGTCTGGAACAACCCGTCGGCGGCGAAGAACGCGTCCGGCAGGGCGACCCGGCGGACCACCGAGCAGGAGACGTCCCCCTCGTTCCACTGGTCGCCGGCCAGCTCGCCGACCATCGACAGATAGCCTCGGATGATCACCGCGAAACCGTTGATCCGCTCCGACGATCGGGTGTTCATCTTGTGCGGCATCGCGCTGGAGCCGACCTGGCCCGGCTTGAAGCCCTCGGTGACCAGCTCCTGGCCGACCATCAGCCGGATCGTGGTAGCCAGCGACGACGGCCCGGCGGCCACCTGGGCGAGCGTGGAGAGCACGTCGAAGTCCAGCGAGCGCGGGTAGACCTGGCCGACGCTGTCCAGCACCCGGCTGAACCCCAGGTGCTCGGCCACCCGCCGCTCCAGCTCGGCCACCTTCTCGGCGTCGCCGTCGAAGAGATCGAGCTGGTCCGCGGCGGTGCCGACCGGGCCCTTGATGCCGCGCAGCGGGTAGCGGCCGATCAGGTCCTCCAGCCGCTCGTACGCGATGAGCAGCTCCTCGGCCGCGGAGGCGAAGCGCTTGCCCAGCGTGGTGGCCTGCGCGGCGACGTTGTGCGAGCGGCCGGTCATGACCAGGCCCGAGTACTCGTGGGCGTGCCAGGCCAGCCGGGCCAGGGCGGCGACCACCCGGTCCCGGATCAGCTCCAGCGAGGCGCGGATCTGGAGCTGCTCGACGTTCTCGGTGAGGTCCCGCGAGGTCATCCCCTTGTGCACGTGCTCGTGGCCCGCGAGCGCGCTGAACTCCTCGATCCGCGCCTTCACGTCATGCCGGGTGACCCGCTCCCGCGCCGCGATCGAGGCCAGGTCGACGTCGTCGACCACCCGCTCGTACGCCTCGACCACCCCGTCCGGCACCGGCACGCCGAGGTCCCGCTGGGCCTTCAGTACGGCGAGCCAGAGCCGCCGTTCCATCCGTACCTTCTCCTCCGGCGACCAGAGGGTGACCAGCTCGGGCGAGGCGTACCGGTGGGCGAGCACGTTCGGGATCGTCGTCACGGCGCTCAGTCTGTCATGGGCGACGGTTGGCCCCTTGCGTCCACCCCGACCGCGTTTACGCGGCCGTATACTGGCGCGTATGACGACGATGATGCGGGTGAGCCCGGAGACCCGGGAGCAGGTGCTCCGGGTGGCCGCCGAGGACTACGGCGGGGTGAGCGCCGACGAGGCCGTCCGGCGGCTGCTGGAGGAGCACTGGCAGGCCAAGGCGGTCGCCGCGATGGACCATTACCGCGCCGTCGACCCGGAGGGCTGGGCGGATTACCTGGTCGAGGCCGAGCGATGGCACCGCGCCGACGCGCCGGTCGGCGACCCCTGGGACGAGGAGGCGTGAGCCGCTGGCTCAAGCCCTGGGAGGTCTGGTGGCTCGACTTCGACCCCACCGCCGGCCACGAACAGCGGGGTCACCGCCCCGCGCTGGTCGTCTCCTCCCCCTTCCATCTCGCGCTCACCGGCGGCGCCCTGGTCAGCGTGCTGCCGTTGACCTCCCGGGAGCGCCCCGGCTGGCTGCACCGGGTCCGGATCGACATCCCCGGTCACCGGGCGGGCTGGGCGATCACGGAGCAGATCCGGACGGTGTCCGCCGCCCGCCTCACCGGCCGGACGCCCATCCATCGACTCACGCCCGAGCAGGTGGCGGAGGTGCGCTCGGTCCTCCGCCAGATGATCGACCTCTGAGCGGGGGCTCGCCCCACCCCCGCTCGACGGCGTCGTCAGGGGAGCATGCCGAGCAGGTCGGGATGCGCGGCCAGCTCGGTGACCTGTTCCAGGGTGAGCGGGGGCGTGGCACCCCCTGACCTCAGCCCGTAGGCCCACGCGCTGCGCGGCGTACGGCCCGACTCCTTCGACGGGCGGTTGTCGAGCCGCACCTCGGTGAAGGTTCCGTCTGGCCGCTGCACGAACACGATGTATAACTTGGCACCTTACTGATCGACTCATCGTCGACTGGGATGAAAGTCCCTTATGCGGGCGGGGGCAACGGGACACAGAGCCGGTGCAGGATCATGGGCTACGACTCTCTCCCGGCCCAGTGCCGGGCTCCTTCCTCCTCTACCGAGGACTCGCATGCAAAGACCCTCCCTCGCTGGCCTGGCGACTCTCGCCCTGACCGGTGGTTCCCTGCTCTCCCTCGCGTCCCCGGCTCAGGCCGCCGACGCCACGGTCCTCTACGTCCGCCAGCAGTCGACCGTCTGTTCGGACACCGGACCGGGCACGCTGGAACAGCCCTTCTGCTCGATCGCACCGGCCGCCGCGATCGTCACCGCCGGCCAGACCGTCGACATCGGCTCGGGGACCTACGCGGAGCGGCTCACCGTCTCCCGCTCCGGCACCCCGGACCAACCGATCGTTTTCCTCGGCAGCGCGTATGCCACCCTGACGGGCTCCGGTGCCGGCGGAGGCGTCACGATCGACGGCCAGCACGACATCGTGGTGCAGAACATGAACGTCCGCGGCAGCACCGACACGCCTGCCCTGGACCTGCGGAACGCCACGGACGTCACGATCGAGCGTGGCATCTACCCCATGGCGGCCGGCTCGACCGCACCCGCCCTACGACTCACCGGGGTGACCCGTTCGACCCTGAAGGGGGTCACCGCCATCGGCAGCGCGCTCAAGGCCGGTCTCACCATGGATGCCGCCACCAGCGGTGTCTCGGTCCGGCTGGGCAATATCGTGAGCTCGAGCAGCGACAACTTCGCCGATCACAGTCACGGCATCCACATCGAGGGGCCGGGCAACAGCGTCGTCGGGGTGAACGTCAACGGCTTCACCGGCGCCGCCATCGCCGTCGAAGCGGGGGCGACCGGCACGGTGGTGGCCAACACCCAGATCAGCGGTGGCGCGGGCTACGGCATCCACAACCACGGCGCCACCGGCACGGCTATCAGCAACAACAGCGTCCGAAGCCGCTGCCGGGACGGTATCCGGGTCGACGGCGCCTCCACCGGTGTCTCCGTGCAGAACAACGTGCTGAGCTCGAACGGGATGTTCGGGCAGAGCTACTGCGACCCGAACGGTGAGCCGGGCGCGGAGATCGGCCTCTACGGCGACGCCAGCCGGGACACGGTGGCCGACTACAACAACGTCTACCACCACGCCTCACCCTCCGCGTCGGCGTACTCCTGGAACGGCACCCCGATGGGTCTCGCCGCGTTCCGTACCGCATCGGGCCAGGCCGCGCACGACAAGGACACGCCCTGGACCTACGACGCGGAGGATGCCGCCAACTCGGCCGCTCCCGGCTATCCGAGCACGGATCGGATCGGCAATCCTCGAGCGGACAACCCGGCCCGGCCGGATTCCGGCGCCGGGCCGGTCACCTACGCCGACCGTGGTCCGGTGGAAACGCTCGGCAGTCCCGCCTCCCGGTTCAACGTGGCGCTGGACCTGGGCACCACGTCGGTCACGGTCGACGCCAGCGCCTCCACCCCCGGCTACGTGCCGATCACCTCGTACGTGATCGACTTCGGTGACGGCACGGTGGTCACCCAGGCCACCCCGGTCGCCACGCACCGCTACCCGGCCACGGGCACCTACACCGTCTCGGTGAAGGTCTCCGGCAGTGACGGTCGCGCGCACGACAGCCGGCAGAGTGTCACCGTGGCGCGGCGTAGCGGCACGGTTGCGCTGCTCGCGCAGTCCGGCCTCCGCTACGTGGCGGCGTCGGCCAACGCTGGCCTGATCGCCGACCAGGCCGCGCCCGGGGGCACCGCCCAGTTCGACCTGGCGGACATCGGCACCGGCCGCGTCGCGCTCTTCTCCCGAGCCACCGGCCGGTACGTGACCAGCAGCAACGCGCTTGTCGCCAACGGCACCTGGGTCGACACGACCGGCTGGTTCCGCCTGCTTCGGAACACGGACGGGACGGTCAGCCTCCGCTCGACCGGGAGCACGTACGTCAGCGCGCCCTCCACCACTTCTCCGCTGACCGCGAACGCCACCACGATCGGCACCCGGGAGAAGTTCTACCTGGTCAACGTCACCGACGCCGACCGGTCGCTCAAGGCGAAGGCGAACGGCCGGTTCGTCACCGCGGAGAGTGGCGGCAACCGGCCCCTGATCGCCAACCGGACCGCGGTCGGCCCGTGGGAGCGATTCGACATCGTCGACCTCGGCAGCGGGCAGGTCGCCCTCTTGGCCCGGGCCAACAACCGCTTCGTCTGCGCCGAGAGCCGCGGGACGCTACCGCTGATCGCCAACCGCACCGCCGTCGGCGCATGGGAGCGGTTCAGCCTCGTTCGCAACAGCGACGGCACGGTCAGCCTCAAGGCTGCCATCAACGGCCGCTACGTGACGGCGGAAAGCGGCGGCGCCAAGCCGCTCATCGCCAACCGCACCGCCATCGGCCCCTGGGAGAAGTTCACCCTCGGCTGAGCCGGCGTGACCCGTCCGGCGCCCGCCAGGCAACCGTCCTGGCGGGTGTCGGCGCGTCCGGGCTCCGGAACGAGACTTCGCCGGGTCAGCGTTCCAGGATCGCCGTGACGCCCTGGCCGCCGGCCGCGCAGATGGAGATCAGCCCCCGGCCGCTCCCC
The DNA here is from genome assembly GCF_900091465.1 of Micromonospora rhizosphaerae. NCBI lineage: Bacteria > Bacillati > Actinomycetota > Actinomycetes > Micromonosporales > Micromonosporaceae > Micromonospora > Micromonospora rhizosphaerae. The sequence goes on along the minus strand of NZ_FMHV01000002.1, from coordinate 1,080,786 downwards.
TTCTCGGCGAGGAGCTTGGCGAGGGTGGCGACGATCCGGCCGCCGGTGGCCGCGAACGGGTGCCCGGCGGCCAGCGAGGAGCCGTTGACGTTGAGCTTGTCCCGGTCGATCGCGCCGAGCGGGGCGTCCAGCCCCAGCCGGTCCTTGCAGAACTCCGGCGACTCCCAGGCGGCCAGGGTGGCCAGCACCTGCGAGGCGAACGCCTCGTGGATCTCGTAGTAGTCGAAGTCCTGCAGGGTCAGCCCGGCCCGGGACAGCATCCGGGGCACCGCGTACGCCGGGGCCATCAGCAGCCCCTCGTCGCCGTGGACGAAGTCGACGGCGGCCGTCTCCGACCAGCTGAACCAGGCCAGCACCGGCAGGTGGTGCTCCCGCGCCCACTCCTCGGAGGCCAGCAGCACCATGGAGGCGCCGTCGGTGAGCGGCGAGGAGTTGCCCGCGGTCATGGTGGCCCGCTCGGCGTCCGCGCCCCTCGTGCCGAAGACCGGCTTGAGCGAGCCGAGCTTCTCCAGGCTGGTGTCCGGGCGGAGGTTCTGGTCCCGGGTCAGTCCCAGGTAGGGCGTCATCAGGTCGTCGAAGAAACCCCGGTCGTACGCGGCGGCGAGCCGCTGGTGCGAGCGGAGCGCCAGCTCGTCCTGGGCTTGCCGGTCGATCGCCCAGCGCACCGCCGTCCGGGCCGCGTGCTCCCCCATGGACAGCCCGGTACGCGGCTCCGCATTGCGCGGGATCTCCGGTTTGAACGGCTGGTGCGGGCGCAGCTTCGCCGCGATCCGCAGCCGCTCGCCCAGGCTCCGGGCGGAGTTGAGCTGCAACAGCGTGCGCCGCAGGTCCTCGTTGATGGCCAGCGGCGCGTCCGAGGTGGTGTCCACGCCGCCGGCGATGCCGACCTCGAGCTGCCCGAGGGCGATCTTGTTGGCGACCAGGATCGCCGCTTCGAGCCCGGTGCCGCAGGCCTGCTGGATGTCGTACGCGGGGGTGTGCGGGTCGAGCCGGGAGCCGAGCACCACCTCACGGGTGAGGTTGAAGTCGCGGGAGTGCTTGAGCACCGCGCCGGCGACCACCTCACCGACCCGCTGCCCGGCCAGGCCGAACCGGGCCACCAGACCGTCCAGTGCGGCGCCGAGCAGGTCCGCGTTGGACGCGTGCGCGTAGCGCGAGTTGGACCGGGCGAAGGGGATGCGGTTGCCGCCGATGACCGCGACCCGCCGGACACTTTGCACGATCGGCCTCCTCGAAGGTGTTGCCCGAACCCTACTCGCCAGTAGGCTACGCCTATGACCGACAGGTACGCGAGCTTCGTCCAATCGGGGGCCGGCCGCGCGCTGGTCAAGCGCCTCGGACTGCCCGACCCGCCTCGACTGCGCCGGCACACGCCGGGCGATCCGCTCGTCCCCGGGCCCGTCCTGCTCGGCTCCGCGGCCGGCGGCCGGCTCGCCGAGCCGGTCGGCAAGATCCTGGCCGCCGCCGGGGTCGAGCTGCCCGACCCGGCCGCGGCCACCGACGCCACCTCGCGGCACGCCGCCCTGGTGTACGACGCCACCGGCATCACCGACTCCACCGAGCTGCGGCAGCTCTATGACTTCTTCCACCCGCAGGCCCGGGCACTGCTGCCCAGCGGCCGGGTGATCGTGCTGGGCACCCCGCCGGCCGAGTGCGGATCGCCGCGCGAGGCCACCGCCCAGCGCGCCCTCGAGGGGCTGACCCGCAGCATCGGCAAGGAGTTCGGCCGCGGCGTCACCGCCCAACTGGTGTACGTCACGCGCGACGGCGACGCGGGCACCCTGACCAGCCTGGAGTCCGCGCTGCGCTTCCTGCTGTCCGGCCGGTCCGCGTACGTCTCGGGGCAGGTGATCCGGGTCGGTGCCGGCACCGCCCAACCCCCGGCCGACTGGGACCGGCCACTGGACGGGCAGGTCGTGCTGGTCACCGGGGCCGCCCGGGGCATCGGCGCCGCGCTGGCGCGGGTGCTCGCCCGCGACGGCGCCCGGGTTGTCGCGCTGGACATCCCGGCCGCCGGGGACACGCTCGCCGCGGTGGCCAACGAGATCGGCGGGACCGCGGTCCAGCTCGACCTGACCGCGCCGGACGCCCCGGCCCGGCTCGCCGAGCACCTCGCCACCCGGCACGGCCGGGTCGACGTGGTGGTGCACAACGCCGGCATCACCCGGGACAGGACCCTCGGCCGGATGGACGCCGACCGCTGGGACTCCGTCATCGACGTCAACCTCTCCAGCCAGGAGCGGATCAACGACGTACTGCTGGAACGCGGCCTGATCCCGGCCGGCGGACGGATCGTCTCGGTCTCCTCCATCGCCGGCATCGCCGGCAACCGCGGCCAGACCAACTACGCCACCAGCAAGGCCGGGGTGATCGGGCTGGTCGAGTCGCTGGCCCCGGTGCTGCGCGAGCGCGGCATCAGCGTCAACGCGGTCGCCCCCGGCTTCATCGAGACCCGGTTGACCGCGCGCATCCCGCTGCTGCTGCGCGAGGCGGGCCGCCGGATGAACAGCATGTCGCAGGGCGGCCTGCCGGTGGATGTCGCCGAGACCATCGGCTGGCTGGCCTGGCCGGCGACCGGCGCGGTGAGCGGCAACGTCGTCCGCGTCTGCGGCCAGAGCCTCTTGGGGGCGTGATGGCGAGGCGAAAGGACCAGCCGGCGGACGGCCCGGCCGACAACCTGTCGGTACACGAGCTGATCGACGGACCGACCCAAGAGATCCCCGAGTACACCCCGGCAGTCGAGGCGACGCAGGACCTCTCCACGCACGACCTGAGCCTCGGCGCCACCCAGGACCTGTCCGGACTCGACCCGACCAGCGGGACGGCCCCGACCGCCCCGGCGGGGGCCGGGACGGGCGGGCGGGTGCTGATCGAGCTGCCCCGGATGCCGGCCGGCGGCGCGCTCTACCGGCGGGCCCTGCTCGGCGCGCTCCCGGTCCAGGGCGGCCGGCGGAGCGACACCGTGCCCGAGGTCGAGCTGACCGTCACCGGCGTCACTGTCGACCGGGCCCATCTCGCCGACTACGACCGGGTCTGTGGGTTCCGCCTCGCCGACCGGCTGCCGGCAACGTACCCGCACGTCATGGGCTTTCCGCTGGCGCTGCGGCTGATGACCGCCCCGGAGTTCCCCATCCCGCTGGCCGGCGTGGTGCACGTCGGCAACCGGATCACCGTGCACCGCCCGATCGACGCCGCCGAGACCATCGACTTCACCGCGTACGCCGAGAACCTGCGCCCGCACGACCGGGGTCGGCAGCTCGACGTGGTGCTGGTCGGCTCGGTCGCCGGGGAGGAGGCCTGGCGCGGCGTCTCGACGTACCTCGGCAAGGAGCGGAAGCCGGGCGGCGGCGGACGGCGCGAGCAGGGTGAGCGGCCACCGGCGCCGGCCGGCTCGGCCCGCTGGCGGGTCGAGCCCCGGGTCGGCCGGGACTACGCGCGGGTCTCCGGCGACCACAACCCGATCCACACCTCCCGGCTCGGTGCCCGGCTGCTCGGATTCCCCCGGCCCATCGCGCACGGCATGTGGAGCAAGGCCCGCTGCCTGGCCGCGCTGGAGAACCGGCTGCCGGACGCCTACACCGTGGAGGTGGGGTTCAAGCTGCCGGTGCCGCTGCCCAGCACGGTGAGCTTCAGCGTCCTCCCGGCCGGCGGGTTCGCCCTGCACGACCTGCGCGGTCGCCCGCACCTGGCCGGCGCCGTGCGCTGATCCGCCGACTCGGTCACCGCTCCACCTCCACCCGGCGAGCATGAGGGCATGGAGTCCGTGCTCGACCTGGTCCGGCAGACGGTCGCCTCGCCGTGGGTGTACCTGCTGATCTTCGGGCTCACCGCGGTCGACGCGTTCTTCCCGATCGTGCCCGGCGAGGCGGCGGTGATCACCGCCGCCGTCCTTGCCACCGCTGGTGATCCCAACCTGGTCGGGGTGATCGCCGCGGGAGCGCTCGGCGCACTCGCCGGCGACCATGTGTCGTACGCGATCGGCCGCGGCGGCCGGGCGCACCGGCTGATCCGCCTCCGCCCGGACAGCCGGCGGCGGGCCGGTTCCGAGTGGGCCCGCCAGGCGGTGCACCGGCGCGGCGGACTGATCCTGATCGTCGCCCGGTACGTCCCGGGCGGACGGACCGCGGTGACCGTCACCATGGGCGCGGTCCGCTATCCACCCCGGTCGTTCCTGCTCTTCGACGGGATCGGGGCGGTGTGCTGGGCGATCTACTCCGCCATGCTCGGCTACTTCGGCGGGCTGGCCTTCCACCGCGACCCGCTCCGCGGCGTGCTGGCCGGCCTGGGCGTCTCGGTGGCGATCGCGCTGCTGGTCGAGACCGTCCGCTGGCTGCGCCACCGGGCCCACCGTTCGGCCGCCCACCGCAGACCGCGCGACGGTCCGTGGTGACCGGTCAGGGGGCGGGCGGGTGCCAGACGGTGCCACGGAGGAGCTGGGCGGCGCCGACCCACGCCACGTTCATCATCCGGGTGGCGGTCTTCTCCGGGTCCGCCTCCGGGTGGTCGGCGAGCCAGTCGGCCAGCGACTCGGTCGCGCCGACCAGGGCGTACGCGACCACCTCCAGATCCGTGGCGCCCACCTCGCGCCCCTCGGCGCGCAGCGCGTGGTCGAGCATGCCGGCGACCACCTCGACCAGCCGGCCGCGCATGGTGGCCAGCTCGGCGGCGAAGGGCTGCGAGCCGCGGGCCTGCCGGTAGAGCACCGCCCAACCGTCCCGGTGCGCCCCGACGAAGCCGAAGAACGCCCGCAACCCCCGCCAGAGCCGCTCGTCGGCGGGCAGGTCGGGGGCGGCCGCCCCGGCGATGGCCTCCATCATCCGGGTGCCCTCCCGGTGCAGGCAGGCGACGAAGAGCTCCTCCTTGGTGCCGAGGTACGCGTAGACCATGGGCTTGGAGATGCCGGCGTCGTCGGCGATCTCGTCCATGCTCGCGGCGTGGAAGCCGCGCCGGGAGAAGACCTTGACCGCCGCGTCGAGCATCTGCTGCTCGCGTACGGCCCGGGGCAGGCGCTTGAAGGTGGGTGTGCCGGACACTCTTGCGAGCATACCTACTCGTGCGTAAGGTTACGCGAGAGTAACCAAAGTCGGCCCCGCCCCGAGAGGTGCATTCCCCCATGACTGACTTCGACCCGGCCAACCTCGCCAACGTCGGCCCCAAGGAGTTCGCCCAGCTGGTCAAGTCCACCCCCGACGACAAGATCGCCGAGGTGATGTCCGGCGACCTGCGTGGCAAGATCCTGAGCGAGGTCTTCGGCCGGATGCCGTCGCTGTTCCGCGCCGATCGCGCCGGCTCCACCAACGCGGTGATCCACTGGAACATCACCGGCCGCCCGGACGGTGGCACCGACACCTACGAGGTCGTCATCGCCGACGGCACGTGCACGGTCAACGAGACGCCGCAGCACGACCCGAAGCTCAGCCTCACCATGGGCCCGGTCGAGTTCCTGAAGACCGTCTCCGGTGGCGCCAACCCCGTCATGATGTTCATGACCGGCAAGCTCAAGGCCAAGGGCGACCTGGGCCTCGCCGCCAACATCGCCAACCTGTTCGACATCCCCAAGGCCTGAGATGGCCGAGTTCTCGCTCGACCTGAACGAGGAACAGCGGGATCTCCGCGACTGGGTGCACGGCTTCGCCGCCGACGTCGTGCGCCCGGCCGCGGCCGAGTGGGACGCCCGGGAGGAGACCCCCTGGCCGATCCTCAAGGAGGCGGCGAAGGTCGGCCTCTACGGCTTCGAGTTCCTCGCCACCTGCTGGGCCGACCCCACCGGCCTCTCGCTGCCGATCGCCAGCGAGGAACTCTTCTGGGGTGACGCCGGCATCGGGCTGAGCATCTTCGGCACCTCCCTCGCGGTCGCCGCCATCTACGGCGCGGGCACCCCGGACCAGCTCGTCGAATGGGTGCCGCAGTGCTTCGGCTCCCTGGACGAGCCGGCCGTCGCCGCGTTCTGCACCAGCGAACCGGAGGCCGGTTCCGACGTGGGGGCGATGCGCACCCGGGCGGTGTACGACGAGGCCACCGACGAGTGGGTGCTGCGCGGGCAGAAGGCGTACGCCACCAACGGCGGGATCGCCGGGGTGCACGTGGTCACCGCCTCGGTCGACCCATCGCTCGGCTCGCGCGGGCAGGCCGCGTTCGTCGTACCGCCGCAGACGAAGGGGCTGGACGCGACCCGCAAGCTGCGCAAGCTGGGGCTGCGCGCGTCGCACACCGCCGACGTCTTCCTCGACGACGTACGCGTCCCCGGGCGCTGCCTGCTCGGCGGGCGGGAGGCCCTGCTGGAGCGGCTCGACCGGGCCCGCTCCGGGCAGCGCGCCTCGGGGCAGGCCGCGATGCGGACCTTCGAGCTGTCCCGCCCGACGGTCGGCGCGCAGGCGCTCGGCGTGGCCCGGGCCGCCTACGAGTACGCCCTGGACTACGCGAAGGACCGGGTCCAGTTCGGACGGCCGATCATCGAGAACCAGGCCGTCGCGTTCGCGCTGGCCGACATGAAGATGGAGATCGACGCCGCCCGGCTGCTGGTCTGGCGGGCCTCCTGGATGGGCCGCAACAACCGGCCCTTCACCGCGGGCGAGGGCTCGATGTCCAAGCTCAAGGCGGGCGAGGTGGCCGTGTCGGTCACCGAGAAGGCGGTACAGCTGCTCGGCGGCGCGGGCTTCCTGCGGGATCACCCGGTCGAGCGCTGGTACCGGGACGCGAAGATCTACACCATCTTCGAGGGCACCTCCGAGATCCAGCGGCTCGTCATCTCGCGGGCCATCTCCGGAATGCAGATCCGCTGACCGGGCTGCCCGGCGCGCTCGGGCTGCCCGGCCGCGCTGCGCTGCCCGGCGCGCTCGGGCTGCCCGGCCGCGCTGGGCTGTCCAGCGCGGCGGGTGCATGATCGAGAGGACACGCTCGGCGTGGAAGGGCTCCTGCGGGGGCCCTTCCAGGCTGCCGGAAGGAGGGTTGCGGCTTGGACCTGCCGTTCATCGTCGCCACGCTGACCCGTCGCGGGCTGCTCAACCCCGGCCGTCCGATCCGGGTCGCCTCCCAGCTCGGCGCGCTGCGTAAATGGGGCTGGAGCCTCGCCGGTGAGCTGCGCCAGGCCGCCGCCCGCGACCCGGACCGCACCGCCATCGTGGACGAGCAGGGCGGTGAGCTGACCTATCAGGAGCTGCTCGACCGGTCCGAGCGACTGGCCCGGTCGATGCGGGCCGGGCTCGGCGTGCAGGCCGGAGACCGGGTCGGGGTGCTCTGCCGCAACCATCACGGGCTGATCGAGGCGGTGGTCGCCGCGATGCTGCTCGGCGCGGACGCCGTACTGGTCAACACCGGGCTCTCCGCCGCGCAGCTCGCCACCGTCGCGGATGAACAGTCGCTGCGGGTGCTGGTGCACGACACCGAGTTCGCCGAGCGGATCCTCGGCCTCCCCGCCGACGTGCACCGGATCGACGAGCGGGTACAGGCGGACCTGATCGCCGGCGCGCTGCCCGGGGAACTTCAGCCTCCCGAGCGGGACGGCCGGACCATCGTGCTCACCTCCGGCACCACCGGCGCCCCGAAGGGCGCCCGGCGCCCCACCCCGAACGGTTTCGGTCCGCTGGTCTCCATCATCGACCGGATCCCGTTGCACGCCCGCGACCGGATGATGATCGCCGCGCCGCTCTTCCACACCTGGGGGTACGCGGCCCTCCAGGTGGCCTTCGCGCTGCGGGCCACCATCGTGCTGCACCGCCGGTTCGACCCGGCTGCCACGCAGACCGCGCTGGTGGCGCAGCAGTGCGACGCGCTCTTCGCCGTACCGGTGATGCTGCAGCGGCTGCTCGAGGTGCCACCGCCGAACCCCCGGCCGCCGCTGAAGGTGGTCGCGGTCAGCGGCTCGGCCCTGCCCGGCGGGTTGGCCCCGAGGTTCATGGACGTCTACGGCGACGTCCTCTACAACCTGTACGGCTCGACCGAGGTCTCCTGGGCGTCCATCGCCGGCCCGGCCGACCTGCGGGAGGCGCCGACCACGGCGGGTCGGCCGCCGCACGGCACCCGGCTGGAGATCCTGGACGAGGCCGACGAGCCGGTCCGGGACGGGCGGGTCGGGCGGATCTTCGTGGGCAACGAGATGCTCTTCGACGGGTACACCTCGGGTGCCCGGCGGGAGACCCACGACGGCCTGCTGGACACCGGCGACCTGGGCCGGATCAACCCCGACGGGCTGCTCTTCGTCGACGGGCGGGCCGACGACATGATCATCTCCGGCGGCGAGAACGTCTTCCCCTCGGAGGTGGAGGACCTGCTCTCCCGGCTGCCGCAGGTCCGCGAGGCCGCCGTGATCGGGGTGCCCGACCCCGAGTACGGCCAGCGGCTCGCCGCGTTCCTCGCCCTGCACGCCGGCGAGACGCTCGACCCGGAGGCGGTCCGCGAGTACGTCCGGCACTACCTGGCCCGCTTCTCCGTGCCCCGCGACGTGATCTTCGTGAAGTACCTGCCCCGCAACGCCACCGGCAAGGTGCTCAGCCGGGAGCTGCGCCGCTACTACGGCTGAGGCCGGGGCCAGGGCCACACGGGACAGACGGGACGGGCGGCCGGTGGTACCTTCTCATCCGCCGCCGGTCCCGGCAGGTCCGCTTTCCCGTCCTGGAGCTGCCCGATGTTCCGACTCCGCCGGCGCTGGGCTCTCGGTCTGCTCGCCGGCGGCGCGTCCGCCGTGGCGCTCGGCACCACCGAGCCGGCCCTCGGGGAACATCACGCCGGCCGCCTGGCCCGGCGCGAGCCGCCCCCCGTGGAGCTGGAGAACCAGGCGGTCGGCGAACCGTGGTGGCCGCCGCAGGACGCTCGGCGGAACGCCGACGACCGGCACCGGCAGATCCAGGGGTACGCCTCGGCCACCAGCGTCGCCCCCGGTGAGACCATCGACTTCCACGTCGCGGTCAACCCCGCCGGCCGGTACCGGATCTCCGTCCACCGGCTCGGCTGGTACGGCGGTGCGGGTGCCCGGACGCTGGTGACCAGCCCGGAGTTCGACGGCGTACCGCAGCCGGTGCCCGCGGCCGACCCGGCAACCGGGACCATCGCCTGCCGCTGGCCGGTGTCCTGGACGCTGCGGGTGCCGGAGGACTGGACATCCGGCCTCTACCAGGCGGTCTTCACCTCGGCCGACGGTTGGCGCGCCTGCACGCCGTTCGTGGTCCGCGACGACCGGCGGGCCGCCGCGCTCTGCGTGGTGCTGCCGGTCACCACCTGGCAGGCGTACAACCAGTGGCCGATGGACGGACGGACCGGCAAGAGCCTCTACAACGGCTTCGGGTCGAACCGTCGCCGCGATCCCCGGGTCCGCGCGCTGGAGGTCTCCTTCGACCGGCCGTACGCCGACGCGGGCATCCCCATCCAGCTCACCCGGGATCACGACGCCATCCAGTGGCTGGAACGCAACGGGTACGACGTCAGCTACGCCACCAGCTTCGACCTGCACTCCGGACGGCTCGACCCGACCCACCACCGGGGGCTCGTCTTCGCCGGGCACGACGAGTACTGGTCGCTGGCGATGCGCCGGGCCGCGGAGCGGGCGGTGGCCGCCGGGACGAGCCTGGCCTTCCTCGGCGCGAACAGCGTCTACTGGCACATCCGGGTGCGGCCCGCCGCCGACGGGCGGCCCGAGCGGGTGGTCGCCTGCGCCAAGACCATGCCGGATCCGGGACAGGACGCCGCCGGCCCGACGGTCAAGTGGCGCAGCCTCGGGCCGGCCGAGCAGGCGCTGCTCGGGGTGCAGTACAACGGCATCGTCGGCGCCCCGCAGCCGCTGGTGGTCCGGGCGGCGGACCACTGGTTCTGGGCCGGCGCCGGGGTGGCCGACGGCGACCGGATCCCCGGCGTGGTCGGTGGCGAGGCGGACGGCGTCAACCCGGGCGGCCCGCGCCCCGCCACCGCCAAGTCCGCCGTGCTCAGCGCGTCGCCGTACCGGACCAGGGAGGGTGGGCAGCAGGTGCAGAACGCCCACCTGTACGAGACGCCGCAGGGCGGCCTCGTCTTCGCCACCGGCACGCTCTGCTGGACGATGGCGCTCAACCGCCCCGGGCACCGGGACGACCGCATCGAGCGGGCCACCGCCAACCTGCTGGACCGGATGACCGGCCGGAGCCAGGGCTCGGCCGGTCGGCCGGGACCGGGGCCGGCGGCTCAGGGATAGCCGTCGACATCCACCGGCAACCCGGCCACCTCCTCGCCTCGCCGCTTTGGAGGGAGGCGACGGGGCCGGGGTTGCCCGGTCAGGCCGGAATCGTGATCCGGCCGTCCTGCGCCGCAGCGGCGATGTCGGTGCGGTGGTGCGAGCCGGCCAACTCGATCCCGTCGACCAGCGCGTACGCGGCGTCCCGCGCGGCGGCCAGGTCGGGGCCGGTGGCCGTACCGCAGAGGACCCGGCCGCCGGCGGAGAGCAACGCGCCGTCGGAGGCCCGGTGGGCGGTGCCCGCGTGGATGACGCCGGGACGGTCGGCGCCGGCGATCACGTCGCCGGTGCGCGGCGCGGCCGGGTAGCCCTCGGCGGCCACCACCACGGTGACCGCCGCGCCGTCCCGCCAGCACAGCGGCGGGTGCGCGGCCAGCGTGCCGGTCGCGGCGGCGTGCAGCAGCCCGGCGAGCGGCGTCTCCAGCAGCGCGAGGACGACCTGCGTCTCCGGGTCGCCGAACCGGGCGTTGAACTCGATCACCCGCGGCCCGGCGGCGGTGATCGCCAGCCCGACGTAGAGCAGCCCGGCGAAGGGCGTGCCCCGGCGGCGCATCTCGGCCAGGGTCGGGTGCACGACGTCGCGCACGACCTCGCCGACCAGACCGGGCGGCGCCCAGGGCAGGGGCGCGTACGCCCCCATGCCGCCCGTGTTCGGGCCGGTGTCACCGTCGCCGACCCGCTTGAAGTCCTGCGCGGGGAGCAGCGGCAGCGCGGCCTCGCCGTCGGTGACCACGAAGAGCGAGACCTCGGGTCCGGCGAGGTACTCCTCGATCACCACCCGGCCGCACTCTTCGGCGTGCCGCAGCGCGGCGGCGCGGTCCTCGGTGACCACGACGCCCTTGCCCGCGGCAAGCCCGTCGTTCTTCACCACGTACGGCGGCCCGAACTCGTCGAGCGCTCGGCACGTGCTCTCCGCGTCGGTGCAGGTGAAGGCGCGGGCTGTCGGTACACCGGCGGCGAGCATCACGTCCTTGGCGAAGGCCTTGGAGCCCTCCAGCCGAGCCGCCTCGGCGGACGGGCCGAACGCGGGGATCCCCTTGGCCCGCACCGCGTCGGCGGCCCCCGCCACCAGCGGCGCCTCCGGCCCGATCACCACGAGATCGGCCCCCACCTCGACGGCCAGGGCGGCAACGGCCGACGGATCGGTCGCGTCCAAGCTCCGCAGCTCGGCGAGCGCACCGATGCCAGGATTCCCCGGCGCCGCGATCAGCGCCTCAACGGAAGGATCGGCCGAAAGCCCGAGCGCGAGCGCATGCTCCCGCCCCCCACCACCCACAAGAAGAACCCGCACGACCCCGCATCCTACCGGCCCCCTTGATGCCCCCGTTGATCATGAAGTTGTTGCCACGACACGCCGAGCCGGTGGGTAACAAGTTCATGATCGACGATCCCGTGCGGCGGCCATGGCCTGCCGGACCATCCACGGGATGTAGTCGGGGCGGAGGGTGTCGGCCCAGGTGAAGCGGAGGACGGCCCAGCCGGCGTTCAGCAGGCGGTTCTGGCGGTGGCGGTCGGCGAAGAGGGCGTCCGGACTTCCTTGCGCGGCGCGGCCGTCAGCCTCGGCGATGATGCGCGAGGCACGCCACCCCATGTCGCCGATACCGATGAGGTAGCCATCATGGTCCCGTACCTCGAGTTGGAGGGCATCCGGTGGGACCTTTCCATCGACGCAGCGCAGCCGGGTGCGCGTCTCCAGCGGAGACTGTGCCCGGCCGTCCGCCTCCGTCAGGTAGGCACGGGCGGCGACCGCGCCTCGTCGGCCTCGAAGCAGCGACGGCACCAGTTGCAGATCCTCCGGCCGCAGCAGGCCTCGATTCAACGCGGAATCGAGCAGGGAGACCGCGGTATAGCGCTGTTCGCGAAGGATGAGGTCCGAGACCGTTCGCAGCGGATCGGTGGCCATGATGCCGGCGACCCGTCCGAACTGGCCTGGCGCGATGAGCAGCTGGTGAACCACCACCTCGGGGTGAGCCAGTCGGGCCGGCCGGGCGGCCGGACCCGGTACCGAGAGGTGAATGGAGTCACTCGGGCGCAAGCCCTCGATCCGGTGCAGCTCGGCGGCCGTGCCGAGCACGACCGCCGCCCCGGGACCGAACGAGGCGACGGCGGCTCGGATGCGAGCACGTCGAGGAATCCCGTCGTAGCGGTCCGCGTCCACGAGGTATCCGCCCCTGGCAATGGCCCGCCACCGGCCGGCCCGGCACAACCGCTGCACCTCGTGCACACTGAGCCCGGCTGCCCGCGCCTGAGCCAACGTCACCACGCCGTCCCGGCCGGCAGCCACCCGCCGCACGATCGTCAGAGCATCCATGCCCGCCGACGATCCACCCCCACAGAGATCGACAAAACCCCCTGTGGATAACCGCGCCACCCCCTGTGGACAACGCCCTGCGCAAGCCTCGGTCGATCATGAAGTTATTGCCACTGACGCCGGCGTGTCAGCGCAATAACTTCATGATCACGGGAGTGAACCGGGGCGGGCGGCCGGGGGGTGGGTCAGGGGAGGAGGGGGTGGCGGAGGACGTTTTCTTCGCGGCCGGGGCCTACGCCTACCACGCTGACGCGGGTGCCGGTTAGGTCTTCGATGCGGGCGATGTAGCGCTTTGCGTTCTCGGGGAGTTCGTCCTCGGTGCGCGCCTTGGTGATGTCCTCCCACCAGCCGTCGAGCTCTTCGTAGATCGGCTTGGCGTGGTGGAAGTCGGTCTGGGTCATCGGCATGTCGTCGAAGCGTTCGCCGTTGATCTCGTAGCCGACGCAGATCGGGACTCTGGGCAGGCCGGTGAGCACGTCCAGCTTGGTGACCACCAGGTCGGTGACCCCGTTGAGGCGGCAGGCGTACCGGGCGACGACGGCGTCGAACCAGCCGGTGCGGCGCTCCCGGCCGGTGGTGGTGCCGTACTCGTGGCCGATCTTGAGCAGGTGCTGGCCGTTGTCGTCGAAGAGCTCGGTCGGGAACGGCCCCGCGCCGACCCGGGTGGTGTACGCCTTGCTGACCGCGATCACCTTGCTGATCGCGGTCGGCGGGATGCCGGCGCCCACGCACGCCCCGCCGGCCGTCGGGTTCGACGAGGTGACGAAGGGGTAGGTGCCGTGGTCCATGTCCAGCATGGTGGCCTGGGCGCCCTCCAGCAGCACGGTCTCGCCGCGGTCCAGCGCGTCCCAGAGCATCACCCGGGTCTCGACGATGTACGGCTTGAGCCGCTCCGCGTACTCCAGGTACTCCTCGATCGTCGCGTTGACGTCGATGGCCTTGCGGTTGTAGACCTTGAACAGCACCTGGTTCTTCTCGCGCAGCGCGAGCTCCAGCTTCTTGCGCAGAATGCCGGGGTCGAGCAGGTCCTGGAGCCGGATGCCCATCCGGGCGACCTTGTCGCCGTACGCCGGGCCGATGCCCCGGCCGGTGGTGCCGATCCGGGACGAACCGAGGTAGCGCTCGACCACCCGGTCCAGCGCCCGGTGGTGCGGCATGATCAGGTGCGCGTCGCCGGAGATGCGCAGCCGGGAGACGTCCACGCCGCGCTCGGAGAGCCCGTCGATCTCGGTGAGCAGCACCTTGGGGTCGACCACCACACCGTTGCCGATGACGATCATCGCGTTCGGGGAGAGCGCCCCGGACGGCATCAGGTGCAGCGCGTACTTCTGGCCGTCCGGCGTGATCACCGTGTGCCCGGCGTTGTTGCCGCCCGAGTAGCGCACGACGTAGTCGACCCGCTCACCCAGCAGGTCGGTAACCTTGCCCTTGCCCTCGTCGCCCCACTGGGCGCCGAGGAGCACGATCGCTGGCATCTTCTCCGCCTCCAGAAGGCTCGGGTGCCAGGTGGCGACCGGTTGGCGAGCCCGGGGTGTCAGGCTAACAAGTAGTGACGGCGCGGCTGGCAGGGGTCGCGGCGAGAGGCAGGAGGCTCTACCCGTGTACGACGTGGTGCTGCTCACCCTCGGCTCGGCGCGGGACGCTCCCGGTGGAGGCTGCGGCAGCGGCGGATCCTGCTGCGGCGGCGCCTCGGCGGACGGCCCGGAGACCGAGGAGCGCTGCGAGACGCCGCGGGTACCGGTGCTGGCCTGCGCGGACGCGCTGACCGGCCGGGGCGCGCGGGTGGAGACGGTCACCGCCCGTTCCGACGCCGAGATCGACGAGGTGCTGGCCCGACTCGACGGCCCGCCCCGCCCGGACGGCCTCACCTGGCCCGATCCCGATTCCAAGACCCGGCTCGTGGTGGCCACCGCCAGTGACGGACAGTTGCGCGCCGTCCTGCGCCGGCTGGTCCGCCGGTACGCCCCACCGCCCAGCCGCCGCCCCGAGGACCTGCCCGGCAACCGGACGGTGCCGGACCTGCCGCCGATCGGCGTACTCCCGCTGGACCCGGCGCGCAGCACCACCCACCGTGACCTGGCGGCCCAGCTCGGGCTGCCCCGCGACCCGGCGGCGGTGGCCGCGGCCGTGCTGGACGGCACCGCCCACCGGCTCGACCTGCTGCGCAACGACGGCGGCTCGGTGACCCTCGACGGCGTGCTGCTCGGCGCCGCCGACGACGCCGGCCGGCCGCTGCACTGGCGGGGCCGGGTCGAGGTGGACGACGTGGTCCTCTCCGCCGGCGACGACCCGCTGCTGGCCTGCGCGATCGGCAACGCCGGCGGGTACGCGCGCCTCGACGACGTGGCGCTGCTGGCCGACCCGGACCCGACCGACGGCCGGGTCGAGGTGGCGGTGGCGGTTCCCGTGGTCACCCGCTCGGCGTTCGGCAGGAAGCGGGTACGCCTGGAGGTACGCCGGGCCCGGGGTCGGGCCGTCGCCGTCGTTCCGCGCGACCCGAAGGTGCCCTTCCTCGACGACGGCGTCGAGGGGGAGCTGGGCCGGAAGCGGTCCTGGTGGATCGAGCCCGGCGCCTGGGCGGTCTGGACGGCCTGACCCCTCGATCCGCGGAGTGGCCGCCGGCGGAAACCGGACGGCCTATCCTCGGCGGGAGGAATGGGGAGGAAGCGTCGTGCACGAGAACGCCGACCCGGCCCACGTGCCGGGCCAACAACCGGCGCCCGAGCGGGACATCGAACCGCTCTGGCCACCCGATCCGACCGACCCCGCCGCCCCGGGCCCGCCGTGGGCCGCCCCACCCCCGCTGACCGGGAACGGATGGGCTTTCGCCGCCGCGGCGCCGCCCCAGCCGCCGAGCACGCCCGGCCCGCCCGCGCCGGAGCCGCCGATCCCGCCTGTTCCACCCGAGCCGGAACCGCCGCCCCCGCCGGGTAGGCCCGTGCCCGCGCCGGAACCGCCGATCCCGTCGGGTCCCCCCGTGCCCGAACCGCCGATCACACCCGGCCCTCCCGTGCCCGGGCCGCCGACCCCGCCACCGCCCGCCGTGCCCGAACCGCCGATCAGGCCGGGACCGCCGGTGCCGGAGCCGCCGACCCCGCCGGGTCCACCCGCGCCCGAACCGCCGGCCCAGCCCGGCCCGCCGGTGCCCGAGCCACCGATCACGCCGGGTACACCCGTGCACGAGCGCCGGGCGGGACAGCCGGCGGGGCCGGTGGACCTCGACCTGCCGTTCACCCTTGACCAGGCGGTGGCGACCCCGGCCGGGGCGACCGGTCGCAGCCCGGGCGGCTCGCCCTGGGCGCAACCGCCACAGCGGCCGACGAGCACCGGTACCGTCCCGACCGCCGGAACCGAGGCAGCCGAACCGGGATCGGTGACCACCATCCCGGCCGCCGCCCCCACCCACGTCGGCGACCCGGGCGGCCCGGACGTCGCTTCCGCCCCCGGCGGGCCGGCGGAGAGAGCGGGCGACGAGCACCGGGCCCCGCTCGAGCGGGCGCCGGGCGGGGCGGAGGCCGCTCCGCCGCGGCTCGGTCCGTTCCCGCCCGCGCCCGGGACACCGGTGCACCCGCCGACGCCGCCGTACGACGGAGGCGGTTACCCGCCGCCGTACGGCCCACCGCCGCTGGGAACGCAGCCACCGGTCATGCCACAACACCCGCAGGCGGTGGATCCGGTGCCGCCGGTCACCGGCTGGTACCCCCCACCCTGGCCCCAGCAGGGCGCGCCGGGACCGCAGCAGGCGCCGCCCGGGACCACTCCGGGCTGGCAGCAGCCACCGCCCGGGGTCAGCCCGGTGCCGCCGCAGCCAGCGCCCACCCACCCGGACCCGGGCTGGGCGCCGGAGGCCCGTGCCACCCCGACCGCCGAGGAGTTCGCCCGGCGCCGCCAGGCCAAGCCGGTCGATCCGGTGGCCACCATGGGCGTCCGGGCGGTGGTGAACCGGCTCGGCCTGGTCCGGCTCGCCCCCGGGCGGCACGAGCAGGAGCTCAGGCGGGACATCGAGATGGTCCGCCGCAACTTCGGCGGACTACGCCAGGTGACCGTGGTGAACCCGAAGGGCGGCGCGGGCAAGACCGTGGCCATCCTGCTGCTGGCCATGACGTTCGGGCAGAAGCGCGGCGGATACGTGCTGGCCTGGGACAACAACGAGACCCAGGGCACCCTGGGGATGCGGGCCCAGCAGGACTTCCACTCCCGTACGGTCCGGGACCTGCTGCGCGACCTGGGCCAGTTCCAGGGTGCGCACGGCCGGGTCGGCGACCAGTCGCAGTACGTCCGCTCGCAGGGCGAGGGGATGTTCGACGTGCTCGCCTCGGACGAGTCGGCCACCGGCGGGGAGATGCTCACCGCGGCGGCGTTCGGCGAGATCCGCGAGGTGGTCAGCCGCTTCTACAAGCTGATCTTCGTGGACACCGGGAACAACGTGCGGGCGCAGAACTGGCAGGCCGCGATGGACGCCACCGACCAACTGGTGGTCACCATGTCGGGCCGGAACGACTCGGCCGAGACCGCCGCCCGGATGCTCGACCACCTGGAGCAGAGCGGCCGGCAGCGACTGGTCCGGCAGGCGGTGACGGTGGTGTCGATGCCGCCGTCCCGCAAGGAGATCGACCTGCCGGCGATCCAGCAGCACTTCGCCGCCCGCACCCGGGCGGTGCTGCTCGCGCCGTACGAGCGACTGATCGACACCGGCGAGCCGATTCGCTACGGCCAGCTCTCCTCGGCCACCCGGGACGCCTGGCTGAAG
The DNA here is from genome assembly GCF_900091465.1 of Micromonospora rhizosphaerae. Lineage (NCBI taxonomy): Bacteria > Bacillati > Actinomycetota > Actinomycetes > Micromonosporales > Micromonosporaceae > Micromonospora > Micromonospora rhizosphaerae. Next base: position 1,063,527 of record NZ_FMHV01000002.1, on the reverse strand, counting down.
ATCGCCGCCGCGGTCGCCGAAGGACTCTGACCACGCACGACGGCCGGCCCGACCAGCGGCCGGACCGGCCGTCGGAGCGGGTCAGTGGCTGGCCAGGGCGTCGCCGGCGGCCGGGTCGCAGTCGCGCAGGAACTGGGCGCAGCGCGCCGCCTCGTCCGCCTCGCCGATCTCGCCGGCGGCCCGGGAGAGCAGGTAGAGGCAGCGCAGGAAGCCCCGGTTGGGCTTGTGCGACCAGGGCACCGGGCCGTGCCCCTTCCAGCCGCTGCGGCGCAGCTGGTCCAGGCCCCGGTGATACCCGGTGCGCGCGTAGGCGTACGCGGGGATGACCTGACCCGCGGCGAACGCCCGGGCGGCCAGCGCGGCCCAGGCCGCGCTGTAGGCCGGGAAGCGGGCGGCGACATCGGCGTACGCCTCGTCGGTGTCCTGCTGGGCGGCGGCCGCCAGGGCGGCGTCGGCCTCCTCGTTCGCGGGCAGGAGGGTGGCCGGTGGCTCAGGCAACAGGTTCTGCATCGCCCCATTCAACCCGCTTCGCCCGCGGGCGCGCGAGGGAGTCGGGCGACCTGGTCGGCCGAACGGTTGAGGCTTTCGTCACGCCTGCGGTCCATGCCGCCCGGCGATGTTCTCCATTACAACTAATGGTCCGGAGCCTCCCCAGGACCCGGTTACGCAGGAGCCCGGCGGCCACGTCGCCGGGCTCCTGCCCGTTACGGCACCCTCCCGGCCGGGTTTGGCCGATTTGCCGCCCAGGGGCAGGATGATCTGGTGCCGACCCCACCTCCCGCGGACGTCATCGAGCCGCACGACACCAGCGTTGACGAGATCGAGACCCGGGCCGAGTTCGACGGGCGGCTGGCGACCGGCAGCCTCGCCGGGCTGACCGTGCAGGGGCTACGCCTCGACCTCCATCCGGTGCCCGACCTGACCGGCGTCGAGGTCGCCGGCACCCTCTTCGTGGGCTGCCGGTTCACCAACCGCGAGGTCGGCGCCGACCTGGTCCGCCGCGGCGCGAACGTGGTGCCGCCCTTCTCCGGGCTGCCCTACTCGACCCAGCCGTCCCACCTCTACACCCCGGACGACCTGGCGGCCGGCTTCGCCGACGCCGGCTTCGCCGGCATGTACGACACCCGGGTGTACGAGCACTTCCGCGCGCACGGCGGCGCGCTGCCGGACGTCCGCGAGGCGCTCGGCCAGCGGCTGCACGACCACGGGGTGGACAACGCCCTGGTCGACGCCACCCGGTCCTGGCTGGCGGAACACGGCCCACAGTCCGTGGTCGGGGTGATGGGCGGGCACGCCGTGCCGCGCGGCAGCGCCGCGTACCGGATGGCGGCGGTGCTGGGCTGGGAGCTGGCCCGGGCCGACCGGCTGGTGGTGACCGGCGGCGGTCCCGGCGTGATGGAGGCGGCCAACCTCGGCGCGTTCCTGTCGGCCTGGCCGGCGGAGGAGCTGACCGGTGCGATCGACCTGCTCGCCACCGCCCCGGACTTCACCGACCACGACCGCTACACGGCCGCCGCGCTGGCGGTCCGGCAGCGGTACGCGCCCGGGCCGACCCTGCCTGCCCAGCGCCCCGCCGCGACCGGCACCGAGTGGGCGCGCTCGGGCGGTCTCGCCATCCCCACCTGGCTGTACGGGCACGAACCGGCGAACCTCTTCGCCGGACGGATCGCCAAGTACTTCTCCAACGCGATCCGGGAGGACACCATCCTCCGGCTGGCCCGGGGCGGGATCGTCTTCGCGCCGGGCCGGGCGGGGACGGTGCAGGAGGTGTTCCAGGCGGCCACCAAGACCTACTACGGCACCGACGGCGCCAGCGGCGCGTACGTCTTCCTGGACCGGACGTACTGGACGACAGAGCTGCCGATCGAGTCGCTGCTGCGGCCACTCCTCGCGGCGTCCCCGTTCGGCGACCTCGCCACCACCGTGCACCTCACCGACGACGTCCGGGAGGCGGTCCGGGTGCTGACCGCGACGGCCTGACCGGCCGGGAACGCGACGGCCGGCTCCCGCACGGGGAGCCGGCCGTCGGGACGTGCCGGTGGACTACTTGCTCATCCTGGTGCCGGTGGAGCGCAGCGCCTCGCAGGCCTCCACGACCCGGGCGGCCATGCCGGCCTCGGCGGCCTTGCCCCAGACCCGCGGGTCGTACATCTTCTTGTTGCCGACCTCGCCGTCGACCTTGAGCACACCGTCGTAGTTGCGGAACATGTGGTCCGCCACCGGCCGGGTGAAGCAGTACTGGGTGTCGGTGTCGATGTTCATCTTCACCACGCCGTAGTCCAGCGCCTCCCGGATCTCGGAGAGCAGCGAGCCGGAGCCGCCGTGGAAGACCAGGCTGAGCGGCTTCTCCTTGTTGTGCTTGGCGCCGACCGCCATCTGGATGTGGTTGAGCACCTCGGGGCGGAGCTTGACGTTGCCCGGCTTGTAGACGCCGTGCACGTTGCCGAAGGTCAGCGCCGCCATGTAGCGGCCCTTCTCGCCGAGGCCCAGCGCGTCGACCATGGCCAGGCCGTCCTCGACGGTGGTGTAGAGCTTCTCGTTGATCGCGTTCTCGACGCCGTCCTCCTCGCCGCCGACCACGCCAACCTCGATCTCGAGCACGACGGCGGCCTTGGCGGCCTCGTCCAGCAGCTCAGCGGCGATCTCCAGGTTCTCCGGCACCGGCACGGCCGAGCCGTCCCACATGTGCGACTGGAACAGCGGCTCCTCGCCGCGCTGCACCCGCTCCTGGGAGATCTTCATCAGCGGCCGGACGAACTTGTCCAGCTTGTCCTTCGGGCAGTGGTCGGTGTGCAGGGCGATGTTGACCGGGTAGTTCTTCGCCACCTCACGGGCGTACAGGGCGAACGCGGTCGCGCCGGTGACCATGTCCTTCACGGACGGGCCGGAGAGGTACTCGGCGCCACCGGTGGAGACCTGGATGATGCCGTCGCTCTCCGCGTCGGCGAAGCCCTTCAGCGCCGCGTTCAGCGTCTGGGAGGAGGTCACGTTGATCGCGGGGTACGCGAAGTGACCGGCCTTGGCGCGGTCCAGCATCTCCGCGTAGGCGTCGGGGGAAGCGATGGGCATGTCAAACGCTCCTTACTTACCGCTCTCGGCCATGCTGGCCGCTGTCTTCCATGGCTGCGCCGGACCGCGCTGTCCACCGCCGGAAGTATCCCGTAGTTGGTGGCGGCGGGCACAACCGACCCGGGACAAGGCCACCGCCTTTACTCACCGCGCCTCCAGTCTGTCCGGCAGGGCGACGCTGATCAGCCAGCTGACCACCGCCACCACGATCGCGCCCCAGAAGGCGGCCCAGAAGCCGTCCACCCGGAACGGCAGGTCCAGGCCCCGGGCGATCCGGTCGGTCAGCAGGAACAGCAGCGCGTTCACCACGAGCGCGAAGAGGCCCAGGGTGAGCAGGTAGAACACGCAGCCGAACACCTTGATGACCGGCTTGAGGACCGCGTTCACCACGCCGAAGATGAGGGCCACCACGACTAGGGTGAGCACCGTGTCCGCCGTCGACCGCCCGGTCACTTCGACCCCGGGCACGATCAGGGTCGTGATCCACAGCGCGATCGCGGTGATCACCAGTCGGATCAGGAAGCCCACGGCATCATCCTGGCACCGTAGGCCCCACCCGGAGTGACAATCCGCCGACTCTGCGCCGCGGCAGGCGACGTGTGAGCGGAGCGGCGGGCGGCGGCGCGGTTCGGCCCGGCTCCGAGCGGGGAGGGGGCACAGCCCGTACGGTGTGTGGGTAGCTGTCCGCACCGAGATCCAGGGAGGGACGATGGGTCAGCCCGACGAGGACTTCGCCCCCAGCGACCACCTCGCTCCGGAGGAGCGGGACCTGGAGGCGGAGCCGGCCGACGCGGTCGAGCAGGCGCTGGTGGCAGCCCCGGGCGACGGCGACTTCGAGCCGCAGCGTGGCTTCGAGGTCGACGACTGGGACGCGGTGGAGCAGGCCCGGGTGGTCGTCGCCGACGAGGACGACTACCGCTGACCTGGCGGGAGGGGCCACGGGGTGGCCCCTCCCGCGTCAGCGCAGCCTGGTGACCTGATCGGGGTGAGCGGCGCTCCACTCCCCGAGCCGGTCGGTCCGGAGCGCGTCGAGGAATCCGGGGGCCAGCTTGGGGTCGAGCCGGAATCCGTACGGGCGTTCCTCCACATACCGGACCGGCAGCCCGAGCGGGACCGGCTCGGCGACGGCCGCCTTCCTGGCCGCCGAGATCAGCGCCGGCAGGGACGTGTCGCCGGTGTCGGTCACCAGGCCGGAGCCGGCCTGACCGATCAGCTTCGAGACCAGCACGGGATCCGTCAGCCCGTCCCGCTCCTGGAGCCGGCGGAGCAGCCCGGCCGCGTACCGCTCCGCGTTACGGTCGCGGTCCAGGCCGCCGTCGGGCATGTCGAAGCGCTGCCGGAGCACGTCCACTGCGGCGGCGCCGTCGAGCTGCTGGCAGCCGGCGGGGTAGACCCGCAGGGTGTGGTGCGAGCGGATGCTGGCCGGCAGGCAGACCGGCACGCCGTCGACCGCGTCGGTGAGTTCCCGCGTCGCCCGGTAGGTCAGTACCGCACCCGCGTCGATCCGTATGCCGGTGAACTGGGCGACCACCTGCCGGGTGAGGTCGTAGCCACGGACCAGCTCGGGATTCGCCGATGTGGCGCCGTAGGCGAAGGCGTGGTTGAGCTTGTCCTCCCCGTGCCCGGGAATCGGCACCAGCAGGTCACGCGGGAGGGAAACGAGGTAGAGCCGGCTCCGGTCCGCCGGAACGTGCACGAGCAGGATGGAGTCGGCCCGCCGGGTTTCGTCGGGGCCGGCGGCGTCGACGCCGAGCAGCAGCACGTTCAGCGCGCCGGTGGGCGTCGGCGGTGCCGGCTCACCGAGCAGGTTCGGGGTCTCCGGCTGCCGCGGCGCGACCGCGGTGAACCCGGCCAGGGCGGCGGCGACCAGCGCCAACGCCGTACCGCCGAGCCGCAGGCGGAAGCGGCGACGCCGGCGGCGGACCACGGTCCGCTCGATGGCGGCCCGGACCGGCCCGGTGGGCGGGGTCAGCGGCTCGTGCCGGGCGAAGGCGGCCCGCAGCTCGTCCTCGATCATGAGCAGACCTCCACGTACTCGGCTCGGAGGGTGGCCAGGGCGCGCGAGATGCAGGAGCGGACGGTGCCGACGGCGCAGCCGAGGATCTCGGCGATCTCGGCGTCCGGCAGGTCCTCGTAGTACCGCAGCACCAGCGTGGCCCGCTGGCGGCGAGGCAGCCGCGAGAGCCAGGACCAGATCTGGTCCCGGTCCACCGCGGACTGGGCGTGGTCGGTCGGCGCCGGCACCGCCTCGTCCGGCTCGCCGCGCAGCAGCACCCGGCGGGCCCACGAGCCGCGCCGCCAGTCGACGTACTGGTTGGTGAGCATCCGGCGGACGTACCGCTCCGGGGAGTCGGTCCGCGCCACGCGGCGCCAGTTCAGCTGGACCCGCACCATGGTGTCCTGCACCAGGTCCTGCGCCTGGTGCGGATCCCCGGTCAGCATGACCGCGTACCGCAGCAGGGCGCCCAGCCGCGAGTCGGCGAACTCCTCGTACGTCACTGCACCTCCCGGTGTCCCGCCCTGTTGACGGGTACGGCACTGCGGAAGATTGCATCGTCCGAGCTCAACCTTTCAGCCGGTTCAGCGAGCCGACCAGCCGGCCAGGGCTGCGGAGAGAGTTAAGGGTTCTTTAAGCTCCACGGGCTCCACCTGAAATTTCACGGGAGGAACCCCCACATGCTCAAAAACTCCACCCGGCGCTGGCTCGCCGGGTTGGGCGTCGCAGGCGCGTTCGTCGCCGCCTCCGCCACCCCCGCCCTCGCAGCCGACCCCACCATCGCGGACGCAAAGGGGGCCGAGGGCTTCGCGCTGTACGCGAACGACGTCATCGTGGCTCCGGGCGGACCGGAGAAGTGGATTTCGCTCTACTCGCTGGTGGACGAGCCGTTCACCGACTACACGGTCAAGGTGGACCGGAGCGCCGTCGACGGCTTCGCCGACGTGCAGGCGCCGGACGGTTGCACCCCGGCGGACGCCATCCTGACCTGCACCGTCAAGAACGACGGGGAGCCGGACCTGGACCTGCTCTCCCTCACGGTGCTGCCGCGGGACGGAGCCAAGGCCGGGCAGGAGGGCCAGCTCGCGTTCACCGTCACCACTCCCAACGCCGGGAGCGCCAGCTACCGCTCCACCGTCACCGTGGGCGAAGGGGTCGACCTGACCTCGGAGCCCTTCGTTCAGTTGACCGGCACCCCGGGCAGCACGGTGAAGTCGCCGCTTGCGGTGGGTAACCAGGGCAAGACCGACGCCAAGGGTGCCGTGCTGTTCTTCTTCGGCTCTTACGCACTCGCTCCAGCCAAGCGGTACGAGAACTGCGAGTACTTCGAGGACAACTTCGACACCTACGCCTACGCGTGCACCCTCGACGCCACAGTGGCGGCCGACGGCAGCGCGAAGCTGGACGACTCGTTCGGCTTCGCCATCCCCGGTGACGCCTGGGCGCCGAACACCGACCACGGCTTCGCGATCTGGATGACCCCCGCGGACTGGCAGGCTTTCCGGTCGCAGGTGCCCGACTTCGGCAAGAGCGCGAAGGGCGACGAGGGCGTCCTGCAGCTCACGCCGTCCGCTCCCGCTCCGGCTCTGGCCCGCGCGATGGGGCAGACCGACGTCGACCCGACCAACAACGAGACCATGATCGAGCTGACGGTCAAGGGCAACCAGAAGGCCGACGTGGCGGCCAGCGGTGCCACGGTGGATGCCTCGGTCGGTGCCACCGTCCCGGTCACGGTCGGCTTCACCAACAACGGCCCCGCGGCCATCAACGCCGGTGGCGAGAACGGCATCTACACGCTGGCGCTGGTGACCGTGCCCAAGGGCACCACGGCGGTCAAGGCACCGGAGTCCTGCGTGGACGCCGAGGGCGAGTTCGGGGAGGACCCGGGTAAGCCCGGTGCCTCGGTCTACGCCTGCTTCCTGCCGGAGGTGATCGGCAAGGGCAAGAAGGCGCAGTTCCCGTTCTCCCTCCGCATCGACAAGGCCGGCAGTCTCGCCGGCAAGGTCGAGCTGGTGCACGGTGGCCCGGACGAGACTCTGCTCAAGGACCTGAACCCGGCCAACGACACCGCGCAGATCCTGGTCAACGCGGCCGCCGGCAACGGCGGCGGCGACGGTGACGGTGACGGTGACGGTGACGGCGGCACCCTGCCGCTCACCGGTAGCTCCACCGGCCTGATCGCCGGCATCGGCGGCCTGCTGTTGCTCGCTGGCGCCGGCGGCTACCTGGTGGCCCGCCGCCGCCGCACCCACTTCGTCGCCTGACACCCGCACACCACTCAGCAACACCGGTGCCCCGCCGACCCCCGGTCGGCGGGGCATCGTCGTTCCCGGGGCACCCGAAGCACACCCCGCTCCGAAGCGCCACCCCACCAGGCCATTCGGAAGCCTCAGCGCGACTAGGACGAAACCGGGACGACACAAGATCGACAACCCTGAGACCATCGACGAGTGCTGCTCACCCTGACCACGACCCACCGCCCCGCGACCGACCTCGGCCACCTTCTCGTCAAGCACCCGGACCGGCTGCAGAGCTTCGACCTGCCGGCCGGCACCGCGCACGTGCTCTACCCCGAGGCGGATGACCAGCGGTGCACGGCGGCCCTGCTGGTCGAGGTCGACCCGCTGCGGCTGGGCGGCGGGCGCGGTCGCGGAAAGGCCCAGGCGGCCACCCCGGACAGCTTCACCCTCGGCCAGTACGTCAACGACCGGCCGTACGCCGCGTCCAGCCTGCTCTCCTCGGCGCTGGCCAAGGTGTTCCGGTCGGCGCTGCGCGGCGAGTCCCGGGATCGCCCGGAGCTGGCCGCCACGGCGATCCCCCTGGAGATCCGGGTGCCGGTGCTGCGCTGCCGGGGCGGTGCCGAGCTGGCTGTCCGGGTCTTCGCCCCGCTCGGCTGGACGGTGACGGCCACCCCGATCCCGCTGGACGAGGCGTACCCGGCGTGGGGCGACAGCCGGTACGTGGACCTGACGCTGACTGGCACGCTGCGGGTCGCCGAGGCGCTCAACCACCTGTACGTCCTGCTGCCCGTGCTGGACGACGCCAAGCACTACTGGGTGGCGCCGGACGAGATCGAGAAGCTGCTCCGGGCTGGCGCCGGCTGGCTCGCCGACCACCCGGAGCGGACCCTGATCACCCGCCGCTACCTGGCGCACCGGCGTGCCCTGGCCGGTCAGGCCCTGGCCCGCCTCGCCGAGCTGCGCCTGGCCGACGAGCCCCCGGCCGACGACAGCATGCCCGACGAGGACCAGATCGCGCCGCCTCCGCGCGCCTCGCTGGCCGTACGGCGGCGGGAGGCGGTGCTCGCCGCGCTGGCGGCCAGCGGCGCCACCCGGGTGCTGGACCTGGGCTGCGGCGGCGGCGCCCTGCTCACCGCGCTGGTCGCCGACCGGCGGTACACCGAGATCGTCGGCACCGACGTCTCCACCCACGCGCTGACCCTGGCCGCCCGCCGGCTGCGGCTGGACCGGCTCCCGGAGCGGCAGCGCGACCGGATCCGGCTGTGGCAGTCCGCGCTGACCTACCGGGACGACCGGCTGCGCGGGTCCGACGCGGCGGTGCTGATGGAGGTCATCGAGCACGTGGACCCGCCGCGGCTGCCGGCGCTGGAGGACGCCGTCCTCGGTCACGCCCGACCGGGCACGGTGGTGGTGACCACCCCGAACGCCGAGTACAACGTCCGCTACGAGGGGCTGGGCGCGGGCCGGTTCCGGCACGCCGACCACCGTTTCGAGTGGACCCGGGCCGAGTTCGCCGACTGGGTCGACCGGGTCACCGCCGCGTACGGCTACACCGCCACCATCAGCGGGATCGGCGACGACGACCCCGAGGTGGGAACCCCCACCCAGATGGCCGTGCTGAGCAGGAAGGAGGAGAGCACCCGATGAGCATTCTCGACATCCCTGAACTCGCCCTGGTGGCGCTGGTCGGCGTCTCCGGTTCGGGCAAGTCCACCTTCGCCCGGCGGCACTTCCTCCCCAGCCAGGTGCTCTCCTCGGACGACTTCCGGGCGATGGTCGCCGACGACGAGAACGACCAGTCAGCCTCAGCCGACGCGTTCGACGTGCTGCACTACGCCGCCGGCAAGCGGCTGCGCGCCGGGCGGCTCACCGTGGTGGACGCGACCAATCTTCAGCCGCACGCCCGGGCGGCGCTGGTGAAGGTGGCCCGGGAGCACGACGTGCTGCCGGTGGCGATCGTGCTGGACGTGCCGGAGGCGCTGGCCTGGGAGCGTACCGGGGCGCGGGCCGACCGGACCTTCGGCCGGCAGGTGCTCACCCGGATGCAGCGTGACCTGCGGCGGACGTACGGGCAGCTGGCCCGGGAGGGCTTCCGCAAGGTGCACGTGCTGCGCGGCGTCGAGGAGATCGACGCCGCCGAGATCCGGTACGAGCGGCTCTACAACGACCGGCGGGAGCTGACCGGGCCGTTCGACATCGTCGGTGACGTGCACGGCTGCCGCGAGGAGCTGGAGGCGCTGCTGCTCCGGCTCGGCTACGAGCTGCGCCGCGACGACGCGGGCCGCCCGGTGGACGCGGCGCACCCGGCTGGTCGTACCGCGGTCTTCGTGGGTGACCTGGTGGACCGCGGCCCGGACTCGCCCGGGGTGCTCCGCCTGGTGATGGGCATGGTGGCGGCCGAGCACGCGATCTGCGTGCCGGGCAACCACGAGCAGAAGCTGCTGCCCAAGCTGCGCGGCCGGGACGTGCGGCTCACCCACGGCCTGGCCGAGACGATGGCCCAGCTGGCGGCGGAGCCGGAGAGCTTCGTCGCGGAGGTCGCGGCGTTCGTCGACGGCCTGGTCAGCCACTTCGTGCTGGACGGCGGCCGGCTGGTGGTCGCGCACGCCGGGCTGAAGGAGGAGTACCAGGGCCGCGCGTCCGGCCGGGTCCGCGCATTCGCGCTCTTCGGGGAGACGACCGGCGAGGCCGACGAGTACGGCCTGCCGGTCCGTTACCCGTGGGCGGGCGACTACCGGGGCCGGGCCATGGTCGTGTACGGGCACACCCCCAACCCGGAGCCGGAGTGGGTGAACAACACCATCTGCGTCGACACCGGCTGCGTCTTCGGTGGGAAGCTGACGGCCCTGCGCTACCCGGAGAAGGAGCTGGTCTCGGTCCCGGCGGTCAAGGAGTGGTACGCCCCGGCCCGCCCGCTGGTCCCCCCCACGCCGGCCCGCCCGGACACCGTGCTGGACCTGGCCGACGTCACCGGTCGCCGGCACGTCGAGCACGCGTACGGCTCGCTGACCGTGCCGGCGGAGAACGCCGCCGCGGCGCTGGAGGTGATGAGCCGGTTCGCGGTCGACCCGGGTCGGCTGGTCTGGCTGCCGCCGACCATGGCGCCCTGCTCGACCTCGACCGTCGACGGCTTCCTGGAGCACCCGGCGCAGGCGTTCGCCGACTACCGGGCGGCGGGGGTCGACCGGGTGGTCTGCGAGGAGAAGCACATGGGCTCGCGGGCCGTGGTGCTGGTCGAGCGGGAGCCCGGACGGTTCGGCGGCGGGGTGGTGCACACCCGCACCGGCCGGCCGTTCTTCGGTCCGCCGCTCGACGACGAGCTGCTGGAGCGGGTTCGGGCGGCGGTGACCACCGCCGGCCTCTGGGCCGAGCTGGAGACGGACTGGCTGCTGCTCGACTGCGAGCTGCTGCCCTGGTCGGCGAAGGCGGGCGGGCTGATCCGCGAGCAGTACGCGGGCGTCGGCGCGGCCGGCCGCGCCGCGCTGCCCGCGGTGCTCGCCACGCTGGACGCGGCGGCTGGTCGGGGCCTGCCGGTGGGCGAGCTGCGCGGCCGGATGGCCGACCGGGCGGCGGAGGTCGAGGCGTACTCGGCGGCGTACCGGGCGTACGTCGGGCCGACCGAGGGGCTGCGCGGAGTGACCCTCGCGCCGTTCGCGGTGCTGGCCGGGGCCGGGGCGAGCTACGCGGACCGGGACCACGGCTGGCACCTCGACCTGGCTGACCGGCTCTGCGCCGCCGACCCGGAGTTCTTCACGTCGACCCGGCGGCGGGTGGTCGACCTGACCGACGCCGCGGCGGTGGCGGCGACGACCGACTGGTGGCTGACGCTCACCGCCACGGGTGGGGAAGGCATGGTGGTCAAGCCGTACGCGGGCCTGGCCGCCCGGTCGCCGAAGGGGTCGCTGCTCCAGCCCGGGATCAAGTGCCGGGGCCGGGAGTACCTGCGGATCATCTACGGTCCCGGCTACACCGGGCCGGGGCAGCTCGCCGCCCTGCGCCGCCGGTCGCTGGGCCGCAAGCGCGGCCTGGCCCTGCGCGAGCACGCCCTCGGCCTGGCCGCCCTCCAGGCCCTGGCGGAGGACGCCCCGCTCTGGCGCCGCCACGAGTTGGTCTTCGCCATCCTCGCCTGCGAGTCGGAGCCGGTCGACCCCCGCCTCTGAACCGTCCTGGCCCGGTCCGGCGCGACGCCGGACCGGGCTTCGGTACCCTTTGTGGCCGTGGACACAGCAGAGAAGACCCGGATCGTCTCCGAGAGCGTCGCCCTGAATCCGCTCGACCCGAAGGACCTGATTCACACCTTCGGGCTGGTCGGCGTCTGGGTGATCCTGTTCGCCGAGACCGGCCTGCTGGTCGGCTTCTTCTTCCCGGGCGACTCGCTGCTGTTCCTGGCCGGCGTGGCCGCGTCGCCGGTGGCGGACGCCATCTTCGGCAGCGGCACCCGGCTCTCGCTGGCCGGCCTGCTGATCGGCGGGCCGCTCTGCGCGATCGTCGGGGCCCAGCTCGGGCACTGGCTCGGAGCCCGGTACGGCCGCCGCATGTTCGACCGCCCCAACTCCCGCCTGTTCAAGCGGGAGTACGTGGAGAAGGCCGAGTACTACTTCCAGAAGTTCGGCCCGGCCAAGGCCGTGGTGCTGGCCCGGTTCATCCCGATCGTCCGCACGTTCCTCAACCCGGTCGCCGGGGTGCTCGGCATGCCGGCCCGGCAGTTCCTGCTCTGGAACATCGTCGGCGCGATCCTATGGGTGGACGGCATCCTGCTGATCGGCTACCTGCTCGCCGACCAGATCTACAACGCGATCGGCGACAAGATCGACCGGTACATCCTGCCGGTGGTCGCGCTGATCATCCTGATCTCGGTGCTGCCGATCGTCTTCGAGTTTCTCCGCGACCGGCGGGCGCGCAAGCGCGGCGAGGCGGTCGCGGTGGTCGCCGCGTCCAGCGCGGCGGGCGCGGTCGACGCGGTCCGGGACGCCCTCGAGGACGACGACCTCCGGCGCCGCGGCCAGCAGGGCCGCTGATCCCACATACGCCGATGGCCGACCCCCTCTCAGGGGGCCGGCCATCGGCGTATGACCTGTCGATCTGCGGGTGGTACGGAAGACGGCAGCCGTCACCGTCCGGTGGCGCCACCCCTGGCACGCCACCCGACGCCGCCCCGATGCGCAGGGGCATCGGGACGTCGGACACGTTCGGTGTCAGCGAGCCTTCTTGGTGGCCCGCTTGCGCGGCGGGGTCAGCAGATCCGCGATCGTCGCGATCGCGCTCGGCACCAGCCGGTAGTACGCCCATACCCCGCGCTTCTCCCGCTCCAGCAAGCCGGCCTCGGTGAGGATACGCAGGTGGTGGCTGACCGTCGGCTGCGAGAGGCCGAGCGGCGCGGTCAGGTCACACACGCACGCCTCGCCCTCGGGGGCCGACTGGATCAGGCTGAGCAGCCGCAGCCGGGCGGGATCCGCGAGGGCCTTCAGCACCCCCGCGAGCCGCTCGGCATCGGCACGTTCGATCGGCTCGCCGGCAAGCGGCGAGATCTGAGGCATGGTCATTTCAGCCAACGCAGTTCCCACGTATTCCATCCTTCCACCAGCAGCATCGATCCGCCTGCATATCAGCAGATCCGAATCGGCAAACTTTTACGCCACAAGGCCGAGGTCAGCCAACGTATAGGCCGCCCGATACGGCAGTCCGGCGGCTCGCACCGCGTCGCCGGCGCCTCGATCAACAATAACCGCCACACCCACCACCTCCGCCCCGGCCTCGCGCAGCGCCTCGACGGCGGTCAGCACGCTGCCGCCCGTGGTCGACGTGTCCTCGACCGCCAGCACCCGGCGCCCCGCGACGTCCGGCCCTTCGATGCGGCGCTGCAGGCCGTGCGCCTTGCCCGCCTTGCGGACCACGAAAGCGTCCAGCGGCCGATCGGCCGCGGAGGCCGCGTGCAGCATCGAGAGGGCGACCGGATCGGCGCCCAGGGTCAGGCCACCGACGGCGTCGTACTCCCAGTCGGCGGTGAGGTCGAGCAGCACCCGGCCGACCAAGGGCGCCGCCCGGTGATGGAGCGTGACGCGACGCAGATCGACGTACCAGTCCGCCTCGCGACCCGAGGAGAGCACCACCCGGCCATGGACCACCGCCAGGTCGGTAACGAATTTACGCAGGTCGTCGTGGGCCTCCATGGCGATAGAGGGTACTGCGCAAGTCTGGGAGCCGGATGCGGGGTCCACCCGGGTCAGCCCTGCGGGCGACCGACGGCTGGCGATATCCGACTACCCTTCGCAACCGTCCATCCGGATCGACCCCGTCATATCCCGCCGACGGGACAGCCGTCCGGTCCGCCGACGGTCAGCGGTCGTCCCGACCTACCCGGCCCCGGGTGTCCCGGGAGACCCCGCGCAGCAGCCGCCGCGGCGCGTGCCGCAGGCCCGCCACGGCCAGCTTGTACTTCCACGTCGGCACGCTGACCAGCTTGCCTTTTCCCAGGTCACGCAGTCCTTCGTCGACCACGTCGTCGGCCTTGAGCCACATCCACCGGGGCGTGGACGACATGTCGATGCCGGCCCGCTCGTGGTAGCCCGTGCGGGTGTAGCCGGGGCAGAGCGCCATCACCCGCACCCCGAGCGGGGCCACCGACTGACCGATCGATTCACTGAAATTCGTCACCCACGCCTTGCTGGCCGAGTACGTCGACCCGGGCATGACCACGCCGAAACCGGCCACCGAAGAGATATTTATCACTGTCCCGCTGCGTCGCGCGGTCATCGGGCCGAGGGCCGCGTGGGTCAGCCGCATCACCGCGAGCACGTTCAGCCGCAGCAGCCGGGCCTCGTCCTCGACCGCCGACCGCAGGAAGGGCGTGTTGAGGCTGATCCCCGCGTTGTTGACCAGCAGCTCGATCGGCGTGCCCGTGGTGAGCCGCCGTTCCACCGTCGCGCAGCCGTCGTCGGTGGACAGATCCGCCGAGATCGTCTCGACCTCGCGGCCGTACCGGCCGGTCAGCTCGGCGGCGGTGGCGTCGAGCCGGGCGAGGTCCCGGGCGACCAGGACGAGGTGCCATCCGTCGGCGGCGAGCCGGCTGGCGAAGGCGGCCCCGATCCCGGAGCTGGCGCCGGTGATCAGGGCCCGTCGTACGGAGGGATGCTGGTCGGACGTCACGGGCGGTCCTCAGGGGGCGGCGTCGGGCCGGGTGGCGCCGACGCGGGCGGAGGGGTGGGCGCCGTCCCCGGCGCGGGCGGGCCGGAGGGCGGCCCGTAGGTCGGCGGGGTCGGCGTGGGGCCGTAGGTCGGCGGAGCCGACGTGGGGCCGTAGGTCGGCGGAGCCGACGTGGGGCCGTAGGTCGGCGGAGCCGACGTGGGGCCGTAGGTCGGCGGAGCCGACGTGGGGCCGTAGGTCGGCGGAGCCGACGTGGGGCCGTAGCTCGGCGCGGTCGATGCCGGTCCGTAGCTCGGCAGGGTCGGGCCGGCCGGCGGCATCGGCGGTGCCGTCCGGCGGTGGAAGAAGGCCTTCGCCGCGGGCAGGGCGAGCAGCGCGGCGACCACCAGGTAGCCGAGGATCTGCGCCACCGACAGGACCGCGTTCAGCGGGATCCACCAGGTCGGGTACGCGTCGGCGAGCAGCGCGAGCAGGTCGGCGGTGACCGCCTCGTCGGCGCCCGGCCGCAGCGGTGTGGACCGCTGCCCGACCAGCACCGCCAGCCCACAGCAGCCGCAGAGCAGCCCCAGCCCGCAGACCACCCAGGTCGTCACCCGCGCCCCGGGGCGGCCCGCGAGCAGGCCCAGGGCGAGACCGACGAGCAGCAGCCCGACCAGCACGGTAACCACCGCCGACAGCACGGTGGAGGCGCGCAGCAGCGCCACCACCCCGTCGACCTCGCGGCCACCGGCTCCGGTCCCGCGGGCCACCGACCGGAAGCGGTCCACAGTGCCGCCCAGGGTGAGCAGGCCGGTGACGGCGTACGCCCCGGCACCGATCGCCATCAGCACCAGCACCGCCGCCGCCGAGACGACCGCCGCGGGACGACGTGCCGGCGCCTGATCGAGGTACGACACGACAGATCCCTCCGGTAGGCGTCGGCTTGCAACCTACTCGGAGGGACCGTTGGCGTCGCTCTTATCCGCCGGTCAACTTCCCGCCGGCGGATTGGGGTCGGGCCGGTCGGACGGCGGCTTCGCATCGCCGGGCCGGTCGGACGAGGCCGGCGGCTGACCGGGCGCTTCCGGAGCGGACGGCTGCTGCCACTGACCGGGCGCGGGCGGCTGGCCCGGCTGCTCCGGCGCCGGCGGGTAACCCGGAGTGGGCGGGTAACCCGGAGTGGGCGGGTAACCCGGAGTGGGCGGGTAACCCGGGGCCGGCGGGTAGCCGGGCTGCCCGGGAGCGGGCGGGTAGCCGGGGTAGCCCGGGTAGGCGGCGCCCGGCAGGGGCGGCTCCCAGGCCTGCTGCGGCTTGCGGAAGAACTCGTTCGCCGGCGGCAGCGCCAGCAGGATCATCGCGGCGAGCAGGGCCAGCAGGCCGATGACGCCGAGCAGCGTGGTGACCGGGCCGTACCAGGAGGGCAGAGCGGCGTCGAGCCGGCGCTGGATCTCCTCGGCGCTCGGCACGTCACCGGTGCTCGGGCCGCCGCCGGTCAGCCCGCCGGTCGCGTTGCTCACCAGGCTGCCGCCGGTGCAGCAGATCATGATGCCGCCGAGCACCCAGGTGGTGATCCGGGCGCCGTTCTTCCCGCGGTTGTTGAGCAGCGCCAGGACGACCAGACCGATCGAGATCAGCACCGTCAGGATGCTGCCGCCGATGGCGGCGGCGAAGGCGAAGTCGGCAATCCTCTCCATGCCGTTGGTCGAGGTGCCGCGGTACGCGTCCCGCAGCACGTCGCGGATGGTGCCGATGGTGGAGAGCGTCAGGATCAGGTTGAGCAGCTGAATGGCGGCGAAGAGGATCAGCAGGTAACTCGAAATCGTCACCACGCCCGGCCGCGTGCGGGCCGGTGTGCCGTGGGCATCGACCATGGTTCTCCCTCCCTAGATCACTCGCACACCGTATCGACATCGGGCCACCGGAGCACGGCACGCCGAGCGGGAGCCGCCGGGCCGCCGGACAGCCGTGGCGGCGACCAGCGCCGTCAGCCAACGGCGGGCGGCTCCTGCCGGCAGAGCCGTCGGTACTCGGCGGTCACCACCGCGAGCAGGAAGAGGTCCACGCCGAGCGCGAAGACCGCGCCGAACTGGTTGACGGTGAAGCTGAAGATCTGCCCGAACAGCAGGTCCACCAGGAGGGCGAGTTTGAACAGCCGGAAGGCCCGCACCCGGTCGCGAGGCAGCAGCAACGCCCCGCGGATGCTGAGCACCGCGGTGATCAGCGCGGAGACCGACACCCCGAG
This sequence comes from Micromonospora rhizosphaerae, assembly GCF_900091465.1. Classification (NCBI taxonomy): domain Bacteria; kingdom Bacillati; phylum Actinomycetota; class Actinomycetes; order Micromonosporales; family Micromonosporaceae; genus Micromonospora; species Micromonospora rhizosphaerae. The sequence continues at coordinate 1,046,858 of NZ_FMHV01000002.1, read as the reverse complement.
CACGGCACCCCATTCCCGCTGGTCGGGCAATTGGCCGGTGATCGCCTCCTGCACGACGCGGAGCACGACGACGAACGGCTCGCCGACCACATAGAGCACCACCAGCGACACCACCCACCGGTGGGTGGTCACCCAGACGGCCGCACGGCGGGCCCGGACCAGCCAGGGCTGCCAGAACCGGGGTGCGGGTGGCTCGCGTCGGGGCACCGCGTCGAGCAGCTTGGCCACTGCCTCCTCGACGTCCGGGCCGCAACCGCGGACCAGCCGCATCACCGCCGCCCGGCGCCGAGCGGTGAGGCCGGTGCCGAGCCCGCCGACCACCGTGTACAGCGCGTTCGCCGTCCGCTCGGGGCCGGAGAGGCGGGTCCGGCCGCGGATCGCCTGGGTGATCACGACCAGCAGGGCGAAGGCGCCGTAGATGATGCTGGCGGCCGGGGCGTAGAAGTAGTCGGTCCCGGCGGTGACGAACTTGCCCACCTCGTCGATGAAGAGCCCGAACCCCATCCCGCCCAGGATCGCGCCGAGGATTCGCGCCGCGCTGCCGAGGAAGACCAGGGCGGCACCCAGGCCGGCGGTCATCAGCAGCCCACCCCAGAGCACGTGCGCGATGTGCAGCCCACCGCCGCCGAGCCGGGGATAGCCGGCCGCCTGGAGGAACGCCCGGGTGACCAGCACCGTCACCACCCCGGACAGGACGAACGCCTGCAGGTACGACGGCGCCTCCAGTACCCGGGGCGGTATCGACCGGCGGGACGGACGGGCAGGCATGACCCCGACGCTAGTGCGGCGCCACTCCGCGCGGGCGTACTCCAGCACCCTGGGCTGCGACAACGTGGCGCAGTTCCAGCACCGGCGCGGCCGCCCCCGCTCAGTCCACGCTCTCCGTCCCCGACGTGGTCGCCCCGGCTGAGCCGCCCGGTCCGGTCGGGGCGGTCGTCTCCGGTTCGGTGTGCGGGTGGGCCAGGTGCAGTGCGGGATCGGGACAGATCATGTAGCCCGGTGGAACGACCGGGCCGTAACCCATCGGCGCGGGGTGTCCGAACGCCGGGGACGCTGGATGGCGGGGCTTGAAGTACCGGTTGGCCTGCGGCAGCGCGAGCAGCAGCACCACCGTCGCGGTGAGCGCCAGCACCGCCAGCACCGCAATCCCGCCGGCGGCGAAGACCACGTCCGGCGGGTCGCCCTGCGAGTAGAGGGTGTGGAGGAACTTCGACTCCTGCCAGTCGGCGCCGTCCGGCGGCACGTCACCGGACGGGTCGAAGCCCGGATCGGTGGCTCCGGCGGCCAGCGCGAGCGGGATGAGGAAGACCCCCGAGCAGCCCTGGGCGAGGCACAGCAGCAGTTGGGCACCGGCGGCCACGAAGACCAGGATCCGGCCGGTGTTGCTGCCTCGGCGTACGGGCAGGGCGGTGGCGGCGAGCCAACCGGCCAGGAGCAGAGCGGGGACGCCGATGGACGCCGCCATGAAGATGTTGCTCATCCGCTCGTCCGACACCTCCATCGGGTCGGCGTCGGGAACCAGGCGCAACGCCCGGTCGATCTGCCCGTCGTAGTGCACCGCCTCGGCCACCACCAGCCCGATCAGTCCGAGCAGGACGACGACGGCGGCGAGTTGCAACCAGAAGGCGACGGTGACCACGGTGGGCCGCGCGGGACGTGGCGGCTCGGCGTCGGGCAGGATCATGGCTGGCACGGTAGGGCGGGCGCGCCAGCCGCCGGGAGGACCGATCGGGCAGGGTCGATCGGCGAGTGGATCAATTGCCGGCGAGCCGTTCCGTGGCGTACTCACGCAGCGTGGCGCGGCCCATGATGCAGCCGCTGAACGTGGTGAACTGGCCCTCGTCGTCGTGCAGCCTCGTCCAGGCCGCCCGGCCGGCCTCCGCGTCGACCCGCTCCAGCAGCGTCGCCGCGTACGCCTTGCCGGCCGGCGAGCCGTGCTCGAGCAGCCAGTCGACCTTCTTCCGGGCCTCCTCCGGGTGCTCGTCGAGCGCCCGTTCCACGTGCCGGTACGCCTCGGTCGCCGGCAGCAGCGTGGCGGCGATGCCCACCCCGCCGAAGGCGAGCGTGTCGGCCTTCGCCAGCTCCTTGACGGCCGCGTCCAGCTCCCGGTCCCTGCTCTTCCCGATCCCCAACATGCCTCCCTATTGCCCCGCGCCCCGGGCCCTGACCCTGTTGATCAAGAAGTTTGCGTCCGCGGAACCGTCGCTCCGGGACGCAAACCTCTTGATCACGACGGGCGGGTCCCGCGGGAGCCGGGACCCGCCCGGGTGGGACGGGAATCAGGCGGCGGTGACCGTCAGGCCTTCCTTGCTGTCGGCCAGGTCGACCTTGACCGTGTCGCCGTCGCGGATCTGGCCGGCGAGCAGCGCCTTGGCGAGCTGGTCACCGATGGCGGACTGGACCAGGCGACGCAGCGGGCGGGCGCCGTAGATCGGGTCGTACCCGTGCTCGGCGAGCCAGGTCCGCGCCGCCTCGGTGATCTGCAGGCCGAGCCGGCGGTCCGCCAGCCGCTTGCGCATCCGCGCCAGCTGGATGTCCACGATGGCCCGCAGGTCGTGGCCCTCCAGGTCGGCGAAAACCACGATGTCATCCAGGCGGTTGAGGAACTCCGGCTTGAAGTGCGACCGGACCACCGCGAGGACGCCCTCCCGGCGCTCCTCCTCGGTCAGGGTCAGCTCGCTGATCACCGACGACCCCAGGTTGGAGGTGAGGATCAGGATCGCGTTGCGGAAGTCCACCGTGCGGCCCTGGCCGTCGGTGAGCCGGCCGTCGTCGAGCACCTGAAGCAGGATGTCGAAGACATCCGGGTGGGCCTTCTCCACCTCGTCCAGCAGCACCACCGAGTACGGGCGGCGGCGCACCGCCTCGGTCAGCTGACCGCCCTCCTCGTAGCCGACGTAGCCGGGCGGGGCACCGACCAGGCGGGCGACGGAGTGCTTCTCGCCGTACTCGCTCATGTCGATGCGGACCATGGCCCGCTCGTCGTCGAAGAGGAACTCGGCGAGCGCCTTGGCCAGCTCGGTCTTGCCGACACCGGTCGGGCCGAGGAAGAGGAAGCTGCCGGTCGGGCGGTCCGGGTCGGCGACGCCGGCCCGGGCACGGCGGACCGCGTCGGAGACCGCGGCTACGGCCTCGGACTGGCCGACCACGCGGGCCCGCAACGACTCCTCCATCCGGAGCAGCTTGGCGGTCTCGCCCTCCAGCAGCCGGCCGGCGGGGATGCCGGTCCAGGAGGCCACCACGGCGGCGATGTCGTCTGCGCCGACCTCCTCCTTGAGCATCGCGCCGTCGGCCTGGAGCCGGGCCAGCTCCTCCTCGGCCCGCTTCAGCTCGGCATTGAGGGCCGGGATCCGGCCGTAGCGCAGCTCGGCGGCGCGTTCCAGCTCGCCGTCGCGCTCGGCGCGCTCGGCCTCGCCGCTGAGTCGCTCCAGCTCCTCCTTGGCGGTGGAGAGCTTGGTGATGTGGCTCTTCTCCAGCTGCCAGCGCTCGGAGAGCGCGGTGAGCTGCTCGCGCTTGTCGGCCAGCTCCTTGCGCAGCCGCTCCAACCGCTCGGCGGAGGCGGCGTCCGGCTCCTTGGCCAGCGCCATCTCCTCGATCTCGAGCCGGCGCACCGCCCGCTCGATCTCGTCCACCTCGACGGGACGGGAGTCGATCTCCATCCGCAGCCGGGACGCGGACTCGTCGACCAGGTCAATCGCCTTGTCCGGCAGGAACCGGTCGGTGATGTAGCGGTCGGAGAGGCTGGCGGCGGCGACCAGCGCGGCGTCGGTGATCCGTACGCCGTGGTGCACCTCGTAGCGCTCCTTGAGGCCGCGCAGGATGCCGATGGTGTCCTCGATGGTCGGCTCGCCGACCAGCACCGGCTGGAAGCGGCGCTCCAGCGCCGGGTCCTTCTCGATGTGCTCGCGGTACTCGTCGAGGGTGGTCGCGCCGACCATCCGCAGCTCACCGCGGGCCAGCATCGGCTTGAGCATGTTGCCGGCGTCCATCGAGCCCTCGCCCTTGCCGGCGCCGACGACGGTGTGCAGCTCGTCGAGGAAGGTGATGACCTGGCCGTTGGAGTTCTTGATCTCCTCCAGCACGGACTTCAGCCGCTCCTCGAACTGGCCGCGGTACTGCGCGCCGGCCACCATCGCGCCGAGGTCGAGCGAGACGAGCTTCTTGTCCCGGAGCGACTCGGGCACATCGCCGGCCACGATCCGCTGGGCCAGGCCCTCGACGATCGCGGTCTTACCGACGCCGGGCTCACCGATCAGCACCGGGTTGTTCTTGGTACGCCGGGACAGCACCTGGATCACCCGGCGGATCTCCGAGTCCCGGCCGATGACCGGGTCGATCTTGCCCTCCCGGGCGCTGGCGGTCAGGTCGACGCCGTACTTCGCCAGGGCTTGGTAGGTCTGCTCCGGGTCGGCGGTGGTGACCCGCCGGTCCCCGCCGCGGACCGTCGGGAAGGCGGCGACCAGGTTCTCCTCGGTGGCCCCGGCGGCCTGGAGCGCGCTCGACACCGCGCCACCCACCTGGGCCAGGCCGGCCAGCAGGTGCTCGGTGGAGGTGTACTCGTCACCCAGCGGCCGGGCGATCTGCTCGGCGGCGCCGATAGCGTTGACGAACTCGCGAGCCAGGGTGGGCTCGGCGATGCTGGAGCCGCGCGCGGCGGGCAGCGCGTCGACCGCGCGCTGGGCGACCCGGCGCAGCTCGGCGGGATCGGCCCCGACAGCGCGCAGCAGGCCGGCCGCGGTCGAGCCCTCGGTGTCCAGCAGCGACAGCAGCAGGTGCCAGGGCTCCACGGTGGCGTGGCCACGCTGGTTCGCCAGCGCGACGGCACCGGTGATGGTCTCGCGGCTCTTGGTGGTGAGACGTTCCGTGTTCATGGGCTCCCCCGGATCGGCTTGTCCACTAGGACAGACACAACCAGAGTTGAGCGTATTCCGCTCAACTCCGGAGGTGTGACCTGGGTCACTCGGCACACAATCGCCCGCCTGGTCGGGCATGCCCAACACCCCAGCCCCACGTGTGATGCATCGCCTTTCGAGCTGCCTCGTTGGTGCTATCGCCGCTGGCAGCGCCGGGACCGGTCAGCGCGGCAGGCGCGCGGTGCAGGGGGTTTCGTGGTCCGCGCACAGGATGCAGCGTCGGGCGTTGTCGAGGCGGCGGTCGCAGAAGGCCCGGTGGCGTACCCCCTGGTTGTCCTCGGCGGAGACGGTGGTCTCGCCGGGGGTCGACGTGGGTGAGGAAGGCCAGCGAGCGGGCGGCGGTCCGAGCCAGGATCCTGGCCCGGGCGAGGTCGGCGGCGGTGATCGGCAGGTGAATGACGTACCGCTTGGTCACGGACGCCGGGCCAGGTCGGGCATGGTGGGGCTTGGCGGGACTGCCACTCGCGAAGGGCGTCCTTGATCCTGGCGGTTTCCGCCCGACCGCGAGCCACCTCGGCGTGGGCGCTCGCGAGGTCGCCGCCCGGCACCAAGCTGCCGAGTCGTTCGCAGCTGTGCAAGGAATACGGCGTGTCGGACACGGTCGTCGGCAAGGCCATGATGATCCTGCGCGCGACGGGCCTGACCGAGACCCTGGAAGGGGTCGGAGTGTTCGTCGCCGAGCCGAAGTAGCTTGTCGCGGCTCTGGCAGTCGCTTGATGACGTGAACCATTCAGCTCAATACGGGCCGAAGGTTCGGCCCGGGATGCGGTAGCACAAGCGGGGCAACTCCAGAGCGGGTCGCGAACTGGGCGACCACGTCCACGGCGACCTGACTGGTCGTACCCAGGCGGGACGGCGACCCGGACGCGGCATACCTCGACCGCCTCGGCCTCCTTCTACGGCGCTGGCGCCAGGACGGGGCTCGGTGACGGCTGCCGGGGGTCGACGATCGTGCAGGCCGCCAGGAACGGCAGCAGCACGATCAGCGGGCAGCGTCTTCGCGGGGTCATCCGGCCTCCGGCACAGGTAGCCTCGCCTGCGTGCGAGTACGTGTCGAACAGACTGCCCTACCGGGGATCGGCGTACGTCACGACCTGGTGACGGAATCCGGCCGCCGGATCGGCGTGGTCTCCCACCGCAACGGCCGCCGTGACCTCGTCCTGTACGACCCGGACGATCCGGACTCCTGCCAGGCCGACATCCCGCTGACCGATGACGAGGCGGAGGCGCTCGCCGACATCCTCGGCGCGTCGCTGATGCTCGGTCAGCTCGCCGGGCTGCGGGAGCAGGCCGCGGGGCTGCTCACCGAGCAGATCGCCATCCCGGCCGGTTCCAAGTACGTCAACCGGCCGCTGGGCGACACGCGAGCCCGCACCCGCACCGGCGCCTCCATCGTGGCGGTGCTGCGCGACGGCGAGGTCATCGTCTCGCCGGACCCCACCTTCCGCTTCGCGGTCGGTGACGTGGTGGTCGTGGTCGGCACCCGCCAGGGTCTCGACGGGGTGACCGCCATCCTCGCCGACAGCGACCCGGACGGCTGAGGCGGATGCACGGAACCACGACGCTGCTCGTCGAGGTCGGCGCGCTGCTGCTGCTGCTCGGTCTCCTGGGCCGGCTCAGCCGTCGGGTCGGCCTCTCCCCGATCCCCCTCTACCTGCTCGCCGGTCTCGCCTTCGGCCACGGCGGCCTGCTGCCGCTCAGCGCCAGCGAGGGGTTCTTCGCCGTCGGCGCGGAGATCGGCGTGATCCTGCTGCTGGTCATGCTCGGGTTGGAGTACAGCGCCAACGAGCTGGTCGGCAACCTCCGCTCGGCCGCACCGGCCGGCCTGATCGACGCGCTGCTCAACGCCCTGCCCGGCTTCGCCTTCGCGCTGCTGCTCGGCTGGGGCTGGGTGGCCGGCGTGGTGCTGGCCGGCGTCACCTGGGTCTCCTCGTCGGGGGTGATCGCCAAGGTCCTCGGCGACCTGGGCCGGGTCGGTAATCGGGAGACCCCCGTGATCCTCTCCGTCCTCGTGATCGAGGACCTGGCGATGGCGCTCTACCTGCCGCTGGTCACCGCGCTGCTGGCCGGCGTCGGTTTGGTCAAGGGCGGGATCTCCCTGGCAGGCGCCATTCTCACCGTCGTCGTGGTGCTGGCGGTCGCCATCCGGTACGGCAACGTCATCTCCTCGGCGCTCTCCGCCCGGGACCCGGAGGCGCTGCTGCTCGGGGTGCTCGGGCTGACCCTGCTGGTCGCCGGCATCGCGGCCAAGCTCCAGGTGTCCGCCGCAGTCGGCGCGTTCCTGGTCGGCATCGCGCTCTCCGGGCCGGTGGCGCACCACGCGACCGAACTGCTCTCCCCACTGCGGGACCTCTTCGCCGCGGTCTTCTTCGTGTTCTTCGGGCTGACCACCGACCCGATGGAGATGCCCCCGGTGCTGCTGCCCGCGCTGGCGCTGGCCCTGGTGACCATGGGAACCAAGCTGGCCACCGGCTATCTGGCCGCCCGGCGGGCCGGGATCGCCGAGCCGGGCCGCTGGCGGGCCGGGTTCGCGCTCACCCCGCGCGGCGAGTTCTCCATCGTCATCGCCGGGCTCGCGGTCGCCGCCGCTCAACCGGTCGAGCCCCGGCTGGCGGCGCTCGCCACCGCGTACGTGCTGATCACCGTGGTGACCGGGCCGATGCTGGCCCGGCTGCCGGACCTGCCCTGGTTCAAGCGCTGGCTGCGCCGGCGCGGCCCGGTGCGACGGCCGGCACCGGCGCCGGCACCGGACTGAGCCGCGGCGCTCCCAGGCCGGGTCGGCCGTACGGTGGACCCGGCCCGGCCAACGGTCGCCGAATTGCTCCCTGACAGGTCTTCCGCTGCTCCGCGAAACCGCGTTACCGTGTCGGCCCAGCAGCCAGGGGCCGCGGGTGGCTGGTGCCCCCGCCAGCGGAAGCGGAAGGTTGGCCGGTGAGCGTGCAGGAGTCGACGTTTCACGGCTTCGCCAACCCCGTCGATCCGTCGGCGGCGGAGCTGCGGGCGTGGGCGTACCAGCCGGACTCGGTGCCGCTGACCTCGATGCCCCCGGACTGGGACCTGCTGGTCGCCGGGGACCACCTGGTGACGACGCTCTTCGAGCTGGCAATGGACCAGGCCTGCCCGGCCCGGCGGTTCGCGCTGCACTGCCTCTACATCTACGCCGCCGACGGCATCCGGACGAATTTCCGGGCCCACCCGAAGCGCCGCTTCCGCAAACTGGTCGAGCAGGCCGAGCGGTCCGGTGACGAGCTGATGCGCAACTGGGCACACAACAGCCGGGTGCTGCTGGCCCGGCCGAACCTCTTCGTCTACCGGGACTGGTGCGAGGGTGGCCTGGTCCGGGAGAACCGCCGCATCGGCTGACATCTCAAAACGGCGAACGGGCCGGGACCCCCTGCCGGCGTCACTGCGTCCCGGCCCGCGTCTCAAACGCGAACGGGCCGGGACCCCCCGTGGGTCCCGGCCCGCACGTCGGCGCCACCGGTCGTCAGACCGATCCGCCCTGCTCCCTGCGCTTCACGTCCGCCCGTCCCCGGTCGATGCCCCGGTCCACCTGATCGGCGAACAGCCCGTCCTTGATCCGGTCCGCGAAGCGCCCCTTGAGGAGGTCCTCGAACTTCCCGCGGATGTTCTCGGCCACCTTCTCCAACTGGCCCTCCGCCTGCTGCCTCCCCTTCTTCGGCTGTTCCGCCATGGCTCCCCCTCGCCAGTCGGAAAGATCCGGTTTGAGCGGCTTGTTCACAGGCTAACTGAAGCGGCCCGGCCCGCGCCGGGGTTTCCGGCAACGCGGACCGGGCCGGTGTGGCTCGGGATCGGAGGTCAGCGGTCCGAGGTGCGGCGGGGCCGCCAGACCACCAGCGCGGTCGAGGTGCGGTTGGTGGGCACCAGGTCACGGCCCGGAAAGGAGGCCAGCGACTCCAGCTCGGCGATCCGCCGGTAGGCGGCGTCCAACTCCGCCTCCAGCCGGGCCACCCGCTGCTGCGCCTGCTCCAGCAGCCGCTCCAGGCCGATGATCCGCTTGACCCCGGCCAGGTTGATGCCATCGTCCTGGCTGAGCCGCTGCACCTCCCGGAGCAGGACCACGTCCCGCACGCTGTAGCGGCGGCCGCCACCGGCCGCCCGGCCCGCCTGCACCAGGCCCAACCGGTCGTACTGGCGCAGCGTCTGCGGGTGCATCCCCGCCATCCGCGCCGCGACCGAAATCATCAGCACCTTGGCCTCGTAGGCAGGGTCACCCGAGTCGACGAACCCCTGCGACATCCCCGCTCACCTCCGCAGCACTCCACCGCATCAACTGAACCGACGCACCCGCGCGTCGAGATGTTCCCTCGCGGCGGGCGGGGTCTGCTCCGCGAACGCCTCCAGCGCCGCCCGCGCCTCGTCCGACAGCTTCGCCGGCACCACTACGTCCAGGGTGACCAGCAGGTCGCCGACTCGCCCGTCCTTTCGCACCACGCCCTTGCCCCTGGCCCGCAGCACCCGACCGCTCGGAGTACCCGGTGGCACCCGCAGGGTCACCGTGCCGTCCAGGGTCGGCACCCGCAGATCGGTGCCGAGGACCGCCTCGGCGAAGGTGATCGGCACGGTCAGGGTCAGGTCGTCCCCGGTGCGCCCGAACAGGTCGTCCGGGCGGACCTTCACCTGGACGAAGAGATCACCGGCCGGACCGCCCCGCTCGCCGGGCTCGCCCCGGCCCGCGAGCCGGATCCGCTGGCCGTCGGCCACCCCGGCCGGAAAGCGGACGTTCAGGGTGCGGGTCTTGGTGACCCCGCCGGTGCCCTGGCACTCCGGGCACTTCTCCTCCACGACCGTACCGACGCCCTGGCAGTTGCGGCACGGCTCGGAGAAGCTGAACGACCCCTGGTTGCGGGTGGTCAGCCCGGCGCCGTGGCAGACCGGGCAGGCCACCGGCTGGGTGCCGGGCTTCGCCCCGCTGCCGTGACAGGTGTCGCAGACGCCGGGAGCGCGCAGGGTCAGCGGCAGGGTCACGCCACGTACCGCGTCCTCGAAGTCGAGGGCGACCTCGGCCTCCACGTCCCGGCCGCGGGCCGGACCGCGGGTGCGGGCCGGACCGCCGCCACCCGAGAAGATCGAGCTGAACAGGTCGGTGAAGCCGCCACCACCGAACCGGGTGTCGGCTCCGCCGGCCGCTCCGCCGAACAGGTCGGAGACGTCGAACGGCATCCCGCCGGGCTGCCCGCCCGCGCGGGCGTTGCGCCGAAACGCGCCCGAGCCGAAGAGCGAGCGCATCTCGTCGTACTCGCGGCGCTTCTTGTCGTCGCCGAGCACCGCGTACGCCTCGGAGACGGCCTTGAACCGCTCCTCGGCCTTCGGGTCACCGGGGTTGTGGTCCGGGTGCGATTCCCGGGCCAGCTTCCGGTACGACTTCTTGATCTCGTCCGAGGAGGCGGACTTCTCCACGCCCAGCACGGCGTAGTAGTCCTTCTCAAGCCAGTCCTTGGAACTCACCGGTCCACCCCCTTCCGAATGACCTGGTCTGTTCGTCCCGTCCGCCGGATGCCGGCGGACGGGACGAACAGGTGACGCTGTCGCACTATTCCGGGTCGGCCACCGCGACCAGTGCGGGCCGCAGCAGCCGCTCGCCGAGCTGGTAGCCCCGGCGCATCACCTGGACGCAGGTCGGCTCCTCGACGTCGGCCGAGGTCTGGTGCGCCACCGCCTCGTGCCGCGTCGGGTCGAACGGGTCACCCTGCTCGCCGAACGGGGTGAGCCCGAACTTGCCCAGCGCCGTGATGAGCTGCTCGGCCACCGTGCCGAACGGACCCACCAGGTCGCCGTGTTCCCGGGCCCGGTCCAGATCGTCGAGGATCGGCAGCAGCGCGGCCAGCACGGAGCCGGTCGCCTGCTCCTGGACCAGGCCGCGGTCCCGGTCCACCCGCTTGCGGTAGTTGGCGTACTCCGCCGACACCCGCTGCAGGTCGCGGGTCCGCTCCTCCAGCTGGGCGCGGAGCGCCTCCACTTCGGCCCCGAGCGCCTCCTGCTCGGCGCCGAGCGGCGCGGCTTCGCCCTCCGCCGGCTGGGCCGGGGCGTCCACCACGGGTGGGGCGCCGGGCGCCTCGCCCTCCTCCGCGGCCTCCTCGACCTCGATCTCGTCGACGACGACCTCGGCCTCCTCGACCAGCCCCTCGGCCGGCTTGTCGGCCGCCGCGTCGGCGGCGGCCGGCTCGCCGGTCTTGCCGATCTTGCGGTTGTTACGGATGACGACCCGCGGCTCGTCGCCGGCGGCCTGCCCGGCGGTCGCGGAGCCACCCGGCGCCGACCCGGTGGCGCCCGGGTCGGCGGCTCGTGGCTTCTCCGTCATGCGGCTACCTCATCCCTCTGCCGTGAGTACGTGTCCGGGGCGGAACGTCACTTCTTGTCCTCGTCCACGATCTCCGCGTCGACCACGTCCTCGCCGCCGCCGGCCTGAGCGCCACCGGCCTGAGCGCCGCCGGTCGCGCCGGCACCCGGCTGCCCGCCCTGCTCGGCCTGCTGCTGGGAGTAGAGCAGCGACCCGGCCTGCTGAGAGACCTGCGCCAGCCGCTCGTGGGCCGCCTTGATCTTCTCGATGTCCTGGCCGCCGAGCGCGCTGCGCAGCTCGCCGAGGGCCTCGTTGATCTGGTCGCGGTTCTCGCTGGGCAGCTTGTCACCGCTCTCGGCGAGGAACTTCTCGGTCTGCCACTGGAGCGCCTCGGCCAGGTTGCGGGTCTCCGCCTCCTCGCGCCGACGCTTGTCCTCCTCGGCGTGCTCCTCGGCGTCCCGGCGCATCCGCTCGATGTCGTCCTTCGGCAGCGAGGAGCCGCCGGTGATCGTCATCTTCTGCTCCTTGCCGGTGCCCAGGTCCTTGGCGTGCACGTTCACGATGCCGTTGGCGTCGATGTCGAAGGTGACCTCGATCTGCGGCACGCCACGCGGCGCCGGGGGGAGGCCGGTCAGCTCGAAGGTGCCGAGCTTCTTGTTGTAGGCCGCGATCTCCCGCTCGCCCTGGAACACCTGGATCAGCACCGACGGCTGGTTGTCGTCCGCCGTGGTGAAGACCTCGGAGCGCTTGGTCGGGATGGTGGTGTTGCGCTCGATCAGCTTGGTGAAGATGCCGCCCTTGGTCTCGATGCCCAGGCTCAGCGGGGTCACGTCGAGCAGCAGGACGTCCTTCACCTCGCCCTTGAGGACACCGGCCTGCAGGGCGGCGCCGACGGCGACGACCTCGTCCGGGTTGACGCCCTTGTTGGGCTCCTTGCCGGTGAGCTGCTTGACCAGCTCGGTCACGGCCGGCATCCGGGTCGAGCCGCCGACCAGGATCACGTGGTCGACGTCCGAAACCTTGATCCCGGCGTCCTTGACGGCCTGCTCGAACGGGCCCTTGCAGCGGTCCAGCAGGTCCTGCGTCATCCGCTGGAACTCGGCGCGGGTCAGCGTCACGTCCAGGTGCAGCGGGCCGGCGGACCCGGCTGTGATGTACGGCAGGTTGATGTTGGTGGTGGTGGCGGCCGAGAGCTCGATCTTGGCCTTCTCGGCGGCCTCCTTGAGCCGCTGCATCGCCATCTTGTCCTGAGACAGGTCGATGCCGTGCTCGCCACGGAAGGTCTTCACCAGGTGGTCGATGATCCGCTGGTCCCAGTCGTCACCACCGAGGTGGTTGTCACCGCTGGTCGACTTGACCTCGATGACGCCCTCGGCGAGCTCCAGCAGGGAGACGTCGAAGGTGCCACCACCCAGGTCGAAGACCAGGACGGTCTGCTCCTTGGAACCCTTGTCCAGCCCGTACGCCAGGGCGGCCGCGGTCGGCTCGTTCACGATCCGCAGCACGTTGAAGCCGGCGATCTCACCGGCCTCCTTGGTGGCCTGGCGCTGGCCGTCGTTGAAGTAGGCGGGGACGGTGATCACCGCGTCGGTGATCTGCTCGCCCAGGTAAGCCTCGGCGTCCCGCTTGAGCTTCATCAGCGTGCGGGCCGAGATCTCCTGCGGGGTGTACTTCTTGCCATCGATGTCGACGGTCCAGTTGGTGCCGATCTCCCGCTTGACCGACCGGATGGTCCGGTCCGGGTTGGTCACCGCCTGGCGCTTGGCGACCTCACCGACGAGCACCTCGCCGTTGCGGGCGAACGCGACGATCGAGGGGGTCGTCCGCGAGCCCTCAGCGTTGGCGATGACGGTGGGCTCACCGCCCTCAAGAACGCTGACGCAGGAGTTCGTCGTGCCGAGGTCGATGCCGACCGCACGTGCCATGTTCGCTTCCTCGCTTCGTAACGGTGAGCAGGTCAGCGGCAGTGCCCACTGAGCTGCCCGGCGGGTCGCCCGCAGCGACCGCACCACAAGTTGAGTGAACCGGACTCAATACTGCCACGCCGGCCGGAAACCGCAAGTCGAGGTTGAGTCGACCCGACGCAACCCGACCGTTATTACCGTCCGGTTGTCTTCCCTTGCGTCGGTCGGGCACGCTTTAGCAGTGACGACGCATGGCGATCCCGCCACCCATTCCGGCGCGCCCGCCGTCGCAGCCCGCACCGGATCGCCGGATGCCGGGGAGGACCCCCCGCCCGCCACCAACGCGGAGGGTCTGCCGGCCGCGCTCGCCGGCCTGCGTGCCGCGATGGGGTCGGCCCGCTTTCCGCTGACCCTGCCCTCGGCCGAGCCGGCCCGACACGTCGCCGCCCGCCTCACCGACCAGTTCGACGACTACCTGCTGCCCCGGCTGGCCCGGCTCGACGCGCCGCTGTTGGTGGTCGTCGGCGGCTCCACCGGCGCCGGCAAGTCGACCCTGGTCAACAGCCTGGTCCAGGCGCGGGTCAGCGCCGCCGGCGTGCTCCGCCCGACCACCCGCTCCCCGGTGCTGGTCTGCAACCCGGCCGACGCCGCCTGGTTCCGCCAGGGCGAACTGCTCCCCGGCCTGACCCGGACCAACCAACCCAGCGAGAACCCGGGCACCCTGCACCTGGTCACCGCACCGGCGCTCCCGGCGGGGCTGGCCTTCCTCGACGCGCCCGACATCGACTCGGTGGTCGACGCCAACCGGGCGCTCGCCGGGCAGCTCCTGGCCGCCGCCGACCTCTGGCTCTTCGTCACCACCGCCGCCCGGTACGCCGACGCGGTCCCCTGGGAGCTGCTGCGCAGCGCCCGGGCCCGGGGCGCGGTGATCGCCCTGGTCCTCGACCGGGTGCCGCCGGAGGCGGCCGACGAGATCTCCGCCCACCTGTCGGAGATGCTCGAAGCCCAGGACCTGGGGGCGGCGCCGCTCTTCGTGCTGCCCGAGACCTGGGTCGACGGGCAGGGGCTGCTCCCCGAGAAGGTCACCGCCCCGCTGAGCGCCTGGTTCTCCCGGCTCGCCGCGGACGCCGACGCCCGGGCCGCCGTGGTCCGGCAGACCCTGTACGGCGCGCTCGCCGCCCTGCACCCAGCAGTGGAGGGGCTGGCCGACGCCGCGGACGAGCAGGTGGCTGCCGCCGACGCGCTCGACGAGCGGGTCCGGGCGGCGTACCGGGGGGCGCAGCGCACCGTCGAGCAGGGGTTGAAGGACGGCCGGCTGCTCCGCGGCGAGGTGCTGGCCCGGTGGCAGGAGTTCGTCGGCACCGGCGAGCTCTTCCGGACCCTGGAGGCGCGGATCGGTCGACTGCGGGACCGGGTGGTCGCCGCGGTGACCGGGCGCCCGGCGCCCGCCGCCGAGCTGCGCAGCGCCATCGAGTCGCAGTTGGTCACCCTGCTGCGGGGGGTGGCCGCCGAGGCGGCGGAGAACGCGTACACCGGATGGAAGGCGCACCCGGCCGGGGCCGCGTTGCTCGAACCCGCGCTCGCCCACTCCTCCGACGACCTGGCCGCGCGCGCCGAGCGGCTGGTCCGGGACTGGCAGCGCGGGGTGCTGGAGCTGGTCCGGGCCGAGGGCGGCGACCGCCGCTTCGTCGCGCGGACGGCCGCGTACGCGGTGAACGCGACCGGCCTGACCGTGATGATCGCGGTCTTCGCCTCCACCGCCTTCATCCCCACCGGCCTTGAGGTGGCCACCGGGGCCGGCACCACGGTCGCCGCGCAGGCGGTCCTCCAGGCGATCTTCGGCGACCAGGCGGTGCGCAACCTGGCCAACAAGGCCCGGGGGGACCTGCTCGACCGGGTCGGCGCGCTGCTCGACGAGGAGGCGGCCCGCTTTCTCGTCCGGACGGCCGAGGCCCGCCCGGCGGTGGACACCGGCGCCACGCTGCGGGAGGCCGCGAGTCGGGTGGAGCTCGCCCGGCACCGCAGCGGGCTTTCCCGCGCCGACGGACCGGCGCTGCCCGCCGCCACCGACGACGGCGGTCGCCGGTGAGCAACATCGTCGGTCGGATGCGCGAGGCGTTCCGGGGTGACCAGCGGGTCGACCCGGACGGCCTGATCGCCCGCCTTGAGGCGCTCCGACAGTTCCTCGGCGCGGTGGACGGCCAGGTACCCGATGCCCAGCTGGTCGCCGCGCACACGGTGGTCGAGCGCGCCGGCACCCGGCTCGCCCTCTCCCGGGACCACACCGTGGTCGCCCTGGCCGGTGCCACCGGCAGCGGAAAGTCCAGCCTGTTCAACGCGCTGGCCCGGCTGGACCTCTCTCCGGTCGGGGTGTGCCGGCCCACGACGGGCGTGGCGCACGCCTGCGTCTGGGGCCCGCTCGGCGGCGCGAGCCGGCTGCTCGACTGGATCGGGGTGCTCCCCCGGCACCGGTTCGTCCGGGAGAGCCCCCTGGACGGCGACGACGAGTCCGGCCTGCACGGCCTGGTCCTGCTGGACCTGCCGGACTTCGACTCGGTGCAGCGGACCCACCGGCTGGAGGTGGACCGGCTGCTCGGCCTGGTCGACCTGGTGGTCTGGGTGGTCGACCCGCAGAAGTACGCCGACCGGGTGATCCACACCAGCTACCTGCGCGAGTTCCACCGGCACCGGGACGTCACCGTGGTCGTGCTCAACCAGGCCGACCGACTGCCCCCGGCCGAGCTGCCCCGGGTCCTGGACGACCTGCGCCGGCTGCTCGACGCCGACGGGCTGGCCGGGGTCCCGCTGCTGCCCACCGTCGCGGTCGACCCGGACAGCCTGGACGGGCTGCGCGCCGCGCTGGAGCGTACGGTCGCCGAACGGCAGGCGGCCCTGCGCCGGCAGGCCGGCGACGTGGACGCCGTGGTGGCCGAGCTGGCACCTCTGGTCGCCGCCGAGCCCCCGCGCACCGGGCCGGACGACGCGTCGGCGCGGGAGCTGACCCGGGCGCTGGCCGGGGCGGCCGGGGTGCACGCCGTGGCGGACGCGGTCGAGTCCGCGTACCGGCACCGGGCGGGCGGGACGACCGGCTGGCCGCTGGTGCGGGGCTGGCGCAGACTGCGACCGGATCCGCTGCGCCGGCTGCACCTGCCGGGCTCGGGCGCGGATGCCGACGAGCCGGCGGAGAGCCTGGTCGCCGCGACGTCCGTACCCGATCCGACCGCCGCCCAGCGCTCGGCGCTCGGGCTGGCGATCCGCGCGGTGGCCGACGGTTCCGGCGCCGGCCTGCCGGCGCCCTGGCCGACCGCGGTGACCGCCGCGGCCCGGTCCCGGCTCGGCGACCTGCCGGACGCGCTGGACCGCGCGGTGGCCGGCACCGACCTGGGGATGGACCGGCGACCGGCCTGGTGGCGGGTCGTCGGCGGTCTCCAGTGGCTGGTCACCCTCGCCGCGGTGGCCGGGCTGGGCTGGCTCGCGCTCGGCTACGGCCTGCGCGCGCTCGGCCTGCCGGCGCTTGAGTATCCGAGGGTCGGCGAGGCCCCGCTGCCGACCGTGCTGCTGCTCGGCGGCCTGCTCGCCGGGCTGCTGGTGGCGGCGTTGACCAGGCCGGTCATCCGATGGGCGGCGCGGCGCGCCCGCCACCGGGCGGAGAAGCGACTCATGGTCTCCGTCCGGAACGTCGGCGAGGAGTACGTGCTGGTCCCGGTGCGGGCGGTGCTGAGCCGATACGGCCGGGCGCGCGAGGCGCTGCAGGACGCCGCTCGCCGCTGACCCCCGCCGCACCCGGCGATCGGGAGACGCGCCGAGCGGGCTCGAAGCGCTCGCCGTGTCCAGGTCGGCCCAGCGGCGTAGGGTCGGGGCATGGCCACGCCACAGACCCCCTACGAGGCGGTGCTGCACGCCGCCCGCGACGTGACGAGGCTCGACTGCGCGCTCGACGCGGAGATCCTCGGGGCTGCCCTGCTGGGCAGCGTCTACGCCGTCGCGGAGACCGACCGGGACACCGCCGTCCGGGAGTTCGTGACCGGCTTCCTCGCCGCCACCTCCCGCCGCCGCAGCGCCGCTGCGACCACCATCCGCGCCGTCTTCGCCGCACTGGTTCCGGACGCCCAGGGCGTCGGCCGGGTTCGCCCCGGCGCGCAGGCCCCGGCCTGGTCCGGCCAGCTCGGCCGGGTCCATCTCACCGGCACCTGGGCCTACGGCGACGTGTACGGCGACCAGACCTCCTACCTGGCCACCTTCGCCTACGACGAGGCCGAGGGCGGCCCGGAGCACGCGATGGTGGCCCTGGTCGACCACAACATCGGCATCACCAAGGACGTCTTCGTCGGCGGCCCCGCCGGGCGGATTCTGGACCAGGTGCGGGAAATGTGCACCGCCGACGACCTGACCTGGTTCCGCACCGAGGACCCGGCCCGGATGCACGGCGAGGTGACCCGCCACCTGGCCGTCACCGACGACCTGGGCGAGCTGCCGGCCGGGGGCTCGTTGGCCACCGACCGGGCCCTGGTCGGCGCCCGGCTGGCCATGCTGCCCACCGCCCCGGCGGAGACGACCGGGGTCGGGGCCGGCGAGCCGCTGACCGGCGATGAGCGGACCCGGCTGATCCGGGGCTTCCTCGGCTCGCCGGAGGCGGCCCGGTTCGACCTGGACACCGTCGACGATCCGGGGCTGGCCTCGCTGCACTTCTGCCTGGGCCTGCTGCTCGACCACGCGGAGAGCTTCCCGGACGCCGATCCGATGCGGTGGAGCCCGACCGTGGCCGAGCTGTTCCTGCTCGACTGGGTGCACCGGCGGGCCGTGCTGGACATGGACGACGCCGCCATGCTGCCCCGGGTTCTCCGCGGCTGGGCGGCGTACGCGGCCCGGCAGCGGGGGCTGCCGGAGGCGGCGGCCCGGCGGACCGACGAGGTGATCGAGGCGATGGTCCCCGAGTTCGCCCGGCTCTACAGCACGGGCGAGCGGCGCAGCCCCGCGACGGCGGCGGTCGCCCAGCTGATGGCCGACGGCGTCGACCCGGACGACCCGGCCGCCCTGGACGCCTGGATCGAGGCCAACCGCCACCGCCTCACCGACGACAACGCCTGACCCTCGCCGCTCGACGAGGGCTAGTCGGCCTGGGGGCGACGCCGATGAGGCGCCGGCCGTAGCTCGACGCCAGGCGGTCGATCTCCACGCCGGCGCTCAGCCCAGCGCGGCGTAGACCACCCCGACCACCAGCCGGATGAGGCTGTCGTCGCCGAGCCCTACGGGGGACCAGCCGGCCGCCGACGCCGGGGCCGTGCCGGCACCACGGCCTTCCGTCCCCGGCACCGGGCGCTGCGGCGACGGGCTGGGCAGCACGAACGGCGACGTCGGGATCGGGCCGAGGATCGGCGCGGGCGACGCGGGAGGGCGCTGCAGCAGCCTGCCCGCAGCCGGCGTGGGCGAGGGGTGGGGCACCGGTACGACGGGTGGGCGGCTCGGCCCCGGCGACCGGTCCGGTCCCGGCGACTCCGACCAGGAGGGCATCGGCGAGGGGCGCGGCGAGGGGGTCGGTGACGCGGCGACCCGGGTCGGCCCAGGGCTGGACGCGGGCGCCGAGGCGGCCGGTTGCGGCCGTCGCGCCGAGCCGGGATCGGACGGGCCCGGCGGGATCCGGGCGGCCGGGAGCAGCGGCGGCGGGGTGCCGGCGACGGTCGGTCGGATGGTGAAGGTCCGGGACGGGCTCACCCCCGGCTGGCCGGTCGCGGGGATCACCACCGGACCGACCGAGGGCGTCGGGATGAACGGCGTGCTGTTGTCCGGCAGCGCGGTGCTGCCGATCGTGGCCGACCCGGCGCTGATCGCGGCGAGGATCGGCATCGACGCGGTGCCGGCGAGCAGCGCCACGGTGAAGAGGTAGCCCCGGCTCGGGCCGCCGGGGCCGTGGGCGCGGTGCGCACCGACGAGCCGCCGGTAGCCGCCGGGGACGGTGCGGGAACGGCCGAGGAGCGGAGCACCGGGACCTTCGACTGGCTCGGACACCGGCGGACTCCTCGTCATCGACGCGGGCAGGGACGGTCGGCGGGCCTCCGACACCCAACGACCGGACAAAAGGCGCATCCGGCCCCCAGTCAGCTTGAACCAGTAACGCTCAGTTCACCACCCAGCACAGCGTGTCGACACACAAGTTGTCCGTCGCCCGTCGGAGGTTCGAGCGACAAAAAGCTCATGCGTCGCGAAGCAGGCGGAACGTCGCCGACGCGGAGGGCCGTACTGTGGGCCCGCTCACCTCCTCTGCAATCATTCAGGCACGACGGCAACGCAGCCGCCACCTCCGCGCACCCGGCGGCAGGTGCGGAACGGCGCCGGCGCTCCCGAACCGGGTTCCCCAGAATCCGGCTCACGCCGCGCGGCAACCCTCACCGGGGCTAGGCGCGGCCGCCAGGAACCAGCCCGGCACCAGCCGGGCGGCGCACGATTTGCGCGGCACGGGTCACCCCCGGCGCCGGCGCAGACACGACAGGGAGAGACGGATGGCAAAGGGCGACCCCGGGGTCACCACCCGCGGCCGGCGGGCCGCACCCCGTTCCAAGCGAGCCGCCTCGGCGGGCGCCGGCGACCCGGCACTCGTACAGCTGCTGACGCCCGAGGGCGAGCGGATCGAGAGCGCGACCGGCCCGGACGGGACCGAGTACCGCGTCGACTTCACCGACGAGGAGTACCGCGGGCTCTACCGCGACCTCGTGCTGGTGCGCAAGCTCGACGCCGAGGCGACCGCGCTGCAGCGGCAGGGCGAGCTAGGCCTCTGGGCCAGCCTGCTGGGCCAGGAGGCCGCGCAGGTCGGTTCCGGCCGCGCGCTGCGTGCCCAGGACATGGCCTTCCCGACCTACCGGGAGCACGGCGTCCTCTACTGCCGCGGCATCGACCCGATCATGCCGCTGGGCCTGTTCCGCGGCGTCGACCAGGGCGGCTGGGACCCGAACGAGTTCAAGTTCAACATGTACACGATCGTCATCGGAGCGCAGACCCTGCACGCGACCGGGTACGCCATGGGCGTCGCCATGGACGGCAAGACCGGCGGCGACGACGGCGAGGCGGTGATCGCCTACTTCGGTGACGGTGCCACCAGCCAGGGCGACGTCAACGAGTCGTTCGTCTGGGCCAGCGTGTTCAACGCGCCGCTGGTGTTCTTCTGCCAGAACAACCAGTACGCCATCTCCGAGCCGCTGGAGCGGCAGACCCGGGTCCCGCTCTACCAGCGGGCGGGCGGCTTCGGCTTCCCGGGCGTCCGGGTGGACGGCAACGACGTGCTCGCGTCGTACGCGGTGACCCGGCACGCGCTGGACAACGCGCGGTACGGGCAGGGCCCGAGCCTGATCGAGGCGTACACCTACCGGATGGGCGCCCACACCACCTCGGACGACCCGACCCGCTACCGGATCGCCAGCGAGGTCGAGGCCTGGCAGGCCAAGGACCCGATCGCCCGGATGAAGGCGTTCCTGGAGAAGCAGCAGATCGCCGACGCGGACTTCTTCGCCTCGGTCGACGAGCAGGCCCGCGCCGAGTCGGTGCACCTGCGCGAGCGGGTGCTCGCCATGCCCAACCCCGAGCCGGCGACGATGTTCGACCACGTCTACCCCAACGGGTCCCCGGAGCTCGACCAGCAGCGCGAGCAGTTCACGAAGTACATGGAGTCGTTCGAGGGGAGCGCGCACTGATGGCCACGGAGACCCTCACCCTCGGCAAGGCCCTCAACACCGGCCTGCGCAAGGCCCTGGAGAACGACCCGAAGGTCGTCATCATGGGCGAGGACGTCGGCAAGCTCGGCGGCGTCTTCCGGATCACCGACGGGCTGCAGAAGGACTTCGGTGACCGGCGGGTGATCGACACCCCGCTCGCCGAGTCCGGCATCATCGGCACCGCGGTCGGCCTGGCCATCCGCGGCTTCCGCCCGGTCTGCGAGATCCAGTTCGACGGCTTCGTCTACCCCGCGTACGACCAGATCGTGTCGCAGGTGGCGAAGATGCACTACCGCTCGCAGGGCAAGGTGCGGATCCCGATGGTCATCCGGATCCCGTACGGCGGTGGCATCGGCGCGGTCGAGCACCACTCCGAGTCGCCCGAGGCGTACTTCGCGCACACCGCCGGTCTGAAGGTGGTGAGCTGCGCCAACCCGCAGGACGCGTACTCGATGATCCAGCAGGCGATCGCCTCGGACGACCCGATCATCTTCCTGGAGCCGAAGCGGCGTTACTGGGAGAAGGGCCAGGTCGAGCTCGACGCCCCGCTGTCGGAGGCGTACCCGCTGCACTCGGCCCGGGTCGCCCGGGCGGGCACCGACGCCACCGTGCTGGCGTACGGGCCGATGGTGCGGACCTGCCTGGACGCGGCGACCGCCGCCGCCGAGGACGGCCGGGAGCTGGAGGTCATCGACCTGCGCTCGCTCTCCCCGCTGGACCTGACCACCGCGTACGAGTCGGTGAAGCGCACCGGCCGCTGCGTGGTGGTGCACGAGGCCCCGGGCAACCTGGGTCTCGGCGCCGAGATCGCGGCCCGGATCACCGAGGAGTGCTTCTACTCCCTGGAATCCCCGGTGCTTCGGGTGACCGGCTTCGACACCCCCTACCCGGCCGCCCGGGTGGAGGAGGAGTACCTGCCCGACCTCGACCGGGTGCTCGACGCCGTCGACCGCACCTTCGGCTGGTGAGTGGAATGTCGCGGATCAAGGAGTTCAACCTCCCCGACCTGGGCGAGGGCCTGACCGAGGGCGAGATCCTCGCCTGGCTGGTCAAGGTGGGCGACGTCATCGAGCTGAACCAGCCGATCGTCGAGGTGGAGACGGCCAAGGCGGCCGTCGAGATCCCGGCGAAGTGGGCCGGCCGGGTGCAGGCGATCTTCCACCCGGAGGGGAGCACCGTCGAGGTCGGCACCCCGATCATCGCGATCGACACCGACCCGGACGCCGGCCCGATCGAGCCGTCGACGCCCGGGGCGGCCGGCGAGGACCTGCCGACCCCGTCGGCGGCCTCGCTGGCCGCGGTCGAGATCGCGCCGAAGGAGGGCATGGTCGAGCCGGGCCTGATCGGGGGTGCCGCCCCGGGTGGGCGTACCGCCGTGCTGGTCGGTTACGGCCCGCGGACCACGGCGGCCAAGCGTCGACCGCGCAAGGGCGCCGCCCCGGTGCCGGCCCAGGCCAGCACGGCCCCGGCTCCGGTCGCGCCGGCCCCGGCCGCGCCGGTGTCGCCCGCACCGGCGGTCAACGGCGGCGGGCCCGTGCTGGCCAAGCCGCCGGTACGCAAGCTCGCCAAGGACCTCGGCGTCGACCTGGTCACGCTGACCGGCTCGGGCCCGCTGGGCTCGATCACGCGGGAGGACGTACAGCGGGCGGCGAGCGCGACCACCACGGCCGCCGAGCCGCTGACGGTGGCCGCGCCGGCCACGACGGCCGCGAGCTTCGGCGCGGACCGCGAGCAGCGCATCCCGGTCAAGGGGGTACGCAAGCTCACCGCCGAGAACATGTCCCGCTCGGCGTTCACCGCCCCGCACGTGACGGAGTTCCTGACCGTCGACGTGACCCGGGCGATGAAGGCCCTGGACCGGCTCCGCAACCGACGGGAGTGGCGGGACGTCCGGGTCTCGCCGCTGCTGCTGGTCGCCAAGGCGATGCTGCTGGCGGTCAAGCGCCACCCGATGGTCAACTCGACCTGGGCCGGCGACGAGATCGTGGTCAAGGAGTACGTCAACCTCGGCATCGCGGCGGCCACCGAGCGCGGCCTGATCGTGCCGAACATCAAGGACGCCGGTCGGCTCTCGCTGCGCGAGCTGGCGGACGCGATGACCGACCTGGTGCAGACGGCGAAGGCCGGACGCACCTCGCCGGCCGACATGTCCGGCGGCACGCTGACGATCACCAACGTCGGCGTCTTCGGCGTCGACACCGGTACGCCGATCCTGCCCCCGGGCGAGTCGGCGATCCTGGCCTTCGGCGCGGTCCGCGAGATGCCCTGGGTGCACAAGGGCAAGGTGCGCCCGCGGCAGGTCACCACGCTGGGCCTCTCCTTCGATCACCGGATCATCGACGGTGAGCTCGGCTCGAAGTTCCTCCGCGATGTCGGAGACTTCCTGGCCGATCCGGAGGCGGCGCTGCTCGCCTGGACCTGACGGTCCACGTCACCAGGCCACGGCCGGTGTGCCACGGGTGAACGCCCGGCACACCGGCCGTGTCCGTTGGGGGAAGAAAACTTCGGCCCTCGCGGCTCCTGGCCTACGATTCTTCGGCAGGTGTCACAGCTCACCTAATAATCGATGGAAGTTGGCGGCGTTCTGCTGTTCAATAGAGACATCAAGGGGCTGACAACCGAATAGCCAGGAGAGAGACCCAGATGAGCATGATCGAGCGCATTCGCAACCGCCGCGACGCCAACCGCCGCGCCCGCGCCATCGAGCACGCGCTGCGTTCCGCCAACTCCCCGGCGGTCCGCGACGAGCTGCTCGCCATCGCCCAGCGTCACATGAGCTGACGCTCCACGACATTCCTCACCTCCTCCAGTTCGAAGGCCCGCCCGGTTCAGCCGGGCGGGTCTTCGGCGTTACCGGTCGATTGAGACCGGAGTTCCACCCCGCCGCACCGCCCGGTACGGTGGGGCTCGGTCGCCACCCACCCGCCCCGGGGCCCGATCGCGCCGATAGAAGCCGATCGACACCGCCCGGTAACGGTGAGTGACGACCGATGCTCCCCGGATGCCTCCGGGCGGCCACCGGATACGGTGCGGGGAGCCTGCACGGCCGGTACCCCCGGCGACGCCGGCAACCATGCCGACGGTCCCGATCGGCATCGGCGGCCGACATGTGATGGAGGAGGCCCACCCATGACGTCCGAGGCCCCGCACCGCCACGGCCAGGAGCCGGGCGAGGTGTCGCCGGGCGCCGGCGGACCGGCGCCGTACGGCGACCGCCCGGCGCAGCAGGACAACGGGTACCCCGGCGCCCCCGACCTCGGCTGGGCCCCGCCCGCCGGTCGGCCGAGCCAGCCGGCCCCCGCCTGGGCCGCACCGGACGACCAGGCACCCGCCCCCGCCTGGGCCGCGCAGGAGAACCAGCCGCCCGCCCCGGCCTGGGGTCCGCCGAGCGGTCAGCCGCCGGCCGCCACCTGGGCCGCGGGCCAGGCGCCGCAGCAGGACGAACCGGGTGCCTGGGCCCCGCCGGCCGGCTCGACCCAGCCCGCCTGGGCGACCCCGGAGCAGGCGGGTCCCGCCTGGCCGGCCGCGCCCGCGTCCGGCGCCCCGCAGGGAGAACAGTCCCCGCCGGCGTGGGCGACCCCGCCCGAGCAGGCGGGCCCCGCCTGGGCCGCCGCCCCCGCGCCCGGTGCCGCACCGCAGGGAGAGCAGCCGGCCTGGGCGCAGGCCGGTGAGCCGAGCGCCCACGGCGCGGCCCAGGTGCCGACGCCCGCCGGGCACGACGACCCGGCCCGCTCCGGCGGCTGGACCGCCGCGCCAGCACCGCAGCAGGACGACGATCCCGCCCGGTCCGGCGGCTGGAACCCGGCCGGTGCGCCGCAGGACGACCGCCCGGGTGGCTGGGCCGTCGGGGCCGCCGCCCAGCGGCAGGACGATCACCCGGCCTGGGCGGGCGAGCAGTCCGCGCCCGCGTGGGCGCCCGGCGAGTCGACCGCCCGCGGCGCCGCGCAGGTGCCCACGCCGGCCGGGCCGCCGCACGACACCTGGTCCACGCCGGACGACCCGGCCCGCTCGGGCGGCTGGACCGCCGGCACGTCGGCCCAGCAGGACGACCCGGCCCGCTCGGGCGGCTGGACCGCCGGCGCGCAGCAGGACGAATCCGTCCGATCCGGCGGCTGGGAAGCTGGTGCGACCGCGCAGCACGACGACCCGGACCGCTCTGGGGGCTGGACCGCCGGTCGGGCCGCGGCGCGGGGCGAGGATCCGCAGCAGCCGGCCTGGGCCGGGCAGGACGATCAGGCTCCGGCCCGCGGGTGGAGCGGCGCCGCCGCCGTACCGCAGCAGCACGACGACCGACCCCGCCAGGACTGGGCGGCGGCCGAGGAGCCGGCGCAGGCCGGCGCCTGGGGCGCGGCATCCGTGTCGGCGCCGGGCGACCGGCCGGAGGCCGCCGGCTGGACGCCGCCCGAGCCGGCATCAGCCCGGGCGAGCGCGTCGGTGCCGTCCCCGGATGGCACGCCGGCCTGGGGCGCCAACCAGGACAGCCCGCCACAGTGGACCGTCGGTGACCGCCCCGCGATCCCGGACGCCGAACCCTGGGCCCCCGGCGAGGCGTGGGGCCGGGCCGCCGAGGCGGAGCCCGCCCAGCCGCAGTCGAACGGCTGGGAGCCGGGCCGCGCCGAGGAGCCGCCGGTCTACCAGCCGGCGCCGGGTCCGGGAATCTCGCCGGCCAACGCCATGCCACTGCCGCCGCAGGAGCAGCGGGTGCCGGGCGCCAGCCTGGCCGCCTCGCCGCCGGCCGACTACGCGCCACCGGCCCAGTTCTCTTCGCCCGCCGAGGGGCACGCCGAGCCGGTCGGCCGGGAGCCGCAGGCGCACCAGTCGGAGCAGTCGGGCGTTCCCGGATGGGCCGGGCCCTCGCCCGAGGAGCCGCAGGCGCCGGCCGGGCCGGTGGTGCCTGCGCCGCGTACGTCCCCGGAGTCCGGGGTCGCCGCCCGGGCCGCCGTACCCTCGGCGGAGGCCGGCGCGGCCGGGAGCGTCTCCGCAAGCGCCGCGGTGCCGCTGGCCAGCCGGGTGACGCCTCCGGCGGACCAGCCCCTGCCCGCCGGCGCGCCGGCCCCGCAGCCCCGGGTCTACGGCCGGCCGACCCGGCCGGAGCCGGAGGACGCCCCCGAGCAGAGCGGCCCGAACGGCTACCCGGAGCAGGGCCCGCGCTTCGACGAGCATGGCGGGCAGCCCCGCTTCGACGACCACGACCGTCCGCCGCCGCCGAACGCCTTCGAGGCGCCGCCGGTGCCGTCCGCCCCGCCGTCGTCGCCCGCGGGCCCGCCCCCCTTCCCGACCGGCGTGCCCTCCTTCATGAACCCGGCCGGCAACAACCGCCCGGTCAACGGCGTGCACCCGCACAGCGGCGACCGTCCGGCCGAACCGTTCGGCGGTCCGGGTGACCCGTTCGCCGGCCAGGCTGGTCCGGGCGACCCGTTCGCCGGCCCCGGCGACCCGTTCGCCAACCCGGGTGGTCCCGGCGGCCCGTTCGCCGGCCCGGCCGGTGGGCGCGCGTCGGTGAACGCCGCGCCGGGCCACGGGCCGGCGATGAACGAGCAGGCCCAGGGCGCTTTCCCGCCCGCCTTCCCGCCGCCGCCCCAGCAGGCGCCCCCGGCCTGGCAGCCAGGCCCCGGCGCCGACCCGGACCAGGGCCGGTTCGACGCGTTCAAGCCCGAGTCCGAGCCGGCGACCGAGGCCCCGACGCCGAAGGTGCGCAACGGCCGGGTGCTGGCCGCCGTGCTGATCACAGCGGTGCTGATCCTGGCGGTTCCGCTCGGCCTGCTGGCGCTGCTCGGCAAGGTCGGCGGCGACGACAAGCCGGCCGGGTTCGACCCGGCCGTGGGCTCGTGCGTCAAGCAGTCCGGCGGGGGCGCGGTGGCCGCCAACTGCGGCGAGCAGGGTGCCTTCACCGTGGTCTCCCGGGTCGACGCCAAGGAGAAGTGCGCCGACCCGACCCAGCCGCACGTGGTGCTGCCGGGAGGCGGGGCCGACCGGGTGCTCTGCCTGAAGCCGGCCGGCAAGTAGCAGTTCCGCGACGGCGGGGCCACGGACGATCCGTGGCCCCGCCGTCGTACGTCCGGATTGTGATCGAGTCCCTCTGGGGTGCGGCCGATTGGGCCGGTCCGGTCCGGCAGACTGAAGGCATGAGCGCACGAGTACGGGCCCCTGAGCTGCGCGGTCGGGGCTGGCTGAACACCGGCGGGCGGGACCTGAAGCTGTCCGATCTGCGGGGCAGGATCCTGTTGATCGACTTTGGGAAGTCCTAGAAGAGACTTGCAACTCCCCCGCCGAGGGCCCTAACGTCCTCGGCATGTCTCATCACGAACACCTCGCCGATCTGTACCTGCGTCTATCCCTCGACCGCGAGGGAAAGACCGCCATTGAACGCCAGGAGGCCGACTGTCGGGCCTGGTGTGCCCGTAACGGGCTGGAAGTCCGCACGGTCCACATTGACCGGGGCCGGTCCGGCTACAAGGCCGTAGACCGCGCCGGGTTTGACGCCGCTATCTCCGCGCTCACGACCGGGACCGTCGGGACCCTGGTTGTCTGGAAGGTCGACCGGCTGTCCCGCCGTGGCATGGGCCAGGTCGGGCAAGTCCTGGACCAGGTCGAGAAAGTCGGGGGCCGGATTGTCTTCGTTCAGGACGGCCTAGACACGTCGCACCAACAGTCCCGGCTAGTTCTGGCGCTGCTGTCCGAGGTCGCCCGCAGCGAGTCCGCGAACATCGGCCTACGGGTCGCCTCGGCGAAGGCCCACCTTCGCAGCCTCGGCCGTTGGATCGGCGGTCAGCCGCCGTACGGCCTGTCGGTCGCCGAGGACGGGAAGCTAGACCACGACCCACGCACCGCGCCGATCGCCCGGGAGATCGCCGACCGGGCCCTGTCCGCCGAACCGCTGGTCCGTATCGCCCGTGACCTGAACGCCCGCGAGGTCCTGTCCCCGCGCGGCGGTAACTGGGGCGTCGGAACGCTGTCGGCCATTCTCAAGTCGCCCGCGTTCGCCGGGTTACTCCCCGAGACCGTCAAGCGCGACGGGAAGTACACGGCGAAGGTTGTCCCCTGGCGCGACCCCGAGACGGGCGAGACGGTCGAGATCGGCCGGGGGATCATCACGCCCGCCGAACAACTGCAAGTCGTCCGCATCCTGGAAGACCGCACCGCCGCCGACAACCTCGGCCGCGCCCGGGGCGTCCGCGCGCAGGTATCCCACCTCCTGACCGGCTTCCTCCGCTGCGGCGGTTGCGGCGGCCGTATGTCGGCCCTTGGCAAGTCTTACGTCTGCCAGGCACAGCGCCTCGGCCACCCGTGCCCGGCGCACACCACGGCGTTTATCGCCGCCGTAGACCGTGCCGTGGTCGAGGCCTTCATTAACCGCCTGGCCGCGACCGAACCGGGCGACCCGTTGCTAGACGCCGTGGCGGAGCGGTGGGTGGCCCGGCATGACCCGGACATCATCCGCGAGCGGGCCACCATCACGGCCGCGCTCGAAGACGCTAACGCCGCCCTGGTCGACCTGGAAGACGCCCGATACCTGCGCGGGGAGTTTGTCGGCCCCGAGGCGATTCAGCGGTGGAACCGACTACACGAACGCCTGACCGCCCGTGTCGCTGGACTGCGCCGCAACCTGGCCGACTTCCCGTTGCCCGAGGCCGATATCTCCCCGCTACTCGACCCGGTTCTAGCGCGGGAAGCGTGGGAGGCCGCCATCGTCGCCGACCGCCGCGGCCTCCTCGGCCTGGCCCTGAACGCCGTAACCGTCGCCCCGGCGAACGGCCGCCGGGGCGTGCGGTTCGACCCTCACGCCCGCCTCCGCTTTACGTGGGCCCACGAATCCGACCCCGCGCCCCTGGACGCCGACCACGCGCCCACCGACGCCTGACAGACCTCACTCACAACCAAATAAGGCAGGCCCCGGCCGAGCGATTCCGCCGCCGACCGAGGCCCTAACGGAAGAGGAGTCCTTCCGCTATGTCCACCGTACCTGCGCGCCGTCCACCGTACCTGCGCGCCCTGCGCGCCTGATCGCCGCGTACGCCGGCAAGGCGTCCGGCCTCGCCGCCTACCTGGCCACCCTCGCCACCCGGCGGAACGGGGGCGACGCGCGATGAACCCGAACCAGCTGGCCGCCCTGATCCGGCACGGCTTCGCCCGTATCGAGTACCTGTCCCCGCGCCACGCCGAGGAAGCCCGCGAAGAACTGGCCCTGGGCGCGCCGCGCTGGTCGCGCGCCCGCCTCGGCCGAGACCGTCACGCCGACCCTTCGCGGCGAAGACCTCCCGCCGTTCCGACCGTCCGACTTCGCGCGCCGTCCGGCGATCGGCTGGACCGCCTCGGCGTTGTGGTCGGCCGCCTGGTCGTACGCCTACACGCACGGCGACGGGTCCCGGGGCGTAGCCCTGGCCGCCTTCCACGCCGCCGCTTCCCCGCGCATCCACCGCGAGGACGTCCGCGCCCGCCTCGCCGCGGTCAACTTCTCGGCCGGACCGGAGGTCGCCGAGTGACCGTCTACCGCATGTCCGAGGCCGCGCGGTCCTACCGCGTACTGCCGACCGCCCCCCAAGCGCCACGACGACGGCCAGGCCGTGAAGGCGTTCCGGCTGGACGAAGACCGTCTAGCGGTCTGGTATCCGCTTGGCCCGGACGCCGTCCGCGCGGAGATCGCGCGCCAGCTGGTCGCCGAGTACGGGCCCCGCGTGACCACGCCCGGCGAGTACCGGTTGCTGGTCCGCTGGTTGCGTTATCGCGTCGCGGGGGAGATGGCCCGCCGATACCCCGAGGCAGACCCTCAGAGCGCCGAGGAGGTCGCACCCTGGCCCGAGGTAGCCGCCGCTTAGTTCGGCCGCCTACGGTCGCCCCTCGGCGGGTAGACGGCCCGCCCTCGCCGCACACGACGAACGCCCCCGATCCTGGTCCGCGCGCCGGGGTCGGGGGCTTTCTGCGTTTACACGCCCGGGCCGTCATGGCATCGACCTGCCACAATTCTGGTCGTGCTAACTCTGACCTTGCTGGGTCTCGCGTTGACACTCGCCGGGACCGGATGCGCCTGCGTGGCCTTGTGGCGCGACCACACGCAGTACGGCGACGGTCCGCTATGGCCGTTGCTGGCGAGGGCCTGGCAGTGGCTGCGCGTGCAATCGTTCCGCCTCATGCCCTGGCGACGACGAAACGCGACCCTCCAGGCGCAATCCATCGGCGTATCGGTCTCCGTAGGGACGGCATGGGCGACGTTCGTTGGACCGGAGATTCCGGAGGATGCGCCCCTAGAGAAGCAAGTGATGCTGCTGGTCCAGCGCGTCAACAACATCGAGAAGGCGGCCCGCGATGATCGAGGGCGGCATAACCAGGACGTCAAGGCCGTACACGACGAGATAAATAAACTGGGCGAGCGCCTAGACCAGGCGGATCGGGACGTGGAGAGGCTGGCGAAGGACGCCGTCGTCGGGACAGCCCGACTTCAGCTATCCGGCCTACTGCTCGTCGGCATGGGCACAGTCCTCATGGCGATCCCGGCAGTCCTGAGCCTGCTCTGAGGATTACCGGGGGCCCCGCCTGACCATCGGCCGCGTCCAGCCGCCCCCGGCGACGCGCCCGGGTCGGCCGGGCTCTCCTCGGCCACCTGACCGCCCCGCCGGACGTCCCCGGCGACGCCGTGACAGGCTTGCCTAATGACCGCTTCAGCCCGCGTCCGTGCGCCCGAGCTACGGGGCCGCCAGTGGCTTAACACTGGGGGACGAAACCTGACATTGCGGGACCTTCGAGGTCGCTGCGTCATCTTGGATTTCTGGACCTTCTGCTGCATCAACTGCCTGCACGTGCTCGACGAGCTGCGCCCGCTCGAGGAGAAGTACGGCGACGTGCTGGTCGTCATCGGCGTGCACTCGCCGAAGTTCGAGCACGAGAAGGACCCGGACGCGCTGGCCGCGGCGGTCGAACGGTACGGCGTGCACCACCCGGTGCTCGACGACCCCGAGCTGGGCATGTGGCAGCAGTACGCGGCCAAGGCCTGGCCCACCCTGTCGGTGGTCGACCCCGAGGGCTACGTGGTGGCCACCATGGCCGGTGAGGGGCACGCCGAGGGGCTGTCCCGGCTGATCGACGAGCTGATCGCCACCCACGAGGCGAAGGGCACCCTGCACCGCGGCGACGGCCCTTACGTCCCGCCGGCCGAGCCGGAGACCACGCTGCGCTTCCCCGGCAAGGCCGTGGTGCTCGACGGCGGCAACCTGCTGGTCTCCGACTCTGCCCGGCACTCGCTGGTGGAGCTGGCCCCGGACGGCGAAAAGGTGCTCCGCCGGTTCGGTTCGGGCACCCGGGGCGACGACGACGGCCCGCCGGAGACGGCGACCTTCTCCGAGCCGCAGGGGCTCTGCCTGCTCCCCACGCACGTCGCCGAGGTGGCCGGGTACGACCTGGTCGTCGCGGACACCGTCAACCACCTGCTGCGCGGCGTCCGACTGGCCAACGGCGAGGTGGTCACGGTCGCCGGTACCGGCCGGCCGTGGCGCGCGACGGTCGACGACCACGCGCACGACGCGCGCTCGGTCGACCTCTCCTCCCCCTGGGACGTCGCCTGGTACGAAGACAAGGTCATCATCGCGATGGCCGGCATCCACCAGCTCTGGTGGTTCGACCCGATCAAGCGGACCGCCGGGGTGTACGCCGGCACGACGGTCGAGGCCCTCCGCGACGGCCCGTTGCCGGACGTCTGGATGGCGCAGCCCTCCGGCCTCTCCGTCTCCGCCGACGGGGCCCGCCTCTGGATCGCCGACAGCGAGTCCAGCGCCATCCGGTACGTCGAGAACGGCGTGCTGGGCACCTCGGTCGGGCAGGGGCTCTTCGACTTCGGCCATGTCGACGGCCCGGCCGATCAGGCACTGCTCCAGCACCCGCTGGGGGTGTGTGCGCTGCCGGACGGCTCGGTGCTGATCGCCGACACCTACAACGGCGCGGTCCGCCGCTTCGACCCGGAGACCGACCAGGTCTCCACGGTTTCGGACGGGCTGGCCGAGCCGAGCGACCTGGTGCTCACCCCGGAGGGGGAGGTGCTGGTGGTCGAGTCCGGCGCGCACCGGCTGACCCGGCTGGCCCCCGGCGCGCTCTCCGCCGCCGGCGCCGGCACGGTGGACGGGCCCCGGCACCGCACCGAGCGGAAGCCGACCGACGTGGCGGCCGGAGAGATGACGCTCGACGTGATCTTCACCCCGGCACCGGGACAGAAGCTGGACGAGACGTATGGCCCGTCCACCCGGTTGGTGGTCTCCGCGTCCCCGCCGGAGCTGCTGCTCGAGGGTGCCGGCACCACCACGGATCTGTCCCGCCGGCTGGTGGTCAACGGCGAGGTGTCCGGTGGTGTGCTCCAGGTGACCGCCCAGGCGGCCACCTGCGACGCCGAGGTCGAGCACGCGGCCTGCCACCTGACCCGGCAGGACTGGGGCGTCCCGGTACGCGTGGTCGAGGGGGCGGCCACCCGGCTGCCGCTGGTCCTGCGCGGCCTGGACGCCTGACCGGGCGGTCCGATCGAGCGCCGGCCCCGGGTGGCCGGCTCACGCGCCGAAGTCCCGCCGCTCCCGAAGTCCCGCCGCTTCCGAAGGCACATGCCCCGCGAGCGATATGCCGGAGCGTCATAAACATGCCGCTTCGTCATATCGCCCATGGGGACATGCGCCGCCGGGTCACGACACGCCGCCGTCCGCTCCCGACGCGTCGAGCGTGGGAAAGCTGACCGGGATCAGGCGAACGGCTTCGGGGTGATCCCCGCGTCGATCAGCGTGGCCCGGACCATCCCGGCGGACCGCACCGCACCCGGAGAGTCGCCGTGCACGCAGATCGACTCGACCTGAAGCGGAATGACAGTGCCGTCGACCGCCACCACGGTGCGTTCGGTGGCCATCCGGACGGCCCGGGCGGCCACCTCCTCCGGGTCGGTCACCAGCGCGTTGGCGGCCGTCCGGGGCACGAGCGAGCCGTTGGGCAGGTAGTTCCGGTCGGCGAAGCCCTCGGCGACCACCCGCAGTCCCGCGCCGACCGCGAGCTGGGCGAGCACCGAGCCCGGCGCGCAGAGCACCGGCAGCTCGCGGTCGTACGCACCGACCGCGGCGACCACGGCCGCGGCCTGTGCCTCGTCGGACGCCGCGGCGTGGTAGAGCGCGCCGTGCGGCTTGAGGTAACGCACCCGGGTGCGGAACAACCGGCAGAACCCGTCCAGCGCGCCGAGCTGGTAGGTCACCTCGTCGCGCAGCTCGGCGAAGCCGTACGCGATGTGCCGGCGGCCGAAGCCGGCCAGGTCCCGGTAGCCGACCTGGGCGCCGATGGCGACCCCGCGTTCGGCCGCGCCCGCGCAGACTCGGCGCATGGTGGACGGGTCGCCGCCGTGGAAACCGCAGGCCACGTTGGCGGAGGTGACCAGCTCCAGCAGCGCCTCGTCATCGCCGAGCCGCCAGATGCCGAATCCCTCGCCGAGATCAGCGTTGAGGTCCATGGAACCTCACCGTAGTCCCCGGGCGGGCCTGCGCGAGGGGTGCTACTTCGTCCACCACCCCGATGACGGGGTATCCGCCGGTGGTGGGGTGGTCGGCGAGGAAGATCAGCGGCTGACCGTCCGCCGGGACCTGCACCGCGCCGAGCACCAGCCCCTCGCTGGGCAGCTCGTCGGCCACCGCGCGGGGCAGCGGTGCGCCGACCAGTCGCGCGCCGACCCGGTTGCTCAGCGGACTGACCGCGTACGGGGTGGTCAGCAGGAGGTTCAGCGCGGCCGGAGTGAACCAGTCGTGCCGGGGGCCGAGCCGCAACGTCAGCCGCAGCTCGTCGGTGACCGGCGCCGTGACGGTCACGTCGACCGGGGCGGGGTTGCCGACCGGGGAGCCGAGGGGCAGCCGGTCGCCGTCGCGTACCGGGGGCGGGCCGAGGCCGGAGAGGGTGTCGGTGGCCCGGCTACCGAGCACCGGAGGCACGTCGAGCCCGCCGGAGACGGCCAGCCAGTTGCGGACGCCGGTACGGGCGGGACCGATCCGCAGGACCGCCCCGGCCGGCACGGAGAGCGGCCGGCCGACGTCCGCCGGCCGCCGGTCCACCCGGATCTCGACGTCGGCCCCGGTCACCGCCACCGTGGCGGCCCGGGTGAACCGCAGTTGGCAACCGGTCAGCGTGATCTCCAGCCCGGCGGCGGCCTCCGGGTTGCCGACCAGCCGGTTGGCCAGCCGCAGCGCCGCCGGGTCGAGCGCCCCGGACCGGGGCACGCCGAGGTGGGCGAAGCCGGGTCGGCCCTGGTCCTGCACGGTGGTGAGGGCGCCGGCCCGGAGCACCTCGATCATGCCGACACCAGCCGGACCCGGGTGCCGGGGATGAGCCGGGCCGGCGGGTTCGCGTGCACGTCGAAGAGGGTGAGCCCGGTCCGCCCGACCAGCAGCCAGCCGCCGGGCGAGGCGGTCGGATAGATCCCGGCGTACGGGCCGGCGAGGGCAACCGATCCGGCCGGCACCCGGGGCCGCGGGCTGGGCAGCCGGGGCACCGCCAACTCCGCGGGAAGCCCGGTCAGGTACGCGAAGCCGGGTGCGAAGCCGCAGAAGGCCACCCGGAACTCGGTGCTCCGCAGCCGCTCGACCACCCCCGGCACGTCGACGCCCCAGTGCTCGGCGACGGCCGGCAGGTCCGGGCCGTCGTACACGGTGGGCACCTCGACCTCGCCGCCAGCGGTCGCGGTGGCGACTGGCAGCGGCGTCCAGCCGGCGATCAGCGCGGCGGTCGACGCCGGATCGGGTACGCCGTCCAGCAGCACCGTGCGGGCCGCCGGGACGATCTCCACCGCGCTCAACTCGCCCGACTCGCGGCGACGCCACAACTCGGCGCGCCACCCCTGCACCTGGTCGGGGTCGTCGCAGTCAAGCAGCAGAGCGTGCGCGCCGACGGGCCGGATCCGCATCCCGCCATACTCGCGGATCCGAGGCTCCACAAGGGCCCTCCGTCCGGACCGAAGGCGTGACGGGCCACACTACTTACAAGTAACCTACGGTGCCGTAACCTATTGCCGTGACCACCTCCGCACCGCTTCGGCTCAAGCCGGTCGACATCGGTAAACCCCGGATGCGCGGCTGGCTGCACACCTACGCGTTCTTCGTCGCACTCGTCTGCGGCATCGTGCTCTGCTCGATCGCCGCCGCCCGGCCCGGCTGGGCGCCGCTGGTCAGCTGCCTCATCTACAGCCTGACCGTCTGCGGGCTCTTCGGCACCAGCGCCCTCTACCACCGGCGGGTGTGGTCGGAGCGCGGCTACCAGATCATGCGCCGGATGGACCATTCGATGATCTTCGTGTTCATCGCCGGCACGTACACGCCGTTCTGTGCCCTCCTGCTGGGCACCCGGCAGGCCGGCATCATGCTCAGCCTGGTGTGGGGTGGGGCCCTGGCCGGCGTGGCACTGAAGCTGATCTGGCCGCACGCGCCGCGCTGGGTCTCTGCGCCGCTCTACCTGGCGCTCGGCTGGGTCGCCGTGGCGATGCTGCCGCAGATCCTGCACTCGGGCGGGGTCACCGCCCTGGTCCTGCTGATCGTCGGCGGCGCGATCTACAGCGTCGGCGCGGTCTTCTACGCGCTGCGCCGGCCGAACCCGTGGCCCACGGTCTTCGGCCACCACGAGTTCTTCCACGCCTGCACCCTGGTCGCCGCGATCTGCCACCACATCGCGATCTACTTCGCCCTGTTCGCCTGATCATGGGCACGCTTCGGGGGCCCCGCGCCGTTGCGGGACCCCCGACGTGTGTGCGGTGCTCAGGCGGGGTAGCCGGGGCGGCGCACCTCGCGGTACTCCTCCCGCACCACCCGGTCGTCCTGCACCGGGACCACCCGGTCGGCCACGACCCGGTCCTCGCGCACCGGGGTGGCGACCACGGTGCGGCGGCGGGTGTTCCAGAAGTAGAGGGTGGTGATCAGGCCGACGACGCCGACGAGCATCAGCACCCAGCCGACGACGTTCAGGTCGAGCCATCCCAGATTGGCGTCGATGGCGAACGCGAAGATCGCGCCGAGCGCGATGAGGAAGATGCTGGCACCGATGCCCATGATGTCGCCTCCTTGGCGTTCAGCTGGCGTTTCCTACCCGCCGCGGCCATGGATGAGGTAGCGGCATCCATCGACTTACCCAGGCGCTCCGATCGCCAATCAGGCAAGCTGAGCCCATGACGGACGGCAGGAACCAGGAGCGGACACTGGTGCTGCTGCGGCACGCCAAGGCCGAGCAGTCCTCGGACACCCCGGACGCGGAACGGCCGCTGACCGCGCGCGGTCACGCCGACGCGGCCGCAGCCGGCGCCTGGCTGGCCCGGCACGCCGTGCTCCCCGACGTGGTGCTCTGCTCGAGCGTCCGGCGGACCCGGCAGACCTGGCACGACGTGGCGCTGGGCATGACGGGGTCCCCGCCGGAGGGGGGACCGGCGGGGTCCGCGCCGGTGGTGCGGTACGAGGGCGCCGCGTACGAGGCACGCCCGGAGGACCTGCTGGGGCTGGTCCGGACGGTCGACCCGGCGGCGGGCGTCGTGCTGCTGATCGCCCACAACCCGGGCATCTCGCTGCTCTCGGCGCTGCTGGACCCGGAGCGGGCCGACCCGGACGGGCTGCGCACCACGGACCTGGTGATGCACCGGGCGACGACGCCCTGGGCCGAGCTGGCACCGGGCGGCGGCCCCATCGTCAACCGGCACACCGCGCGCGGCTGAGGTGAAAGGAGGGGCCCTCTGTTGACGGTTTCCGTTGCACCGGGGCCCCTCTTGACGCGGCGGGCGACTGAACAGCTCAGGACGGCGGTGCCGTGGGCGGTGGCGGGTCGGGCGGCGGGGGCATCATCGCGGTCGGATGGGAGAGCCGGTTCTCCTCCACGATGAGGGTGCGGGCCCGCCTGCGCCGGTCCTGCCAGAACCAGAGCGTGGTGAGCAGAACGGCCAGCCCGGCCAGAATGAGTACCCAGCCGACCGCACGCAGGTCGATCCACCAGACGTTGGCCCGGATGGCGAAGGTCAGGATCGCCCCGATGGCGATGAGAAAGATTCCACTACCAATGCCCATGTGCGCTGCACTCCCCCGTGCGGTGGCCCTTGGGCGTGTACCTGCGGTGGTCCGCGACGGTTACCCGCCAGCCCGCCCGGCTACCGGTCCGGGAGTCGAAATCACGACGGCGGCCGGCGAGCTCGCGCTCGCCGGCCGCCGGGTATCAGTGCCGAACCGGACTCCTCACCCCATCGGGGCTCAGAACGCCTCCTCCGGGAGGTCCATCAGCTCCAGGTCGGCGCCCTCGATGATCCGCCGGTCGGCGCCGATGCGGGGCAGCACCTCGCGAGCGAAGAACCGGGCGGCGGCCACCTTGCCGGTGTAGAACGCCTTGTCGGCGGCGGACACCTCGCCGTTCAGCGCCCGCAGGGCCACGTCGGCCTGCTTCTGCAGCAGCCAGCCGACCACCAGGTCGCCGACGGCCAGCAGGAAGCGTCGGCTGCTCAGGCCCACCTTGTAGAGGGCCCGGGCGTCGCCGCTCTGCGCCTCGCCGAGCCACCCGGTCATCACGCCGAGGATGTTCTGGATCTCGGCGAGCGCCTTGCCGAGCGCCTGCCGCTCCTCCTTGAGCTGGCCGTTGCCGCCCTCGGAGGTG
The DNA here is from genome assembly GCF_900091465.1 of Micromonospora rhizosphaerae. Classification (NCBI taxonomy): domain Bacteria; kingdom Bacillati; phylum Actinomycetota; class Actinomycetes; order Micromonosporales; family Micromonosporaceae; genus Micromonospora; species Micromonospora rhizosphaerae. The sequence continues at coordinate 1,009,426 of NZ_FMHV01000002.1, read as the reverse complement.
ATGAACTCCTGGATCTCGCCGGCGACCGCCATCAGCGCCTTGCCGTTGTCCCGGACGATCTTCCGGAAGATCAGGTCGAGGCTCTGGATCGCCGTGGTGCCCTCGTAGAGGGTGTCGATCTTGGAGTCCCGGACGTACTGCTCCAGCGGGTAGTCCTGGAGGAAGCCGGAGCCGCCGAAGGTCTGCAGCGCCTCGTGGCCGAGCAGCTCGTACGCCCGCTCGGACCCGACGCCCTTGACCAGCGGGAGGAGCAGGTCGTTGACCCGCTTGGCCAGCTTGGTGGCCTTCTCGTCGCCGGCCGCCTCGGCGATGGCGACCTTGTCCTGCCAGCCGGCGGTGTAGCAGACCAGCGCCCGCAGACCCTCGGCGTACGACTTCTGCAGCATCAGCGAGCGACGCACGTCCGGGTGGTGGGTGATGGTCACCCGCGGCGCGGTCTTGTCGGTCATCTGGATCAGGTCGGCGCCCTGCACCCGGTTCTTGGCGTACTCCAGGGCGTTCAGGTAGCCGGTCGAGAGGGTGGCGATCGCCTTGGTGCCTACCATCATCCGGGCGTACTCGATGATCATGAACATCTGCCGGATGCCGTCGTGCTTCTCGCCCAGCAGCCAGCCCTTGGCCGGTACGCCGTGCTCACCGAAGGTCACCTCGCAGGTGTTGGAGACCTTCAGGCCCATCTTGTGCTCGACGTTGGTGGCGAAGACGCCGTTGCGCTCGCCCAGCTCGCCGGTGTGCTCGTCGAAGTGGTACTTCGGCACCACGAAGAGCGACAGGCCCTTGGTACCCGGGCCGCCGACGCCCTCGACGCCGGCCGGGCGGGCCAGCACATAGTGGACGATGTTGTCGCTCAGGTCGTGCTCACCCGAGGTGATGAAGCGCTTGACGCCCTCGATGTGCCACGAGCCGTCCGGCTGCGGGACGGCGCGGGTACGGCCGGCGCCCACGTCCGAGCCGGCGTCCGGCTCGGTGAGCACCATGGTGGAGCCCCACTGCTTCTCGATGAAGAGCTTGGCCCACTTCTTCTGCTGCTCGGTGCCCTCGACGTGCAGCACGTGCGCGAACGACGGGCCGGAGGCGTACATCCAGATCGGGGCGTTCGCGCCGAGCACAAGCTCGGCGAGCGACCACCAGAGCGCCCGCGGCGCGTTGGTGCCGCCGAGCGCCTCGGGGAGGTCCAGCCGCCAGAACTCCGAGTCCATGAACGCCTGGTACGACTTCTTGAACGACTCCGGCAGCGGCGCGGTGTGCGTCGCCGGGTCGAAGACGGGCGGGTTGCGGTCGCTGTCCGTGTAGCTCGCGGCCAGGTCCTCGCGGGCCAGGCGGTCGACCTCGGAGAGGAAGCTGCGGGCGGTCTCGACGTCCAGGTCCGTGTACGGCTCCTGGCCGAACGTCCGGTCCGCCCCGAAGACCTCGAACAGGTTGAACTCGAGGTCCCGAAGGTTGCTCTTGTAGTGGGTCATGCTCGCTGGCCCCGCTTCCGGACAGGTTACCGATCAGTAACCCCGACTGTATTACTCGCGGGTAGCGGTCGACAAGCCGATCAACCAAGTGACGCCGATTACACACTTCCGGTTCAGCTTCCGACCCTCCGGCGTCCGTCAGTTCGCCACGCCGACGGTCCGCCCGACCGACTCGGGCTGGTCCAGCGAGTGAAGCATCAGCTGGGCGACGTCGGCCCGGGAGACGGTCAGGCCGCCCCGCACGTTGCGCCCGTACGCCGTCCGGTAGGCGCCGGTCAGCGGCTTGTCGGTCAGCCGGGGCGGGCGGACGACCGTCCAGTCGAGGCCGCTGTCCCGCAGTATCTCCTCCATCAGCGCGAGGTCGGCGTAGTGCCGGCGGAGCACCCGGCGAATCGCCGGCCCCAACACGAAGCGCATCAGCGGCCCGTCGCCCGGGTCCCGCTTGGGCGGGTGCGGCCGGCCGGGGGACGGCACCACGCCAACCGGCGCGGCGCTGACCACCACGATCCGTCGTACGCCGGACTCCCTCATCGCCTCGACGATCGCCCCGGTGCCCCGGGCGGCGATGCCGGCGTCGACCGCCGAGCGGGGGCCCAGGCCGGAGAGCACCGCGTCGGCCCCCGCGACCGCCGCCCGCAGCGTCGCCGGATCGGCCGTCGCCAGGTCGGCAGCGACCACCCGGACCGGTACGCCGGCCAGCCGCCCCGGCTGACGTGCCACGGCGGTGACCTCGTGGCCGGCGGCGACGGCCTGGTCGACGAGATGCCGGCCGATGCCACCGGTGGCACCGAAGACGGTGATTTTCATGGGTACGCCTTCCGTCGGCGACCGCGCCCGGCGGCCGATCCTCGTAAGATATGGGAACCGTAAACATCTGATACGAGGCTCGAACAATATGGATTCCGTAGCATCTGAGGACGCGCGTCGCCACCGCCGGACCGCCACCCGGGTCAAGGACGCGATGCGGGAACTGAGCAACCAGCTCGGGCTCCTCAACCACCACGTCGGCGTACGCCTCTCGCTGCGCGACGTGGACCTGGACTGCCTCGACCTGATCGCCCGGCACGGGCCGATCAGCCCGGGGGCGCTGGCCCGGCGGGCCGGCCTGCACCCGGCCACCGTGACCGGGATCCTCGACCGGCTGCAGCGCGGCGGATGGATCGTGCGGGAGCGGGACCCGGCCGCCGCCGACCGCCGCTCGGTCACGGTCCGGGCGCTCCGCGAGCGCAATGCGGAGGTGTACCGCCTCTACGCCGGCATGAACGCGTCGATGGACGAAATCTGCGCCGGGTACGACGCGAGCCAGCTGGAGCTGATCGCCGACTTCCTGCACCGGGCCGGCGAGGCGGGGCGACGGGCCGCCGACGAGCTGGCCGACGGCTGAGCGCCGGCGTCAGCTCTCGGCCGCGCCGACCTCCCAGCTCGGCACGGCGGCGGCCGCGCCGCTGCGCGGGCCGGTGTATTCCATCAGCACCAGCGCGATGTCGTCGTCGAGCCGGCCGTGCACCCACTCGACCAGGGCGGTTTCCAGCGACGCCAGCCCGTCGGCGACCGTGCCGTGGCCGAGCAGTCGCCAGGCCCGGTCGGCCGTCGGGAAGAACTCACCGTCCCGACGGGCCTCGCCGAGGCCGTCGGTGAAGAGCAGCAACCGGTCGCCCGGTTCCAGGCGTTCCACCCTTGGCCGGACGACCGGCATGAAGCCGAGCGGGGGCGCGGGCGCGGGCGGTTCGAGGGGGATCACCGCGCCTCGGCGCAGCAGCAGCGGTGACGGGTGTCCACAGTTGACGATGGTGAGGGTGCCGCCCCGCTCCTCCACCAACGCGGCGGTGACGAAATCCTCGTCGCCCACGTTGCGGGCCACCGCCCGGTCCAGATCGGTCACCACGGCCCGCAGGTCCGCCCGCTCGTACGCCACGTGCCGGTAGGAGCCGAGCACGATGCTGGCCAGGCGGACCGCGTCCAGCCCCTTGCCGCGGACGTCCCCGATGATCATGCGTACGCCGTACGGGGTGTCCATCGCCTCGTACAGGTCCCCGCCGATCTCCGCGGTGGCGGTGGAGGAGATGTAACGGCCCGCGACCGACAGGGTGCCCACCTGCGGGCCGAGCGGCCGGAGCACCGCCTGCTGCGCCACCGCCGCCAGCTTGGACAGCTCGGCGATCTGCTCGGCCTGCCGCTGGCGTACCGCGGCGACGGCGGCCGCGATCCCGGTGGCCAGCGCGATGCCGGCCACGTTGACCGCGGTGACCAGCGACATCGTCCGCTCGGCGAGGGCGAAGCCGGCCCCGATCACCGTGGCCAGGGCGCCCACTCCCAGCACCACCCGCCAGGAGGCCAGCGCCGCGGCAAGGAACGGAGCGCCGACCATCAGCGCGACGTAGTGGGCCGGCCGACCGTCGGCCAACTCCACTGCGGAGGCGAGTACGAGCAGCCCGAGGGCCGCGCCGAGGCCGGCGCGGGATCCGGGGCTCAGCGGGCCGCGGCCCGACTGGAAGGGTTGCGTGCGTACAACGGACAGCATGCCTGATGGACGGGAATGGGTGAATGGACCTGACCCCTCGTCCGAGGCCGTTCTGTCCGGCCGGTCCGCCCCGGCGGCCTGATCGCCGTCGGTCACCCGATCAGCCGAGCACCTCGTACGTCACGGTCAGCTCGCCGAGTCCGAGGGGGGCGATCGCCGCGAACGCGGCCCGGGAGAGGTCCAGGCAACGGCCGTCGACGAACGGGCCGCGGTCGTTGATCCGGACGGTGACGGACTTGCCGTTCGCCGGGTTGGTCACCCGGACCCTGGTGTTGAACGGCAGGGTCTTGTGTGCGGCGGTCAGCGCGTCCGGGTTGAAGCTCTCGCCGTTGGCCGTCGTCTGCCCCTCGTCGTAGAAGGACGCGCCGCAGGAGCCGCTGCTGACCACCTTGGCGGCCGCCGCGGTCCTCGTCGCGGTGACGCTGGGCTGCGGGCTGGCGGTGCGGGCCTTGCTCCGGGAGGCGGCCTGCGTGCGGGTCGGCGTCGGCGTGGCCGTCGCCTTCGGTGACGGGCTGAGGCTCGACGAGGCGGTCGCACTGGGCGACGCGGACGGGGAGGTGGGGGCGAGGGTGCTGGGCACGGCCTCGGCGACGGTCGGCTCCGGGGCGGCCTGGCCCGAGGTCAGTTGGACCGCGCCGACGGTGCCACCGACGGCGAGCGCCACGCCGACCGCCGCCGTCGCCGCGATGGCCGCGGGCGAGAACCTGCGGGTACGAATGTGGTGCTTACCAGCCACCGGCCCGGTCCTTTCGTCAGCTGAGCAAACCGGCTCGGACCGTAACGAGAGAGCTACATCCGAAGTCAACGTGATCATTGTGATATGCCCGTATTTGCGGGGATACGTGTAGACGATCATCCGGCCGACGGTGGGCCGATCGTAGGAACAGCCGCTGCCCCGCACCGGTGCCTCATCACCTCGCGTCGGTATCGCAGGATGGTGCCGTGCTGAGCGAACGCCTGGTCGAGCTGTTCCGCTGGGTCGATCCCGGTCCGGAGAGCGACCACCTGGTCAGCGACGTCTCCGGCTGGTGGCGGGACCCGGAGGTGCTGGTCGCACTCGGTCCCGCCCTGGTCGCGCCCTTCCGGTCCACCCGGCCGACGGTCGTGCTCGCCCCGGCGGTCACCGGCCTGCTGCTCGGGCCGCTGGCCGCGACCGCGCTCGGGGTCGGGTTCGTGCCGGCGTACAAGGCGGGCGACGGGCGGCTGCCGGCCGGGGCGGTCACCTGGGCGCAGAGCCCACCGGACTTCCGCGGTCGCCGGGTCGCCCTCGGAGTTCGGGACCGGCACCTCGGCCCCGGCGACCGGGTGCTGGTGGTGGACGACTGGGTGGCCACCGGCGCCCAACTGCGCGCCCTGTACGAGATCTGCGCCGACCGGGGCGCCGAGGTGATCGGCACCGCCACCGCGGTGACCGACTGCCCGCCGGAGCTCGCCGCCGAGCTGCGGGTCCATGGTCTGATCGACGCCGCCCGACTGCAGGCTTGACCTGAAGCGCGGTTGAGCTCCGAGGATCGCCGCATGGACGACGGCATCCTGGACGAGGCGTACCGACGGCTGCACGGGACCGGCCCGGAGTTCGAGGGCTGGCTCTCCAACCACGGCCCGATGGCGGTCGAGGCGCTGGTCCGGCACGGGCACGGTACGCGCGTACACCGGTGGCTGGACGACTACCTGCGCCGGCTCGACGAGCTGCCCCGCGGGCTCCGGCCGATCGACGACTGGCGCGAGGCGCTCGGCGACCCGAAGCGGGCCGGCGACTGGCTGGCCCACTTCGATCGCGAGCTGCGCGAGCGGCCCTGGCGGGCGGTGCTCGGGACCTGGTGGCCGCGGCTGCTGCCGGGGATCGCGGCCGGCGCCACCCACGGCGTGATCCGGGTCGGGCACGCCGTCCGGGTGCTGCGCGAGGACGGCGCCGCCCCGGACCGGCTGGCCGAACTGGGCCAGGCGCTGGGCTACTGGGCCGCCCGCTGGCAGCCGGTGCCCGGGGTCGGCCCGCTCACCGGCCGGTCCGACGTGGCGGCCGCGTTGGCCGGGCTGCCCCGGATCGCGGAGCGGACCGGCGGCATCCGGGAGCGGCTGGGCCGGCTGCCGGACGTATCGGAATGGCCAGGTGCGGTCGCGGCGCTCCGCCCACCGACGACCCCGGCGGAGGCGGAGCGAACGCTCACCGACCTGGTGCACCGGGCCGGCCTGGACTACCTCCGGTTCGGGCACGGCAACCCGGTGATGCTGGTGCACGCGGTGACCGCGCCGACCGCGGTGCTGCGTACGCTGCCGGCCCTGGATCCGGTGGTCTGGGCGCCGAGCGTCGCCGCGGCCTGGTCCGCCACGGCCGCCGTGACCTCGGTGTACGCCCCGCCCGCGCCCGCCTCGCTGCCGGCGGTCGCGCCCGGCGGCCCGGCGGAGATCTTCGCCCGGGCCGCCCGGCACGGCGACGCGCACGTGGTGAAGCTGGCCGACGCGGTGCTCGACGCGCACGCGGCGACCGGCGACGACCGGGTGCTGTTGGCGGCCGGCTACGCCGCTCAGCTCATCTGACGAACTCCTCGACGGCGGTGCAGACCCGGCCCAGCGCCTCGGCGGACCAGGCCAGCGGGCCCGGAACCATCAGCGCGTGGTCGCCCTCCTCGATCTCCAGCACGTGGGGGGTGAGCCGGCGGGCCAGCGACCCGTCCCAGGACGGGTCCGCCGTCCCGCCGACCAGCAGGTACGGCGCGGTGGCCCGGCGCAGCGCGTCGACCACCTCGGCCACGTGGAGCAGCGGGGTGAGCCAGACGGCGGCCAGCCCTCGGTCGGCGGCGAGCGGCGTGGCCAGTGAGCCGAGCGACTTGCCGACCAGCAGGTCGGTCGGCTCGGTCAGCGTCGGGGCCACCTGCCGAGCCACCCAGTCGATGGCCGCTCGGGGCCCGTCCTGGTTGGGTGCGAACCGCTCCGGTACCTGCCAGCTGATCCCGTGCAGCGCAAAGCCGACGCGGCGCAGCGCCTCCCCCGCGTAGAGGAAGAGCGGGTACCGGGTGTCGTAGCCTCGGCCGGGAATGAGCACCGCCCGCCGGTCCGCCATGGCCGCCTCCTCTCGACAACCGGCCCACCGTATCGCCAGCCGACCGGCGGTGGGGTGGCAAATCGACGACAGGAGATCAACCCGGCGACTAGCTTGTTTTTTAACCTTCGCGTTTTTGCTGGTCGGCTTGGTTGCGGGCGCGGTGGATGGTTTTACCGACGTCGTGGCGGGGTGCGCGGTGTCGGTTGGGGCTGCCGGGTGGACGTCCGGGGCCTGGCCGGGTGGGTTTTGGTGCCTGCGCGGGATGGCTGGTCTTCGGCCGGAGGTTCCGAAACCCGCGGCGGACCCGGGCGGGGCTCAGGCGTTCGGGTCGGGTGGGGTCGGCGGGTCGTTCCCAGGGACGATGCAGGTCGTCGGTGAGGCCGCGGGCCAGCCGTAGTTGGGTGTGTGCGGTGAGGATCAGCCAGGTCCAGGTGTCGGCCGCGTTCGGGTCGCGCAAGCGGGGTCGGGTCCAGCCGAGGGTCTGTTTGAGCAGCCGGAAGGTGTGCTCTAGGTCAAAGCGGCGTAGGTAGGCCTGCCAGAGCAGATCAACCTGGGCGGCGGTCAGATCAGGCGTGGAGCACCACAGCCAGATCGGTTTGGGGTTCTGACCGGAGGGGACGCGGTCGACGGTCAGCCGCAGCAGAGTGCCTTCCAGGATCGGCAGCGGCCCGGTGTGGCTGATCCAGGCGGCGCGGCGGGTCAGCCGGGGATGCACCCGGTTCCAGGTGCGGGTTTGTGCGGTGCCATAGCGGGAGGTGGCGGTGTGGGTGTGGTGGGTTGGCTGGGGCCAGGTGGTCCTGGTCTCGTCGGACAACCGCAGTTCCGGGCCGTGGTGGCGGGGCCGGCCGATCGTGGTCGGGGTGCGGGCCGGTGCCGGTAGGCGCATCACCCGGCTGGAACGCAGCCGCCCGAGGATCTCGACCGGCAGATCACGCAGGTCGTGGGTCAGGCGGGCGGAGTCGTAGCCTGAGTCGGTCACGATCAGGATCGGCGGGTCACCCTCACGCCAGTGTCCGGCGGTGATCAGCCGGTCCACGACCTCCCGCACCTGCGCACAGGACACGGCCGTCTCGTCGTCGGCCGGACCGAGCCGGACCGCGTCGAGCAGCGCGGTCCAGGAGGTAGCGCCGGTCTCCAGGGCGGCCACGATCGAATACGGCCAGCCGGGGACTCGCTGGTCCTGGGCGCGGGTCTGCCCGGTCACGTGGCAGTAGAGCCGGTCCGGGCTGGTGTGGGCTTCCCGGCGCAGCCACGCGGACACGTCCACCGCAAGCACGATCCGCCCGTCAGCGGCCAGCGGGACCGGCAACGCGGCCACGGCCCGGCGCAACCGGGCCAGCTCCAGACGCCCGTGGTTGACCGCATCGTAGAGCGCCCCATGACCCCGGCGATGTTCGGCGGTCAGGCTCAACCCGACCAAGCTGTCCACCGGGCCATCCGCGCACAACACCGCGTCGGTCAGCTCGAACAGGGCGTCCGCCCGACGGGTCAGACAGCCGTAAAACTCTTCCCGGAACCCTGCGAGTCGCCGCAGCGACTCGACGCGGCCAGCGGGGTCAGGCACACTGCTCATCACGGCCTTCGGTTGTGAGTCATGTTCTTCTTTGGCGAGACGACATGATCACCGAAGGCCGTCTTCGTGTCCACCCACGACGGCGCGAAACATCAGGCCAGAGAGCCGAAGGTTAAAAAACAAGACTAGCCTCGGCAGGATGTGGCCCCGCATCGGTGGACTGCGCTCGCTCAGCCTCGGCACGCCGGGGGAGCTGCGCGCCACGCTCAACACCCTCGTGCTGGCCGGCGTGAAGACCGCGACCGCCGGCCTGATCACCGAGTACGCCGAGGAGAACGAGGAGCTGGAGCACGTCGGCGAGCGGCTGGTCCTGGTCGACGACCACGACGCGCTGGTCGGCGTCGTCGAGGTCACCGGCGTCGAGGTGGTCCGCTTGGCCGACGTCTCCTGGGATTTCGCCCGCTCCGAAGGGGAGGGTGACCGGTCCATCGAGGAATGGCGGGAGGGGCACAGCGCCTACTGGGCCCGGCAGGGCACCCCGGTCACCGACGACACCCAGATCGTCTGCCTCCGGTTCAAGCTGGTCTCCGCCGCCGACGGCGGCATCAGCACCGGCGACCTCAGCACCTGACCCGCGGCCGGCTCAGGCTCGGCGCAGCTCCGGCAGGAGCCGGGTGGCGACGTCGACCAGGATCTCCTCGTCGCCGGCGTACCAGCTGCTGGCCCGCGGCCAGTGCGTCACCACGTCGGTGAAGCCCAGGTCGGCGGCCCGGCCGACCTGCTCGGCGAAGAAGTCGGCGCTGCTCAGCGAGAAGACCGGGGCCGCGTCCAGGGAGAGGTAGCGGTCGAGGGTCGCCGGGTCGCGGCCCGCCGTGGCGAGGGTCTTGTCGAGCCGGGCGGAGAGCTCGGCCACCGAGTCCCACCAGCTCTCCAGGTCATCGCCGCCGGCGCCGGTGGTGACCCAGCCCTGGCCGAAGCGGGCCACCAGCCGCATCGAGCGCGGGCCGTTGGCCGCGATCACGAACGGCACCCGGGGCTGCTGGACGCACCCGGGGTTGTTCCGGGCGTCCACCGCGGCGAACCAGTCGCCGCGCCAGGTCGTGCCGTCCTCCCGCAGCACCAGGTCGAGCAGTTCGGTGAACTCGCCGAACCGGTCCACCCGCTGCCGCGGCGGCAGCGTCTCGCCGCCCAGCACGGTGGCGTCGAAGCCGATGCCCCCGGCGCCGAGGCCGAGCAGCAGCCGGCCGCCGGAGACGTCGTCCAGCGCGGTCACCTGGCGGGCGAACGCCGCCGGGTGCCGGAAGTTGGGCGAGGCGACCAGGGTGCCGAGCCGGATCCGGGAGGTCACCGTCGCGGCGGCGGTCAGCGTGGTCATCGAGTCGAACCACGGGCCGTCGACCAGGTCCCGCCAGCCCAGGTGGTCGTACGTCCAGGCGTGGTCGAAGCCCCACTCGTCCGCCCGCCGCCAGCGGCGCTGCGAGTCCGACCAGCGCTGGTCGGGGAGGATCACGATGCCAATCCGCATGATCACCAGAGTACGGCCCGGCCGGCCGGCCCGGGGGTCGGCTCGGCCGGCCAGGCCGGCAGCTACTCCGCGACCACGTCGGCGACGACGCAGGCGATGTTGTCGGGCGCTCCCTGGGCGTACGCGAGGGCGATCAGCTGCTGGACCACCTGGTCGGGTTCGGCCGCCGCGCCGAGTGCGGTGTGCAGCGCCGCGTGGTATCGCAGCAGATACGCCCTGGTGTCACCGATGTGCACCAGAGCCAGCTGCGAACCGCGTCGGAGCAGCGCCGTCAGGGTGCTGACCGGCTGCTGGTCGTCCGTCGCCGCCTTCCGCACGGTGCGGTCGGCCTCCGCGACCGCCTCAGCCAGCAGGGTGAGAAGTTCGGCAGCGGACCCGCCGGACAGCTCCAACGGCTTGAGAGCGTTGATCGCGGCGGCGCTCGCCTCGGCACCGCCGGGCCCACCGGCACGACCAAGGCTGTGGCTTCCCGAGGGTCAAGGTCAACCCGATCAGCGTACGGGCAGCCTGGCCAGCATCCGGCCCAGGTGCGGTTCGATCGTCGCCGGGTCCGCGTCGGCCACCTCCCGCGCGGTCCACCACCGCACGGCACGGAACTCGCCCGGGTCGGGCGTCAGCGCCTGGTCGCGCCGGCCGCTCAGGACGAACCACAGACTCACATCGGTGTGCCGCTCCTCGGGCGCGCCGACGGTGTCGGTGACGGTGAGGAAGGCTGGGCGCTCGCCGAACCCGGGCGAGAACACCGCCGGCACGCCCAACTCCTCCAGAACCTCCCGCCGTACGGTCTCGGCGGGGTGCTCGCCCGGCTCCACGTGACCGCCGCTGGGCAGCCACATCCCGGCCTTGATGTGGTCGACCAGCAGCACGCTGCCGTCCGCCTCGTCGCGCAGCAGGAAGTACGCGACCAGGTGCGGCGAGGGGGTGCGCGGCTTGGCCCGACGGAAGATGTCGCCCGTCCCGGCCAGCCAGGCCAGGCACTCCGCCCGGTGCCGCGCCTCCAGCTCGTCCATCGGCGTCAGCGCCTCGACCAGCGCCCGAATCTCGCTCTCCACCCGCATCCCGCGATGCTGCCAGCCGGATACGACAGCGACCACCCGGCGGTGACCGGCGTAGATGACGCTCGCTATGTTGAGGGCGTGCTGTTCGAGCCGGTGGTCGCGGAGCTGTCGTTTGAGCACAACGACAACGAGCTGGTCGGCGATCTTGTCCGTCCGCCCTGGCCGGGTCCGTACCCGGCAGTGGTCTTCGTTGAAGGCTCCGGGCCTGGCGGACGCCGCCAAGGCTCCTGGCCCACCAGGCTTGCCGCAGCGGGCTTCGCGAGCCTCGCCTACGACAAGCCCGGCTCCGGAGCGTCGACCGGCGACTGGACCCGTCAGACCATCGCCGATCGCGCGGAGGAGACGGTGGCGGCGGTCCGGGCATTGAAGAGCCGCGACGAGGTGCTGCCCGATGCCGTCGCGCTGATCGGCGGCAGCCAGGGCGGCTGGGTCGCGCAACTCGCGGCGTCAGGGGAGGAAACGGTTGCGGCGGTGGTGAGCGTGTCAGGCCCGGGCGTGACCGTGCTGGCCCAAGAGGAGTACCGGCTCCGTCACCAACTCCGCGCGGAGGGCTTCACCAGCACAGACATCCGGGAGGCGTTGGCGCTGCTACGCGAGCAGGTCCAGCGCGTTCGCTCAGGCGACGACCCGGTACGGGTACACGCCGCGCAAGCACGCTGGCACGACGCTCCCTGGTATCCAATGCTCGCCGGAACAACACCTCAGTCGATCGCGTTCCTCGCGGGCATCGCAGACTACGATCCGGCCCCGGCACTGGCAGCCCTGTCATGCCCGCTGTTGGCTATCTTCGGCGCCGACGACCTGCTCGTGCCAGTCGAGGACAGCGCGCGCGCAATCACCAACACCCTGAAGAAAGCGCACCATACCGATCACGAAATCGTGGTGTTCCCCCACGCCGACCACAACATCCGGATCTATTGCGGCGAAGGGACCCCGCGGATCAGCCACGGCCACTACAAGCCTGCCGAGCGCGCCCCAGGCTTCGACGAACTCGTCGTCACCTGGCTACAGCGCCGTCTCCGGTTCGGACCGCCGGTGGCCTGACAGGCCGCGTCCCCCCAGCATCGGCGACAGCCATCGTTCGTACCCTGTGGGCCATGGCCGATGATCCACCCAGCTCACGCCCGCCACTCCGACGCGGGCCGCGCACGTTGATCGCGGCGCTGCTCGTGCTCGGGGTGATGGTGCCGTCTCTGATCATCCGCGAGCTGATCGAGGCCAGGATGGGCAGCGGCCCGCTGGCCGACTTCGGCTGGACAGCAGTGCCAGCAGCCGCAACGGCCTGGCTTGCGCCGCGCGTTTCCTACCGCCGGCGTGATGCCCTGTTGTGGTTGGTCGGCCCGGGCCTGTACATCTTCGCGGTGATCGCCTGGCGGCTGGCCTTCCTGCCGTATCGCGACTGGACGCCTCGGCCCGATGAGGCGTCTCGCCTCCGCTGGCTTCACGACCCTGAACACGCCGGGATGTTGGTACCTGCCCGCGGAAGCCAAGTAGGTGGACCAATGTGCCGCGGCGCGTGTCCCACGGGGCGGCGGAGCGCTACGGCGTGATGGACAGGTGACCCAGGATCTGGCCGCCGAGCCCGGTGTCGCCGGCCACGGTCACGTCGGCGTGGTGGGGCAGGATGCGACCACAGCTGAGCCGGGCGAAGCTTTCCCAATCCATGCTGAGCAGGCTCGTCACCGGCTCGGAGTTGCCCGAGACCAGCCGTCCGCGACGGTCGTCACCGACCAGGACCGAGTGGTCGAACGCGATCGGGCCCGCCACGCTGAACCGCACCACCGATCCGGACGGGGCTCCGGCGCGCTTGGCCACGACGACGGGCAGCGCCGATATGAACTGTCCACACGCGATCCGTGCGCCAGGCGAGTCGAGGTTGCCCGGCCGTCCGACTGCTCGGCGGATGTCCTGCTCGTGTACCCAGACATCGAACGCACGGTGGCGCCACAGCGTGCCCAGCGGGACGGGCTGACCCCACGCGGTGAACGCCGGTTGCTCGGGATCCGGCGGCACCTCGGCGGTCTGCGCGCACCGCTGCCGGTACACCTCGCGTAGTTCGTCGAGCACCTTCGGGGGTGACGTGTGCCGTCGCGCCGCGACCGGCTCATCCGCGATGTGCGCGATACCCCGCTCGGGGCGCGGATGGCCGGCCGCCATCCACAGCTCGCCGCCGATCAGGTGGGAGTACACGTCCTTGACACTCCAGCCGGGGCATTCCGTCGGCGAGTTCCAGTCACTGTCGGCGAGCGTCTCTCCGATCACCAGGACCGATTCCAACGACTCCCGCCAAGCCGCGATGCTGTCGTCCAGCTCAGTCATGCCCGCAGCATGAACACGGGGCCGTCACGGCGCAACGATCGGCGTCCGTAGGTGACGCCGATCACATCCGTCGCTGGATCTACCTTGGCCGGCCGGTGGAGTCTTACGCGGACGCGTGCGCCCTGTGCGACGGCGAAATCAAGTTCGTCCTGGAGGATCGCAACGTTGTGACCCGGCCCTGCGTGTAGTCGTCGATGACGGACTTCGACGACTTTTACGCGGCGCACTACGCCGACCTGACCGTGCAGGTCTACGCCTACTTCGGCGACCGGCACGAGGCGCAGGACGTCGTCCAGGAGGCGTTCTGCTGGGCGCTCGCCCGGTGGCGGCAGGTCTCCGGCTACGACGACCCCGCCGCCTGGGTCCGTCGGGTCGCCTGGAACCTCGCGACCAGCCGCTGGCGGCGGATCCGCACGATGCGGGCGTTTCACCTCCGGGAGCGCGGTGAGCCGGTCGTCGAGGGGCCGGGACCCGACCGCATCGCGCTGGTAGAGGCCCTGGCCTCGCTACCGGCCGCTCAGCGCCGGGCGATGGTGCTGCGCTACCTCGCCGACCTTCCGGTCGCCGAGATCGCCGACCGCGAGGGGGTGCCCGAGGGCACCGTCAGGTCATGGCTGCACCGCGGTCGCACCACGCTCGCCGTGCGGCTCCGCCCCGCACACACGGAGGTACCGCATGCCTGAGGAACTCACCGAGGAGCAGACCCGGGAGGCCTTCGCCCTCCTGCGCGCCGAGGCGCTGACGCACATCCGCCCACCGGGAGCCGCGGAGGCGCTGCGGGCGGTACGCCGTCGCCGCCGCACCGGCGTGGCCGCGGTCGCCGCCGGCGTGGGGCTCGCGGTGGCCGGCGGCGCCGCGGTGGCGAACCTGGTCGACGCCGACCGATCCGCCCCGCCGCCAGCGGCAGCGAGCCCCTCGCCGTCCCCGTCGGCGCTGTCCGCGGCCCAGCTCGACGACCTGGCGTCCGCAGCGGCCGCCGCGCTCGGGACCAAAGACGTGGACAACAGGAAGCCCAGGAGTGAGGGCAAGGGGCCGATCATCATGAGCGGCGGGGGGCCCGTCCTGCGCGGCGACCAGGGCATCAGCGGCACCGGGTACAGCGAGAACAAGACCGGCGTCTACGTATTCGAGGTCCTGTGCGTCGGTGAAGGGACGCTTCGTGCGCGCTTCTGGGCCGGAACCTCGACCGCGAACGCGGCCGGGAGCCGGCCCACACCCCCGCCCAACTCCCCCGACCTGCAGGTGCCCTGCGGCGACGAGCCGACGCCGGCCACGGCCAGCGTGCGCGCGCCCTGGCCGGAACGGGTCTACGTCTCGATCGAACCCGACCAGGCGGCCGTCGGGCGCGCCGCCTACGCCTCCCTCGTCCGCGTACCGTAGCTCCGCGGCTCAGAGGCAGAGCTTGCCGTTGGGGAACAGGTCGACGAACAGGCAGTGTCGTCGGTGGACGCCTTGTCCTCCGTCGACTGCTGCGCGACATTCGTCCGCCAGTTGATCTGCGACACCTCAGCGCGCCGATCGCGGCAGACCCGACCGATCCCTCAGTGAAGAGCGCCGCTACTCATACGCCTCGGCTGGCCCCGATCCGATCAGGAATCGAGAAGCGCCAGGGTGTCGTCGGGCCTAGCCTTCCTTGAAGATGGCCGGCACCGCGCCGAGCCTTGAGCGTCGAAAGGCAGCCCGGAAATGCCCGCGAAGAATTCCAAGACCGAGTCCGACGGCTTCAGCGCCGAGGAGCGTGCCGCGATGAAGGAGCGCGCCGCCGAGCTGCGGGCCGAGGGCAAGAAGGGTGCCAAGAAGGCCGACGCGCTGCAGGCGGTCCTAGACAGGATCGCGGAGATGGCGCCGGAGGATCGTGCGCTCGCCGAACGCGTGCATATGGCGGTGACCGCTACCGCCCCGGAGCTGTCGCCAAAGACCTGGTACGGGATGCCCGCCTACGCGAACGCGGACGGCAAGGTCGTCGTCTTCTTCCAGGACTCGGGCAAGTTCAACTACCGGTACTCGACCCTGGGCTTCCAGGACGCGGCCAACCTCGACGACGGGGACCTGTGGCCGGTGTCTTACGCGCTCCAAAAGTGGAGCCCCGTGGTAGAGAAGAAGGTCGTCGAGCTGGTGAAGGCTGCGGTCTCCTGACTGTTGCTCGCGATCGCCGCGCGTGGCGCTCGGTTAGCGGTGCGGACGGCTCCGCCTCAGCACCCGCCGTCACGACCCTCCGAGCCACATCTCTGAGCGCTTTCTCGAATGCAGCCACGCGTGAAGGACAGGCACCGACAGCGGTCGATGAGTGCGTGTGACCTGCGGAAAAATCGGATCGCACCACTGGCATCGGGTGGCCAGCCTATGGCCCGTGGATGGCCCGGCACCGGAAAGGTGATTTCCCACAAACCGAAGGCCCCGGCCTGGGACTCGTCCTGGCCAGGGCCTTTCGTGTGGAGCGGGTGACGGGAATCGAACCCGCACTGTCAGCTTGGGAAGCTGATGTTCTGCCATTGAACTACACCCGCAGGCGGCACCACTGTACCTGACGTCACCGCCTCCCTGCACCCAGGCACCCCCGGCGCGCCCACACCCGGCTCCGCCTGCGACGGAACCCGGCCTGACCCGATCTTGAGTCACCGTCATGCGCCGAAGTGACAGAAAGTTTCCCTGCGGCAATATATGGACGTTCTCAAATGGATTCATCGGCTGTGACGTCTGCCACACGTTCTCCGACCCGGCGCGACATGTCCCCCGTTCGCGCCGGCAGAAAGAGGTGGGCCCATGGGACTCCGTCCCAACCTGCTGACCCGGCGTGCCGCCAGCGTCGCGTCGACGACACCCCGGCGGAGGCGTCGCCCGCGTTCGAGTGCCCGGCGGGGCGGGACACCTGCACCACGCCCCGCCTCGACCCGATCACCAACTTCATGGACTACACCTACGACTCGTGCATGCACCAGTTCACCGTTGGGCAGGCGAGCCGGATGCTGACCGCGTGGAACGGCTACCGCGCGGCCGTAACGCGACGTACCGCAGCCGGTGCCGGCTCCGTCAGACGACGGGGCCGGCACCGGCGTCTTGCGGCCTCAGGCGGCGGGTCGGCGGGTGTCGAAGCCGTGCCGGCCGCGCAACCGACCCTCCGGCCCGGCCGACGGCCGGGTCGCTCGGGCGGCCGCGCGGGGATCGAGCCACACCTGCACCGCCGGCCGACCGGAGCGGCCTCCCTGGCTGGCCGGGCCGGCCTGGTCACGGCGGGCGAGCATCGCCACGTCGACCGTGAACTCGAAAAGCCGCCAGTCGACCTGCGGCGCGGCCCGGCCGGTCGCGGCCACCCGCGCCACCCGCGCCTGGTCGGTGACCGGGCGGGCATGACCGGCGACGTACGCCTCGTCGTCGGTCTCCTCGGGCGGGAACGAGTGCAGCGCGTACCGACCGTCGCGTTCGAGGTCGCGGCGCTTGGGCGAGTCGATGACGAAGCAGAAGAGCCCCTCATCGGTGATGACCGGGGAGACCGGGTGGACCCGGGGGCCGCCGTCCGGGCGGACCGTGGCGAGATAGCCGAAGCCCGGCCCGTACTGCTGCATGAGAAGGCGGATCTCGTCAGCGAGTCGGGGCTCGTCGGCGGCGAATTCGGACCAGGAAGCCATGTGGACAGTCTATCGAACATATGTACGAGAGGCGAGCGAGACGCGCCAAGTCATCCGCTCCGGTGAGGGCATCCGGCACCGCGCTATGGTGTGCGAATGCTGCTCTCCGACCGGGACCTCGTCAGCGAGATCAAGGCGGGCACGCTCGCGTTGGAACCCTTCGAACCCATGCTGGTGCAACCGTCCAGCATCGACGTACGCCTGGACAGGCTCTTCCGGGTCTTCAACAACCACCTCTACACGCACATCGACCCCGCCGTGCAGCAGGACGACCTGACCTCGATGGTCGAGGTGCCGGAGGGCGAAGCGTTCGTGCTGCACCCGGGCGAGTTCGTGCTCGCCTCGACGCTCGAGGTGATCTCGCTCGGCGACCAGCTCGCGGGTCGCTTGGAGGGCAAGTCCAGCCTGGGCCGGCTCGGGCTGCTCACCCATTCCACCGCCGGCTTCATCGACCCGGGCTTCTCCGGGCACGTCACGCTGGAGCTCTCCAACGTGGCGAACCTGCCGATCACCCTCTGGCCGGGGATGAAGATCGGCCAGCTCTGCATCTTCCGGCTCTCCTCGCCGGCCGAGCACCCGTACGGCTCCGCCATCTACGGGTCGCGCTACCAGGGGCAGCGCGGGCCGACACCGAGCCGCTCCTGGCAGAACTGGCGCACCTGGCCAACCCGCTGACCCCGGCACGCGTTAGCAGGGGCCCCTTCCTCGGCATGAGACGTTAAGAGGGGACCCCTGCTTGCACCTCAGCTCGGGTGGCCGTAGCTGTTGATCGGGCCGTCGTCGATGCGCTTCATCTTGATCGGCACGCCGGCCTGGGAGGCGTGCACCACCCAGCCGTTGCCGACGTACATCCCCACGTGGTGCAGGTCGCTGTAGTAGAAGACCAGGTCGCCGACGCGCAGGTCGGCCCGACTCACCCGGGCGGTCACCGCCCGCTGCTGCCGGGCGTTGTGCGGCAGTGAGACGCCGGCCTTGGCCCAGGCGGCCATGGTCAGGCCGGAGCAGTCGTACGAGTCCGGACCGTCGGCTCCCCAGACGTACGGCTTGCCGATCTGGGCGCAGGCGAACTTCGCCGCGATGCCGCCGGGGCCGGAGACGTATTCCGAGGGGCAGGGGGCGGGCCGCAGCGGACCGGCGCCGCCGCTGCCGTACACCTTGAGCCGGAGCTTCTGCAGCCGGTCGATCTCGGCGTTGATCTGCTTCTTCTTCGCCGCCAGCTGGGCCTCGGTGCGGGTGAGCTGGGCGATCATCTCGTCCAGCGGCTTCTTCTTGGCGGCCAGCTGGTTGCGCAGGTCGAGGACGTTCTGTACCTGCTGCTGCTGCCGGTGAGCGAACCGGTCGAGCAGTTCGAGGCCCGTGACCACGTCACTCGGCGACCGGCTGCCCAGCAGCGCGTTCACCGTCGAGACGCTCTCACCCTTGTACGCCTCGGCGGCGAGGCCACCGACCTGGCCCATGGCGAGGTCAACCTGAAGCTGCAGCGGCGCGATCTGCTTGGCGAGCACGTCCGCCTGCTTCCGCTTGCGGGCGAGGTCCTGACGTGCGGCGTTGTGCTGCTCGATGATCGGCTCGAGCTTGTTCCAGTCCTGGTCGATCTGGCGCTCGATCTCGGCGATCGACGGCTCGGCATGGGCCGCCGTGGCGCCGCCGGTCAGGATGACGGCGATGCCGGCCAGGGCGGCGAGGGCGGTGGTGAAGCGGGACCAGCATGAACGCGGCGCAGCCGCGACCCGGTCGATCGACCGGACCGACGGTGGCCACGGGGCATGATGTGCCACCGGGCTCCGTACTCCTTCTTCGCTGACCGCCTACCGGGTTAGCTGACGGGTTCGGGCGAGAAGGGAGCCGCCCTACCGCACTGCTGCGGATTCACCCCAGGTACCTGGGTCCCCGGCTCGCCCGGAGGCGACTCGGCGGTGTCGGACCGTCACCGCCCGGGTGGGCGGTGCTGCTACCGGTCGACGATGAATCAGAGTAGAGACGGTCGTTATCGATCCGCAACTCGCGACGCCATGACACTCCGTACGCACTTTCCACGCCCTCTGAAGGTTTCCTTCACGCAACATCATTAACCGGTAAGCTATTGACCGGAACGGGAACCTGGACGACGTACAGATCCTGCCGGCCTCGGTGGGCGCGCCGCAGTAGTCACCGGTCCACAGGACGAAGGCCCCCGGTCGAGCGACCGGGGGCCTTCATCGTCGTGGCGGCCGGGATCAGGTGACGCGGCGGAAGCCGGCCACCGGCATGTAACTGATCTTCGACACCTGGACCGGCTTGCCGGTCCGGGGCGCGTGCACCATCAGGCCGTTGCCCAGATAGAGGCCCATGTGGTGCAGGTCGCTGTAGAAGAACACCAGGTCACCCGGACGGGCGTCGGAGCGGGAGACGGCCCGCCCCTCGTTCCACTGGTCGCCGGTGTGGTGCGTCAGGTAGATGCCGGCCGCCTTGTAGGCGTACTGGGTGAGGCCGGAGCAGTCGAACGAGTCCGGGCCGTCGGCACCCCAGACGTACGGGTCGCCGACCTGGGCGCAGGCGGTCCTGATCGCGATCCGCGCGGCGGAGCTGACCACGCCGTCGATGGCGGGGCAGCCCTCGACCCGCACCGAGGTCTTCGGCAGCATGGCGGTCAGCCGCTTGATCTCGGCGTTGATCGCGTTCTTCTTCGCCGCCAGCTCGGCCTGCTGCTTCTTCTGGGTGGCGATCAGCTCGTCCAGCTTCCGCTTCTGCCGGTTGTACTTGTCGCGGATGGCGAGCACGCCGGCGACCTGCTTGTGCTGCTCGGCCGCGAGCCGGTCGAGCATGGTGAGCTGCTCGGCGAGCGTGCCGGGCCTGGTGGTCACCAGCAGGGCGCCGATCTCCTGCGACGGGCCATCCTTGTAGTAGTGGGCGGCGATGTCGCCGACCCGGTTCAGGGCGAGCGCCGACTCCAGCTCGAGGGGCGCGATCTTCTTCTGCAGGTCCGCCGACCTCTTCTGGTTGGCCTTGAGCTGGGCGCGGATCTTGTTGTAGTCCTCGATGGTGGGCTCGAGCTTCTCCCACTGCTTGTCGATCATCGCGTCGATCTCGTCCACCGAGGGCGCTGCGTGCGCCGGAGCGGCCACGAGCCCGGCACCGACCGCGACGGCCGCGACCAGGGTGAGCAGACGATGTACGACCCGGCGCACACCGACCGGTCGGACGCGCGGCTGACTCGGGGCGTGACGATGGAGGGGCATGGTTGCCACCGGCACCGACTCCTTTGCAACCGACCGCGGGCGCCTCGAGAGAGGGAAGGTCGAGGCAGACGACCCACAGCGGTCGGTGCCCCACATTAGGGAAGGCCGCCAGTGGAATCAAGGTGGCCTAATCGGCTTTCACATTTGCGCAACCGGTTGCGCACCAAGGGTATTCATTCACTTTCCAACGATCGCTGTCAATACGTCATCGAGCGTCACCACGCCCAGCGGTCGGCGGCCGTCGCTCACCAGGACCATGTGCCGACGCTCGCGGCGCATCGACAGCAGCAGGTCGGCCAGCGTACGGTCCGGCGGGACGACCGCCAGCGGCCGGTAGACCTCGGCGGGGACGGGAGCGCGGCGGCTCGCGCCGGCGTACCCGAGCACGTCCTTGACGTGCACGAAACCGAGCACCCGCCGGTTGGACCGCTGCACCACCGGGAAGCGGGACCGGCCGGTCCGGGTGGCCAGCACCTCCAGTGACGCGGGCGAGACGTCCTCGGCCACCGTGGTCACCGTCGACCACGGTTGCAGGGCGTCGGCCGCCGTCCGGCTGTGCAGGGCGAGAGCGCCGGTGATCCGGGCGTGCTCCTCCGCGTCGAGCAGTCCCTCGGTCCGCGCCTGGGAGACCAGCCCGGCCAACTCCTCCGCGGTGAAGACCGTCTTCACCGCGTCGGTCGCCTCGATCCGCCACCAGCGCAGCACCTGCCGGGCCGCCCAACGCATGGCCAGCAGCAGCGGCTTGGTGGCCACGCAGAAGGCCAGCATCGCCGGTCCCAGCCAGAGCGCGGACAGCTCCGGACCGGCCAGGGTGATGTTCTTCGGCACCATCTCGCCGACCACGGTGTGCAGGAAGACCACCACACCGAGGGCGATCACGAAGGCCACCGGGTGCACCGCCCCGGCCGGCAGGCCGAACGCTTCGAACGGCGCCTCCAGCAGGTGGGCCAGCGCCGGCTCGGCGATCGCGCCCAGCCCCAGCGAGCAGATCGTGATGCCGAGCTGCGCCCCGGCGATCATCAGGGGGATCTGGTTCATCGCCGACAGCGCCCACCGGGCCGGCTTCGAGCCGGCGGTGAGCGGTTCGATCACCGTACGGCGGGACGCGATCAGCGCGAACTCGCTCCCCACGAAGAAGGCGTTGCCGAGCAGCAGCAGGACGGCGACCAGCAGCTCACTCATCGTCGGCGGGCTCCTCGGGGCGGAGCACCCGGACCTGCTCGACCCGGTGCCGGTCGACCTCGACGACGGTGAACTCGTACCCGCCCTCCTCGACGGTCTCGCCAGCGGCCGGGATGTGTCCGAGCCGGGCCATCAGGAAGCCGGCGAGCGTCTCGTACGGCCCCTCGGGCAGCCGGAAGCCGGTCTGCTCGGCCAGCTCGTCCTCGCGCAGCACGCCGTCGACCAGGACGGTCCGCTCCCCGCCCGGCACGGTCAGCTCGACCGGCCCGAGGTCGTCGACCGCGTCCGGGTCGAACTCGTCGGCGATCTCCCCGACCAACTCCTCGACCAGGTCCTCCACGGTCACCACGCCGTCGGTCCCGCCGTACTCGTCGACCACGATGGCCAGGTCGGCGTCGGCCGCCTTCAGCGCGGCCAGGACGCCGTCCAGGTCCAGGCTCTCCGGGACGTACACCGGCTCGCGGGCGACCGCGGCGACGGTGGTCGAGGCCCGGCGGGTCAGCGGCACGCCGAGCGCGTCCGGCACCCCGGCGACCCCGGTGACCAGGTCGAGGGTCTCCTCGAAGACCGGGAACCGGGTCCGTCCGGTCTCCCGGGAGAGGTCCAGCAGCTCGGCGACCGTGGCGGTGGCCCGCAGCGCGATCACGTCGACCCGAGGCGTCATCGCCTCGGCGGCCCGCTTGTCGCCGAAACGGATGGTCCGACGCAGCAGCATCGCGGTGTCCGGTGGCAGCGCGCCGGCCTGGGCCGAGATCGCCGCGAGCAGCCCCAGCTCCTCCGGCGATCGGGCGCTGGCCAGCTCCTCCTGCGGCTCAATGCCGAGCTGCCGGACCAGCCGGTTCGCCGAGTTGTTCAGCCCCCGGATCAGCCAGCCGAACGCGCGGGAGAAGCCGCGCATCGGCCCGGCGGTGGCCAGCGCGGCCGGCATCGCCCGGGCGAGCGCGGCGTTCTTCGGCACCAGCTCGCCGAAGAGCATCGAGATCAGCGTGGCCAGGGCCAGGGCGAACAGCGGGCTGAGCCGGTCCGCTCCGAGCGGGCGCAGCAGCGGGGCGAAGAGCCGGGCCAGGGCCGGTTCGGCCAGGTAGCCGGTGAGCAGCGCGGTGATGGTGATGCCGAGCTGCGCGCCGGAGAGCTGGAAGGAGAGTTCCCGCAGCGCCCGGCGTACCGTCGCCGCGCGGCCGTCGCCCTCGGCGGCCCGCCGGTCGATCTCGGCGCGATCGACGGTGACCAGCGCGAACTCGGCCGCGACGAAGAACGCGTTGCCGGCGGTCAGCAGGACGAAGCCGGCCAGGGGCAACAGCGTGGTGACCAGAGGGCCGTCGATGATCGCCTCACCTCGGGCGCGATTCTTCCACGGGGCCGCCGGTTGGACGAGTGCCCGCCCGGCCGCCCCCACCGCCCGCTGACGACACGACGACGGTGGCGCCCGTGGGTGCCACCGCCGTCGTGCGTCCAGCGGTCCTGGGGTACGCCTCAGCCGGCGATGGGCTCGCTCTCCTTCTCGCCGGCGGCGTCCGTCGGCTTGACCGAGCGGAGCAGCACGCTGGCGACGTCGACGACCTCGACCTGCTCGCCGGCGCCCTTGCCGTTCACCCCGTCGTTGAGCATCGTCGAGCAGAACGGGCAGCCGACCGCGATGGTCTTCGCCCCGGTCGACATGGCCTCCTCGACCCGCTCCACGTTGATCCGCTTGCCGATCTTCTCCTCCATCCACATCCGGGCGCCGCCGGCACCGCAGCAGAAGGAGCGCTCGCTGTTGCGGGGCATCTCGGTGATCTCGGCGGAACCGAGAGCACTCCCGAGGACCTCGCGCGGCGGGGTGAAGACCCGGTTGTGCCGGCCGAGGTAGCAGGGGTCGTGATAGGTGACGCCGCCGTCCACCGGCTGCACCGGGGTGAGCTTGCCGGTGCTCACCAGGTGAGCCAGGAGCTGGGTGTGGTGGACCACCTCGAAATCGCCGCCGAGCTGCCCGTACTCGTTGCCCAGAGTGTTGAAGCAGTGCGGGCAGGTGGCCACGATCTTGCGCTTGCTCTTCTCCCGGCCCTCGAACGCCTCGTTCAGCGTCTCGACGTTCTGCTGGGCGAGCATCTGGAAGACGAACTCGTTGCCGATCCGGCGGGCCGGGTCACCGGTGCAGGTCTCGCCCTCGCCGAGGATGGCGAAGGAGACGCCGGCCTCGTGGAGCAGCGTGGCGACCGCCCGGGTGGTCTTCTTGGCCCGGTCCTCGAACGCGCCCGCGCAGCCGACCCAGAACAGGTACTCGAAGTCCTCGACCTCGCCGACCCGCGGCACCTCGAAGCCGAAACCCTTGGTCCAGTCCTCGCGGGTGTTCTGCGGGGCGCCCCACGGGTTGCCCTTGTTCTCCAGGTTGCGCAGCATCACCCCGGCCTCGGACGGGAAGCTCGACTCGATCAGCACCTGGTAGCGACGCATGTCGACGATGTGGTCGACGTGCTCGATGTCCACCGGGCACTGCTCGACGCAGGCGCCGCAGGTGGTGCAGGACCAGAGCACGTCCGGGTCGATGACGCCGTTCTCCTCGGCCCCGCCGATCAGCGGGCGGTCGGCCTCGGCCAGCGCCAGCACGTCCACGTGGGCAAGCTGGGCGGCGGTCGCCTTCTCCTCGCCGGTCAGGTCCTTGCCGCCGCCGGCCAGCAGGTACGGCGCCTTGGCGTACGCGTGGTCGCGCAGGCTCAGCACGAGCAGCTTCGGCGACAACGGCTTGCCGGTGTTCCAGGCCGGGCACTGCGACTGGCAGCGGCCGCACTCGGTGCAGGTGCTGAAGTCCAGCAGGCCCTTCCAGGTGAACTGCTCGACCTGGGCGACGCCGAACTGGTCCTTCTCCGGGTCGGCCTCCTCGAAGTCGAGCGGCTTGCCGTCGCTCATCATCGGCCGCAGCGCGCCGAGGCCGGAGCCGGCCCGGCCCGGGTTGCGCTTGAAGAAGATGTTGGGGAACGCCAGGAAGCGGTGCCAGGCGACGCCCATGGTGACGTTCAGCGAGATCACGATGAGCCAGGTCATCGAGATGACGATCTTGATCAGCGCGGCGACGCTGACGCCGGCGGTCCAGGCCGGCAGCGCGGCGCCGATCGCGTGGCTGACCGGGGTGGCCCAGACCGGGTACTCGAAGTGGTCGGTGGCGACCTTGAAGCCCCGGATCAGGAAGCCGAAGATCAGGACCAGCAGCACGACCCACTCGACGAAGTAGCCCTGCCACATGGTCGAGCCGGTGAACCGGGAGCGGCCGCCGGGCCGGGTGGGCCGGTTGCCCAGCCGGATCGCCATCAGCACCAGGATGCCGACCAGGCCCAGCACGCCGATGAGCTCGGTGGCCAGGCCGAAGACCGTCGTGGGCCCGATGATCGGCAGCCCGCCGCCCGGCGTGACCACCTCGAAGTACGCCTCGAGCACCAGCAGCGAGAGCACGATGAACGCGATCATCACAAACCAGTGCGCGGCGCCCACCACGCTCCACCGGAGCATCCGGGTGTGGCCGGCGGTCTCCGCCAGCATCGTCTTCGTGCGGGTGCCCTTGTCGGTGAACCGCTCCGGCGCGGGTTGACCCAGCCGGATGACTGCCACCATCTTCATGACCGCGCGTACCGCAAGCCCCACCGCGACCGCGGTGATGGCGGCCGCGAGGATCGTGGTGACGATCTGGACGCTGCCCATCGAGTTGGCCTCCCGGTCTGCTGCCTGTCGAGCGGCTCGGCGACCGGGCCGGCTCAGCGCGCGGTAGCCGTTCCGTCGCTACCGCAACCCCGACCCGACCGGTCGATGACCTCGCTCCGCTCGGTCATGCAGTGCAGCCTACGCGCAAGGTTACCCAGCAGTAACGTGAGTAACCTCGCATCGGCCGCGCCGCCCTGCGCACACCTTAGGTGGGCCGAGCCGGCTGCGCCGGACAGGGGCGTCGTGGCGTGAGGTTCATCCACCCCCGTACGACGGGAGAACCGGGCAGGGACGACCATCCGGCGCCGGACAGGCGAACGGCCCGACCCCGAGGGGCCGGGCCGGACATCGCGCGGGTCAGCGCCAGCGGGAGAGCAGGATCAGGGAGGCGACCATCGCGCCGAAGCCCACCGCGAGGTTCCAGTAACCCCACGTCGCGACCGGGTACGCCTGCTCCGAGAGGTAGTACACGACCAGCCAGCCGATGCCGGCGACGATCAGCGCGACGGCGGTGACCGGCAGCCAGACGGGGCTAGGCTTGCGCGTCGCCGCCGTCGCCGTCGGACGCACGTCCGTCGGCGGGGTGTACACCTTCTTCTTGCGGACCTGAGACTTGGGCACGACGCTCTCCAGAGGGGGTGACGACCTCGTCCGGCCTGACAACCGGGCGCGGGGGCGACGGTCCATGGCCAATAATGTTCGACAGCTAGCGTAGTCCCGACGGCCCGTCCCGGCCACGAATGGGGTCAGTCCGGTGCACGGAGTGACCCGAAAGGGCGGACTTCTTCGGGTCGGGCAGGCGGGTCCGCGGCGGCGCGGCCCGGCACGAGACGACGGGGAAGGAACGCTCGGTGGAGTACACATCCGGCGCCGCCTCCTGGCAGAAGGTCCTCCGGCGGGCGGTCGCCGGCCTGCTGCCGCGACGACCACGGCAGCGACGACCGGGCTGGTCGATCGGGGTGCCGTTGATCGCCGCCGCGGCCGGGCTGCTCTTCACCACCACCGCGACCACCGCCGGCGGCACAGCGCTCCGCGAGGACCGCCGGCCTCAGCTCACCCAGCTGATCGAGGACCGACGCGAGCAGGTGGCGGCGAGCGAGCTGCGGGCCGCCCGCCTGCGCGCCGAGGTCGAGAGCCAGACGGCCGCGCTGGCCGACACGGACGGCCCGATCAAGGACCAGCGGGACCGGGCCGCCGCGAGCCGGCAGGCCGCCGGGTTCACCGCGCTCACCGGGCCCGGGGTGACCATCGAGCTGAACGACGCGCCCCGGCGCGCCGACCAGACCCTGCCCAAAGGTGCCAGCAACGACGACCTGGTCGTCCACCAGGGCGACGTCCAAGCGGTCGTGAACGCGCTCTGGGCGGGCGGAGCCGAGGCCATGTCAATCATGGATGTCCGCGTGCTCAGCACCAGCGCGGTACGCTGCGTCGGTAACACCCTGCTGCTGCACGGCCGGGTGTACTCCCCTCCGTTCAAGATCGTGGCAATCGGCGACCCCGCTGAACTTCAGCAGGCCCTCGCCGCCTCCGAGGGAGTCCGGTTGTTCAAGGAAGCGGTCGAGCACTATCAGCTCGGCTACAAGGAGACCGTTTCCACGGTGCGGGTGCCGGCGTTCGAGGACTCGACCGCCCTCCGGTCCGCGACGGTGCCCCGGTGACACCCGAGGACCGCGCCAACGGCCGGGACGGCCGCCACCGCGACCGGAGCGACGAGCCCACCGCGTTCATCCCCAAGGTCGACCGTCCGGCGCCGGCTGACGCGGGGCGATCCGCGCCGCCGCGTACGGCTCCAGCCGACCCGCTCGACCTGCCCTGGCCGGACCGCGGCGCGGCGCGCTCCGCGGCGCCCCGCCCGCCGGACGCCGTCCCCGCCGAGGAGTCGACGCCGCGTCCGACCACACCTGACCCGGGAGGCGCCCCCGGACGATCCACGGCGAGCCCGGCACCCGGAGCTTCCGCCAGCGGGACCAGTGAGCACTCCGCCCGCCCGGGCGACGCCTTCCGCTCCCCGCCGCCGGCCTGGCCCGGCAGCTCCCAGATCCGACCGCCGGCGCCGGCCGCCGCGCACCGGCCGGCCGCGTCAGCTCACGAGTCCGGCCAGCCGGCAGCGTCCGACTGGTTCGGCACCACGGGCCAGCCCACCCACCGGGCAGCCGCCGCCCCGCCGGCCGACCAGGCCACCCCGCGCCCGGTCGCCGCCCCGCCGGCCGACCCGCCCGCGCCACGCGCGGTCACCACTCCGCCGGCCGACCCGCCCGCGCCGCGCGCGGTCACCACTCCGCCGGCCGACCCGCCCGCGCCGCGCACGGTCACCACTCCGCCGGCCGACCAGCCCGAGCACCGCGCGGGTGCCGCCCGGCGCGGCCCGGCCGAGGAGCCGCCGACCCAGGCGTCGGGCCCGACCATCGACACGCCGCCCGCCCGCCCGCTCACGGAGGCGCCCACCACCCCGGGGGTACGACCGGCGACCGTCGGCGAGGCGCCGACCGCGATCATCCCCAAGGTGGCCTCCCGATCGGAGAGCCGTTCCAGTACGACGTCCCCGGCCGACCGTGCATCGGCCGCGGCGGCGGACGGCCGCGCTGCCGCTCTTCGCGCCGCAGCCCCGGTCGACGGCCGCGCCACCGGCGTACCTCCGACCGGAGTACGGGAGGAGGGCGGCCCGGCGCGCCCCGGAGCAGGTAGGGCCGAACCCGCACGGCCCGGAGCAGGCGGGGCCGAACCCGCACGGCCCGGAGCAGGCGGGACCGAGACCGCACGGCCCGCGGACCCGGGAGCGACCGCCGTGATCCCGGCCGTCACCAGTCGTCGGGCCGGCAACCCGGCGCTGGACTCGACCGCGCTGATGGGTGCGGTGCCGCCCGTCCGGGACACCGGCGACGGGGAGCCCGACCCCCCGGCCGAACCGCCGCGCCCCAGGCGGGGCGAGCGGGTGGTGCAGCTGCGGCCCGAGCAGACCGGCGAGGGTTACAAGAGCGTCTACTCCGAGCTGACCCGCCCCTCCCTCGCGTCCCGGCTCCGGACCGGCATCCGGGTCACCGGCGAACTGCTGATCACCTTCGGCCTGGTGGTGCTGCTCTTCGCCGGCTACGAGATCTGGGGGAAGTCGGCCATCGTCAACGCCCACCAGGACGACCTGAGCAGCCAGCTGGCCCAGGAGTGGAGGCCGACCGGCGACCCGACGGTCGGGCCGACCGGCCCCACGGCGAAGCCGACGCCGCCGGTGCACGGCAAGCCGATCGCGGGGCTCTACATTCCCAAGCTGGACAAGCAGTGGGTCGTCGTCGAGGGGGTCACCCAGGCCGACATCCGGTACGCCCCGGGCCACTACCCGAAGAGCGCCATGCCGGGCGAGCTGGGCAACTTCGCCGTCGCCGGACACCGCAACCGGGCCACCTTCTGGCGGCTGGACGAGCTGAACCCCGGCGACGACATCGTCGTCGAAGGCAAGACCGAGTGGTTCATCTACAAGGTCTACAAGACCCGGATCGTCAAGCCGAACCAGGTCGAGGTGGTGGCGCCGGTGCCGATGGAGCCGGGCGCGAAGCCGACCGAGAAGCTGCTGACCCTCACCACGTGCAACCCCAAGTTCGACAACTACCAGCGGCTCATCGTCCACGCCCGGCTGGACCACGTGCTGGCCAAGTCGGCGGGTCGCCCGCCGGAGCTGGGAGGCTGACGATGTACGGGTGGATCTGGCGCAAGCTCCCGTTCGGGCTGGCCGGCAAGCTGACCGGCTCGGTGCTGATCGCCGCCGCGGCGGTGGCGCTGCTGTGGTTCGTGGTCTTCCCGTGGGCCGAGCCGCTGCTGCCCTTCGACGACGTGCAGGTCACCCAGGATTCGGGCGTGCCGGGCGACACCGGGGGGCAGACCGGGGACTCCGGCCCGGCCGGGGACGAGCCGACCGGCGACCCGCACGAGCTGCCCTACAGCACCCACTCCAACAACGCCCCGCCTCCCACCGGGAGCAGGTGAGCCGATGCGCGTCCTGGTGATCGACAACTACGACTCGTTCGTCTTCAACCTGGTGCAGTACCTGGGCCAGCTCGGCGTCGACTGCGAGGTCCGGCGCAACGACGAGATCGACGTCGCCGAGGTCGGCCGGGTGGGCGCGGCCGGCGTCCTGCTCTCGCCGGGGCCGGGCAGCCCGGACCGCGCCGGGATCTGCCTGGACGTCATCCGCGAGTACGCGGGCAAGCTACCGCTCTTCGGCGTCTGCCTGGGCCACCAGGCCATCGGCGAGGCGTTCGGCGCCACCGTGACCCGGGCGCCCGAGCTGCTGCACGGCAAGACCTCCGAGGTACGGCACCACTCGGTCGGTGTGCTCGCCGGGCTGCCGGACCCCTTCACCGCGACCCGCTACCACTCGCTCGCCGTACTGCCGGAGACGCTCCCGGACGAGCTGGAGGTCACCGGCTGGACGGGGACCGGCGTGGTGATGGCGATGCGCCACCGGAGCCTGCCGATCGAGGGCGTCCAGTTCCACCCCGAGTCGGTGCTGACCGAGGGTGGTCACCTCATGCTGGCGAACTGGCTCGCCGTCTGCGGCTTCCCCGAGGCGCGGGAGCGGGCGCCGGAGCTCGCCGCCGAGGTGGACGCCCGCCGCCGCGCCGCCTTCGCCGCCGCCTGACCCGGGCCGCGCTCCCGGCCGTTCCGCCACCGATCCCACCGGCCAGGCCGTCTGGACCGATCGGTCTTGATCCACTCCATTTCCGCGACGTTGCTGCATCACGGTCGATCGGACGCCCCAACGTCGGGGAAATGGAGTTCATCGCTCGACGGACCGGCACATCTCGTGCCGGTCCGCCGGAGCTCACTGGGTGGCCGCTCCGGGTGGCGCGGTGGTGGGCACCGGCCACCCGCCACCGCCACCCGGCGTGGTGGGCGTAACGCTGGGGTCCGGGGTGGGCGAGCTGGGCGTTTCGGTCGGCTCCGGCGGCGCCATGCCGATCTCGATGGTGACCGTCTTGCCCTTCTCCAGCGGTTCGTTGGCATCCGGCCGCTGCCTGGTGACCGTGCCGACCTTGTCGGGCCCGACCTCGTCGCCGTCCACGACCTTCACCTTGTAGCCGGCCGCCTTCAACGTCCTCTCGGCCAGCTCCCGGGTGAAGCCCACCACCTCGGGCACCTCGTTGATGTTGCCCCGGGACACCTCGACGATGACCTCGGAACCCTCCGTCACCTTGCTGCCCGAGTCCGGCGTCACCTTGGTCACCTGCCCCTCGGGCGCGCCGCTGTCCACGAGCTTCCGGGTGACCGTGAGCTTCAGATCCTCGAGCTGCTGCTTGACGCTTTCGAAGGTGCCACCGACCAGGCCGCGCGGGATGGTGACCTGCTGGGGGCCGCCGCACAGCTGGTAGGTGACCTCGCGCTTCTGTTCCAGCTGGGTGCCGGGGGCGGGGTTCTGGTTGACCACCGTGCCCTTCGTGCAGTCCGTGCCGGCAACCGGATCACCGAGCAGCGGGGTGAGTCCCGCCTGCTGGATCAGGGTCCGGGCGGCGGCCTCCGTCTGGCCCTTCAGGTCCGGGACGGCCGCCTTCGCGGTGCCGCCCTGGTTCATCAGCAGGGCGGCGACCAGGGCGATCACTGCGAGCACGCCGAGCGCGGCGAAGGTGGCGATCACCCAGCCGGAGCTCTTGCGCTTGCGCGGGTCCCCGACCCGGGCCGGCATCTGCCGGGTCTGCGGCCCGACGACCTGCGTCGGGTAGCCCGCCGCCGCGCCGGCCGGGGACATCGGGGCGGTCTCGGCCTCGCGCAGCACCGGGGTGGCCAGCACGGGCCGGCCGGCGGCCGCGCGGAGCAGGTCCGCCCGCATCTCGCCGGCGCTCTGGTACCGGTTGAGCGGGTTCTTCGACAGCGCCTTGAGCACGATCGCGTCGACGGCCGGATTGACGTCCGGGTTGAGGTCGCTCGGCGTCGGCGGCGCCTCCCGGACGTGCTGGTACGCGACGCTGACCGGGCTGTCCCCGACGAACGGCGGGTGCCCGCAGAGCAGCTCGAAGAGGACACAGCCGGCCGCGTACACGTCGGAGCGGGCGTCGACCGCCTCGCCGCGCGCCTGCTCCGGCGAGAGATACTGCGCCGTGCCGATGACCGCGCTGGTCTGGGTCATCGTGGTGGCGCCGCTGGCCAGCGCGCGGGCGATACCGAAGTCCATCACCTTGACCTGGCCGGTCTGGGTGAGCATCACGTTGCCCGGCTTGATGTCCCGGTGGATGATGCCGTGCCGGTGGCTGAACTCCAGCGCCGCGCACATGTCGGCGCAGATCTCCAGCGCCCGGCGCGGCTGGAGCCGCCCCTCGGTGCCCAGCACCTCCTTCAGGGTCCGTCCGTTGACGAACTCCATCACGATGAAGGGCAGCGTCTCGCCGGTCGGCGCGGTCTCCTCGCCGGTGTCGTAGACGGCGACGATGGCCGGGTGGTTGAGCGAGGCGGCGTTCTGCGCCTCCCGGCGGAACCGCATCTGGAAGGTCGCGTCCCGAGCCAGGTCGGCGCGGAGCATCTTGATCGCGACGTCCCGACCGAGCCGGAGATCGCGACCGCGGTGCACCTCCGCCATGCCGCCGTAGCCGAGCAGCTCGCCGACCTGGTACCTGCCACCGAGCAGGCGGGCCTGCGCTGTCATCGCGTCTCTCGTCCTTCGCTCGTCGTCGTCTCGCCGCCACCCGGCTGGAGCCGTACCACACGACGGTACGACGTCCGGTCCAGATCGTCGCCTCCCTGGGCCCACGCAGCGCCAGAGGTCACGCTCGTCACGCTCACCGGAGCGAGCGCCCCTGCGTTGCCGGACCCCCCGCTCTGCTGGGAGTTGTAGGAAATCACGCCGGCGCAGATCAGAACCAGCACGGCCACCAGGATGGCGACCAGCCACAGCCCCGACCTGGACCGACGGGGGGCCGGCGGGGCGGCCGGCTGCCGGGCGTACCCGATTGGGTTGTGCTGGCGGGCCGGCGGGACGGCCGCCGCCGCGCGCGGGGACTGCGCCACCGGCGGCCGCGGCGGCGCCACCGCGGTCGGCCGGGACGCCGCGACCGGCGGCCGCGGCGTCACCGCGGGCGGGCGCGGCTGCTGCCGGGACGCCGTCGGGACCTGGGCCCGAGCGGACGGCGCGCCCGGTGAGGCCGGTACGCCGGAGATCTGGCCGGGGTGGCCGCCGGTGCGGGCCTGCTGCGACAGGGCCAGCTTGGCCTGGCGGGCGACGCTGGCCAGCGCGGCGGCGCTCGGCCAGCGGGCCGCCGGATCCTTGGCCATGGCCCGCTCGACGATCGCCTTCACCTGGGGCGGGATGTCGCCGGGCAGCTGCCGGGGCGCCTCGCGGACGTGCTTCATGGCGATCTCGAGCGGGTTGTCCCCCTCGAAGGGACGCCGACCGGCCAGGCACTGGTACGCGACCACGCCGAGCGCGTACACGTCGGAGGCGGCGGTGGCGACCGCCCCGGTGGCCTGCTCGGGCGAGATGTAGGAGGCGGTGCCGAGCACCGAGCCGGCCGCGGTGAGCTGGCCGACCAGGTCGGAGCGGGCGATGCCGAAGTCGGTCAGCACCAGCGTGCCGTTCGGCCGGACCAGCAGGTTGCCCGGCTTCACGTCGCGGTGCACGATGCCCTTCTCGTGAGCGGCGTGCAGCGCCTCGGCGGCCTGGGCCACCAGGGCCATCGTCCGGGCCGGGGTGAGCCGGCCGACCCGGCTCAGCGTCGAGGAGAGCGGGTCGCCCTCGACGTACTCCATCACCAGGAAGGCGACCTGCTGGTCGCTGCCGAAGTCGTAGACGTCGACCACCCCGGGGTGGTTGATGGTGGCCATGGTCCGCGCCTCGCCGCGGAACCGCTCGGCGAAGCCCGGCTCGTCGAGCAGCGCGGGCAGCAGGCTCTTCACCGCGACCGTACGGCCCAGCACCTGGTCGGTGCCGCGCCAGACGTCGCCCATGCCACCGCTCGCGATCCGCTCGTCGAGGCGGTATCGGTTGCCGAGCTGGACGCCGGGGCTGAGCATCTCAGCGGCTCCCGGAGTCGGCGATGGCGGCCTGCATGATCCGGCCGGCGATCCGGGCCGCCTCGGCGCTGCCGCCCTTGCCGGCCTGCTCCAGCTCCACGCAGACCGCGGAGACCGGGGTGCCGTTCTTGTCGATTGCGAAGCCGATGAACCAGCCGTGGTCCGGGGTGTTCGGGCCGGACTGGGCGGTGCCCGTCTTGCCGCCGACCGTGTAGCCGTCGATCTGCGCCTTCTGGCCGGTCCCGCTCTCGACCACGCTGACCATCATGTCCCGCAGGTCGCTGGCGACCTGGCCACTCACCGGCCGGCGCAGCTCTCGCGCCTTGGCGGTGTAGTAACTGGTGGTGCGGTCCGGGGCGAGCAGCTGCTTGACCAGGTACGGCCGCATCTGACTGCCGCCGTTGGCGACCGCCCCGGCGATCAGGGCCCCCTGCAGCGGGGTCATCCGCACGTCGCGCTGGCCGATGGAGGACTGGGCCAGGGCGGCCGGGTCGGTGGCCCCGCCCGGGGCCTCCATGTCGCCGGTGTGGCTGGCCGCCACGGGCAGACCGCCGTCGCCGAGCTGCCCGACGTTCAGGTCCTCCTGCTCGAAGCCGAACTGGCGGGCCTTCTCCTTGAGCTTGTCGGCGCCGAGCCGGACGCCGAGCTGGGCGAAGCCGGTGTTGCAGGACTCGGTGACCGCCTCGTTGAGGCTGACGGTGGTGCCGGCCGGCCCCGGGCAGATGCTCGGCGCGGCGTTGCGGATCGGCTGGCCGGAGGTCGGCGGGGTGTAGCTGGTGCCGGCCGGGATCTGGGTCTCCTTGGTGATCCCGTTCTCCAGCGCCGCCGCGGCCACCACGATCTTGAAGGTCGAGCCCGGCGGCAGCGTCTCCGACAGCGCCCGGTTCGCCAGCGGGCGGTCCGGGTCCTTCTCCAGCCTGTTGTACGCCGCCGTGGCCTCGTTGGTGTCGTGGTTGGCCAGCGGGTTGGGGTCGAAGCTCGGCATGGAGACCAGCGCCTGCACCGCCCCGGTACGCGGGTCGATCGCGATCGCCGCGCCCTTGGTCGCCCCCACCTGGTTGTCCCGCAGCTGCTTGAAGGCCGTCTCCTGAGCCCGCTTGGAGAGCGTGAGCAGCACGTTGCCGCCACCGGTCTTGTTCCCGGTGAACATGTCCTTCACCCGGTCGCCGATGAGCTGATCGCTGGTGCCGGCGAGGAAGTCGTTCTCGACCTGCTCGATGCCCTTGTCGCCGAGGTTGACCGGCTTGTAGCCCAGCACGTGCGCGTACATCTCGCCGCCGGGGTAGCTGCGCTGGAACTTCAGCTTGCCGCCGGTCTCCTTGCTGAGGGCGTACGCGGTGCCACCCACCTCGATGTTGCCGCGCTTGCGCTCGTACTCGGCCACCTGGACCCGGCCGTTGTAGTCGCTGTTGCGGTATTCGTCGGCCTTGTAGGCCTGGATCCAGTTCAGATTCGCGAAGAGCAGGCCGAACAGGATCATGACGACGACGCCGACACGGCGCAGGGGTGCGTTCACGGCCGAATCACCTCCGTGGGGGCACCGTGCAGCTGCTCGGGCGGACCGCCGCTCGGGCGGGCCGCCGGACCCCCGCCGGGCGTCACCGGGCGGCGAGCGCCGTCGGAGACCCGGAGCAGGACCGCGATGAGCAGCCAGTTCGCCATCAGCGACGAGCCACCGGCGGAGAGGAACGGGGTGGTCTGGCCGGTCAGCGGGATGAGCTTGCTGATCCCACCGACGATCACGAAGACCTGGAGGCCGAGGGTGAAGGCGAGGCCGCCGGCGAGCAGCTTGCCGAACGAATCCCGCACTGCCAGCGCCGCCCGCAGCCCCCGCTCGACGATCAGCAGGTAGACCACGAGCAGCGCGGAGAGGCCGAAGAGGCCGATCTCCTCGCCGATGCCGGCGAAGATGAAATCGGTCTGCACCTCGGGCAGCAGGGTGGGCTGGCCGCCGCCCGGGCCGGCGCCGAAGAGGCCGCCGGTGCCGAGGGTGAGCAGCCCCTGCACCAACTGGTAGCCGCGGTCGTACGGCTCGGCGAACGGGTCCAGCCAGATCTGCGCCCGATCGTAGAAGTTGGCGAACGGCCCGCCGACCGTGCTGCCGAGCAGGTACGCCAGGTAGGCACCGCCGAAGAAGAGGACCAGACCGATGAGCAGCCAGCTCACCCGTTCGGTGGCGATGTAGAGCGTCACCACGAACATGCCGAAGTAGAGCAGCGAGGTGCCCAGGTCCTTCTCGAAGACCAGGACCAGGAGGCTGATGATCCAGACCCCGAGGACCGGACCGAGGTCGCGCCCGCGCGGGAAGTCGATCCCGAGCACCCGCCGGCTGGCCAGCGAGAGCACCTCGCGCTTGCGGACCAGGTAGTAGGCGAAGAAGGCGAGCAGGGCGAGCTTGGCGAACTCACCCGGCTGGATGGAGAACCCGCCGATCCGGATCCAGAGCTTCGCCCCGTTGATCTCGGAGAACCGCCCCGGCAGCACCGCCGGGATCATCACCAGCACGATGCCGGCGAGCCCCAGGGTGTATGCGTACCGGGAGAGCGAGCGGTGGTCCCGCATCAGCGCGAGCAGCCCGGCGGCGAGTATCACCGAGAGCAGCGTCCAGGCCAGCTGACGCCCGCCGGTACCGGCGAAGATGGCCAGGTCCTCCCGGTCGGCCGGCGCCGCCTTGGCCAGGTCGTACCGGCGCAGGAAGCCCACGCCGATGCCGTTGAGCAGGGCGACCGCGGGCAGCAGCGCCGGGTCGGCGAAGGGTGCCAGCCAGCGGATCACCAGGTGCAGGCCGAGGAAGACGAGCCCCAGGGCGGCGGCGGGCATCCAGAAGTCCGAGGTGACCGTGTCCAGCACGTTCGCCTCGACCGTCGCCGCGTACGCGGCCACCAGGACCATGGCGAGCAGCAGCAGCGACAGTTCGGCGTTGCGCCGGGACCGGGCCAGGCGCACGCCGGGCTGCTCGCCCGTCGAGGCGGGCGAGGCTGCCGGTACGGCGGCTGCGGTCACGGAAGGGTCCTCGCTGTCGAGCGGACGCTCACTCCGGCGACCGGCAGCCAGCCGGGTCGACCGGCGGGACGGTGTCGGAGGGGACGGCGTCGGGCGTGGTGGTCGGCGCGGGGGCGGTGGGAGCGGTGGGGGCGACCGGTCGGCCGGTGCCGCTGGGGGCCGGTGCGACCGGAGTGATGGTGGGCGCGGGGGTGACCGCCGCGGCCGTCGGGCTGGGCGGGCAGATCGGCTTGAGGTTCGGGTTGGCCGGGTCGTCGCTGGTCAGCTCGGCCAGCCGGCGCAGCGCGTCCGGCTCGCTCCTGGCCTGGATGCCCTGCTTGACCTGCTCCTGCGCGGCCAGGGTGAGATCGTCCAGCTTGGCCTCGCTGGTGGAGTGGACCCGGGACAGGTCGAGGCCGGCGATCTGGCCCGGCACGCCGCGGAAGACGGCGAGCTGACCCTCCTCGGTGGTGCCGACGTAGTACTGCCGCTGGGTGTAGCTCCACCCGGCGAAGAGGCCGCCACCGAGGATGACCAGCAGCGCCAGCAGCATCGCCGCGGTGCGCACCGGGCGGTGCCGGCGCCGCTCCGGCTCGTCCTCCCGATCGTCCGCCGGGTCCTCCGGGGCGGCCGGGCGCGGGGCGGAGAGCGCAGAGGCGCGGGCGGCCGGGGTGGAGACGTCGGCCGAGGTGGTCATGCCGCGGTCCCGGGCGGCGGCGCCGCCGACGATCGGGGACGCCTCGACGATGTCCTGGTCGGTGGCGTCGGCGATGATCACCGTGATGTTGTCCGGGCCGCCGCCGCGCAGCGCCAGCTGCACCAGGCGTTCGACGCACTGCTGCGGGTCGGCGTATTCCCGCATGGTGTCGGCGATGGTGTCCGCGCTGACCACGCCGGAGAGCCCGTCGCTGCAGATGAGGTAACGGTCGCCGGGAAGCACCTGGCGGACGCTGTACTCCGGGTCGATGTCGCGACCGTCCAGCGCCCGGGTGAGCAGCGACCGCTGCGGGTGGCTGCTCGCCTCCTCCGCGCTGATCCGGCCCTCGTCGACGAGCATCTGGACGTAGGTGTCGTCCTTGGTGATCTGCGCGAACTCGCCGTTGCGCAGGAGATAGGCCCGCGAGTCACCGATGTGCACCATGCCCAGCTTGCTGCCGGAGAAGAGGGTGGCGGTGAGCGTGGTGCCCATCCCCTCCAGCTGCGGGTTGGCGTCAACGGTGTCGCGGAGCTGCTGGTTGGCGGTGCCGACGGCCGATCGCAGCGCGTCGACGAGGGCGTCCCCGGGGACGTCCTCGTCGAGGGGCGCCATGGCACCGATGACGATGTTGCTGGCGACGTCACCGGCGGCCATGCCGCCCATGCCGTCGGCGACGGCGAGCAGCCGCGGTCCGGCGTAGACGGAATCCTGGTTACCGTCTCGGATCAGACCGCGGTCGCTGTGGGCCGCATAGCGCAGGGTCAGAGTCATGGCCGTAATTCGAGAGAGGTGCGGCCGATCCGGATCGGCACGCCGAGGGGGACGGGGGTCGGTCCGGTGACCTTAGCGCGATCCAGGTAGGTGCCGTTAGTGGAGCCGAGATCTTCGACGAACCACTGCCCGTCGCGCGGCACGAGCCGGGCGTGCCGCGCGGAGGCGTAGTCGTCGGTGATCACCAGCGTGGAATCCTCGGCGCGTCCGATGGTGATCTGAGCCTCGCCGAGGGTGATCCGGGTGCCGGCCAGCTGGCCGGCGGTGACCACCAGCTGGTGCGCGGCCCTGCCCCGCTTCACCTTCGCCGGCTTCGCCGCCGGCCCGATCGAGGCACCGATCCCGCGCGGCGCGGCCACCAGCCGACCTAACCGCGCTCCCGCGAAGAGGTCTCGGCGGATGACCCCGACCACCGTGAACACGAAGATCCACAGCAGGATCAGGAACCCGAACCGGGCAACCGTGATGACGAGTTCGGGCAACGCGGGTCAGCCGTCCACGCGGAAGGTCAGGGTGGTCGTGCCGAGCTGGATCATGTCGCCCGGGTTGAGGGCGACGGCGGAGACCCGCTGGCCGTTGACCATCGTGCCGTTGGTGGAGCCGAGGTCGGTCAGCACGACCTGGCCGCCGTCGAAGTCCAGCCGGGCGTGCCGGCGGGAGATGCCGACGTCGGGCAGGCGCAGGTTCGCCTGGTCACCGCGGCCGATCACGGTCGAGCCCATCTGCAGCGGGTAGGTGCGACCGTCGCCGGAGACCAGCCGGACGTTGCGGCCGCCACCGTGGCCGGGCGGAGGACCGTAGCCGCCGCCCTGGTCGTACGCCGGGTACGCCGGCTGGCCGGCGTCGTAGCCGCCGGGCGCGGAGACCGGGGCGACCTCGCCGCCGGTGTAGACCTCGGCGGTGACCCGGAACATGCCGGTGTCCAGCCCCTCACCGCGCTCGACCTCCACGATCACGTCGCCGTAGACCGTCCAGGCCTGCTCGCCGATGAACTCCGCCTGCGACTGGGCCAGCTCCTGGGCCAGCGCGGCGGCGTACGGCGCCAGCCGACTGTGGTCGTACGGCGAGAGATCGATCACGTAGCGGTTGGGCACCAACGTGCGCCCACCGGCCAGGATCGCCTTGTGCGCCTCGGCCTCCCGCTGCATGGCGTTGAGGATCTCCACGGGGTGGACCACCCCTTTGAAGACCTTGGCAAAGGCCCCCTCGACCAGGCCTTCCAGACGCTTCTCGAAGCGTTGCAGCACGCTCACCGGCTCCTCCTCGGGTTCCGAGGCCATGATGGTATCCGGACACCGCCCCCGCAGCTCACACGCCGCTCGGCGGCTACCGGCGGCCCGTTCGAACGGACCCCTCGCGTCGTGCTACAGTTTCGTCCGCCACGAACGGTGATCGCTCGTGGCGATGACCGGGATCAGCGTAATATGTTTCGGCACCCGCCGCAGATGGCGGGACCGGGATGAGCTACGGTGTTTTGGGTCAAGCCACGGGGAAGTGGCGGAATGGCAGACGCGCACGGTTCAGGTCCGTGTGCCCGAAAGGGCGTGGGGGTTCAACTCCCCCCTTCCCCACCACCACGAGGGCTCCGCACGTCGCGGGGCCCTCGCGTCGTATCGGGGCATGGCGGACGTCACGCTATGCTCCGATGGTTTCCCTGCCTCCTATCGACCAGGAGTGGCGTGTGAGTGTCGCGTTGGTGACCGGATCGGGCGGTCTGATCGGCTCCGAGGCGGTCCGGCACTTTGCCGGCCTCGGTCTCGACGTGGTCGGCATCGACAACGACATGCGGCAGGAGTTCTTCGGCGCCGAGGCGTCGACCGCGTGGAACGTCCGGCGGCTGACCGACGAGCTGGGGTCGGCGTACTCCCACCACAGCATCGACATCCGGGACCGGGACGCGCTGGCGAAGCTCTTCGCGCGGTACGGCCGCGACATCGCCGTGGTGATCCACACCGCCGCCCAGCCGTCCCACGACTGGGCGGTACGCGACCCGTTCACCGACTTCGACGTCAACGCCGGCGGCACCCTCAACGTGCTGCAGAACGTCCGCGAGCACTGCATCGAGGCGCCGGTGATCCACTGCTCAACCAACAAGGTCTACGGCGACCGGCCGAACGCCCTTCCCCTGGTCGAGCTGGAGACCCGCTGGGAGATCGAGCCGGGGCACCCGTACGAGCAGGGCATCCGCGAGGACATGTCGATCGACGCCTGCCTGCACTCGGTCTTCGGCGCCTCCAAGGTCGCCGCGGACGTGATGGTGCAGGAGTACGGCCGCTACTTCGGCATGAAGACCGCCTGCTTCCGGGGCGGCACGCTGACCGGGCCGGCCCACTCCGCCACCGAGCTGCACGGCTTCCTGGGCTACGTGATGCGCGCCAACATGGAGCGCCGGAAGTACCGGATCTTCGGCTACCAGGGCAAGCAGGTCCGGGATGCGATCCACAGCTCCGACGTGGTCTCCGCGTTCGAGGCGTTCTTCCGCAACCCGCGCTCGGCGGCGGTCTACAACCTGGGCGGCGGCCGGCACTCCAACATCTCGATGCGCGAGGTCTTCATGCTGGCCGAGGAGATCACCGGCCATGAGATGATCAGCGAGTACGTCGAGGCGAACCGGATCGGCGACCACAAGTGGTGGATCGGCTCGAACGAGGCGTTCCAGGCCGACTACCCGGACTGGAAGCAGATCTACGACGTGCCCATGATCGCGCGGGAGATCTACGAGGCGAACGTGGACAAGTGGGTGCCGCAGGCATGACCACCGACACCAAGCGGAACGTCCTCGGCGTACTGGTCGACGCGACCGACTACGCCACGGCGACCGACGCGGTGGTCGCGGCGGCACACGAACGCCGTCCGCTGGCCCTGACCGCGCTGGCCGTGCACGGGGTGATGACCGGCGTGCTCGACCCGGCGCACAACGCCCGGCTCAACGCGTTCGACCTGGTCACGCCGGACGGGCAGCCGGTCCGCTGGGCACTCAACCTGCTGCACGGCGCCGGCCTCACCGACCGGGTGTACGGCCCGGAGCTCACCCTTCGGGTGCTCTCCCGCTTCGCCGAGGAGGGGCTGCCGGTCTACCTGTACGGCTCCACCGAGGAGACCCTGGCCCGGCTGGTGCCCGCGCTGGAGGAGAAGTTCCCCGCCCTCAAGATCGCCGGCGTCGAGCCGTCGAAGTTCCGCGGCCTGCAGCCGGGCGAGGACGTCGAGATCGCCGACCGGATCAGGGCCAGCGGAGCGCGGCTCGTCCTGGTCGGGCTGGGCTGCCCCCGCCAGGAGGTCTTCGCGTACGCCATGCGGCCGCTGCTGGACATGCCGCTGATGGCGGTCGGGGCGGCCTTCGACTACCACGCCGGCCTGCTGCGCAACCCGCCCGGGTGGATGCAGCGCGCGGGGCTGGAGTGGTTCTGGCGGCTCGGGCTGGAGCCGAAGCGGCTCTGGCGCCGGTACGTGATCCTCAACCCGGCCTACCTGGCCCGCCTCGCGGCACAGAAGACCGGCCTGTGGAAGGCCACCCCACCGCCCCCCGCCACCGAGCGCCCCGCCAGCTTCGCCGTCTGACCGCGGAACGACGCCCGGCGGCCACCTGTGCAGCGTGACCGCCGGACGCCGGTGGGAAGGTTGGCTCAGGAGACGTTCAGCGCCGTGTCGTCGAGGACGAACGAGGTCTGCAGGGACCAGTCCTCCACGCCGGTGAACTTGATCTGGATGGTCTGGCCGGCGTAGGCGCCCAGGTTGAACGACTTCTGCGCGTAGCCGGTGTTCTTGTTCAGGTTCGAGTAGGTGGCGAGGGTGGCCAGCACCGAGCCGCTGCTGTTGAGCACCTGCACCCGCAGCGTGTCGTACGCGGTGCTGGTGGTGGTCTCGGCGGTGTCGATGTGCAGCCAGAAGCTCAGGCTGTACGACGAGCAGCCGGCCGGCAGGGCCACCGACTGGGCCAGGGTGTCGGTGTGCGAGGTGCCGTAGCCGTCCAGCCAGGCGTTCCACGTGCCGGAGCGGGGCGGCTGGCCGGACGAGCCGTACTGGCCGATGACGCCGGAGGTGGCGGTCCACCCGGTGTTCCCGGACTCGAAGCCCGGGTTGGCGAGCTTCTGGCCGGCGCCGCTGCAGCCACCGGTCCCGCTGACGGTCAGGGAGTACGTCGCCGTCTTCGTGCCCGAGGCCGCGGTGCCGCTGACCGTGACCGCGTACGTGCCCGCCGGGGTGCTCGCCGAGGTGGTGATGGTGAGGGTGGACGACCCGCCGGAGGTCACTGTGGACGGGTTGAACGAGGCGCTGGCGCCGGCCGGCAGGCCGCTCGCCGAGAGGCTGACCGACTGGGCCGAGCCGCTGGTGGTCGCCGTGGTGACGGTGGCCGTCACCGAGCCGCCCGCCGCGGTGGAGCCGGAGGTCGGCGACACCGCGAGCGAGAAGTCGTTGGTCGGCGGCGGGGGGCTGCCGTTGACGACGTAGAGCAACCGGTTCGGGGTGCCGGTGCCGACGTTGGTCACCACGTTCGGGGTGGCGTTGTTGACCAGGCTGTCCCGCACCTGCTGCGGGCTCCACGACGGGTTGGCCGAGAGCACGAGCGCTGCGGCGCCGGCCACGTGCGGCGTAGCCATCGAGGTGCCGCTGATGGTGTTCGTCGCGCTGTTGCTGGTGTACCAGGCGGAGGTGATGTTGACGCCCGGCGCCAGGATGTCGACGCAGGTGCCGTAGTTGGAGAAGCTCGCGGCGGCGTCGTTGTTCTGCGTGGCGCCGACGGTGATCGCCGACGCGACCCGGGCCGGGGAGAAGTTGCAGGCATTCTGCCGGTTGCCGAAGATGTCGCCGTTGCCGGCGGCCACCGCGTAGGTGATGCCGGAGTTGATGGAGTTGGTGACCGCCGTGTCGATCGAGCTGTTGGCGGAGCCGCCGAGGCTCATGTTCGCCACCGCCGGCCTGACCGCGTTCGCGGTGACCCAGTCGATGCCGGACACCACCTGGGCGTTGGTGCCGCTGCCCTGGCAGTTGAGCACCCGGACGCCGACGATCTGAACGCCCTTGGCCACGCCGTACGAGGAGCCGCCCACGGTGCCCGCGACGTGCGTGCCGTGGCCGTTGCAGTCGTCGGCGGAGCCGCCGTCCACCGCGTCGAAGCCGGAGACCGCCCGGCCGCCGAAGTCGTTGTGCCCGTACAGCACGCCGGTGTCGATGATGTAGGCGCGCACGTTGCTCGCCGTGTTCGGGTAGGTGTAGGAGCTGTCCAGCGGCAGGTTGCGCTGGTCGATCCGGTCCAGGCCCCAGGACGGCGGGTTCGTCTGGGTGCCGGCGATCGAGACCGTGTGGTTCTGTTCCACGAACGCCACGGCGGGGTCGGCGGCGATCCGTGCGGCGGCCCGCGCGCCGACCCGGAGCTCGAAGCCGCGCAGCGCGGTGCGCCAGGTGCGGGCGACGGTGCCGCCGTGCCGGGCGGTCAGCCGCTGCGCGGTCGCGGCGACCCGGGCGGGGGCGACCGCACTGTCCTTCAACACGACGATGTAGCTGTCGGCCACCGCGGTTGCGCCGCCGGCGTTCCGGATCACTCCGGACGGTTCGGCGGCCAGTGCGGGCGAGGCCGCCGCGAGCATCGCCAGGGCGGCCACGCCGACGAGTACGGACCTGTGTGGGAGACCCATCTCCCTACCTCCCTCCGACCGGCACACGATCGTCCGCCCGGAGCGGCAGGCAGATCGACGATTACCGATCAGGCAGAGACTAGGCCAGCGGTGGAGGAAGGTTGAACATGTCGAAGTCTCCATATCGCCGTGGGATGGCCCCTACGGGCCGAGTTGGGGGGCGGACCCGGGACCGGCCCGGATTCGGTGGACGTCGTACCGGGCAAGGCTGACGGCATGGATGACCAGCTCGCGGTTCTGCTCCCGGTCGCCGTCGTGTGGCTGGCCGCCGGCGTCGTCGCGGACGGACTGCCCCGGCCGCGCCGCGCCCGCGCACTCCGCCGGCGTACCGGATGGTTGTCCGCGCTGACCCTGACCGGCCT
The DNA here is from genome assembly GCF_900091465.1 of Micromonospora rhizosphaerae. NCBI lineage: Bacteria > Bacillati > Actinomycetota > Actinomycetes > Micromonosporales > Micromonosporaceae > Micromonospora > Micromonospora rhizosphaerae. The sequence goes on along the minus strand of NZ_FMHV01000002.1, from coordinate 965,855 downwards.
CGGGCTGACGGCCGCGGTGCTGGTCGCGGACCTGCAGAGCGCGGGCATGACGCCGTTCGACCGGGCCGCCGCCGGCCTCGCCCTCGCGGCGGCCCCGGCACTGGTGGTCGCGGCCTGCACGGTACGGCGGGTGCGGCGGCTGTGGGCCGGCGCCGGCGCCTTCGCCGCGGCGCCAGGGACCCCGGCCCCGCACGGCCTGCGCGCCGCCGCGGCGCACCCGCTGATCGCGCTGCCACTGCAGGCCACCGCCCTGGCGGTCGTCCCGGCGGTCATCTCGGCGGCGGGCGTCGACCTCTTCGCCGGGCCCGCCGTGACCGGGCCCGCGATCACCGTCGGCACCCTCGGCGTGGCCGCGATCGGGGTACGCCACGCGCTGCGGCACAGCCGGCTCGCCGAGCGGGCGATGCCGGACGCCGCCGCGTCACCGCGAGCGGCCAGCCCCCTGCACGTATAGCAGCTCGAGGATCGCCCGGGTCGCGTCGAACCAGCGGTCCAGCCAGCCGGGCGGCGGCACGCTGCCCCTCGGGGGCAGCTCCATCAGCAGACCGCGCAGCAGCGGATGGTCCACCAGGGACTCGGCCGACTCCATCGGCCAGCCGGTCGGCGGGAAGGACGGCTCGGTGAGCGGGTTCGGGTCCAGCGACGGCAGCGACAACGGCGGATCGGCGTGCTCCGGTGTGGACGAGGAGCCGTCCCGGCCGCCGCTCTCGGTGTCGGTGGAGACCACCTCGGTGAGCACGGTGTCCCGGCGGGTGCCGCGGTACTTGCCGCCGAACCGCTCCGACTTGCCGGGACCGTTGGTGACGTTCCCTGAACCGATCGTCGTCATCCCTCTCGCCTGCCTCGCTCGGTTGCCGATCCCCTCGGCGGGTGGCCGACCAGCGCCGTACCGACGGGTTCAACGAGGCGGCGGCGGAAGTGGCGACGGGTGGGCGGTGGATCCGGCGGACCCACCGTCCACCCGGTACGCCGGATCAGGCCCGGACGAACGCTCCGTCCCGGGCGCCGGAGACGAAGGCGTGCCAGTCGCTCGGGGCGAAGACCAGGGCCGGGCCCGTCCTGTCCTTCGAGTCCCGCACGCCGACCGCCCCGGTCACGTACGCGACCTCCACGCAGTTGTCGCAGTTCGGCCCGCTCTTCGAGCTCTTGAACCAGGTGGCGTGGGTCAGGTCCACGGGGAACTTCTTGGTCGCCATTTCCACAACGGCTCCTCTGCAAGTTTTGCGATGTATGCGATGGATTCCTCGGGCCGTATGGCTGCTGCCCGTATGTGATCGAAGATGAAGCTGTACTTCTGCAGTTCGTCGCTCTTCTCGAGGAAGAGCCCCCCGGTGGCGTTCTCCGCGTACACGACATCGGGATCACTCGGTTCGGGGAAGCTGAGGATCGTGAAGGTGCCGTCCATGCCGGCGTGCGCCCCCACCTCGAAGGGCAGGACCTGGAGCGTCACGTTCGGCAGTTCGGCCACCTCTACCAGCCGTCTGAGCTGGCCACGCATCACCTCGTCGCCACCCACCGGCCGGCTCAGCACCGCCTCATCGAGCACCACCCACAGATCGACCGGATCGTCCTGGATCAACAACGACTGACGGCCCAGACGGACACGCACCCGTTGCTGGACCTGATCGGCGGAGAAGTCGGGCCGGGCGGCCCGGATCATCGCCCCCGCGTACTCCTCGGTCTCCAGCAGGCCCGGCACGACCTGTTGTTCATACGCCCGGATCGAGCTGGCCGCCGCCTCCAGCCCCACGTACGCCCCGACCAGCACCGTGCTGTACGGATGCCACCAGCCCTTCTGCCGGGCCTCCCGGGCGATCTGCACCAGCTCGTCGCTCTCGGCGCCCACCACCCCGTAGATCCGGAGCATGTCCCGAACGTCGCGCGGGGTGGCGGTGGTGTGACCGGTCTCGATGCGGGAGATCTTCGAGGCGGAGCACTCCAGCTGCTCGGCGACCGCCTCGATGGTGATGCCGGCGGCCTCCCGCCGGCGGCGGAGTTCCGCCCCCAGCCGTCGACGCCGGATGGTGGGGCTGCGCCGCACGCTCACGGGGCCACCCCGCGGGTCGCGGGACGGGAACGCTGGCTGCTCGCGCTCATCCGCCACCTCCGGTCGATCGCGCCCGGCTCCTCGCCCGCCGAGGGCGCGACCGTCGTACGGCGGGCGATCGTTCGCGGCAGGGGTGATGCCGGTACTCGACCGGCCGCGACGGGCGAAACCGGCGTCCAGTCTGCCGCCCCGGTGCGGAGGCATCAAGCGTCGCACTGACGTGTCCGCTCATCTATCGGCAAAAGTCGAGGTGCAACTTGCACGAAGCACGACGCTGGTGCACTCTGTCGATATGGCGAAGGTCACTCACCGTTCCCAGATGATCTCTCGGCGTGGTGGTTCCACCCGCCGCGGGACGCGGGCGGCGAGCCGACCGGATTTGCCACCCCGGGGTGATGACCCCGCCGCTGGACGCCGGATGGCTGCGGCGGCGGGCGCGGTAACCCGGGAGCAGCCGGGTGATGGTCGGGTGGCGACGCGCAGATCGCGGGTACGGCCCGACCACCGCCGACACCCTGATCAAGGTCCACCAGGCACGACCCCGCCACCGGGCCGATCCGTCCCCCGATTCAGCTTCCCGCCGGCTCGCCCGCCGGCCGATTCCTCCCAGGAGCTCATGTGCTTCCCCGCTCCGGTGACGTACTGCACGTGACCCGCACGGCGAGTGTCCAGTTCCTTCGACCCATCATGTTCCGGGTGATCCGGGTGCACGACTGGCCCACCTACGACGGCTGGGTGTGGCTCGACGGCTACGAGTTGAACGCAACGGGGGACGCGATCAACCGGCGGTCGATCTTCGTGCAGGCAGCCGGGCTGCGCCAGCTTCCGGCGACGCCGGCGATGCGCCCGAATCCCGTACGCACGCTTCGCCCGCTCGCCCGGACCCCGGTCCGGGTGGGCTGACCCCGGATTGCCAGGTCGGGGCCGTGTCGTCGCCATAGAATCGGTACGCCTACCCCGGCGAAGTCTTCACCCCGCGCGTCCCGGACCCTGAACCTGGGATGGCCATGGTCAATCTGCCCGCCGCGCGGCGGCACCACAGGTCCCGTATCGGTTACGCCTTTGGGCTTCTGGCGCTGGTCGGCGCCGCCACCACTCTCGTGGTCGTGGTCCGCTACCCCGCCCTCTCCTCCACCGAGCAGTTGAGCGAACCGGTGCCAGCGCCGGAGATCACCGTGGTCGGCGAGGGATCCTTCCCACCCACCGAGCCGGAGGAGCCCGGCTGGGCGGGGCCCGGCGCGGATTCCATCGGCCGGGACGCCGGTGCCGCACCCGTGGGCGGCGAGGCGGGCGGCGGTGGCGGGCTGGCGGAGGCCCCGGCCGGCTCGAACGGCGTACGCACGACGGACGACGTCAGCCGGTCCCTGTTCTATTCGGGACTGCTGGGCCTCACCATCTCGCTGGCCGGGCTCGGGCTGGTCGGCACCAGACGCCGGATGTGGTGACGGTCAGGGGGTCGGACTGGGCGTGGGAGTGCCGGCGCCGGTCGTCGGCGCCGCGGCCTGGGCGACCACGAGGGTGACCTGCTCGCCTTCGGTAATCAGCTCGCCCGCACCGGGGTCGGTCTCGAGCACCGTGCCCGCCGGGCGGTCCGAGATGCGGGTCTCCACGCGGTAGCCCACGCCCAGCCGGTCGAGGATGGCGCGGGCGGTGGCCTCCGACAGGCCAACCAGCGGCGGCATCGGCACCCGGGCCGGGGCCGTGGTGGCAGGCGGGGTCGTCGGCGGCTCGGTGCTCGGCGCCGCCGACGTGGGCGCGGCGGAGGTCGCCGGGGCGGAGGTCGGCGGGAACGAGGGCGAGGACGACGGCGCGGGTCCCTCGTCCGCGGCGCGCAGCGCCAGCCAGACGCCCAGCCCGATCAGCGCGAGCAGCACCAGGGCGAGGATGCCCAGCAGGATCGGCATCCACCAGCGGCGGCCCGCCTGTTCCTCGGTGTACCACTCGGTGGTCTGCTCCCGGTAGCCGACCGGCCGGGGCGGCGGGACCTCGGCCCGCCCGGACCAGGCCGACGGCGGGGTGGGCGGCATCGGGCGGGTCGAGTCCACCGGCTCCTGCCGTTCCGTCCGCTCACCGTCCGGCGGCAGGGGACGGGTGGTCTCGCCCGGCTCCTGGCCCGTGCGATCGGGCGGCAGCGGCCGGGTGGCGTCCGCGTTCTCCCCGGCGGGTCGCTCCTCACGATCGTCGCTCATCGTCCTCTCCCCACCGGGTTGGGCGCCGCGGGCCCTCGACCGTCAAAGCTAACCGTCGGGGAGGCCATCGGCAGGGATCAGCGCGGCGAGCCGCCCGGCATGGTGTCGGCCGCCAGGCCCGCTGCCGCGGCCGGTCGCGGTTCCCGCCACCACTCGCCCCACCGACCACGGGGCGCTACGCTCCCCGGCATGGCCAGACGGGGCTGGGGAGGATCGGTCGCCACCGCGATCGGCGTCGCTGCCGGTGCGGGCGCCGCGCAACTGGGCTTCGGCTACGGCCTGGGCATCATCGACTGGACTCCGGCCGACGCCGCCCAGGTCGAGGCGGCGTGGGTGGCCAGCCTCGCCTGGGCCACCTGGATCTCCGCCACCTCGGTCGTCGCCGGCGCGGTGTGTGCGCAGCGGCTGCACGACCGCGGCCTCGGCGACCAGGATCCCGACGGGACGTTGCGGAAGATCACCCTGGCGGTCGCCGCGGCGGTCGGCGGGCTGATCACCGTGCTGCTGGTCGCCGTACCGGCCCGCACGGCGAGCGTGCCGGACACCTTCTTCCCGCAGAGCACCGCCGCCGGTTACGCCGCCGTCGGGCTGCTGTTCGGGGTGCTGGTGGCGAGCTGGGCGCTGCGCTCCCGGGCGGCGGCCACCAACGTCGTCGCCACGACCGGCTGGCTCTGGCTGCTCGCCGTGATCGCGGTTGCCGACGGGGTCCGCTCCGGACGGGGCCTGACCAGCGCGCAGCTCGGCATCTGGCAGATCAGCGTGGACAGCGGCCGGATCTGGATCCGGGACTACTTCTACTGGCCCGGGGCGCTGCTCTCGGTGGGCTCCGCCCTGGTGATCGGCGCGCTGGCCGCCCGGCGTACCGCCCGGCTGCCCGAGCGGCGAATCGGTGCGGCGGCGTCCGGGGCGGCCGGGCCGCTCCTCGTCGCGGTGGCGTACCTGCTGGCCGTGCCGAGGCTGGCGGCGATCGCCACGGAGCAGGTCTCGGCCCACCTGATCGCCCCGTACGCGGTGATCGCGGGGGTGGGCGGCTCGGTCCTGGTGGCCGCACTGGCCCAGCGGGCCGACCAGCGCGCCGCCACGCGGGAGGCCGGAGTGACCCTGCCCCGGCAGCGCACGGGCGAGCCGGACGACCTGCCTACCGAGCACCCGCGGGGAACCCTGGACAAGCCGACGGCCGGCAAGGCAACGGGCACTCACGAGCCGGCGGCGACGGGTCGGCCGGTGGGCGGCCGCGGTCGGGCCGGCAGTTCCGGTCCACCGCCCGCGGCGACGGAAACGACCGAACCGACCGCCGACTCGGCTCTGGCGGTGGCGGAAGCCGGCGAGCCGGGCGGCTCGGCCACCGGCGCGGCCACCCGGAACCGATCCACGACGCGCCCGGCCCGCGCGAGCTCGACCGGTCGAACCGAGGCATCGCCGGCGGATGAGCCGGCAACGGGAGCGCCGTCGGAGGCGACCACCACCAGCCAGCCGGAGAGCGGCACGACCACCCCTCCGACCACCGGACCGAAGACCCGCCCCGGTCGCCGCAGCCGCTGATCCCGCCACACGCCGGGCCACGACGGGGCCGACCATTCGGCGGGGCTGGCCAGGTGAGCCCGGGCCGCCATCGGCCGGCATGGGGCGGGGCCGATGGTCAGTCGGCTGGCCAGGTGTGCACCGGCTCGTTGCTGCGCTGCAGTTCGGCGTAGCGCTCGACCATGTGGTGCAGCGCCGCGTTCCGGTCCATGCCCCGGTGCCGCTCGGCCGCCCAGACCGTCTCGGTCTGCCAGACGGCGCCGTTGCGCCCGGTGCGGCAGCGCTGCTCGATGATGCCGAGCAGCCGGTCCCGCTCGGCCGGGGCGACGCCGAACCGGTCCAGCCCCTGCGCCGCCTTCGGCAGCAGGACATCGAGCACCAGCTTGGCCACCGGCACCTCACCGAGCCGGGGCCAGTGCAGTACGGCGTCCATGCCGCGCCGGGCGGCGGCGTGGAAGTTCTCCTCGGCGGAGCTGAAGGTGAGCTGGCTCCAGATCGGCCGATCCGCCTCGGCCAGCCCTCGGGCCAACCCGAAGTAGAAGGCGGCGTTGGCCAGCATGTCCACCACCGTCGGCCCGGCCGGCAGCACCCGGTTCTCCACCCGCAGGTGCGGACGGTCGTTCATGATGTCGTAGACCGGGCGGTTCCAGCGGTAGACGGTGCCGTTGTGCAGCCGCAACTCGCTCAGCTCGGGCACCCCGCCGGCGTGCAGCACCTCGACCGGGTCCTCGTCCTGGCAGATCGGCAGCAGCGGGGGGAAGTACCGTACGTTCTCCTCGAAGAGGTCGAAGATCGAGGTGATCCAGCGTTCGCCGAACCACACCCGGGGGCGTACGCCCTGGGCCTTGAGCTCGTCGGGGCGGGTGTCGGTGGCCTGCTGGAAAAGGGCGATCCGGGTCTCCGCCCAGAGCTGCCGGCCGTAGAGGAACGGCGAGTTCGCGCCCACCGCGACCTGGGGGCCGGCGATGGCCTGGGCGGCGTTCCAGTAGTCGGCGAAGCTGTCCGGCGCGACCTGGAGATGGAACTGGAGGCTGGTGCAGGCGGCCTCGGGTGCGATCGAGTCATTGTGCGTCTGCAGCCGCTCGACGCCACGGATGTCGAGGTCGATGTCCTCGCCCCGGGCGCCGACAATCTGGTCGTTGAGGGCCCGGTAGCGCTCGTTCGTGGAGAGGTTGTCCACCACCAGGTGGCGCTCGGTGAGGGTGGGCAGGATGCCGACCAGGACGATCTTGGCGTCCGACTTCGCCGCCCGTTCGTCGGCGCGGGTGAGGCTGTTGCGCAGGTCCTGCTCGTAGTCGGCGAAGCCGCCACCCTCGATGAGCCGGGGCGGGGCGTTCAGCTCCAGGTTGAACTGCCCCAGTTCGGTCTGGAAGAGCGGGTCGGCGATGTCGGCGAGGATCTGGTCGTTGCGCATGGCCGGCTCGGCGGCCGCGTCGACCAGGTTGAGTTCGATCTCCAGCCCGGTCATCGGGCGGTCGGCGTCGAAGCCGAAGTCGTCCAGCATCAGCGCGAAGACGTCCAGGCACCGCCGGACCTTCTGCCGGTAGCGGGCCCGATCCTCCCGGGAGAAGGCGCCCTGCTCGACGTCTCTGCCCATGTGTCCTCCCGGCGCGAGGCGCAACGGAACAGTATCGTTCCGGAACGCATTGTGAACCATTCACGTTACGAGCGCCTAGATCGAGGAGCCTGGGGTCGGACCTCGACGGGCGCTCATGCCGAATCCCTACCCAGCCCGTCCGCGGCGCACCCGGTGGCGCCGCCGAATAAGCCGTGACAATTCGCACCCGTCCGGACGTACGCGAACGGGCCCGCGCCGTCGGTGACGGCACGGGCCCTTCGCGTCCTGCGGGGCGATCAGGCCTGGCGGATGGCCTCGCCCTCGATCTCGATCTTGATCTTCTTGCCGACCAGGACGCCGCCGCGCTCCAGGGCGACGTTCCAGGTGAGGCCGAAGGCCTCGCGGTCGATCTCGGTGCTGGCGGAGAAGCCGAAGATGTCCTGACCGAACGGGCTGCGGCCGACGCCCTCGAACTCGACCTCCAGGTCCACCGGACGGGTGACGTCCTTGATGGTCAGCTCGCCGGAGAGGATGAACTGGTTACCGTTCCAGGACTTCACGCCGGTGCTGCGAAACTCCAGCGTCGGGAAGGCCTCCACGTCCAGAAAGTCCCCGCTGCGCAGGTGCGCATCGCGGTCAGCCATTGCGGTGTGGATGCTGGCCGCCTGGATGGTGGCGGTGACGGAGGACTGCATCGGGTCCTCCGCGACGGTGATCGTGGCGGTCGCGTCGCCGAACTCACCGCGTACCTTGCTCACCATCATGTGGCGAGCGACGAAGCCGACCCGCTTGTGAGCCGCGTCCAGCAGGTATGTGCCGGCGGCCGGGATGGTGAGGCCGTTCCAGTCGCGGGTAACCGATTCGGTGCTGCTGGTCATGGTGCTGTCCTCCCGGGGAAGTTTGTTAAGTAGCCCAACGGCTGACTCAGCAACTATAGCCATGACAATATTCCGTGTGTCAAGTACTGCTAGGATAGGTGCGTGGACCAGAACGTGTTCGACGATCCCCGGATCACCGCCGTCGGCCTCCTCGTCGAGGCGCACGCCGGGCTGTCGGCCCGGTTCGCCGCCGAGCTCGACGAGCACGGCCTCTCCCCGGTCGAGTTCGAGGTGCTGATGCGGCTCGCCCGCTCACCCGGCAACCAGCTGCGGATGACCGACCTCGCCGCGCAGACCTCACTGTCCACCAGCGGGGTGACCCGGGTGGTCGACCGGATGGAACGCGACGGCCTGCTCTGCCGCAGCGCGTGCCCCTCCGACCGGCGCAGCTCGTACGCGGTGGTCACGCGCGCCGGAATGGAACGGCTGGAGGAGACCCTCCCCGGGCACCTGCGGATCATCGAGCAGTGGTTCACCGGCCAGCTCGAACCGGCCGCGCTCGAGGCCCTGCTCGACGGCCTCCGTCGGGTACGCGACGCGGTCCATCCGGGCGCGACCGCCGGCAGCGCGCCAACCGAGGAGCCGGCGTCGGCCAACTGCTGACCCCGGTCAACCTCGCACCGGCAGAAAGACCGGCAGAACCGGCCGATATCCAGGCTAAAAGTGCCCGGAATCGACCAAATCCTCCCAGCGGGACGGATAGGCTTCGGTCAGCGGGGGGGCACCGGGAGGTGCCGGCGCGAGCGATGAGCGAGGGGCAACACCAGGGGGCTTCTTCGCTCGCGCCACCCCCGCTCTTCTGGACCGGACCTCCAGGGTCTCCTCATTCACGCACCGCACGGACCGCCGGCTCCTGGCCCTCCCACCTAGCCTCGCCGTCGCGGCGCGCGCCCGGCTTGCGGCGCGCCACCAGCGCGTACAGCAGTTCCTCCTCCTGCGGCAGCAGACTGATCCCGCTCGCCCGGCGCACCCGGTCGAGCCGGTCCAGCACCGCGACGTCGGCCGTGCTCGCCGCCAGCCCGACGAGCGCCTCGACGACGTCGCGCCGGTCCTGGCCGGTGGCGCCGGCCTCGGCCGCCGCGGCGAACCACTCGGCCGCCAGCTCCCGGTCGCCCCGGTGCAGCGCCAGGTTGCCCTCGATCAGCGCGCAGACCGCGTCCTCGGGTCGGTTGCCCGCGGAGCGCGGCGAGCCTCCGGCGCCGGGCCGCCCACCCACCGCCAACTCCGGGCCGCCCGCCGCCAACTCCACGCCGCCGGCCGGCTCCAGGCCGCCGGCCGGCTCCAGGCCGCCCGCCGGCTCCGGGCCGCGCAGCGCCGACTCCGGGCCGCGCAGCGCCGGCTCCGGGCCACGCGGCGCCGGCCCGGGCGCCCCCGCCGAACGCAGCTCCGCCACCACCTCCAACGCCTCGGTGGCCCGGCCGTCCTGGGCGAGCGCCAGCCCCACCGTGCCGAGCACCCGGCGCCGGTGTCCCGGGTCACCCAGCTCGGCGAGCGCCGTCGCGACCCGGCGCCCCTGCTCCACCGCGTCGACGTACCGGCCCTCCAGCCGGGTCACCTCGGCCAGGTTCGCCCAGGCGAGCACCCGCAGCCGCAGTTCGCCGCGCTGGGCCGCCAGCCGCTCCACCACGGCCAGTCGGCGTCGCGCCCCGGCCAGGTCGCCGACCCGGATGTCGTGCCAGGTGAGGTTGTTCTGGGCGACCGCCATGTCCCGCACCCGGCCGTGTCGGGTCGCCAGCTCCAGCACCGCCTCGGCCTGCTCCCGGGCCTCTTTCTGATCGCCGGTCGCGTGCAGCAGGGCGCACAGCACCGTCCGGGTGGACAGTTCCCCGGTCACGTCGCCGGCCTCCCCGAAGACGATCAGCGCGGCCCGCGCCGCCGGCAGTTCCTCCGCCCCCGCCCCGTGCTCGGCCGCCAGCCGAGCCACTCCGAGCAGCGCCCAGGCGCGCAGCACCGGGTCCGCGTCGGCAGTACGCGGGTCGGCCAGCAGCCGGCGCAGCCACTGCCGCCCGAAGACGTCCCGACCGCGGAACCGCCACCAGCGGGGCAGCGCGGCGGCCAGCCGGAGCGCGGTGACCGGGTCGTCGACGGCGGCGTGCGCCAGGGCGGCGTTGATGTCGCTGGTCACCTCGTCGAGCAGCTGCACCGCGCCGGTGAGTTCCGCGCCCACCAGGTCCGGGGCGGTCCGGGTCACCAATCCGGCGATGACCAGCGCGTGCCGGCGCCGGACGCCGGCCAGCTCGCCCGCGCCGGCGGCCTGCTCGGTGGCGAAGTCGCGTACGGCGTCGAGGAGGCGGAACCGGAACGGACCGGTGCCCCGGACGCTGAGCAGGCCGAGTTCGAGCAGCCGGTCCAGCAGCGGGACCGGGTCCGCGCCCGCCGCCCCGTCGGCGCGGTCGGCGAGCAGCTCCTCGGCCAGCTCCAGCGACCACCGGTTGCGGAACGCGGAGAGCCGGCGCAGGGCCGCCCGCTCCTCGGGAGCCAGGAGGTGATAGCTGGTGGCGACCGCCTCGCGCAGGGTCAGCACGCCATCCGCCCGGTCCCAGCCGGGGCGGCCGTCGGGCGCGGCGGGGAGGTCGAGGACCCGATCGCCGTACCGGTCGAGCAGCTCGGTGACGTCGAGGATCCGGCCACGGGCGGCCATCAGCTCGATCGCCAGCGGCAGCCCGCCCAGCCGCCGGACCAGCGCGGCGAGGGCGGCCAGCTCCGCCGGGCCGGGCGGCTCGCGGCGCACCTGGCCCAGGCGGGTGGTGAAGAGCGCCACCGCCGGCCAGCGGGCCAGCTCCGCCGGACCCGATGGGACGATCCCGGCCGGCGGCACGTCGAGCGGCGCCACCGGCCAGACCCGCTCGCCGGGCAACCCGACCGGGTGCCGGCCGGTGACCAGCACCCGCAGCGTCGGGGCCGCGGTCAGGAGCTTCTGCAGGGCCTCGGCCACCGGGTCGGGCGCGCGTTCCACCGCGTCCACCATCAGCAGCGCCGGCCGTCCGCCGAGCCGACCGGCGAGGTCGGGCAGCCGGTTGACCCCGAAGACCGCCACCGCCGCGGCGAGCACGTCCGCCGCGTCGGACGCCTCGCCGATCAGGACCCCGGCCACCCCGGCGGGGTGGTGGACGGCGACGGCGTGGGCCGCCGCCAGGGCCAGCGCGGTCTTGCCGACCCCGGCCAGCCCGACCAGGCTCACCACGAGGTGGTCGGCGGTCAGCAGGGCGGCGAGCTCGGCGACGTCCCGGTCCCGGCCGATCAGCGGCACCGGTGGGGGGAGGGTGATGGGCGTACCGGAGGGGGCGCCGGGGCCGGTGACCGGCAGCTGCCGCGCGGCCGGCCGCGGGGCGGCGACCGGCGACCGGGCCGTGGCGAGAAATCCCGCCCGGCTCTCGCCGGTCAGCCCCAGCGCATCGGCGAGCAACTCCACCGTGGTGCGCTGCGGTCGCGTGGACCGGCCCCGCTCCAGGTCACGGACCGTCCGCACCCCGACGCCCGCCCGCGACGCCAGCTCGGCCTGGGTGAGGCCGGCGGCGAGCCGGTGCCCCCGCAGCAGCTCGGCCAGGCCGGTACGACCGCCCGACCGCCGCGAACGATCATGCTCCGGAGTCATGGGCACGAAGATTAGAGATCGGCTGCGGCCGTGGGCAGTCGAGCGTCGCGCAGCCGACGTTCCGGTGCGGATATCCGACAGGAGAGGGACCCGTCCGGGGCTCAGCGCACCTGCACGGGTCTGCCCTCCATCACATGCCGAGGCCGCGGGCGATGACCATGCGCTGCACCTCGCTGGTGCCCTCGCCGATCTCCAGGATCTTGGCGTCCCGCCAGAACCGGGCCACCGGGTATTCGTTCATGAAGCCGTAGCCGCCGTGGATCTGGGTGGCCTCGCGGGCGTTGTCGACGGCGATCGTGCTGGCGTGCAGCTTGGCGATCGCGGCCTGCCGCTTGAACGGCTCGCCGGCGAGCATCCGCGCGGCGGCGTCGTAGTAGGCGAGCCGGGCGGTGTGCGCCTTCAGCTCCATGTCCGCGATCTTGAACTGGATCGCCTGGTAGTTGCCGATCGCCTGGCCGAAGGCGTGCCGCTCCTTCGCGTACTTGATCGACTCGTCGACGCAGCCTTGGGCGAGGCCGACCGCCAGGGCGGCGATGGCGATCCGCCCCTCGTCGAGGATGCGCAGGAACTGGGCGAAGCCCCGGCCGCGCTGGCCGAGCAGGTTCGCCGCCGGTACCCGGCAGTCGTCGAAGGTCAGCTCATGGGTGTCCGAGGCGGTCCAGCCGACCTTGGAGTAGCCGGGCGCGACGGTGAAGCCGGGGGTCCCGGACGGCACGATGATGGTGGAGAGCTCCTTGGAGCCATCCGGCTTCGTGCCGGTGACCGCGGTAACGGTGACCAGCGCGGTGATGTCGGTTCCCGAGTTGGTGATGAACGCCTTCGAGCCGTTGATCACCCACTCGTCGCCGTCCAGGACGGCGCGGGTCTGGGTGCCGCCGGCGTCCGAGCCGAAGCCCGGCTCGGTCAGCCCGAAACCGGCCAGCGCCTCGCCGCTGAGCAGCTTCGGCAGCCACTGCGCCTTCTGCTCGTCCGTGCCGAACCGGTAGATCGGCATCGCGCCGAGGGAGACGGCCGCCTCCAGCGTGATCGCCACGCTGGAGTCCACCCGGGCCAACTCCTCGAGGGCCAGGCAGAGGGCGAAGTAGTCGCCGCCCATGCCCCCGTACTCCTCGGAGAAGGGCAGGCCGAAGAGGCCCATCTTGCCCATCTGCCGGATGACCTCGTACGGGAAGGTGTGCTTCTCGTAATGCTCGGCGATGACCGGCGCGACCACCTCGCGGGCGAAGTCCCGCACGCTCTCCCGCAGCGCCTCTTGCTCCTCGGTGAGCCGGAAGTCCATCTGTTCCTCCTGTGTGGACGGGTCGCCGGGCGCTCGTGACGCCGGGACTGGTCGCTCGTGCCGTTCCGGCCGGCGCGGGTCGGGCCGGCCGCCGGGGTCAGACCGGGCTGACGCCGTGCCGGCGCCGGGAGAAGTGCCGTTCCTTGCCGCGGGCGGCGGCGAACCGGCGGACCAGCTCGGCACGCAGCTCGTGCGGCTCGACGATCGCGTCGACCACCAGCTCGCTGGCGAGCCGGACGATGTCGATGTCCCGCTCGTACTCCTCGCGCTTCGCGGCGACGAAGGCGGCGCGCTCGGTCTCGTCGGCGATGGCGGCGATCTTGTTGGCGTACACCGCGTTGACCGCGGCCTCGGCGCCCATCACCGCGATCTTCGCGGTGGGCAGCGCGATGGTGGCGTCCGGCTCGAAGCCAGGCCCGGCCATCGCGTAGAGGCCCGCGCCGTACGCCTTGCGGACCACCACGCAGATCTTCGGTACGGTCGCCTCGGAGATCGCGGTGATCATCTTGGCGCCGTGCCGGATGATGCCCTGCTTCTCCACCGCGCTGCCGACCATGAAGCCGGGCACGTCGCTGAGGAAGAGCAGCGGCACGTTGAACGCGTCGCAGAGCTGCACGAACCGGGTCGCCTTGTCGGCCGAGTCGACGAAGAGCACCCCGCCCTTGAACATCGAGTTGTTGCCGACCACGCCGACGACCTCGCCGTTCAGCCGGCCGAAACCGATGGTCAGCTCCTTCGCCCAGAGCGCCTGGATCTCGAAGAACGAGCCGGCGTCGAGCAGACCCTTGACGTACCGGCGCATGTCGAAGGCCTGCCGCTCGCTGGTCGGGACCAGCGCGGCCAGGTCGGCGTTCTCGGGCGCGGGGACGGCCTCGGCGGCCGGGGGCGCCTGGGTCCAGTTCGCCGGCAGGTAGGACAGGTAGCGCTTCACCACGTCGAGCGCGTCGGCCTCGGTCTTGCAGAGGAAGTGCCCGACGCCGGACTCGGCGCAGTGCACCTTGGCCCCGCCCATCGCCTCGAGGGTGGTCTTCTCGCCGGTGACCATCTCGACCATCCGGTCGGAGCCGAGGTACATGCTGGCGTTGCCGTCCACCATGGCCACCACGTCGCAGAACGCCGGGATGTACGCCCCGCCGGCCGCGCTGGGCCCGAAGAGCGCGCAGACCTGCGGGATCGAGCCGGAGGCGCGGACCTGGTTCCAGAAGATCTTTCCGGCACCGCGCCGGCCCGGAAAGAGCTCAACCTGGTCGGTGATCCGGGCGCCGGCCGAGTCGACCAGGTACACCATCGGCACGCCGGTCGAGTACGCCCGCTCGATGATCCGGATGATCTTCTCGACGGTCCGCGCACCCCAGCTGCCGGCCTTGACCGTGGAGTCGTTGGCCATCAGGCAGACCGGGCGGCCGTCGATGGTGGCGGTGCCGGTGACCACGCCGTCGGCCGGCAGTCCCTCGGCCATCGCGTTGGCGTAGAGGCCGTCCTCGACGAAGGAGCCCTCGTCGACCAGGAGGGCGACCCGCTCGCGGGCGAAGAGCTTGCCCTTCGCGGCGTTCGCCGCGTGGTACTTGTCCGCACCGCCGGCCTTGGCGCGCTTGCGCAGCTGCTCCAGTGCCTCACCGTCGAGCGTCACGCCGACTCCCTCGCCACCCGCGCCTCATGAGCGCGCCGACCGACCTGAACGATCGTTAGGTTAGCGCATCCGTGCCCCCTCCGGCGACCCGACGTACGCCGGGCTGAGCGGTGCCGGCGGGGTCAGCCGGTGAGCGCGTCGGCGAGCGCCAGCACGGCGGCCCGCAGCCGCTCGTCGCCCAGCTCCTCGCGTACCCCGCGCACGTGCTCGGCGGCGACGGGCGCGAGCAGCGTGTGCGCGTCGGCCGCCGGGTCCTCGCGCCCGGCCAGCAGCAGCGTGACGTGCCGGTGCCAGAACCGGTAGGCGCCGATCCGGTAGCGCGCGCCCGGCGATGCGGTCTCCGACATCCGGACCAGGTCGAGGTGGGCGAGCAGGTAGTCGAGGTAGGCGGAGATGAAGGCCCGCAGCCGGTCGCGCGCGGGCGGCTCCGCTCCGGCCGGGCCGGGCCCGAGCGGGGGCGGACCGAAGAGGATCGCCTCCTGGAGCGCTCGCTCCTGCTGGTCGAGGAGCGCCACGGCGAGACCCGCCTTGTCCCCGAACCGGCGGAACAGCGTTCCCTTGCCGACCCCTGCGGCGGCGGCCACGGCGTCCATCGAGACCGCCTCCACTCCCCGCTCCCGGAAAAGGACCGCTGCGGCGTCCAGGACGGCCGCTCGGTTGCGCGCGGCGTCGGCCCGCTCCCGGGGCGGTGAGCTACGCAACTTGAGCAGTTCGGGTGGAGGGGTGGCAGAAGCGGACTGTGGTCCGCTAACGTTCCAGGACATAACCGGACTGTAGTCCAATTCCTCAGGAGGATGCCATGACCACCCTCATCACCCGGGACGAGCTGCGCGCCGCGATCGACGCCGGCACGGTGACCGTCGTCGACGCGCTCGGCGGCGAGTACTACGCCCGGCAGCACCTGCCCGGCGCGATCCCGCTGGTCGAGGCCGAGGTGGCCGAGCGGGCCGGCGAGCTGCTGCCGGACCGGGACGCCGCCATCGTCACGTACTGCTCCAACCTCGCCTGCCCGAACAGCGGGCGGGTCGCCGACCGGCTCACCGCCCTCGGCTACACCGACGTGCGCAAGTACGCCGCCGGCATCGAGGACTGGGTCGCCGCCGGCCTCCCCACCGAGTCCGGCGCCCTCACCCGCTGACCCGCGCCCGTTCCTTCGACCAGGAGGTTCGCATCCTGAACCGGGCGCGAACCTCCTGGTCGACCCGGCTCAGCAGGTCTGGGGCGGGCCGTCAGGCGGGGAGAGGGGTGAGGCGGGTGCGGGGGCCGGCGCGGAGGACGCCGGAGGGAAGCTTCTTGCCGACGAGTTCTTCGGCCAGCTCGGCCGCCTCGATCAGGGCGTCCAGGTCGATGCCCGTGTCGATGCCCATGTCGTGCAGCATGTGCACCGCCTCCTCGGTGGCCAGGTTGCCGCTGGCCCCCGGGGCATACGGGCAGCCGCCGAGGCCGCCGACGCTGGCGTCGAACTCGGTGATCCCCAGCTCCAGCGCGGTCAACAGGTTCGCCAGCGCGGTGCCCCGGGTGTTGTGGAAGTGCAGCAGGACGGGGATGTGGGCGTTGCGGTCGCACACCGCGGTGATCAGCTCGCGGACCCGGCGCGGGGTGGCCATGCCGGTGGTGTCGCCGAAGGCCACCCGGTCCGCGCCGTCCCGGACCACCCGGTCGACGATGCCCGCGACGCGCTGCGGGTCGATGTCCCCCTCGTACGGGCAGCCGAAGCTGGTCGCCACGATCACCTCCGCCTGGGCGCCCGCGCCGTGCAGCAGGTGGATCAGCTCGGCGATGTCGTCGAGGGACTCCTCGGTCGAGCGGTTGACGTTGCGCCGGTTGTGCGTGTCGCTGGCCGAGACCACCACCTCGATCTCGGTGAAGCCGGCGGCCAGCGCCCGCTGCGCGCCCCGGGTGTTCGGCACCAGCGCCGAGTAGCGCACGTCCTCCGCCTTCGTGGCCCGCCGCCACACCTCGTCGGCGTCGGCCATCTGCGGGATCGCCTTCGGGTGCACGAAGGAGACCGCCTCGATCCGCTTGACGCCGGTGCGCGAGAGGGCGTCGAGCAGCCGCACCTTGGCGTCGGTCGGGATCGGGTCCTCGTTCTGCAACCCGTCACGCGGGCCGACCTCGCGGATCGACACAAACTCCGGTAGCTGGCTCATCTGGTCACCTCACTGTGACATCTGTCCTGCATGCTCCGCCCTGTGCTCTCCAGATAAGCAGAGCAGCGGCAGCGGACGCCAATCCGCTCGCCGGCCGCACCGAGCGACATCCGGCACAACGTTCCCGCCCACCCGTGCAACCGATCGGGCTTCGCTCGTGCACCTATCCGTGAAGGGAGCGGGATGCGAAGCGATGACGACGAGGGCCGCCGCCAGTTCAGCGATTACTTCGCTGCCCGGCGCGAGGTGGTCCGGCGTACCGCCTACCTGATGTGCGGGGACTGGCACTGGGCGGACGACCTCACCCAGGCCGCGTTCATCCGGGTCGCCGCAAGCTGGCACCGGATCCGCGACCCGGAGGCGCTGGACGCGTTCGTCCGGACCTGCCTGGTCCGGACCTACCTGTCCGAAACCCGGCGGGTGTGGCGGCGCCGCGAGCGCAGTGTCGCCGAAACACCGGACCGGGCCGGCCCGGACGACGACGCGGAGACGACGACCCGCCGGATGGTGTTCGTCCAGGCGCTGCGCCACGTGCCGCCCCGCCAACGGGTGACCCTGGTCTGTCGGTTCTACCAGGGGCTGGACGTGGCCGAGACAGCCGCCGCGCTGGGCTGCTCAGAGGGCACGGTCAAGAGCCAGACGGCGCGGGGTCTCGCCGCGCTGCGCCAGATTCTGGGCGATGCCGTGCCCGCCCTCGCCGGCGCTACGGAGGGAAGGGCATGACCGGGCTGCGTGAGTTGTTCGAGGAGGCGGCGGAATCGTCGCCGCCGAGCCGCCTGCTGGCGGACGAGGTGTACACGGCAGGTCGCCGTCAATGGCGCCGCCGGCGACTGGCGGTGGCGGGGATCTCGGCGGTCGCGGCGATCGCCGTACTGGCCGCGTCGTTGCTGGCCACGGCCCGGCCTTCGGTCGACGAACTGCCGATCGCGGACGGGAGCACCCCGCCGACGAGCGCCAGCCCGCTTCCCGGACAGCGGTTGCAGTGGGTCGACGCCGCCGACGCGAAGCACCTCTACCTGCTGTTGACCTGCACCACGCCGAGCACGTGCGACAAGTCTGTCGCCCAACTGAAGGGCTCCGACGACGGCGGCCGCACCTGGACCGACCGGGGCACGCTGATGCGGCTCGGCGCGATGGCGGTGCTCGGTCCCGATGTCCTGATCAGGGCCGCGCAGCCGGATCAGCCGGGCGCCGCCACGGCCAGCCTGATGATCAGCACGGACGGCGGTCGCCACTGGAGCAAGGCGCAGGAGGCGCCGGCGGTGGACGCGGTGCCGGACGGTGGCACGGCCATCTGCTGGCCGGAGACGGCGGGGCCGTCCTGCACGATGCAGGCGGTGGACGCGGCGTCGCACCGGGTCGCGCCCCTGTCCCGTCAACCGGCCCTGACGTTGCAGCCGGATGGCCTGCGGATCGACGAGTTGTCCGGCCGGCTCTGGATACCGGGCCGCGAACCGGCAACCGGCCGACCCGCGGTCGCGGTGAGCGCGGATGCCGGTCGCACCTGGGCCACCCATGTCTTCCGGGACGCGCCGTCCTGCCCGAGCGCGGGCTGCGAGCCGCTGTCGCTGGCGGTGGACGGTGGCGGGAAGACGGTGTACGCCGTGGTCAGCGGCGAGCGCGTCCTGGCGGTCTATCGCCTCAACGGCGGTACCACCAAGGACGGCTGGCAGCGGCTCACGGATACCGGTGAGATCCCGCACGGGACGAACGGATACGGGTCATTCGTCGCCGCCGACGGCACCCACGTGCTCTTCCAGCCGGAGGACCGCCAGAACTTCGCCTACCGCTACTGGGCGGCCCGCGACGGCGGCGCGTACCGGATGGTCGAGCTGGCTGGCCTGCCGGCCACGGCCGGCCCGATCCGCCGTACGCGAGACGGTTGGTTCTACGCGATCGGTTACCCCGACAACGTGCTGTACGGCTCCACCGACGGCTGGCACTGGTCGCCGGTCACCAACCGCTGACGATCTCCAACCCCGGGCGTTGACGCGCTGCCATGACGCGTGTCGCCCCCTCGCACCCCGAAATGAGAGGAAAAGGAATGATCTATCCACGCTGGCAGCGGCCACTCGCCGGCGGCCTGGGGACGGCCGCACTGATCCTGGCACTCGCCGGGTGCGGCGGAGAGGACAAAGCGCCGGGCGTGGCCACGGCCGGCAGCCCGGGGACCAGAGCCTTGCAGTCGGCCGGCACCGGCGGGGCCGTCGCCCAGTACGTCGAAGCGCAACGCCGGTGGGTCAAGTGTCTGCGGGAACAGGGCTTCGACCTGCCGGATCCGGACGCCAAGGGCTTCGTCGACCTACGTGCGCCCGGTGCGCCGAAGAAGGCCGACCCGAAATGGACGGCCGCTCAGATGACGTGCATGAAGTACAACATGCCGGTTCCGGAGGAACTGGAGGAGAAGGCGGTGTGGACGGCGGAGGAGATCGTGCACCGCCGCGCCTACGCCCAGTGCATGCGGGACAACGGTCTACCGGACTTCCCCGACCCGGGCCCGGACGGCAACTGGCCGCGGGAGACCGGCAGCGGCCAGATAAGTGAGCAACAGGCGGCAGCCGAGTTCCGGGCCGGCCAGATCTGCAATCCGGTCCTCGACGGCAAGCCACCGACCACCCCCGATCCGAACTCGACCGCAAAAGGATGAGCGGGCGGATGGACTCGACCGAGCGGCCCCGCAGCCGGCCGGCACGACGGCGACTGCGGGCCGTGGCGGGGGCCGGACTGGTGCTCACGACCCTGGCGGTGGCCGGCGCCGCGACCCTCGGCCTCGGCGGTCGCGGCGCGGACCAGGCCGTCCCGCGCCGCACCGGACCTGCCGCGACCGCCACGGTGACTCGGCAGACGCTGGTCAAGACCGTGACGCTGGCCGGCGAACTGGGGTACGGGCCGGCCGCACCGCTGACCTCGACCGCCACCGGTACGGTGACCTGGCTGCCCGATGTCGGGACCACCGTCCGGCGCGGCGAGGCCCTGCTGCGCGCCGACGAGCTGCCGGTGGTGCTGCTGTACGGCTTCCTGCCCATGTACCGGCCGCTGACCACAGGCGTGCAGGGCTCGGACGTGCGGCAGTTCGAACGAAATCTGGCGGCCCTCGGCTATCGCGGATTCACCGTGGACGAGGAGTTCTCCGCCAGCACCTCGGACGCGGTGAAGCGCTGGCAGAAGGACCTGGAGGTTCCGGAGACCGGCACGGTCGACCGGGACCGGGTGATCTACACCCCGGGTCCGGTCCGCATCGCGCAGCGGCTCGCTCGCGTGGGCGCGAGCGCGACCGGCGACGTGCTGTCGTACACCGGCAACACCCGGATGGTGACGGTGTCCGCGGCGGCCGGTGAGGCCGCCTGGGCGGCGAAGGGCGCCAAGGTCACGGTGACCCTGCCCACCGGCACCTCGGTGGCCGGGCAGGTCACCGCCATCGGCCCGCCCACACCCGCTGCGTCGGGCGGCCAGACACCACCCGATCCCGAGCACCCCGGCACCGGCGCGGCAGCCGTTCAGGTCACCATCGCCATCCCCGATCAGAAGGCGCTGGGTGGGCTGGCCGGCGCCTCGGTCGACGTCCGGTACGTCGCGCAGGAGCGCAAGAAGGTGCTCACCGTTCCCGTCACCGCGCTGCTGGCCCTCACCGAAGGCGGCTACGGCCTGGAAGTGACCGATCCGGGCGGCACCCGGATCGTGGCGGTGGAGGTGGGACTCTTCGCCGAAGGGCGGGTCGAGGTGCAGGGCGACGGCCTGACCGAGGGGCTGTCGGTGGGGGTGCCCGGATGAGCGGACACGTCGTCGAGCTGTCCGGTGTGTCACGCACCTATCCGGGCGGGGTGACCGCCCTGCGTGAGGTCGACCTGCGCATCGGCTACGGCGAACTCGTCGCCGTCGTCGGCCCCTCCGGGTCCGGCAAGTCCACGATGCTGCACCTGATCGGCACGCTCGACCGCCCGTCGTCGGGGGCGGTCCGCATCGACGGGCACGACGTCTCGTCCCTCACCGACCGGGAGCTGTCCGCCCTGCGCAGCCGCCGGATCGGCTTCGTGTTCCAGCAGTTCCACCTAGCCGCCGGCCTGCCGGTGCTGGACAACGTCGCCGACGGGTTGCTCTATGCCGGCGTACCCCTCCGGCACCGGCGGCGGCGCGCCGAGTCCGCACTGGTCCGGGTCGGTCTCGGCCACCGGCTCGATCACCGGCCGCACGAGCTGTCCGGGGGCGAGCGGCAGCGGGTGGCGATCGCCCGGGCGGTCGTCGGCGAGCCCGCTCTACTGCTCGCCGACGAGCCCACCGGCAACCTCGACTCCGCCTCCGGCGCGTCGGTGCTGGCGCTGCTGCGCGACCTGCACGCCCTCGGCACCACGGTCGTGGTCATCACCCACGACCGGCAGCTCGCGGCCGACCTGCCGCGGCGGATCATGCTGCGCGACGGCCGCGTGGTGCACGATTCGGGCTCGCTGCCGGCGGTCCGGTCGTGACGGGGAGGCTGAGACCCGGTCGGCTGACCCCCGCCGACATGGCCCGGCTGGGCGCGACCGGGCTGCGAACCCATCCGCTGCGGGTGTTCCTCTCCGCGTTGGGCATCGCCATCGGCATCGCGGCGATGCTGTCGGTGGTGGGCATCTCCACCTCCAGCCGCGCCGAACTGGACCGGACGCTGGACCGGCTCGGCACCAACCTGCTCACCGCGGCTCCGGGCGAGACCCGGACTGGGCAGAAGGCCGTCCTGCCCGAGGAGTCGGTAGTCATGGTCGACCGGATCGGGCCGGTGGATTCGGTCAGCGCGACCGCCGCGATCGAGCGGTCCGTCTACCGGAATGATCACGTGCCGGCCGGCCAGACGAGCAGCATCGCGGTGCTCGCCGCCCGGTCGGACCTGCTCGCCACCGTCGGCGGGACGGTCCACGCCGGTTCCTGGTTCACGGCCGCGACCGCGGCCTTCCCCACGGTAGTGCTGGGCACCACCGCGGCCCAGCGGCTGGACGTGCCGGGGGTGGGATACCGGGTGTGGCTCGGCGGTGAATGGTTCGTCGTGGTCGGGATCCTGGCGCCCGTACCGCTGGCCGAGGAACTGGACTCGGCGGCGTTGGTGGGCTGGCAGGCGGCCCGGCAGTACCTGGACTTCGACGGCCGTCCGACCCGGATCTACGTCCGTGCCGCGGAGAGTCAGGTCGCGGCGGTGCGATCGGTGCTGGGCCGCACCGCCAACCCACCGGCACCGAACGAGGTGGCCGTGTCCCGCCCCTCCGACGCGCTGGCCGCCCGGCAGGCCACCGACACCGCACTCAACGGGTTGCTGCTCGGGCTCGGCGCCGTCGCGCTCCTGGTCGGTGGGGTCGGCATCGCCAACACCATGGTGATCTCCGTTCTGCAGCGTCGCGCCGAGATCGGATTGCGTCGGGCACTCGGCGCCACCCGGCACCAGATCCGGGTCCAGTTCCTCGCCGAGTCGTTGCTGCTCTCCGCGCTCGGCGGGACCGGCGGCACGCTGGTCGGCATCGGGATCACCGGGCTCTACGCGTACAGCCAGGGCTGGCCCACGGTGGTGCCCGCCTGGGGGATGGCCGGCGGCGTCGCGGCAACCCTGCTGATCGGCGCGGTCGCCGGGCTCTACCCGGCGATCCGGGCGAGCCGGCTGGCGCCCACCACGGCTCTCGCCGGGCTGTGACGGACGCACCTGGTCCCAGCTCGGCGAGCAGCCGGCGACCACGCGGCGTCCCCGGGCGGCAACCCCGGGGACGCCGCCTCCGGTCAGCGCATGCGGGAGACGATGCCGGTGTCGTAGTCGCCGGAGAGGAACTCCGCGTTCTCCAGCAGCTCGGCGAAGAAGGGGAGGTTGTTCTTCGGGCCGGCGATCTCGAACTGGGCCACCGCGGCCTTCGCCCGCTCCACCGCCTCCTCGCGGGTCGCCCCGCTAACGATCAGCTTTGCCATCAGGCTGTCGTAGAAGGGGGTGACCATGTTGCCGACGACGTAGCCGGAGTCGACCCGCACCCCCGAACCGGTGGGCTCGTTCCAGGTCGTGATCGCGCCCGGGCCGGGGAGGAAGCGCTTCGGGTCCTCCGCGTTGATCCGCAGCTCGATGGCGTGCCCGCGCGGGGCGAGCGCGGCCGGGTCGAAGGTCGGGGCCAGACCGGCGGCCACCCGCAGCTGCTCCTCGACCAGGTCCACCCCGTAGACCAGCTCGGTCACCGGGTGCTCCACCTGGAGCCGGGTGTTCATCTCCAGGAAGAAAAATTCTTCGGTGCCGGGGCCACCGCCCTCGAAGTCCCGCTGACGCGGGACCAACAGACACTCGACCGTGCCAGCGTTGCGGTAGCCGACCGCCTCACCCGCCCGGACCGCGGCCGCCAGGAACCGCGAGCGCAGCTCCGGGGAGACCGCGGGGGACGGGGACTCCTCGACCAGCTTCTGGTTGCGCCGCTGCACCGAGCACTCCCGCTCGCCGAGGGCCACGACCCGGCCGTCGGCCAGGCCGAGGATCTGCACCTCGACGTGGCGCACCCGGGGGAAGTACCGCTCGATCAGCACCGAGCCGTCGCCGAACATCCGCTCGGCGAACCCGCGGACCTTGTCGTACTCGGTGCGCAGCGCGGCCTCGTCGTTGGCCACGCCCATGCCCATGCCGCCGCCACCGGCCGCGGCCTTGACCATCACCGGGTAGCCGATCTCCGCGGCGGCCGCGACGGCCGCGTCCAGGTCGGCCGCCGGGTCGGTGGTGCCGGGCGCGACCGGGACGCCGGCCGCCGCCATCAGGTTCCGAGCGTTGATCTTGTCGCCCATCGCGGTGATCGCGTCCGCGCCGGGCCCGACCCAGATCAGGCCGCTGGCCTCGACGGTACGGGCGAAGTCCGCGTTCTCGGAGAGGAAGCCGTAGCCCGGGTGGATCGCCTGCGCGCCGGTGGACTTGGCGGCGGCGAGGATCGCCTCGACGTTCCGGTAGCTCTGCGCCGGGTTGGCCGGGCCGACATTTACCGCCTCGTCGGCCTCGGTCACGAACGGCAGGCCGGCGTCGGCCTCCGAGTGCACCGCGATCGCACGGATGCCAAGCCGCTTGGCGGTACGGATGATCCGGCGGGCGATCTCGCCCCGGTTGGCGATCAGCAGCGACTCGATCATGTTCTGCAAGGAAGGGCCCCCTCTTAACGCCTGGTGTATAGCCGGGGCCCCTTCTTAACACGCGTTAAGCCCGACGCGGCGTGTCAGGCCGGATCGGTGGGCGCCAGCAGGGCGGCGAGCGTCGCGCCGCGCAGCAGCTCGGCCCGGCGGCGTCGGTCCACCTCGCCACCGAGAAACGGGGTCGAGTTCATCAGACCGAAGGCGGCGTGGGCGAGCACTCGCGCCTCGCCGTCGGGCAGGCCCGGGTGCAGCGCGGTCAGCACGGTCACCCACTCCTCGACGTAGAGCCGCTGAAGCCGGCGGATCCGCCGGCGCGGCTCGTCGGGGAGACGGTCCAGCTCGTGCAGGTGCAGGGCGATCACCGCTGGGTTGGCCAGCGCGAAGTCGACGTGGAAGTCGATCAGCGACTCGAGCGTCCCGCGCGGGTCGTTCGGGTGGTTGGCGGCCCGCTCCCGGCCGCCGGCGAGCAGCCCCTCGCTGACCGGGATCAGCGCGGCGGCGAGCATGGCCTCCTTGCCGGCGAAGTGGTGGTAGAGGGCCGGACCGGTGACCCCCGCGGCGGCGCCGATGTCGTCCATCGACACGCCGTGGTAGCCGCGGGCGGCGAAGAGGCCGACCGCGATCTCCAGGATCTCGTCCCGCCGGGACCGCCGTCGGCCCGCACCGTTCGTGCCGTTCGCCGCGCCGCGCGCCTGCTGTTCCACCGCCACGCGGGCAAGCCTAGACCGCGGCGGAAGGCGGTGGCGGTTCGGTTACCCGTCGGTCGCCCCCCACCCCGCCCGTCTACGGCCCGCTTGACCCTCGACCCGGTTCAGGCCGCAGGGTCCGTCGGCATGACCGCTCCCGTACTCGGCCGCGACTTCCGGCTGCTGTGGTCCGCCGCCGTTTCCTCCCGGTTCGGCGACTCCCTGCGTACGCCGGCACTGGCCCTGCTGGCCGCCACGCTGACCCGCGACCCCCGGGCGATCGCCGCGGTGACAGTCGCCGGGCAGCTCCCGCCGCTGCTGCTCGGTCTGCTCGGCGGCGCTTACGCCGACCGCTGGGACCGCCGCCGCACGATGGCGGCCGTGGACGGGCTGCGGGCCGGCGTGGTGGCCGCCCTGGCCGTGCTGGTCGCCACCGGCCGGGCCGGCGTGGCGGCGCTGGCGGCGGCCGCCCTCCTGCTCGCCACTCTCGGCACCGTCTTCGACGCGGCCTCCTTCGCCGTGCTCCCGTCCCTGGTCGCCCCGGCCGCCCTGCCCACCGCGAACGGCCGCCTCCAGGCCGGCACCGCGGTGGCCGGCGGCTTCCTCGGCGCCCCCCTCGCCGGCGTGCTCTTCGCCCTCTCGGCAGCCCTCCCCTTCACCCTCGACGCCCTCACCTTCGCCGCCGCCGCCCTCCTCACCCTCTCCCTCCCCCCCGCCCGAGTCCCCCGATCTTGCAGTTGCGGTGGGGACAAACCGGCTGGTGACCGGCAAAAGGTCAACCACAACTGCAAGATCGGCGGGAGAAGCGGGGGCGTGTGGCGGGAGGCGTGGGAGGGGGTGCGGTGGGTGCGCAGGGACCGGGTGTTGTGGGGGATCACGCTGCTCACGGCGGGGTCGAACCTGGCGATCAGCGGGTTGATGGCGGTGCTGGTGCTGTACGCGCTGGAGGTGCTGCGGGTGCCGGCGGCCGGGTACGGGCTCTTCGCGGCCGGGGCGGTGGTCGGCGGCCTGGTCGGCGCGCTCGCCGCGGGACGCCTCGCCGGCCGGTTCGGCACCGTGCCCGCGCTGCGCGGCGTGCTGGCCGTGCAGACCCTGGCGTTGACCGGGTTCGCGCTGGCCCGGCACCCGCTGCCCGGCGGCCTCGCGCTGGCCTGCTTCGCCGCCGGCACCACCATCTGGAACAGCCTCTGGGCCTCGTACGGCCAGCGGCAGGTACCGGCGGAGCTGCTCGGCCGGGTCGGCGCGGCGCAGCGGGTGGTCGGGCGGGCCAGCGCGCCGATCGGGGCGGCGGTCGTCGGGTTCGCCGGGCAGGCGTACGGGGTGGCGCCGGTGGGCTGGGCCGCGGCCGCGATCTTCGCCGTGGTCACGGTCGGGGCGTGGCGGACGCTGCGGGCAGCCGCGCCGGAGCCGACCGCCGCCCCGCCCACCCCGGTCGGGACAGCAGGCCGGCCAGCGCTGCGCCCGCGGCGTTGAGCAGCACGTCGTCGACCGAGGAGACCCGCCCGAGGTCGAGCAGGTACTGCAACGACTCGACCAGCACCGAGCCCGCCGCGCCGAGCAGGAAGAGCCGGCCGACACCGGCCAGGGCGGCGAAGCGTACCGGGGCGAAGAAGCCCAGCGCGGCGAAGACCAGCAGGTTGCCGACCACCTGCACCACGACGGTGGCCGGCGGCCCGACCAGCAGGTCGGCCAGGTCGCGCAGGGGCACGAGGTCGACCTGCCGCGGCGCCGGGCGGGGCGTGAGGATCATCCACACCCAGGGGACGGTCCCCGCCACCGCGCCCACCTCGGCGACGCTGCGCCGCCACCGTTCCCCGATCGGCCGGGCGTCCCGCCGACCGGCGGCCAGTACGCCGGTGAGCAGGGCCGCGACCGGCAGCCCGGCCAGCACCGCGACCAGCACCGGCCCCCAGTCGCGCCACACCTGCGCCATCCGCGCAGCCTAACCGGCGGCCCGCTGCTCCAGCCCGGACAGTCGCATGGCCAGCCGGTGCCGGGCCGCCGGCACGGCGGAGAGCAGCCGGAGCAGCAGGTTGCGGGCCGGCCGTCGGGTCTGCGGGACGGTGGCCAGCCGGGTGAGGCGGCCGGCGAAGCGGACCACCTCCTCGGCGGCTGGACGGCGCTGCGCGGCGTAGGCGTCGAGCAGGGCGTCGGAGCCGCCGGCGACCACGTCGCCGAGGGCGGTGCCGAGGGCGACCGCATCGCGCAGGCCGAGATTCATGCCCTGCCCGCCGGCCGGGCTGTGCACGTGCCCGGCGTCGCCCGCGAGCAGCACCGGCCCGACCCGGAAGGTGTCGGCGACGCGGTGGTGCACCCGGAACCGGGAGCCCCACAGCACCTCGGTGATCCGCCCCGGTCGGCGCGGTCCGCGCCGGTCGAGCAGGGCTTGGACGAACGGCACGTCGGGGTGCTCGGGGGCGTCGTCCACCGCCGCCACCACCCGCACCACGCCGTCCGGCAGCGGCGCCCAGACCAGCATTCCCCGCCGGTCGAAGAAGAGCACCACCTCGTCACGGGGCAGCGGGCTGTCGATCCGGATGTCGGCCAGGGTGAACGACTCGCCGCCGTCCGCCGGGCCCCTGAAGCCGATGCCGGCCAGCCCCCGGACCGTACTGTGCATGCCGTCGGCACCGACCACGTACCGGGCGCGGACGGTGCTGCCGTCGGCGAAGCGGGCCAGCGCGCCGGTGTCGTCCCGGCTCAGCTCGGTCAACCGGTGCGGCCGCAGCACCCGGCCGCCAAGCGCGGTCAGCCGCTCGGTGAGCACCGCCTCGGTGACCGACTGCGGCACCATGAGCGCGTACGGGTAGCGGGTCGGCAGTGTGTCGAACCGGGCGACGAGCAGCGTCCGGTCGCCGTCGCGGACGGTGAACCGCGGCGCCCGTACCCCGCGCTCGACCAGCGATGCGGCGACCCCGATCCGGTCCAGCACCTCCAGGGTGTACGCGTGCACGACGGCGGCGCGGGAGGTCAGCGGGGACTGTTCCGCCTGGTCGACCAGCGTCACCTCGACACCTCGCAGGGCGAGGGTCACCGCGGTCGCAAGGCCGACCGGTCCGGCCCCGACCACCAGGACGTCCGTGCTTTCGGGCAGCATGGCCCACCTCCGGAAGCGAGTGCCAACAGTTGTTTGCCAACGCTTGTTGACAACAGTAGGTCGACCGGCATGGCGATGTCAACGCGTGTTGGCCTACAGTTGTTGGCATGACTTCGGAACCGGCACCGACCCGCGCCCGCCGCTCGGACGCCACCCGCGCCGCGATCCTGCGCGCCGCCCGCGAGCGGTTCGCCGCCGACGGATACGACCGCTCCACCATCCGCGCCATCGCCGCCGAGGCCCGGATCGACCCGTCCATGGTGATGCGCTACTACGGCAGCAAGGAGGGACTCTTCGCCGCGGCGGCCGAGTTCGACCTGCGCCTGCCGGCGCTGGCTGAGCTACCCCGCGAGCAGCTCGGCGAACTGCTGGTGCGGCACTTCCTCGACCGCTGGGAGGGGGACGAGACGCTGGCGGCGCTGGTCCGCACGGCCACCACCAGCCCCGGGGCGGCCGAACGGATGCGCGCGATCTTCGCCGAGCAGTTGACCGCCGCGATGGCCGGGCTCGCCGACCCGACCGAGGCCCCCCGCCGGGCCGGGCTGGTGGCCAGCCAGATCCTCGGGCTCGCGCTGACCCGGTACATCATCCGGCTGCCGCCCGTGGTCGAC
The DNA here is from genome assembly GCF_900091465.1 of Micromonospora rhizosphaerae. Taxonomy (NCBI): domain Bacteria; kingdom Bacillati; phylum Actinomycetota; class Actinomycetes; order Micromonosporales; family Micromonosporaceae; genus Micromonospora; species Micromonospora rhizosphaerae. The sequence continues at coordinate 937,510 of NZ_FMHV01000002.1, read as the reverse complement.
CTGGACCCGGCCGAGCTGGTCGCCTGGGTCGCCCCGACCGTCCAGCGCTACCTGACCGGCCCGACCCCGGCCTCGGCATGACGAACGGCCGCGGTCAGCGTGACCACGGCCGTTCACTGGACCGGGACGGCGGTCAGCCGGCGATGCCGCCCGGCTGGTCGCCCCTCGCGACGGGGGCCCGGACCAGGTTGCCCCACTCGGTCCACGAGCCGTCGTAGTTGCGCACCTGCGGATAGCCCAGCAGGTGCCGCAGCACGAACCAGGTGTGGCTGGACCGCTCCCCGATCCGGCAGTACGCGATCACGTCGTCGCTCGGGCTCAACCCGAGCTGATCGGCGTAGATGGCGCGTAGCTCGTCCGGGGACTTGAAGGTGCCGTCGTCGTTCGCGGCGGACTTCCACGGCTTGTTGACCGCGCCCGGGATGTGCCCGCCGCGCAACGCGCCCTCCTGCGGATAGTCCGGCATGTGCAGCATCTCGCCGGTGTACTCGCCCGGCGAGCGGACGTCGACCAGCGGTCGACCGGCGGCGATGTGCGCCATCACCTCCTCGCGGAAGGCCCGGAGCGGCGCGTCGTTCCGCTGCGGCACCGGGTACTCGGCGGGCGGGCGGGTCACCTTCTCCTTGGTCAGCTCGCGCCCCTCGGCCATCCACTTCTGCCGGCCACCGTCGAGCAGCCGCACGTCGGGGTGGCCGAAGAGCGAGAAGACCCAGAGGGCGTACGCGGCCCACCAGTTGAAGTTGTCGCCGTAGAAGACCACCGTGTCGTCCCGACCGATGCCCTTGGCGGCGCAGAGCTCGGCGAAGCTCTTCGCGTCCAGGTAGTCCCGGGTCACCTGGTCGTTCAGCTCGGTGTGCCAGTCGACCTTGACGGCGCCCGGGATGTGACCGGTGTCGTAGAGCAGCACGTCCTCGTCGGACTCCACCACGACGAGGCCCTCGTCGCCGAGGTGCTCGGCCAGCCACTCCGTGGTGACCAGGCGCTGCGGGTCGGCGTACGACTTGAGGCGGGGATTCGGATCGCTGGGCACTGGCATGAAGCCCAAGGTACGCGGCAAAGCTCAGACCAGCCCACGAACCGCCCGTATCGCCGCGTCGACATCCTCGGGGCTGTTCGCGATGGTCGCCCCGAACCGCAGGTGGGAGGGGTTGTACGGGGTGCTGCTGGCGGTCACTCCGGCGGCGTGGAGTCGGCCCACCGCCTCACCGATCGGCAGGTCGGTCACGTCGCAGCAGACGATGCCGGCGGAGAGCTCGGCCGAGCGCGGCGTCACCAGTCGCAGCCCGCTGATACCGGAGAGGCCCTCCTTGAGCCGGTCGGCCAGTTCGCGGGTCCGCGAGGCGATCCGCTCCGGCCCGATCCGCCGGTGGAACTCGAACGCCTCGGCCAGAGCCCACCGGTGCTCGAAGGTGTGGTAGCCCCCGGGCGTGTGCGCGGGCCCCGCGGGCGTTGGCGGCGCGCCACCATCCCCGAACAGCCAGTGGCCGATGCTGCGCCGATCGAAGGTGGCGATGACCGGCGTCATCCGGTTCCACGCCCGCTCACTCCCCCACCCGAGTCCGGTGCCGCGCGGTCCGAGCAGCCACTTGTGGCAGCCCGAAATTAGTACGTCACAGCCGAGCTGGGCCGGGGTCACCGCCTCGGCACCGAAGCCGTGCACCCCGTCCACGCAGACCAGTGCCTCCGGACTGCGTGCCCGAACCGCCTCGGCGAGCTGCCGGATCGGCAGCTTCACTCCGGTGCTGGAGTGCACCCAGGTGAGCGCGACGACGCGGGTGCGGGTGGTGACGGCCGCCGCGAGGTTGGCGACGATCTCGTCGACGGTGGTCACCGCCGGGTCGCGGTAGAGGCGTACCCGGCGCACGGTCACCCCGTCCCGCTCGGCCCGCAGCCGCAACGACTCGTGCGTGGCGTAGAAGTCGTGCTCGGTGGTGAGCACCTCGTCGCCGGGCCGCAGCCGCAGCCCCGTATAGAGCAGCCCGAGGCCCATCGTGGTCGAGTCGGTGAGGGCGATCTGGTCCGGGCTGGTGTCGAGGTGGTCGGCAGCCCCCCGGAGGACAGCCTCGTCCAGCCGTTCCTCGTTGGCGGCCAGGTAGCCGACCGCGTCCCGGTCGAGCCCGTCCCGGTGCGCGGTGACGGCCGCGCGGACCGGCGCGGGGTGGGCCGCGAAGACGAAGGTGGCCAGGTGCGCCCGGCCAGGGTCGAGCGCGAACTGCGCCCGTACGCTGTCCCAGCTGGCCGGGTCGAAGGCGGGCGTGCCGCCGGACTCCCGTCGGTCCGGCTCGCAGCTCGTGGTCACGCCGGTTATCCCGGCAGCCGCTGTCGCGCCCAGCAGGCTTCGTCGGCTGAACTGCATGCCCTCGATCGTCCGCCGGCTACGTCACGAACGGGTCACCGGGCGCTCAGGTCCGACGGACTCGCGTGGATCGTCCGCCCGCTAGTCGGTGACCGGGCCGAGCATCGGGCGCTTCGCGGTGATCGTGTCCCCGGAGGAGCGGCCGGTCAGCCGGCGCTTGATCCAGGGTGCCAGGTGCTGGCCGGCCCAGCGCAGGTCGGCGGCGCGCCCGGCGAGCCACGGGGCCGGCGCCGGGTGCGGCGGCACCATCAGCCACTCCTCGTCGCAGCCGACCCCGAGCGCGGTGAGCACCTGCCCGGCGACCCGCCGGTGCCCGGCGGGCGACAGGTGCAGCCGGTCGGTGCTCCAGAGCATCGGGTTGAGGTAGGTGTCGTCGGCGTACAGGTCGACCAGGATGGCGCCGTGCCGCTCCGCGACCTCCCCCACGACCCGGTTGAGCAACGTCACCCGAGGTGCCACGAGCCGCTGGCCGGGCAACCGGGCCATCACGTCGGCGAACCGGAAGAGGATGACGTCCGCGCCGCCGGAACGCAGCTCGCCCACCACGTCGTCGAAGCGGGCGACGAAGGAGGCGGGGTCGAAGGTCCGCCGCAGCACGTCGTTGCCGCCGGCGGCGAAGCTGATCAGATCCGGCTTCATGGCCAGGGCGGCCGGCACCTGCTCGGCGACGATGTTGGGGAAGAGGCGACCGCGGATCGCCAGGTTCGCGTACCCGAAGTCCGGGCCGGCCTCGGCGGCCAGCCGGGTCGCCACCAGGTCGGCCCAGCCGCGGTAGGTGCCGTCCGGGTACGCGTCGTCCATGCCCTCGGTGAAGCTGTCGCCCACCGCCACGAAACTGCGCCAGCGCACCTGTTGTCCCTCCGGTTCCCGGGTTCCCATCGGTGTCGGCCATTCTGGCACCACAGGTGGTCGACGGGCGCCCGCCGCGTCCGGACGTGGCGCGGCCCACGCCGCAGATGGGAGTCGGGGCAGCGCGGCAGGCGCGGCGCGGGGGCCGGACGGGCGACAAGTGCCCGTCCGGCCCCAAGCTTTGCGATCGGTCAGGGCACGTAGGCCAGCAGGGTCAGCTTCTGCACGTCCCGCGGCTCCGCCACCTCGCCGAGCTTGCGGAAGCCGGAGTCCAGCACCACGATCCGGGCCGCCTGCCGCACCAGCACCCGAAAGTCCGCGGTGAACTGGATGCTCTCGACCTTGCCGGAGACCGGGAGATCAATGACCTTGCTGGTGACGGTGTCCACGACCGTGAAGCTGCCGTCCCGGCGGGACGGGTCGGTGCCGACCCAGCCGATGGAGACGTATCGGCCGTCCAGCGAGACGCTGCGGGCGCGCCAGCCGCCCCACTTCGCCGCCTCCTCCGCTGGTGGCGTGTAGCGGAAGGTGCGGGTGGTCTGCCCGTCGGTCACGTACGGCTTGCCGTCGCTCTTCGCCGCGAGCCACCGCCCGTCCACCGACCAGCACCGGTCGGTCTCCTGGCCCGGGTCGCCGCCGACCGGCTTGCCGGCCGCCACGTCGATGAGCACCGGGCGGAGGCGCTGGCGGACCATCAGGTGGTCGTTGCCCTTCCAGACCAGCGCGTTGCTGTCCACGCAGGTCACCCCGCTCAGCAGCGTGCGCGAGGACGGTTGCCCCGGCGCACCGAGCAGGAGCACGCCGGTGATGCCGCCGTCTGTGCTGTCCTGCACCCAGGCCACCCGCTTTCCGTCCGGCGAGATGGTGACGGTGTTGAGCTCGCAGCCCCAGGTGGGGGCCGCGATCCGGTAGACCACCTGGTCCGAGCGGCCCCGGATCGCGTGAATCCGGGCCTCGGGGGACGTCTTCTCCAGGTAGTACCGGGTGCCGGTGAGCACGGACGGCGGCGTGGCCGTCGACGTGCTGGGGCTGCCGCTCGGCTCGGTGGACGCCCGCGAGGGCGCCGGCGTCGGGGTGACCTCGACCGGGGGCCAGGTGCTGGTGACCGACGGGCCGGCCGGCTGGGGCGCGGGGGGCTGCCCGTTCGGCCGGATGGCGAGCGCGGTCCCGGTCGCGGCGGCCAGCACCACCAGGGCGGCGGCGGAGGTGGCGACGGCCCGCTGGATGCCGAGCCGCCTCGAGGTACGCAGGGCCCGGTCCCGCAGGTCGACCGGGGTGACCTCGTCGGCCAGGGCGGCCAGGTCGAGCCGGAGGCGGTCGTGGTTCATCGGGTGGTTCCTTCCAGGACGTACAGCTCGGCAAGTTCCGGGGCGACGGTGCGCAGCTTCGCGAGCGCCCTGGCGGTCTGGCTCTTCACGGTGCCGACGGTGACGCCGAGCAGCTCGGCGGCCTCGGCCTCGGTGCGGTCCTCGAAGAACCGCAGGATCAGCACGGCCCGCTGCTTGGCGGAGAGCTTCTGCAGAGCGGCCCGCAAGGTGAGCCTCAGCGTGGTCTGGTGGGCGTGGTCGGCGGCCGGGTCGCCTCCGCGCGGCTCGGGTAGGTCCCCCGGCATCGACTCGGCCACCCGGCGCCGGCGCCACCAGGAAACCTGCAGGTGGTACATGGTCCTGCGGGTGTACGCCTCGGCGTTCCCGCTGTCGTGCAGCCGGTTCCACGACCGGTGGGTCCTGGCCAGCGCGGACTGGACGAGATCCTCGGCCAGGTGCTGATCGCCGGTGAGCAGGTACGCCGAGCGCAGCAGTGCGGGCGTACGGGTACGCACGAACGAGTCGAACTCACTCAGGAGAGGGTCCATCACGAGCCGATCCTTGAGGTCAGGTGGTGCATCAGCGTGATGCCTCCCCAGACGCCACCCTGCCGCACCGTGGTTGCCGGTATCTCTGCAGAAAATCCGACACCGGCGAATCGGCTCGCGCGGGTCCGCAATCGTCGGGCCCGGTCGGCTCAACGGTCGGCGTTCGGTGGCTCGACCACCGCCCTCCGGTACGGACCCCAGGCGACGAACCGCTCGAACAGCTCGCGTGGGGTCGGGCCATCGTGCGGGTTCAGCCGGAGCAGGTCGTGGGTCGCCTCGTGGTAGAGCCCGGAAAGGTAGACGGCCAGGTCTACGGGGTTGTCGTCGTACTCGACCCTGAGGAGCAGCCGGGCCTCGGCGCACGGCCACGGCAGCCCGCAGGCCCGGCACACCCACAGCGGGCGGATCGGCAGGTGCGGCGGATGACCCGGCGGGTACGCCCGCGGCCGATCGGGGTACGGCCCGAGGCGGGGCACGGGGAGCTCGGGGTAGGTCACCACCGACCCCCGTTGGCGCGCCACTCCTGAGCCGGGGTGAGCCGGCCGACCCGACCCGGCTCCATCGCCGGAAAGGCACGGGTCGGCTCGCGCATCCAGTCCGGCAGGTTGGTGCCACGGCCCGGCCGGGGCAGCGCTGGCGGTGGGACGGCGATCCGACACGAGAGCCAGCGGATCGGGTTGCGCATCTCGACCTCCTCTAAGACGTACGGGCCGGGACCGCCCGTGCACGGGGATTCACGGGCGGCCCGGAGCGGGCCGGACGGGAGGCGGCCCGCTGCGTGACAGTCTGGTTAGGACGGAACTACTCTCGGAAGGCATCGATGCTGCTCGTGGCGAGGCCTGGTCGGCTGATCCGTCCGCCCGGTGGGGCGGTGGAGACTCCGGGAAAACTGTGGAGGAAGAGTGGAAGGTGAGCCGACCGCGGAGCTGATCCGGGCACAACTCCGGCGCCTGCGGCTGAACGCCGACCTGAGCCAGGAGGAGTTCGGGAAACTCGTCCACTTCTCGGGTTCCCAGGTATCCGCCATCGAGCTGGGGCAGCGGCCGCTCGACCGGTTCTTCCTCAAGCGGGCGGACGAGGTGCTGGGGACGGGTGCCCTGTTGACGTCTCTGCTCAAGCTGGCTGAGCGGGACGGGCAGCCGAGCTGGTTCCGGCCATGGCTGGAGGCGGAGCGGCAGGCACAGCAGATGCGGTGCTATCAGCCCACACTCGTCCCCGGGCTGCTACAGACCGAGAACTACGCCCGCGCGGTGATCCGGACGGACGACATGATCTGCGACGACGAGTTGGAGAGGCGGCTATCGGTCCGGATGGACAGGCAGTCCATCCTCTCCAGCCCCGATCGCCCGAAGTACGTTGCAGTGATCGAGGAGACCGTCCTCCGCCGGGCCGACGAGGGCTTCCGAGGGCTCATGACGGATCAGCTCGCGCATCTGATCGAGTGCGCCGAGCGTCCACACATCCACGTCCACATCGTTCCGACTGAGGTCACCATGCACGTCGGACTGGTCGGCCCATTCGCGTTGGCTCGTGGCAGCGACGGCGGATGGGTCGGTCACCTGGAGAACCAGCTCGGCGGCGTAGTGGTCGACAACGATGAGGATGTGGCTATCCTGCTGTCGCGGTGGGAGAGCGTTCGCAGCGAGGCCCTGTCTCGCCGGCAGTCGATCGAGCTGATGAAGGAAGTGATGACGTCATGAAGCTGATCGGGGCTACCTGGCGCAAGTCCACCCGCAGCGGCACCCAGGGCGATTGCGTCGAGGTGGCCGACAACCTGGCCGGCGTCGTCGGCGTCCGCGACAGCAAGGACCCGACCGGCCCGGTGCTCACCTTCGACCCACAGACCTGGCAAGCCTTTCTGAACTTTGCCAAGCAGCACTGACTCGACGGCACCACGATGGCCCCGGCGCTGACCGCCGGGGCCATCGTCGTACCAGGCCAACTGAACCTGCGCGCCAGCCGGATGCAAGCCGCCTACGCTGTCGCCCGTGTCAACCGACATCTACGGCTTCATCGAGGTCGTTCATCCTCCTGCTAGTCATCCTTCGTACGAGGGAGAGCCGTGGTCGCCGTGCATGGAGCTCTGCCCGCTCTACGCCGATAGCGACTACCTGGCATTCGGCTGCCTGTTCGGTGTTCGCAACTGGATCGGTTGGGAGCCGGTCGCTGCTGACCGCGGGCTGCCGGCCGGCGTGTCGACGGCCGTGCGCGCCGACTACGACGACATCGCCCGCGCGGACAGCGCGGTTCACGGAAGTACCTGGGTCTCCTAAGCTGAGTTGCGTGACCTGGACATGTCGGTCCGGCGCGCCGCTCGTGGCCTGCTCAAGGTGCACGAGACGCCGTACTCGAGATGGCTGTACCGAGTGGACGACGCGTGGCCGGAGAAGGTCATGCTCCGCCACCTGTACGTCACGAATTAGCTGGCACGGTTGGCGGACCGGACGCTACGGTCCGTCAGATGCGGCTCACGGTTCTCGGCGGGTGCGGTGCGTGGCCAGCAGCGGGTCAGGCCTGCAGCGGCTACCTGGTGGAGCACGACGGGTTCCGGCTGCTCGTCGACCTCGGTTATGCGACCGTCCCACGGCTGCTGCAACACGTCACGGCGGACCAGGTCGACGCCGTGTTCATCAGCCACGGACATCCCGATCACTGCGCCGACCTGAACCCGCTGCTGCGGGCGCGAGCACTGCGCGATGATCCACCGGCACCCCTACCGGTGTACGCGCTGCCGGGCGCGCTCGATGCGGTGTTGGCGCTGGACCGCCCCGGGATGCTGACTTCCGCCTACGTCCTGCACGAGATCACCGTCGGCGGCCGCCTCGACATCGGCCCGTTCCGCGCCCAGACCCGGCTGCTGCCGCACTGGGTGCCGAATGCCGGCCTACGACTGGCCGCGGGCGACCGGGTTGTCGCGTACACCGGTGACACCGGCCCGAGCCCCGAGGTGGTGGAACTGGCGCGCGGCGCTGACCTGCTGCTGGCCGAGGCTACCTACGTGGATCAGGTGCCGGAAGACTCGCAACGCTACCTGTCGAGCGCGCGCCAGGTAGGTCGGCAGGCTGCGGATGCCGGCGCCGGACACCTCCTACTGACCCACCTGTGGCCCGGCACGGATCCGGCGGCTGCGCGAGCCGCAGCCGGTGACAGTTACGAGGGTGAGATCGGCGTCGCCACTGCTGACCTGTGCCGGGAGCTTCCCTAGTTCCCGGCTTTCCTCGGCTTCGGACGCGTCCAGGCAGGGGACAACACCAAGCAGCGGATGTGCCCTCCGGCGTGCTCGACGACGTGTTCGAGGAACGGTGAGCCTGTCGTCGGGTTGCCAACTGCGATCCGGGTCCGCTCCGAGATCCGCCTGATCGCCGCGCCCCGAATTGGATCGCAGTCCGGGCCTCACCCGCCGTACGCTGCGGCGATGCTGCTGCGTATGTCGACCCTGCTGCTCCGGACCCTGCGCGAGGACCCGGCGGACGCGGAGGTGCCGAGCCACCGGCTCCTGCTCCGTGCCGGCTACGTCCGCCGCGCCGCACCGGGCGGCTACACCTGGCTGCCGCTGGGCAAGCTGGTGCTGGACCGGGTCGCCGAGGTGGTCCGGGCGGAGATGGCGGCGATCGGCGACCAGGAGGTGCACTTCCCGGCGCTGCTGCCGGCGGAGCCCTATCAGACCAGCGGCCGGTGGACCGAGTACGGCGACGACATCTTCACCCTGGCGGACCGGAAGGGCGCCGAGCACCTGCTCGCCCCGACCCACGAGGAGATGGCCGCGCTGCTGGTGAAGGACCTCTTCGCCTCGTACCGGGACTTCCCGCTGACCCTCTTCCAGATCCAGACCAAGTTCCGGGACGAGGCCCGGCCCCGGGCCGGCCTGCTGCGCGGACGCGAGTTCCTGATGAAGGACGCGTACTCGTTCGACCTGGACGAGGCGGGGCTGCAAGCGGCCTACGACCGACACCGCGATGCATACCAGAAGATCTTCGACCGGCTGGGACTGGACTACACGGTGGTGCACGCAATGTCCGGGGCGATGGGCGGCTCGGCATCGGAGGAGTTCCTCGCCGCCACCCCGGTCGGCGAGGACACCTTCGTCGGCTGCACCGCCTGCGAATACGCGGCGAACACCGAGGCGGTGACCACCCGCGCGCCGGCCGCCGGCGACCCGGACGCCCACCCGGCGACGGAGGTGCACGACACCCCGGAGACGCCGAGCATCGCGTCCCTGGTCGAGCTGGCCAACGCCCGCCGCCTCGCCGGCCGGGACGACTGGACCGCCGCGGACACCCTGAAGAACGTGGTGCTGACCGTCCGCCGGCCGAGCGCCGAGGAGGCGGAACTGCTGGTGATCGGGCTGCCGGGCGACCGGGAGGTGGACCTCAAGCGGGTCGAGGCGGCACTGCACCCGGCCTCCGTCGCGGTCTTCGACGACTGGGACGCGCACCCGGAACTGGTCCGCGGCTACATCGGGCCGCAGATCCTGGGCAAGCACGACATCCGCTACCTGGTCGATCCGCGGGTGGTCACCGGCACGGCCTGGCTGACCGGGGCGAACGAGCCGGGCCGGCACGCCACCAATGTGGTCTGCGGGCGGGACTTCACCCCGGACGGCACGATCGAGGCGGCCGAGGTGCGCCCGGGCGACCCCTGCCCCGCCTGCGGCACGGGCGAGCTGACCATGCGCCGGGGCATCGAGATCGGGCACATCTTCCAGCTCGGCCGCCGGTTCACCGACGCCTTCGCGGTCGACGTGCTCGGGCCGGAGGGCAAGCCGGTCCGGCCGACCATGGGCTGCTATGGCATCGGGGTGTCCCGGGCGGTGGCGGCGGTCGCCGAGCAGCACCACGACGAGCGGGGACTGGTCTGGCCGGCGGCGGTCGCGCCGTGCGACGTACACCTGGTGGCGGCGGGGAAGGGGCCGCAGCTCGACGCGGCGCTCAACCTCGGCGGACGGCTGGCCAACGCCGGCCTGCGGGTGCTGGTCGACGACCGCACGCACGTCTCGGCGGGGGTGAAGTTCACCGACGCCGAGCTGATCGGCATCCCGCGCGCCGTCGTGGTCGGCCGCCGTCTCTCGGACGGGTACGTCGAACTGCGCGACCGAGCCACCGGCGAGCGGACCGAGCTGCCGCTCGACGGCTTGGTGGAGCGGCTGACCGACGAGGTACGTGGGGCGCGCAACGACCGGGTGTAGCGGACGAGCCACCGGGTACCGCTCTCGGATCGACCGAGGTGTTCGGAGGCTCTCATGTACCGGGTCAGTGACGTGATGACCAAGCAGGTGGTCTACCTGCCCGCGGAGACCAGCCTGGACGAGGCGGCCAGGGTGATGAAGGAGTCGGACATCGGCGACGTGGTGGTCACCGAGGGGGCCACCCTCGCGGGCATGCTCACCGACCGGGACATCGTGGTGCGGGCGGTGGCCGAACGGGCCGATCCGGCCACCACCACCATCGGCTCGATCATCACCCGAGAGGTGGTGATGATCGAGCAGCACTCGACCGCCAGCGAGGCGGCCACGCTGATGCGCGAGCGCAACATCCGGCGGGTACTGGTCTGCGACAACGAGCGCAAGCTGGTTGGCATCGTCTCCCTCGGCGACCTGGCCATGCAGCTCGACCCGAACTCCGCCCTCAGCGACATCAGCGAGGCCGCCCCGAACATGTGACCGCCGACCCGGCGCCCTTCGCCGAGCCGGGAGGGCGCCGGGTCGACGGCGGTAGCCTCAGGGGATGCCCGAGATGCCGACCAAGCTGGCCGAGATCGTCGACGAATTTGCCGCCGCGCCGCGCGAGGTGGTACTGGAGATGCTGCTCGAGTACGCCGACGTCATCCCGCCCCTGCCCGCTGAGATGGATCGGGAGGGCATGGAGCAGGTGCCGGAGTGCCAGACCCCGTTCTTCCTGCGCGCCCAGGTCAAGCCGGACGGGACGCTGCTGACCTGGTTCGACTGCCCGCCGGAGGCGCCCACCACCCGGGCGTTCGCGGGCATCCTCGCCGAGGGGCTGGCCGGGGCGAGCGCCGAGGAGGTGCTGGCCGTCCCGGACGACCTCTACCAGCGGATGGGGCTGGCCCAGGCGATCAGCCCGCTGCGCGTGCGTGGCGGCACCGCGATCCTGGCCCGGCTCAAGCGCCAGGTCCGGGAACAAGCAGGCTGAGCTGGGAGTTGTTTCTGATCATGGAGATCGAGATCTACGCCGACGTCGTCTGCCCCTGGTGCTGGATCGGCAAGCGCCGGCTGGAGCGGGCCCTCGAGTCGTACGACGGTGACGTCACCATCCGGTACCGGCCGTTCCAGCTCGACCCGACGCCGGTCACCGAGCCGAAGCCGCTGCTTGAGGCGCTGGCCGCGAAGTTCGGTGGCCGGGAGCGGGCCGAGGCGATGTCCGCCCAGGTGTCGCAGGTGGCCGCCGGGGTGGGGCTGGAGATGCGCATCGACCGTGCCGTACACGCCAACACCTTCGAGGCGCACCGGCTGATCCGGTTCGCCACCGAGCGCGGTCGGGCCGGCGAAATGATCGAGGCCCTCTACCGGGCGCACTTCGCCGACGGGGTCGATGTCGGCTCGAAGGACGAGCTGGTCAAGCTCGCCGCCGCGGTGGGCCTGGACGAGGCCGCGGCGCGCGACTACCTGGACTCGCCGGCCGGCCGGCGTGAGGTGGCCGCCGATCTGGCCGCCGCCCACCAGCTCGGGGTGACCAGCGTGCCGACCTTCGTGCTCGCCGGCAAGTACGCGGTCACCGGCGCGCAGGAGCCGGAGACGCTGCTCGCCGCCCTCACCGAAGTCGAACGCCGGGAGTCGGCCGCCTGACGGCCATCGACGCCGGCAATGTTTCACGTGCAACAACATCGACGGCGGTGACGAGCTAGGCGGGCTTGGCCAGCCCTTCCACCACCGTCGCCCGGGGCAGCACGCCGAGCGCCGGGCCGGGCAGCGCGATCTTGCTGTGCCGTACGCCGGATCCGATGATCACGTGCGGGGTGGCGATCACCCGCGAGTCGACCAGGATCGGCCACTGCTCCGGCAGGCCGATCGGGGTGATGCCGCCGTACTCCATGCCGGTCAGCTCCACCGCTTCAGCCATCGGCGCGAAGCTCGCCTTGCGCACGTTCAGCATCCGGCGGACCACGCCGTTGACGTCGGCGCGGGTGGTGGCCAGCACGACGCAGGCGGCGTACCGGATCTCGCCCTCCCGCTTGCCGGCGACCACCACGCAGTTGGCCGACACGTCCAGCCCCACCTCGTACGCGGCGCAGAAGGCGGCCGTGTCGGCCAGCTCCGCATCGATCGGCGCGACCAGCACGTTGTCGACGTCCACCGGCGCGTCGGTCGGCCACCGCTCGATCGCGGCGGCCACCGGCGGCGCCAGCAGGTCCGGCCGGGTGCAAGCGGGTTCTGTCTTCAGCGTCCCCATCACGGCTGCGATCCTCGCACCCGCGCCGGGGGATCCGCTCGGCGACGTGCCGACCAGCCCGCCTGCTGGACGGGGAGCGTCAGCGGCCGGTGAGGAACGCGTTGTCGCGGGCGAACCTGCGGTCCTGCTCCGCCGCGAACTGCTCGGCCTGGAGCACCTCGGCCCGGTGCGCTTCCACGTCCTGCATACCGTGCCGGACGCCGAGCCGGACCACGCCGTAGAGGAAGACGAACCCGAACACGTAGAGGATCATCGTGGTGACGAAAACGAACATGGGGTCACGGTAGGGCGAAGGTGAACGGGAAAAGCCTTCATCTTCGGTCGGTTCCCCCATACGTGTCTGCCCGCTGGTCCCGCCCACGTCCGGGTGCCGGTCGGGGTCGCCGTGGCGGTGAGCCCTCCGGACCGCAGTGCCCTGCCCAGCCGCCCCCGGGATCCGTACCGGCAGCAGCGGTCGGCGGGAGTTGCGGGCGGCGCGCCAGGCGCGTACCGCCTCGTCGAAGCGGAGCGCCTGCGACGCAGGTCAGGCGGTCGCGGCCGGCACCACCACCCGGCCGGCGAGCAGCACGCCGAGCAGCCCGCAGCCGGCGGCCAGCGCCAGCGTCGCCGCGTAGGCGGTCGGCCCGGGGGCGGAACCGGCGGCGAGCACGGCACCGGTCACCGCCAGTACGGTGGCGGCGAACAACGAGTCGCCCAGTTGCAGCGAGGAGCTGTTCCGGCCCTGCTCACCGGGAGCGGACAGGGCCAGGGTGAGCACCGACAGGGACGGGTAGAGCAGCCCCATGCCGAGCCCGGCCGTGGCCCAGCCGAGCACCGCGAGCGGCACCGGCACGGCCGGCAGGACCGTCAGCGCCACCGCGGCCGTACCGGCGGCGACGCAGGTCAGCCCGGCCCGGGGCAGGGTCGCCGACGACCTCGGGGCGGGAATCCGCCCCTGCAACCAGGAGCCCGCCGACCAGGAGACCGCGCCAACGGTGAGCACCAGTCCGGCCGCGGTCGGGGAGAACCCGCGCTCCCGGGAGAGCATCAGCGGGATGACCACCTCCGCTCCGGCGAACGCCGCCGAGGCCAGACCGCGCAGCCCGATGACGGTGGACAGCCCCCGCCGGGCCCGCAGGAAACCGGCCGGCAGCAGGCGCGGTGCGCAGCAGAGCAGCCCGAGCAGCGCCACGGCCACCAGTCCGGCGGCGAGCGCGCCGCGCTGCTGCCCCCCGTAGTGCAGCAGTGCGGCGCTCGCCCCCGCCCCGCAGGCCCAGCCGATCCGGCGCAGCGCGCCGGCCGGCGGGCGGACCGGCGCCGACGCGCCGAGCGCCCGCAGACCGGGCTGGATCAGCAGCACCGCCGGCACCGCGACCGCCGGGACCGCCAGGAAGACCCACCGCCAGCCGACGTGCTCGACGATCAGCCCGGCCAGCGCCGGCCCGACCAGCGACGGTACGACCCAGGCGGCCGCGAAGGCGGCGAACACCCGCCGCCGCAACTCCTCCGGGTACGCCTGACCGACGATCACGTAGAGCGCGACCGAGAGCAGACCGGAACCGAAGCCCTGCACCACCCGGCCGACCACCAGCACCCCCATCGCCGGGGCGCCCCCGGCGACGAGCAGCCCCACCACGAACCAGGCCACCCCGTGCCACATCGCCGCCCGGGGTCCCCGGGCGTCGCACCAGATGCCGGAGACCACCATCGCGACCACGCCCGAGGCGAACGGGCCGCCGAAGGCGAGCGCGTACAGCGCCAACCCGTCCAGACTCCGGGCGACCGTGGGCATGGCGGTGCCGACCGCCAGCGCCTCGAACGCCAGCAGGGAGACCAGGGCGACGCTGCCCACCGTCATCGCCCGCAGGCGCGGGGCGTACAGGTGCTCGGGCGAGGCGGCCGGAGCGGCGGTGGCGGTCACCGCCGGCCCGGCGTGCGGAGCACCCACACCGGTCGGGACGCGGGTGCCGGTCGACGGTGGCCGGACGGGCGCCGGGGCGGATCGAGGTCCCGGCCCACTTCGAATCTGAGCAGTTCGATGAGCATGGGCCCAGCTTCCGACCTCAACCCGGATTGAGGTCAACGGCGCGTGAGCCGGGTCTCGTCACGCCGACTCCAGCGCCTCCCCGAGCCCCTTCACCAGCCCGGACATGTGCTGGTCGGCAAGCACGTGTCCGGTGGTGATGACCAGGGCGATCGGCCACTCGATCACCTGGAGCGCGGCGAGCACCCCGAGCCCGGTGTAATAAGCCAGCTTGTCCGGCGGCGGCACCGCCACCTCGCCGAGCATCGGGATCTCCACCCGCCGCCCATACGTCCGGACCGACTCGTGCGCCCCGCTGAGCTGTCGCGTCAGTGCGCTCATCCCGGCCTCCCCTGGTTCCGGCAGCTACGTCAGCGGCATTCCACCCTCGACCCGGTCCATGCACCCGGCCAGCACGGGAAACTTCCCCCGCTCAGCGGGCATAACGGACTCGCCGGCGGGAAGCCAAGCCGTCGGGACGAGGCGCGGGAGGCGAGATGGCGTACGGGCGGCGCGGCGGCGACGGCACCGGGGAGCGTGGCCGGCGGTTCGGCCGTACCCCTCGATGACCTCGCTGGGTCGGGTCGCCGGCCGCCTCCGGCCGCCGGTCGGCGTGCCGGACACGGTCGCGCACGCGGCCCGGTCCGTCGCCGCGCTGCTGCCGGACGCCGCCCGGACCGCCGGCGCCGCCGTGCCGCGCACCGTCGGGCAGGCGGCCCGGACCGCCGGCGCCGCCGTACCGGCACCGGTCGCGGACACGGCCCGCGGCCTCGGCTCCGCCGCGACCCGGGTGGCCCGGGCCGCCGGGCTGACCAGCCGCCGGGTCTGGTCGCGGGACGGGCGGCACCACATCGAGGTGCACGGCGTCTGCCAGGACGGCGGGGACCGGTTGGCCCGGCAGGTCGAGCAGGCGCTGGAGCGGGTGCCCGGGGTGGCCTGGGCCCGGGTGAACGCCCCCTCCGGCCGGGTCGTGGTCGCGGTCGAGGAGCCGAAGCCCAGGCTGCGGAACCTGATCGCCACGGTGGCCCGGACCGAGCGGGTCTGCCCGTACGAACCGGACCCGGAGATCCCCCCGCCGCACCCGCCCGAGGAGGGGCCGCGCACGCCGCGCACCCTCGGCGCGCTGGCCTCCGACGCCCTCGGCCTGACCATCTCCGCCGCCACCCGGATCCTGCCGTTCACCCCGGTGCCCGCCGAGGTCGCCGGGTTTCTCGCCGCGATCGACCTGCACCCGAAGCTGCACGCCCTGGCCGACCGGGGCGTGCGCGCCGACCCGCGCGCCGACCTGCTCTTCCCGCTCGCCCAGGCGGTCGTGCAGGGCCTGACCGGGGGCTGGACCGGGATCGTGCTCGACGGCACGCAGCGGCTGGTGCAGTGGGGTGAGGCCCGCGCCCAACTCTCCGCCTGGACGAAGGCCGAGCCGAGGCTGACCGGCGACCCGGAGCGCGCCGTCGCCCGGGTGCCCACCGCCGAACGCCCGTGCCCGCCGCCGGACGGCCCGGCCGAGCGGTACGTGCAGCGGGCGCTCCCGGTCGGCGCGGCGGCGGGTGCCGCCGCGGCGCCGGTGGTCGGCCCGAAGCGGGCGGCCGCGCTGGCCCTCTCCTCGCTGCCGAAGGCGCCGGGGGGCGGCCGCGAGGGGTACGCCGCGCAGCTCGGCCGGATGCTGGCCCAGCGCGGGGTGGTCGCGATGGACCGTAGCGTGCTGCGGCGACTCGACTGGATCGACACGGTGGTGCTGGACGGGGCGGTCCTCGGCTCGGACCGGGGCGTGCTCGCGGACCTGGCGCCGCTGCCGGGCGCGGACACCAGCCAGGTCGCCGCCCGGGCGTTCGCGCTCTTCGACCCGGACGCCCCCGACCGGTTCCACCAGGCCGACGGCTGGCGACTCGGGCCGCTGGACCGGATCGACGCCGACGATCCCGGGGACACCCCGGACAGCCGCCGGCTCCGGGACGCCGGCGGCATGCTGCTCGGCTTGGCGCACGGCGACACCCTCGCCGCGGTACTGCGGGTGGAGCCGGAGCCCGCGCCCGGCGTCGACGCCCTACCGACCGCGGCCCGGCAGGCGGGACTGCGGCTGGTCGTGGCCGGCGACGACGACGGCCGGTACGGCTACGCCGACGCCGTCGTCCCCGGCGGCCCGCAGCTCACCGAGTCGGTACGCGGCCTGCAGCGCAACGGCGCGGTGGTGATGCTGGTCTCCGGCGAGCGCTCGGCGCTCAGCATCGCCGACTGCGGCCTGGGCGTGGCCGGTCCGGAGGACCTCCCCCCATGGGGCGCCCACCTGCTGGTCGGCACCGACCTGCGGATCCCGGCGCTGCTGATCGAGGCGACCGGCGTGGCCCGCCGGATGACCCAGCAGAACATCCGCATCGCCATGGCCGGCACCGGTCTCGGCGCGCTGGCCGCCCTCACCGCCGACCCGCGGCAGCTTCCGGGCCGGACCCTGAGCGCGGTGAACGGCGCCGCCGCGCTGGCCTTCGGGCACGGCGTGTGGCGCGCCCGCCGGCTGCCGGACCGGACCCGGTCGCCGGTGCCGACGCTCAGCGCCTGGCACCTGATGCCGGTGGAGACCGTCCTTCGCCAGCTCAACACCGGCCCGGCAGGACTCACCGACAGCGAGGCGGCCCGCCGGCGCGGCGCGGCCACCGGGGCGGCGCCCGGCCCGCACGGGCTGCTCCGCGCCTTCGTCGACGAGCTGTCCAACCCGCTCACCCCGGTGCTCACCGCCGGGGCGGTGCTCTCCGCCGCGTTCGGCTCGCTGGTCGACGCCGCCCTCGTCGGCGGCGTGGTGGGCGGGTCGGCGCTGATCGGCGCGGTGCACCAGCGCAACACCGAGCGCTCGCTGGCGGAGCTGTTGTCCCGCGCGGCGGTGACCGCGCGGGTGCTCCGGGACGGCGCCGAGCGGGCGGTCGCGGCGGAGGAACTGGTGCCGGGGGACGTGGTCGCCCTCGGGCCCGGCGACGCCGTCCCGGCCGACTGCCGGGTGCTGACCTCGGACGGGCTGGAGGCCGACGAGTCGTCGCTGACCGGGGAGTCCCTGCCGGTGGGCAAGACGAACGAGCCGGTGGTGGCCACCGCCGTCGCGGACCGCCACTCCATGCTGTACGACGGGACGACCGTGGCCGCCGGACGCGGCACCGCCGTGGTGGTGGCGACCGGCGAGGAGACCGAGGCCGGCCGGAGCCTCGCCATGGCCCGCCAGGCGCCCCCGCCCAGCGGGGTGGAGGCCCGGCTGAGCCGGCTGACCAACGCGGCCGTACCGCTGGCGGCCGGATCGGCGGTCGCGGTGGCCGGGGCCGGGCTGCTCCGGGGCGTACCCCTGGCGGCGACGGCCGCGACCGCCGCGAACCTGGCCGTCGCGTCGGTGCCGGAGGGGTTGCCGTTCCTGGTCAGCGCGGCGCAACTGGCCGCCGCCCGCCGGCTGGCCGAGCACGGCGCCCTGGTCCGCAACCCACGGACGATCGAGGCGCTCGGTCGGGTGGACGTGCTCTGCTTCGACAAGACCGGCACCCTGACCGTGGGGCAGCTGCGGCTGGCCGGGGTGGGCGACGCCGCCGGCGCCCGGTACGCCGCGCCGGACCGGCTCGACGACAGGTTGCGGCTGACCCTGGCCACCGCACTGCGGGCCACCCCGGCGGCGGCCGACCCGGACGAGCTGCCCCAGCACACCGACCGGGCGGTCCGGCGGGGCGCGGAAGCGGCGGGGGAGGTGGAGCAGACCGGCGCGCCGGGCTGGGAGCCGGTGGGTGGGCTACCGTTCGAGCCCTCCCGCGGCTACCACGCCACCGTCGGGCGGACCCGGGACGGGCTGCTGCTCAGCGTGAAGGGAGCGCCGGAGACGGTGCTGCCCCGGTGCGCGGCCTGGCGCACCGGCGAGGGCGACGAGCCGCTGGACGAGGCGGGTCGGGCCGCGCTGCACGGGATGCTCGCCGAGCGGGCTCGGGCCGGGCACCGGATCCTCGCCGTCGCGGAGTGCACAGTGGGCACGCCGACGGTGACCGACGAGGAGGTCCGGGGGCTGATCTTCGTCGGCTTCCTGGCGCTCGCCGACGGGGTACGGGAGAGCGCCGCGCCGGCCGTCCGGCGGATCCGACAGGCCGGCGTGCACACCATCATGATCACCGGTGACCACCCGGCCACCGCCGAGGCGATCGCGGCGGTCATCAGCCCGGACGACGGTGGCCAACGGGTGGTCACCGCGACCGACCTCGACCGGCTCGACGACGACGCCCTGGGCGAGCGGCTGGCCCGGACCGACGTGGTCGCCCGCTGCACCCCGGCCCACAAGGTGCGCCTCATCCAGGCGTTGCAGAAGCGCGGCCGGACGGTGGCGATGACCGGGGACGGCTCCAACGACGCGCCGGCGATCCGGCTGGCCGACGTGGGCATCGCCCTCGGCCAGCGCGGCACCCCGGCCGCCCGCGCCGCCGCCGACCTGGTGGTCACCGACGACCGGCTGGAGACCATCATCGCCACCCTGGTCGAGGGGCGCGCGATGTGGTCGTCGGTACGCCACGCGCTGAGCATCCTGGTCGGCGGCAACCTGGGCGAGATCGCGTTCAGCGTGCTTACCGCCGGGGCCACCGGCCGCTCCGCGCTGACCGGGCGGCAGTTGCTCCTGGTCAACCTGCTCACCGACCTGGCGCCGGCGCTGGCCATCGCGGTCCGGCCGCCCGCTGCGGACGGGGCCGACCACTTGCTCCGAGAGGGGCCGGACAGGTCACTCGGCGAGACCATGACCCGCGAGATCGGGTTGCGGGCCGCCTCCACCACGCTGGGCGCGACCGCCGGTTGGACGCTGGCCCGGTGGACCGGGCGACGTCAACGGGCCGGCACGGTCGCGCTCGCCTCCCTGGTCGGCACGCAGCTGGGACAGACCGTGCTGGCCGGTGGGACCAGCCCCACCGTGCTCGCCTCCACCGCCGCCTCGATCGGCGTGCTGGTCGCCGTGGTCCAGACGCCGGGCGTCAGCCAGTTCTTCGGCTGCACCCCGCTCGGCCCGGTGGGCTGGAGCATCGCCGCCGGCTCGGCACTCGGCGCCACCTTCGCCAACGGCGCGCTGACC
The DNA here is from genome assembly GCF_900091465.1 of Micromonospora rhizosphaerae. Classification (NCBI taxonomy): domain Bacteria; kingdom Bacillati; phylum Actinomycetota; class Actinomycetes; order Micromonosporales; family Micromonosporaceae; genus Micromonospora; species Micromonospora rhizosphaerae. Next base: position 917,974 of record NZ_FMHV01000002.1, on the reverse strand, counting down.
CGCCTGGTCGACCGCCTTCCGCAGCGCGGGGTCCGGCCCATGACCGCCGACGGCGAGGGGCCGTCGGACCGCTGATCGCCGGCACCCTGACGCCCGCGTACGGCGATCGCCGCCTCCCGGCGCGGGGGCCGGCGATCGGTCGAGGCGGGCTTCAGCCCCGCTCGGAGATGGCCTCGATGAGGTCGCCGACCGGGCGCTCGGGCAGCGAGCGGGCCACGTCGGCGACGGCGACGATCCCGACGAGCTGATGCCCGTCGATCACCGGCAGCCGGCGTACCTTGTGCTTACCCATGGTCCGGAGGATCTCGGCCGCGTCGTCGTCCGCGCCGATGGTCACCGCCTCACCCTGGGCCAGCTCACCCGCGGTCACGCTGCCCGGGTCGCGGCCCACGGCGAGCACCTTCACCACGATGTCGCGGTCGGTCAGCATGCCCTTGAGCCGGTTGTCGTCGCCGCAGATCGGCAGCGAGCCGACGCCGAGCTCGGCCATCCGCCGGGCCGCCACCTTGAGGTCATCCTGCTCCCGGACACAGGTCACGTCACTGGTCATGATTTCGCGTGCGGTCGGCATTGGCATGACACCTCACTTTCGGGGGGTTGTTGCGTGTTCTCCTACCCCGCCGGGGACCAGGCATGCCGACACATGACCGGCCACCTGGCGGGAACGCAGCCGGCGGAGGTGATCGACGTGGCCTTCGTCCAGGTCATCGAGTACGAGACGGACCGCCCGGCCGAGGTGCGGGCACTCAGCGAGGAGTGGGGACAGCAGCAGTTCGCCAACGCCCCGGCACGGATGACCGTCGCCGAGGACCGGGAGCGGCCCGGACACTTCGTCATGGTCGCCGAGTTCGACAGCTACGAGCAGGCGATGGCGCACAGCGCCCAGCCCGAGACCGGCTCGTACGCCGATCGGATGCGCCGGTTGGCCAAGGGCGAGCCGCGCTTCGTCAACCTGGAGGTCGCCCTCCGGCAGATGAGGTGACCGCTCGACGCGCCGTGCGCTTCCCGCTACCGTCCGGGAAGTCGCACTAGCTTGGGGGGATGGTCGACAGGGAGCCTGGGGTAGCGGCGACCACGGCTGGAAAAACCGAGGTCGCGCTGAATGGCCGCTACCAGTTCGAGGAACTGCTCGGCAGGGGCGGCATGGGCGATGTGTGGCGCGGCCGCGACCTGCGACTGGACCGGCCGGTGGCGATCAAGGTGCTCTCCGCGGCCGGCCTCGAGGAGCCGATGGCCGCCGAACGGTTCGACCGCGAGGCCCGTGCCGCGGCGCGACTGACCCACCCCCACATCGTCGCGGTGTACGACTTCGGCACCGAGGAGGACAGCTCCTATCTGGTGATGGAACTCGTGGCGGGACGGACCGTGTCGGCGCTGCTCGCCGACGGTCCGCTCCCCGTCGAGCAGGCCATGTCGATCGCCATGCAGGTGTGCGAGGGGATCGCCGCGGCGCACGCGGCCGGGGTGGTCCACCGGGACGTGAAGCCGGGGAATCTGATCGTCACCCCGTCCGGCACGGTGAAGATCTGCGACTTCGGCATCGCCCGCCTGTCGCAGACCGCTGGGCACAACACCCTCACCGGTCCGGCGACCAAGCTGGGCACCAGCTCCTACATGGCGCCGGAGCAGGCGCTCGGCAAGCCGGTCGACTCGCGCACCGACCTGTACGGCCTGGGCTGCACCCTCTACGCCATGCTGGCCGGCGCTCCGCCGTTCACCGGTGATCCGCTGAGCGTCCTGCACCAGCACGTCAACGACCCGCCCACCCCGCTGCGCGACCGCCGGCCGGACGTACCGGGCGCACTGGACGCCCTGGTGTCGGAGCTGCTGGCCAAGGACCCGGCGGCCCGTCCGACCGACGCCCGGGAGGTCCGCGATCGTCTCGCGGCGCTGATGGCCTCCCCCGAGTCGGCGGCCGACACGCCGGTCGGACCCGGCGTGCCGCCAGCCAGCGCGCCGCCTCCAGCCGACCCGGAGCCCGCCGGTGCCGGCTCGGCCGGCGCGCCTCGGAGCGCTCCAGGCGCCATCGTTCCGGTGGGCGGAGATCCCGACGCCGGAGGCCGGCCGGTGCGGCGACGTCGACGCGGCCTCCTGCTGGTGGCGGCCGGCGTCCTCGGCGTCGCGCTGGTCACGCTCGGCACCACCGCGCTCGCCCCGGACAGCCACCCCTCGATCGCGCAGCCCACCGTCGCACCCGCCCCCGCCGGCACGGCCGCACAGCCGAGCCCGGTGACCGTGCCGATCACGGTCGCGGCGGCCACCCCGACACTACCGACGGTCTCGGTCTCGCCCACCACCTCGACCAGCCGGGCGCCGAGCCCGCGAGCCACCTCGCGTACGCCCTCGCCAACCCCGCCGGCCGATCCCATCGTCGCGATGCGCCTGTCGATCCAGTTGCAGGTGGGGACCGGCCAGTTGAACCCGGATGCGGCCAAGGACCTGCACGCCAAGGTGGACGCGATCGCCAAGGAGATCGCCGAGGACGACCCGCAGGCGGCCGAGGAGCAGATCAAGAAGCTGCGCGAGAAGCTGACCGAACTGCTCCGGGACGGCAAGCTCAGCGCCGTCGGCTACCTGGACCTGACCGCCGGCGTCGACCGGATCGCGGCCGAGCTGCCGTGAGGACGGGCTGGTTGTAAAGCGGTCGAGTTCACCGGTCGAGGGTCGCTAGGGTGCCGCCATGTCGTCGCCCCGGCTCGAGAAGATCACTCCGGACAATGTCCGGGCCGCGTGCGGGATCGCGGTCCGACCCGACCAGGAGGGGCTGGTCGCGCCGGTCGCCCGGTCGCTCGCCGAGGCGTACGCCCAGCCCGAGGTCGCCTGGCCGCGGCTGATCGTCGACGGCGACCACCCGGTCGGCTTCCTGATGGGCTTCCTCGACGTGCCGTGTGGCGCGCGGACGACCCCGGCGACGTCCGCTCCGGACTCTGGCGCCTGAACATCGCCGCCGACCAGCAGGGCCACGGCTACGGCCGCTTCGCCGTAGCCTCACTGGCCGAGGAGATCCGGCGCCGCGGCGGGACGCGGCTCACGACCACCTGGGTGCCGGGCGAGCACGGCCCCGAACGCTTCTACCGGCGACTCGGCTTCCGACTGACCGGCGAACGCAGCGGCGACCAGGTCGTCGGCGAACTGGACCTCTGACGGTCAGTGCCAGGTGGCGGCGGCCCGCCGCAACCGATCGTTGATCGCCCGCCCCACCCCGACGTCGGGGACCGGCTCGGCGACGATCTCGGTCACCCCGGCCGCGTCGAGCCGGTGCAGGGCGTCGAAGAGCCGCGCGGCCGCCACGGTCAGGTCACCCTCGGGCGAGAGCACCTCCACCGCCGCCCACTCACCCGCCGTGGGCCGCTCCCGGAACGCCAGCCGCCCCCGCCGGACCCCGTCGCCCGGCGCCGACTCCACATCGGCCGCCACCCGCAACGGGGTACGCGGGGCGTAGTGCGCGGCCAACGTCCCCGGCGCCACCGGCTGCCCGGAGCTGCCCGGCCGTACGATGACCGGCCCGACCGCCTCGACCAGCGCCTCCACCGGCAGCGCGCCCAGCCGGAGCACCACCGGCCGGTCGCCCCGGGCGTCCACGATGGTCGACTCGATGCCGCACCGGGTCGGTCCGCCGTCGAGCACCACGTCGACCGCGTAGCCCAGCCCGGCCACCACGTGCTCGGCGCGGGTGGGGCTGAGCTGCCCGAACCGGTTGGCGCTGGGAGCGGCCACCGGCACCCCGGCGGCGGCGATCAGCGCCCGGGCGGACGGCTCATCCGGCACCCGGACCGCCATGGTGTCCAGCCCCGAGGTGACGATCGGCGGGATCGCCGCGGGCCGGTCCACGATCAGGGTGAGCGGACCGGGCCAGAAGCGCTCGGCCAGCGCGGCCACCGCCGGTGGCACCGGCCCGACCAGTTCCGTCAGGTCGGCCGCGTCGGCCAGGTGGGTGATCAGGGGGTCGAAGGTCGGCCGGGCCTTGGCCTCGAAGATCCGCGCCGCCGCCTCCGCGTCGAGCGCGTTCGCGCCCAATCCGTAGACCGTCTCGGTGGGGAAGGCGACCAGCCCTCCGGCACGCAGGACGGCAGCGGCTTCGGCGATGCCGCTCTCGGCCGGCAGGACGGGCGGGGATCCGTTGGTCACCCAACGACGCTAACCTGCCGCCGTCACGCCGGTGCCACGGGTCGGCGGACAGCAGAACTGGGTTGCCCGCGCCGGCCCGGCCGACTGAGGATGGCCGCAATGGGCGCAATCAAGATGCATGCCGACGAGATCCAGACCGACGTCGACCTCGTGCGTCGTCTCACCGCCGGGCAGTTCCCGCGCTGGGCCGATCTGCCGATCTGCCCGGTCGCGTCGTACGGGACCGATCACGACATCTACCGGCTAGGTGAGCACCTGGCCGTCCGGCTGCCGCGGATCGAATGGGCCACCAAGCAGGCAGCGCGGGAGGCGGAGTGGTTGCCGAGGCTCGCGCCGCACCTCCCGCTCGCGCTCCCGGTCCCCCTGGCGATGGGACGTCCCGCCGAGGGCTACCCCTTCGACTGGTCGGTGTACGAGTGGTTGCCCGGCGAGAACGCCAACGGCACGATCCGCGACCTGGACCACGCCGCCGTCGATCTCGCCCGGTTCGTGTCCGCGCTGCGGCGGATCCCCCCCACCACCGACGCCTTCCCGCGCCTCCCTCGTCAGCGAGGGGGGCCGCTGGCGGAGTTCGACGAGGGCGTCCGCCGGTCGGTGCGGCAGCTCGGCGACCGGATCGACGGGGAGGCCACCCTCCGCTCATGGCGTGAGTCTCTGGAGGCCCCGGCGTGGGACGGGCCGGAGGTCTGGGTGCACGGGGACCTGTTGCCGGGCAACCTGCTGGTGGTCGACGGGCGCCTGTCCGCGGTCATCGACTTCGGTGGCCTCAACGTCGGCGATCCGGCGTGCGACCTGCAGCCGGCGTGGAACGTGTTCACCGGCGACAGCCGGCAGCGGTTCCGTGCCGAACTCGACATCGACGACGCGTCCTGGCTGCGCGGCCGCGGCTGGGCGTTGCTGCAGGCGGTGATCGCCATGCCCTACTACTGGGACCAACCCAGGCATGATCCGCCAGGCCTCGCACGCCCTGGCCCAGGTCCTGGCCGAGCCTTCCCGCTGACCGCTCGATATCCAGGCACGACCAGTGGCATGAGCGAATATCTGACGTCTTCCATTCGCGGAGCCAATGTGGTCGGCTACTGGAACAACCCGACTCACTCACTGGAGGAAACTTGCGTCGTCCAGCTGTACTGGCCTCGCTGACCGGCGCCGCAGCAGCGGCGATGCTCAGCGTCGCCACCCCCGCCTCGGCGATCAATTCATACAATGCGCAGCCCGCGCCTGAGCGCACCGAGGTCGGGGCGCTCGTGGTGCAGTACGACCGCGACAGCAACCCCGCCACACCCGACGTCGTCCGGTGGAGCTGCTCCGGCACGATGATCTCGGCGGACGTCTTCCTCACAGCCGCCCACTGCACTGCCAATCGGCCGGCCGGCGCCAAGTTCTACGTCTCGCTCGCCCAGGACGTACAGGGCGCGATCGACGCGTCGAACGCGGCCGGCGGGACGCCGGAGGACATTGCCGGACGGGTGGGTGTCCAGGGCGTCGCCCACTGGGACCCGGCATACCCGGGCAACTCGGCCGACTCCCACGACATCGCCGTCATAAAGCTGGACGGCGCGGAGCTCGCGAAGCGCTGGACCTTCACGCCGGCCGCCCTGCCGAGCGCCGACCAGCTCGCCGGGCTCGGTTCCCGCGCGCTCGACGCCGCAGCCTGGCAGGTCATGGGGTACGGCACGCAGGAGGCCCTGAACCAGCCCGGTGGGCAGACCCACCCGGGTGGTGGCGTACGGATGAAGGCGTCGGTCGACTTCGACGCGCTCAACAAGACGTGGGTGCGCCTGGCGATGAACGAGAGCCGCGACCTCGGCGGCGCCTGCTACGGCGACTCCGGCGGCCCGAACTTCGTCACCGTCGACGGCAAGCTCGTACTCGCCGGCACCACGATCACCGGGGACAGCCCCTGCTACGCGACCAACGTGGCGTACCGGATGGACAGCGCCAGCGCCCAGGCCTTCCTCGGGCAGTACGTCACCCTCCCGTAAGCAGCGATGACGGCGGCCGGTCGGGGATGTCCCCGACCGGCCGCCGTGCGATCGTCGACGCGGACGGCTGCACCCTCGCGTGGGACGGCTACCTCACGCTTGACGGGCAGCGCCGCGACGCCGTCTTCGTCAGGGCGCATGAAGGCGGCCAACCAAGCGCTGCGCTCTTCGCCCAGCGGTACGCACCTGCGGCGCCTTTCGACGAGTTGGGCAACAGCGTCTTTCTCGGCGCCGACCAGCCGCTGTTCGTCTGCATTCCTTAGGATTCCCGCTCTCCGCGCCAGCCGCCGGGCGTCCGGCGCGATCGGTGTCAGGACCTGGGTGACACGCCGCCACCTGTGGCACCGGTCCGACGCCCGCGGCACATCCACATCCACCGGCGCTGCCGGGTGGTACGACTGTTTCAGAGGCTGACAGAAGCGGCAGGAACGGGGCGAACCGATGGCGGGTGGCGCAGCCCGGCTGGTGCGGGGACGGGAGGGGCGGCGGGCGACGTTCCTGGACCTGTTCCTCGACCTGGTGTTCGTCCTCGCGCTCTTCCGGCTCTCACAGGGGCTGCTGGAGCATCTGGACTGGAGCGGCGCCTTCCAGACGCTGGTGTTGCTGCTCGCCGTGTGGTGGGTGTGGAGCCAGACGGCGGGGACAAGCGACAGATTCGACCCGCGACGACCAGCGATACAGGCGCTGGTCATCGGATGCATGTTCGGCAGCTTCGTGCTGGCGGCCGCGGCGCCTGAGGCGTTCGGCGTACATGGCCTGCTCTTCGCCGGCGCGTACGTCGCCGTCCAGGTCGGCCGCAGCCTGTTTCTCGTGATCGTTACGCGGGGTGGCGAGCGGCAGCGTCCCGAGCTGCGGGTGCTGTTCTGGTACGGCGTGTCGGCGGTGCCGTGGCTCGCGGGCGCCGTCGTGCAGGGGTGGGCACGCGGGGTGCTGTGGGCGCTGGCGGTGGCCGTGGACTATGCGGCGCCCAGACTCGGCTGGCCCACGCCGGGGCTGGGCCGCGCCAGTGCGGCAGACTTTGCGATCTCGGGCGAGTTCCTGGCCGAGCGGCAGCGGCAGTCCTTCATCATCGCTCTCGGGGAGCTGATCCTGGCGTCGGGGCTGGCGTTCACCAGCAACGGCTTCGAGGCGGACCGCAGCGCGGCGGTCGTGGTGGCGTTCGCGACCACGGTGCTGCTGTGGCGGATCTACATCCACCGTGCCGGGGAGGTATTGGGCGCCGCCGTCGCCGCAGCCATTGATCCGCTCCGCATTGCCGTGGCGGCGGTATACGCCCACCTGGTCATGGTCGCCGGCATCGTCGCGATCTCCGTCGGCGACGAGCTCGTCATCCACCACCCGCTTGGACACACCCAACCGGTGTGGATCGTCGTCATCCTCGGCGGACCCGCACTGTTCCTCGCCGGACGGGCCATCTTCGAGTACGCGGTGTTCGCCCGGGTGTCCCGAAACCGCGTGGCCGGGATCCTCGCGCTCGCCGCCATCTCGCCGGCGACGATCTTCCTGCCGCCGCTGCTGGTCGCCGCCGCCGCTGCACTCGTCCTGGCCGGGATCGCCGTAGCCGACGCAGCCCGTGCCCGAGGACGCCCACCCGAGCCGCCCTCACCACCTGGATAGCCGGAAAGTGTCACCCACGTCCCGAGACTGATCTGTCACGCAGGTCCTGAGACCCGACAAGCCGGCAAGCCGCAAGGGGCTTCTTCGCCGGCAGCCGCCGGCAGAGGGCCGTGTCCTGTCCCGGGACATGCTTGACAGCGTCCCACCAGGTGCTTGACAAGATCAATATGCGGCTGATTGATCGCGTGGTGTTTGCAGGCGTCTCGGCTGGGGCCGTTCGGATTGTCTAGCGGGGTGGTGACGGCGGCTCGGGTGGACGTCCCTTGGCGCGGAGCCCGTCGGAGGTGACGATGCCGGCGAGGACGACAGCAGCGGTGATGGCGACGGCCAGTAGCGGCAGGAGGATCATCGCTGGTGAGATGCCGGCGAGCACGAGTGCACCGATCAGCCGGGAGCGGGACACCCGGGCGAATACCGCGTACTCGAAGAGGGCGCGTCCGGCTAGGAACAGGACGGGTCCGCCGAGGATGACCCCGATCCAGGCCGAGTCGGTATGTCCGAACGGATGGTCGATGACCAGCTCATAGCCGACGGCGATGGCGACGATGCCGGCCACCATGAGCACGTGAGCGGCCAGTGCCCGTCGGACGAGTCGGCCTGGCTGGGGAGCCGCCGCGATGGCATCGGGCAGCAGCTCGCCGGCTCGGTGGATGTAGATCCGCCAGAGCAGGGCGGTGGTGACGAACGCCACTCCGAACGCGGCGGCGTGGCCTCCTGCAACGTATTTGCCGCTGTAGGTGATACCGGTGACCAGGATCAACTCGCCGAGGGCGATGATGAAGAACTGCCGGTAGCGCTCGGACAGGTACTCGGCCGCGACGGGCCACTCGGATGTCATGCGGCCAACCCACGGTGCGGGCCAGAGCAGCATGGCGCCCGCGAGGTCGATGGCTATCGCCAGCGTCCACAACACCCCACGTGTTGGACTCTCGGGAAAGGTCGTCCCGATGATCCACGGCACGGCGGATACCGCGAACCATAGGAGAACCGCCGCCGATCGGCGCTGCGCCTTGTGGCCGCGTAGGGCCGGCACGAGGACGAGGTGACGGCCGATATGGATCGCGACGTACGCGCCGGCGAAGCCCAGGTTCCGATTGCCGAACGCCTGGGGCACCGCGACCGCCATCACCAGGGCGCCGAACATGGTCCCGACGACCACCAGCTGGATCTCCGGCCGCGTCGGGTCGTACAGATCCGTTACCCACGCTGTGACGAACCAGACGATCAACAGGGCCAGCAGCACCAGCACCGTCTGGCCGACTTCGGTGAGGATAACTCGCCGCTGGAAAGTTATGTCCGTGAGTAGCCGCTGTGAGACCCGGGTGAGCGCGAAGACGAACACCAGGTCGAAGAAGAGTTCCAGGAAGGTCGGTCGCTGCGGTTGCCCTGGTTTCCGCAGCAGCGCGGCCGCCCTGCTTGTCGTCATCGGCCCGCCCTTTCCGCCAGCTTTGTTTATCTTTGAGGCAGTGGTACCATGTCGGGGCGTTTGTCGGTGCCGATACCGGACCGGAAGGCGAGCGAGTCCCGCAGGCCCTTCTAGGCAGTGCGTCAGGCATTGGTGTGCCGCTGGTGGAACGGGAAGTCGGGTCGGATGGCCCGACGGGACATCTGGCTGCTGTCCGACGGTCGGCTCTGGCGGGTGCGTGGCCGCCTCGGCGGTGACAGAGGGCAGGAAGTCTCCTACGACTTCACCCACGAGCGATCCGCGCAACAAATGGTCGACCGGATGATCAAGACCTCAGCCGGCAGCTGGCGTGATCTCACTGAGACGGTCCGGCAGGAGTCCAGCCGCCGCAGTGAGTAGCTTGACCAGGCGCAGCCGACGCCTGGCGGCCGCAGCTCAACGGCAGGCATTTACCCGGACGCCGATACGGCAGACCTACACGTCGTCCAGCAGCTCCGGTATGCGCCTCAGCAGTACGGCGGGTTTTACCTCAGCGAGCCGAAGGCAGGATCATCCGGCACCATCGACCTGGACCCCGTCGTCACACGGGTCCTCGCCGAGCACATTCGAGCCTTCCCACCCGTCCCGGTCGAGCTAGTCGACATCACCTCGGGCGACCCGGTCCGTCGGTCGGTGCCGCTGCTGTTCACCACCACGCGCGGCAACCCGTTCACTGATCGGACCTGGTCCCGGGAGTGGGCGGACTGGCGGGATGCAGCCGGCTGGCCGAAGGAGCATGGAACCTTTCACGCGCTGCGACACTTCTTCGCAACCACGCTGATCACAAACCATGCCGAACCACAGGAAGTGCAGCGACTGCTCCGGCACAAGACGCTGCGAATCACGCTGGAGACGTACGTGCACTGGTGGCCAAAGCGGGAGCGTCAACGCGGCCTAGTGGGGTCAATCCTGCAAGCTGCCGCGAGCGCGCAGCGACGCTAAGAGCACGCAAGATCAATGCTGGATTGTGCCGGATCTGTGCCGCTTGATCTTGTCTCGGCAAAACGCCTGCGTAGAGGCGGTATGAGTGGAGCCCAGGGGACTTGAACCCCAAAAACGCGATCATGGGACATCGGGGGTGTAGGCGGCCTTTGACCTGCTGTCACCTCGGATCGACTTCCGTTGCCTGACACCAGTTTGCGGCCTCAAGTGGTCCCGATGTGGTCCCGATGATCTTGCCGATCGAGGCGGCCCGAGCCGGCGCCATCCGCCTGGTCCTGGTCCTCGACGGCTCGGTCAAGTCCGCCCCGGTGGCTCCACGCGTGGCTCCCAAACGGTCAGCTTGGGAATTGTCGATCTCCGGCAGGTCAACGAGTTGGCGGCCTGGTCTCGGCAGTCTCTCGTGGCCTCGGCTAACCCCTGCTGTCCTGGCCGAATGGCACGCTAATGGCACGCCGGGGCGCACTAGCGCCAGCACTAGATGACCTTCTAGGGAGTTCACCATGAGTGGCAGTGATCTTGCGGCGCTAGTCCGCTCGTACCTTGATGACGAAGAGGTGGCATTGCTGCCAGACGAGCCCGACCGGGAGCCTCGGCTAAATACGTGGTGCTACGGGGTACCCGAGGGGCCGATCGACGTGACAGCAGTGGTAGCGGCCCTTCACCTCGTCCACCTCGAACTCATGAAGCGGTGGTCCGGGCAACACATCTCCGGCACCTTCTATGCCTGGTACGACGAGCAAGCGGGTCAGCTCCGTTGCTCGCTGACCTCAGCATCTCCGGACCGGCTTCCGTTCGGTGCGCCGTACCGCTCGACGTTCGACGCGGCCGAGGTCGTCGCCCTGGCCGCCGCCGACCCCAATCCCGGTCTCGTTCCATGGAAAGAGCTGGAAACCGTCGAGCCCGTCGCGACTTCTTCCGTTGACCAGGATCTACCGTCGCCCTTCCCTGTCTGGGTCGCGCCCGTCGGTTGAGTGAGCCTCAACCTCTGCCTTGCAAAGATCAAGACTGCTGTCGGCCGGCGTCGACCAGTGCCGCTGACCTGCTCGCCGTGTCGCCCACCGTCGACCCGGGACCGTGTCCGTCGGTTGTCTTGGCTGTACGGATGGCTGTACAGCCACCTTCTGATCCGTAGCCTCGGCGGAGCTATCCAGATCCGTACGAACATCCGCTTGGGGCCTCGTCCTATGCCAGCTGCCGTCCTCTTCGGTGCTGTCGAGTCCGAGCCTGTTGCTGTCACTCGTTGCTGTCACGATGTCCCCGCGGACGGTGGACGAAGGGACTCAGGGGTGGGCGACTGTTTCGAAACGATCGCTGACGTCGAGGCGACACCGGAGGAGGCTGACCGCCTGGGGGCCGAGGTGTTGTGGTGGTTGGTTGAGCAAGGCATCGTCATGGCCGAGCAGACGGACTGCACCCTGGGCGGCAAAGGGCACCGCCCCGGACCGAACTACGCCGCCGCGACGGTCGAACCATGGGCGGGTCTGCACCAACTCGGCACCAACGGGCTTCGCGTGGTCACAGGGCGAACGGTCTTCTACTCGATGGGCAACGTCCAAGTCGTGTGCCCACGCTGCGGAGCAGTTGTGGTGGACGACCAAGACGAAGACTCATGGAGCGAGTTCTCGCAGGTCATCAAGGAGTGGTATGCGGGCGGAGCTGGCGTGCGGGCATGCAAGCACTGCGGGGAACCTCTCGGCCTCAACGATTGGGCATGGAGCCCACCCTTCGGCTTCGGCTACCTAGGGTTCGAGTTCTGGAACTGGCCGAGGCTCGACGCTGACTTCGTCGCGGCGGTGTCCGACCGGCTCGGCCATCGGCTCGTTCGGCCCTACGGCAAGATCTAGCCGCCGCCTAGCGGGGTCGGCGTGTGGGGGGCGGTCTTGGCTGTATGGATTGCTGGACAGCAGAGTGCAGAGCCTGGCGAAATGAAGGAGTGAACCATGTCTTCCCTCAAGGAACGCCTAGAGGCGGTGATGGCGGCACCTCTTGCCACGCTCGTTGCGCCTGATCACCAGGAACGGCCGCCACTGTCGGCGGTTCAGCTCTGGAACTTGCCTGAATCGGATCTTGACGCGCTGACACTATGGGGTTTACCGACCGACATGCTGATGTCGCCAAAGGTCCAACTGGAGGTCGAACCCCTGCTGATGCCGAAGGTGGCCAGCGAGCGGGAGGGTCGTCTGATATCGCCAGAGCAGCGCCTGTATGACCTCGGCCGGTGGGGTAGCGACGATCTGACACCCAAGCTTGGGGCAATCGCAGGCGATGGGCGAGTCATGGCTATCAGCGATGCCCCCACCACCGATGCGAAGCTACGTGGCTTCCTGAAGGAGTACTACCGAGGCATCTATATCCCCTCGGTGCAGTTCATCAGCTCATCGGTCGCCCAGTTCATTGAGGTAGCGTGGCGGTGGCGGGCTGCAAGCGCCATCCTGCGGGAGCTTTCACTTCAGGAGCCGGACTGCACGCGGCGACCGATCGAAGAGTTCGATGCCTACGTCGCTCGACGCACGGCCTGCGAACGGTTGATCATCAGCGGGATTGAGGCCATTGACCCTGCCGTCAACGCAGACGCTCCTGACTCCCTGTGGGGCAAGGTCATCCACCTCCGCGGCTACTAGCGTCGCGAGCGCCTAAGCAGAAGCAACGGCCTGGCGACCTGAAAGCGGATCTCCTCGTCGGGCAGTCTCCGACCGTCCAGCCTCCCGGGACGGGGACCAGGTGGAGCGCCCTACCGGACGAACGACCTGGGCCCCGTCCCGGGAGGCTGGTAGCCCTTGTGGTGCCCGGCGAGGTGATCCGCGGCGGCATCTCTGAGGAGGGTCGGGGTTCGGGGCGGAGCCCCGAGGTCTTCAGAGTCTTGTCCTCCGTCAGCGTGGCCGGCCGGCCCGGCCGATGCCGGCCGGAGGTCGCCAGCAGGCCGGGGCCGGGCCGGCGCGGCCCGCTCTGCGGGCCGCCTTGATCCCTGAAGAGGTCAATTCGGCAATGCAACTCGCGTGAGGCTGTCCGGTCTCAAGACGTCCGCGATAGATCGGTATCAGAACCTCAGCGAGACCTCGGGCTAGGGTGTGCGCCGTGACTGCTGACGAAGGCCCCCGGGAGTATCTCGATGACGCCAGCCCTGCGACCGTGGCTCGCTGGCGGTCTTTGCGAGATGCTGTCGTCAGCGAGCTTCGCGCTGTTGGCCTACCTGTCGGAACGGCGTGGAACGGTCTGGCGGAGGGCGAAGAGTTGTGCGTCGGGGTCCTCGTGGATGTCACGACCGCAGCAGACGGGGGTGGTGTCCAGATCAGCTGGCATCAACCGACCAAAAGGTTGACGCCGATCGCTGAGGCCCTCGAAGCACATGAGGCACGCGAGCTGATTGAGCCGATGATGCAGCGGTATGGCCAAGTCGACCAGGTGTTGACTATGGCGGCGGTGCTGGTGCTGGGCATAGCTGGATTCGCCCTGGAGCCATCGCGACGGCCCTACGGCGAGGGGGAATACGAAGTGCTGCACGGACCTGACGCGTCGAGCCGGGCGACTGCTACCCCTAGCCTTTGAGCGGCACCCATTAGCAGCTAGCACCTGAGCCATGGCTCGCACGGCTCAACCGCGGCGGCGACCGGTGGGCCAACTGCGCGCTCACACCATCGCCATATCCCGTCTGCGCTGGCACCAATCGACCCGCGCCTACGCCGCCCGACGAACCTCACCGGGCCGTGGTCAGCCAGGATGTGAAAGATGTACCGTCGCCCGCCTAATGGAAGGACTCAAAGAGCGTTGGTGGCCTACCTATGACTGACCGAACCCCGCCGGTGAGTGGCCGGGCCCCTATGACTGGTGAGCGATACCAGTCGGAGCGGCATTTCAAGGTCTGGGCCTACTCCGCCAGCCATAACCGGCTTCTCCTGCGGAGCGCGATGGAAGGCAGAGTGCCCTCCCGGATCGACATCTACTTCCCTGGCGTTGAGCGGATGTTGCTCAGTCCCTCCTATCCCGGCCTCAACGCGGCAGTGGCAAGCTCCGAGGAGGCGGCGCTGTACCGGGAAAGGTACGGCGAGATCGGCCCGCACCATACGCTGTTCACGCTCGAGCCCGACCTGGGCAGCTTCGTCATCGCCGGTGTGATGCAGTGGTACCAGGACCAGGGCGGATACGATGACGTGTCCGTCTTCGGCCGGTTTGACTGACGTCTAGCGGTAGACCAGAGATTGTTGGCGGCGTGGCCGCTTGGTCCATGAAAGGACGTCCGGCGAGGCGTGAGGGCTGACACTGGCTGGCTGGAGACCTGGCGCGAGGATCTGCGGGAGGCGGTCGCCTCCGCCGTGCTCGACTTCGAAGACCGCTATGGGTACCCGCCAGGCGGGAACGCCGTCAGCAGGCCAGACATGACGGCTGCCGCGCGGCTCGCGGCTGTTCATCCCGCGATCCCCGCTGACCTCGTAGACCTGTACGCGAAAGTCGGTGCTGTCGACCTACCAGACATCGGTAACGGGTTCTTCCTGCATACGGCCTCCGACGTGGCTGACGCTCACGAGTCACGGGACCTCTGGCACATACGTGGCCGCCACGACGCCGACGTTGTCGTGTTCGCCAGCGACGGCGGTGGCACCCAGTACGGGCTAGCTACTCCGGAAGGATCACCGGTCTACCGCCTCCCACCGGATCTCGTCCTCGGCGGCATCTACACCTCAGAAAACCCGCGCTTCGACGTGGCCGCCCCAGACCTGTCCACCTTCCTCGACCGCATACTCCAAGCCGTGAAGACGTTCGCTGCATCGAGCACACCGCCCAGCTTGTGATCGATCATCTAGACCAATCGGCAAGCAGGTGTTAAGACGGATCTTGTCAAGCATGTGGCGGGACTAGGCACATCCGGCGAACTGCGTCAGGCGTTCGTGCACCTGGCGGGCAGCTTCGTCGGGAGCGACGGTCGCTGTATCGATCGCAAGGTCCGCGCCGGAAAGTGGTTGGGTCTGGTCCCAAGCCTGCAGCCGGTCCGCCGTGTCCCCTGTTGCCCGAGCAAGGATGCGATCCTCAGCCACCTCGCGTGGGCACCACAGGTAGACGACCAGCCAACGTGCCTCGGGTACGGCGGACTTGACCGCCTGGACGGCCTCGACCTGGCCGAGATGCAGCACGGGTACGTGGTCGAGGAGGCCCGCCTGGAGCGTGGGCCTGTCGACGGCGTACACAGCCCCGTATCGGTGGTTCTCCCACACGACATCGCCCGCGGCGCGCAGCTGGTCGACGTGCTCAGGCGTGGTCATGCGGTAGCCGACGGCCCGCCCCGGTCCCGCCTTCAATCGCCGGAACAGCCGGTAGGCCGGATCAAGGTCACTGAGTGCCTGGGTGATGGTGTCTTTGCCAGCGGCGGGAGGGCCGTAGAGGATCACGCCGCGCATCAGGCGGAACTGCGCTTCAACACCGAGTCGAGCAGTTCCTTGGCCTGGGTCTGCAAGGGAGCACTCGTCGCGCAGTTGTCTACGACGATGTGCGGCACCGACGGGCGGAAGTCGATGTCGATGCTCGCGAGGTAGCCAGGCCAGTCCCAAAGCTTGAACGCGTCCCGCGCTGCCCCCCGGCGCCTGATGTAGGTGTGCATCGTGTCGGGATCGCAGTACAGCCAAACGAAGGTCGCGGCCGCTTCGAGGTTGGCAAACATGGCTTCTGTTCGGCTGACCCACGCCGGGTCAGCAAACTCGCGGATGAACGGCGCGGTCACGATGACGCTGTTCCCGCACCCCGCGTTCTCCAACGCGGCCGCGCTGAGCGCTTCGTACTCGCGTGGCCGGATCACGCTCAAGTACTGCTCGGACTCGCGGTCGTGCGGAGACAGGCCGAGAACCTCCAAGGCGGCCTCAACAACGGGGCGCGTCAGCGTGTCCTTGTCCAGCATCGGCCAGCCGGTCTGGCGAGCGAGCACCCTGCCAAGCTCGGTCTTCCCACTGCCGGCGTAGCCGCCGATCAAGATGACGTGAGGCTTCGAAAGGCGGACCTCGCCGCCCCTGCCCTGGTTGGGATTCCGAACCACCCGCTTTGACCGGGACTTGCTCTCAACAAAGCCTTCATCAGCCAGCAGCCTCATCGCTTCGCTGATCGTGAAGACGCTGGTGCCCCACTCTGCGGCCAGTTCGCGCGTTGAGGGCAGGACCTGGCCGTCACGCAGCACGCCGGCCTCAATGTCGTTTCGGATGTGGCGCGCCACCTGTTGGTGCTTGCTCTCGGACCTAGAGAGACGCGGGCGGGGGGATGTCATGGCTGCCCCTGTCAACATGAGTTTTACAGCGAGCCTATCAGCGACCTATCAGTTGTTCGTGCGTAGCCGCAGCTCAACCTGGGTGTCAGGAAGATCTTGGAACCGGACAGTTGATAGGTTTCCCTATCAGTTGTTATGGTGACGCTCATCAAAGCCCAGCCGGCAATGGCCGACGGCGACGAGAGGAAGTGCCGAGATGGCTGTCCCGAACATGATCAAGGTTCCGGTTCCGTTCGACTTCGTCTTCCCGCACGGTGCGCTGTGCTTGGGTGTGGAGCCGGTGACGGACTTCGACAAGCGGGGTCAGGGTGATGACCAGGCCCGCGACAAGGACACGGGCGAGCGCCTCTGGGTGGTCAAGGTCCTGGACCTGGACCCGGAGGCCGGCAAGTTCGGCGGGTCGAAGGAGATGAAGGTGAAGATCGCCGCGCCGGTGCAGCCGGTGCCGCCGGCGTCGAAGATCCCGGGTTACCCGGCGGCTGTGGAGTTCACCGACGTGACCCTCACCCCGTACGTGGACTCGCAGCGGTGCAAGGGCTCGGGGAAGTGCCGGGCTCGTCAGGCGTGGTCGATCCGCGCCGGAGCGATGACCGAAGCCGCCGTCGTGAAGCAGGCGGCCTGACCAGATCTGGACGCGCGGGGCGGGCCTTCACCCCGCCAAGGACGACGCCCGCCCCGCGCCTCACCCGTTCTCCCTGGAAGGAGTTGGGCTGTGCCCACGCTAGCTGACGCTGCCCGCATCGCCGGGAACCCGCGCCCCGCCCCGCACCGTCGCACCCACCGCCGCACCGTGATGCGCCTCGCCGGCCCCGGTATCCGGGCCGCCCGCGAGGTCTACACCACCGTTCCCTCTGACGCCGTGCGGGTGGCCGCCCTGGTGGAGATCTCCGCCGCTGCTGCGGCGCTCGCCCGGACGGTCGTGAAGCTGCGCCACCTGGACCCGGACCTGATCGCCCCGCACGTCTCCGACCGGGTCGACCTGCGCGCCGTGCTGGGTCGGGGTCGGTGGCTGCCGACCATGGCCCGCCACGTCCCCGCCCCACTGTCCGGGCCGGTCGACCTGGCCGGGCTCGTCCCGGCGCGGCCGGTGGTCCGTCGCCGGATGGTGCGCCGTCGTCCCGGCTCGCCGGGGCAGGGCTCGCTGTTCGCCGCCGCTGTCGGGGAGGGCTGAGCCGTGCCGCTAGTCAACGTGATCCGGGGTGACCGGATCGATGCTGCCCCGATCAACGTCCGCACCCCGTTCATCCGCATCCCGCTGTGGCTGGCCCTGACCTGGTGGGCGGTCAAGGCACTCGGCCGCCTGACCGTGGTCCTCCTGCAATTCTGGTACGTCACCGGCCCGGCGGTGTTCTTCGGCTGGCTCTACCTTCGCTGGGGCTGGGCAGGCCCGGCCGGCTTCCTCGCCGCCGTCGGCGCCCTCTCTGCGGGCTGGGGCTTCGGGCACCGACCGTCGTGGCTGCGGTTCGCCTGGTGGCCGGCACTGGCTCGCTACCGCCGCTGGCTGTACCGGCGCAACTGGCAAGCCGCGATGGTCACCGCCCGCCTCGCTGTCTCCTTCGACCACCACACCGTCCTGCCCGTGCTTCGCAAGGTCCGCTGCGCTTCGGGCGTCGACGTCGTGGCGGTGCGGATGGTCACCGGCCAGATCCCCGACGACTTCGCCAAGGTCGCCGAGAGGTTGGCGCACACCTTCGGTGTCCGCCAGGTCAAGGCGGTGCCGGGTCCGCGGCCGGATGTGGTGCTGCTGCACCTGTTCCGCGGTGACCCCCTCGCCAAGCTCGTCCACCCCCTGCCGGTGCCAGCAGTGCCCGAGTTCACCGCCCTGCCCGTAGGCCGGCAGGAAGACGGCGACGGCTACGGGCTGCGGCTGTTCGGGACCCAGGTCCTCGTCGTGGGCGCCACCGGGTCAGGCAAGGGCTCCGTCATCTGGTCCGTGGTCCGCTCCCTCGCCGCCGGGACCACCACCGGCCTCGTGCAACTCTGGGGCCTCGACCCGAAGGGCGGCATGGAACTCGGGATCGGAGCGCCGATGTTCGCCCGGTTCGCCTGCCGCGACTACGGCGCCATGTGCGAGCTCATCGAGGACGCCGCCGCCCTGGCAAAGAACCGCGCCCGGAACCTGCACGGCCGGACCCGTCAGCACACGCCGACCCCGGACGAACCGCTGATCGTCCTCGTCATTGACGAGCTGGCGAACCTGACCGCCTACCTCACCGACCGGCAGTTGAAAGACCGGATCAAGGCCGCCCTGTCCATCCTGCTCAGCCAAGGGCGGGCGGTCGGCGTGCACGTCGTCGCCGCCATCCAGGACCCACGCAAAGAGGTCCTGCCGTTCCGCGACCTGTTCCCCACCCGGATCGGGCTGCGGCTGGCCGAGGCCGCCCAGGTGGATCTGGTGCTCGGGGAGGGGATGCGGGACCGGGGCGCGCTGTGCGACCGCATCCCGCAGTCTCTGCCGGGTGTCGGGTTCGTGGTCATCGACGGTGACCCGACCCCGATGCGGGTCCGCTTCTCGTACCTGAGCGATGACGAGATTCGCGAATTGGCCCAGACGTACGGGCGGTTGCGCGTGATCGACGGCGAGGTTTTGGACGGTGTCGCATGAACCCCAACCCGAACCGTGGCGAGCGTGTGGAGGGCCTGGTCCTGGTCGTGATCCTGCTTCTGGTTGCCGGCTTCGCCGGGGCTGCCTCGTTCACCCACGTCAAGGAGTGGACCCTCGACAACTCACCGGCGGGCACCGGGGCGTGGTTCGGCTGGGCCAACGCCGTCATCTCCGAACTCGTCCCCGTCGCCGCCCTGCTGACCATCCGCCGCCGACGCCGCACGGGCGGCCCGATCGGCTACCCGATGTTCCTGCTCGTCGCCGCCGTCGTTCTCTCCCTCGCGGCGCAGCTCGCCGTCGCCAAGCCCAGCCTGTCCGGCTGGCTCCTCTCGGCCGTACCCGCACTGGCGTTCATGGGCCTGTCCAAGCTCATCCTCGGCACCACCCCGGCCCCCGCCGACGAACCCGGTACCGGCCCGGCTACGCCGGTCGTCACCCCGACGGCCCCACCGTCTGAGCCGCCCGCGCCTTCGGTCGAACCGACGCCAGCCGCTGGCGCGCCGGAACCGGTCGCCCTCGTCCCGGTCGAGCCCACCCGCCCGGCCCCGGTCGCCCCGGTGCCGACGACCGCGTTCATTCGCCGTAACGGCACCCCGCTCACCCGGGAGGTGAGCCGATGACTGTTACTCCCGCGCTGCCCGGCCTTGCCCCCGCTCTGGTGGAGCCGAGGCCGGGCTCCCGGGCCGCCCGCATGTTGATGCCCCGCTCCGTCGACGTGGTCAAAGATCTGGCCGCCGACTACGGCGTCTGCACCCGCCCCGCGTCCCTGCGCCGCACCGACCTCGACTCCGGGCAGACGGAGATGATCGACCTGCCGTGCGGGGCCACCCAGGAGGCCAAGTGTCCGGCCTGCGCCAAGCGGGCGCGGCGGCTGCGGCAGCAGCAGATCCGCGAGGGCTGGCACCGCGACGACGAACCCGACCCCGGCCCGCAACCGGCTACCGAGGCGCAGCGGGCGCTGATCGTGGCTCGGGCGCATCTCGAGTTCGCCCGCGACGAGGCCGCCCGGGCCTCGCAGTGGGATCAGGTCGCGGACCTGGACGAGGCGATCGGAGAGCTGGAAGCCGAGATCACCACCGAAGGGCTCCGGGGCCGACCCGCCCCACCGCACGCCACCGACGACCAGGAGGACGGCGACGGCAAGCGGCGGGTCCGCTCGACCAAGCGCCGGCAGGACGCCCCGGACCTGCCCCGCCTTTCCGTCGAGAACCGCACCATCGGGCGGACCTACGAAGGGCACGCCGGGCAGGTGTTCCGGCCGTCGATGTTCCTCACCCTCACCCTCGACTCCTACGGCCGCGTCCACTCCGACGGCACCCCCATCGACCCGGACGCCTACGACTACCGGCGGGCCGCCTGGGATGCGGTGCACTTCCCCCGACTGCTCGATCGGTTCTGGCAAAACCTCAGGCGGGCGGTCGGCTGGAACGTCCAGTACGCCGGGGCGGTCGAGCCGCAGCGCCGGCTGGCCCCGCACGCGCACTTCGCCATCCGGGGCACCATCCCCCGGGCGCTGGTCCGGCAGGTCGCGGCCGCGACCTATCACCAGGTGTGGTGGCCGCCCGTCGACGAGCTGGTCTACGAACCGGGAAGGGCGCCGCAATGGAACCCTGCCGCCGGCGGCTACGCCGACCCCGAGACTGACCGGCTCCTCCCGACCTGGGATGACGCCCTGGACCTGGTCGACGCCGACCCCGACGCCGAGCCGGTGCACGTGGTCCGCTTCGGCAGCCAGGTCGACGCCAAGGGTGTGCTCGCCGGCACCAAGGACGCTGATCGCTGCGTCGGCTACATCACGAAGTATCTGACCAAGCAGGCCGCCGACTGCCACCAGGTGACCACCGGCCGGCAGCGGGCGCACCTCGAACGGCTCTGGCAAGAGCTGCGGCACACGCCGTGTTCGGAGCGGTGCGCCAACTGGTTGCTCTACGGCGTGCAGCCCAAGAAGGCCCGCCCGGGGTTGAAGCCGGGCAGATGCAAGAACAAGGTCCACAAGCGGGAAACCCTCGGCATCGGCGGCCGACGCGTCCTCATCTCCCGCCAGTGGTCCGGCAAGACCCTCGCCGACCACCGCGCCGACCGCCGCGAGTGGGTCAAGGCCCTGCTTGGCGTCACCACCGACAACGCCACCGCCCCCACCGGCCCCGACACCGTCCGGCACGCCTGGGAACTCGCCAAACCCACCGACCCCGACGTCCCACCCATCGGCCACCGCGTCCTCCGCGCCATCTCCGAACGCATCCAATGGCGTACCCAGCTCGACGTCGCGAGACGGGCTGCCGACCCCCCGCCCGATGTTTCGGCAACTACGGCCAGTCCGTCCGACAGCGAGGAGGGAGCAGGTACGTGAGGGAGAGGAAGAGCGTCCGACCGGCTGAGGCTGCGGCGCTTCTCGGCGTCTGCCGGGACACCATCTACGTCCTGATGCGCTCGGGGCGACTTCGTTCGATCAAGGCTGGTCGAGCTCGCCTGATCCCGCTGACGGCGATTGATGAGTTCCTGTCGGCTGATGAAGAGTTCGCGGCATGACCGGCCGGCGGCGTCGTGCTCATGGTGAGGGCTCGGTGTACGAGCAACGCCCGGGCGTGTGGGCGGCGGCGGTCGACCTGGGCTGGATCGACGGGAAGCGGAAGCGTAAATACGTCTACGCCAAGAGCGAGGCCGAGGCGGTCCGGAAGCGGGACGAGCTGCGGAAACAGCTTCAGCTCGGCGTCGACCTCGCGGCGCAACCTCGAACGGTGGAAGCCTGGTTGACCGAGTGGCTGCGGGACGTCAAGGCGCACGACGGGACACGGCCGTCCACGCTGGTGCGCTACCGCCTGGCGGTGACCAAGCACCTGGTGCCGGGCCTAGGCCGAGTGAAGCTCGACCGGCTGACACCTCGGGATGTGCAGCGGTTTCTTACCGGGCTTCGGGGCAGGCTCGCGCCGGCCAGCATCATCAAGGTGCACGCCGTGCTGCGCGTCGCCCTGGCCGACGCTGAGCGGATGGACCTGGTCCCGCGCAACGTCGCCAAGGCGGCCAAGCCGCCGGCCCTCGGTCGGTCTGAGCGGCGTGCGCTGAGTCCCGAGGAAGCCAAGGCGCTGCTGTCCGCGCTGACGGGTGACCGGCTGGAATCGCTGTTCGTAATGGCACTGGCGACCGGGCTCCGGCGGGCCGAACTGCTGGGCCTTCGCTGGTCGGATGTCGACCTGCCGGGAAGGGCTCTGTTCGTTCGGCAAACGCTCCAGCGAACGGATCGGGGCCTGGAGTTCGTGCCACCGAAGACGCACCGGTCTAGTCGTCCGCTGCCGTTGTCGACCCTCGCCGTGCGGGCGTTGGAGTCGCAGCGGGTGCGGCAGGCCAGGGAACGGCTTGCGGCTGGTGAGGTGTGGTCGGATCTCGGCCTGGTCTTCGCCAGCACGATCGGTACGCCGATGGAGCCGCGGAACGTCAACCGGCGCTTTGAGCAGCTCCGGGTAACGGCCGGCTTGGACTGGCTGCACCTGCACGATCTGCGGCACGCCTTCGCCACATTCCTGCTCGATCAGGGCGAGGAGCTGCGCACGGTGATGGAGCTGCTCGGGCACTCCACGATCCGGATGACGGCCGACACCTACGGACACGTTCTGCCGGCGCGCGCGCGCCAGGCTGCCTCGGCGATCGATCGCGTGTTGGGCGAGGAGGGGACAGCGTGACCGCTTGGCTGTACGAATGGCTGTACTCGGGACCGAGATCAACCAAGAAAAGCGCTGGTGGAGCCCAGGGGACTTGAACCCCTAACCCCTGCCTTGCAAAGGCAGTGCTCTGCCAGTTGAGCTAGGGCCCCGAGGGCGGGCGGAGCCGCCTGGTGCTGGCAGTCGAGCGGAAGGTCAACGCAGGTCGGGCGCGGTGGTCGCCTCGTGCCAGAGGGCGCGCTCGTCGTTGGACGCCTTGACCTTCTTGGCTACTACCGCAGCCACGCCGACGACGCCGACCAGGAACAGAAGCTTCTTGAACATGGGGCGACCCCTCGCGCTCGACTGCCGTCGGAGGACGTGCGGTGGGGCTAGCTGGAATCGAACCAGCGACCTCAGAGTTATCAGCTCTGCGCTCTAACCGACTGAGCTATAGCCCCGCGTAGCGACGAGCAAGGTTAACTCATTGTCGCGCCCGTCCCCAAATCGGGGTGCCCGTGGCGCGGCTCTCACCCGTACCGCATCGAACCTACCCGGATGCGCGCCGCCGGGGCCACCGCTTTACCGCGGCGCCCCGGCGTCGTCGGTGGTTCAGTCCCGCTCGGCCAGCGTCAACTCGATCCCGCCGACCAGGTCGGCGCAGACGTTGTAGACGAACGCGCCGAGCGTGGCGAGCGCGGTGAAGAGCACGACGTTGACCAGGCCCATCAGCGCGGAGCTGAGGATCACGCCCTTGGCGGTGATCCGGAAGCCGTCGGCGCTCTGCCCGCCGCCGGCGCTGACCAGGTCGGTCAGGCTGTCGTTGACGCTCTTGAACACGCCCATCGCGTCGAGGGCCAGGTAGAGCACCGAGGTGGCGACGACCACCACGATGAAGAGGACCACCGAGACCGCGAAGGCGAACTTCATCACGGACCACGGGTCGATCCGCTTGAGGTTCAGCCGGGCCCGGCGGGGCCCGCGGGACGCGGCCGAGCTGACCGAGGTACGCGCCGCGCGTACCGCCTCACCCACGCGCGCGGCGCCGACTGCGGCGGCGCTGCTGATGCCCGGCGGCAGGCCGCCACCGTTCGGCGGGCGGCGAGCCGTGGTGCCGGGACGGGCACCGTCCGGCGCGGGCTTGGGGGCGGTGCCGAGGCCGGCCCCGATCCGCGACTGGGTCCCGGTGGTGCCGGTCGACGGCCGGGCCGCAGCGGCCTTGACCGGCTGCGGCGTGGCGGGCTTCGCAGCCCCCGGGGCGGCCGGGCTGTCGGCGGAGGTCGAGGGGCCGGCCTTGGCCTGCTCGGTCTTCTCGCTCGCCCCCGAGTCCTCGGCCGGCTTGTCCGGCGGGGGCGCCATGCCAGGGGCCCGGGTGAACTTCGGGGCAGGCGCGTCGGCGGGGACCGTGGCCCGGCCCACGGCCGCGCGGCCGGTCGCTGGTGTGCCGCCCTTTGCGGCCTCCTCGTCGACCGGGTTGGCCGAGGTCCCCGTGTTCCCCGACTTCGCCTGTGTCTCCGTCATCAACTAGTCCTGTTCGTCAGGCTCGTCGGCATTGCGAGCAATCGCCACGATAGTCACGCCGTCCGGGAGGTCCATCAGCTTGACCCCCATTGTGTTCCGGTCACGGGTACGGCGTACAGGCTTCACCGGAGTCCGAATGACGCCGCCGTTGCTGGTGATAGCGAACAGCTCGTCATCCGGGTTGATCACCACCGCGCCGACCAGACCACCCCGGCGCTCGGTGATCTTCGCAGTCAGCACACCCTTACCTCCCCGACCCTGGACGGGGTATTCCTCGATCGGCGTACGTTTCGCGTAGCCGCCGTTCGTCGCCACCAGCACGTCCATACCCTCGCGGACCACCTCCATGGCCAGCAGGACGTCGTCCTCGCTGAACCGCATGCCGATCACGCCCGAGGTGGCCCGGCCCATCGGCCGCAACGCCTCGTCCGTGGCGCTGAACCGGATGGCCTGTGCGTTCTTCGAGACCAGGAGCAGGTCGTCCTCCGGCGCCACCAGGGCGGCACCGACCAGCTCGTCCTCATCGCGGAGGTTGATCGCGATGATGCCGCCGGACCGGGGGGAGTCGAACTCCTCGAGCCGCGTCTTCTTCACCAGGCCATTCTTCGTGGCGAGTACCAGGTAGGGGGCCACCTGGTAGTTGGGGATTTCGATGATCTGCGCGATCTGCTCGTCCGCTTGGAAGGCGAGCAGATTGGCCACGTGCTGACCCTTGGCTACCCTACTGGCCTCCGGAAGTTCGTACGCCTTGGCCCGATAGACCCGGCCCTTGTTCGTGAAAAACAAGATCCAGTCGTGGGTAGAGCATACGAAGAAATGGCTGACGATGTCGTCCTGCCGGAGGGTGGCACCGCTGACGCCCTTGCCGCCGCGCCGCTGCGAGCGGTACAGGTCGACCTTGGTGCGCTTGGCGTACCCGGTCCGGGTGATGGTGACGACCACGTCCTCGCGGGCGATCAGGTCCTCCATCGAGACCTCACCCTCGAATGGGATGATCTTCGTCCGCCGGTCGTCGCCCCACTTCGCGACGATCTCGCCCAGCTCCTCCGAGACGATCCTCCGCTGCCGCTCCGGCTTGGCCAGGATGTCCTTGAGGTCGGCGATCTCGAGTTCGAGCTTGGCCAGGTCGTCCAGGATCCGCTGCCGCTCCAGGGCGGCCAGCCGGCGCAGCTGCATGTCCAGGATCGCGGTCGCCTGGACCTCGTCGATCTCCAGCAGCCGGATCAGGCCCTGGCGGGCGTCCTCGACCGTGGGCGAGCGCCGGATCAGGGCGATCACCTCGTCGAGCGCGTCCAGCGCCTTGGCCAGGCCGCGCAGGATGTGCGCACGCTCCTCGGCCTTGCGCAGCCGGAACGCGGTCCGCCGGCGGATGACCTCGATCTGGTGCTCGACGTAGTAGCGGATGAACTGGGCCAGGTTGAGCGTGCGCGGCACGCCGTCGACCAGCGCCAGCATGTTGGCCCCGAAGGTCTCCTGGAGCTGGGTGTGCTTGTAGAGGTTGTTCAGCACCACCTTGGCGACCGCGTCGCGCTTGAGCACGAGCACGATCCGCATGCCGGTACGCCCGGAGGACTCGTCGCGGATGTCCGCGATCCCGCCGAGCTTGCCCTCCTTGATCAGCTCGGCGATCCGCTCGGCCAGGTTGTCCGGGTTGACCTGGTAGGGCAGCTCGCTGACCACCAGCGCGGGACGGCCGCGCTTGTCCTCCTCGACCTCGACCACGGCGCGCATCCGGATCGAGCCGCGCCCGGTCCGGTACGCGTCCTGGATGCCGGCCTGGCCGACGATCAGGCCGTGGGTCGGAAAGTCGGGGCCCTTGACGATCTCCAGCAGCGCCTCGAGCGTGGTGGCCTCGTCGGCCTCCGGGTGCTCCAGGCACCACTGGACGGCGGCGCCGATCTCGCGCAGGTTGTGCGGCGGGATCTTGGTGGCCATGCCGACCGCGATGCCCTCCGACCCGTTGATCAGCAGGTTGGGGATCCGGGACGGCAGGATGGTGGGCTCCTTGGCCCGGCCGTCGTAGTTGTCCTGCAGGTCGACGGTGTCCTCGTCGATGTCCCGCAGCATCTCCATCGCCAGCGGGTCGAGCTTGCACTCCGTGTTGTGGCTGACGAAGCCGTCGGAAATGAAGGAGTGGTCGTCGGTGTCCACCCGGATGCTGTAGACCGGCTGGACGCCGGTGTCGGCAACGCTGGCGACCTCGGCGTAGTAGAAGCGGCCGTCGACCAGCGGCTCGACCACGTCGAGCACATCGCGGTTGGTGATCCGGGCCGCGATCTCCTCGCGGTCCCGCTCCCAACGCTCGATCCGGTCGACATTGTGCCGGCGCAGCCAGTCCCGCTCGGTCCAGCGCTGAGCGCCGTGCTCCCGGATGAAGTTGCCGACCAGCGGCACGTGGTCGTTGGAGAGTGCCGTGCTGGTTGCGGGCACGGCGGCAAGCTCCGACTCCAGCTTGGCCTGCTTGCGGCCGAGGAAGCCGACGTGCGC
The DNA here is from genome assembly GCF_900091465.1 of Micromonospora rhizosphaerae. Taxonomy (NCBI): domain Bacteria; kingdom Bacillati; phylum Actinomycetota; class Actinomycetes; order Micromonosporales; family Micromonosporaceae; genus Micromonospora; species Micromonospora rhizosphaerae. Next base: position 891,366 of record NZ_FMHV01000002.1, on the reverse strand, counting down.
AGCGAAGATCCGGGCATCACGGCGGTTGGTCACCACCACCTTGATCTCGCCGTTGTCATACCGGCACTGCTTGCTGATCACGCCGAACTCGAGCAGCAGCTGCTGCACCTCGCGCGCGAGCCGGTCGCTGCGGGTCGAGTACGTGATCTGGATGGTGTTGCGCGGCAGCAGCGACGACGACCCGTCGCCCTCGAAGAGCGCTTGGAGGAAGGCCCGCTTCACCGCGGCCGGCCCCTGCCAGACGAACTCCGGCACAAACTTCGCAGCGCTCCGCACCCCGACCATCTCGCCGAGAAGGCTCTTCCGCAGCGCGGAAAGGTCCTGGACGTCGAGCTCGTGCAGGATGCTGCCCGAGGCGATGGTGCGCTGGTTGACGTAGCGCGGGCCACCGACAGCGAGGTCGTAGGCGGCAAGAACGCGGACGAAGAAGTCCCGGTCCACGTTGTTGAAGCCGGCCCGTCCCTCGGATACCCAACCCTCGCTGACGAAGGCGCCGGCGAGGACGGCGGCCTCGACGTGCTCCAGCATCGGGTAGCCGATCTCGTCCGGCGCGGTGCGCTGGAGGACCACCCGGTCGCCGGGGGAGATCTCGGCGAGCAGCTTCCACAGCAGGGTGGGCACGCCGGCCACGTCCACCAGACAGAGCACCGGGTGGTTGTGGGTACCGGTGAGCTCGTACCCCTCTCGGGTGCGCAGCCGCAACGTGGGGTGCTCGCCGGAGTGGAAGAACTTGGAGGCGTGGACCAGATCGCCGTTGCGGTCGCGGACCTTGAGCTCGACGTCGGTCTCGCTGCTCGGCGCCGCGCCCGGCACGATCTGATCGATCCGGAACGACCCGTCAGCAGTACGAATCCGGACATCTCCGGTGATGCAGTACCGCATGGCGGCAGCCGGGTCGTTACCCGGCGAGCCGAAGTTGCCGTTGCCGTCGACCAGCGGGTAGCGCAGCGACCAGGGCTGCGCCATCCGGACCAGCGCGTCGTAGATCGCCGAGTCGCCGTGCGGGTGGAACTGACCCATCACGTCGCCGACGACGCGGGAGCACTTCACGTAGCCGCGGTCCGGCCGGTAGCCGGAGTCGAACATGGCGTAGAGGATCTTGCGGTGGACCGGCTTGAGCCCGTCCCGGACGTCCGGCAGCGCCCGCCCTACGATGACGCTCATCGCGTAGTCGAGGTAGGAGCGCTGCATCTCGACCTCGAGCCCCACCGGCTCGATCCGGTCGTGCGCCACGACCGCGGCGAGGTTTTCCGGGGTCTCGGGCTCGTTCGGGGTGGACTCGGGAGTATCGGTCACTGTTAACCCTTATCAGACTCAGAGTCGTGTTCGTGCTGTGGATAACGGCTGTGGAAACCGGCCAAGCTGTGGATAAACCTGTGGACCACCCGGCCGGTCACCCGTCAGATGTCGAGGAACCGCACGTCCTTGGCGTTGCGCTGGATGAACGAACGGCGCGCCTCGACGTCCTCACCCATCAGCACGCTGAACAGCTCGTCGGCGGTTGCGGCGTCGTCGAGCGTCACCTGGCGCAGCGTACGGGTGGCCGGGTTCATCGTGGTCTCCCACAGCTCGGGGTAGTTCATCTCGCCGAGACCCTTGAACCGCTGGATGTCGTCCGGCTTGGCGTTGGGCTTCTTCTGCTGGCGCAGCGCGATCAGCCCGTCCCGCTCCCGGTCCGAGTACGCGTACTGGGCGTCGTCGCCCTTCTTGTTCCACTTGATCTTGTACAGCGGCGGTGCGGCGAGGTAGACGTGGCCCAGCTCCACCAGCGGCCGCATGAAGCGGAACAGCAGGGTGAGCAGCAGCGTCTGGATGTGCTGACCGTCGACGTCGGCGTCGGCCATCAGCACGATCTTGTGGTACCGCAGCTTCTCGATGTCGAAGTCGTCGTGGATGCCGGTGCCGAGCGCCGTGATCAGCGCCTGGACCTCGTTGTTCTTCAGCACCCGGTCGATCCGGGCCTTCTCCACGTTGAGGATCTTGCCGCGGATCGGCAGGATCGCCTGGGTACGCGGGTCGCGCCCCTGCTTGGCCGAGCCGCCGGCCGAGTCACCCTCGACGATGAAGACCTCGGACTCGCGCGGGTCGGTGGACTGGCAGTCGGCCAGCTTGCCCGGCATCGAGCCGGACTCCAGCAGCGACTTGCGCCGGGCCAGCTTCCGCGCCTGCTGTGCGGCGATCCGGGCCCGGGCGGCCTGGGACGCCTTCTGGATGATGGTCTTGGCCTCGCCCGGGTTCCGGTCGAACCAGTCGACCAGCCACTCGTTGCAGACCCGCTGCACGAAGCTCTTCACCGGGGTGTTGCCCAGCTTCGTCTTGGTCTGGCCCTCGAACTGCGGGTTGGCCAGCTTGACCGAGATGATCGCGGCCAGGCCCTCGCGGATGTCCTCGCCGGAGAGCTTCTCGTCGGACTTGAGCAGCTTCCGGTCGGTGCCGTACCGGTTGACCACGCTGGTCAGCGCGGCCCGGAAGCCCTCCTCGTGGGTACCGCCCTCGTGGGTGTTGATCGTGTTGGCGAAGGTGTAGACCGACTCGCCGTACGACTCGTTCCACTGCATGGCGATCTCGACCGACATGCCCTCCTCCTCGGCGCCGAACTCGACCACCGTCTTGTGGATCGGGTTCTTCGAGGCGTTGAGGTGTCGCACGAAGTCGGCGATGCCGCCCTTGTAGAGGAAGGTCACCTCGCGGGGCTTGCCCTCCTCGCCCTCCGGGACCCGCTCGTCGAGCAGGTGAATGGTGAGGCCACGGTTGAGGAAGGCCATCTCCTGCAGGCGCCGGTAGATGGTCTGGAAGTCGAAGTCGACGGTCTCGAAGACGTTCGGATCCGGCCAGAAGGCGACCGCGGATCCGGTGCGGTTGGTGGTCTCGCCCTTCTCCAGCGGCGTCGGCTTGGAGTTGGTGTACTGCTGCCGCCACACGAAACCGGACTTGTGGATCTCCACCTCCATCCGGGTGGAGAGGGCGTTCACGACCGAGACGCCGACGCCGTGCAGACCGCCGGAGACGGCGTACGCCTTGCCGTCGAACTTGCCACCCGCGTGCAGCACGGTCAGCGCCACCTCGACACCCGGCTTCTTCAGCTTCGGGTGCAGGTCGACCGGGAAGCCCCGGCCGTTGTCGGTGACCCGGACCCCGCCGTCGGCCAGCAGCACCACGTCGATGGTGTCGCAGTAACCGGCCAGCGCCTCGTCGACCGCGTTGTCGACGACCTCCCACACGAGGTGGTGCAGACCCCGTTCACCGGTGGACCCGATGTACATACCGGGCCGCTTCCGGACCGCCTCCAGCCCCTCGAGAACGGTGATCGACTCGGCGCCGTACTCCTGTTTGTCCTGCGCTGCCACCCTCGGCCACTTTCTCGCACCGACGCGCCAGGGCGCGGGCGCGGGTTCGGCGGACAGGACGCGACGTCGGCGCGCACGGACCGGCCCGGGAACTCCGGGCCACGGGTCGCGCACGCCGGTCGCCGCGGTTGCCCGCGGATCGCGATCGGCTCGACCCGATGCGGGACAATGATCAAGGGCCCTGCGGGCCCGTGTCCGTCGCTCCGTATCGGGTCTTCGTCTCGCCTCCAATCTTACTCTGCGCACACGGCTAAACCGCCACTCGGCACCCCTGCGCGACGGCTGAGAACTCCGTAGCGGGCCGAACCGTGCCGTCCGCGACTCCCCCCACGCACCAGGCCTCCATCGAGGGCGCGACCGGCCATCGGATAGGTACCCGGGCGTAACCGTCCGGGGGTCGCGGCGGGGGTGGCCGTGCCGTACCTTTGCGTCGCCCACCGCCGCCGGTCTTGATCTTTCCCGGACGGAACCGGGACGATCGACCTGATCGGTCCACAACGTGTTGTAAGAGGTGACGCCAGATGGGGCTGGACAACGTCGCGGTGCACTGGCCGCGGACCGGCCGCTTCTACGACCCGGTCGCGCCGGCCGAGTTCGTCGACTTCGGCGAAATCGTCGACATGCCACGGATCTCCGCCCCCACCGCCGCGCTCGCCGAGCTGATCGCCAAGACCGGAACGGTGCGGGCGACCGCGTACACCGAGCTGGTCGACCTGATCCTCGGGCTGGAAAATGTGCTCTACGCCACTGACGCCGCCGCCGAGGACGAGGATCCGGTGATCGACCCCGACGGGTGCTCCTGGATCGCCGGCGGCGTGGAGAAGTTCGTCGCTCAGCACCGGCCGTTCGGCGAGGCGGTGACCTTCGAATCGGTCAGCGAGGTGCTGCGCTCGCTGCTGGCCGACGGCCGGCTGGCCGAGCAGCAGCTGCGCTGGCTGGACAGCCGGCTCGACGGGCTGCGCGACGAGAACGGCGACCCGCCGCAGTGGAACTTCACCTGCGCCGAGCTGAGCGTGCTCGCCGCCTTCTACCGGCGCTGCGCCGACCGGGGCTTCGCTGTTTACGCCGACGCCTGATCTCCGAGGCCGGCCGGCGGCCGGACGGACCGCGTGCGGATCAGGAGGCAACCGTCGTCGGGGTGCCGGGGCCGGTCGTGCCGGCGCGGTTGGCCGCGGCGATCACCCGGGTGAGTGCGGTGTGCAGGTGCCGCAGCTCCTCGACCGGTAGTCCGAGCCGCTCCACGATCGCGGGCGGGATCTCTGCGGCGCGGGCGCGGAGCGCGGCGCCGCTCGCGGTGAGCGTGACGGCCAGGCTGCGTTCGTCCGCGGCGTCGCGCTCCCGACGGACGTAGCCGTTGGCTTCCAGCCGCTTGAGCAGTGGCGACAGCGTGCCGGGGTCGAGCTGCAGCAGGCGGCTCAGGTCCCGCACGGACAGCGGGGCGTGCTGCCACAGGGCGAGCATGACCAGGTACTGCGGGTGGGTCAGCCCCATGGGCTCCAGCAGCGGGCGGTAGACGGCGACGACGCCCCGCGCGGCGACGGAGAGCGCGAAGCACACCTGCTGTTCCAGCGCCAGGGGGTCCGCGTCGTCGAGCTGGTCACGCACCGATCGGCCTCCTCATGATCGATGCTATGGTACCCGCGATTGGTGCCCCAATGATTGGTGCCCCAACCATCAGAGCGGGGGGCGCGTGCGGCGCTCGGAGAGCGGAGAGGTCAGCGGCATGAGTGAGGACGAGAAGCCGACCCGGGACCCGGGAGAAGGTGGGCGGTTCTGGCGATGGGCCTACAAGTACCTGGCCGGCCCCGCCGAGGTGCAGGGCGCGGTGTACGGGGGCTCGACTGAGGCTCGCGAGCTGTGGAAACGTGACCTGGAGAACCGCAAGCGCTACAGCCGTGAACAGCGGGAACGGAAGCGGGCCGCCCGGGAGGCGGAGCGGGGACGCTGACCCCGCCCCGGTCCGGCCGATCCGAACGCGCCGGCCCGGTCAGCCGTAGGTGTCCCGCGGGCCGCGGCCCCGGACCCGGCGCGGGCCCTTGGACCAGGACGGCGCCGCCGGGCCGTGGATGTGCAGCTTGCGCACCACGTTGTGGCCGACCTCGCGGGCGATCTGCTGCAACAGCGAACCGGCGAGCAGCCGCAGCTGGGTCGCCCAGGCGGTCGACCGTGCCTCCACGGTCAACTCGCCGTCCTCCAGCTTGACCGGGCGGCTGTGCTGGGCCACCTCCGGGCCGACCACCCGCTCCCAGGCGCCGAAGACCGTCGCCTCCGCGGCCGGCTGCTGCCAACCGCGCGCCTTGACCAGCCGCTCCAGCACCGCGCCGAGCGGCTGCGGGTCGCGCGGATCCGGCCCGGGCCCCGAGTAGCCGCGCAGCCGCCGCTCACCACCGCCCTCTCCGCCGATCGCGCTCCGCCGCCGCGTGGTGGCCGCCGCCTTCCGACGGGCCTTGGCCGCGTCCAGCACGGCCCGGGCCAGCTCCGGCCCGGACGCCCCCGCGGGCAGTTCGCCGGTCGCATCGGTCGCGCCGGCCCCGCCGGCCGTTCCGGCTTCGGGGGTACGGCCACCGTCCGCCGGCCCCAGGCGGGCCGGCGGAAGCTCCACCTCATCCGACACGGCGTACCGTCCCTTCGCCCACCTCGTACCGGGCGCCGCGCAGGGCCGCCGGCACGTCGTCCTCGACCGCGCAGGTCACCAGCAGCTGGCTCGCCCCGCCGACCAGCTCCGCCAGCCGTTCCCGGCGGCCCGCGTCCAGCTCCGCGAACACATCGTCGAGCACCAGCACCGGCTCGATGCCGTCCGCCCGCAGCAGGTCGTACCCGGCCAGCCGGAGGGCCAGAGCATACGACCAGGATTCGCCGTGGCTGGCGTACCCCTTGGCGGGCAGCGGGCCGAGCGTGAGGGCGAGATCGTCGCGGTGCGGCCCGACCAGGGTGGTGCCGCGCTCGATCTCGGCGGACCGGGACTCGGCGAGCGCGGCGGTCAGCGCCTCGACCAGCGCGGCCCGGTCCCCGGTCGGATCGGGCAGCTCCACCGAGGGGCGGTACGCGGTCGCGGCCGCGCCCCGCCCGGCCGCGACCGCGTCGTACGCCTTGGTCACGTGCGGCGCCAGGGCGGCGACCAGCTCCAGCCGACCGGCCAGCAGCTCGGCGCCGTGGTGCGCCAGGTGGGTGTCCCAGACGGCGAGGGTGGAGAGGTCGCCGCTCCGCGAACCGCCGGCCTTGCGGGCCAGGTACGCCGTGCGCAGCAGGGCGTTGCGCTGCTTGAGCACCCGGTCGTAGTCGGCGCGCACTCCGGCGTACCGGGGCTGCCGGGTGACCAGCAGGTCGTCGAGGTAGCGACGGCGCTCGGCCGGATCGCCGCGGACGAGTTCCAGATCCTCCGGGGCGAAGAGCACCAGCCGCAGCGCGCCGAGCACGTCCCGGGCGCGGCGGGCCGGGGAGCGGCCCAGCCGGGCCCGATTGGCCTTGCCGGGGACGATCTCCAGCTCGACCAGCAGCTCGCGCCCCTCGTGCACCACCGCACAGCGGATGACCGCCGAGGTGGCGCCCATCCGGACGAGGGGGGCGTCCGTGGCGACCCGGTGCGAATCCAGGGTCGCCACATAGCCCAGCGCCTCGACCAGATTGGTCTTGCCGACCCCGTTGGGGCCGATCAGCACGTTCGGGCCCGGCTCCAGGTCGACGCCGACCCGCTCGTACGAGCGGAAGTCGACCAGTTCGAGCCGGCGGACGTACACAGGTTGTGGATGCCGGTCAGCGCTTGCGGACGGCGTGGCCGCCGAACTGCTGGCGCAGCGCGGCCACGGCCTTCATCGCGGGCGAGTCCTCCTGCCGCGAGGCGAACCGGGCGAAGAGCGAGGCGGTGATGACGTTCAGCGGCACGGCCAGCCGGACCGCCTCGTCGACCGTCCAGCGGCCCTCGCCGGTGTCCTCGGTGTAGCCGCTCAGCTCGGCCAGCTCCGGGTCCTCGTCCAGCGCGCGATCGAGCAGGTCGAGCAGCCAGGACCGGACGACGGTGCCCTCGCGCCACGACTTGAAGACGCCGGGGACGTTGGTCACCAGCTCGGACTTGGCGAGCAGCTCGTAGCCCTCGGCGTAGGCGTGCATCAGGCCGTACTCGATTCCGTTGTGCACCATCTTTGCGTAGTGCCCGGCGCCCACCGGCCCGGCGTGCACGAAGCCGTACTCGCCCGCCGGCTTGAGCGCCTCGAAGATCGGCATCAGCCGCTGGACGTGCTCCTGGGCGCCGCCGACCATCAGGGCGTACCCGTTCTGCCGGCCCCAGACACCGCCCGAGACGCCGACGTCCACGTAGCCGATGCCGCGCTCGTTCAGCCGCTCGGCCCGCGGAGCGTCGTCGCTGAATCGCGAGTTGCCGCCGTCGATGATGATGTCGCCCTCGCCGAGCACCCCGGCGAGCTCGTCGATCGTGGCGTCGGTGACGCCGGCCGGGACCATCACCCAGACCGCGCGGGGCGCCTCCAGCTTCCCGGCCAGGTCCGCCAGGCTCGCGACGTCGCTCAGCTCCGCGTTGCGGTCGTAGCCGACCACCTCGTGACCGGCGGAGCGCAACCGCTCGCGCATGTTGCCGCCCATCCGGCCGAGTCCTACCAGACCGAGCTGCATCTGCTCCTACCTCCGTGCGTCTCGTCTTCAGGTGCGATCAGCGGGACACGCGGATCGGCATGATGAGGTACCGGTACCCCGGGATGACCTCGCCATCCTCGCCGGCGGGGGAAATCACCGCGGGCTTGAAGGCGTCGACGAACGAGAGCAGGGCGTACTGGGCGCCCAGGTTGGCCAGGCCGTCGATCAGGTACTGCGGGTTGAAGCCGATGGTCAGCGGATCGCCGGTGAAGGTTGCCTCCATCGCCTCGCTGGCCCGGGCCTCCTCGGTGCCGCCGGCCTCAACGACCAACCCGTCCGAGCTGAAGCTCAGCAGCACCGGCGTGGTGCGCTCGGCGACCAGCGCCACCCGCTTGACCACCTCGATCAGGGTGCTGACCGGGACCCGGGCCTCCGCGTTGTGGGTGGACGGGAAGAGCGACCGCACCGGTGGGTAGTTGGCCCCGTCGAGCAGCCGGCTCGTGGTCCGGCGGGTGCCGCCGGAGAACCCGATCATGCCCTCCCCGGCGCCGCCCTGGGAGAGCGCCAGGGTCACCTGGCCGCCGAGCGGGCCGAGGGCCTTGGCGGTGTCGTGCAGGGTGCGGGCCGGCACCAGGGCGTTGATGCTCACCTCGGCGTCGTCCGGGTTCCACTCCATCTCGCGCAGCGCGAGGCGGTAGCGGTCGGTGGCGAGCATGGCGAGGGTGCGGCCGGAGAGCTCGATGCGTACGCCGGTCATCATCGGCAGCGTCTCGTCGCGGCCGGCGGCGACGGCGACCTGGGCCACCGCGGCGGCGAAGGCGGCGGCGTCCACGGTGCCGGCGCTCTCCGGCATCTCCGGCAGGGCCGGGTAGTCCTCGACCGGCATGGTTGGCAGGGTGAACCGGGCGCTGCCGCAGACCAGCTCGAGGTGGGCGCCGACCGCGGCGATGTCAACCGGCTTGGCGGGGAGCGCCTTGGTGATCTCGGCAAGCAGGCGGCCGGAGACGAGGGCAGCGCCGTCGGCGTCACCCTGCACCTCGACGGTGACCTGGCTGGAGACCTCGTAGTCAAAGCCGGAGACCTGGAGGTTGCCGTCGGTGACCCGGAGCATCACCCCGGCCAGCACCGGTACGGAAGGTCGGTTGGGCAGGCTCTTGGCGGTCCACGCGACCGCCTCGGCGAGCGCGTCGCGCTCCACTCGGAACTTCATCAATGCCTCCGCGTCGACGTCAGCGACAACTCTCTCATGCCGACCGCTGCCCACCGTCCCGCCCGACCGTGCGGGTACCCATCGCACCTTAGGGCGCGCGGGCATCGGCTGTGCGCCCGACCCCGTGGATCTGCCGGTACTGACGGACTGCCCCGGCGGTTGCCGGCCCGATCCACAGGAAGTCCAACGGTGATGATTGGTTTTTGTTGTTTAGAAGAGATAACTCATCGTCTTCATCGCACCTGTGCAAACTGTGGAGAACCGGCGTCCGCGCAGGTCATCCAGGTTATCCACCGGTGGTCTCGCTGTGGAGAACCAGGGGTACAACCCGTGTCGGTTTCCACAGCCGCCGTCCATCCCCAGGTTGTCCACGGTTGTCCACCGGTTGTCCACCGGTAATCCACGGGGTTTCTCCCCAGTGTTGTGGACGGCCCGAACGAGCCTGATCGACGTTGTCCCCAGAACCTTCAACAGCCCGCCCACAGGCCGACTGTCGTCGGTGGACAAATCCGCGGTCGTCCCCAGGCGTCCACAGCGCCGTCCCCAGGGGTTGTCCACAGTCTGTGGGTAACCGGCTCCGGACGGAGCGTGGTTGTCCACCGGTTGTGGAACAGGGGCTGTGGACAACCGGGCGGTCCTGTGGAGGAACATGACACCGATCCTGTGCCCTCGACCCGGTGGAGGGTCAACCGCCGGGCTTCCACAGGTACGAAGAACGCCCGGCCGAGTTCGGCCGGGCGCTCCCTGGTCCCACGTCCGGCGGCGGCCGGCGTGGCGCACGCCTCAGGTGTTCTGCTTGATCCGGTTGGTCAGCTCGGCGATCTGGTTGTAGAGCGAGCGCCGCTCCGCCATCTGCTGGCGGATCTTCCGGTCTGCGTGCATCACGGTGGTGTGGTCCCGGCCGCCGAAGGCCTGACCGATCCGGGGCAGCGAGAGGTCGGTCAGCTCCCGGCAGAGGTACATGGCCACCTGGCGGGCATTGACCAGCACCCGGGAGCGGGAGTGCCCGCGCAGGTCCTCCAGGCTCACCCCGAAGTAGTCCGCCGTCGACACCATGATCTGGTCGGCGGTGATCTCCGGCCCGGCGCCGTCCGGGATGAAGTCCCGCAGGACCTCCTCGGCCAGCGACAGCTCCACCGACGAGCGGGTGAGGCTGGCGAACGCGGTGACCCGGATCAGCGCCCCCTCGAGTTCCCGGATCGAGTTCGACACCCGGGAGGCGATGAACTCCAGCACGTCCGGCGGGGCGAAGAGCCGCTCCTGCGCGGCCTTCTTCTGCAGGATCGCGATCCGGGTCTCCAGGTCCGGCGGCTGGATGTCGGCCAGCAGGCCCCACTCGAACCTGGTCCGCAGCCGGTCCTCCAGCGTCGCCAACTGCTTCGGCGAGCGGTCGGAGGTGATGACGATCTGCTTGTTGGCGTTGTGCAGGGTGTTGAAGGTGTGGAAGAACTCCTCCTGGGTCCGCTCCCGGTTCTCCAGGAACTGGATGTCGTCGATCAGCAGGATGTCGACGTCCCGGTAGCGGCGCTGGAACGCGCTGGTCTTGTCGTCCCGCAGCGAGTTGATGAAGTCGTTGGTGAACTCCTCGGTCGAGACGTACCGGACCGAGCGGGCGTTGCCCAGCGTTGTGGCGTAGTGCCCGATGGCGTGCAGCAGGTGGGTCTTGCCCAGCCCGGAGCTGCCGTAGATGAAGAGCGGGTTGTACGCCTTCGCCGGTGACTCGGCCACGGCCACCGCGGCCGCGTGCGCAAAGCGGTTCGAGGAGCCGATGACGAACGTCTCGAACATGTACTTGGGGTTGAGCCGGTTACCGCCGGTCTCCGCGCCGCCGGGCAACCGGCGGTCGTCCCGTCCGCCCGGACGGTGGTCCACGCGGCCCGGTCCGCTGTCCGTGCCGCCGTCGCCGGGCAGGCCGCGCAGCGGCTGCGGATCCCGGAGACCCGGGTCCTCCCGGTAGCGGGGCTCGTAGCCCCGGGCGTCGGTGACCGGCGGTTCGACCCGGCGCCGTTCGTCGAAGCCCCGGCGCTCAGGCGCCGGGTGGGCGGTCCGCAGCTGCTCGGCGAAGGCGGTGCTGAAGAGGGTGTCCTGACCGTCCCGGCTGGCCGGGATGAGCTGCGGGCGGCCGCCGTCGGCGGCCGGGCGGGGGCCGGGGGCCCGCTCCTCGGCCGCTGCCTCGGGGCGTTCCTCCGGATAGCCCGGCTCGGCGCCCGGGTAACCGAGCTCGGGGAAGGTGGGCGCGTTCGCCGGCGGACCGGGCGCGTCCAAGCCGGCGAGCAGGTCCTGGGGGCCGTCGGTCGGGTCGGCGTCGGACCCGCCGTGGTAGACCGTTCCGGCCGGCCGGCGGCCGGGGTCCTCGGCGACCCGGACGGTGACCGCCACCTGGATCGGTCGGCCCAGCCGGCGGCTGAGCGCCTCGGTGATGGCCGGGCGGAGCCGCGACTCGATCACGTCCCGGGTGAAGGCGTCCGGGACGGAGAGCAGCGCGGTGTCCTCCACGATCGCGCGCAGCCGGGTGAGGCGGAGGTACGCCCGCTGCTGCGCGGAGATGATCTCGTCGGCGAGCTCGTCGGTCGTCGCCGTCCACACCGCGGCAAGGTCGGTCGCTCCGGTCACCGTCGTGCCACCCCCTCGCCTCTGCTCCCGGCTGCCGCTGACATCCAGTGGGCCGTCCAGGCCCGCCCCCGCGTTCGGGTTACAGCACCCACCCGGACGGCTGACCGGTCGTCATCCACAAGTTATCCACAGCCTGTGTGTACCGACCGATTGTGGCCGCCCGCCGGACGCGGGTCGGACCTGCCCCCCTGGATTACGAGAGGCGTTGAAGCGGGTTCACCGTGCCGAACGATTCACTACCTTGTCCGGTCTTGCCTGTCGGCGACAACCCCGGACCCCCCCGACGCTGACCGCAATCGGGCACGCTAACAGCGCGGGCCGGGCGCCATCAACCGTCGAGGCGGTGGCAGCCTTGTCAACATCAGTGAAAACCGCCCCTTCGGTCGCGCTCCCGGCGCCGCCGATGCCCTAGGTGTGATGTTTGACGGTCATTGCTCCCCTGCGTAGGCTGGAGCGGCTGCTCTCTCGCCCTCTGCTAGGGTGATGGGTGCTTGCTGTCCGCGGTCGCTTCCCCGCATCGCCGAGGTCCCGCGTCGCCGGGCAGCACCGATCGGGGGCCACCGCCGAGGTGGCCTGGACCACCACACGACCCCGGGCGATGCCGCGCGCGGGGCGTACGAAAACGGAGAGCCTGACGTGAGCAAGCGCACCTACCAGCCGAACAACCGCCGGCGCGCGAAGACCCACGGCTTCCGGCTGCGCATGCGCACCCGGGCCGGCCGCGCCATCATCTCGACCCGTCGCGCCAAGGGTCGCGCCCGCCTGTCGGCCTGAGGCCGACCGGTCCGGTTCGGGGACGTGGGGAGTCGTGCTGGCGGCCGCACAGCGACTGCGGCGCAGTAGCGACTTCGCCGCAGCGGTCCGGGGTGGCCGCCGCGTCGGCCGGGGCGCCGTCGTGGTGCACCTGACCCTCCCCTCGACGGCCGGACCCACCGCGACAATCTCGCCGGAGCCGGCGCGGGGTGCCGGTGCGGAGACATCCGCACCGACCCGCGCCGGCTTCGTCGTGTCCAAGGCCGTCGGGAAGGCCGTGGTCCGCAACAAGGTCCGCCGCCGGCTGCGCCACCTGGTCCGGGAGCGCCTCGCCGAGCTCCCCGCCGGCAGCACCCTGGTGGTCCGGGCGCTGCCGGGCGCCGCCGAGGCGTCGTACGCCCGGCTCGGAGCCGACCTGGACGCCGCCCTCGCCGCAGCCCGGGCGCCCCGGGGCCGGCGGTCGCGGTGAGCAGCGAAAACGCCGCCCCGCGGCCCACGACAACCGGTGCCCGAGTGCTGATTGCGCCCATCGTCGCGTACCGTCGTTGGATAAGCCCGGCGCTGCCGGCCCGCTGTCGGTTCTACCCGTCATGCAGTGCGTACGCCGTCGAGGCGGTGGCTCGACACGGCGCACTCCGGGGAACCGCGCTGACGGTCCGACGGCTGTCGCGCTGCCACCCCTTTCATCCAGGTGGACACGACCCGGTGCCGGAGCCGGGCGGTAACCGCCGCGCCGATGTGACTGGAGCCTGAGAATTGAGTCTCGACTGGATCTACTACGCGATCTCGTGGATCCTGCTGACCTGGCACTCGGCCTGGGACGCCATCGTGCCGACCGGCGCGGTGATCGGGACGAACTGGTCCTGGATCCTCGCCATCATCTTCCTGGTGGTGACGATCCGGGTCATCCTGTTCCCGATCTTCGTCAAGCAGATCAAGTCGCAGCGGGCGATGCAGGCGCTCCAGCCGAAGGTGAAGGAGCTCCAGGAGAAGCACAAGGGTGACCGGGAGACGCTCCAGAAGGAGATGATGGAGCTCTACCGGAAGGAGAAGGCCAACCCGCTGATGGGCTGCCTTCCGATCTTCCTTCAGGCTCCGGTCTTCCTCGGCCTCTTCCACGTGCTGCGCCGGCTGGACCCGGCCAAGGAGAACAAGACCCTCTACGGCTGGACCGTCGAGCAGTTCAACAGCGCCTCGCACGCCAATCTCTTCACCGCGCCGATCGCCGGCAAGTTCGGCTCGACCGCCGACGAGCTGGCCCGCCTCGGCGCCAACGGCGGTACGGTCAAGCTGATCGCCGGGATCCTGGTCCTGATCATGATCACCACCACCTTCCTGACCAGCCGTCAGATGATTCTCAAGACCGGCTGGGCGGACGACCCGCAGCAGCGGATGGTCCAGCGGCTGATGCTCTACGGCATCCCCCTGTCGCTGCTGGTCTCCGGCGCGATCTTCCCGATCGGCGTGATCATCTACTGGGTCACCAACAACCTCTTCACCCTCGGTCAGCAGCAGTGGGTGCTCCGCAAGTTCCCGCCGCTGGTGCCCACCGGCGCCAAGCCGGGCGCCGGTGCCCGCGGCCCGGCTCAGCCGACGAAGGCCGGTGGGCTGCTCGGTCGGGGCAAGCCCGCCCAGGCGCCCGCAAAGCCGCAGGTGACCACCCCCAAGGTGGCCGGCCCCAAGCCGGGCGCCAAGCCGGTCAACCCGAAGAAGGGCCGCCCGGCCAAGCGGCGTTGAGCCACGGGGGCCGCCACCGCCTTGGTGGCGGCCCCGATCCGGCACCGCGCAGCCACCGTACGGTCGGCGCCGGTCCGGAACCGCCGCGCGAAGCGCGGTCACGGGCGAAACTGGCCCTTACAGACGTGCCCGCGGGCACCGGCGACCTCCCGCCGGCCCCGGGAGACCAGCGGACCCGACGGTCCGGCCGAGCGAGTACGGAGATGACACCGTGACCGACACCAGCATCCCCAGCGCCGATCAGTCCCTGGACGAGGAGACCGCGCCGGCTGCCGTTGCCGAGGAGGTCGACGAGACCGAAGCCGAGGCTCGGGAGAAGAAGGCGCCGGCCGAGAGCGACCTGTTCCGGCAGAGCGAGATCGCCGCCGACTACGTCGAGGGGCTGCTCGACATCCTCGACTACGACGGCGACATCGACGAGCTGGTCTCCGGTGGCCGGCCGGTCGTCGAGGTGGTCGGCGCCCACCTGCAGAACCTGGTCGGCCAGCGCGGCGCCACCCTGGAGGCGCTCCAGGAGCTGACCCGGCTGGCGGTCTTCCGGCAGACCGGCTCGCCGAGCCGGCTGCTGCTCGACGTCGGGGGTTACCGGGCCAACCGCCGCAAGGAGCTCGCCGCCGTCGCCAAGAACGCCGTGGAGAAGGTCAAGGAGTACGGCGAGCCGGTGCGGCTGGAGCCGATGTCCGCGTTCGAGCGCAAGTGCGTCCACGACGTGGTGAACGCGATGAGCGGCGTGGTGAGCGAGTCCGAGGGCGTCGAGCCGAACCGGCGCATCGTCGTCCGGGCGGCGGACTGACCTGGTGACTCGCGACGACGCCACGGCGGATGCCGTGTCCGGCCCGGGTGGTACGCCGCCCGGGCCGTCGCCTGTCCGGCCCGGCTTCTCGGCGGGCTCGGCCGAAGCGGGTGCGCCCGCGGCGGATCCGCGCGACGGTGCGGTCGATCGCCTGTCGCCGGGCGACGTGACGCTCCCGCCCGAGTTGGCGAAGGCGGCCCGCACCCTCTTCGGCGACCGGCTCGACCTGGCCGCCGCGTACGCGGAACTCCTGGCGACGGACGGCGTGGTCCGCGGCCTGATCGGCCCCCGGGAGGCGCCCCGGATCTGGGAGCGGCACGTGCTGAACTGCGCGGCGATGGCGGAGCGGATCCCCGAGGGCGCGAGCGTGCTGGACGTCGGCTCCGGCGCCGGGCTGCCCGGTCTGGTGCTGGCGATCGCGCGGCCCGATCTCACGGTCACGCTGATCGAGCCGCTCGCCCGGCGTACCGCCTTCCTCATCGAAGCGGTGCAGCACCTTGGGCTCACCAAGATGGTGCGGGTGTTCCGGGGACGCGCGGAGGAGGCCGCGACGGGTTCGGCCGACCGGCCGCCGCTCAGCGGCGAGATCGTCACCTCCCGCGCTGTGGCACCACTGGACCGGCTCGCCGGCTGGTGTCTCCCGCTGGTCGTGGCGGGGGGCCGACTGGTCGCGCTGAAGGGTGCGTCCGCGGCCGAGGAGATCGCCGAGCACGGGGAGGCGGTGGCCCGGCTCGGCGGTGGCGAACCGGAACTGCACCGGTGTGGCGTCGGCGTGATCGAGCCGCCCGCGACGGTGATCGAGGTCGTGCGGGAACGGGTGGTCGGTCCGGCCCGCAAGAAGGCGCCGGCGAAGCGCTCGCGGGGCGGCCGTCGCGGCGGTCGTGGCCGGGATCGCTGACCCCGCAACCGCTTGCGGGTCGACTGTTCAGTCCTGGAAATGGCCCGACGGAGCTGACCGATCAGAACCCGACGTGGACCCGCTGCGCCCGTCCACCGTAGGCTGACCGCGCGTCGATAGTGTGGAACGGCGGTGCCGGGTGGCACCGGACCTCGACCGTTCCCGCGGGTCGTACGTTGCGCGGTGCCAGCGCGCGTGCGGCCGATTGACGGGGTGCGGACCGACCATCCGGAGCGGGCAGGGATGACAGGTGCATGACGACGGCAGGTATGACGATCAACGGGTGACCGGGCCAGGAGGACGAATCTCTGCCGGCGGCCCCGTTTCACGTGAAACCGACTACCAGGGCTGGCCGGTGGGTGGAGAGTCTCGGGGCCCGTCCACGCGGCCGACGGACTGCGATCCGCTGGTTGGCCGGGACAATCCGTCGATGGGCGGGGCCCACCCGACGTCCGCGGCCCCGGTGAACCTGCCGCCGGTTCGGGACGCGCAGGAGCAGAGCGACCGGCCGTCGAATGCCGCCGTCTCGCGCCCGGTCCCGGTCCCCCGGAACGCCGCTGCCTCCGCCCGCTTCGAACCGCCGACGGGCGCTCCCGGCACCGCGGTGCCGCAGCAGCCGACGCCGTACGCGGTGCCGGACGCGGATCCGGGAGCGGGCATCCCCTCGGACACGCCACCCGCCGGCTACGGCGCGGAATCCGCCAGCACGTACGTTTCACGTGAAACACCGACGCGTGAAGAGGATGACCCACCGTTGGCTATGGAGGCTATGCGCGCCGTGCAGATTCTGAATCCCAGTGGCGAGGTGAGCATGCCTCGGCCCGACCGGACCCGGGTGATGTGCGTCGCCAACCAGAAGGGCGGCGTGGGGAAGACCACGACCACGGTGAACCTCGCGGTGGCACTGGCCCTGCACGGCAACCGGGTCCTCGTGGTCGACCTGGACCCGCAGGGCAACGCCTCCACCGGGCTCAACGTCCCGCACCACACCGGCGTCCCGGACGTGTACGACTGCCTCATCGACAGCGTGCCGCTGGAGGAGGTGGCGCAGACCGTCGAGGGGATCCCCAACCTCTGGTGCGTACCGGCCACGATCGACCTGGCCGGCGCCGAGATCGAGCTGGTGTCGGTGGTCGCTCGTGAGTCCCGGCTGGCCCGGGCGATCGCCGGCTTCCCCGGCCATTTCGACTACATCTTCATCGACTGCCCGCCCTCGCTCGGCCTGCTGACGGTCAACGCGCTGGTGGCCGCGCAGGAGGTGCTGATCCCGATTCAGTGCGAGTACTACGCGCTGGAGGGCCTCAACCAGCTGATCAACAACATCAACCTGGTACGCCAGCACCTCAACCCCAAGCTCGAGGTCTCGACCATCCTGCTCACCATGTACGACCGGCGGACCCGGCTGGCCGACGCGGTGGAGCAGGACGTCCGTAACCACTTCGGCGACAAGGTGCTCCAGGCGGTGATCCCGCGCAACGTCCGGGTGTCCGAGGCACCCAGCTACGGGCAGTCGGTGATGACCTACGATCCCGGTTCGCGGGGGGCGACGAGCTACTTCGAGGCCGCCCAGGAGATCGCCGAGCGGGGCGTCAGGGAGTCGGTGAGCCGGAATGCGTAGTGCGGAGAAGTCGCTGGGAGGCGTCGCATGAAAAACCGTCCTCGCGGCGGTCTGGGCCGAGGGCTCGGTGCCCTCATTCCCACCGCGCCGGTGGAGGGCACCGGTCCGGCGACCGTTCAGCAGCCCGGCGGCGTGGCCGCGACTGCGGCGGCCGCCCCGGCCACCCAGGCGGCTGCGGTTTCCCCCACGCCAGGGCCGGAGTCGCAGCTGAGCCCGGTGCCCGGAGCCCGGTTCGCTGAGATCCCGGTCGACGCCATCGTGCCGAACCCCAAGCAGCCCCGTCAGGTCTTCGACGAAGATGCGCTGGAGGAGCTGAAGACCTCCATCCAGGAGGTGGGCTTCCTTCAGCCCATCGTCGTGCGCCAGATCGACGGCGAGAAGTACGAGCTCGTCATGGGCGAGCGGCGCTGGCGAGCGGCCCAGGCGGTCGGGCGGGACAGCATCCCGGCCATCGTCCGGGACACCAAGGACGACGCGATGCTCCGGGACGCGCTCCTGGAGAACATCCACCGGGCGAACCTGAACCCGCTGGAAGAGGCCGCGGCGTACCAGCAGCTGCTGGAGGAGTTCGGTGCAACCCACGAGGAGCTTGCCCGACGAATCGGTCGGAGCCGACCGCAGATCTCGAACACCATCCGGCTGCTGAACCTCCCGGCGCAGGTGCAGCGCCGGGTGGCCGCCGGGGTGCTCTCCGCCGGCCACGCCCGGGCGCTGCTCAGCCTCGACGACGCGGAGGCGCAGGAACAGCTCGCCCTGCGGATCGTGGCCGAGGGCATCTCGGTACGCGCCACCGAGGAGCTCGTGGCGCTGGCACTGGCCGACGGGCCGGCGAAGACGCCGACCCCCAAGCGCCGTACCAAGCCGCACGCCCCGGCACTCAGCGACCTCGCCGATCGGCTCTCCGACCGGTTCGACACCCGGGTGAAGGTCGACATCGGCCGGAGCAAGGGCAAGATCACGATCGAGTTCGCCACGGTCGACGACCTGGAACGGATCGTCGGGATCATCGGCGTCGGCCAGGAGGAACAGCCCGAAGGCTGAGCACCGCTCCGCGCACTTCTCCGGCTCCGGCCGCGTGGCCCTCACGGGACCACGCGGCCGGTCCGTTTTCAGGGCCGCCTCGGCTGCCTCCCGCCCCGCTCTCCCTTCTTTCAGGGCTTCGGTCGCGGGTCTCGGGCAGAGCGGTCCAGGCGGTTGCTGTTTGTCGGCCTGGCGGGCATCTCAGGGCTCTCCCCGGGCGTGGCAGCTCTGCGGTCTCGACCCTGGTGGCTCCGACTTCTGTCCCCCGTCCCTTGGTCCCTACGTCCTCCGCGGTGGGTGGCTCGTCTCCGGTCGGTGAGTCCTCCCGGTCGTTGGCTCCTCCCGGGTTTCCGTCCCTGCCCACTCCGGGTTCGGCCCGTGCCTCCGCTGCCCGCTTCAGGGTCGGCCCATGCGGGGTTTGCCACTCTTGGTTCGCTGGCCCGGCTGACGTCGGTCCGGCTTGGACCGGCCCGGCCGGCGTCGGCCCGGCTTAGACCGGCTTGGACCGGCCCGGCTTGACCGGCCCGGCTCGGACCGGCCGCCCTTCGACCGGCCCCCTTCGACCGGCTCCCCTTCGGCCGGCCCGGCTGGTCGCGGTGGGCTGGGTTGCCGGGTACCTGGCTGGCCTGGCGCCGGTCCGCCTCGCGTCAGCTCCGTCGGGGAGTTGCGGTCGGCGTCGGCCGTTCACGTGAAAAGAGGGGCTGCCGAAGAGGCGCGTTGAACGGGCGGGCTGGGTGGCAATGCCCGCGACGGCTGAGAACGGAAAGGGGTGGCTGGCGGACGGCGTTTCGAGGGTCGCAGAACGAGAGGGGGAGCGACCTCAGGTTGGTGGTCTACGGCGCGGCGCGGCTCTCGCATCCGATGGCGGGCGGCGGGTCTTGCGGTGGGGGCAGGGGATCATGCCCTCCTGGCGATGGTGGATGCCGGCTCGATCGAGGTGCGGAAGGTTTCACGTGAAACAACGCCGCCAGGAGTGCGCTCGTCATCGAGCGCCGCCTCAACCCCGGGCCCGTCGACGGGCGACCGCAGGGCGCTGGAGCCTGGCGCCCGCCAGCAGAACAGAAGGATTGCCGAGGACGGCAAGAGGTGTCTCCAATTCGGGCGCGCCGAACAGATCATCGTTGCCCGACCCTTCGGCGCTAGCCCGTTGCATCCCGGGCAGGACGCCAAGGGGCGCCCCACTACCCACCTCCGGCGGATCGAGTGGCGCCCGAAGCCACGTGTCCCCCCACCGACATGGAACTGACCCGGCCCGTCGTTCACGGCCGGCAATCTAGCCGCGCCCGCGGTGATGGGCCGCCAGGCCCGCTTGGAGTTTGCCCGGCCGATGACGCTGTGGCCCGGACCCAAGGCGTGGGTGGCGGATGGGTGGCGCCGCGCGAGTTGGACAGGCGCCGCTCATCCCGTGCTATCCGCCGCCCTTCCTTCGGCCGAGGCGGCGCCAGCTCTCGACCTAGGGCAACTCCGACCCTGACTAGGTTGGCGAGGTGGACGTCCCGGACCACTCGGCGCTTGGCGCAGGCGATGCCGACCCGAGGCTCCTTTGCGTTGCTATCCGAGATGGCGCCGAGCCCCGTCGCTACCCGAGACGGCGTCGGGCCCGTCGCCCCCTTGCGTTCCTATCCGAGATGGCGCCGAGCCCCGTCGCTACCGGGATGGCCGATCGCTCGTGCTTGGCGGCGGTTGACAAGCTTCTGTTCAGGCGGCCCGAGTGAAGAGGATCAGAGCGCGAGCGGTGTCCAGGCGAGCGCCTGCGACGCGGCACCGTTTCACGTGAAACAGGGGCGTTGGCAGGCTCCGGGCCCGTCATCGACCGAGACACCTCACTGGGCCAATTGGCGGAGCCGAGTCGGAGGGCCCCGCCGCGGGTCGGACCCGGAAGGTGCCCGGAGTCCACGAGGCGAACCGGCCTGCAGCCGACCAAGGGGGACGACGGCCGCCCGGTCCGACGGGCGCACCGACGGGAGAGCGGTCGGACGCGAGTGGCGGTCCGAGGCCAGCGAGGTCCTCCCGACCGAGCGGCCGTCGGAGGCGAATCGCGGGCGGAGGCAAGCGGTCGAAGTCACCGACGTTCAACTCCCCGGCGCCGGAGATGGCCAGGGATGGTTCACGGCACGGACGGTCCTTCCGTAGCGAGTGGCGGTTCGAGGCGATTCGCGGTCGGAGGTGAGTGGGGCTCCTCGTACGCGCAAAGGCGAGTGGCGGTCGGAGGCGAGTGGCGGTCCGAATCCGAAACGCGGAGGGGGAGGGCGGCGGCCCGGCGGATCGCCTGAGCCTGCGTCAGGTCAAGGTCAGGCCGAGGTTCGGCACGGCGGTGGTTGGGGGCCGGCCAGTGGTTGGCTGGCGGTGGTTCGAGGCCGGGGGTGGTTACAACCGGCGCGGCGGTTAGGACGAGCGGAGAGAAAGAGGGGGCGACGAGGCCAGGCGATCCGCGTCCCCACGCGCCCAGTGGCTCATCCTCGACGGCTCGGAAATGTATCGGCCCGGGCGGTGCCGATCGCCCGCCCGCTCGTTAGGAAGAGAGGGCTCAGCCGGCAGGCTTGGCAGGACCGAGAGAGCCCCTGTCTCAGCACCCCTGGTTATCCACAGCGGTTTTCCACAGGCCGCCCCGTTTCACGTGAAACAACGCGGAGAAATGCGCGCTGACCTGTGGATGACGCGGCATGGTGGTGATCGGAGCTGCCTGTGGACAACCCGGTGGACAACCGTTGAGGGCGAAGATCTCGGCCCCGGTATCGATGGCAGCGGGATTGACGACGGGCGTTGAAAGTTCCTCGTGACGACTGATGAATCAGGTAGGGACAGGCGGTCCTCGTCTCGGTTAGGGTCAGCGTCGTGCACGACACCCCTCCCTCAGTTCCGGACTTCACCCAGTGGCCGTCCTTCCCCTTCGAGGGCGACCTCCGCGTCAAGCAGCTCGACGACCCGGTCCCGATCGAACCTCCCCGCCGGGGCGAGGGAAGTCGGGAATGCACCGCCTGCAACGCTCCCGACGAGGCCTACATCTGGGTGGGTGAGCGGTGGCGGGTCCGAGCCATGGACCGACCCACCGGCCTGCCTATGGTGCTCATCCTGGAGTCGCGGTCGCACCTGGACCTCGGCGACCTGCCCAACCTGCTCGCCGCCGAACTGGGCGTGATGACGGTACGCCTGGAACGGGCCATCCGGTCGCTCGACGGGGTCGCCCGCGTGCACGTCAACCGCTGGGGTGACGGTTCCGCGCACCTGCACATGTGGTTCCTCGCCCGGCCGTACGGGCGGCTCCAGCTGCGCGGCACGTTCCTCTCCCTCTGGGACTCGATCCTGCCGCCCATCTCCGAGGCGCAGTGGCGGGAAAACCTCGCCCTGGTCGCGGCGTGGCTGGCCGAGTTTGGCGGTCGTCCGCTGGCCGAACCGCCGCGCATCCAGTGGCAGGCGCCGTCCAGCTTCTCCCCGTCACCGTCCCAGAGCGCCGGTGCCGATGAGGAGGAGGCCGCCTCCGTGATCGAGGCCGCCGAGGAGATCCCGGAGCCCGCGGGCCCGGCGACGAACGACCCGGACGCCGCCTCCCGGACGAGTTAGCACCGGCCGTACCGACATCCGAGCCGATAGGCGGCCGGGCAGCGGACGACGGTGGGGACGGGCGGGTCGGCAGGAAGCCCGAGGGTCGGCTACGGGCGGCGGGTGGCGGCTCGGGTCACCAGCGTGCCGAGCACCCGTCCGAAGTCCAGACCGGCCGCCTGGACGGCCAGCGGCAGCAGGGACGTCTCGGTCATCCCCGGGGACACGTTGACCTCCAGCACGTGCGGCTGCCCGGACGCGTCGACGATCAGGTCCACCCGGGAGATGTCGCGCAGGCCGAGCGCGGTGTGCGCGGCCAGCGCCACCTCGGCCACCCGCTCGGTCACCTCCGGGTCGAGCCGGGCCGGGGCGTGCCAGGTGGTCCGCCCGGCGGTGTAGCGGGCGGCGTAGTCGTAGACGCCGTTGCGGGGCACGATCTCCACCGGGGGGAGCGCCTGCGGGCCTTCGCCCAGGTCGATCACCGAGACGGCCACGTCCATGCCGGGCACGTAGCGCTCGACCAGCGCCGTCTGGTCGTACGCGAAACAGCCGACCATCGCGGCCGGGAGCGACCCGGCGTCCCGGACCACCGCGGCGCCGAGTCCGGAGCCGCCCTGCGCCGGCTTCACCATCAACGGCAGGCCGATCCGGTCGACGATCCGGTCCAGCACCGCCACCGCGCCCAGCTCGGAGAAGCGGTCGTGTGGCAGGGCCACCCAGTCCGGGGTCGGGATGCCGGCCTCGCGGAGCACCGCCTTGGCGGACGGCTTGTCCCATGCGAGCCGGGACGCCCGGGCGTCGCAGCCGACGTAGGGGACGTCGCAGAGGTCCAGCACGCCGCGCAGCGAGCCGTCCTCACCGGTGGCGCCGTGCAGGGCGATCATCACGGCGTCCGGCGGGTCGGCCGCCAGGGCCGGCAGCAGCGCGACGTCGGCGTCCCGCAGCTCCGCCTCGACGCCGACGGCGCGCAGCGCGTCGAGCACCCGGCGGCCGGACCGGAGCGAGACGTCGCGCTCGTAGGAGAGCCCACCGGCGAGCACCAGCACGTGCAGTTCGGCGGCGACGGCGGGGTCGGTCACGAGATTCCGAGGGGCGGAGCTGACGGCCATGCGGAAATCATGCCAAGTCGGGACCGGGCGCGTCGGAGCCGGCCCGTCGGCGCGGTCCGGACCCACCCACCGCTCCGAAGATCCGGCGCATCGCGATGTCCTGCTCCATCACCCCGGCCAGCCGGCGGACGCCCTCCCGGATCCGCTCCGGCGGCGGGAAGGAGAAGTTGAGCCGCATGTTGCCGCTGCCGGCGCCGTCCGCGTAGAAGCCGGTGCCCGGCACGTACGCCACCCGGGCGGCAATCGCCCGCGGCATCATGGCCTTGGCATCGAGGCCGTCCGGCAGGGTCGCCCAGACGAAGAGGCCGCCGCCCGGAGTGGTCCAGGTGGTGCCCTCCGGCATCAGGTCCTCGAGCGCCTCCAGCATCGCGTCCCGGCGCTCCCGGTAGACCTCCCGGTAGACCTTCAGCTGCTCCCGCCACGGCATGGTGCCGAGGTACGTCGACACGGCGGCCTGCGCGTACCCGCTGGGGCAGAGGATCTGCGCCTCGCTGGCGATGACCAGCTTGTCGCGGACCGCGTGCGGGGCCAGGATCCAGCCCACCCGCAGGCCAGGGGCAAAGGTCTTGGAGAAGGTGCTGAGGTAGAAGACTCCGTCCCGGCGGCGGGCCCGCAGCGGCGCCGGCGCCTCCTCCTCGAAACCGAGCTGCCCGTACGGGTCGTCCTCCACCACCAGCAGGCCGGCGCGCTCGCAGATGTCGAGCACCCGCTCGCGGCGCTCCTCGCTCAGCGTCACGCCGGTCGGGTTCTGGTACGTCGGGATGGTGTAGAGGAACTTCACCCGGCGGCCGGCGCGGGCCAGGTCGGCGATGGCCGCCTCCAGCTCCTCCGGGATGAGCCCCTCGTCGTCCATCGGCACGTGCACGACCTGGGCCTGGGCGGCCTGGAACACGCCGAGCGCGCCGACGTAGGTCGGGCCCTCGGCGAGCACCACGTCACCCGGATCCAGGAAGAGTCGGGCCACCAGGTCCAGCGCCTGCTGGCCGCCGACGGTGACCACCACGTCCTCGGGCGAGGCGCCGCAGGCGGCGTCGATCCCGGAGAGCGCCATCACCTCGCAGATCCGCTCGCGCAGCTCAAGGGTCCCCTGGCCGATGCCGTACTGCAGGGTGGTGGCCCCGTGCTCGGCGCCGAGCCGGCCGAGCATCTCGCCGACGGCGTCCAGCGGCAGCGCCGCGATGTAGGGTGCGCCACCGGCGAGCGAGACGACCTCCGGCCGGTTGGCCACCGCGAAGAGGGCCCGGATCTCGGAGGCGGTCATCCCCCGGACCCGACGGGCGTACCGGTCGGTGTAGTCGTCAAGCGTCGTGCCGGTCATGACATCACCTCGATCGGGTGTCGGCTGGACTCCTGCGTGGGTGGTACCCGCGATGCCGGCAACCATGGCGGCGGCGGGACGCCGGTTGGCCGATCGTAGTCCCCGAGGGCCGGGACCGGAGTGGTGGCGTGGGGAAAATCCACATCCCGGAACCGGTGGTCACCGGCTCGGGTGGGCGTTCGCGCGTCTCCTCCCGTACGGTCGGGTGGGGGCGTACGATCGCTCGTCGGGGGGGCAGAAAGGCGGCGGCGTCACACCGCGGTGGTTTCACCTCCGAGCCTAATTGTGGGGATGCGCTGATGTCGCGACGTCTGGTCAGTCTGACCCTCGACACCCTGGAAGACCTGCCCCGTTCCTGCCGGCAGTGCGTCTACTGGGAGCTGGACCCGGTCTCGGCGGACCGGGCCTGCGCCGCCGGGGACCCGGGGCTGGAGAAGGAGGCGTGGGTCTCCCAGACCCTGCTGGAGTGGGGTTCCTGCGGCAAGCTGGCGTACGTCGACGGCATGCCGGCCGGCTTCGTCACGTACGCCCCACCGGCCTACGTCCCCCGCTCGATGGCCTTCCCCACCTCGCCGGTCTCCGCCGACGCGGCGCTGCTGATGACCGCCAACGTGGTACCCGCCTTCGCCGGGGGCGGGCTGGGCCGGATGCTGGTCCAGGGGGTGGCCCGGGACCTCACCAAGCGCGGCATCAAGGCGATCGAGGCGTTCGGCGACGCCAAGTTCGGCGACGCGGACGACCCGACCCGGGCGTGCGTCGCCCCGGCCGACTTCTTCCTCTCGGTGGGCTTCAAGACGGTCCGCCCGCACCCCCGCTACCCCCGCCTCCGCCTGGAACTGCGCACGGCGTTGAGCTGGAAGTCCGACGTCGAGTACGCGCTCGAGAAGCTGCTCGGCTCGATGAGCCCGGAGACTCTGCTCCGCCCGGTACGCCCGGCCCCGGCCACCCGCTCGGCGGCCGGCTGAGCGGCTCAGTCCATCACTGTGCCGGCGGCGACCACCGCGCGCAGTTCGCTCACGTCGATCGAGCCGGTGGGCACGTCCCGCTCGATCGGGAAGTACATCCGCTGCACTGCGGCGACGATCGCCTCGACCACCCGGTCCCGGAACCGGGGGTCCACCAGGCGGCTGCGGTCCTCCGGCGAGGTCAGGTAACCGACCTCGACCCGTACCGCCGGCATCTTGGTCAGCCGGAGCAGGTCCCACGCCTTGGCGTGGGTGCAGCAGTCCCGCAGCCCGGTGCGGGCCACGATCTCCCGCTGCACCAGCCCGGCCAGCCGTTCCCCGGTGGCCGAGGTGACGCCGTTGTCGGTGCCGTAGTGGTAGGTGGCCACCCCGTTCGCCGCCGGGTTGGCGTGGCCGTCCGTGTGCAGCGAGATGAAGACGTCGGCGCCGAGGGAGTTGGCCAGCTGGGCCCGGTCCACGTCCGGCAGGCAGGTCGCGGGCGCCGGGCCGCGGGTGAGCTGCACCCGCACCCCGGAGGCGGCGAGCCGCCCCTCCAGCCGGCGGGCCAGGTCGTGCACCAGATCCGCCTCGGTCCAGCGCAGCGGACCGTCCGGCACCACCACCCCCGGGTCGGTGCCGCCGTGTCCCGGGTCGATGACCACGGTCCGGCCGACCAGGGTCGGTCCGGCCTGCCGGATGGCGTCGGACTCGCGCAGCCACTGCGGGCGTCCGCCGACCACCTTCCGGCCGAGGCGGCGCAGCGCGCTCATGGTGTGCGGGCCGCAGGCGCCGTCCGGCTTCAGCCCCATCTCCCGCTGGAACTGGGCGACCGCGCGGGAGGTGCGGATGCCGTAGATGGCGTCGGCGCGGCCCACGTCGTACCCCATTTCCAGGAGGCGCTCCTGGAGCGACCGGACGTCCTCGCCGATCAGCGGTTCCGGTACGGCGTGGTAGAGCGTGCGGGCGCCGAGCCGCCAGCGGGCGGCGTCCAGCGCCCGCCAGGTCTCCGCGCCGACCCGCCCGTCCACGCTGAGTCCGCGGGACTGCTGGAATGCCCGGACGGCGCGTTCGGTCTCGACGTCGAACTCCTCTTGGCCGCCGGACGGGAGCAGGTCGAGGCCGGCGAGGATGTTGCGGATCTCCGTCACCGCGGGTCCCCGGTCACCGGGTCGGATCGGACGCACTCACGACCCCCTCTGCACGGATGCTGGCTGGGCGTGGCCCCGCGGTCGCGCGGGGCGAGACTCCGCTGAAGGTCGCCCCCTCGCTGCGCATGCTTACGGAGCGTACCGTGGCCGATTACCGGTCGGCTCCGGGTTCCGGCAGGTCACCGTCGTCCACGGCGGAGCGGCGAGCGGAAAAGACGAACCCCCGTGCCCGATCGGGCACGGGGGTTCGGGGTCGCGCGTCGGCTCAGAGCGCCGACTCGATGAGCTTGACCAGTTCGCCCTTCGGCTTGGCGCCCGCGATGGACTGCACCGGCTCGCCGTTCTTGAAGATGGTGAGGGTCGGCACGGACATCACCCGGTAGGTGCGGGCGGTCTCAGGGTTCTCGTCGATGTTGAGCTTGACGATGGTGACCTGGTCACCCATCTCGCCCGCGATCTCTTCCAGCAGCGGCGAGACCTTGCGGCACGGCCCGCACCACTCCGCCCAGAAGTCCACCAGAACCGGCTTGTCGGACTTCAGCACATCGCTCGCGAAGCTTGCGTCGGTGACCGCTTTGGTTGCTCCCACTATGAACCCCTCCTCCGGGAACTTGTTTCTGTGAAGATGTTTCAGCCTTGCAGGGTGGCGATGAAGCGCTCGGCGTCCAGGGCGGCCGCACAGCCCGTCCCGGCCGCGGTGATCGCCTGCCGGTAGGTGTGGTCGACCAGGTCACCGGCGGCGAAGACACCGGGCACGCTGGTCCGGGTGCTCGGCGCCTGCACCTTCACGTAGCCCTCGTTGTCGAGTTCCACCTGTCCCCGGAAGAGCTCGCTGCGCGGGTCGTGGCCGATCGCCACGAAGACGCCGGTCACGTCGAGCACCTTGGCCGCGCCGGTGTGCACGTTGCGGACCCGGACCCCGCTGACCTTGCCGTCCTCGCCCAGGATCTCCTCGACCACGGTGTTCCACTCGACCTTGATCTTGTCGTTGCCGGTGGCCCGCTCAGCCATGATCTTGCTGGCGCGGAACGAGTCGCGGCGGTGGATGATGGTGACCGACTCGGCGAACCGGGTGAGGAAGCTCGCCTCCTCCATCGCCGAGTCGCCGCCGCCGACGACGACGATGTGCTGGTTGCGGAAGAAGAAGCCGTCACAGGTGGCGCAGGACGACACGCCGTGGCCCAGGTACTCCTGCTCCCCGGGCACGCCGAGCGGGCGCCAGGCGGAGCCGGTGGCGAGGATGACGGCCTTCGCCCGGTACGCGGTCTCGCCCACCCAGACGGTGCTGGCGGCGCCGGAGCCGGTATCGCCGGTCTCCACCAGTTCGACGCGGGTGACGTCGTCGGTCAGGAACTCGGCACCGAACCGTTCGGCCTGCTTGCGCATGTTGTCCATCAGCTCGGGACCGAGGATGCCGTCCGCGAAGCCGGGGAAGTTTTCCACCTCGGTGGTCGTCATCAGCGCGCCGCCGGACTGCACGCCCTCGATGACGAGCGGCTTGAGGTTGGCGCGCGCGGCATAGACCGCCGCCGTGTAACCGGCCGGCCCGGAGCCGATGATGATCAGGTTGCGGACCTCGTCCACTGCCGTCTCCCGATGTGTGTGTTCGTCATCTGCTCCGGCTGACCTGCCACCGGGACGATGCCGATCCGAGTGCCGACAGCTCAGTGGCGGTCGGCGCTGACCTCCAGAACGTCATCGTACGAAGCGGGAATTCCCGAGCCGGTCATCCGGTGGGTCACGTCACGTGGCAGGAGAGCCGCGGATGACCGCGACCTCACCCTACCCGCGTACGGAAGCGGGTGTCCGCTCCGGATCCGGGTACGCCGCACTCCGGTCCGCTCACCCAGGCCCAGCGGGCACCGCCGGCATCGACGAAGGTGACGACCAGCGCCGGCTGGCCCCGGAAGGACGCGTAGTCGACCAGGTCGACGGTGACCGGACCGCCGGCGTGCTCCGCGGTGATCGCGGCGAGGCAGGCGTTCAGCGCGTCCGGGCCGGCGAGCCGGTCGAGCCCGCCGGCGGCGGAGAGCCGCGGGTCCCCCGGCGCCGCGTCCGCCGACTGCTTCTTGTCCCTGCCGTTGGGCGAGGGCAGCGCGGACCGGTTCCCAGCGGACAACCGCTCCGGGGTGTATTCGGTGCCGCTACGTCGGGCCGGGCCGGTCGTCCGGAACGGCTCGGCGGCCAGTGGGGCGGGAGCACCGGCGCTCGCCGCGTTCTCGGCCCGGCCGCTGTCCGCCGTCAACCCCGCCCCACCGCCGCCCTCGGCGGTGATCAAGTGGCCGACGCCCAGTCCCACGGCGGTCATCGAGGCGGCCGCGAGGACGACCGGGCCGGCCATCCGGGCCCAGCGTCGGGGCTGCCGACCCGGTCCGGTGCTCCGGCCGGGGCCCTCGGTCGGTCGGCCCGCTCCGCCGGTGCGCCGGTGCCCACCGGCGGTCTGCGCAGGCACGGTCACCGACCCGGGCACCCGGCCGACCGGGGCGGGCAGGTCCGAGCCGGCAGGGTGGTCGCTCGCGGCCAGCTCCGTGCGGTCGGCGCCGCCGTGGAGCGGCCCACCGGCATCGTGCGGATCGGCGGCGTCGCGCAGGACCAGCCCGTCCGCGTCGGGCCGGCCGGCCGGTGTCGGCACCGGTCCGGCGCCGGCCAGCGCGGCGGCGATCCGGTCGGCGACGGCCAGCGGCATCTCCGGTGCCGGGGCGGCCCAGTCGGCCAGGTCGGCCCGGACCAGCTCCATCGCCGGGGCCAGGGCGGCGTACGCCCGGCCCCAGGCCGGGTCCTCGTCGATCAGGCGGGCGACCGTGGCCTGCTCCGGGGTGCCGCCCAGCGCCCCGCCGACGTAGTCGGCGAGCAGGTCGTGGTCGACCTCGCTGAACTCCGCGGGCGTCACGTCTCCTCCTGGCTGGCGTCCCGGCCGGACCATCCCGACGTCGATCCGACGCCCTCGGGAGGCCCAGGGTTCCCCGCGGTGACGTGCGGCACGTCGGCGGTGCCGCGGGCCGCCGACGGTGACACCTCGGTCACCTCGTCGGACCCGGTACGCAGGTGACCGAGGAGCGTGGCCAGCCGGGCCCGTCCGCGGGCACAGCGGCTCTTGACCGTGCCTTCGGCCACGCCGAGGATCCGGGCCACCTCGGCGACCGGATAGCCCTGTACGTCGACCAGGATCAGGGCGGCCCGCTGCTCGACCGGCAGTTCGGCCAGTGCCTGCCGGACCACCAGCGCGGTGTCGTGGTCCCGGACGGGAGCGGCCAGCTCCGCCCCGCCGGTGTGCCGGCCGGGCTCCCCGCCGCCGTGGACGCCGTCCGGCAGCGGGACCGTCGCCTGCGCCTGCCGCCGGCGCACCCGGTCCAGGCAGGCGTTCACCACGATCCGGTGCAGCCAGGTGGTCACCGCCGAATCACCGCGGAAGCGGGCCGCCGCGCGGTGGGCCGAGAGCAGTGCGTCCTGGAGGGCGTCCGCCGCCTCCTCGCGGTCGCCAAGCGTCCGGAGCGCCACCGCCCAGAGCCGGTCCCGGTGGCGGTGGAACAGCTCGGTGAAGGCGTCCCGGTCGCCGGCCACGTGGGCGCGGAGCAGGTCGATGTCGGCCGCCTCCGGGCCGACGCGCGTCGGCCCGGCCGGTGGTGTACCGGTCACGCCACCCGCCGGTGCACGCTGCTCGGCGCACTCGTCCATCACCACATCCGGTCGGTGTGGTGCCCGGGCAGCGGCGGCCGGTTCACGACCCCTGGACGGTGATCTCCTGGACACCGACCTTGTAGCCCCGGTCGTTCGCGGGCAGCTCGGTGATCCAGAACAGCAGGTAGCGGTACTTCTTGTCCGGGTCGAAGCCGTTGCTGAAGGTCATCGTGGTGCCGTCGTACTGGGCGAAGCCGTCGCCGATCGGCGTCTTGAGGTACTCGGTCACCAGCTTCTTGTCCCCGGCGGAGCTGGAGCCCGGGTCGCTGGTGCCGGTGTAGAGCCGGGCGGTGGCGCCGCTGGCGGAGAGGACCGCCTGCACCGACTTGACCGTGTGCGGGGCGCCGAGGTCGATCCAGACGCCCATGCCACGCTTGAAGTTGCCGAAGTTCGCCCTGGTGTAGGTGTCGGTCTCCCAGCCCTCGTCCTCGCTGTCGTCGATCACCTTGTCGGCGTCGCTCAGCTCGTTGCGGGTCCGGCTGTCCGGGTCGATGATCCGAACGTCCTCGACGGCCAGCTTGCGTACCGTCTCCGTTGGCTTGGTGGGCTCGTCGACGGGTGCGGCGGTGTTGGACGGGCGGGCCACCGGCTCCGTCTTCGGGCTCTTGTCGTCGCCGCCCAGCACGCTGATCCCGATGAGCAGGCCGACCAGGGCGACCGCCAGCGTCGCGGCGATGCCCAGGGCGACCTTGCGCCCACCGGCAGCGGCCAGCGGCGACGGCAGGTCGTCGGTGTCGGCCGCGAAGCGCAGCGGGCCCGCCTGCTCGAGGAAGTGATCGTCGGCCGGGATGTCGAGCCGACCGAGCTCGGCGGCCAGCACGTCCGAGCTCGGCGGGGCGATCTCGGGGTCGAGCAGGTCCATGGTCAGGTCGTCGAGGTAGGCGGGCACGCCGGCCCGGACCTGGCGGGGGGCGGCGATCGCGCCACTGGCGTCGCGTACGGCGTCCGGGATGGCGGCGCGGCCCTGCCCGGCGGTCGCGCCGCGCATCGGGGCCTCGCCGTGCGGCCAGTGCCCGGTCAGGGCGAAGTAGAGCACGCCCCCGACGGCCCGGATGTCGCTCTCCTGGGTGTCCGCGCCGTCGGTCCGCGCGTCGGCCAGCACGACCCGACCGTCATCGCTGATCATGACCGTGCCGGGGTGGACGTTGCCGTGCACCATCCCGGTCGGATGCACCGCGGCGAGGGCGCTGGCGACGGCGTTGCCGATAGTGGTCGCCCGGGCCGGATCCAGCGGTCCGTCGGCGGCGACCAGCTCCCGCAGAGACTGACCGTCCACCCACTCGCGGACCACGTACGCCCGGTCGGCCTCGTCGATCGCGTCGTAGACGCCCACCAGGTTGGGGTGGATCACCCGGCTGGCCGCGACCGCGGCCTGGAGCATCTCGGTGGCGGAGTCACCGCCGGGGTAGCGCAGCACCACCGCGACGGGACGGCGCAGTACGACGTCGACCCCGCGCCAGACCAGCCGACCGGCGCTGTCGTTGTTGATGTGCTCGACCAGCTTGTACCGCTCGGCAAGGATCTCACCGGCCGTGGGAGCACCGAAGGTCATGACCGGCGGAGCATTCTCCTCCGCCTCCTGACCCTCGCCGACCTGGGTCACCCGTCCTCCCTCGGTGATCGCGTCGATCGATGGACCCGTGCTGCTG
The DNA here is from genome assembly GCF_900091465.1 of Micromonospora rhizosphaerae. Classification (NCBI taxonomy): domain Bacteria; kingdom Bacillati; phylum Actinomycetota; class Actinomycetes; order Micromonosporales; family Micromonosporaceae; genus Micromonospora; species Micromonospora rhizosphaerae. Next base: position 859,404 of record NZ_FMHV01000002.1, on the reverse strand, counting down.
GGCATGTGGCTTCCCGCTCTGCCTTCGAAGGAACCGGCAGACCGATGTCGACACCCGCCGTACCCGTCGAGTGCGACCTTACCCGGGATGCCCGGTTCCCCGACATGTCATCTTCCCGCCGTTACCGGTGGGGCGCCAGCAACGGGGCGGTCCGTCCGGTTACGACCGTGGTCAGCCACGTTGCTGGCACATGCACCAGCCAATCTAGAGGTTGACCGCAAGTAGTCGGCGGAGGGGCACACCCGGTGCGGCCGCCTCGGCGACGTCTCGCCGAATTCCCCCCGTTCGGCTGCCCATCATCGTCCGTACGGCTGGTTGTCCACAGGTAAATGAGTCCTGCTGAGCGGCGAATCGCGGAGTTATCCACAGGCCCATCCCCAACCTGATGATCCTTGGTCACGGTCCGTGGCCGGCGCGCCGGGTCGGTCCGGGGCCCTTCGAACCGCGCGGGCGCCGTCAACGGCCGAGGCGGCGGCGGACCATCCCGACCACCTCGGTGATCTCGCTGATCCGCAGCACCATGGCCAGCCCGAGGTACGTCCCGGCGATCACCGCGCCGCCGATCACCAGTTGGACCGCGGCGGCGAACCAGCTCAGGTCGGCCGGGTCGCCGGGGAGCAGCTTCACCACGAGCAGGCCGACCAGGGCCGCGCCGAGCGCGGCGACGATCACCCGGCCCATGGTCCGCATGATGCCGCCCAGCCCGATCCGTCCCACCCGCGGCCGCAGCAGCATCGCGGAGATCACCGCCGCCGCCACGTACGAGAGGGCGTTGCCCAGCATCATCCCCGCCGCCGCGAAGGTGGCCGAGAAGGCGAGGAAGAGCCCGATCTGGAGCAGCACCCGCAGCGCCACCACCGGGATGTTGATCAGCGCCGGGGTCCGGGTGTCCGGCAGCGCGTAGAAGGCGAAGGTGAAGAGCTGGCTGATCGCGAACGGCACCAGCCCCAGCGCCGCGACCAGCAGCACGGTCGACGTGGCGACCGCGTTGGCACCGGTGAAGGCGCCGTACCGGAAGACCACGACGGAGATCGGGGCGGCCAGCACCGCGTAGCAGACCGCGATCGGGGCGAGCACCGCGGTGACCATCCGGGTGCCCCGGGAGAGGTCGGCGGTCAGGTCGCGGTGCCGGCCGTCGGCGGCCGCCGCGCTCATCCGCGGCATCAGCGCGGTGATGATCGAGACGGCGATGATGCCGTGCGCCATCATCAGCAGCAGGAAGACGTTGTTGTAGATCAGCAGGCCGGCGTTCTTCCCGCCGCCGACCCGGGTGAGCAGGTTGACCACCACGAAGAGGCCGAGCTGGTTGACCCCGACGTAGCAGAACATCCAGCCGCCGAGCCGGGCCAACTCGCGCAGGCCCAGTTCCCGGAAGTCGAAGCGCCACTTCCACCGGAAGCCGACCTTGCGCAGCGCCGGCAGCAGCCCGGCGGTCTGCACCGCGACGCCGAGCAGGGTGCCCCCGCCCACCAGCAGGATCCGGCCCGCGTCCATCTGGTCCGGCCGCAGTGCCCTCGCCCCGTAGATGACGATGTACAGGCCGAAGGTGCCGACGACCACCAGGTTGTTGAGGATCGGCGCCCACATCGGGGCGGCGAAGTGCCCCCGGGTGTTCAGCACCGCCGCGATCAGCGCGCTCACGCCGGTGAAGAAGAGCATCGGCAGCATCAGGTAGGACAGGTCGTTGACCAGTCCCTGGTACGCCTCGTCCTTGCCGCTGGCGTAGATCGCGGTGATCACCGGGGCGAGAACCACCGCGATCAGCGCGGCGGCGGCCAGGGCGAGCACGGCCAGGCTGAGCAGCCGCTGGGCGTACGCCTCGCCCCGGTCCGAATCGACCTTGCGGCGGCGGACCAGCACCGGGATCAGCACGCTGGTGAGCACGCCGCCGAGCAGGAACTCGTAGACCTGGTTCGGCAGGAACTGGGCGGTGGTGTACACGTCGCCGACCGCGTTGCCGAGGGCGGCGCCGATCATCAGGTTGCGGATGAAGCCCGTGCCCCGGCTGACCAGGCTGCCGATCGCCATCACCGCGCTGTTCGCCGCGGCGCTGGTCTCGGCGACCACCTCCTGCGGGGGTGCGGTCGCCTCGACGCCCGGCTGGTTCAGCGGCTCCGCCGAGATGAAGGTGGCGTCGTCACCCGGCGGTGCGCCGCCGCCCTGCGCGGCGTTCGCGCTGCGGTAGAGCCCGCCGCTCATCTCCAGCCTCCAAGGGGGTACGGCCGAGCCGGACGACCGGCCGGCACGCCCAAGACCTTAGTCAACGCCGGCCTCTTACCCGCGCCCGGCGGATCAGATCCCGCCCCGGCCCGATAGGCTGGCGATCCCATGTCCGAAGTCTCCGCATCCCAGGCCGACCGCAGCGAGCTCACCGCCGCGCAGCGCAACGCCGTCGCCGAACTGCTCCGGGTCTCGCCGGTCGCCGACGAGCTCGGTCGCCGCTTCGCGCGGGCGGGCCATGAACTGCACCTGGTGGGCGGTTCGGTACGGGACGCCCTGCTCGGCCGGCTCGGTCAGGACCTCGACTTCTGCACCGACGCGCACCCGGACGAGACGCTGCGGATCATCAAGGGCTGGGCCGAGTCGATCTGGGAGACCGGCCGGGAGTTCGGCACCATCGGCGCCCAGCGCGACGGCCTGCAGCTGGAGATCACCACCTTCCGGGCCGAGGCGTACGACCAGGTCACCCGCCACCCGGTGGTCGAGTACGGGACCAGCCTGGTCGACGACCTGAAGCGGCGGGACTTCACCATCAACGCGATGGCGGTGAGCCTGCCCGACCACCGGTTCACCGATCCGTTCGGCGGTCTGGCCGACCTCGCCGCACGGGTGATCCGCACCCCCGGGACGCCGTGGGAGTCGTTCGGTGACGACCCGTTGCGGATGCTGCGCGCGGCGCGGTTCGCCGCCCAGCTGTGCTTCACGGTGCACCCCGACGTGCGCGAGGCGATGACCCGGATGGCCGCGGACCTGGACCGGATCAGCGCCGAGCGGATCCGCGACGAGTTCACCAAGCTGCTCTGCGGCGAGGACCCGATCACCGGGCTGCGGCTGCTGGTCGACACCGGCCTGGCCGACCGGTTCATCCCCGAGCTGACCGGGCTCAAGCTGGAGATCGACGAGCACGCCCAGCACAAGGACGTCTACGAGCACACGCTCACCGTGGTCCGCAACGCGATGTCGATGGAGGAGGGCGGCTGCGACTTCATCCTGCGGATGGCCGCGCTGATGCACGACGTCGGCAAGCCGGCGACCAAGGCGGTCGGCCCGGACGGCCGGGTCAGCTTCCACCACCACGAGGTGGTCGGCGCCCGGCTGACCAAGGCCCGGATGAAGGCCCTGCGCTACCCGAAGGACGTCATTGCGCAGACGGTCAAGCTGGTCGCGCTGCACCTGCGCTTCTACGGCTACGGCCGGGGCGAGTGGACCGACTCGGCGGTGCGCCGGTACGTCACCGACGCCGGTGACCTGCTGCCCCGGCTGCACAAGCTGACCCGCTCGGACGTGACCACCCGCAACCGGCGCAAGGCGGCCGCGCTGGCCGCCGACTACGACGCGCTGGAGGAGCGGATCGCCCGGCTCGCGGCCGCGGAGGACCTGGCCCGGGTCCGTCCCGACCTGGACGGCAACGCGATCATGGAGCTGCTCGGCGTACCGCCCGGGCCGGTGGTGGGGAAGGCCTGGCAGCACCTGAAGGACCTGCGCCTGGAGCGTGGCCCCCTGGACCGCGAGGAGGCCGAGGCGGAGCTGCTGCGCTGGGCCCGGGAACAGGGCGTCCTCGACTGAGATCGGTGGCCGGCGTGCCGGGCGTACGACGACACGGCGGCGTATCGACCAAACGGCTGACGCGATCGGCCGTGATCTTCCCGCATGATGGTTCGACATCCGTCAGCCTCCCGGTCATCCGTGTGGTGAGGCTGCTCCGATCGCATCGTCCGCCCGTCCGAGCTGGACGGTCGCTGGAAACGGGGAGACTTCTCGGTGACACGTCTCGGCGCGCTGCGCCGCTCAGCGATGGTGGGGATCGCCCTCGCCTTCACGACCGCCATCGTCGGTGCCGCCACCGGCGGCGCCGCGATGGCCGACCCGTCCGATCCACCAAGGGCGCAAATCCGGGGCGCCGGCACCGCCGAGGCCGTTCCCGACCGGTACATCGTCGTCCTCAAGGACGGCAAGGCCAGCCCCAGTGAGGTGCGGGCCACCGCGTCCGCGCTCGCCGACACAAACGGCGGCTCGGTCCGCCGGGTGTTCACCAAGGCACTCAAGGGCTACTCGGCCACGATGAACAGGCGGCAGGCGGAGCGGCTGGCGGCCGACCCCGACGTGGCCTACGTCGAGCAGGTCCAGCGCTACTCGGCCACCGACACCCAGAGCAGCCCGCCGTGGGGCCTGGACCGGATCGACCAGACGACGGCCAAGACCAACAGCTCCTACACCTACGCGACGACCGGGGCCGGCGTCACCGCGTACATTCTGGACACCGGCATCGACCTCAACCACGAGGACTTCGGCGGGCGGGCCAGCTACGGCTACGACGCCGTGGAGCAGGACGCCGTCGCCCAGGACTGCGACGGCCACGGCACGCACGTCGCCGGCACCGTGGGCGGCACGAAGTACGGCGTGGCCAAGGGCGTCAAGCTCGTCGCGGTGCGGGTGCTCGACTGCAGCGGCAGCGGCACCAGCGAGCAGATCCTCAGCGGCATCGACTGGGTCACCGCGAACGCCGTCAAGCCGGCGGTGGCCAACATGAGCCTGGGCTTCAACGGCACCAACCAGGCGGTCAACGACGCGGTCACCCGCTCGATCGCCGCCGGCATCACGTACGCCGTCGCGGCCGGCAACAGCATGCAGGACGCGTGCGGTGTGTCGCCGGCCAACGTGCCGAACGCCATCACGGTCGGCGCGACCGACAAGGTGGACTTCCGGGCCTGGTTCTCCAACTACGGCCGCTGCCTGGACACCTTCGCCCCCGGGGTCAGCATCGTCTCCGCGGCGATGGGGACCACCAGCGGTGCCGTGGCGATGAACGGCACGTCCATGGCCTCCCCGCACGTGGCGGGTGCCGCGGCGCTGCTGCTCCAGGCGCACCCGACCTGGACCCCGCAGCAGGTGCGCGACAGCATCGTCACCACCGGGATCGGCGGTGCGGTGCACGACACCATGGGGTCGATCGACCGTCTCCTGTACGTCGGGGCGGTCCAGCCCGCCCGCAGCTCGTACGGCCTGAAGGCGCGGGTCAACGGCAAGTTCGTGACGGCGGAGAGCGCGGGCACCAAGCCCCTGATCGCCCGGGGTGCCGCCCTCGGGCCGTGGGAGAAGTACGACGTCGTCGACGCCGGCGGCGGCCTCGTCGGGCTGCGGGCGAAGATCAACGGCAAGTTCGTCACCGCGGAGAGCGGGGGCGCCAGGCCGCTGATCGCCCGGGCGGCGTCGATCGGCGCCTGGGAGAAGTTCCAGATCATCAACAACACCGACGGCACGGTGAGCCTGAAGGCGACCATCAACGGCCGGTATGTCACGGCGCCGAGCACCACCGTGCCGCTGATCGCCAGCAAGACGACCATCGGTACCGCCGAGAAGTTCGATTTCGAGGCACCGGCGCCGGTGGTCAGCATCAAGTCGCAGGCCAACGGCAAGTACGTGATGGCGGAGAACTACGGCAAGCTGCCGTTGATCGCCAAGGCCGGGGCGGTCGGCTCGTGGGAGAAGTTCGAGATCGTCAACGTCGGGAACGGCTTCTTCGGCCTGCGGGCGCTGGTCAACGGCAAGTTCGTGACCGCGGAGAGCGCGGGCGCCAACCCGCTGATCGCCCGGGGAACGGCGATCGGTACCTGGGAGAAGTTCGACGTCCTGGACTACAACCCGGACGGGTCGATCTACCTGAGGGCGTACATCAACGGGAAGGCGGTCACCGCCGGCAGCGCCGGCACCAGCCAGCTGATCGCCAGCCGGACCATCGACTGGAACAGCGAGACCCTGGGTCTCGGCGTCGGCGAGAAGTTCGTCGTCGCCGTCATCTAGGCCCGATTACGACGGCGCCCGCCGGAGCCACCCAGCAGGGGTGGCCCGGCGGGCGCCGTCGTGTGGGTTAGTGCTCGACGGTGCTGCCGTCCACCGTCGACTTGCCGTTGGTGCGCGCGCTGCCCAGCCGGGCCAGCAGCCCGGCAAGGTCGAGCCCGGTGAGGTCGCTGCCGAGCTGGAGGCCCTGGGCCACGTTGCCGGCCACCGACTTCGTCAGCGACGAGGCGCCGTCGGTGGAGATGACGGTCATCTTGTCGATCGCGCCGATCGGGGCGCTGGCCGCCTCGACCACCTGCGGCAGCACCTTGACCAGCAGGTCGAGCACCGCCGCCTCGCCGTACGCCGCGAACGCATCCGCCTTGCGGGCCATCGCGTCGGCCTCGGCCTGCCCCTTGGCCAGGATGGCCGCGGCCTCGGCCTGACCCTCCCGCTCGATCGCCTCGGCGATCGCGGAGCGCCGGCGCTGCTCGGCCTCACCCTCCTTGGCGCCCTCGATCGCGTTGGCGTCGGCCAGCGCGGCCCGGCGGGCCCGCTCGCCCTCACCGGTGAGCCGGGCCTGCTCGGCGGCGGCCTGGGCGGCGGCGATGGTGGCCTGCCGCTCGGCGTCCGCCCGGAGCACCGCCGCGTTGCGGGCCGCCTCGGCCTCCTGTTCCACCTTGTAGCGCGCCGCGTCGGCCGGCTTGCGCACCTCGGTGTCGAGCTGGCGCTGCTTCAGCTCGGCGTTCCGCTCGGCCACCTTCTGCTGCTCGGAGAGGATCGCCTGGTCCCGCTCGGCCTGGGCGAGCGGGCCGGCCGCGGCCGACCTCGCCTTCGCCGCGTCGATCTCGGCCTGGATGGCGGCCTGCTTGAGCGCCAGGTTCCGGTTGGCCTCGGCGATCGCCTCCTCGGCGAGCAGTCGCTCCTGCTCGGCCTGCTGGCGGGCCCGCGCCTCGGCGATCGCCGCATCCTTGAGCACCCGGGCTGCCTCCGGCCGACCGAGGTCCTGCAGGTAGGAGCCCTCGGCCAGGATGTCCTGCAGCTGGAAGGTGTCCAGCACCAGGCCCTGGTTGGTCATCGAGTGCTCGGCCTCCTCGGCCACCGCGCTGGCGAAGGCGGCCCGGTCGCGGATGATCTCCTCGACGGTGAGTCGGCCGACGATCGAGCGCAGCGCGCCGGCCAGCACCTCGCGGGTGAAGTTGTCGATCTCGTCCTGCTGGTGCAGGAAGCGCTGGGCGGCGGCGCGGATGGCGTCCTCGGTGCCGCCGACCTTGACGATCGCGACGCCGTGCAGGTCGGTGCGGATGCCCTGCTTGCTCACCGCGCCCTTGATGCCGACGTCGATCCGGCGGCTCGACAGGTCGAGCGACTGGAGCTTCTGCACCACCGGCAGGACGAAGACCGACGCGCCGAGGACGACCTTCTGCCCGGACATGTCGGTCAGGCGGCCGCCGTCGGCGGTGTGCGTCGTCCGGCCCTTGCGGCCGGTGACGATGAACGCCTCGTTCGGGCCGGCCACCTTGATCCGGGAAAGCACGAAGAGGATGAGGATGACGGCGAGGAGGACCGCGCCGCCGATGGCGACGAGCAGGGGCATGAGAGTGTCCGTCTCTGCGAAAGGGTTCAGTAGTTCTCGACGTGCACGCTGGTCTCGCTGAGCGCTTCGACCACGAAGATCCGGGCGCCGACCGGGATCGGTTGGTCGGCGCGGGCGTTGAGCTTGACCGGCTGGCCGGCGACGCGTACCCGGACCTCGCCGTAGCCGGTGGTGGGGATCGGGGTGACGACCAGGCCGATCGCGCCGACCAGGTCACTGCGGGTGGGCGTCGGATCGGTGCGCATGTCCCGCGCCGCCCGGCTGAGCCGGGACGCCAGCCAGGCGGTGGGCACCGCGGCGAGCGCGCCGCCGGCCACCGCCGCCGCGATCATTCCGGCGGTACGCCCGCCGAGCAGCTCGTTGACGATCGCGGCGCCGAAGCCGAACGCCCCGGTGAAGCCGGCGGCCGCCTCCAGCGACACCGGACCGTCGACGTCCGGATGGCCGAAGGTGAGCAGCTCGGTGCCGAGCAGGGCGAGCGCCAGCACGCCGACACCCACCCCGCCGATGATGAGAAAGATGAGCGTCCCCGTGGCCATGACCTGCACGGTATCGACGTCGCGCAACGTCTGGGGGGCCGCGCATCGACCGCGTTGGGGAGGCGAGAGGGGCTCAGCGGGGCGCCACGGTGATCTCGCGGTCGACCAGCTCGTGCGGGAGCGGCTGGCGGACCAGTTCCCGGCCGGTGAGGTCGGCGAGGACGAAGTCCCGGCTCCCCGACGGCCGGCGGTAGAGCAACCGGTCTTCGGACACCCAGACGACGTCGGCGGTGGACAGGGTGCGCACGACCCGGCCGCTGCCCGTCTCGACCAGCAGCGGTTCCCGCTGCCCCTGGACCACCACCAGCTTCCCGTCCGGCGACCAGGCCCACGGGCCGGCCGGGTCACCGGGCACCGGCACGAACCGGGTCGGCCGCCCGTTGTCCGCGGAGAAGAGCTGCACGCCCCGGCGGGGGTGGCGGATCGACTCGGACCGCGGGGCGTTCCGGTCGGTCTGCTGGAACACGACCTCCCGACCGTCCCGGCTCCAGGTGAAGAAGCAGTAGTCGGTGCAGTAGTACTGGGTGGGGTCCACCGGAAACGTCCGGTAGCCGCCGGTGGCGGCGGTCAGCACCCCGAGGGAGAACCCGCCGGTGTCCTTGTCGAGCACCGTCAGTGCCACTCGACGACCGTCCGGCGACCAGTGCGGGGTCATGATGTAGGAGCCGACGCGGACCCAGCGGACCGCGCCCGTGCCCAGGTCTAGCAGCCCCACCTCGCCGCGGCGCTCGTAGTCGACGACGACGGCGACGCCGCCGCGCGGGGCCGCCCACACCTCCTCGTACCTACGGGCGGTGGCGACGTACCGGCCGCGTTCGCGGTCCAGGGCGTAGCCCTGAGCGGCCGGGCCACCGGTGGAGGTTGCGCCGGTGATGACCCAGCCGCCCGGCAGCTCCAGAATCGCCCGGGTCCAGTCCCCACGCGGTGCCGTAGCAACGGACGGAGTGGAAGCGGCGGCCGGCGTCGACGCCGTCGGGGCGGCGGGTGGCGGTGCCCAGGTGGTCGTCTGCAATGGCGGGTCGTGGCGCAGCCAGACGTACGGCCCGGCCAGGAGGCCGAGCGCGGCGAGCGCGCTGCCCGTTGCGACCGCCCGACGCCAGCGACGCAGTCGCCGGCCTCGCCGCAGGGCCCGACCGGCGAGCTCCGGCGCGGTCCGGGCTCCGTTCGCGAGGTCGCGTACGGCCGCCCGCAGCGCGTCCTCGGCTTGCCTGCTCATCGCGTCACCTCCTGACGGGTCGTCAGTTCGTCGAAGGCGGGCACCAGATCCCGGAGCTTCGCCAGGGCCCGAGACGCCTGGCTGGCCACCGTGCCCGCCCGGCACCCGAGGATCGCGGCAGTCTCGTCGACGGTCAGGTCCTCGAGGTAGCGCAGGGTCAGCACGGCGCGTTGCCGGGGCGGCAGCAGCAGCAGCGCGTCGCGCAGCAGTAGCCGGAGGTCGCTGTCGTGGCCGAGGTCCCGCTCCGCCGGCCGCTCGGGCAGCGCGGCCACGGACACCTCTGCCCGGTGGGACCGGCGCCGCCAGCCGGAGACCTGGTCGTGGTAGAGGATCCGCTTCACGTACGGCTCGGCGTCGCCCCTGATCCGGGGCCACCGCGCGTACGCCTTGGCCAGCGCGTTCTGCAGCAGATCCTCCGCGGCGTGCTGGTTCCCGGCGAGCGCGTACGCGACGCGCAGCAACGCGTCGCCCCGCTCGTTGACGAACGCGGTGAACTCCCCGTCGATGACCTTTGCCACCGTCCACCTCCGGTACCACAGACGCACTTCGGCGGCAGAAGTTTGCCTCGCTCGTTCGGCGATCTGGAACGCTGACAGAGAAAGACGGACCCAGGGATGTCATCGGACACGCTCACCACGGCCGGGATCCTGCTGATCACCGTCGTCGCCGTCGCCTGCGGCGGTCTGACCCTGCTCACCCACCTGGCCCGGCGGAAGCTCGGCTACCTGGACAACCCGGTTCGACGTGGGCTGTGGACCGGCCCGCGGTGGTGACCCGCGTCCGGGAGAGGGAACAATCGGTCCATGCGTTGGACGGTGCTCGACTCGCCGATCGGCGATTTCTCCGTGGCCACCGACGGCGACGCCGTGTGCGGGGCCCACTTCGGGCGGGTGGCGGCCGCCGCCGACGAGCCCTTCGACGAGGTGTCGGATCGGGCCCTGGCGGAGCTACGGGCGTACTTCGCCGGTGAGCTGACCGCGTTCACCGTGCCGGTGTCGGTACGTCGGGGGTCGGAGTTCGAGCGGGCGGTCTGGCGGGAGATGACCCGCATCCCGTACGGGGAGATGCTCACCTACGGCGAGGTGGCGAAGGCGGTCGGTGAGCCGGGGGCGGCTCGGGCGGTCGGCCTCGCCTGCAACCGCAACCCGATCCCGGTGATCGTGCCCTGCCACCGGATCGTGGGGGCGGGAGGCAAGCTGGTCGGCTTCGGCGGGGGCCTGCCGCGCAAGGTCAAGCTGCTGGAGCTGGAGGCCCGGGTCGCCCTGCAGCGCGCCTGGTCCTGACGTACGCGATGAGGTGAACCAAACGCGCGAGGGCCGGGTCCGTGCGGACCCGGCCCTCGGTGGTGCTGGCGGTCAACGCGTCAGCGGTCGACCTCGCCCTCGATGAACGCCTCGACGGCCGCGTGCGCGTCGTGGTCGGCGTACTGCACGGGCGGGGACTTCATGAAGTACGACGAGGCCGACAGGATCGGCCCACCGATCTTGCGGTCCAGCGCGATCTTCGCGGCCCGGACGGCGTCGATGATGACACCGGCCGAGTTCGGCGAGTCCCACACCTCGAGCTTGAGCTCGGCGTTGAGCGGGGTGTCACCGAAGGAGCGGCCCTCCAGGCGGATGTACGCCCACTTCCGGTCGTCGAGCCACGGCACGTGGTCCGACGGGCCGATGTGCACGTCGCTCTTGACCATCTCGTGCGGGATCTGAGAGGTGACCGACTGGGTCTTCGAGATCTTCTTCGAGACCAGGCGGTTGCGCTCCAGCATGTTCATGAAGTCCATGTTGCCGCCGAAGTTGAGCTGGTACGTGCGCAGCAGCTCGACACCGCGGTCCTCGAAGAGCTTCGCCAGCGCGCGGTGCACGATGGTCGCGCCGACCTGGCTCTTGATGTCGTCGCCGACGATCGGCAGGCCCGCGTCGGTGAACTTCTGCGCCCACTCGGGGTCGGAGGCGATAAAGACCGGCAGGGCGTTGACGAACGCGCAGCCGGCGTCGATCGCGGCCTGGGCGTAGAACTTGTCGGCCTGCTCGGAGCCGACCGGCAGGTAGGAGACCACCACGTCGACCTGGGCGTCACGCAGCGCCTTGGCCACGTCGACCGGCTCGACGTCCGACTCCTCGATGATCTCGCGGTAGTACTGGCCGAGACCGTCGAAGGTCGGGCCGCGCTGCACGGTGACGCCGGTCGGCGGCACGTCGCAGAGCTTGATGGTGTTGTTCTCGCTGGCCACGATGGCCTCGGCGAGGTCCATGCCCACCTTCTTGGCGTCCACGTCGAACGCCGCGACGAACTTCACGTCCGAAACGTGATAGTCGCCGAAGGTGACGTGCATGAGACCCGGAACGCGGTCGTTCGGGTCGGCGTTCCGGTAGTACTCCACGCCCTGTACGAGGGACGAGGCGCAGTTCCCCACACCGACGATGGCGACGCGGACGGAGCCCATAGCGTCTGCCTCCTTCTTCTTCATCACGGCCGCTCTTTCCTGGACTCTCCAGGCGGGGGCGGGCTGTTGTCTTCTCGTCGGCCGCCGGCCGTCCCGGGTTGCGGGACCGTCGGGGCACGGCCGGAGCGCTCGTTGGCGATGAGCTCCTCCAGCCAGCGGACCTCACGCTCACAGGCGTCGAGGCCGTGGCGCTGCAGTTCCAGGGTGTACGCGTCGAGCCGCTCGGCTGCCCGGCCGAGCACGTCACGAAGGCCCTCGCGACGCTCCTCGATCTTTCGACGACGACCTTCCAGGATCCGGAGCCGGGTGGCCTGGTCGGTCCGGGCGAAGAACGCGAAGTGCACACCGAAGCCCGTGTCGTCGTACGTCTCGGGTCCAACCTGCGCTATCAGTTGGGCGAAGCGTTCCTTGCCCTCCGCGGTGATGGTGTAGACCACCCGACCTCGTCGGCTGGTCAGCGCGGGAACCTCCTCGGCGGTCGCGGGTGTCTCGGCGGCTTCGCTGATCCATCCCGCCGCCTGCAGCCGGCGCAGGGTCGGGTAGAGCGAGCCGTAGCTGATCGCTGCCCGGATGGCGCCGAGCTTCGCGGTCAGCTCCTTGCGCAGCTCGTAGCCGTGCATCGGAGCCTCCTGCAGGAGGCCGAGGATGGCGAGCTCGAGCACGGGCCACCCCCTTCTTACCCCCGGCGCGGAGCGATAACCGCCGCGATGTATCGGACCGATACATCGCACGTTAGCGGAGACCCATGATCAGGGCAAACCCCCGTTTCCGACGCGCCGTGTTCACTGATCGTGACGATGGTCGCCTCGGTCCGCCGGACCGCGTACCCTTTGCCGCATGCGTACGCAGCGCCAGGTCGTCGACTACTCGCTCCAGAAGCGAGCGGTGCTGCGTGAGCTCCTCGCCGGCCGGGTCGGCACGTACGACGTCTGCGACGCCTCGCCGTACCTGAAGAACGCCGCCCGGTTCCATGGAGAACCGACCGAGGAGCGTTGCCCGATCTGCCGGAGCGAGAACCTCATCCACGTCCACTACATTTACGGGGACGAACTCAAGCAGTCCGCCGGCCAGGCGCGTACCCGGGCCGAGTTGCCCGTCCTGGCGATGACGCTGCGTGAGTTCCAGGTCTACGTGGTGGAGGTGTGCCTCGGCTGTGACTGGAACCATCTCGTCGAGCAGTTCCTGCTCGGCCGGGACGGGCTGGCCGGCGGCACGGAGGATGGGTCGGAGCACGGTGGGGTGAGCAGCTCGGCCGCCCCGAACGGTTCGACCCCTCGTCGAAGGCGAGAGGCGCAACGGTGATCCCAGCTGTATCGGCCGACCCCGGCCCCGTGGGCAACAGGCGGGTCGATCGACAGCTGACACGTCTGATTGGTCCGATTGATTGGGAATCGACGCCTGCGCGCCGGCCCGGCCGGGGTGTAGCGTCGCGTGTTCCAGCTCACGGCAACCCGGTGGCGGCGCGTCCGCGCCCCACCGCGACCGGCAGGGTGTGAGGAATGAACTACGGCGATCCCAGTTCTTCGCGTGGGCGGGCCCAGATCTCGGGCCCGAACGGCGACCCCGGTGGGAGCCTGCGCGGGAACGGTTGGTCATCCGGGCAGGACGGCGCGGCCTCGGCCCGCGCGTCCGCGTCGCCCCGGGGCGCGGCGTCCAGCGGACGGGCCTCGGTCGGCGGCTCGGCCTCGGTGCCGCGCGGCGGCGCGTCCGGCTCGGCCTCGGTGGGCCGGGCGGGTGCGGGACGCGCATCGGTGCCGGTGTCGCCGGCCGCGGGTGGCCCGTCGGGCCGGGCCTCGGTCGGCGTGGGCTCCGCCGGGCGGGCGAGCGTCGGGTCGGCTGCGGCGGGCGGCTTCGCCGGCCGGGCCGCGGCCCGCGCGGGCGTCCCGGGCATGGCGGGCGGCGGCCCGGGCGGTCCCGGCGGTCCGAACGGGCCCGGCCGGGGCGGTCGCGGCGGCCGCGGTGACGATCCGAACGCGGCGGCCCGGGCCAGGAAGCGTCGGCGGATGAACATCCTGATCGCCAGCTTCGCGGTCTTCATCATGCTCGCCGGCATCGGCGTCGTCGGCTTCACCTACTACTCGACCAACGTGGTCCTCCCCCAGGACACCACCCCGCCGCTGGCCAGCACCATCTACGCCAGCGACACCAAGACGGTCATCGCCAAGGTCGGCGCGCAGAACCGCGAGTTCGTCACCATCAAGGACATCCCGCAGTGGGTCCAGGACGCGGTCGCGGCGGCGGAGGACCGGAACTTCTACCGGCACTCGGGGGTGGACTACAAGGGCATCGCCCGCGCCGCGTGGAACAACCTCACCGGCGGTGACAAGCAGGGCGCCTCGACCATCACCCAGCAGTACGCCCGCAACGCCTACGACAACCTCAACCAGGACACGTACGCGCGGAAGGTGAAGGAGGCGATCCTCGCCTCCAAGCTGAACGACCGGTACGACAAGCCGACGATCATGCAGCACTACCTGAACATCGTCTACTTCGGGCGGGGCGCGTACGGCATCCAGGCGGCGGCCCAGACGTACTTCGGCAAGCCGGCGAAGAACCTGACCGTGGCCGAGGCCGCGGTGCTCGCGGCGCTGATCAAGCAGCCCGAGCCGACCGCCACGCACAAGGGCTACGACCCGGCGATCAACCCGGGGGCCGCGCTGGACCGCTGGAACTACGTGATCGGCGGGATGATCGCCGAGGGCTGGCTGGACGCGAACGGGAAGCCACCGCACCCGACGGAGTACCCGAAGACGATCAAGAAGCCCAACGCGAGGGGCGTCGGGGTCGACTTCGGCATCAACACGCCGTACGGCAACGTGATCAACTATGTCGCGCAGGAGATGCGGGACATGAAGCTCTGCACCGACAACGAGGCCGAGGTCACCGACGCGAAGCCGCTCTGCTCGCAGGCACTCAGCAAGGGTGGCTACCGGATCACCACCACCCTGAACGACAAGATGCAGCAGGCCGCGCTCGAGGCGGCCCAGCGGGCGACCAAGGGCTCCGAGCTCTACGGCCAGCCGAAGAACCTGATGGCCGCCCTGGTGGCGATCGACCCGAAGACCGGTCGGGTGCTCGCGTACTACGGCGGCGACAACGGCACCGGCACCGACTACGCCGGCAAGAACTACGACAACGGCGTCGTCACCGGGGGACACTCGCCGGGATCGAGCTTCAAGATCTACACCCTCGCCGCAGCGCTCGATGCCGGCAAGTCCATCGATTCCCGGTGGAAGGGCAAGGCGTTCACCCCCGAGGGCGTCAAGTTCAGAGTCAGCAACGCCGGCACCGACAACCCGTCCTGCGGCGACTCCTGCACCTTGGAGAAGTCGACGCTGCTGTCGCTGAACGTGCCGTTCTACTACGTCACGCAGGACATCGGCCCGGACAAGGTCGTCGCCATGGCCAGGCAGGCCGGCATCACCACGATGTGGCAGACGGACACCAACCCGCAGAAGGCGCACGACCTCACCAAGGAGGACCCGAAGGACCTCGCGCCGTCGCCCTTCTACCACGTCGTCGGCTACGGCCAGTACCCGATCACCGTGCTGGACCACGCCAACGGCGTCGCCACCTTCGCCAACCAGGGGAAGTACAACAAGGCCCACTTCGTCAAGCTGGTGGAGAAGCAGGACCAGGACACCGGCAAATGGCGCAAGCTGGGCGGCGAGAAGCTCGACCCGCGGGGCGGCCAGCAGCGGATCAAGAAGGACGTCGTCGCCGACGTGACCTCCGTGCTGGAGAAGTACCCGGCCCAGGTGAACCGCCGGCTCGACGACGGCCGGAAGGCCGCCGAGAAGACCGGTACCTGGGAGCTGAACGAGAAGAGCCCCGAGGACAACGGTGACGCCTGGATGATCGGCTACACGCCCCAGGTCGCCACGGCCGTCTGGGTCGGCAACGTCAAGGACCGCAAGAAGATCGAGGACAAGAACGGCAACAAGATCAGTGGTGCCAGGATGCCGGGTGCCATCTTCCAGCGGTTCATGAACGACGCGCTCAAGGGCAAGGAGGAGTTGGACTTCCCGCCCGCCGCGCACGTCGGTGACCCGAACTCCGGCAACGGCGAAGCGCCGCCGCCGCAGGTCCCGCCGGGCTGCCCGAACCCGCTGAACCCGTTCTGCCCGCCGGAGAACGGCAACGGCAATGGCAATGGCAACGGTGGGGACACCACCATCCCGGGCTTCCCGACCAACCCCGGACCGGGCGGCGGCGGAGGCGGCGGTGGCGGGCTCCTGCCGACCACACCCCCACGTCAGACGTACTGACGGCACGATCGCCGACGGCGGCCGGACCACGCGTCCGGCCGCCGTCGGCGTATCCGCGTACCGAAATTGTGTGGCCGATGCGGGCGCCGACCCCCGGCGTACGGCAGGATGCGTCTCCATGAGCACCCAGTCGACGGCAGGCATCGACGACGCCGGGACCAGCGACCACCCGTCCCGCTCAGACGGCTTCGTCCGCGGGGTCTCGGAGATGATCGGTGGACCGCTGGGCGACCACGCGGTCGCGCTGGACCGACCCGCCGGCCGTGAGGGGCGGTTCTGGACCGCCGCCCGGATCGTACTGGCCCTGGTCTGCCTGACGCTCGCCCTGCACTGGGTGCAGAAGTCGCCCTGCCAGGACGGCGCCTGGCAGAACAACATCCAGTACACCCGGATGTGCTACACCGACGTGCTCGCGCTCTACTACGCGGAGGGGCTCAACGAGGGCAAGGTGCCCTACCGGGACCACCCGGTGGAGTACCCGGTGCTGACCGGGTACTTCATGGGCGCGCTCGGGCTGCCGGTGCACGCCCTCGGCGCGGACGACCCGGGGATCAACCAGGGGCAGTGGTTCTACAACGTCAACGCGCTGGTGCTCAGCGCGCTCGGGGTCGCCACCGTGGCGGTGATCCTCGCGCTGCGCCGACGACGACCCTGGGACGCGGCGCTCTTCGCGCTCGCCCCCGCGCTGTTGCTCACCGCCACGGTCAACTGGGATCTGCTCGCCGTCGGGCTGGCCGCGTTCGGCCTGCTGGCCTGGGCGCGCTCCGGACCCGGCCGGTACGGTGCCGTGCTGGCCGCCCTGGCCGGGGTGCTGCTCGGGCTCGGCGGCGCGGCGAAGATGTGGCCGTTGTTCATCCTCGGGCCGATCCTGGTGCTCGCGGTCCGCGCCGGCCGGGTCTGGGCCGCCCTCCTGTCGATCATCACGGCCGCGGTGACGGTGGTGTTGGTGAACCTGCCGGTGGCCCTGCCGTACCGGGAGAACTGGGACCGCTTCTTCGAGCTGAACAGCACCCGACCGATCGACTGGGGCACGCTCTGGTACATCGGCCGCTACCTGGACGGCAAGGTGAGCCCGGCGAGCCCGGGCGACCTCGGTCCGTTCGAGTGGTTGAACGCCAACATCCCCACCCTCAACTGGGTCTCGTACGCCCTCTTCGGGCTGGCCTGCCTCGGCATCGCCGCGCTGGCGCTGCTGGCCCCGCGCCGGCCCCGGCTGGCCCAGCTCGCCTTCCTGGTCGTCGCCGCCTTCCTGATCTTCAGCAAGGTCTGGTCCCAGCAGTTCGTGCTCTGGCTGCTCCCGCTCGCGGTGCTCGCCCGGCCCCGGTGGGGCGCCTTCCTCGCCTGGCAGGTCGCGGAGGTCTGCTACTTCACCGCCTTCTACGGCGAGCTGCTCGGCGCGGCGACCAGCCGCCCGGTCTTCCCCGAGGGGATCTTCGTGCTGGCTGCCAGCCTCCGGCTGATCACCGTTGCGCTGCTCTGCGGGCTGGTGATCCGGGACATCCTCCGGCCCGAGCGCGACGTGGTGCGCTCCACCTACCCGGACGACCCCGACGGCGGCGTCCTCGACGGGGCTCCGGACGCCCCCTGGTACCTCCGCTGGCGCCACCCCTCCGCGACCAGCGAGCCGTCACCGGAGCCCGCCACCGCCTGAGACGCGTAAGTCCAGGACGGCTCAGAGACGGTAGACCACGGCGGAGCCGACCTCCTCGCGGGTGATGCCGAGCCCGTCGACCGGGTTGTCGACGACCCGCTCCCACGGGGAGCCGGCGAGCTGGTCGCGCAGCACCACCACGTTGCGGACGCCCAGGCCGCGCAGGTATTCGACGCTCGCCGTGTCCGGGAAGGCCAGCGTCACCTCGCGGACCCGGGCGAGCGTGTCCGGGGTGAAGCCGCTGCCGCCGTTGACCATGTCCTGGAACCGGCTGGTCGACCAGAGCATGACCGGCTGGTCCAGGTTCTGGCTGCTCGGCAGGACCAGCATCGGGCCGTCCACGGTCCGCATCGCCGCCGGTTGCTGCGGCACCACCGGGTGCGGCGTGCTGTTGAGCCCCTCCACGATCACCAGCAGCAGCGGCAGCAGGGTGGCCAGCCGCAGCCACGGGCCGGGCCACGGCGGGACCCGCTCGGCGGCCAGCTCGCGGACCCGGGCGGCGAACGCGGTGACCGCGCCCGCGGCGAGCAGGCCGAGCAGCAGGGTGGTCCAGAGCATCATCCGGCCCGGTGTCCGCAGCCCGTTCCAGCCGGGAAGGTGCTCGAAGAGCGGGACGTAGGTGAGGGCGCCGCCGAAGAATCGCGTGCCCATGGCCAGGGCCATCGTCGCCAGCACTCCGGCCAGCAGCAGCAGCCGGTGCCGCAGCCGCCAGACGGAGAAGAAGAGCCCACCGACGGCCAGCGCGTAGAGCACGAAGCCGGGCAGCAGCGTCATCTCGGGGTGCCAGGGCAGCGTCGCCCGCGCTCCCTCGTGCAGGCCGCCCCAGATCCGCGACTCCGCCGGGGCGGTGAAGAAGCCGCTCGCCGGCGGCGAGTAGATGGCGATGTCGCCGATCGTCCGCGCCGCGTTCGGGTGCAGCTCGGCGACCTTGAAGTACGGCACGGCGAGCAGCCCGCCGACCGTGGCGAAGAGTGCGCCGCCGACCAGGTCGGCGACGAGCAGCCGGACGCCGAACGGGCGCTTCACCGGCCGGACCAGCCAGCGCCGGGCGAACCAGATGACCGCCGAGACCAGCACGATGCCGGCCAGCAGGTACGCGAACGGCAGCCCGATCCCGAAGCCCAGGCTGAGCTGCCACGCCGCCACCAGCCAACCGGCGTACGCCCATCCGGCGTGCCGGCGGTGCGGCCGGTAGCCGTACCGCAGGGACCAGCCGTGGCCCCGGGCGAGCATGGCGAGCGCCAGCGGGATGCCGCCGTTGGAGACGATGTGCAGGTGCCCGGCCTGGGCCAGCAGCCACGGGGCGTAGGTGTAGCCGACCCCGGCCACGGCCCCGCCGATCCGGCCCGCGCCGAGCTGCCGCGCCAGCGCGTACGCCCCGAGCGTCGCGAGCGCGTGGGCAAGTACGAACACGATGTTGTATCGCAGCACGGCGGCCTCGGGGCCGTGACCGAGCATGCCGGCCGGGGCGTACCCGAGCAGGGTGTCGGAGAAGGCGAAGCTCCACTTCTCCGGGAAGAAGGTGTTGGACTGCCAGAGGTGTGCCGGGTCGGTCAGCAGGATGTGCCCGGACCAGGCCATCTGCCAGGACTGGAGGCTCGGGTCCCAGTAGTCCTGCGGCAGCGTGTAGAGCGGGTAGCGCAGCGTCGGCCAGGTGAGCAGGACGGCCAGGGCCAGCGACGCGAGGGTGGCCAGGGTCCACTGGTGGACCAGGAACCGGCCCACCGCGCGGACCGCCCGGCGCGGTCGGGTCACCACCGGGTCCGGGGCGGGGCCGAAGGCGGCCCAGGGGTCAGCCTTCTCCGTACCTCCCGCGGTGGCGTCCTTCCCGCCGGCCTCGCCCTTCCCGCTCTTGCCGGCGGTGGCTGCGGTCTCGCCCGTCTTCCGGGCAGCCGTTCCGCCGCTCTCGCTGTGGTCGGCGGCGACCTCGCCCCCGCCGATCTTTCCGGCGGCGGTACCGCCGGTCGCGGCGGCCGGGCTCCCACCGGCGGCGGAGAACTCCCCCGCGTCGCCCGCCGGTTCGTCCTTTCCTGACGCTGACGCGATGATGCCGTCAGTCGCTGTGGCGCGCTCGCTCGGGTCACCGGCGGCCGTGCGGGTGCCGCCGTCGGTGGCCGGATCCGGGCGGCGGCCGCCGTCCGTCGCGTCGGACTGCTCGGTGGTCATGCCGCCGACTTCCCCCCGCCGAGCTGCTGGCGAAGAAAGGCGATGTCGGCCCCCTGGCCGTCGACCCCGCCCGGGGTCTCCACGATGACCGGGGCGCCGGCCGCGCGGATAACGGCCACCACCAGCTCCGGGTCGATGGTGCCGCCGTCGAGGTTGTCGTGCCGGTCCTGGCCCGAGCCGAAGGCGCCCTTGGAGTTGTTCGCGTGCACCAGGTCGATCCGTCCGGTGATTGCCTTGACCCGGTCGACCAGCCCCAACAGCTCCTCACCGCCCGCGTGGGCGTGGCAGGTGTCCAGACAGAAGCCGACCTGGTAATCCCCGAGCGCGTCCCAGAGCCGGGCCAGCGCGTCGAGGCGCCGGGCGCAGGCATTGTCGCCGCCGGCGGTGTTCTCGATCAGGACCGGGAGTGGGAAGCCACCCGAGTCCGCCGCGTAGGCGAAGGTCTTCCGCCAGTTGTCGAAGCCCACCGCCAGGTCGTCGCCGGCGTTGACGTGGCCGCCGTGCACGATCAGCCCCTTCGCGCCGATCGCCGCCGCGGCGGTCGCGTGGCCGAGCAGCAGCTTGCGACTCGGGATCCGGATGCGGTTGTTGAGCGTGGCCACGTTGATGACGTACGGCGCGTGGACGTAGATGTCGACGTCCGCCCCACGCAGGCGCTCAGCGTCCTCCCGGGGCTTCGGGGCCTTCCATCCCTGGGGGTCGGAGAGGAAGAACTGCACGGCGTCGGCGTCGCGTGCGGTCGCCTCGGCCAGCGGGTCGGTCGGATCGACGTGGGCTCCGATTCGCATGCAGGCGAGCCTACGTCCCGACTACGACGTCGCGGGTGTCGGCGGCGCGTGCCGCTCGGTACCCGTTCCGGCTTCGCCGCCCCCCGCTTCCCGGCGATCGCGCGTCACCCGGCGGGCGGGCGGTCGTTGTCAGAGGTGGGATCGATGGTCGACGCTTCGGCCGGGCGTGGTCCACAACGCGTCCGGGCTGGCGGGAGACCCCCGGAAACGGGTCGCCCCGTCGTGCGGCCCGGCACGACGGGGCGGCGTCCCCTTCGTGACACCCAGCGGCTCACCAGCACCACGGCTCGGGTAATTCCTCCATTTCCCCCATCAGGTGACGAGAGCCGTTGTATGGTCGGATCAGGTAACAACACGATAAAGCTCCGCGGGGCGTCCTCGATCCAACCTCATCGGTGTGGTCGTTCCTCCCCAGGTCCCACCCAAGGAATGCGGACGGGACGCCCCGCGGTCTGAGTGGACAGGGGTCCACTTCCGGTCATCGACACCGGGGGTGGATCCCTGTCGCCGCGTACGACCGGCTCGTCCGACCGGCCCCGGCATGATCGTCGGGACCGGGTATCCTGGTCCGGTTGTCCGCGTCCGGCCGGGTCCCCCCGGTCCCGGAGCGGGCCACGACGCAGACCTCCTGCCACGGAAGGACCGTGGCCGCTTAGCCCACAGGAGGTGAGCACGTCTTGCGTCATTACGAGATCATGGTGATCCTCGACCCCAGCCTCGAGGAGCGCACCGTCGCCCCGTCGCTCGACACGTACCTGAACGTGATCCGGACCGCGGGTGGCTCGGTGGAGAAGACCGACGTGTGGGGCCGCCGGCGCCTCGCGTACGAGATCAGCAAGAAGGCCGAGGGCATCTACGCCGTCATCGACCTGCAGGCGACGCCTGCGGCGGTGGCCGAGCTGGACCGTCAGCTGCGGCTCAACGAGTCCGTGCTGCGCACCAAGGTCATCCGGCCGGAGATGCGCTGAGCATCCACACCCGGTTCGCCCGGATCAGCCTCATCGGCTCTGTCGGAGGGCTCTGAGAGCCTGTACACAGACCTGATGAGTGCGCGAGGAGATGGTCATGGCAGGAGACACCACCATCACGGTCATCGGCAACCTGACCGATGACCCCGAGTTGCGGTTCACCCCCTCCGGGGCCGCGGTCGCCAAGTTCCGGGTCGCCTCGACGCCCCGATTCATGGACAAGGCGTCCGGCGAGTGGAAGGACGGCGAGCCGTTGTTCCTCTCGTGCACCGTCTGGCGGCAGGCCGCCGAGCACGTCGCCGAGTCGCTGCAGCGCGGTGCCCGGGTGATCGTGTCGGGCCGGCTACGTCAGCGGTCCTACGAGACCCGCGAGGGTGAGAAGCGCACCGTCATCGAGCTGGAGGTCGACGAGATCGGCCCGTCGCTGCGCTACGCCACGGCGAAGGTGCAGAAGATGTCCCGCTCCGGCGGCGGCGGTGGCGGCTTCGGTGGCGGTGGTGGCCAGGGCGGCGGAGGCAACTTCGACGACCCCTGGGCCTCGGCTGCACCGGCTCCCTCGCGCGGTGGTTCGGGCGGCGGAAACTTCGACGAGGAGCCCCCGTTCTAATGGCGCCGAGCGCCCGCGATCGCAAACCAGGAGCAAGAGCAATGGCCAAGGCTGCGGCACTTCGCAAGCCGAAGAAGAAGGTGAACCCGCTCGACAAGGACGGGATCACCTACATCGACTACAAGGACACCGCGCTGCTGCGCAAGTTCATCTCCGACCGCGGCAAGATCCGCGCTCGGCGGGTGACCGGCGTGACCTCGCAGCAGCAGCGGCAGATCGCCCGTGCGGTCAAGAACGCCCGTGAGATGGCGCTCCTGCCGTACACGGCCACGACCCGCTGAGAGGAGGCACGGACATGAAGATCATCCTGACTCAGGAGGTGTCCGGCCTCGGCACCCCGGGCGACATCGTCGAGGTCAAGAGCGGCTACGGCCGTAACTACCTGCTGCCGCAGGGCTTCGCGATCGCCTGGACCAAGGGCGCGGAGAAGCAGGTCACGCTCATCAAGCGGGCCCGCTCGGCCCGGGAGATCCGCGACCTCGACCACGCCAACGAGGTCAAGGCCCAGCTCGAGGGTCTCAAGGTCAGCCTGAAGGCCCGCGCCGGCGAGGGCGGTCGGCTCTTCGGCTCGGTCACCCCGGCCGAGATCGTCGACGCCGTCAAGGCCGCCGGCGGCCCGACCCTGGACCGTCGTCGGGTGGAGCTGCCCGGTCACATCAAGTCGACCGGCACCTACCCGGTGCGCGTCAAGCTGCACCCCGAGGTGACCGCCAGGTTCGACCTGAACGTCGTCCAGGGCTGACACCCAAACAGCACCACGGAAGGGCCCGCACCCGAGCAAGGTGCGGGCCCTTCCGCCTGTGGTGGACCGCGGCTCCGCCTGTGGTGGACCGCGGCGCCGGCGACCGGGCAGACGAGCCGCTGCCGAGCCCGTCGACGCTCGGCACCCTGCTACGCCCGGTGCCGGAGCCCCCATTCGAGCGAACAATGGCCGTCGTGGCCTGGTCAGCCGATCGGCTGACCGGTCACCGCGCTGATCAGCACCGTGGAGAGACCGCCACCGACCACCGCGGCGGCCAGCGCCACCGTCGCCGACCGCCAGGTCGTCCCGACCCGGCGCAGCAGCACCGCGACGACCAGGCTGCTCACCAGCGCCAGGCCGAACCGCGGGGTCCCCGCGATCAGCGAGCCGAACGCGTGCGTACGCGGCGAGTCGCAGCCGCCGCCGGTGATGTCGGTGACGCAGCCCGGGGGCGCCTGCCCGTCGAGCGTCAACAGCCAGACGAAGACCAGCAGCGCCGGTACCAGGTAACAGGCGGCCGTGTAGACGAGCGGACGGATCGGCCCGCCCGGATCCGGGTCGAGCAGGTCGTCCTCGAGGCGACGACTCCACGATCCACCGCCGAACGTCTCCATCCGACGCCGGATCGACGCCGCACCAGCGCGACGGCCGGCACTCACCGCCTCGACCCGCCGTTGGCGGGGCACCGTACGCGGGCGAGGGGCGGTGTAGCCGATCACAGGAGAGCGCGGGGCGGACGTCGGCGTGTCCATCCAGCGCGGGTCGTCGCTGGCCAGCCGGGTCCCGGACCAGAACCCCTCCGCCTGCTCCGTTGCCGCCCAGCCCTCGGCCACCCGCTGGCGGACCGGCGCCGGCGTCGACCGATCCCACCGATCGACCTCGGCGTACCGATCCCGCCGGCCCGCGTCGGCGTACCGGCTCCACTCGCCGGTGTCGGTGTACCGGTCCCACTGGCCGGTGTCGGTGTACCCGTCCCACTCACCGGTCTTGTCGGGCTGGTCCCAACGGCCGGTGCCGTCCGTCTGGTCCCACCGGCCGCCGGTGGCGGAGCGGTCCCACGCGTGTACCCCGGAGGCGTCCCACGGATCGACCGCCGGCCGCTCGGCGGGATCCTGCTCCGCAGAGCGGGCCCAGGAGTCGACCCCCGGCCGGGACCACGAATCCGCCGTCGCCCGCCGGCTCGACCGTCTGGTGTCCCACCGGTCGGCCTCCCCCTCGGGGGGCGCGGGGGTCTCCGCCAGGCCCGACCAGATCACCTGCGGTCGGCGCGAGCGCGAACGACGCGGCCGGCTGCGCGGGGGCCCGGAGACCGGCTCGTCCTTCGACGACTCGGCCCGCCGGCTCCCGACGTACCCCTGCTCGGTGTCGACGGTCCACTCGCCGGTGTGGTCGGCGCCGGCATCGATCGTCGTCCGTAGCGCGCGGCCGGCCTCCCGGCGCCAGCCGGTGTCGGCGCGCCACCCGCCGTCGGGGCGTGGCGGGTCGAACTCGTCATCGTCGTCGTCGGGGGCGGCGTGCCGGCCCCCGCCGTCCGCCCGGCGCACGCCCGACTCCAGGGCCCAGCGGGGAAGGTAGTTGTCGACCGGCTCCTGCTGACCGCGCTCGATGGCACGACGGCGACTGGGTGTGCGGTAGCGCTCGGTGCCCGAGGCGTACGGGTCGGCCGGAACTGGCTCTCCGGGATCGTCCCAGGAGGCGGTCGGCTGGCGCTCGCGCGGGCTGCCCTCCCCGCTTCCCCAGTCCCGGTAACTCACGGCCGGAGCGTGACCCTTCTCAACCGAAAGTGCAATCCGCTGTCCAGGTGTAGCCGTTCGCTCCAGATAGTACGGGACGAACGGCGCCAGGGCTCGACCCGAAATCTCTCCTCCACAGGGTGGGGATTGCGTAGTACCAGGTCAGGGCGCATCCGGCCGGAATTCCCCACCACTTATCCACATCCTGTGCACACGCTGCGCACATGTCCGTCCCCCGGCATCCACAGGTTGTCCCGAGACTCGTCCACCGCCGTTGTTGAGTGGCTGAGCTCGGGTTCCGTATGGTTACCCCCCGACCGTCCGGGCGGTGGCCCCCGATCGACCGGATCGGTCGTCGGAAGTTGTCAGACCCTGGCGGTAGAGCTGGACTCGATCCGACGCAGTGAGGGGGACCCCGTGTCGGTCACCGACGACATGCGGACGGAGCGGGCCGGTGGGCAGCCGCCCGCGCCGGCGCAGCGGGACGGGCAGTTCGACAAGACCCCTCCCCAGGACGTGGCCGCCGAGCAGTGCGTCCTCGGCGGCATGCTGCTCTCCAAGGACGCCATCGCCGACGTCGTGGAGATCCTCAAGTCCAACGACTTCTACCGCCCGGCGCACGCCACCATCTTCGACGCGATCCTCGACATCTACGGCCGGGGCGAGCCGGCCGACCCGATCACCGTCGCGGCCGCCCTCGCCGACTCCGGTGACCTGGCCCGAATCGGCGGCGCCCCCTACCTGCACACGCTGATCGCCAGCGTGCCCACGGCCGCCAACGCCGCCTACTACGCCCGCATCGTCGGCGAGCGTGCGGTGCTTCGCCGGCTGGTCGAGGCCGGCACCCGGATCGTCCAACTCGGCTACGGCACCGGTCAGGGCGGCAGCCGGGACGTGGACGACATCGTCGACCTGGCCCAGCAGGCCGTCTACGACGTCACCGAGCGCCGGGTCAGCGAGGACTTCGCCGTCCTCGCCGACATGCTCCAGCCGACCCTCGACGAGATCGAGGCGGTGGGCGCCCAGGGCGGGGTGATGACCGGCGTGCCGACCGGCTTCACCGACCTGGACCGGCTCCTCAACGGCCTGCACCCCGGCCAGCTGATCATCGTGGCGGGAAGGCCCGGTTTGGGCAAGTCAACGGCAAGTATGGACTTTGCCCGAAATGCCGCGATTCGCGCCAATCAGGCCGCGGCCATCTTCTCGCTGGAAATGAGCAAGGTCGAGATTGTCATGCGGCTGCTCTCGGCCGAGGCCCGGGTGCCGCTGCACGTGCTGCGCAGCGGGCAGCTGTCCGACGACGACTGGACCAAGCTGGCCCGCTGCATGGGCGAGATCAGCGAGGCGCCGCTCTTCGTCGATGACACGCCGAGCATGAACCTGATGGAGATCCGGGCCAAGGCGCGGCGGCTCAAGCAGAAGCACAACCTGAAGCTGATTGTCGTCGACTACCTCCAGCTGATGACCTCGCCGAAGCGCACCGAGAGCCGGCAGCAGGAGGTCGCGGACCTCTCCCGTGGCCTCAAGCTGCTGGCCAAGGAGGTCGAGTGCCCGGTCATCGCAGTGAGCCAGCTGAACCGTGGCCCGGAACAGCGCACCGACAAGCGACCCCAGCTCTCAGACCTGCGTGAGTCCGGGTGTCTGACGGCAGAGACGCGACTTATCCGAGCCGACAACAACTCCGAGGTGACTCTGGGTCAGCTACTCGCCGAGGACGCGCGGGACATCCCGGTCTGGGCCCTGGACGAGAGCCTTCGATACACCCCCCGCACCATGACTCACGTCTTTCCCAGCGGAACCCGCGAGGTCTACCGCTTGACTCTCGCCTCGGGCAAGTACATCGACGCCACGGCAAACCACCCATTCCTTACCTTTGCCGGGTGGATGCCGCTGGGTGAGTTGACGGTTGGGGCGCGGATCGCTGCCCCCAGGCATGTTCCACCCCCGTTGGCCATCAGCCCGTGGGGTGAGTCAGAAGTAGTTCTGCTGGCGCATCTGCTCGGTGACGGCTCCTTCGTGCGACGTCAGCCGATCCGCTACGCCAGCTGCGACGAGATGAACCTGCACG
This sequence comes from Micromonospora rhizosphaerae, assembly GCF_900091465.1. Lineage (NCBI taxonomy): Bacteria > Bacillati > Actinomycetota > Actinomycetes > Micromonosporales > Micromonosporaceae > Micromonospora > Micromonospora rhizosphaerae. The sequence continues at coordinate 832,621 of NZ_FMHV01000002.1, read as the reverse complement.
CGGTGGCAGAGGCGGCGAAGCATTTTGGTATCACTGCCGTCCGCGACGACTACGCCGCTGCTCGTGTGACGACGCTCCGCCTGCCGGCTCCGTACCGACTGGCACGCGGGCGACGCAATCCGGTGGCTGAGTGGCTCGACCGGCTCGGACTGTTCGGTCTCAGGTCCCACGAGAAGTTCGTGCCGCAACCCGTCTTCGGTCTGCCCAAGGAACAGATCACCCTGTTCCTCCGTCACCTCTGGGCGACGGACGGATCCGTCACGGTCAACAAGTCCGGCCGTGGCGGGCGGGTGTACTTCTCCTCCACGAGCCGCCGGATGCTCGAGGACATCTCGCGCTTGCTGCTCAGGTACGGCATCAGCGCCCGACTGAGGCAGGTGCCGGTTGTCCGTCACAGGCCGCAGTACACCCTCGACATCTCAGGGCGGGACGACCAACTTCGGTTCCTTCGCGAGATCGGCGTCCACGGTGAACGGTCGGTCAAGTGTTCTTCGCTTCTTGCCTCCCTGGACTCGTTGGAGAGCAACACGAACGTCGACACGGTCCCAGCCGAGGTGTGGACCCGAGTACGGGAGATCCTGGCCGAGCAGGGCATGAGCCACAGGCAGTTCGCTGCTGCGATCGGCACCCAGTTCTGCGGCAGCACGCTGTGGAAGCACGCCCCTCGCCGGTCGAGGCTCGCGAAGATCGCTGCCGTCCTGGATGCAGCGGACTTGGACCTGCACGCGACCAACGACATCTTCTGGGACGAGATCACGTCGATCGAGTCTCTGGGAGAGCGGGACGTCTACGACGCGACGGTGCTCGGTACGCACAACTTCATCGCGAACGGCATCGCCACACACAACTCGATCGAGCAGGATGCCGACGTCGTAATCCTTTTGCACCGCGACGACTACTACGACAAGGAGTCGCCGCGGGCGGGAGAAGCGGATTTCATTGTTGCCAAACACAGGAACGGCCCGACCGACACGGTGACCGTTGCTGCGCAGCTCCACCTGTCCCGCTTCGTCGACATGGCAATCGTCTGATCCCGCCGGGTCATCCACGGTCGGCGCCGGCGGGTCAGCCGATCAGCGGGAACCAGCCGGCGGCCTCGCCCAGCTCCAACCGGTCCCGCTCGCTGAGCGGCGCCCGGCCAGCGGCCTTGAGCAGGTACTCCACGTCGTCCCAGCCCGCCGGCCGGACTGCGTCGTCGCTGAGCAGGCCGTCCATGGTGGCCACCGCGACCCGGGTGGGCAGTTCGGCGGGGGGCGGCGCGTCGGGCAGCTCCACCACCAGGTCGAGGTGGTGGATGACCGCCTCGGTGGTCAGGGTGGCGAGCAGGTCGGGTACGCGGAGCACGTGCCCCTGGGTGGTGACGAACCCGTTCGGGTCCGCGGCGGCGGCCGCCCGGACGGCGGCAGGGGCGGTTTCCGACCAGCTCCGGACGACGCCGCTGGGTCGGTCGAAGGCGGCGGCGGACCGGCGAGCCCACCAGGCATGCCGGACGCTGCCCTCGCCACCCGACGCGAAGGAGCGCCAGTAGCTGACGTCGTCCACGTCGGCCGGACCGTCGGCGGGGCTGGCCAGCGCGACCAGCGCCCGCTGGGCGTCGCAGAGGACGTGGAAGAGCAGGTCGGCGACGAGCCAGCCGCGGCAGCGGGTGGGGTGTTGCAGGCCGTCGTCGTCCAGCCCGGTGACCACCGCGGTGATGCCGTCGTACGCCTGCGCCAGCGCCTCGTGCTGCGAGATGGCCCTCATGCCGTGCAGCGTGCCACGGCCGCGCGTCGTCGGCACCTGGGAAACCGGGCCGGCCGGGCCGGCAGCACGCCGGCCCGCCCGCCGGGGATCAATCGAAGAGTTCGCCGAGGAACCCGCCGTGGTGCTTCTTGCGCCGGTAGTGGCCGTGGTACCCGTAGTGCTGCCCGCCCCCGTACGCAGGCTGCGCCGGGTAGCCGTGGCCGGGCGGCGGAGGCGGGGGCACGGCGCCGTACCCGGGCTGTTGCGGGGCGGGCGGCGGGGGCGGTGGGGGGTACCCGCCCGAGGGCTGGCCGGCCTGCGCCGCGGGCGCGTGCTGGCGGTTCCAGTTCGCCTCGGCCTCGAACAGCTTCTCGAGTTCACCGCGGTCGAGGAAGATCCCCCGGCACTCGGTGCACTGGTCGATGACGACTCCGCTGCGCTCGTACTGGCGCATTTCTCCGTGACATTTGGGGCAGGTGAGCTGCATGACACCGAAGGTACCTGGTGGGATCACGCAGTGGCGTGAAGCGTTTCCGTCACCTCGTCGTCGGAGATCTCGCGGAAGTCGTCGTAGTACGCGCCGACCGCCCCGAAGTCCGGCGGGATCTGCGGGCAGACCACCTGGTCGGCCTCGGCGGCCAGCATCTCGTACGCCTCCTGCGAGGCGACCGGGACGGCGACGATCACCCGGGCGGCGCGCAGGTGCCGGGCGACCTGCACGGCGGCGCGCGCGGTGGCCCCGGTGGCCAGCCCGTCGTCGACGATCACCGCGGTCCGCCCGGTCAGGTCCAGCGGGGGTCGTCCGGCGCGGTAGCGGCTCTCCCGCCGCTCCAACTCGGCCTGCTCCCGCTGCCTGACCTCGGCCCGGTCCTCCTCGCTCAGCCGACCCGCGATCATCTCGTTGTGCACCTCCACGCCGGCGGGACCGAGCGCGCCGAAGGCCAACTCGGGGGCCCACGGCATGCCGAGCTTGCGGACCACCAGCACGTCCAGCGGTGCACGGAGTCGGTCCGCCACCACCCGGGCAACCGGCACGCCGCCGCGTACCAGGCCGAGGACGATGACGTCGGGCTGCCCGGCGAGCCCCTGGAGTTGGTCGGCGAGCACGTGGCCGGCCTCGGTCCGGTCGCGGTAGGTGGTCATGTCCTCAGGTGTACGCCCTGTCGGCGTGCCGCGCCCGGCAACTCGGCGAAAAGCCGGTCAGCCGGCGGCCGCCGGCTCGGCCGCCAGCTCGTCGCCGGATCGGGCCGCCCGCGCCGCCGTGGTCGCTGCCAGCGCGGGTGCCCAGACCAGCAGGGCGAGCGGGTAGAGCAGGTAGCCGAAGCGGGTCGAGGGCATCAGCAGGATCGCGGCGAGCAGCCCGTACCCGCAGATCACCGCGGTGGCGACGGCGGTGCGTGGCGGACGGCGGACGAGCCGGACGGCGATCGCGGCACCGACCGCGAGCAGCAGCGCGGCGGCGACCAGTCGGCCGGCGGGCAGCAGCGTCGCGATCAGGTGGCCGGGGAACGGCGACTGCGCCGGGCTGGTCACCAGCCCGTGGCCGAGCGGGAAGCGCAGCACGTTCTCCACCAGGGCGTCCCGGTCGACCAGCAGGGCCGGGACCAGGGCGGCGACCGGTAGCCCGAGCGCGCCGGCCGCCACCCGACCGGCGGCCCGGCGGGTGCCCGCCCAGAAGAGCAGGACGAGCCCCACCGGCCAGGCGAAGAGCTTCAGCGCGCCGGCGAGCCCGACCACGACGCCGGCCCGACCGGGCCGGTCGGCGGCGGCGAGCGCCAGGGCCAGCAGGCAGAGCGCGAGTACGGGCAGGTCGTCGCCACCGGTGGCGAGCGTCAGCGCGCAGACCGGCAGTACGGTGGCCGCCTGTACGCCCCGCAGCACGGCGGCGCCTCGGTGACCGGTGACCGCCGTGCCGAGGTGGGACCGCAGCGTGCCCACGGCGAGGGCGAGCACGACGGCGGTGACCAGGGCGAACCAGATCCGGGAGTCGGTCCACCAGGCGTCGACACCGGCCCGGGGCAGCCCGAACAGCGCCATCCCCGGCTGGTAGGGGGTGTAGCCGAGCAGCCGCTCCCCGGCGGGCAGCGCGGCGATCGCGTCGTGTCCGAGATAGGGGGTGCCGTGCTCGGCCAGCCGCGCGCCGGCGTGCTCGACCACGACCACCTCCTCCTGCGCCCGGTCGGTACGCCCTCCCGCCCGCTGCACCGCCTGCGCGGCCAGCGGCACCAGCGCGGTGGCGGCCCAGGCGAGGCCGGTCACCGCCCAGCGCCCGGTGAGCCCGGCGAACGCGGCGTCGGCGCGGTGCCGCCGGACGAGGAACTGGCCGGTCACGGCGAGCGCGGCGACCAGGTAACCGACGGCGGCGATCGTCCCCCAGGCGCGGTGCGGTGGGAGGGTGGAGGTGACGGCGGTGATCGCGGCGAAGACCCCCGACAGGGCATAGAGCGCGAGGTCGAGGGCGAGGCCGCCGGCGGCGGAGTCCAGTGCCTGCCAGCGCCGGCGGCGGCGGGAGATCCGGTCGGGGACGGCGGTCACGCCGGTCAGTCTGGCAGATGATCAGCTCGCCGCTCCACATTCGGACCCGGCGGCCCGGGCCGGCAGTCACCGACCCTTGGGTTCCTCCGCGGCCAGGCCGGCGCCCTGCGCGGAGCCGGCCGCCCGCCCGCGACCGCCCTGCCGGCGGCCGGGAAGGCGGATCACCGCGCCCGCGTCGTGCAGCGGCGGAGCCAGGACGCCCGGGCGTCCGCCCGCTCCACGCTGGAGGGCGGCGAGCAGCGCGCCGGCCGGCAACGGCCGGGCGAAGAGGTGTCCCTGCCCCGCAACGCAGCCCAGTTCCCAGAGGGCCCGCCGCTGCGGCTCGCTCTCCACTCCCTCGGCCACCACGGCCAGGTCGAGGCTGCGGCCGAGGTCCAGGGTGGAGCGGATCACCGCAGCCGCCTCGGCCGAACTCTCCATTGCGGTCACGAAGCTGCGGTCGATCTTCAGCTCGTGCACCGGGATGCGGGAGAGGAGGGAGAGCGAGGAGTAGCCGGTCCCGAAGTCGTCGAGGGCGAGCCGAACGCCGGAGTCGCGCAGCCGGCTGAGCACCCGGTCGACCACGTCGAGCTGGCTGAGCGTCAGCGTCTCGGTCAGCTCCAGCACGAGCCGGTCCGGCGGGAGGTCGTGTGCCCGCAGCCGGGCCAGCACGGCACCGGGGAAGCGCGCATCGAGCAGACTGCGGGGCGATACGTTCACCGACACCGGCAGGTCGAAGCCGGCGTCGCGCCAGGTGCCGGCCGCGATCAGCGCCTGGTCGAGGATCGCCTCCGCGAACGCCGGCAGCAGGCCGGAGCGTTCCACCGCCTCCAGGAAGCGCAGCGGGTCGATCAGGCCGTGCGTCGGATGGCGCCAGCGGGCCAGCGCCTCCGCGCCGGTGACCTCGCCGGTGCCGAGGTCGACGATCGGTTGAAAGTTGACGGTGAACTCGTGGTCGGCCACCGCCCGGGGCAGCTCGCCGTTGAGGGTGAGCCGGCCGAGGTCGGCCGTGTCCCGCGTCGGCGCGTACGTCGAGATCCGCTGGCCGGCCCGCTTGGCCTGGTACATCGCCACGTCGGCGCGGCGCAGCAGCTCGGCCATGCCGCCCGTGGCCGGCGCGACGGCGATGCCGCCGCTGGCCTCCACGCTGATCCGCATGCCGTCCACGTCGAGCGGCTCGTGCAGCGGGGCGAGCAGCGCCTCCGCCCGGTGCGCGGCGATCGCCGGGGCCGGCAGCCGCCGCAGGAGCACCGCGAACTCGTCGCCGCCGAGCCGGGCCACCAGGTCGCCGGGGCTGGCCGCGCCGCGCAGCCGGTCGGCGACCTGCATCAGCACGCGGTCCCCGGCGCCGTGCCCGAGCGTGTCGTTGACCTCCTTGAAGTGGTTGAGGTCGATCAGCACCAGCGCGGTCACCCCGTCGGCGTGCCGGCCGGTGAGCTGCTTGGTGCCCTCGTCGAGCAGCTGGCGCCGATTGGCCAGCCCGGTCAGCGAGTCGTGCGCGGCGTCGTGCGCGTGCTCCGCCGCGACCCGGGCCAGCTCGGCGTACGCCTGAGCGTTGCGGGCCGCGGTGCACAGGGCCGAGGCGAAGGTACGCAGGGTGTACTGCTCGCGCTCGGAGAGCTCGACCGGTCCGGCGAAGCGCAGCCGCAGCACGCCGAGGTCGACCGAGCGGTCGTGGCCCTCCAGTGGGACCGGGACGACCGTCCCGCCCACCGTGCTGGCCTCGGGCGCGTCGCCGTCGTACGCGATGCCGCGGGTGCCGCCCCGCACGACGCGTCCGCCCTCGCGCAGCTCGATCTCGACCTCGTCGGCGGAGAAGAGTTCGGCGGCCTGGGTGACAGCGGTGGTCAGGACCTGGTCGAGGTCCACGACGTTGAGCGCGTCGGTGGTCCGGGCGAGCCGCTGCCAGGCCTGCTGCTCGGTGCGGGTGCGGATCCGGGTCGAGTAGGCCAGGTGCAGGCTGAGCACCAGCGGGGGCACGGCGAGCAGCAGCCGGGGGTCTTCCTTCAGGATGAGCAGCGTGCAGGCGGCCACCACGAATCGCACGGCGAAGCCGGCCAACCGCAGGTCGAGGTTGCTGAGGAAGTGGCGGGAGACCGGTGTGCCGGAGGCGAGGGCGATGACGGGAATCGCGAGGAGGTCATCCAGGAGGGCGGCGACCAGGTAGGCGACACCCAGCATCCCGATGAGATGCGGCACCTCCGCCGAGGATCCCCAGTGCAGGGCCGCCAGCGTGGTGCCGGCGCCGAAGGCGACGATGATGTTCTTGCTGATGGCGAAGAGCAGCTTGATCCGGGGCAACCGCCACGAGGCGAGGGCGACCCCGACGCCGGTGCAGAGCACCACCCAGGACATCGGCGCGACCGCCGCGCCGAGGACGATGGCGGTCTCATTCCAGCTGATCAGGTGTGTCGTGGACCGGATGCGGATTCGCGCCTTGACGAGCATGCCCAGCGCGATCACGAGGGCGAGCGCCAGTAAGGTCGCCACGTCGGCCAGCGATCGGGCCGGCGCCGACACCGAGGCGATCCCGAGCGCGGCCAAGGTCATGCAGCCGGCGAGAACGACGACGAGACCGACAAGCAGCCGGAGCCGCCGATCGGTCTCATTGTCGCGTTGCCTGGTAAGAGTCACACCACTCCCGGCTGACTACTTCACCGCCGACCGCAGCCTAACGCGCAAAGGGCCGCAGGTCCCACGTCGGATTTCAGCCCCAGTCACTACCGCGCATGTCCCTGCCTCCTTCGACCCCCGGCGCTCGGCAATTGTCGGCCGCGCGCCACTTCGTTGATGAATGGCAGCCTAAGTCAGGATAGGGATCTTTAGGAGGTAAATATGCGACTATATTCAAGATTAGCCAACACTGAGGCTATTCATGACTTTCTGTGACTCGGGGTTGTGCGGAGAGCGCGGAGGGCTTTCCTTTCCGTGTTCGATCGGCTGCACAACGCTGTCGTACATATGCCCGCGAGACGTCGTGTTCCAAACAGCTATCAGTCTCCCGGCTTTTCGGGGACACCTCATCCGCACTTCGGTCTGAGTGTCGAACGAATCAGCGGAAGCCGACGCGGGAGGAATCCCACACCGGTTTCTCCGGGTCGCGTTTGCATGTCGGCTCGGCCACGCCGAGTGCCTCGCGGGCATTCGTCGTACCGGAAAGCTAGGCTCGCGGCCGTGACCGATCCCGCGCAGCTCACCCACGTCGACCCGGCCGGCGCCGCCCGCATGGTGGACGTCTCCGCCAAGCCGGTCTCCGGCCGGCTCGCCGTCGCCGCCGGCCGGCTGCGCACCACCGCCGAGGTGGTTGACCTGCTGCGCCGCGACGGCCTGCCCAAGGGCGACGCGCTCGCGGTCGGGCGGCTCGCCGGCATCATGGGTGCCAAGCGCACCCCCGAGCTGATCCCGCTCTGCCACCCGATCGCCCTGCACGGGGTGACCGTCGACCTGCGGCTCACCACCGACACCGTCGAGATCACCGCCACCGCGCGGACCGCCGACCGCACGGGGGTCGAGATGGAGGCGCTGACCGCGGTGGCCGTCGCGGGGCTCGCCCTGGTCGACATGGTCAAGGCGGTCGACCCGGCGGCCTCGGTGGACGCGGTCCGCGTGCTCCGCAAGGAGGGCGGCAAGACCGGCGAGTGGGTCCGGCCGGAGGACCGGCCGTGATCCGGGCCAGGGTGATCGTCGCCTCCAACCGGGCGGCCGCCGGGGTGTACGCCGACACCAGCGGCCCGCTGCTGGTCGCCGGCCTGCGCGAGCTGGGCTGTCAGGTCGACGAGCCGGTCGTGGTGCCCGACGGCGAGCCGGTGGGCGAGGCGCTGCGCGCGGCCCTCGCCGACGGGATCGACGTGGTGCTGACCAGCGGGGGGACCGGCATCACGCCGACCGATCGGACCCCCGACGTGACCCGGGCCCTGCTCGACTATGAGATCCCCGGCATCGCCGAGGCGATCCGCGCGCACAGCCGGGACCGGATCCCCGCCTCCGCCCTCTCCCGGGGACTCGCCGGCGTGGCCGGCCGGATGCTGGTGGTCAACCTGCCCGGCTCGACCGGCGGCGCGAAGGACGGCCTCGCCGTGCTCGGGCCGATCCTGACCCACGCCGTCGATCAGCTGCGTGGCGGGGACCACTGACGGCGCGAGACCGTCGTCCCGGCGTTAGGCTCGCCGGATGAGCACGGAAACCGCAGCCGCCGCGGCCGAGGTCGCCGCGCCGCCGCCGGCCGAGTGGGCGGAGGCCCGCTCCCGGGTGTATGCGGTCGGCCTCGCCGCCGCGCTCCCCGCGGTCGACCGGCCGCTCGCCGACACCGACGGCCACACCCTGGCCGAGCCGCTGACCACCCGGACGGACCTGCCCGCGTTCCCCACCTCCAGCGTGGACGGTTGGGCGGTGCGCGGAGACGGCCCGTGGCAGGTGGTCGGGCGCGTGCTCGCCGGGACCAGCCCGCCCCCGCTGACCAGCGACGGCACCACCGTCGAGATCGCCACCGGCGCGATGGTCCCCGAGGGGGCCAGTGCCATCCTGCGGATCGAGGAGTCCACCCGGACCGCCGACGGCCGGGTCGCCGGCACGCCGCGGCCCGCGTCGGAGTGGCGCGAGCCGGGCGAGGAGGCGTACGCCGGGGAGGAGCTGCTCCCGGCCGGCACCCCGGTCGACCCGGCGCTGATCGGGCTGGCCGCCTCCTGCGGCCACGACACCCTCCGGGTCCGCCGGCAGCCCCGCGCCGCCCTGCTGGTCTTCGGCGACGAGCTGCTGACCTCCGGCCCGCCCGGCGCCGGCCGGGTCCGCGACGCCCTCGGGCCGGCGGTGCCGGCCTGGCTGCGCCGGTACGGCTGCCAGGTGCGCCCGGCCGACGTGATCGGACCGGTGGCCGACACCCTCGAGGCCCACGTGGCCGCCCTGCGCGCGGCGCTCGCCGACGCGGACCTGGTCTGCACCACCGGCGGCACGATGCACGGCCCGGTCGACCACCTGCACCCGGCCCTGGCGGACCTGGGCGCGGACTACGTGGTCAACACCGTCGCGGTCCGCCCCGGCTTCCCGATGCTGCTGGCCCGGCTGGCCGGCGAGGACGGTCGGGTGCGCTTCGTCGCCGGCCTGCCGGGCAACCCGCAGTCCGCCATCGTCGCGCTGGTCTCGCTGGTCGCGCCCCTGCTCGCCGGCCTGCAGGGCCGGCCGATGCCGGTGCTGCCGCAGGCGACCTTGGCCGAGCCGGTGCCGGGCCGCGGCGACTACACCCACCTCGCCCTGGTCCGGCTGGACCGGGCCGCCGGCACCGCCCACCCGGTGCGCCACGTCGGCTCGGCGATGCTGCGGGGGCTGGCCGGAGCGGACGGCTTCGCGGTCATCCGCCCGGGCACCAGCGGGGAGCCCGGCGCCCGGGTGCCGGTCGTGCCGCTGCCGCTCCTGCCCGGGGAGCGGGCGTGGTGAGCAGCGCGCCGGGCAGCACCGCGTCGGTCGACGCGGTGGACACCGCGGGGAAGGAGGAACGGGCCATGCCCGCGCGGACGGTCACCCCGACCAGCTACGGCACCGTCACCGACCAGCCGCTCGACCTCGCCGCGCACGAGGCGGCGGTCGCCGGCCCCCGGGCCGGCGCGGTGGTCTCCTTCCAGGGCGTGGTCCGCGACCACGACCACGGGCGCCAGGTGACCAGCCTGGAGTACGAGGGTCACCCCACCGCCGAGGCGGTGCTGCGGGCGGTGGCCGCGGAGGTGGCCGCCGACCCGGACGTCTACGCGGTGGCCGTCTCGCACCGGATCGGCCCACTGGAGATCGGGGACGTGGCCCTGGTCGCGGCGGTCAGCACCGCGCACCGGGCCGCCGCGTTCGCGGCCTGTGCCCGGCTGGTCGACGAGGTGAAGGCGCGACTGCCGATCTGGAAGCGGCAGGTCTTCGCCGACGGCACCGAGGAGTGGGTGAACTGCCCCTGACCCGTCGGTCCCTGGGCGGGTCGACCGCCCGCGCCGGCGGTCAGCGGCGGGCGGCGGCGAGCTGGGCGGCCCGGACCAACCGGTCGTTGTAGAACGCCGGCTCCGCGCCGGGGCGCCAGGGCAGCGCCGCGACCAGCATGATCAGGGCGATGGCCAGCGAGTTCTCCATCAGCGCGCCGAACAGGCCGTCCTGGTAGTGCGACACCTCGGGGAGTTGGTGCTCGTACGGCCAGATGGGCGAGATCAGGAAGAGCAGGTAGAGCCCGACCGCGGCCGCCCCGTGGCGGAACCCGGTGAGCGCCGGGTACCAGATCGGCGGGCGCAGCGCGTTGACCCCGGGCACGCCGCCGGCCACCGAGGGCGTCGCGGCGCGCGGCGGCAGACCGCGGCTCGCCTCCCGCCGGCGTACCCCGGCGTCGGCCAGCACGATGATCGCCGGGATGACCCAGACCAGGTGGTGCGACCAGGAGATCGGGCTGATCACGTTGGCGGTGAGCCCGACCAGGGTGAAGGCGGTCAGCTCGTCGCCGTCGGCCCGCGCGGTGGCGGCCCGGGACAGCCCCAGCGCCAGGACCAGCACCGAGAAAGCGAGCCAGAGCAGGCCGGGCGTCTCGATCGAGTCGTAGAGCCGGGCCAGCAGCCCGGCGAGGGACTGGTTGGCGGTCATGTCCGCCGCCCCGACCCGCTCGGTCTGCCAGAGCACGCTGCCGAAATATGCCCGGGATTCCGGCCCGACCAGCGCGAACGCCCCGAGCGTCACGCCGATCGTGGTGCCGATCGCGGTCAGCGCGGCCCGCCACTGCCGGGTGGTCATCAGGTACACGATGAAGAGCGCCGGGGTCAGCTTGACCGCGGTGGCCAGGCCGATGCCCGCCCCGGCCCAGACCCCGCTGTAGGCGAACCGGGCCAGCGCGGAGTCGGCGGTGTCGTGGTGGGTGCCCCGCCTCGCCCGCCAGCGCAGCCCGATCAGGTCCGCCATGATCAGTGCGAAGAGCAGCAGGTTGACCTGGCCGTAGCCGAGCGTCTCCCGGGACGGCTCGATGGCGACGGCCATCGGCACGGCGATGCCCACGGTGAACCAGAGCGGCCAGCCGAGCCGGTCGACGATCGGGCGCAGCAGCGCGGCCAGGACGACCGCGAGCGCGGCGATGCTGGCGAGCGCGTTGAGCCAGCCGGCGGCCCCCACCGGCAGCCACGACATCGGCAGCATGAGCAGGGCGGCGAAGGGTGGGTAGGTGAAACCGAGCGTCGTGGCGGGCGCGATGAACTCGTAGAGCTCGTTGCCGCTCGCCCACCACACCACGGCACCGTGGTAGATCTTCATGTCGAAGAAGTTGTACGGCCGCCCGAAGGCGCCGATGGCGAGCCATGCGGCGTAGGCGACGGCGGCCACGATGCCGGTCCGTACGACTGTCCTGCGATCGATCCCACGCGTTGCGCGGTGGACTGGGGCGAGGCGGCCCACCCGTCTACCGACGGTCGCCGGCATGGCGTGGCCACCCCCGTACCAAGGTCGTACTAACCGTCCAGGTCCGGTAGGGAGCCTAGAACGGCGCCTCACTTTGCTGCCTCCCGCGTTATGCGACCGTGTCCGATCCCACACATCTTTTTGACATTTCCACCGCGTTAACGGCTGTCGGGTGGTTCAGGTGATTAATGGCCTTGCGGGGGGTGGTGGTGGTATTGATGCAGGTCAGCCCGGGAGTCGTCGGGCGGTGGCCGCCGAGCGTACGGCGATCTTCGCCTCCCGCCGGGCGGTCCGGACGGCGCGCTGCACCGAGCTTCGCGAGTGGCCGATCCGGTGGCCGGCCCGCCAGCGCAGCCCGGGCTTCCCCTCGGTGTCCGCGGCGGCGAGCAGCAGCCCGCCGAGGAGGCCGAGGTTCTTCAGGAAGTGGATCTGGTTGTTGTTCCGGGCCACCGGGTCGTCGTTCTCCCAGAAGCGATGGCCGGCGATGGTGGTCGGCACCAGCGTGCCGGCCAGGACCAGCGCGGCGGGTCGGGTGAACCTGCCGGTGGCCAGCATCAGCCCAGCGACGAGCTGGGTGGCCGAGTTGGCGCGGATCATCGTCGCGGTGTCGGTCGGGACCCGGGGCGAGAGGTTCTGGAGCAGCGGAGTGACCCGGTCGATGACCGGCTTGGCCGTCGGGACGAGGCGACCCGGGTTCTGCAGATTGCGGGCGCCGCTGACCACGAAGATGCCGCTCAACATGACGCGGGCGAGGGAGCGCACGGGTTTCATGGCTCAGTCATACCCCTTCGCGGGGGTCGCCACCCCTGCAACGCCCGAAAGGGATCGGCCGACGTGGACGTCCGACGGGGACGTCCGGCCCCGTCCGTCACACCGATTCAAGCGACCGTCGCGGATGGACCCGCTCCACTTGGTAACGTCGCGCGGGTGACGATCCTGCGGCTCCGACCCGAGGATCCGGCGGACGAGGCGCCGGTCGCCCGGGTGCTGGCCGCCGCCTTCGCCCGACCGGACGTGGCCACCCCGCCCGAGGTGGAGCTGGTCGAGGAGCTGCGGCACAGCGATGCCTGGATCCCGGAGCTGGCCATCGTCGCCGAGTACGGCGGTGAGGTGGTCGGCTACGCCCTGCTGACCCGGGTCCGGGTGTGTTCGGACGGCGACGGCGGATCGGCCCCGGCGCTGGCGCTCGGACCGGTTGCGGTCGCGCCGCACCGGCAGCGGATCGGGCTCGGCACGGCCGCGGTGCAGGCCGCCCTGGACGCCGCGGCCGAGCTGGGCGAGCGGCTGGTGGTGGTGCTCGGCGACCCGGCGTTCTACCGGCGCTTCGGCTTCAGCCGGGCCGACCGGATGGGGCTGACCAGCCCCTGGTCGGGGCTGGGCGAGCCGTGGCAGGCACTGGTGCTGCCGCCGTCGACCAGCGACGACGGCCCGCCGCCGCGGGGTGAGGTGGTCTTCCCGCCGCCCTGGTCCAAGGTCTGATCGAGCGCGGATGCCGGCGGCGCGGGGTCAGGCCGGCTGGGTGCGCAGGTACCGGCCGAAGTGCGGGACGGTGAAGGCGACCGTGCCCCGCTCGCCGGAGTAGATCAGCCCCTTCTTGATCAAGGCGTCCCGGGCCGGCGACAGGCTGGCCGGCTTGCGTCCGAGCGACCGGGCGATCTCCGCGGTGGGCACCGCCGCGTCCATGTCGTCGCTTCCGCTCTCCTCCCCCTCCACCAGCGAGAGCGTCGCCATGGCCCGCATGTACTCGCGTTCCGCCGGGGTGGCCCGCTCGAACCGGGAGCCGAAGAAGCCGACGGCCAGCTCGGCCTCGGCCTCGGGCGCGGCGACCCGGACGTCGGCGGCGGTGATCGGCGAGCGGGGGGCGTGGTCCCAGGTGGCCTTCCCGTACGCCTGGACGAAGTAGGGGTACCCGCCTGACTTTTCGTAGAGCAGGTCGAGCGCCTTCTGCTCGTACTCGACCTCCTCCCGCTCGGCCGGCGCGCAGAGCGCCTGGTCGGCGGCGATCCGGTCCAGCCGGTCGATCCGCTGATAGCGGAAGAGCCGTTCGGAGTACGACTTGGCGGCGCTGAGCACGGCCGGCAGGTGCGGCAGCCCGGCGCCGACCACGATCAGCGGCGCGCCGAGCTGGGACAGCTCGTGGCAGGCGGCGCAGAGGGCGGAGACGTCCTCCGCGCCGAGGTCCTGCATCTCGTCGATGAAGATCGCGATGCCGGTGCCCACGTCGGTGGCCACCGCCGCGGCGTCGGTGAGCAGTTCCACCAGGTCGATCTCGATGTCCCCGGAGTCGGCGCGACCGCTGCTCGCCGGTACGTCGATGCCCGGCTGCCAGCGGTCGCGCAGCTTCGGGGCGCCGCGTCCGGTCGGCGCGGAGCGCTGGGCGAACGCCTTGAGCACGCCGAGGAAGCCGTCGATCCGGTCCGGTGCGCGGTGTCGGGGGGCGAGCTCGCGGACCGCCATGTGCAGCGCGGCGGCCACCGGGCGGCGCAGCGACTGGTCGGGGCGGGCCTCGATCTTGCCGGTGCCCCACAGGCGGTTGATCGCCTGCGAGCGGAGGGTGTTGAGCAGGACGGTCTTGCCGACGCCGCGCAGGCCGGTGAGCATCAGGCTGCGCTCCGGGCGACCCCGGGCGATGCGCTCCAGCACGACGTCGAAGACGTCCAGCTCCCGCCCCCGCCCGGCGAGTTCGGGCGGGCGCTGACCGGCGCCCGGGGCGTACGGGTTGCGGACCGGATCCACGAATCGCACAGTATCGGGCCGTCTAGCTGCGGGGCTAGACATCAATAGACGGGGCTACCGGCGTGTCGGGGCCGTCGAGACAAAACTAGGGGTGTCTAGCGTGATTGCTAGACACCCCTAGTTTCTCCTACCGCCGGCTACCGGCGCTGCTTCAGGCAGAGGACGAAGTCGAGGGTGTCCAGCTCGCTGTCGAAGAAGTACCAGTTGGTGTAGCCCTCGACCTTGGCGCACTTCGCCTCGGCGTCCTTCTCACCGCTCGTCGCGCCGTCGAACCGGCGCAGCACCTGGTACGTCTTCGCGGTGCACTCGCTGATCACCAGCCGCGGCTTGCCGCCGGCCGGTCCGTCGTTCCGGACGCACTGGCCAACCTTGACGAACCGGGCGTCGGCCGAGGACGCCGGCGCCGGGGTGACGGAGGCCGACGCGGCCGGCCCGCTCGCCACGGCCGACGGCCCGGTGGCCCCGGGCACCGGGGCCGGCTCGTTCCGGCCGACGAGGTAGAGCGTGGCCGCGCCCGCGAGGACGAGCACCGCCAGCACGGCGAGCACCGCGATCAGCGGGCCCTTGCCGCGCTTCGGCGGGGGCGTCGGATCGGCGTACGGCTGGGCGGGTGGGTAGCCGTCCCCCGGGTACGGGTCGGTCGGCGGGTAGCCGTTATCGGCGTAGGGGTCGGCGGGCGGGTAGCCGGGCTGCCCGGCGGGCGGGTACCCGTGGGACGCCGGCTGGTAGGGCCGGTATCCCGAGGCGACCGGCTGGCGCGGCGGCTGCCCGGCGCCCCGGTCGTCCCAGCCGTTCCCCACCATCGGCTCGTACCGCTGTTCCGCCGGCTCGCCCCAGCCGCCGGGCTGCGCCTCGTACTGCGGCTCGAAGCGGTGATCGGCCGGCGGGCCGTACGCCTGCTCGGGCTGTCGTCCACTCCACGGCTCCGGGGGGCCGCCGCCCGGTGGTCCGAAGTTCGTCATGAACGCCCTCCTGCGTACGCCAGTGGTGAGAGGCCGACCACCCTCCCGGGACGCCGACGTCGTGTCACCGTAGCGTGGTCCACCGATGAGCTCACACACCGCAAGTGCGTCGCCGCCCCGCCCCGGGTCCAGGTGGTCCCCGGGCACCCGTCCGGCCCTGATCTGGACCGCGCTGATCCTGGTCTACGTCCTCTGGGGCTCCACCTACCTGGGCATCCGGATCGCGGTCGAGTCGCTGCCCCCGCTCACCTCCGCGGCCGGACGGTTCGCCGCCGCCGGTCTGGTGCTGGCGGCCGTGCTGCGGATCCGCCGCGGGCCGGGCGCGCTCCGGGTCGACCGGCGTCAGCTCGCTTCCGCCGTCGGGGTCGGGGTGCTCCTGCTCGCCGGCGGCAACGGCCTGGTGGTGTTCGCCGAGTCCGGGCCGGTCGGGGTGGCGGTCCCCTCCGGGATCGCAGCGCTGCTGGTGGCCACCGTCCCGCTGCTGGTCGTGCTGCTGCGTACGGTCGCCGGCGACCGGCCTCGGCT
Organism: Micromonospora rhizosphaerae; assembly: GCF_900091465.1. Lineage (NCBI taxonomy): Bacteria > Bacillati > Actinomycetota > Actinomycetes > Micromonosporales > Micromonosporaceae > Micromonospora > Micromonospora rhizosphaerae. The sequence continues at coordinate 816,761 of NZ_FMHV01000002.1, read as the reverse complement.
CTGGACCTTCGCCGGGGTGACGCTGGGCTTCGTCGGCCTGATTCTGCTCGTGCTCCCCACCGGCGGCTCGGGGGCGGTGCCGCTGGCCGGAGCCCTGACCGTGGTCGCCGCGGCCACCTCCTGGTCCGTCGGGTCGTTCCTCTCCGGACGCCTCCAGATGCCCGCCGACCCCTTCGTGGCCACCGTCTACGAGATGCTCGCCGGAGCCGTGGCGCTCGCCGTGGTCGCCGTCGCTCGCGGAGAGCTGCGCGGCTTCTCGCCGGCTGAGGTGACCGGCCGCTCCTGGGCGGCGCTGGCGTACCTGATGGTGGCCGGCTCGCTGGTCGCCTTCACCGCGTACGTCTGGCTGCTGCACCACGCCCCGATCTCCCTGGTCGCCACGTACGCGTACGTCAACCCGGCGGTCGCGGTGGCGCTCGGCGCGCTGCTCGCCGCCGAGCCGGTGACCGCGCGGGTGCTGCTCGGCGGCGCGGTGATCGTCGCCGGCGTGGCGCTGGTGGTGAGCACCGAGCGCCCGCGCCGGCTGGTCGACGAGGCGGTACCGGAGCCGGCCCGCCGGTAGCATCGCGGTCGCCAACCGCGGGGCCCACAGGCCGTCGGTGCCTCAGATCAGGCGGAGCTGGCGGTCCTTCGGGCGGCGGGGCTCGGCCTCGCCGAAGCGCTCGAACAGGCCCGGATCGATCACGTCGAGGAACGGCGACGGGCGGCACTCGCGTTCCGACCCGTGCCGCATCCGGCGCGCGGCGTGGCTGACGTACAGCCGGTCCTGGGCCCGGGTCAGGCCGACGAAGAAGAGCCGCCGCTCCTCGGCGACCGCGTCGGCATCCGGATCCGAGCCCGGCCAGCGCAGCGGCAGCAGGCCGTCTTCGGCGCCGACCAGGAAGACCACCGGGAACTCCAGCCCCTTCGCCGCGTGCAGGGTGAGCAGGGTGACCGCCTCGGCCCGTGGGTCGAGGGCGTCCACCTCGGCGCCGGTGGCCAGCTGGGACAGGAACAGTCCCAGGTCGTCGCCGCAGCGTCGGGCCAGCGGGGTGAGCAGGTCCACCGCCGACCAGATCTCCTCGGGGCGGACCGCGCCGGAGCCGTCGAGGGTGGGCGCGGCGAAGCGCTCGGCGAGCACCTGACCGGCGAGGCGTACCCGGGCGGGCAGGCCGCCGCCGAGGCCCCCGGCGTGCCGCAGCTCGCGGGCGATGGCGGCCACCCCGGGCCGGTCCCGCAGCCGGTCGTGCGAGCGCTTCTGTACCGGGATGTTCGCCCGGGCGAGGGCGTCGACGATGGGCGCGGCCTGGGAGTCGGTGCGGTAGAGCACGGCGATGTCGGAGAACGACAACGAGGTCGACCGGCCGTCGATCCGGCCCGAGTCCAGGGACCGGTGGGAGAGCCCGCCGACCAGCTCGTCGATGCTGCGTACCACGAAATCGGCCTCGTCGGAGACGGAGGCCGCGGGGTAGCGGCCGACCAGCGGGGCCTCCGGGTCGAGCCGGGCCGGGTCGAGCCGGCGGCCGCGGACCAGCGATGACGGCGCGATGGCCTGCACCGCGGCGGCCAGGATCGGCGCCGACGAGCGGTAGTTGCGGTTCAGCCGGACCAGCCGGGCATCGGTGAAGTCCTGGGAGAAGCGCAGGAAGTAGCCGACGTCGGCGCCCCGGAACGAGTAGATCGCCTGGTCCGGGTCGCCGATCGCGCACAGGTTGCCGTCGGCGGGGCTGAGCAGGCGTAGCAGCTCGTACTGGACCGCATCGACGTCCTGGTACTCGTCGACGAAGATCCACCGCCAGCGCTCCCGGTACCGCTGGACCAGCTTCCGGTCCGCCTTGAGCAGCGCGACCGGCAGGGTGAGCAGCTCGTCCAGGTCGACCAGGTCGCGCTTGCGCAGCAGCGTGGGGTACGAGTCCGGGTCCTCGCCGGCCTCGGCCCGGGCCGCCGCCCGGTCCGCGTCGTCGGCGATCCGGAAGTCGGCCGGCAGGCCGGCCGCCTCGGCGTTCTCGCGCAGGATGGTCAGCCCGAGCGAGTGGAAGGTGCCGACGGTGACGTCCTCGGCGACCGGGCCGAGCAGGCCGTCGAGGCGGTGCCGCAGCTCCTCGGCGGCCCGCCGGGTGAAGGTGATCGCCAGGCACTGCTCGGGGAAGACGTTCAGCTCCGCGCAGAGGTACGCGATCCGGTGGGTCAGGGTCCGGGTCTTGCCGGTGCCCGGGCCGGCCACGATGAGCAGCGGTCCGCCCGGCGCGGAGGCGGCCACCCGCTGCATCGCGTCGAGCCGGTCCAACAGGCCGGTGCCGACCTCCTCCATGCCGGCGAGCATCGGCTCGAACGGCTCGTGCGGGGAGGGCGCCGGCGCGATCGGCGGGGGCGGCGGTGGGGCCGGCTTCCGCTTCGGCTCGGGCCTGGCCGCCGCCGGGCGCCGAGGCTTGGCCTTCGCCGCCGGCTCCGCGGGCCGGCGCGGTGCCGGCACGGGTACGTCGAAGAGCGCCTCCGCCTGCGCCCGCGTCGCCTTCCCGCCGAGCTCGGCCGGGTCGAAGAGGGTGATCACCCCGTACTCGCCGTCGTAGCCGGGGACCCGGCGCACCTCGCCCCGGCGCAGCCGGCCGATGCCCTCGGCGAGCAGCTCGCCGCCGACCCGCCCGATCTCGTCCAGCGGCGTGCTGGTGAGGATCTCCAGCTCGGGGCCGAGCGCGGCGATCAGCTCGTTGAGCTTGCCCTCGACCTTCTTGGACCGGGCACCCACCTTGTTGATCTCGCCGAGGACCTCGGCGAGCGGCACCAGGTGGGTGACCTCGCGGGCGTGCGCCGGGCGGTGTCCCGCCGGCCGGTCGGCCAGCTCCTCGACCCGGCTCAGCACGCCCACGGTCAGCGGCTTGCCGCACTCGGGGCAGCGACCGCCGTTCTCCCGGGTACGCTCCGGCGACCAGTTGACGCCGCAGAGCCGGTGCCCGTCGGCGTGGTACTTGCCCTCCTCGGGGAAGAACTCGATCGTCCCGGCCAGCCCGTCCCCGGTGCGCAGCGCCTCGCGGATGGCGAAGTAGTCCCGGCCGGACGTGAGGACGGTGGCCTCCCGGGCGAGCGCGGGCGGCGAGTGCGCGTCGGAGTTGGAGACGAGCTGGTAGCGGTCCAGGCTGCCGACCCGCCAGTTCATCTCCGGATCGGAGGAGAGGCCGGTCTCCACCGCGAAGACGTGCTCGGCCAGGTCGGCGTAGCAGTCGGCGATCGTGTCGAAGCCGGACTTCGAGCCGAGCGCGGAGAACCAGGGCGTCCAGATGTGCGCCGGGACCAGGTAGCCGTCCGGGCTCGCCTCGAGGGTGATCTCCAGCAGGTCGCGGGAGTCTAGGCCGAGGATCGGCCGGCCGTCCGAGCCGAGGTTGCCGATCCGGCCCAGCGCGGTGTTGAACCGGGCCACCGCGTCCAGGTCGGGCAGGTAGATCAGGTGGTGCACCTTGCGGGTCCGGTCGTCCCGCTTGTAGATCGTGGAAATCTCCACGCTGAGCATGAACCGGACGCTGTCCGCCTCCGCCTCGCTCGCCAGCCGGGGCGGCAGCCGCCGGGCGATGTCCCGTTCCGCCTCCGGGCTGAGCCGGTACAGGCCGGGCTCGGCCGGGTGCAGCGTCTCGCGCAGGTGGTCGTACCAGGCGGGGTGGGTGAAGTCGCCGGTGCCGAGCACGCCGATGCCCTTGCGCCGGGCCCACCAGCCGAGGTTCGGCAGGGTCAGGTCCCGGCTGCACGCGCGCGAGTACTTCGAGTGGATGTGCAGATCCGCGACGAATGGCGGGAGGCCACCGGAGGGTGCGGCGCTGAACGGAGGCACGCCGCATCCTGTCACGGCCGGCCCGTCGCGCGCCCGCCGCCACGCGTACGCGTGACCTGAGCAATCCGGCGCTGGACTGTGCGACGTGGCCGCGCTATTGGGCGCGGAGCTCGACCAGGGTGATCTGCGGCGGGGCGCCGACCCGGACCGGCGGCCCCCAGAAGCCGGCGCCGTTGGTGACGTAGACCTTGGTGCCGTCGACCTCGCCGAGGCCGGAGACCACCGGCTGCTGGAGCTTGACCAGGTAGTTGAAGGGCGCCATCTGGCCGCCGTGGGTGTGCCCGGAGAGCTGCAGGTCCACGCCGTACTTCGCCGCCTCCACCGCGGCCACCGGCTGGTGTGCCAGCAGCACCACCGGCCGGCTCGAGTCGCGGTCGCCGAGCGCCGCCGCGTAGTCCGGCCCGGCGGCGAAGCCCATATCCGCCCCGGACGGGTCGTTCACCCCCGCCAGGTCGAGCACGCCGCCCCGAGCGGCGATCTCCAGTCGCTGGTTCTGCAGCACCCGAAGGCCGAGCCGGTCCACCTCCTGCACCCACTCCTCGACCCCTGAGTAGTACTCGTGGTTACCGGTGACGAAGTAGCTGCCGTACCGGGAGCGCAGGTAACGCAGCGGTGCCGCCGCCTCGCCCAGTTCGGCGACCGAGCCGTCGACCAGGTCGCCGACCACCGCGACGATGTCGGCGTCCAGGCGGTTGATGGCGGCCACGATCCGCTCGGTGTGCCCCCGGCCGCGCAGCGGGCCGAGGTGGATGTCCGAGACGGTGGCGATGCGCAGGCCGTCCATGCTCCGGGGGAGCTTGGACAGCGGGATCCGCACCCGGTCCAGCTGCGGCGGCCCCATCGCGGTGCGGACGCCGTACCCGGTGACGCCGGCGGCGGTCAGGCCGGCGAAGATCGCGGCGCCCCTGGCCAGCAGCAACCGGCGGGACGGGTCGTGGTCCGGCTGCTGCACTGCCGCGGCAGCCGGCGGGTCGGCGGTGCCGGCCGCGGCCGGCGGCTCGGCGGCGTCCCCGGCGCCCTGCGGGCCGGCGCCCGCGGCGACCACCAGGGCCGGTTCCGGCGCGGCGGCGGTCGGCTCGGCGACGGTGGCCCGGCGGCGCAGCACCAGCTTCGCGACCGCCATCGGCACTTCCAGCGCCAGCAGCAGGACCAGCAGGTAGAACATCACCGCGAGCCAGAGGTAGCCCGGCCAGGCCAGCCAGCGCACCCCGGCCCGGGTGGCGACCATGGTCGCCGGGACCAGTAGCGCGAGCACCAGCGCGGCCATCCCGCCGATCCGCCGCCCGCGCCCCGGCGTGGTGGTGTCCCGGACCAGCCGCTTCCACAGGTAGAGGTGGATCAGGCCGGTGATCAGGGCCAGGGTGCCCAGGAACCCGAGTGCCGCCAACAACGTGTGCCTCCCTCAGCCGCCCGCGAAGGGGGGCAGGACGTCGATGGTGGCCCCGGCCGGCAGCGGCGCCTGACGATCATGGCAGGTCACGCCGTCGACCAGAAAGCTCGCCACCGTCAGCACCTTGGCCAGCCGCTCTCCGTGCCGCGTGGCCAGGTGATCGGTGAGTTCGTCCAACGATCGGCCGGCGGGGACGGTCTCCTCGGCCCGGCCGGCCGCGGCCCGGGCACCGGCGAAGTACCGGACGGTGAGTTCCACTCCTCAGCCTCCGATCGCCGACATCGGCCGGGCGGGTTGCAGGAAGGTCGGGTCGTCGATGCCGTGGCCGGCGCGCTTGCCCCACATCGCCGCCCGCCAGCGCCGGGCCAGCTCGTCGTCGTCCGCCCCGGCGCGCAGCGCGCCGCGCAGGTCGGACTCCTCAGTGGCGAAGAGGCAGGCGCGGACCTGGCCGTCGGCGGTGAGCCGGGTGCGGTCGCAGTCGCCGCAGAACGGGCGGGTCACGCTGGCGATCACGCCGACCCGGGACGGGCCGCCGTCCACCAGCCAGGTCTCGGCCGGTGCCGCCCCCCGCTCGGCGGGGTCGGGCGTCAGGGTGAACTCGCGGCCCAGCGAGGCCAGGATCTGCTCGGCGGTGACCATCGTCGTACGGTCCCAGCCGTGCTGGGCGTCCAGCGGCATCTGCTCGATGAACCGCAGCTCGTAGCCCTGCGCTAGGGCGAAGCGCAGCAGCGCCGGCGCCTCGTCGTCGTTGACGCCGCGCATCAGCACCGAGTTGATTTTCACCGGGGTCAGTCCGGCGGCGGCCGCCCCGGCCAGCCCGGCGAGCACGTCGGTCAGCCGGTCCCGCCGGGTCAGCTCGGCGAACCGGGCCCGGTCCAGGGTGTCCAGCGAGACGTTGACCCGGTCCAGGCCGGCGGCGCGCAGCGTCGGCGCGAGCCGCGCCAGCCCGATGCCGTTGGTGGTCAGCGAGATCCGGGGGCGCGGCTCCAGCGCGGCCACCGCGGCCACGATGCCGACCAGCCCTGGCCGGATCAGCGGCTCCCCGCCGGTGAAGCGGACCTCGGTGACGCCGAGCCGGTGCACCGCGACCCGGACCAGCCGGACGATCTCGTCGTCGTCGAGCAGCTGCGGCCCGGCCAGCCAGGGCAGTCCCTCGGCCGGCATGCAGTAGGTGCAGCGCAGGTTGCACTTGTCGGTCAGCGAGACGCGCAGGTCCCGGGCGACGCGACGGTACCGGTCGACAAGGGGGCCGTCGGTCGGCGGGGCGGCGGTCACCTGTCGACGGTAGCGCGTCCGGCGCCCCGCAGCGCGGCTCGGGCGGCCGTGCCCACCGCGTCCCGGTACGCCGCGCCGAACAGAGCGGTGTGCACCAGCAGCAGGTGGAGCTGGTGCAGCGGCACCCGTTCCCGCCATCCGTCGGCCAGCGGCCACGTCTCGTCGTAGGTGGCCAGGATCCGGTCCAGGTGCGGCGCGCCGCCGAAGAGCGCGAGCTGGGCGAGGTCCGTCTCCCGGTGCCCGCCGTGCGCGGCCGGGTCGACCAGCCGGACCCGGTCATCGGCGCCCCAGAGCAGGTTGCCCGGCCAGAGGTCGCCGTGGATGCGGGCCGGCGGCTCGTCGCCGCCCAGCTCTCCGATCCGGTCGATCAGCTCCTCGACCAGGCCGGCCTCCGCCTTCGTGAGGGCGCCGTTGTCGACGGACGTCCGCAGGTATGGCGCGAGCCGGCGGCGGGCGAACCAGTCCGACCACGGCCCGGGGTCCGGGGTGTTGTCCTGGGGCAGAGCGCCGATGAAGCCGGTCCACTCCGCGCCGAACGCCGGCGCCCCGGCGCGGTGCAGCCCGGCCAGCTCCCGGCCGAACCGTTCGGCCGCCTCCGGCGTCGGCTCGCCGGGCTCCACCCAGTCGAGCGCCAGCAGTTGCGGCAGCGCCACGATCACCTCCGGTACGGCGACCGTGCCCGCCGCGCGCAGCCAGCGCAGCCCGGCCGCCTCCGTGGCGAAGAAGTCCTCCGGCGCCGGCCGCCCCGCCGTCTCCGGCCAGGTCTTGGCGAAGACCGAGTGGCCGTCGTCCAGGGTGAGCCGGGACGCGGCGCAGATGTCACCGCCGGAGACGGGCGTCTCCCGGATCCGCTGATGGGTCAGGAAGGTCGGCAGGTGCTCCGGGTGCGCCCGCAGGTACGCCAGGTCCATGAGCGCAAGGTAGCGGCTCCCGGCCCGTCCCGGCGTCCGGACTCGTCCGGCATTCTGCACCGACCTGGGTCAATACTCTCCGTGTCTGTGGACAACCCGCGTGTCGTCCACAGGGCCTGTCGGGCGGGTGCCCGGTCGCCGCACGCTCCCGGCATGACACCGACCGACCGCCCCCGGCTCGCCGTCCGTTCGCCCGCCGACCTCATCGCCGCCGTGCCGTACCTGCTCGGCTTCCATCCCGCCGACAGCGTGGTCGTGGTGGCGCTGCGCGGTCGGCGGGTCATCTTCGCCGCCCGGGGTGACCTGCCCGAGCCGGGCGCCGATCCGCGCCCGGCCGCGCGACATCTGGCCGGCGTCATCGGTCGGCAGGGCGCCGAGTCGGCCACGGTGATCGGCTACGGGCCGGCCGCCCGGGTGACCGGGGCCGTGGACGCGGTGGGCGAGGCGCTCACCGTGGCGGGGCTGCTCGTGCTGGACGCGCTGCGGGTGACCGAGGGCCGCTGGTGGTCCTACCTCTGCGCCGAGCCCGACTGCTGCCCGCCCGACGGCACCGCGTACGACCCGGCGGCCAGCGAGGTCAGCGCGGCGGCGGTCTTCGCCGGTCAGGTCGCCCTCCCCGACCGGGCCGCGCTGACCGCGCAGGTGGCCCCGCTCGACGGACCGGCCCGGGTGGCCATGCGCCGGGCCACCGCCCGGGCCCGCCGGCGGCTGGTCGCCCTGACCGAGGAGGCGGCGGAGACCGCCCTGGCCGGCGGCCGGTCGGTGCGCTCGGCCGGGGTGGCGGCGGTCCGCACCGCGCTGCGCCGCCACCGGCGGGGCGAGCGGCTGACCGACGACGAGGTGGCCTGGCTGACGGTAATCCTCACCGAGTTGCCCGTACGCGACCACGCGTGGGAGCGGACCGACGGGCGGGACCCGGACATCAGCCTCTGGACCGACGTGCTGCGCCGCGCCGAGCCGGAGCTGATCGCCGCCCCGGGCAGCCTGCTCGCCTTCGCCGCCTGGCGCGCCGGGCAGGGCGCCCTCGCGGCGGTGGCGTTGGAACGGGTCCTGGAGGTCCACCCCGACTATTCGCTGGCGATGCTCCTCGACGACCTGCTTCGGCGCGGCCTACCCCCGTCCGAACTGGACGGCTGGCCGGCCGTTGACGGGCCCAACGTGGTGCGTCGGCGGTCCCGCCGCCGCATATCCCGCCGAAGCATCTGACGCCGGCCGCTGACCAGGTTGACCTCCCAGGCGTTCCTTCCGGCCGTGCCTATCGGGCGCGGGCCCAGGCTAGGAAGCGCTCGGTCAGGTTCTCGGGCAGAGCGTGTCCGTTGAGCTGCGAGAGCTGCGTCCCGGCCTCGGCCATCAGCGTGCTCAGGTACACCAACAGGCCCGCCCGGTCATCGCGGTAATCGACCAGCAGGGCAAGCCGGGCGGCCTGGCAGGGCCACTCAGCCCCACAGGCGCGGCAGCGCCAGAGCGGACGCATCGGGAGGTGAGGGCGTGGGGGTCGGCTCATCTCGGACGGCCATTCTTCCGCCACTCCCCGGCCCGCCACCGCTGCGCCAGGGTGAGGTTGCCGGCGCGGCCCGGGTCGGTCGTTGGGAAGACCTCGGTCGGCTGGGTCGACCAGCTCAGCCGCTCGTTAGGAGGCGTGCGGCGTGGGAGCGGAATTGACGTCTGGGGCTTGTTACGCCAGAACCGGAAACGCACAGCGAGGCCTCCTCAGGGACTTTGGAGGGGGCCGCCCCGCCTCTCCGCCGAGGCGGCCCTGTGCCGGTCCCGCCGACGGTTCGGGCCACGTCAGCGGTTCCGCTGTCCACAGTGTCGTGATGGCGGGACTACTCTCGGAAGCGCATTGAGCTTTCACGAGCTTTCAACAGGGGGCCCCGGTGGACGACCTCGGCGCGCAGTTGCGGCAGGCTCGTACCGAGGCGGGCGTCACGCTCGCCTCGGTGGCGGCCCGGTCGTGCTACTCGGCCTCGCACCTGAGCAACGTTGAGGCCGGGCGGAGGGCCGCGACGCCTGACATCGTGCTCGCCTACGCGGGCGCTCGGGGAGGGTGACGTGAACCGTCGGCAGGTGCTCGGCCTGACGGCCGGAATAGTCGGCCCGGTCGTGGCCGGCGAACTCATCCGGGCCGGTTTCACCGCGGCGCTCGACGGCCGAGGGGCGGAAGAGAACTGGCGCGATCGGGTCGACCAGTACGGCCGGGACTACATGGCGGTGGGGGCGGCCGTGCTTCAGGCCCGCCTCGCGGGTGACCTCGTGATCCTTCAGCAGCACCTCGACACGCCCCGGATGTGGGGGCACGCTGCGCGAGCGTTGGTGACCTATGGCAAGACCACGCCCAACCCCGCCGAGGCGATCCGGTGGTACGACCTGGCCGCGGCGGCGGCGGATCGCTCCGACGACCTGGGCGTCCGGGTGTGGGTCCGGGGCCGGGCAGCGATCGCGCTCGCCTACGAAGGCGCGGCGCTGCCCACGGCGCGGCGGTACGCGGACCAGGCGATCGGGCTGTCTGATCGGCCGTCGCTCGGCCGCGTCCAGGCACTGATGGCGCGGGCGCACGTCGCGGCCGGACGCGGGGACCAGGCCGGCGCGATCGCGCTGGACACGGAAGCCCGGCAGGTCTTCGATCGCGTCGCCTCGCCGGACGCGGAGGTCTCGGACACGGCGGTCCCGCCGTGGCGGATGGCGACCTTCCGCAGCATGCTCTACGCCCGCCTGGGGCTCCCGGGCCCCGGCGTCGAGGCCCAGGAAGAGGCCGACCGGACGCGGCCTCCGGGGCTGCCGCGCTTCGCGACACACATCGAGCTACACCGGGGCCTGACCATGGCGAAGGCCGGCGACAAGGCTGGCGGCGTCGCGTATGCCCGGCGGGCATGGGAGGCGCTACCCGCCGAGCGGCGGTCGCAGAGCCTCGCGCTGATGCTCCGCGAGGTCGAGCGGGCCTGAGCAAGCGAGGCCCCGTAACAGCGTGGCCGCCGGAGGGTGTACGCGATGGAACTGTGGGCCGCGCAGGAAATTGGCGATCACCTGAACGTGTCGCGTCAGCGTGTATCGCAGCTCTCCACCCGGCACGACTTTCCAGCGCCGGTCGCGACACTGGCCGTCGGCCGAATCTGGCTCGCTGATGACATTCGTGCCTGGGCCGCCCGACACGGGCGGCCCATCCCGGTCAGTGAGCCGGACGAGGGCGCTCTCGGCTAGTCGGTCTGGTGGATCACGCTGTCGTTGAAGCTGATGGGCGCGCACGAGATCCGGATGCGGCTTGGCGGGATCAGCCGGCAGCGCGTCTATGCGATCACGTCGCACCGCTCGTTTCCGGCCCCCGTGGCGGAGCTGCAGCAGGGCAACGTGTGGCTCGCGGAGGACGTCGAGCGGTGGATCCGCGAGCACCGGCCGGAGCTGGCCGACGAGGAGTAGCGAGTCCGGCCAGCGTTACTCGGCGATCCGCTCGGCGCCGGCGTAGACGTTCATTGACCGGCCGCGGAGGAAGCCGACCAGCGTCATCCCGGCCTCCTCGGCCAGTTCAACGGCGAGGGTGCTGGGCGCGGAGACCGCCGCGAGCATGGGGACGCCCGCCATCCACGCCTTCTGGGTCAGCTCGAAACTGGCCCGGCCGGAGACCATCAGCACGTGCCCGACCAGCGGCAGGCGCCGCTCGCGGACCGCCCAGCCGACCACCTTGTCCACCGCGTTGTGCCGGCCCACGTCCTCGCGCAGCACCACGAGCTCGCCGTCCGGGGTGAACAGGCCCGCCGCGTGCAGGCCGCCGGTGCGTTCGAAGGCCCGCTGCGCCGCCCGCAGCCGGTCCGGCAGGGCGACCAGTACCTCTGCCGGCACGGCCATCGGGTCCTCCGCCACGGCGAAGAGCGAACGGGTCCGCACCGAGTCGATGCTGGCCTTGCCGCAGACCCCGCAGGAGCTGGTCGTGTAGAAGTTGCGGGCCGGGTCGGTGCTGGGCTCCGGCACGCCCGGGGTCAGCACCACGTCGACCACGTTGTACGTGTTCGGCGTCTCCGCCCCGGCGCAGAGCTGGGCGGTGTGCACGTCGTCGGTGGACCTGATCAGGCCCTCGGTGAGCAGGAAGCCGATCGCCAGGTCCAGGTCGTCGCCGGGGGTGCGCATGGTGACCGCGAGCGGCCGCCGTCGGCCGGGCCCTGCCGGGCCGACCCGGATCTCCAGCGGCTCCTCGACGGCCAGGGTGTCCTGGCGCTTCACCCGAGCGCGCCCGTTCGCCGCCGCGTCGAGGTCGATCCGGAGCACACTCCGCCGATCAGTCGCCCGTCCCATCCCGCCATCCTGCCCCGTCTGCCCGGCTCTCTGCAGGGCGACTCCGGCCAGCGGTGATCGACTCGGGATGCGGCAACCGAGGGTGACGCCGGGCTCGGACACGTCCAGATGCCGCAGAACGAGTGGATCAGACGCGGGGTTGCGTAGAGCCAGCCGGGGCGCTGCGGACGCCGGCCTCCGGGCACGGCGACGGTGACCGGGGGTGGCGGGTGCGCTGGGGCGACTCGTGCCGCCCTGATCCACTCCGGCTGCGGCAACCGGCGGTGACCGCGGCCTCGGACACGCCCAGCTGCCGCAAACCGAGTGGATCAAGACGCCGGCCGCGCGAAGCCGGCCGGGCCGCCGCGCGCGGGCGGTCGACAGTCCGTCCGGTTACGGTGGCCGGGTGACGGCGTACGCGGCGGTGGTGCTCGCGGGCGGCGCGGCGCGGCGGATGGGCGGGGTGGACAAGCCCGCGCTTCCGGTCGGCGGCCGGCCGATGCGGGACCGGGTGCTCGCGGCGGTCGCCGACGCCGAGCCGCGGATCCTGGTCGGTCCGGCCGGCCCGGTCCCGGAGGGCGTCCGGGTGACCCGCGAGGAGCCGCCGGGCGGTGGCCCGGTGGCGGCCACGGCGGCCGGCCTCGCTCTGCTGGACCGCGCTACGACCACGGTGGCCCTGCTCGCCGCCGACCTGCCGCTGCTCACTTCCGAGGCGGTCGGCGACCTGCGGCGCCGGCTCGGCGGGTCGGCGGTCGACGGTGCCTGCTACGTCGACGGCGACGGTCGGCGGCAACAGCTCTGCGGCGTGTGGCGGGTCGCCGCGTTGCGGGCCGCTCTCGACCGGCTCGCCGGGCAGCGGAGCGGCAGCCTCGACGGGGCCCCGGTGCGCGCGCTGCTGGCCGGGATGACGGTGCTGGAGGTGCCCTGGTCCGGCTCCGGCCCGCCACCCTGGTTTGACTGCGACACTGACGAGGACGTACGCCGGGCCGAGGAGTGGACACGATGACGGTGATGGACGACTGGGTCACGGCGGCCTGCGCGGAGCTGGGCCTCGACCCGGCTCGGGTGTCGGTGCCGATCGTGCTCGACCTGGCCAAGGACGTGGCCCACCAGGTGCTGCGCCCGGGAGCGCCGGTCACCGCGTACCTGCTGGGACTCGCCGTGGGACGCGGGGCCGACCTCGCCGACACCGCGGCCCGGCTCAGCGGGCTGGCCGGGACCTGGCCGGTTGAGCTGGACGGCACCGCGCCGACCGAGTAGCGCCACGGCTTGATTTGACCCCCACCGTCCGTGGGTAGGGTGACCCCTGACGGACGGAGGCGATCATGACGGCAGACCACCCCTCGGCGCCGCTGGATGAGCCCGCCGGGGGCACGCCGGAGCAGTACGAGTCGATCCTGCTGGACGAGCCGACCACGGCCGACCTGCGGGCCAAGGTGACTGAGGCCTGGCGGGAGTTCGCCCGCGCACTGGCCGAGCGGCTGCGGGCCCTGCCCACCGGCGCGCACCTGGAGGTGACCCTCGACCCGACGGCCTCCGGGACGGGAGACGCCGTCTACTCGATCAGCGTGGATGTCGGCGAGGAGGGGAAGCGCTTCGCGCGGGCGGTCGGCAACGCCACCCTGCCGCCGGGCTACCGGCTCGACCGGGCGGCGGTGGCCGACATGATCGCGCTCGGCTGGTCTCCGCCCGGGGTGGTGGAGGGCTCCGGCGAGCAGTTCGGCCTGGACTGTTCGGCCGACGAGTCCACCCGGCTCGCGGCCGTGCTCTCCCGCACCCTCCGCGACGTCTACGGCGCCCCGCACCCCGCCTTCCTCGTCTATCTGGTGAACGACGCGGAGGGGGAGCCGCTGCCGGTGGAGCCGCTGGGTACGGCGCGCAGCGAGTTCGGCGCGGCCCGGGACGTGGAGGCCGACCTCGACGAGGCGTTGGCTGCCGCGGCGACCGCGCAGGCGGTCGAGAACGACGTGCTGGCGCTCGAGGAGCGCGTCCGCACGGTCGTCTCCACCATGCTCAAGTCGAAGTCCGACCAGTTGCAGATCGACTCGGACGGCGACATCAACATCCGGGCCGGATCGGCCATGGTCTTCGTCCGGGTACGGGACAACCCACCCCTGGTCGACGTATTCTCCCCGGTGCTCACCGAGGTCGAGCCGACCGAACGCCTCTACGTCAAGCTGTCCGAGCTGACCAACCGGATGCCGATCGGCCGGCTCTACTGCGCCGACGACACGGTCTGGGCCTCCATCCCGGTCTTCGGCCGGAACTTCCAGCCCACCCACCTGATGCTCGCCGTCCAGGTGATGACCGGCCTGGCCGACGAGCTGGACGATCGGCTGCACGGGGAGTTCGGCGGCAAACGCTTCTTCGGCGAGGGGGACAAGCCGGCCCGGTCCCAGGGCGAGCACCGCACCGGCATGTACCTCTGACGGGTCAGACGTCGAGCAGGGTCTTGCCGACCGTGGCCCGGGATTCGATGGCGGCGTGCGCCTCGGCGGCCCGCTCCAGCGGGAAACGCTGCCCGATCAGTGGCCGCAGCGGCCCGGCCGCCGCCTCGGCCAGCGCCCGCTCGGTGTACGCGCGCAGCTCCGCGGGTGTGGCGCTCGGGCGGAGCAGGGTCACCCCGCGGGCCGCCGCGACGTCGGCCGGCAAGTCTGCCCAGGCGCCGCTGGCCAGCCCGAAGCTGAGCATCCGCCCGCCCCGGCCCAGCAGGTCGAACGCGGCCCGGGCGAGCTGGCCACCCACCCCGTCGAAGACCACGTCCACGCCGCCGGTGGCCGCTCGTACCTGGTCGGTCCAGTCCGGCTGCCGGTAGTCCACCACCACCTCGACGCCGCGCTCGCGCAGCAGCGCCACCTTCCGGGTACCCCCGGCGGCCGCGACGACCCGCGCGCCGGCCGCCGTCGCGAGCTGCACCAGCAGGCTGCCGACCCCGCCGGCCGCCGCCTCGACCAGGACCCGGTCTCCGGCCCGCAACTGAGCCGCCTGCACCAGCATCACGGCGGTACGACCGTCGGCGAGCAACGCGACCGCCTCGTCCAGCCGCAGCCCGGCGGGCACCTCGAAAGGGGCGTCCCGGTCGACCGCCACGCGCTCGGCGTAGCCGCCGGAGCCGCCGGTCCCGCTGACCACCCGCCGCCCCACCAGCCGAGGGTCGACGCCGGGGCCCACGGCGGCGATCAGGCCACCGACCCCGTTGCCGGGGATCAGCGGCGGCGCGCCGGTGAACGGCCCGAACCCGGTCGCCCGGAACAGCGTCTCCACGAAGGTGATGTTGGCGTGGGCCACCTCGATCAGCACCTGCCCCGGCCCGGGCACCGGGTCCGGCGCCGGTCCCGGCACCAGCACCTCCGGACCACCGAACTCCCGCAGCCACACCGCGCGCACGTGTCCCCCTCCCGTCGGGCCCCTGTACCCAGCCAACAACCTGAAGCAGGGGTGAGGTCAAGCGATGACGGCGGGTGGGGCCCGGAAACCCAGGGATCCGAGCCCCACCCGCCGGGGGAGGGAGGTGTCAGGTTCGCTGGCTCGGTGTGGTCGCCGGTTTCATGTCCGGTTCGACGCCGGACCGCGGGTGCCGGTTCCCGCTTGCCGGCTCATATGGGGGCGGGGTCAGCCGGCGGAGGGGCCGACGCCGGGCGACTCGACCAGCCGGGAGAGGACGATGGTGCTCCGGGACGAGGTCACGAAGGGCTCCGCCCGCAGCCGTTCCAGCGCCTCCTCGAGGTGGGCGATGTCGGCGGCCCGCAGGTGCACCAAGGCGTCGGCCTCGCCGGAGACGGTGTACGCGCCGACCACCTCGGGGTGCCGGCGGGCGGCCGCCCCGATCTGCGCGGGGGTGGTCCGACCGGCGCAGAACAGCTCGACGAAGGCCTCGGTGGTCCAGCCGACGGCGGCCGGGTCGACCACCGCGGTGAACCCTCGGATCACCCCGGCGGCCCGGAGCCGGTCGACCCGCCGCTTGACCGCGGGGGCGGAGAGTGACACCCGGGTGCCGATGTCGGCGTACGACGCTCGGGCATCCGCCACGAGCAACGCAATGATTCGCTGATCAACCGCGTCTATCTGCAACGTTCCGCCCCCGGGAAGCAATGGTTGTGGCTGTTACCAAAGTTGTACGCTACCTACCCTTGGTGACCGTGAACCAGCAGCGAGTCCCGCGAAAGCGGACATATCTCATGTGCTCGCCCGAGCACTTCACGGTCGAGTACGCGATCAACCCGTGGATGGACGTGACCACGCCGGTCGACGCGGAGCTGGCGGTCAAGCAGTGGGACCGGCTGCGGGACACCCTCGTCGGCCTCGGCCACGAGGTGCACCTGCTCACCCCGCAGCGGGGGCTGCCCGACATGGTCTACGCGGCCAACGGCGCCTTCGTGGTGGACGGCACGGTGTACGGGGCCCAGTTCAAGCACGAGCAGCGGGCCGCCGAGGCCGCCGCGCACCGGGCGTTCTACGAGTCGCAGGGCTGGCGGTTCATCGCGCCGAGCGAGACCAACGAGGGTGAGGGCGACTTCGCCTACCTGCCGGACGCGCACGGCGGGCTGATCCTCGCCGGACACGGCTTCCGCACCGAGCTGCCGGCGCACGCCGAGGCGCAGGAGGCGCTCGGCCGGCCGGTGGTCTCACTGCGCCTGGTCGACCCGCGCTTCTACCACCTCGACGTGGCGCTCGCCTCGATCGACGACGAGAACATCGTCTACTTCCCGGGCGCCTTCTCGGCGGCCAGCCAGAAGGTGCTCGCCCAGCTCTTCCCCGACGCCGTGA
The DNA here is from genome assembly GCF_900091465.1 of Micromonospora rhizosphaerae. Lineage (NCBI taxonomy): Bacteria > Bacillati > Actinomycetota > Actinomycetes > Micromonosporales > Micromonosporaceae > Micromonospora > Micromonospora rhizosphaerae. Next base: position 800,356 of record NZ_FMHV01000002.1, on the reverse strand, counting down.
TCGCGGACGACGAGGACGCCATGGCGTTCGGCCTGAACCTGGTCAGCGACGGGGCGAACGTGGTGCTGAACAGCGAGGCGACCCGGCTCGCCGGCAAGCTCAAGGCGGCCGGCTACACCCCGGTCCCGGTCGAGCTGGGCGAGCTGAAGAAGGGCGGCGGCAGCGTGAAGTGCTGCATCGCCGAGCTGCGCCACTGACCTGGCGGTCCCGCGCCACGCGGTGACGCCGATCCGCGGCCGAGCACGAAACGGGCCGGCCTCCCACCGGGAGGCCGGCCCGTGGCGTACGGGGATCAGCCGAGCGTGGCCAGCTCGTTGATCACGACGTTGGACAGCAGCCGACCGTCCGGCTGGACCCGGCGCAGGTACCACTTCTGCTGCGGGGTACGCGGCTGGTTGAACTGCCAGGCGCCACGCGGGCTGTCGATCTGGCCGATCTTGCCCAGCGCCAGGTTGACCTGCTGCGGGGTCGGGTTCGGCCCGGCCAGCCGGAGGGCCTTGTCGAGCACCTGCGCGGCGTCGTACGAGGCCATCGCGTAGGTGGTCGGGGAGACGTTGTACGTCTTGCGGTACGCCGAGGCGAACACCCGGTTGGCCGTGTTGTTGAGGTCGGCCGAGTAGTTGAGCGCGGTCTCGATGCCGAACCTCTTGATCGTCTCGGCCTCGCTCTCCAGATCGTCGAGGACGGTGCCCTCGGTGAGGAAGCCGGGGGCGTAGATCGGGCCCTGGTAGCCCTCGTCGTAGAGATCCTTGATGAACTGCACCGCGGCCGGGCCGGCGAAGTGGCAGAAGACGGCATTGGGCTTGCCGCTGAGGGCCTGACGGATCTGGTCCGCGAAAAACCCCTTCTGAGGCTTCTTGAATTCCCCGGTGAAGATCGGGTCGGGGAGGCGGCGGCCGACCTCGTATTTCAGCCTGAAGCCCTTGATCACGTCCTTGCTCCCCGTGCTGTCCGGGGCGAGGATGGCGATCCGGCTGTTGGCGGCCAGGGTCTGCCGGAGGTACTCGCCGAGCGCCTGACCGGGCTCGTCGAGGACGTACGAGGTGCGCCAGATGTAGACGACGCTCTGCAGGCTGGTCGGCGAGGCGTTCGAGCCGATCAGCGGCACCCGGGCCTGCTCGACGGTGTCCCGGACGCCGGACATGACGGCCGAGCTGACCACGCCGGTGAGCGCGATCACCCCCTCCTTGAGGAGGCGGTCGACGGCGGCCTGGCCGGTCTTGGCAGTGTCGCCCTCGTCGGCGGTCACCACGGTCACCGGGTGCCCGCCGAGGCGCTGGTCGTTGAGGGCGAGGAAGAGTTGGAACCCGTTGGCGATGTCGACGCCGATCGCCTTGTTAGCGCCGGCCTCGGGGACAATGAGTCCAATCTTGATCGGGCTGGCGGAGTCGTTCGTGGTGCTCTCGGAGTCGGGGTTGGAGCCGCAGGCGGCCGCCAGTCCGGTGGTACCGAGCGCGGCCAGCAGTTGAAGTGCCCGCCTGCGATTCATCTGCGACACACATTTCCTTCCGAAGTGTTGCAGGGGCTCGTCGCCCCCTCGGCGTTCTACCTGGTCGGCGACTCTGCGTCAATGGCCGGAAGATCATCGTGAAGGGACCGCAACGCGGCGACCACCCGGGGCCAGGCCGCAGAGTCCGGAGCGATCAGTCCGAAATGCTCGCATTCCGGCAGCTCAACGAGCGCCGTCGGGGATCCGGCCGCCCGGGCCGCGGCGACCCACGAGCGGCTCATCGTGACCGGGACCTGACGGTCCAGCGCGCCATGGATGACTACGCTGCGTACTCGGATCGGCACCAATGCCGAAGGATCGGCCGCCGCGTACCGGTCGGGCACGTCCGCCGGGCCGCCGCCGAGCAGCGCGGCCACCGCCCCCGAGTCCAGGTCCAGCCGGTACGCCTCGGCGAGGTCGGCGACCGGAGCCAGCGCCAGCACGCCGCCGACCGTCGCGGGTGCCTGCGCCGCGACGTACAGCGCCAGCTGCCCGCCCGCCGAGTGGCCGACCAGGATCGGCGGCCCGACGGACACCCGACCCGGCATCGCGGCGGCGGCCAGCGCGGGCAGCGCCGCCACCCCGGCCAGCACGTCGGTCAGCGTATGCGGCCAGCCGCCGTCGGGCTGACCGGTGCGGCGGTACTCGAGCTGGGCGACCGGGTGGCCGAGCTCGGCCAGCGCCGCCGCCATCGGCCCGGTGTGGCTCCGGTCGTACTCCGTACGCCAGAAGCCGCCGTGCACCACGACGACCAGCCGACGGGCGGGGCCGGCGCCGACGGGCCGGCGCAGGTCGGCGATCTGCTCGGGGTGGTCGCCGTAGGCGACCGTGGCGGCCGGCGCCGGGGCGGGCCGGGTCAGCACGGCGCGCGGGTCTGCGGGCATGACGGCGACGGTAGCGCGACCCGGCTGGGTGGTTCCGGGCCGGGAGCCCGTCCCGGCGCGCGTGGGTGATGGGCCCTGGGTAAAGATGGGTCCCATGACCGAAGCGCGCTCCGCTGGACAGAACGACGAGCAGGGCCAGGACGGGATCCCCGGCACCGTGGTGGTGATCGGCCCGGACGGCCGACCGGTCGGCACCGTGCAGACCGAGGAGGGGCAGGGTGAGGACCCGACCCGCCTGGTCGAGCAGCCGGCCAAGGTGATGCGGATCGGCAGCATGATCAAGCAGCTGCTGGAGGAGGTCAAGGCGGCGCCGCTCGACGACGCCAGCCGGCACCGGATGCGCGAGATCCACGAGCGGTCGATCGTCGAGCTGAAGGAGGGGCTCGCCCCCGAGCTGCGCGAGGAGCTGGAACGGATCTCGCTGCCCTTCACGGAGGACCAGGTGCCGAGCGAGGCTGAGCTGCGGATCGCCCACGCTCAGCTGGTCGGCTGGCTGGAGGGCCTGTTCCACGGCATCCAGGCCGCGCTGGTCGCCCAGCAGATGGCCGCCCGGGTGCAGCTGGAGCAGATGCGGTCCGGCCGGCAGGCCCTGCCCAGCGGCCCTGGCGGAGTGGTGCCGGGGATGCCCGGCATGCCGCCGCCGAGCGAGGGCCACGCCCCCGGCCAGTACCTCTGACCTCAGCCCACCCCGAAGACCTTCTCCAGGTACGCCGCCACGCCGTCCTCGGAGTTCGCCGCAGTCACCTCGTCGGCGATCTCCAGGACGGCGGGGTGCGCGTTGGCGACCGCCACCGCCCGGCCGGCCCAGGTCAGCATCGGCAGGTCGTTGGGCATGTCGCCGAAGGCCAGCACGTCCCGCTCGTCGATGCCGAGCCGGGCGCAGTACCAGGCCAGGCCGGCCGCCTTGGTCACCCCGGCGGCGGAGATCTCCACCAGCCCGGTGTACGACGAGTGGGTCGCCTCGGCCAGCCCCTGCAGCGCCCCGGCCACCACCCGCACGAACACGTCCGGGTCCTGCTCGCCGGCCCGGGCCAGCAGCTTGACCGCCGGCGCGGAGAGCAGCTCCTCGGGCGACTCGACCGCCCGGATGGCGTCGGTGTCGGCGTCCCAGCGCAGCGGGTAGTCCGCCTCGTGCCGCATCTGCCGGCTGTCCACGATCTCCACCGCGAAGCTCACCCCGGGCACCGCGGCCCGCAGCCGCCGGGCCACCTCCGCCAGCAGCTCCGGGGCCAGCGGGTCGGCCCGCAGCACCTCGTCGGCCACCGGGTCGTACACCACCGCGCCGTTGGCGCAGATCGCCGGGAGCGGCTCGGCGAGCTGGTCGTACACGAGCTGGAGCCAGCGGATGGGACGGCCGGTGACCAGCACGACCGGCGTGCCCGCCGCGGCGATCCGGGCCAGCACCGCCGCGGTGTGCGGGCTCAGCGTCCGGTCGTCCCGGAGCAGGGTGCCGTCGATGTCGCTCGCGACCAGCCGAGGTGTCTCTCCCATCACCGGGAGAGTAGCCGGTCCAGGTAGACGGCGACGCCGTCGTCGTCGTTGCGCAGGGTCACCTCGTCGGCCGCGGCGCGCACCTCCGGGTGGGCGTTGGAGACCGCCACCCGCGCCCAGCCGGCCCAGTCGAACATCGGCAGGTCGTTGGGCATGTCGCCGAAGACCAGCACCTCCGCGGGATCGACCCCGAGGGTCTGCGCTACCACGCTGAGCCCGGTGGCCTTGTCCACCCCGGGCGGGCAGATCTCGATGAAGCCGAGCCCGGCCTGGGTGAGCGTGGCCACCTCCGGCGGGACGATCCGGCGGGCGGTGGCCAGCAGCTCGTCCACGTGGTGGTCGGCGGTCCGGGCGAAGGCCTTGATCACGTCGCCGGAGAGGCACTCGGCCCGGGTGCGGGCCTCGAACCGGTCCGGGTAGGGCCAGCTCGGGTGGTAGTCGCCCCAGAGCGGGGCGTCGTGCTCGTCGGACGCCTCGACCATCACGGTCAGCGGGCCCACCGCGGCCTCCAGGTCGGCGAGGAGCCGGGCGAGCACCTCGCCCGGGAGGCGCTCGTCGCGCAGCACCACCGGGCCGGCCGGGTCGCTCTGGTCGACCACCCGGCCGCCCCCGGCCATCACGAGGAAGTCGGCGGCGCGGATGTCGTTGCGGGTCAGCTCGGTGAGGCGGGGGCCGCGACCGGTCGCCCCGACCACCGGGATCCCGGCGGCCCGCACCCGGTCCAGCACCTCATGGGTGTACGCGGAGACGGTGTCGTCGCTGCGGACGAGCGTCCCGTCGAGATCGGTGGCGATCAGCTTGGGCAGCCCCGGGCGGGTCATCGTTCCTCCTTCGCCCGCCGCCGTCGCGCCGGCCGTCCTGGTCGTCGATGCCTCGGCCACGAACGGCGGGCAGCAACCGTACCTCGCGGATCAGCCCGCAACCATGGCTTCCCGGCGAATCGGGCACCAACCCACGGCGACCGTCCGGTGACTGGTTGACTCGCGGGCGGCGCGGCCGGCCGTTCAGACCGGTGGCTCGGGGTGGGCGAACGGCGCGGCGGGCTGGACCGTGAGGTCGGCCGGCGCGGCGGGTAGGTCGTCGGTCCGGGACCGCTCCCGACGGCGGCGCCAGCCCGGCGGCTCCGTGCCGTCCTCCGGCTCCGTGCCGTCCTCCGGCTCGGTGCCGTCCGCCGGCTCGGCCGCGGTCCGGCCCGACCGCACCGCCGAGACCCGGCCGGACAGGTGCAGCGCCGCCGCGAGCAGGACGGTGGCGAGGAAGGCGGCTACCAGACCGCGCCCGTGGTCGACCTGGAACCCGTCCTCGGAGGGGTAGAAGAGCCCCCGCTGACCCGAGTCGTCCAGGGAGAACGCGGCCGCGGCCAGCACGGCCAGCATCGCCGCCACGAGGCCCAGACCGGCCACCCGGGCGTTGGGCCGGACGGCGGCGGTACCGCGCAGCGCGAGCGCCACCGCGCCGGCCAGGCCGAGCAGGCCCACCAGGTAGACCACCCCGAAGCCGCCCACGTCGGCCACCCCGCCCGGAACCCGAATCGTCGTGTTCCCGGCCGGGCCGCCGTTCGGCACCGTCATCACCAGCCACTCGCCGAGCAGCGAGGCCACCGCGGCCACCGCGCCCAGCCCGGCGAGCACCAGCGGCAGCCGGTGGTCCCGGCCCAGGCCGGCCAGGGAACGCCCGACGCGGCCGGGGGACGGCGGTTCGGCGTCGCCCCACTCGACGACGGTCGTGCCGTCGGACCGGTCGTCCTGCCGGGGGATGGGGAGATCCTGGGACATCGGCCACCCTTCCGCGTGCGCGGGCCTGAGCCGAATCATGACACAGGCGGCAGGCGGCGACAGCTACCGCAAGTCCGGCGCGGCCCGGCCGACCGGCCCCGACACCCGCCCGTTCCGCGCCGCTCGGTGCGGCCCCGCCCGGTTTCGACTAGCGTCGGGAGCATGCCTATCCGTACCGCTTCCGCACGTTGGCAGGGCAACCTCACCGAGGGTTCCGGGACCATGCGCACCGGCAAGGGCGGCCTGCAGGGGAACTACTCCTACAAGTCGCGCTTCGAGGAGGGCGAGGGGACGAACCCGGAGGAGCTCGTCGGCGCCGCGCACGCCGGTTGCTTCTCGATGGCCCTCTCCAAGCAGCTCGCCGACGCCGGTGCGACCGACGCCTCGGTGGAGACCACCGCGAAGGTGCACTTCGACAAGACCGACGCGGGACCGACCGTGACCCGAATCGACCTGGAGACCGTCGGCCAGGTGCCGGGCCTGGACGAGGCCCAGTTCACCAAGCTGGCCGAGATCGCCAAGGAGAACTGCCCGATCTCGCGGCTGCTCTCCCCGGGCGCGCAGATCACCCTGAGCGCCCGCCTCGCCTCCTGACCCCACCCGGCCCCCGGCCCCGAGCCAAGGCCCCCGGGCCGCGCCGACGCTTTCCCGGAAAGAGGCCCCATCGGACGGCGGATGGGCCCTCTTTCCGGGAATCTGCGCGGATCTTGGGGGGTGGGCGGGCGTCGGGGAGAATGGGCGGCGTGCCGGTGGAGATGAGCCGTGAGCGCTTCGAGGAGCTGGTCGGCGAGGCCCTCGACGAGGTGCCCGAGGAGCTGCTCGGGCTGATGAACAACGTGGTGATCCTGGTCGAGGACGACCCACCCCCGGGCGAGGACCTGCTCGGCATCTACGAGGGGCATGCGCTCACCGAGCGGGGCTGGGACTACTCCGGCGTCCTCCCGGACCGCATCCTCATCTACCGGAACCCGATCCTGCGCATCTGCGACACGGACGAGGACGTCATCGACGAGGTGGCGGTGACCGTGGTGCACGAGATCGCCCACCACTTCGGCATCGACGACGAGCGGCTGCACGCCCTCGGCTGGGGCTGACCGGGCCCACCGCTCAGCCCCGCTCGACCGGTGCCGGCGCTTGCGCCGGTCACCTAGCCTCCGGGACAGGCACACCCCGAGCAGGAGGAAACCCATGCGCAGCGCGCTGTTCTCCGCGGAGAACCTGGAGAAGGAGTCCGCCCAGCCCGGCATGCGGCTGCAGAACTCCAAGATGCTGAAGATCGAGCTCAACGGCGAGGCGATGGCCCGGGTCGGGTCCATGGTCGCGTACCAGGGGCAGGTGCAGTTCCAGGCGCTCGGCTCCGGCGGGATCGGCAAGTTCATCAAGCAGCGCCTCACCGGCGAGGGCGTACCGCTGATGAAGCTGACGGGTCGCGGCGACGTGTTCCTGGCCGAGCTGGCCAAGGACGTGCACATCATCGACCTGGAGCCGGGCGACGCCCTCTCCATCAACGGCTCCAGCGTGCTCGCCTTCGACTCCACCCTCCAGTACGACATCAAGATGGTCAGCGGCATGGGGATGGCTTCCTCGTCCGGCCTGTTCAACTGCGTCTTCACCGGCCAGGGTCGGATCGCGATCACCACCAAGGGCACCCCGGTGGTGCTCAACGTCGACCAGCCCACCTACGTCGACCCGCAGGCCGCGGTCTGCTGGTCGGCCAGCCTGCAGACCGGCTACCACCGCGCGGAGCAGCTCGGCCTGGGCACGCTGCTCGGCCGCAGCACCGGTGAGGCCTTCACGATGAGCTTCGCCGGTCAGGGCTTCGTGGTGGTGCAGCCCTCCGAGGAGCCCCCGGTGCAGGGCAGCGGTGTCCAGCAGCAGCAGGGCGGTCTGCTCGGCGGGCTGCTGAGCTGATCATCCGGTCCGCGGGACGCCCGCCGAGGGCGTCCCGCGGACCGTCAGCTCAGCTCGCCGGCGGGCGGCGGCCGGGCCGGCCAGGCGTCAGCTCAGCTCGCCGGCGCGCAGGCGGGCCAGCCAGGCGGCGGCGTCGGCGTAGTCGACGTCGGAGAGGCCCGCCGGAGCGGGGACCGGCCGTTCGGCCGCCGCCGGGCTCCAGCGGTGCCGAGGGTACGACCCGAGGAAGCGCACGTCGGCACAGACCCGGCGCAGCCCCTGCAACGCCTCGCCGAGCCGGACGTCGGCGACGTGGCCGGTGCAGTCGAGGAAGAAGACGTACCGGCCGAGCGCCTCACCGGTCGGCCGGGACTCGATCCGGGTCAGGTTGACCCCCCGGACGGCCAGCTCCATCAGCACGGAGAGCAGGGCGCCCACCCGATCGTGGGCGATGTAGACCGCCAGCGAGGTGACATCGTCCCCGGTCGGGGGCGGCGGCGGGCCCGGGCGGGACACCAGCACGAACCGGGTCACCGCGTCCGGATGGTCAGCGATCTTGTCGGCGAGCACCGTCAGCCGGTGCCGGGCCGCCCCGATCGGGGCGCAGATCGCCGCGTCGTACTCGCCGGCGGCCGCGCCCGCCGCGGCGGCGCCGTTGGAGAGCACGTCGATCACGGTGGCGTCGGGCAGGTGGTCGCGGAGCCAGCCCCGGCACTGGGTGGACGCCTGCGGATGGGCCGCCACGCTGCGGACGGAGGCGAGCGCCGTCCCCGGCCGGGCGGCCAGCACGAAGTCCACCGGCAGGATCACCTCGCGGGTGATCACCAGCGGCTGGCCCTCGGCCAGTTCGTCGAGGGTCACCCCGACCGCGCCGCCGATGGAGTTCTCCAGCGGCACCAGCGCCGCATCCGCGTCCCCGGCCCGTACGCTGTCCAGCGCCTCACCGACGCTGCGGGCCGGCGTACGGCTGCCCCGCTCGGCGGCGGGGATGGTGCGCAGCGCCTGCTCGGCGAAGGTGCCCTCGGGCCCGAGGTAGACGAAGCGGGTCGGCGGTGTTCCCGGCATGGCGACCAGCCTACGCACCTGGGGCGCCGTCGCAGGCCAAGGTCCGGATGCCGGGCGGCGCGAGGGCCCGCACCTCCACCCCGCACACGTCGGTGCCGGCGGTGACCAGCTCCAGGGCGGTCGGCCGGCCCCGGGTGACCGCCTGGAGCTCCTCGTGCCCGGTCACCGCGAGGACGGTGTACTGCCAGTCGCCGGCGCAGAGCGGCCCGATCCGGACCCGGACCCGTACGTCCCGGGGGAGCACCCGGGCGGAGCCGCGCAGCAGCGACACCACCCGGTCGCCGGACGGGCCGGACCGGCACGGGACGGCGACCAGGTCGGAGGCGGTGGGGGTGACCGTGCGGGCGGCCGGGGTGGTGGGCGCGGCGGTCGGCGCCGACGGCGTGGGTGCACCGGTGGCGGTCGGCGCGGCGGCGCCCTGGGCCGGTTGCCGCAGCTCGGGCGGGGTGCCGCAGCCGGCCAGGGGCAGCACGGCGAGCAGCGCGACCGGAACGGTCAGCCGCCGGAGGGCGGCGGGGCGCGGTGCGGTGGGCGGCACGGGTCCGATCCTTGCATCGGCGAACATCGTTGCGGCCGGGGTGGCCGAACCCATCGTAGGAGGATCGCCGGGCGGGGTGAAGGTGCCCCGTGGGCGCGGTGGCCCGCTCGCGTCAGCGCGGTCGTCGCCGGTCGGTCGCCGCACCGCCTCGGCGAGGGTCTCCCGCGGATCGGCCTGCGGCGAACGCCACCCGCCGCAGGTCAGACCGCGGAGAAGAACGTGAGCGAGCCGGCGACCGAGCCGTCGGTGAGCACCGGCGTGGAGATCGCGTCAACCGTCGTGCCCAGCCCCTCGCTGCCGGGCCCCTGGACCCGGAGCAGCCCGCGGGCGAGCCGCTCGGAGTGCAGGGCGAGCAGCGGCGGGATCTTGTCGGTCTCCTGCTCGGTCAACTCGCTCTGGTTGGCCGTGAAGTCGACCAGGCGCAGCCCGCCCTCCATCAGCGGCCGCCCGACCACGTCCTCAGGCGCGCCGAGGCAGAGCAACTCGCACCCGGACGACGAGATGGCCACCACGTTGGTCTCGGCGTCGATCAGCAGGCAGGGCTCGGCGGCGTGCGAGACGGCGGTCGACCACTGCCCGAAGTTGTCGGACTCCTGCTCCGCCGGTGGTTGCGGCCCGGGCACGAACACTTCCGAGAGGGAAAGCTCGACGTGGGCCACCGCGCCTCCTATGTACACCGACGGTCTGTCCACGCTAGCCGGTCATCGGAGCGACCGCTCGACCGCGTTGGATCCACCGGCCGCCGACGCCGGTTCGAGAGCCCGGCGCACCGGTCGTGCCGTGGGACAGGTGCCGGTGCGGCGGGCGGCCGGCGACGGCGCGAACCGACGGGCCTGCCGAGGCGGGATCCCCGGACCGCGTGGCGTCGCCGGTGACGTTACCGGCGGGCGGTCCGCTTGTCAGCGGCCGTTCGGCCCTCGTCGTACCACCGGTAGTCGGCCGCTGGACGGTACGTGCCGTTGAGCCAGGTGCTCGGGTGCTGCGCGACCCGGGACAGCTTCTCGGCGGTGGCCGGGCTGATCCGGTTGCCCCCCGCCACGAGCAGGCGGTCGAGCTCCCGGTGGGTGGCCATGAGGCAGTCCTTCGGCAGGCCGTAGACGCTGATGTCCCCGGAGCCGACGAAGGTCAGCACCGGGGCCACCGGGATCGGGAGCCCGACCGCGTCGGAAAGCGCCTTGCCCGCCCGCTTCGCGTCCCGGCGGGCGTCGGCCACATAGGGCGGACGCTTGCCGTTGATCTGCACGACGTCGCCGGCGACGAGCACCCGGGCCCGGCCGTGGTCGGCGATGGTGACCGCGAAGAGGCCGCTCGGTCCGATGGCGAGGAAGCCGGCGCGTTCGTCCTGGCCGTGGTCCAGCAGGACGTCCGAGACGTCAGTCCGGGGCCACTCGATGACGTGCCAGGCCGGACCGAGGTGGTCGAGCTGGCCGAGGGCGCGGGCCCCGGCCGCCTCGAGCCGGCGGGCGCCCCGCTCGGCCCGACGGCGACGGGCCCACTCCAGCGGAGTAGGTCGGGCCGGCTCGAGCACCGGGGTCGACTCGACCCGGGGGTGCGGCACCGCGACGTGCGGCAGTGCCCGGGTGGGTGCGGCTCCACGAGCGGGGTAGACAGTCATCGCGACCTCCGGCAAAAGGTCTCTCGAAGTTATGTCTGCACTACCCTACGTTGCGGACCCGGGGGTTGGGCAAGTCGGAGCGTCGGAATGAGTCCGGATGAATGCCATATTCATCCACTCTTCTTTTCCCGGATCGTACGGAAGGCTGCCCTACGCTGCGAAGGTGACCCACTACGTGGACAGCGAGGTCGCTCGGCTCCGCACCGTGCTGCTGCACCGCCCCGGGCCGGAACTCGCCCGGCTCACCCCACGCAACAACGACTCCTTGCTCTTCGACGCCATCCCGTGGGTGGGGCGGGCGCAGGAGGAGCACGACGCCTTCGCCGCCGCCCTGCGGGCCCGCGGCGTCGAGGTGGTCTACCTGGCCACCCTGCTGGCCGAGACGCTCGCCGTCGCCGACGCCCGGGCCGAGCTCACCGAGCTGGTGCTGCGGTCACCGCGGCTCGGCGACACCCTCCGCCGCCGGATCGCCGACCACCTCGCCTACCTCGACCCGGCCGCCCTCGCCGACGTGTTCATCGCCGGGCTGGCCCACGAGGAGCTGCGGATCGGCCCGGACCGGCCGGGCGGTCTGGTCTGGACACTGATGGACCGGCACGACTTCGTCATCGACCCGCTGCCCAACCTGCTCTTCACCCGCGACTCCTCGGTCTGGATCGGGGACCGGGTCGGGGTGACCAGCCTGGCCATGCCGGCCCGGCGCCGGGAGACGTCGCTGACCGACGCGATCTACCGGTACCACCCGCGCTTCGTCGGCACCGACTTCCTCTACCACTCGGAGATGGAGCATCTGGAGGGCGGCGACGTGCTGCTGCTCGCCCCGGGCGTGCTCGCCGTCGGGGTGGGCGAGCGGACCACCCCGGCCGGGGCGGAACGGCTCGCCCGGCAGGTCTTCGCCGCCGGTCTGGCGCACACCATCCTGGTGGTGCCGATCGCTCAGGAGCGGGCCACCATGCACCTGGACACCGTCTGCACGATGGTCGACGTCGACGCCGTGCTGATGTATCCGAACGTCGCCAGCACGCTGTCCGCGTACACCGTCATCGCCGGGGCGGACGGGGACGAACTGCGGGTGGACGGGCCGGCGCCGTTCCTGCGGGCCGCCGCCGACGCGATGGACCTGGACCGGCTACGGGTGATCGACACCGGCCTCGACCCGGTGACCGCCGAGCGGGAGCAGTGGGACGACGGCAACAACACCCTGGCCGTCGCCCCGCGGCTCTGCGTCGGCTACGAGCGCAACGTGGAGACCAACGCCCAGCTGGAACGGGCCGGGATCGAGGTGATCCCGATCGCCGGTTCCGAGCTGGGCTCCGGCCGGGGCGGACCGCGCTGCATGTCCTGCCCGCTGGTCCGCGAGCCGCTGCGACCCGTACAGCTCTGACGCCGGGACCGGAGCGGGCCCGGTCAGCGGAGGGTGAGCTGGCGGCCTACCAGGCCGTGCCGGGCCCGCCGGCCCGCAGCGTCCAGCGGCTCCTTCTCCTCCAGCGCCTCGGCGTAGCGCCCGGCGAACGCCGCGACCGGCGCCTCCCACTCGGTCGCCGGGGTCTCCTCCGGCAGGTCCCAGACCGGCACCAGCCGGCCGTGCGCGCGGAACATGCCGGCGAAGCGGGTGTTCTCCCCGAGAGTCAGCGTGCCGGCCACGCTGAGCCGGGACAGCGCGTCGAGCGCCGCATCCTCGTCGTCCGGCAGCACCCAGCGCACGTGTGCCTTCTCCGGCACCTGGCACCAGTACGCTGCCCTGGCGGCAGCCAGCCGCACGGTCGGGTAGACCGCCGCGTTGGCCCGCTCCAGGGAGGCCTGCACGGTCGGGTCGTCGGCGGCGCCCGGGTCGAGCCAGAACTCGAAACCGTCGTGCATGGTGATCTCCAGCGGGCCGTCGACCAGGATGTCCTGGAGACGGGGGCCCGGGCCCGGCAGCGGCGGGACCGTCACCTGGCCGCCCGGCTCGGTACGCAGCGCGCAGAGCAGCGCCTCGGCCAGGTCCCGGGAGACGTCGCCGGACTGCTGGTGCCGCTGGAGGCCGATGAAGATCCGCCCGTCCGGCTTGGTCATCGCCGGGGCGGCCGTCGGCAGCACGGTGGCCAGGGTGACCGGCCGGTCGCCGTACTCCTCGACCAGTTCGCGAGCCAGTCGCAGTGGCGCGGAGGCGGCGGGGACCAGCTCGCGCAGGGCGATCCACTCCGGCTCGTCGGTCAGCCCCTCGAACGGGCGGGGCACGAAGACGTCGCGCACCTTCTCCCGCTTGGGGGTGGCTTCGGCGGCCCGCTGGCTCTTTCGACGCTTGCTCACGGCGAGACAGCCTAGAGGCCGCGCCGGAGCGGGGTGGTGAGGACCCGCCCCCGGGCCCCGCTCAGCCCGCCGCGACCAGGTCCGGCCGGGTCGCGGCGACCGGGTCGAACTCGGCCCAGACGCTCTGCCCGAGGCCGTCCCGCTCGACCCCCCAGCGGCTGGCCAGGCCCGAGACGATGTGCAACCCCCGCCCGTCGATCGCGTCCGGGCTGGCCGCCCGCATCAGCGGGCCCGAGGCGGAACCGCCGTCGGTGACCCGGATCTGGACGCGCTGACCCTCGGGCATCGGTCGCAGCCGCCAGGCCACCCGGACCACCCCGCCGGGCAGCGGGTCGGCGTGCCGGACGGCGTTGCCGACCAGCTCGGCGAGGACGGCGACCAGATCCGCCAGCAGGGTCGGGGGTACGAGGCCGGCCAGCTCGTGGGCGAGCCGGTGCCGGGCCAGGCGCGCACCGGTGCCGTGGTGGGGCACCACCACGCACCACGAACGCTCCGCCGAACCCGTCGACACCGTCGTCCCTTCTCGCCCCCGCAGCCCCGTCGGCACCCGGGTCACCCCCGCGGCAGCCGCACCTCTGCGACGGTACCGCCACCGACCCTCGGTCGGAGGGATACCCATCCATTCTGCTGTTCAACGATCTGGCGGACGAGATAGAGCCCGAGCCCGGCCCCCGGGTAGCGCCGCCGGTCGCCGGACTCACCCTGCCAGAACCGGTCGAACGCCCGTTCCACGTGCTCCGGCCGGATGCCGATGCCCCGGTCGGCGACCCGGAAGGAGACCATCCCCTCCTTCGCGGTCGCGCTCACCTCGATCGGAGTGCCGGGCAGCGAGTACTTCCCGGCGTTGGTGCTCAGCTCGGTCAGCACTGTGGCCAGGCTGTGCCGGTCCCCGAGCGCCTTGGGCAGGTCGGCCGGCAGGTCGAGGACGATCCGGTGCCGTACGTCCGCCGGCAGGTCGCCCACCGCGACCCGGAGCGCTTCGGCGAGGTCGAACGGGGCGGCCGGCTCGCCGCCGGGCCGGTCCTCGGTGGCCGCGGTGAGCAGCCGGTCGACGAGCCGGGCCAGCTCGTTGGCGCGCTGGCCGATGATCCGGGCGGCCTGGCGCCGGTCGTCGTCGCTCAGCGACTCCCAGTGATCGGTGAGGGTGTCCGCGTACCCCTTGATCACGGTGACCGGGGTACGCAGCTCGTGGCTGGTCACCGCGACGAAGAGATCCCGCTCGTGGTCGCGCCGCTGCTGGTCGGTGATGTCCCGGAAGGTGACCACCCGCAGCGCGCCAGGGCCGGGCAGTTCCCCGGAGGTGAGCCGCAGCCAGCGGCCGTCGGGCAGCCGGTGGTCGAGCACCTGCCCGGGGGGAGGCAGCGGGAACGGGAGCGGGCGGTTGAGCGCCTCCCCGGCGGGGCGGCCGGTCACCTGGGCGGCGGCCGGGTTCCAGAGCCGGACGTGGTGCTCCCGGTCCACCACGGCCAGCCCATCGGCGAGCGCCGCCACCACCGGGCCGTCACCGTGCACCGGCAGTCCGGTCTGGTCGCCGTACATGTGGGCGATGCAGGAGGCGACGTAGCCGAGGACGGCGTGCTGGGAGGTGTCGTCCGGGTCGCCGTCCGGATAGAGCGCGTGCAGGCTGCCCACGGTCAGGCCGCCGATCTCGGCGCGGGCCACGATCATGCGCCGCAGGCCCCGGCGGGCCAGCTCGTCGGCGAGGGTGCCGGGGATCCGGTCCACCCGCACCCCGCGCAGCGGTGGGCCGGAGAGGAGGCAGACGGTGGCCGGGTCGGCGGCCGGCAGCGGGCGGCCGACCGTCCCCTCTGCGGCGCCGGTCGCCGCGATCACCCGGCCCCCGGTGGGGGCGAATTCCACCCACGCCAGGCTGGCCGCCCCGATCGCCGGCTGGACCAGCCGGAGCAGCTGGGTGAGGACGGGCAGGCCGGACTCGCCCGCGTTGATCATTTTGATCACGCGGTCATGGCCGGCGATGAGGGCGGCGTAGTCGGTACCTTCCGGCATGTCCCGAGTGTGCCGCGGCAACCGGTGCGCGGGCACCCCCGGCCGGTCGGCGCGGACCGGCCGCCGGGAGGACCGGACCGGGCCGTTGGCTCGCGGGGGCCGTCCGACGGGCCGGGGCTCCTCGCCCACGTTCAGCGGCCCAGCCGGGCCAGCGTCCGGGCCGGCCGGTCGGTGATCACGCCGTCCACCCCGGCGTCGAGGACCAGTTCCAGGTCGTCCGGCTCGTTGACCGTCCAGACGTAGACCTGGTTGCCGGCGGCGTGCAGCGCGGGGATGAGCTGCGGCCGGGCCCGGACCAGCGCGATCCCCGGCCCGGCGATCCGGGTGCCGAAGGGCAGCCGGCCGAGCCGCAGCCAGCGCGGCAGCACCTCCAGCAGCAGCACCGTGGGCAGGCCGGGGGCGAGGTCGCGGATCCGGCGTACGGCGAGCGGGGAGAAGGACATCACGGTGACCTGTACCGGGTCGTCCGGTCTGGGGTCGGCCAGCCCGTACCGGCGCAGCAGGGCGACCAGGCGGCGTTCCACGTCCCGGCCGTACCGGGAGGGGTGCTTCGTCTCCACCAGCAGCCGGACCGGCCGACCGGCGGCCAGCACGGCGTCGAGCAGTCGCTCCAGGGTGAGCAGCTGGGTGTGCGACGAGTCGAGCAGCTCGTCCCCCTCGGCCGGCACCGCGCCCGGGTGCCAGGAGCCGAAGTCGAGCGTCTCCAGCTCGGCAAGGGTGCGCGCGCTGACCAGTCCGTGGCCGTTGCTCGTCCGGTCCAGCCGGCGGTCGTGCACGCAGACCAGGTGCCCGTCCCGGGTCAGCCGGACGTCGCACTCCAGCCCGTCGGCGCCCTCGTCGAGGGCGCGCAGATAGGCGGCGAGAGTGTGCTCGGGCAGGTCGTACGAGGAGCCGCGGTGCGCGAAGACCAGGGGGTGGCCCATGCCGGTCGTTTCCTAGAGGACCCGGCCCGGCTGCCCGTCGGCGGTGACCACCGGCCGGCCGGCGGCGGCCCAGTCGCCCATCCCGCCCTCGACGTTGCGCACCTGGTCCCAGCCGTTGCGCATCAGATAGGCGACCACCTGCGCGGAGCGACCACCGGAGCGGCAGATCACCGCCACCTCCCGGTCGTTCGGCACCTCGGCCAGCCGGCCGGGCAGCTCCATCATCGGCAGGTGGTGGGCGGCCGGCGCGTGGCCGGCCTGCCACTCGTCGTCCTCCCGGACGTCGAGCAGGTAGGTGTCGTCGGCGACGGCCGACGCGGGCACGCTGGGAACCTGGGGTCCGAACACGGCTACCAAGCCTAGCCGCACCCGTCGACTACAGCCGGGTGACCCAGCGGGGATTGGCACCGGCCCACGCCGGCAGCCGGGTGCCGCGGATCGCGTCGAAGAGGCCGTTGCCGTCGTTGTCGAGCACCACG
The DNA here is from genome assembly GCF_900091465.1 of Micromonospora rhizosphaerae. Taxonomy (NCBI): domain Bacteria; kingdom Bacillati; phylum Actinomycetota; class Actinomycetes; order Micromonosporales; family Micromonosporaceae; genus Micromonospora; species Micromonospora rhizosphaerae. Next base: position 783,908 of record NZ_FMHV01000002.1, on the reverse strand, counting down.
TAGGAGACCTCGTCGATGGTCTGCGGGTACGACGGAACCTGCACCCCGCGCAGCGCGTCCGCGGGCAGCGACCGGAACGCGAAGAGCAGGTCCTCCAGGGGTACGCCGTTGGTGTCCACGGTCAGCGAGCCGCCCACCGCCCGGAGCACCTGGTCCAGCCTCACCGGATCACTGCGCAGGCGCGTCTCGCCGGCCTTGTTCAGCACGGCTTGGAGCATCTGCTGCTGGTGCCGTTGCCGGTCGTAGTCGCCGCCGGGCAGGTCGTAGCGCTGGCGGACGTAGTCCAGCGCCCGCGCGCCGTCCATCTGGTGGCAGCCGGGGGTGAAGAGGGTCTTGGTGTGGATCGAGCGGACCTGGGTGTCAACGCACATCCGAATCCCACCGAGCAGGTCGATGACCCGCTTGAAGCCGGAGAAGTCGACCAGGGCGGAGCCGTCGAAGCGGATGCCGGTGAGCCGGGTCAGGGCGGCGGAGAGCAGACGGGCGCCGGCCTGGCCGCCCCCGCCGTGCTCGTACGCCGCATTGATCTTGTCCGAGCCGCCGCCGTACCCGGGCGCGGGCGGGATGGCGACCAGGAGATCGCGCGGGATCGAAATCAGGTACGCCTGCCGCATGCCGGCCGGCACGTGCACGATCAGGATGGTGTCCGAGCGCTGGTCCTCGCCCGTGGCCCCCGGGCGGCGGTCGGAGCCGACCAGCAGGTAGTTGAGCGCGCCGGAGAGGTCGGTCCGCTTCTGCCGGGCGGCCGGGTCGAGCAGTTGCTCCTTGGCCACCGTGCGGTCGTAGCGATCGGTCAGCCAGTGCAACCCGCCTACGGCGAGCGTGGCGAGCAGGACCAGGGTCAGACCGCCGCCGAGCAGGAGCCGGGGCCAGCGGGCGGCTCGTCCCGCCCGCCCGCGCCCGGTCCGTGCTGGCCTGGACGTGACACCCCTCCCGCAGCCGTGACGTGAGACCCGCTCACGTCAGGCTACGGGTCGGTGACCCGGCGGCGGCCCGCTTCACCGCAGCTACCGCCGGGTCACCGGATCATTTCCGGGTGGAGAGGACGCTCGGGTTCGCGAAGACGAACTCGGCGAGCTTGTCGTCCTTGACCGCCGTGAACATCTCCATGGTCAGCGGGTTGAGGGCTTCCTTGCCGCTGCCGTTCGAGTTGAAGGTGCCGCCGTTGGTGCGCAGCATGGTCAGGTCGTTGCCGGTGACGCCCTTCATCGTGAAGATGAAGTCCTCGATCGGCACGCCGCCGGTGTCCAGGATGAAGGCCTTGCCGGCCGCCTTGATCAGCCGGTTGAGCTTGATCGGGTTGGTCAGCGTGCCGTCCTGGGTCGCCTTCCTGGCCATCGCCTTGATCAGCTGCTGCTGGTTCTGCTGGCGGTCGTAGTCGCCCTTCGGCAGGCCGTACCGCTGGCGGGAGTAGTCGAGGGCCTCCCAGCCCTCCATCTCCCGGCAGCCCTTCTTGTGCACCACCGGGGTGTACGGCTTGCCGGTCTTCTTGGCCTCCGCGTTCCACATCGGCTTGCCGTCGACCATGGACATGTGGTGCGACTTGACCTCGTGGCTGACGCAGATCCGGACGGTGCCGAGGGCGTCGATGACGTTCTTGAAACCGCCGAAGTTGATGATCGCCGCGCCGTCGAAGCTGATCCCGGTCATGTTCTTGATGGTCTTGGCCATCAGCTGGGCGCCGCCCTCCCAGCCGCCGCCGTTGCGGGCGCCCGCCTGGAACGCTGCGTTGATCTTGTCGGTGCCGCCCCGGTAGCCGCTCTTCTTGAAGGGCGGGATCTGCGCCTCGGTGTCCCGGGGGATCGAGATCAGGTACGCCTGATCGTGAGTCGCCGGGATGTGCAGGATGATGATGCTGTCCGAGCGGACGTCGTCGGCGGCCCAGCGCTCCCGGGCGTCGACGCCGAGCAGCAGCATGTCGATCGGGCCGTCCAGGCTGTTGCCGCCCTCGGCGTCGGTCTTGCCCGCCTCGCCGAGCAGGTTGCCCTGGTCGATGCTGCCGGTGGCCTGGCCGATCACCGCCTTGCTGCCGACGATGGCGAGGCCACTGGTCATCATCAGCACCGCGCCGAAGATCAACGTGAGTCGGGCCCAGAGCGGGTCCTTGCGACGGCTCCGCTTCTTCGCGGCACCGCGCGTGCCGCCGCCGCTACCCGGCTGCGACGGAATGGCCGGCGAGGACCGGCTTGGTGCGTGATCCTGTGACTGAGGGCGACCGCTGGTCTGAACCGGCATGCGTGCTCCAGCTCCGTGATCGGGGGCGGGACCACTCTACGTATCCGTTCTGGTTCTGGCGACCTCGTCACCCGCTATTCGGGCTTCTCCCGGCAAGCGTGGGCATGGCATTTGCCCGAACGGCTATTTCATTGCATCCGGTCGGCGGGTTGGCCGGCCCAGGAGAGGGAGTCAACCGCCGGCCGGGGGGTCAGCCGCCGCTCTGCGCCCCGTCGGTCTGCTGGTTGGCCTTCACCCAGTCGGCCATCGTGTCCGCCGACATCGCCTGGTACATCGCCAGCGCCTTCTCCCGGTCGGAGACCACCACCGACTCGCCGTTGATCATGTCGCTGCCGAGGTTGGGGCTGGTGAGGAAGGTCAGGTCCGCACCGCGCAGGCTGCGGAACTGCATCGCCATGTCGACCAGCGAGAATCCCTGGTCGACGGTGACCGCGTCGGTCGTGGCCCGGAGGAAGTCGTTCAGCTTCTTCGGGTTGGTCAGCGTGCCGGTGCTGGCGGCCTTGTCCAGCAGCGCCCGGAGGAACTCCTGCTGGTGCCGCATCCGGGCGAAGTCGCCCTCGGGGAACTGCTTGCGCTGCCGGATCCAGTCCAGCGCCTCCGCGCCGTCCATGTGGTTCACGCCCTCGGTGAACGTCCGGTAGGGCTTGTGGATCGAGGTGATGGTCCGCTCGACCTTCAGGTCCACCCCGCCCAGGGCGTCGGTGACCTGCTTGAACCCGGCGAAGTCGATCGCCATGACGTGGTCGATCCGGACGTCGGTGAAGCACTCCACGGTCCGCACCGCGAGCGGCAGGCCGCCGAACGCGAAGGCTGCATTGATCTTCGCGCGCTGGCCGGAGTCGCAGGCCGCGCCGGCGCTCTCCGGGATCGGCACGTAGAGGTCGCGCGGGATGGAGACCAGGTAGGCGTGCTTGTGGTCGGCCGGGACGTGCATCACGATCACCGTGTCCGCCCGCCACTTGCCGGCGGTCTCCACCGGCGCGTCCGGGTCCCGGGAGTCGCTGCCGACCAGCAGGATGTTCAGCGCACCGTCGACCGTCTTGGTCGGCCGGCCCGCAGTGATCTCCGAGAACGGGTCGGTCCGGGCCAGGTCGTCGTTGAGGTTGCGGGCGTAGAACCAGGCACCGCCCGCGCCGAGCAGCGCGAGCACCAGCACCGCCACGCCGGCCACCAGGCCGATCCGGCCCCAGCGCGGTCGCGGGCCGCGCCGGCCCGGCCCGCCGCCACCGCCGCCCGGTCCGCCCGGGCCGGAGGGCCCACCGGGGCCGCCGGGCCCGCCGGAACGCGGCTGCTCCTCGTACGACGGGTACCACTGGGCCTCGGTGGCGCGGCCGCGCCCGGCGGAACCCCGGTCGGGACGGGGGACCTGGGCGCGACCCGCGCTCCGATGCAGGTACGGGAGGGGAAGGTCGGCAGACGTGGTCGCTGACATGTAACCGAGGTTAGGTGGCTCGGGCCAGTTAAGTCCTCAGGCTGGCGCGGGTACCGGCCTCCGCCCAGCCGGAGTCAGTACCCTAGCCGCTCGCGGAAGTACTCGATCGTGCGTCGCAGGCCGTCTTCGGGCGCCACGGTCGGCTCGTATCCCAGCAGTCCGCGGGCGAGGGTGAGGTCAGGGCGACGCATCTCGGGGTCGTCCGCGCCACGGGTGACGTAGCTCACCTCGGACTTGCTTCCGGAGAGTGACACGATCAGCTCGGCGAGTTGCCGCATGGACATCTCGTGCTCGGTGCCGCAGTTGATCGGGCCCGTCTCGGTGGAGTCGAGCAGCAGCAGGATGCCGCGCACCAGGTCGTCCACGTAGCAGATCGAGCGGGTCTGGTTGCCGGTGCCGTGCACGGTGATCGGCTCGCCGCGCAGCGCCTGCGAGATGAAGGTGGGGATGGCCCGGCCGTCGTCCGGCCGCATCCGGGGGCCGTACGTGTTGAAGATCCGGACGATGGCGGTGTCCGTGCCGCGGCTGCGGTGGTACGCCATGGTGGCCGCCTCGGAGAAGCGCTTCGCCTCGTCGTAGACGCTGCGCACGCCGATCGGGTTGACGTTGCCCCAGTACGTCTCGCGCTGCGGGTGCTCCTTCGGGTCCCCGTACGCCTCGGAGGTGGAGGCCATCAGGAACCGGGCGCCGTCGGCGGTCGCGCGCTCGAGCAGGTGCAGGGTGGCCACCGAGCCGACCCGCAGGATCTCCACCGGCAGCTTCTCGAAGTCGGTGGGGCTGGCCGGGGAGGCCATGTGCAGGATGGCGTCGAACCGCTCGGCCATGGCCGGGTGGTGGGTCGGCAGCCCCTCGGAGATGTCCGCCTCGACCAGCGTGAAGGTCGGCTTCTCCAGCAGGTGGGCGATGTTGTCCTTCGAACCCGTGACGAAGTTGTCCAGCACCACGACCGTGCAGCCACGGTCGATGAGCCGGTCGACCAGGTGCGAGGGCACGAAGCCGGCGCCGCCGGTGACGAGGATTCGGTGTCCGGGTCCGAAGCGAGGAGTTACCTTCATGCCGGTCAGCCTACTCAGCGTGCCTTTTGCCCGCGGTGCGGCATAGCGGAGGGGCCCCGCCAGGTGGCGGGGCCCCTCGTCGCGTCGAGTCTCAGTGTGCGCCCGCGCCGGTGAGCGCCCGCACCTCCAGCTCGGCGTACTTCTCCTCGTCGTGCTCCTTCGAGATCAGCGTGCCGATCCAGCCGCAGAGGAAGCCGAACGGGATGGAGATGATGCCTGGGTTGGACAGCGGGAACCAGTGCCAGTCGTGCTTCGGGAACATGGCCGTCGGTGCCCCGGAGACCACCGGGGAGAAGAAGACCAGCACCACGGCGGCCAGCAGGCCTCCGTAGATCGCCCAGACCGCGCCCGAGGTGTTGAACCGCTTCCAGAACAGGCTGTAGAGGATCGCCGGCAGGTTGCCCGAGGCGGCCACCGCGAAGGCCAGGGCCACCAGGAAGGCCACGTTAAGGCTCTGCGCGTAGATCGACAGCACGATCGAGATCGCGCCGATCACCAGGGCCGAGATCCGGGCGACGTTCACCTCCTGCCGCTCGGACGCCTGCCCGCCCTTGATCACGTTGGCGTAGAAGTCGTGCGCCAGGCTGGACGAGGACGCCAGGGTCAGCCCGGCGACCACCGCCAGGATGGTGGCGAAGGCCACCGCCGCGATGATCGCCAGCAGGGCAGCCCCGCCCAGATCGCCGCCGAGGAACTTGATGCCCAGCGCCTCGGCCAGTTGCGGCGCCGCGGTGTTCCCTGCCTTGTCCTGAGCGGTGATCGCCGTGCCGCCCACCATTGCCGCCGCGCCGAAGCCGAGCGCCAGGGTGAGCAGGTAGAACGTACCGATGATGCCGATCGCCCAGAGCACGCTCTTGCGGGCCGCCTTCGCCGTCGGGACGGTGTAGAAGCGGATCAGGATGTGCGGCAGACCGGCCGTGCCGAGCACCAGGGCGATGCCGAGCGAGAGCAGGTCCATCTTGCTGTAGAAGGTCTTCAGCGCGTCGCCCGGCGCTTCCACGCCGTACCGAAGCCCGGGCTTGAGGAAGTTGTCTCCCTTGCCCGATGCCGCCGCCGCGTCGCCGAGCAGCGTGGAGAGGTTGAACTTGTAGTGCGCCAGCACCAGCAGGGTCATCACGATCGCGCCGCTCATCAGCAGGAAGGCCTTGACGATCTGGACGTACGTGGTGCCCTTCATGCCGCCCACGGTGACGTAGATGATCATCAGGGCGCCGACCAGGATGATCGTGGCGACCTTGGCGGTGTCGGCGTTCATGCCGAGGAAGGTGGTGCCCGGCTTGATGCCGAGCAGCAGCGCGACCAGCGCGCCCGCGCCGACCATCTGGGCCAGCAGGTAGAAGATCGACACGGTGATGGTGGAGACCGCGGCCGCCGTCCGCACCGGGCGCTGGCGCATCCGGAACGCCAGCACGTCGGCCATCGTGTAGCGGCCGGAGTTGCGCAGCAGTTCCGCGACCAGCAGCAACGCCACCAGCCAGGCGACCAGGAAGCCGATCGAGTAGAGGAAGCCGTCGTAGCCGTAGAGGGCGATGATGCCCGCGATGCCGAGGAAGGACGCGGCCGACATGTAGTCGCCGCCGATCGCCATGCCGTTCTGGAAGCCGGAGAAGGAGCGCCCGCCGGCGTAGAAGTCGGTGGCGGTCTTGGTCTGCCGGCTGGCCCACACGGTGATGGCCAGGGTGATCGCAACGAAGATCAGGAACAGCGTGATGGTGAGGTTCCGGGCGGTGGTGTCGCCCGCCTCAGCCGCGAGGACCGTGTTCATGGGTCACCTCCCCGATCTCGGCGCGGATCCGGTCGGCGACCGGGTCGATCTTCCGGTCGGCGAACCGGGAGTAGAACCAGGCGATCAGGAACGTCGAGACGAACTGGAGCAGGCCGAAGACGAGCGCGACGTTGATGTTGCCGAAGAGCTTCGTGCCCATGAAGCCCCGAGCGTACGCGGAGAGGATGACGTAGAGCGCGTACCACAGGAAGAACGCGACGGTCATCGGGAACACGAAGCCGCGCAGCGCGCGCCGCAACCCGGCAAACTCGTCCGACCGTTGTACGGCGAGGTACCGCTCGGACGCCGGGGTGGCCGACGCGGACGCGGGTGTGTCCGTGGACATCTGTGGATCACCACCTTCACAGGCGTGGGGAGTTTCGCGCACGGTAGAAAGCGCGCTCCCCGCCCGGGAAGGTCCGGATCGGGGACGGTCGACACCTGCGCCGAACGGCTCGTCCCCTGCGCCGAGTGACCCGCGTCACTCCGCTGAACGGTCGGTCCGCCAGCCGCCCGGCCGTCGGACGAGCTGGGCTACTGACCCCTCCGTCAGGTCAGTTCGCGGTAGCGGCCCCGGTAGTGCAGCAGCGGGGCCGTCTCCTCGGCCAGGTCGATCGCCTCAATGGTGGCCTCGACCAGCAGGCCCCAGCCGTACTCCCGGGCGGCGTCGAGCCGGCAGCCGGCCCACCCGCCGCCGTCGGTCGGCACCGGGCCGTACGGGGTGTCGGTCCACGAGCCGGTGGCGAACAGCCCGCCGGGCGATGGGAAGAGCCCGGCGAACCGGTCGGCCAGTTGCCGGTGGGGCGGGCCCAGCGGCGCCACCGCGAACCGCCCGGCCTCCTCGATCGCCGCCCACAGGTCCGACTCGGGGTCGATCAGCCCGAGCAGCCGGTCCGGCTCACCCTCGGCGATCAGGGTGGACGAGACGGTCAGCCCCTCGGGCCCCGGCGCGGTCCAGAGCGTGACGTGCGCCGCGAGCCGCCCCCGCAGCCGACGCGCCGGCGAGCGCTGCCCGGCCGGCACCGCGAACGGGTCGGTGTGGTGGATCTCGGCGCCCGGCTCATGATTCACGTGAAACATTGTGCCGTCCCGGGCCGGGCCCAGCCGAGGAAGCGGTCGGCGTGGGCGGGCACGTGTGACGGAGAGCGATATGCCTCTGAGTCATAAAAATGCCTGACAGGCATATCGATCTCAGAGGCGCCTGTGGCTCGGGTGGGACACGCGGCGGGGCGGCCGCTCGCCCGAGTCGGGACCGGCGCGGCGTTCGGTGGGGTCGGGACCGGCGGTCCTTCCGCACGCTCGCCAAGGCCGGTGGGGCGAGCTGACGGTGCCGTCGGCGGTCAGCGGCGGGGCGTGACCGCCGCGAGCAGCTCGGGCTGGCGGCGGTCCAGCACGTCGCCGGCCAGGTACGAGCCGAGCAGCGCCGCGCCGAGCCCGTACGCCAGGCCGATCGGGAGGGCCAGCCAGAGCCAGAGGTCGCCGAGCAGCGCCGCGGCCACCACCATCGGCACCGCCGCGGCCGCCGAGGCGACCATGGACAGCAGGGCGAGGAAACTCTTGGCCACCCCGGTGCCGGTGTTCATCGCGAACGGGTTGCTCGTCTCCGGCAGCGCGTACGCGCCGAGCACCGAGCCGAAGGCGTTGATCGCCAGCCCGCTGCCGTACGCGGCGAACAGCGCGCCGGCCATCACGCCCAGCCAGCCGGGGTGCCCCAGCAGCGTGGCAAGGATGACCGCGACCGCGCCCAGCAGCGGCACCACGTAGATCGAGAACGCGGTCATCCGGGCCCGCAGCTCCACCCGCCCGGGCACGCCGGCGACCAGGTTGGCCGCGTACGCGCTGCCGTCGAAGCCGAACTGGTTGGCCAGGGTCATCGAGGCGAGCACCCCGACGAAGAGCATCGAGAGGCTGACCAGCACCGGCGAGGAGTTCGCCCCGGCGTCGCCGAACGCCTGCCCGCCGTCGACGGCGAGCCGGGAGCCGCCCAGGTTGACCATCACCGGCACGAAGATGCCGACCACCGCGATGGTGATCAGGTTGGCCCGGCGCCGGGCGTCCCGCCACCAGTAGCGGCACTCGCGCGCCACCAGCGCGCCGAACCGGTCCCGAGGGATCCAGCCGACCATGCGGGGGAAGAGTTGGACGACCGCCCCGCCCACCGTGCCCCGCCCACCCCGGGCCGGCCCGGCGCTGACCGCCCCGACCATCGCAGACTCCAGCGACCTCGACCACCAGAGCAGCAGCACGCCGATCGTCAGCGCGGTGATCAGCAGCTTGACGGGGGCTGCCGAGGCCCGCCCCTCGGCCACGTCGATGCCGACGGTCCACGGCGCGCCGAACGGGGTCCAGCCCACCACCCGGGCCACCCCGGTCAGCCGGTCCCAGTCGGCCTGCCGCGCCGCCGCCATCACCATGATCTGCAGCGGCCCGAGCAGGGCGGCGACCGCCGCCAACAGCACGGCGGCGAGGTCGCGTACCCGCCGGGAGCGCAGGATGGTGGCGAAGGCGCTGGTGACGGCCCGGCTTGTCGCCACGCAGAGCAGCAGCCCGGCGACCACCCCGACGACCGCGACCAGGGCGGCCGGCCAGCCGCCCAGCGCGCCGGCGGTCACCACCAGCCCGGACACGGCCACCAGCGTGGCCAGCACGGGCACGCTGACCAGTGCGGCCGCGTACAGACCGGTGACCAGGGTGCGGCGCGGCAGCGGGAGCAGCGCGAACCGGGCCGGGTCGAGGGTCTCGTCCACCCCGAAGAAGACCAGCGGCAGCAGCAGCCAGCCCAGCACCAGCAGGCCACCGCCGAAGGCGGCGGTCAGCAGGGCGTACCGGGGCTCGCCGGCGAAGCCGGGCGCGGCCAGCACCAGGAAGCCGCCGGAGGCGAACCAGAGCCCGACCACCACGCCGACCACGAAGAGCGCGATCCGCCAGCCCTGGCCGCGGAAGTTGTTGCCCAGCACCCGCAGCTTCAGGCGGACAAAATGCCGGGCGGAGACCCGCCGGGTCGACCCGGCGGGAGCGCTCACCGCGACAGCCACGACAGCTCCTCGCCCGTCGCGGTCCGCCCGCCGACCACCTCGACGAAGACCTCCTCCAGGGAACGGGCGCCGCGCACCTGGTCGAGCGTGCCGACCCGCTTGATCATCCCGTCGGCCAGGATCGCCACGTGCGAGCAGAGCCGCTCGACCACCTCCATCACGTGGCTGGAGAAGACCACCGTGCCGCCGCCCACGACGTACCGGTGCAGGATGTCGCGGATCAGCGCCGCCGAGACCGGGTCGACCGCCTCGAACGGCTCGTCCAGCACCAGCAGCCGCGGGCCGTGCAGCAGCGCGCAGGCCAGCCCGATCTTCTTCTTCATGCCGGCCGAGTAGTCCACCACCAGGGTCCGGCCGGCGTCGGTGAGCGCCAGCACGTCGAGCAGTTCCGCCGCCCGCTGGTCGACCACCGCCGGGTCCATGCCGCGCAGCAGACCGTGGTACGCCAGCAGTTCCGCCCCGCTGAGCCGGTCGAAGAGGCGTACGCCGTCCGGCATCACGCCGAGCAAACCCTTGGCCCAGACCGGGTCGGTCCAGACGTCGTACCCGAGCACCCGGGCCTGGCCGGCGTCGGGCCGAAGCAGGCCGACGGCCATCGACAGGGTGGTGGTCTTGCCGGCCCCGTTCGGGCCGAGCAGCCCGTAGAACGAGCCGGCCGGCACGTCCAGGTCGACCCCGGCGACGGCCACCTTGGTGTCGAACCGCTTGACCAGGCCGCGCAACGCGAGCGCCGGCTGCTCTCCAGTCATGGCCCGACGTTAGCCCGCCGCCGCCAGTGATCTCTCCGGCCGGGGAACGACCTCGCCCGCGGGCACGGACGCCTGCTGAGATCACGCCGGCCTCAGCCAGCCGGCCTGAGGTGGAGGTGAACGATGGCCCCTTCGAGCAGTCGGGCGATTTGTCTGATAAGCGGGCACGTGCCCGATACGGTGGTCTCCGTCGGTCTGAATGAGGGGGCGTCCGGAGGACCTCGCCCGCCTGACGAAGGGACCTTTCCATGGTTGCCACCAGAAACCGGGCCGCCGTCGCGGAGGAAGAACTCTCCGAGCCGCTCCCGGCCCGGCTGGTCCAGGACATGCACGCCGTGTTCGGTGAGCACCACGCCCGCGCGGTGAACACGAAGGGGATGATCGTGCGGGGTGGCTTCGCGCCGAGCGCCGAGGCCCGCGAGCTGTGCCGGGCGCAGCTCTTCCGCGAGTCCATGGTGCCGGTGGTCGCCCGCTTCTCGAACTTCGCCGGTTTTCCGAACATCGCGGACAATGCCTCGCTGGCGAATCCGCGGGGGTTCGCCGTCAAGTTCCTGATCTCCGACGGATCCAACCTGGACATCGTCAACCACAGCGTCAACGACTTCCCCGTCTCGAGCATCACCGAGCTGAGCGAACTCATGCAGGCGGCCGCGCGTAGTGGTGGCCAGCCGACTCCCGGCTCCGAGCTGGACGTGTTCTTCGAGAACAATCCGAGGGTGAAGAATTTTCTGACCAAGCCGACCCGGGCGCCGCGGAGCTGGGCGACCATCTCCTACTACTCGATCAACGCGGTGCAGTTCACCAACCAGCGGGGTGAGAACTGCTTCGTCCGCTACCAGTTCGTCCCAGCGGCGGGCGAGCAGATCGTGCCCATTGAGGAAGAGGGGCGCCTGTCACCGGACTACCTGTTCGAGGAGATCAGCGAGCGCCTGGCGGCGGGCCCCGTCCGGTTCACCTGGTACGCACAGGTCGCCGAGGACTCCGACGCGATCGACGACCCCGCCACCGCCTGGCCGGACGACCGACGGCGGGTCCCGCTCGGCACCATCACCATCGACCAGCTCGGGCCGAACAGCCCCGAGGCGGACCGGGCGCTGGTCTTCCTGCCGGGCTCGCTGCCGCCGGGCATCGAGGTCGCCGACCCGATGCTCACCTTCCGCAACGCGGCCTACCCGTATTCCTTCGCCGAACGCAACCGGTGACGCTGGTCAGAGCCGCAGCGTTTCCGGGGCGTGCAGCCGGAGCATGGTGGCACCGACGTCGGCGGGGAGTCGGCGGCGGGTGGCCATCGACACCGCGACCATCACCGTGAAGGCCAGCGGCACGGTCCACGCGGCCGGCTGCGCGGTCAGCGTGGACGGCCAGCCGGACAGCGGCGGGCCGATCACGGTCACCAGCACGGCAGCGATCGCCGCGCCGCCGCCGACCAGCACCCCGGCCGCCGCGCCCAGGTCGGTCAGCCCGCGCCACCAGATGCCGAGCACCAGCAGCGGGCAGAAGCTCGACGCGGCCACCGCGAAGGCCAGCCCGACCACCTGGGAGACGTCCAGTCCGGAGACGTTCAGCGCGAGCACCGCGGGAACCGCGCCGGCGATCACCGTGGCCAGCCGGAAGCCGCGTACCGAGCCGCGGCCGAGCACGTCGGTGGAGATCACCCCGGCGACGCTGGTGAGCAGCCCGGACGAGGTGGAGAGGAACGCCGCGAACGCCCCGGCGGCGACGAGCGCGGCGAGCAACCGGCCAACCAGCCCGTCGCCGAGCGCCGCGCTGGGCAGCAGCACCACCACCGCGTCGGTGTGGCCGGTGACCAGAAGTTGCGGCGTGTAGATCCGGCCCAGCACCCCGTAGATCGTGGGGAGCAGGTAGAAGAGGCCGACCAGGGCGAGCACCACCAGGGTGGTGCGGCGGGCGGCGGCGCCGTCCGGGTTCGTGTAGAAGCGCACCAGCACGTGCGGCAACCCCATGGTGCCGAGGAAGGTGGCCAGGATCAGGGAGTACGTCGCGAAGAGCCCCCGGTCGTCGTCCCCGGCGGTGTCCGGCAGCAGCCAGTCGGCCGCGCCCGTGGCCACCCCGGAGACCTGCGGCACCGGGTCACCGGCGGCGAACTCCAGCCGGTCGCCGGTGCGTACCTCCCGGGTGTCGCCGTCGGCGAAGGTGAGGGTCGCGGGGTGCTCGACCACGACGGTGGTGGCGGTCCGGAACGCCGGCCCGTCGGGCGGGGTCACCGCCGGGCGGGCGTCGGCCTGCCAGTGCAGCGCCAGGAAGATCGCGGGTACGGCCAGCGCGGTGAGCTTGAGCCAGTACTGGAACGCCTGGACGAAGGTGATCGCCCGCATCCCGCCCAGCGCCACGTTGGCGGTGACCACCACCGCGACCAGCAGCGCCCCCACCGGGTACGGCGAGCCGGCCACCGTGGCCAGGGTCAGCCCGGCGCCCTGGAGCTGCGGCACCAGGTAGAGCCAGCCGATGAAGATCACGAAGACCGTGGCCAGGGTGCGCAGCCGGCGGGAGCCGAGCCGCACCTCGCAGAAGTCGGGCAGGGTGAACGCGCCCGACCGGCGCAGCGGCGCGGCCACGAAGAGCAGCAGCGCCAGGTAGCCGGCGGCGAAGCCGACCGGGTACCAGAGCACGTCCACGCCGTACTTGAGGATCAGGCCGGCCACGCCCAGGAAGCTGGCCGCGGACAGGTACTCCCCGCCGATCGCGGCGGCGTTCCAGGTCGGGCTGATCGCCCGGGAGGCGACCAGGAAGTCGGAGGTGGTCCGGGCCAGCCGCAGCCCGTAGAAGCCGATCCCGACGGTGACCAGGGTGACCGCCACGATCGCCGGGACCACCAATCCGTTGCCCATCTCAGCGCTCCGGCCGCTGGACCAGGTCGGTGAAGTCCTGCTCGTTCCGTTCCGCGAGCCGCACGTACGCCCAGCCGACCGTGATCAGGAAGGGGAAGGAGGCCACCCCGAGCAGCAGCCACGGCAGCTTCACCCCGAGCACGGTGACCCGCCCGACCGAGGGCGCGATCGCGAAGAGCCAGGGCAGGCCGCCCAGCCCGATCAGCACCACCAGGCTCAACCGCAGCGCGAGCGCGAGCTGGGCCCGGACCAGGCCGCGGACCAGCGCCTCGCCGACCCGGGTCTGCTGGGTCAGCTCGGAGCGGGTCCGCTCCGCCCGGCTGTGTGGGCGGGACACCTCGGCGAGCACGACCCGGGTCCGCCGGGGTGGCTCGGGGGCGCGCGGGGCCGGCACCGGGACGGCCCCGGCGGCCCGTCCCGGACCGCCCTGCTCCTCCGGTCCGGTCATCCCCGGCAGTCTCGCCTGATCAGCGGGAATGTCAAGGGCGCCGCGGGGCGGGCTGTGGACAACCTGTGGAGAACGCTTCACTCCTGTGGACAACCCTGGGGACAGGCGGGGCGTCGTTGTGGACGACCAGGAAGAGTGTCAGGGTGAGCCGGTAGAGAGGAGGTGTGACGGTGACCAGCCCTGCTCGGCCCGGCCGGGGCGATGCCTGGACGGTGGATGACCTCCAGGACCTGCCCGAGGACGGCCAGGACTACGAGATCTTCGACGGGAGTCTGCTCGTGTCCCCCCATGCGGACGTCTTCCACGGCGCGGTCGCCAACCGCCTCCGCCGGATGCTGGACCGCCAGGCCCCGGCCGGCCTCCTGGTCGGGCAGGACATCGGGGTCAGCGCGAAGCGCTCGTCCTACTTCGTGCCAGACCTCTTCGTGGCTCGAGAGGACGCCCTCGACCGGGGCGGTCCCGCGCTTGACCCTGGGGACGTGTTACTCGTGGTCGAGGTGATCTCACCGAGCAACGCGGGCCGCGATCTGGTGCTCAAGCGGCACGAGTACGGGGTGGCCGGCATCCCGCGCTACTGGCTGGTGGAGCCGCGCAAGCGGACCCTGACGGTGCTGGAGAACGTGGGCGGGTTCTTCCGGGAGGCGGCCAGCGTCGGCGTCGAGGGCTCTTGGCGTACTGACCAGCCGTTCCCGCTCGTGCTGACGCTGGCCGACCTCATCTGATCCGGCGTCAGGTCACTCCAGCCCGACGCGGACCGGGTGGGCCGAGGCGGAGCCGAGCCAGGTGTGCGGGTTGCCGTACCAGCACCACCCCAGCTTCGGCGCCCGCTGGCTGATCCAGAGCGCCGGCACCCGCTTGTCGCCGCAGCGGGACCCGACCAGCGAGAAGCACTTGTTCTTCTCCAGCGCCACTGGGTGCTGGGTGATGAAGGCGATGCCCTCGTCGATGGTGAGCGGCAGCCGGTCCTGGCCGGTGATCACCTCTATCGCGGCGGCGGGTGCCAGGTTGACTGTCTCCTCGCCCCGGTCCACGTCGAAAAGCAGGTACGCCGGCCCGGCCGGCACCTCGAGCTCCTTGATCGGGTCGAAGCGCGCCAGGTCGCCCTCGGCGAAGTGCTGGTCGACGAAGCCGGGCTTGCGCTTGCCGGCCAGCGCGGTAAGCCCGAGTCGTTGCTCGACGGGGATCAGCTCCCGGGTGACGACCAGCAGGAACGGCACCCGTGCCTCGGTCGGTGGCGCCAGTTCCGCGGCGCGGGCCACGGCCGCTTCGCGCAGTGGGGTGACCAGCTCGGTGAACTGCTCGACGGAGATTCCGGCGAGCGCGGGGTAGCCCTTCTCCATCAGGGTGCCGACCTGGCGGTCGAACTCGGCGGCGACATCGAACGGGGATCCGGTCACGGGCGGCCTCCACTCACTCGTCCTGCTTACCGTACAGTGTACGGCAGGCTGCCGGTATTCCTGTTCGGCGATTTTCGATGGCCGGTTGGCTACCATGCGCCGGTGCTCCCCCTCGTGGCCGCTGCCACCCTCGCCGGTGCCGCCTGGGGGTCGGTGCTGCCCGGGCTCGTCAACCGGTACGCCGTGGCGTGGCCGGACGGCACCGAAAGGCCGCCGTGGCGGCGCGGCTGCGGGCACTGTGGTGCCGCCGGACCCGGCTGGTGGCGCTCGTCCGGAGCCTGCCCGACCTGCGGCCGCCGACCCACTCCCGGGCGGTGGGTCACCGTCCCGCTCGTGGCAGCGCTCTGCGGTAGCGTCGCCACCGCCGTCGGTGCGGCTCCAGCGCTCCCCGCGTTCCTGCTGCTCGCCGCGATCGCCGTGCCGCTGGCCCTGGTCGACCTCAAGGTGCTTCGGCTGCCCGACCCGCTCGTCGGGGCCGCCCTTGTCGGTGGGGTGGTGCTCCTGGTCCTCGCTTCGGTCGTCGAGCGGGATGCGGGGGCGCTGCTCCGCGCCGGCCTCGCCGCGCTGGTCTGCGGTGTCGGGTATTCGACACTGGCGCTTCTGCCCGGATCGCAGCTGGGATTCGGCGACGTGAAGCTGGGGGCGGTGCTCGGTCTCTACCTCGGCTGGCTGGGGTGGTTCGCCGTCGTGGCCGGCGTGCTGCTCGCCCCGGTGCTGAACCTTCCACTGGTGATTGGGCTGGTCATCGCGGGTCGGGCCGGCCGGAAGACCGCGGTGCCGTACGGCCCCGCGATGCTCGTCGCGGCGATCGCCGCGACGGTCCTGGCCACGCTGCGATAGCCGACCGGACACAGTCACCCTCCACCGTCCGGTGGCCGCGCTTGTGGACGCTCTCGGCGAACGGTCGGCGACACCCACCTGTGACGTCATTGACACGGTTAGTTGCGGACGGGAAAACTCGGCTCGTTCCTTGCCCGGCGTCAACCAACGTCGCGGCGATCCGCCGCGGCCACCCTCCCCTGGAGCGTTGTTCAATGAACGATTTCCTTCTTCGGATCAAGTCCTCGCTCAAGCGCGGTGACCGTGGCGCGAGCGCCGTCGAGTACGCCCTGATCGTCGGCCTCATCGCCGCGATCCTTGGCGGCGTCATCTTCGCGCTCGGTCAACGGGTCGACTGGATGTTCGACCGGGCCTGCGACAACGTGGTGGCCAGCAAGGACGTCACTCAGTGTGACGACACCCGCCCCCAGTGAGGGCGGGGACGCTGCCGTGTTTCCGGTCGGCTCGATGGGCCGACCGGAGTCCGCTCACCCGAACCGGTCAACGCCGGCGGAAGGGTGACCAGGGAGCAGCGGCGGTCGAGATGGCGCTCGTGCTGCCTCTGCTGCTGGTTTTGATCTTCGGGATCATCGACTTTGGACGGATGCTCAACAAGCAGATCGCGCTGACCGAGGCGGCCCGGGACGCAGCCCGGGTCGCCTCCTTCGGTCGCAATGCCGAGGATTCGAAGGCTGCAGCGACCGCACGCGCCACCCGCATCGCGGGCGACGACGCCGTGGTCAACACCGCGCCGTGCTCGACAGCTGGGCAGGACGCGCAGGTCATCGTTACCCAGGACTTCAGCTTCATCACGCCGGTCGGTCTCATCGGCGGCGGCTTCGACGGAAAGGTCACGCTTACTGGTCGGGGAGTCGTGCCATGCCAGTGATGAGTGGGCTTCGGGCCCGCCTCGGCGCGCGCGAGGACCGCGGGGCGGTGGCGCTGACCGTCGGGTTGCTTCTCGGCTCCGGGGTGCTGCTCGGCATGGCGGCCCTCGTGGTCGACGTTGGCAACCTCTATGCCGAACGAGGTCAACTGCAGAACGGCGCGGATGCCGGCGCCCTCAAGATCGGCCAGATCTGCGCGACCGACTTGGCCGCCTGCTCGCCCGCCGCCACCGATCTGCAGAACGTGGCCGAGTCGTACGCCACCCGGAACGCGAATGACGGCGCCGCCGCCGCGACGGTCCCCGTCTGCGGCCGGGGAGGTGCGCTCCCACAGTGTCCGCAATGGAAGGACCGGCTCAGCGACTGCGTGGGACCGCCACCGGAGTCCGTCAGCTATGTGGAGGTGCACACCAGCACGCGCAGCGACGACGGTTCCACCGTGCTCCCGCCGATCTTCGCTCAGGCGTTGGTGGGCGGCTACGAGGGCGCGGAGGTGGGAGCCTGCTCCCGGGTCGCCTGGGGACCGCCGACCAGGGCGACCACCCTCGCGATGACCATCTCGGCCTGCGACTGGAACCGGTACACCGGCAACGGAGGCGGGCTCCCGTCGGTCGAGCAGTCCTTTCCGGTGTACGACGAGACGGCCTCCACGACCTGCGCCCCGTTTAGCGGTTCGGGTGGCGGCCCGGGTGGATTTCGCTTCTTCAAGGACGCGGACGACGACTGCCGAACCAGCCTGGCCCTGGGCGACGGTCGCCGGGTGAGCACCGGGGACAGCCGGCCGACGGACTGCCGGAGCCAACCACTGTCCGACCTGGTCGCGGCGAAGCGCCCGATCCTCGTGCCCGTGTTCGGCGCGATCTCGGGTGGCGGCGGCAACGCCGAGTACACCGTCTCCGGCTTCGCGGCGTTTGTCGTCACCGGCTGGCACCTGCCGGGCCTGGAAGTCCCGTCCGCGAAGCGGTCGGCCTGCGACGACGGCGCCAGCTCGTGCGTCTTTGGCTACTTCATTAAGACGGTCGTGCCGGGCGGCGGCGCGATCGGCGGACCGGACCTGGGCGCGCGCGTCGTCGCCCCCATCGGCTGACATCGGAACACTGGAGAAGGTAGGACCCGCACTCATGGCCCGACGCATCATCCCGGTGCTGATCTCCCTCGTCCTGGCGGCGCTGGGCACCGGCGCCATCATGCTCTACCTGCGTTCGGCCGACGACCGTGCCATCGAGGGCAAACGGGCCCGCACGGTGCTGGTTGCCGACAAGCAGATCCCGGCGGGCACGTCGGGGAAGTTGCTGCGGACCAAGGGATACCTCCGCCAGGTGCGGATGCCGGTGGAGACGCTGCCCGAGGACGCGTTGGAGCAGGTGACCGGCAACCTCGATGCGCTGGTCACCACCGCCCCGGTGCAGCGTGGCCAGCTCCTGCTGCGCGCCATGCTCGGTAACGCGGTCACGAACGGCAGCGGGCTGGCGATCCCCGCCGGCCAGATGGCGATCACGGCCCGGGTGAAGTCCACGGTGTTCGGCCCGGCCTCGCTGCGCCCCGGCGCCCGGGTGGCGATCTTCTACACGTACACCCCGATGGACGAGCGGAAGCGGGACGTGGTGTCGGGGGCGGGCCTGGAGAAGGGCCGCGAGATCAACAGCGTGACCCGCCTGCTGATGACCGACGTCGAGGTGATCTCGGTGGGACCGGCGCCGGTAGCGGGCAGCGTCGGCGCGGAGGCTAGCCCCGGCGGCGGTGTGCAGGACGAACTGTCGGTCACCTTCGGGCTCAATCAGGTCGACGCGGAGCGGCTGGCCCACGCGGTCGCGCTCGGCGGCGAGCTCAACGTCGGCGTGCTGGGCGACTCCTCGAACGTCAGGCCCGACTCGGGCGTGGACAACCGATCGCTCTTCGGGTGAGGCGAGATGACGATCCTCTTTGAACCCCACCGGCAGTGGAACGCCCACCTGGCGTCGCTGCTCGGCACCGGGGTGCTCACCACCAGCCGGCTCGAGGACGTGGAGCGGCTCCTCGCCGACCGGCACCCCGATCCGCTGGTGCTCTTCGGCCCGAGCACCGACGCCGCGCTGGCGCTCAACTTCGCGGCCCGGCAGCGGCTCGCCCGCCCCGCTCTGGGCGTCCTCTTGCTGCGCGAGAAGCTGGACGTCGAGACCATGGGCCAGGCGCTGCGGGCCGGGGTGCGAGACGTCGTGGACGCGCACGACATCGCCGCCGTGCGGGCCGCCTGCGATCGTTCGCTGGAGGTGTCCCGGCACCTGCTCGGGGCCGGTACGGGGGCCCGGGCGGCCAGCGAGGCGCGGGTGGTGACGGTCTTCTCGGCCAAGGGCGGCTGCGGCAAGTCGACGCTGGCCACCAACCTGGCGGTGGCCCTGGCCGACGGCGGCCAGCGGCGGGTCTGCCTGGTCGACCTGGACCTCGCCTTCGGTGACGTCGGCATCATGCTGCAACTGGTGCCCGAGCGGAGCATCGCCGACGCGGCCAACGCCCGCGAGCGGATCGACCCCACGCTGATCCGCGCCCTGCTGACGCCGTACGCGCCGGGGATCGACGTGCTGCTCGCGCCGGTCGGCCCGACGGACGCCGAGCGGATCGGGCGGGAGCTGGTGGCCCAGGTGCTCGCCGTCGTCCGCGCGATCGCCGACTACGTCGTGGTGGACACGCCGCCGGCATTCACCGAGGCGGTGCTCGCCGCGCTCGACGTCTCCGACCTCCACGTGCTGGTGGCGACCCCGGACGTCCCCGCGCTGAAGAACCTCCGGGTCGCCATGGACATGCTCGATCTGCTCGAGCTGCGCAAGGAGGCCCGACTCGTGGTGCTCAACCGCAGCGACGCCCGGGTCGGGCTGACCGGGGCCGACGTCGAACGCGTGCTCCAGAGTCCGATCGCGGTGCACATCCCGTCCAGCCGGGACGTACCGGTGTCGATCAACCGCGGGGTACCCATCATGGTGGAAAAGCCGGGTCATCCGGTCAGCCGGGCCATCCGTGAGCTGGCGCTGGAACGGGTCACCGACAAGGCCGCCCAGCGGGCCGGGCGTAGGCTGCGGGAGCGGCTCGGTCGGGCAGGCAGCCGATGAGCCTCACCGACCGGCTGGCGCAGCGCTACCCGGGCGGCGACAGCGGCCGGATCGCCCGCACCTCCGGCGCGATCACCGGGTCCACCAGCGGTGGGTTGAGTGCCTCCCTGCGCCTGCGCATCCACCGGGAACTGCTGGAGATCCTGGGCCCGCAGCTGTACGACAACCGCACGCCGGACGCCGTACTGGAGAAGAAGGTCCGCGACACGATCAGCGACGTGCTGGCGCGCAGCGATTCGCCGCTGGCCGTCGCCGACCCGGCGCGGATCTCGGCCGAGCTGCTCGACGAGATCCTCGGCCACGGCCCGGTGGAGCCGCTGCTGCGCGACCCGGACGTCACCGAGATCATGGTGAACGGCCCGGACCAGATCTTCGTGGAGCGTTTCGGGCGCATCCACCAGGTCGACGCGTCGTTCGTGGACGAGCACCACCTGCGACGGGTCATCGATCGCATCGTCTCCCGGGTCGGCCGGCGGGTCGACGAGTCGAGCCCCATGGTGGACGCCCGACTGCCCGACGGGAGCCGGGTGAACGTCGTCCTGCCGCCGGTGGCGCTCGACGGTTCGATGCTGACCATCCGCAAGTTCGCCCGCGAGGCGCTCACCACGGACGACCTGATCGGCTTCGGCACCTTCACTCCGGAGGTGGCGCAGTTCCTGTACGCCTGCGTCCGCGCCCGCGTCGACGTCGTGATCAGCGGCGGCACCGGCTCCGGCAAGACCACGACCCTCAACGTGCTCTCCAGCTTCCTGCCGCCCGAGGAGCGGATCGTCACCATCGAGGACGCGGCGGAGCTCCAGTTGCGCCAGAACCACGTCCTGCGTCTGGAGTCGAGACCGCCAAACATCGAGGGCCGCGGCGAGATCACCGTCCGGGACCTGGTCCGTAACGCGCTGCGTATGCGGCCGGACCGGATCGTCATCGGCGAGGTCCGCGACGGCGCCGCGCTCGACCTGCTCCAAGCGATGAACACCGGGCACAACGGGTCGCTGACCACGGTGCACGCAAACAGCCCCCGCGACTCGATCTCCCGGCTCGAGACCATGTCCCTGATGGCCGGGCTGGAGCTGCCGGTACGCGCGATCCGGGAGCAGATCGCCTCCGCGGTGGACCTCGTGGTGCACCAGAGCCGGTTGCGGGACGGCAGCCGACGGGTCACCCAGGTGACGGAGGTGCTCGGCATGGAGGGCGAGGTGGTGACCATGCAGGACCTGTTCGTCTTCGACCATCGGGCCGGGCACGACGACAACGGCCGGCACCTCGGCGCGTTGCGCTCGACCGGGTTGCGCCCGCGCCTGCTCGAGACCCTCGCCGACGCCGGGATCCCGGTGCCCGTCGGCCTGTTCGAAGGCCGGCCGTGGTGATCCCACGCGCCGGGCTCGCCGTGCTGGCCGCCCTGGGCCTCCTGCTCGGCACCGCCGCCCCGGCCCTGGCGGACCGGAATCTGGCCGTTACGGTCGCCGACGTGACGCCGGGCCAGGTGCAGCTCGTCGCCGACGTGTCCGGCGTGTCCGCCGCCCCGCCGGTGACCGTCGCTCAGGATGGCCGGCCGCTCTCGTCGAGCGTGCAGGGAGCCGAGGCGTCGGCAGTGCCGCCGCGTACCGTCGTCGTGGTGCTCGACACGGGCGGGGCCATGGCCGGTGCTCGCCTGCCGGCGGCGCGGGAGGGTGTGCTCGCCTTCGCCGAGCGGCTCCCCGCGGACGTGGCGGTCGGTCTGGT
Organism: Micromonospora rhizosphaerae; assembly: GCF_900091465.1. NCBI lineage: Bacteria > Bacillati > Actinomycetota > Actinomycetes > Micromonosporales > Micromonosporaceae > Micromonospora > Micromonospora rhizosphaerae. The sequence continues at coordinate 762,435 of NZ_FMHV01000002.1, read as the reverse complement.
GACGGCGGCCGCGAAGCCTGCGGTGCTGGTCCGCCCGACCCAGGACCGGGGCGCGTTGCGAGCGGCCCTGTCCGGCCTGCGCGCCACGGGCGAGACTGCCGTCTACGCCGGGCTGCGGGTGGCGGCCGAGGCGGCGAAGCAGGCTCCGGACCGGCGGCTACTGGTGGTGACGGCCGGTAGGAACACCACCGGTGACCCGGCGGATCCGGTGGTCCGGAACCTCGCCGCGGCCGGGGATCGGGTGGATCTGGTGCCCGTCCAGGTCCCTGCCGGCGGGCTGACCGAGCTGCGTCAGCTCGTCACCGCCACCGGCGGCGCCGTCCGGCCGGCGGCGCGGGCCGACGCGGTGGGCGGAGCCCTGCGCGCCGTGGCCGAAACCTTTCCGCTCCGCGTCATCATCACCGTGACCGTGCCACCGGAGCTGGCGGGCACGGCGGGAGACCTGACGGTGACCGTCGGCACGGGCGCGGAGGCGGCCCGCACCTCGGTGCCGGTCCAGTTCGCGTCCACCGCGCCGTCGCCGGCCACAGCCGACCCGGTGCTCCGCGCCCTGCCGTTGCTCCGGCCGCCGCTGATCGCGGTACTGGTGTTCGGGGTACTCCTGATCTCGACGCTGCTCGCCATCTCCGGCCTGATGGGGTCGACTCGGCAGCGCCGGCTCCGGCAGGTGGAGCAGTTCCGCTTGCCCACCTCCGGTGCGCCCACCCACGGCCGCCCGCAGGTGCGGCCACAGCCGGGGGGCGGCCTCACCAGCACCGTGCTGGCCCTCTCCGACGGGATCGCGCGAGCCCGCGGTGGCGAGGAGCGGATCGCCCAGGATCTGGAGCGCGCCGGGATGACCATACGTCCACGGGAGTGGACCGCGGCGCGCGCGGGGGCGACGGTCGGCGGCGCCATCCTTCTCGGGCTGCTCGGCGGAGCACTTGCAGCGCTGCTCGGGGCGGCGCTGGGCTGGCTCGCCGCCGGACTCTACCGCCGGGTGCGCGGGGTCCGGCGCCGCCAGGCCTTCGCCGATCAGCTCCCGGACACGCTTCAGCTGGTGGTCGGCTCGTTGCGCTCGGGCTTCTCGTTGGCGCAGGCGATCGACGCGGTGGTCCAGGATTCGCCCCCGGGCCCGCTGACCGTGGAACTCGGTCGGGCCATGGCCGAGGTCCGCCTCGGGTCCGACCTGGACGACGCGTTGGAGCGGGTGGCGCAGCGGGTGGAGAACGAGGACCTCGCCTGGACGGTGATGGCGATCCGCATCCAGCGCGACACCGGCGGCAACTTGGCGGAGGTCCTGGAGACCACGGTGGAGACGCTGCGCGAGCGCGACCGGCTGCGCCGCCACGTGCGGGCGCTCTCCGCCGAGGGGCGACTGTCGGCGTATGTGCTCATCGCGCTGCCCATCGTGATGGCGGTCTGGATGCTGCTGACCCGCCGCGACTACCTGAGCCCGCTGTGGACCACGGCGGTCGGGCTGGTCATGCTGGTCGGCGCCCTGGTCCTGATGGTGGTCGGCATCTTCTGGATGGCGCGCTGGATCAAGGTCGAGGTGTGAGGGGATGGACTCGCTGCTGTTGGTGACCGGCCTGGGCGCGCTGTTCCTGGCGCTCGTGGCTGCCATGTTCGCGGTGACCGGCGGGAGTGACCGGCGTGCGGTCGCCCGCACCCTGCAGGCGGCCGACCAGGGCTACCGCCTCCTCCCGTCAGCCCCGCGGGTCGGCGGCCAGCCCCACGGAGCGCTGGTCGACCAGGCGCGGTCGGTCGGTCGCCGGTTGACGCCCGCCGGCGCGTTCGAGGGCCTGGGCCGCCGGTTGGACCAGGCGGGCAATCCGTCCTGGCTCGGCATCGACGCGGTGCTCGCGTACAAGGGTGTGCTGCTCTTCGTCGGCGCCGCCGTCGGGCTGCTCCTGGCGGTGGTCCTCGCCGGCCCGGTCGGCGCGGCGGTGTGGGTGGTGGCCGGCGCCGCCGCCGGATTCTTCGCGCCGGACCTGCTCGTGCTGCACCTCGCGCAGGAGCGGCAGCAGGAGATCCGCCGCACCCTGCCCGACATCATGGACACCCTGGTGGTGACGGTCGAGGCGGGTCTGGGGTTCGAGGCCGCCCTGGCGCAGGTGGTCCGGAACGGCCGGGGGCCGATGGTCGGCGAGTTCGCCCGGCTGCTGCACGAGATGCAGATCGGCCGTCCGCGGGTGGACGCGTTGCGCCAGATGGCCGCCCGGACCAGCGTCAACGAGCTGAAGGCGTTCGCGTCGGCGGCGGTGCAGGCGACGACGCTGGGTGTCCCGATGGCCAAGGTGCTGCGGCAGCAGGCCGCCGAGATGCGCCTGCGCCGGCGCCAGCGGGCTGAGGAACTCGCGCAGAAGGTGCCGGTGAAGATCCTCTTCCCGATGATCTTCTGCCTCTTCCCCGCACTGTTCGTCGTCGTGATCGGGCCGGGCGTGATCAGGCTGCTGGACGCCTTCGGCAACTGACGACCCCGCTATCCGGAGGGCGGGGAGCCGCGCCACCCGCCCTCGGCGTCCGGCCTGGCCGCCATGTCGATCTTGGCTCGGGCCCGGGCGGCGTACGTCCTGACGGTCGACTCGCTGACCTGCAGCCGGCGGGCTATCTCGATCGGGCTCAGCCCGTCGAGGATCAGCTGGTTGACCTCGCGCTCCCGCCGGCTCAACCCGGCCGGCGGGCCGCTGCGCAGAGCGCCGGCGAGGGAGCGGGACGGGAAGCTGGCCCGTCCCGCCAGGCTGTCCCGGATGGCGTCCGCGGTCTGCGCGACCCCCGCCGTGCGGGGCAGGTACGCCGAGACTCCCGCGGTCACCGCGCGCCGGAGCAACTGGTCGGTGGCCGAGCCGAACAGCACCACCCGCAGGTCGGGTCGACGGGCGCGCACCCGCGACGCCAGATCGATCCCGTCGCCGTCGGGCAGGCGGACGTCCACGGTCAGCGCGTCCGGCGCCAGGATGTCGAGGACCCGCAGGGCCTCGCCGGCCCGGCTGCTGACGCCGACCAGTTCCGTGTCCGCCAGGGCGGCGACGGCACGACTGACCAGCAGGTGGGTGGCGGGCCGGGCGTGGAGAGCGAAGACCGTCGACACCGACATGCGGCCCCCTCGCGGCGATCGATGGCGAGCTCACCAGGCGGCGAGACCCGACGATATTGATGATTACCACGTCCAGGGCGGAACAACTCCCGGCTCGTGCCGGGAACGTCCAGTTCCTGCCGCCCTGATCTGCGGGAGAGCGGATTTCCGACAGATTGCCGCCGGAGCGGAGAGGGCAAACTGGACTCGTGGGGGGCGAGGAGATCCTGGGGTACCGCTACCGGCTGGTCGACCAGATCGGCCAGGGTGGCATGGGTGTCGTCTGGCGCGCCTTCGACGAGGTGCTGGACCGGCAGGTGGCGGTGAAGGTGCTCGCCTCCCGGTTCGCCGAGGACGCGGAATCGCGCCAGCGGGTGCTGGCCGAGGCTCGGGCCGCTGCCAGGCTGACCCACCCGCACATCGCCGCCGTGTACGACTACGGCGAGTCGGTGACGGACGCCGGCAACCGGGTGCCGTTCGTGGTCATGGAGCTTCTCCAGGGCCGCTCGCTGCACAACCGGCTCAAGCGCGGTCCGCTCCCCGTCGAGTCGGCGCTGCGCTGCTGCGCCGAGATCGCGTCCGCGCTCGCCTCCGCGCACGCCCACGGGGTGGTGCATCGCGACGTGAAGCCGGGCAACGTGATGCTCACCCCGGCCGGTGCCAAGGTGGTCGACTTCGGCCTGGCGGCGGTGGCCGGCAAGCACGACCAGGAGGAGGACGGGGGCGAACTGCGCGGCACCCCGGAGTACGTGGCGCCGGAGCGGCTCTTCGGGGAGGCCGTCCTCCCGGCGGCCGACGTCTACGCGCTCGGGGTGATCCTCTACCGGTTGTTGGCCGGCCGGTTGCCATGGGCGGCGAATTCCAACGTGGAGATGCTGGAGGCGCACGCCTTCCTCGAACCCGCCCCGCTGCCCATGGTGCCCGGCCTCCCGCCGATCGTCCGTGGCCTCGTGCACCGTTGCCTGCTCAAGAAGCCGAACCAGCGTCCGGACAGCCACGAGGTCGCGGTCACCCTGGCGTACGCGGCCGGCGTCCAGGTACCGCTGGACCGCCCGGCCGAGGACGATCTGGACGAGCCGGCCGGGTCGGAACCCTCGGCGGGGGAGGCGGAGAGCGGCAGCCTGGGCGGATCGTCCAGGGGCCGGATCGCGCTGCGGCCCGATCCGCTTTCCCTGCCGCCCGCCACCGGCCCCGCCGGTGAACCGTACGTGGCGCGGCTCGCCCGGCACCTCGACGGCTCGCTCGATCACGTCGCGCTCCGGCGGCAGGCCAGCGTGCTGCTGCGCGGCGCGGTCGATTTCGACCTGGCGATCTGGGCCGTGCTGGATCCGACCACGTTGATGTGGGCGTCCTGCGTGGTGGACGGCGGCCCGCACGACGACCAGTTCGAGCGCGAACTGTTCGCCAACGAGTACGGCCAGGAGGACGTCCTGCGGATCGTCGACCTGGCGGAGGGCGCCCGGGTGGGTACCCTCGGCGCCAGCACCCAGGGAGACCCGTCGTCCAGTTGGCGCTTCCGGCATCTGCTCAAGCCGCGCGGTCTCGTCGACGAACTGCGCCTGTCCTGCTACGACCACGAGGGGACCTGGGGGACGCTGCTGCTCTACCGGGCCGGCGGCCGCTTCACCGACGCGGACATCGCGCAGCTCGCGCCCGCGAGCCGGCCGCTCGGTGTGGCACTGCACCGCAGCCTCGTCCGCGGCGACCCGCCCGCGGAGGCACCGCCGGGGGCGGGGGAGGCTGCGCCGCCGGAAGAGACCCTTCCCGACCCGCCGGAGGAGCCGCCCGCCCCCCGGTGGCTCGGCCTACCGATACCGCGCCGGGCACGACGCGGCCGGCCCTCCGCCCAGCCGGCGCCCGCGCCCGAGCCCGAGCCGCCGGCCCGGCACCAGCCGCCGCTGGCGGGTTCGTTGACCCTCTCGCCCGACGGCCGGCTCTTCGACATGACCGAGGACGCCCGGCACCTGCTGGACACCACGGAGCTGGCCAGGATGGGCGCCGCCGTCACCCGGGGCCGGGTGTCGGGCCTGCTGGACCCGTCGGGCGCCCACCACGACGGCCGGTGGCTCGCCTTCCACGCGGTGCCACGGGAGACCGCGCTGGCGGTCACCGTGCAGCGCATCCGGCCGCACCAGGTGAGCGACTTCGTCATCCGGGCGCTCGGGCTGGAACCCTGGCAGGGGCGGCTGCTCGGGGCCGTCGCCCGGGGGCGCAACACCCGCCAGATCGCGCAGGACCTGGGCATGTCCGCGTACGCCGTGCAGGACGGCATGATGTCGCTGTTCACGGCGTTCGGGGTGTCCGGCCGGGTCGAGCTGGTCAAGGCGCTCTTCTTCGACCACTACGTGCCGCTGCACGCGGCGGACGTCCGGGTCCCGCCGGCGGCCTGAGCGGCCCGCCGACCCGTCGGGCTCAGCGGTTCCAGTCCTGCTTCGCGGCCCGGACCAGCTTGTCCTTCAGCTCCCGGGTGTGGCGGCGGCTCACGGGCAGCTCCGTCCCGTCGATCACCACCACGTAGCCGGAGTTGACCAGCCGGAGCTCGGCGATCAGCTTCAACTGCACCAGATACGACCGGTGGATCCGGACGAACCCGGCATCGGCCCAGCGTTCGGCGAGGGTGGCCAGCGAGACCCGGACCAGGTGCGAACCGTCGGCCGTGTGCAGCCGGGCGTAGTCGCCCTGCGCCTCCACCCAACGCACCGCCGAGCGGGGCAGCATCCGGGTGGTGCCGGCCAGCTCGATCGGGATGGTCGGGTCCTCCTCGGCCCGGGCCAGGGCGGCCGGATGCGACGGCACCACCCGGGAGCCGATCACCCGGCGCAGCGACTCGGCGAGCCGCTCGGCGCGTACCGGCTTGCGGACGTAGTCGGTGGCGCCCAGGTCGAACGCGTCCACCGCGCCGTCGTCGTACGCGGTGACGAAGACGATCGCCGGGGGCCGGGCGAACCGGCGCAATACCCGGGCCAGCTCCATCCCGTCCAGCCCGGGCATCCGGATGTCCAGGAAGACCACGTCCACGTCGCCGTCCCGGAGCACCCGCAGCGCCTCGGTGGCGTCGCCGGCGGTGTGCAGCCGGGCCACCCGGGGGTCGGTCCGCAGGTGGTAGGCCAGCTCGTCCAGCGCCGGCGGCTCGTCGTCCACCGCCAGCACCCGGAGGAATCCGGATGCGTTCGTTGCGCTGGCCCGGTCGGTTCGCTCGCTGCGCTCGCTCACGAGCCCGCCCGTACGCCGGGGTGGAACTTGGGCACCCGCATGTTCACCTTCGTACCCGAGCCGAGGCCGGTCTCGACGACCAGGCCGAACCGGTCGCCGAAGACCGACCGGAGCCGCTCGTCGACGTTCGAGAGGCCGACGTGCTGGCCCGGGTCGTCGGTCGGGTCGCTGCCGGCGCCGGCCAGCTCGGCGATGCCGGCGGTCAGCGTGGTCGGATCCATCCCCACTCCGTCGTCCTCCACCGTTATGTGGCATTCCGCGCCCGCGTCGCGGGCCTCGATGCTCACCATGCCGGTGCCCGGCTTGCGGGACAACCCGTGCCGGACGGCGTTCTCCACCAGCGGCTGGAGGCAGAGGAACGGCAGGGTCACCGGCAGCACCTCCGGGGCGATCTGCAACCGCACCTGGAGCCGGTCGCCGAACCGGGCCCGCTCGATGGTCAGGTAGCGGTCGATCGAGCGCAGCTCCTCGGCCAGCGTGGTGAACTCGCCGTGTGCCCGGAACGAGTAGCGGGTGAACTCGGCGAACTCCAGGATCAGCTCCCGCGCCCGCTCCGGGTCGGTGCGGACGAAGGAGCCGATCGCGGTCAGCGCGTTGTAGATGAAGTGCGGGCTGATCTGGGCGCGCAGGGCCCTTACCTCCGCCCGGGCCAGGCGTTCCCGGGAGGAGTCCAGCTCGGCCAGGGCGAGCTGGTCGCTGGTCCAGTGCGCGGTCTCCAGGGTGGCCTGCACCAGCCCGGGCGCCGGCTGGTCGTCGGCGATCGCGACCAGCGCCCCGACCACCCGGCCGTCCGCGCTCAGCGGCGCTACCACCGCGCCCCGGACCGGGCAGTCCACCAGGTCGCAGTGCAGCTCCGACTCCCGCAGCACGGTCGACCGGCCGGCGGCCGCCGCCCGCCGGGCCGCCGCGAGGAGTTGGTGGCCGTGGTGCGCGCCACGCCCGTCGAGGGCGAGCAGCGCCTCCCGGTCGGTCAGCGCGAGCCCGGCCGCGCCCACCAGGGTCCGCAGATGGCGTACGGCCTTCGCCGCGCCCGCCGCGCTCAGCCCCGCCCGCAGCGGCTCGGCGGCCAGCCCAGCGGTGTGCAACACCTCGTAGGTGGCCCGCTGGGTGGCCGTGGCGATGCCCCGCCGGGCGCGCAGCCGGCCGACCGCGTACAGGGCCGCGGCCAGCGCGCTGACCAGCGAGACGACGCCGAAGACGGCGGAGAGGTTGCCACCCACGCAGCGATCCTGACGCCTGGGGGCCGCTACGCCAAGAGCGTCAGTACGCGCCCTTGCGGGCGAACACCACGCCGACGGTGCGCCACAGGATGCTCAGGTCGTACGCGAGCGACCAGTTGTCGACGTAGTAGAGGTCCAGCCGGACCGCCTCGTCCCAGGAGAGGTCGGAGCGGCCGGAGACCTGCCACAGCCCAGTGATGCCCGGCCGGACCAGCAGCCGGCGGCGTACGTCGCCGAGGAAGTCACCGTCGTCGGCGGGCAGCGGGCGCGGCCCGACCAGGGACATCTCGCCCCACAGCACGTTGATCAACTGCGGCAGCTCGTCCAGCGAGGAGGCGCGCAGGAAGCGGCCCACCGGGAAGACCCGCGGGTCCTGCTTCATCTTGAACAGCAGGCCGTCGGTCTCGTTCTGGTCGACCAGGCCGGCCAGCCGCTCCTCGGCGTCGACGTACATGGTGCGGAACTTCCAGACCTGGAAGGTCCGCCCCTCGTGGCCGACCCGCGGCTGGCGGAAGAAGACCGGCCCGGGGTCGGAGATCCGGATGGCGATGGCGATCGCGACGAAGAGCGGCACCAGCAGCAGCAGACCCAGTCCCGCGGCGACCCGGTCCATGAGGTTCTTGGCCAGCAGCGCCGGGCCCGACAGGGTCGGCTCCTCGACGTGCAGCAGCGGCAGGCCCTCGATCGGGCGGATGTGGACCCGGGGGCCGGCGATGTCGGTGAGCTGGGGGGCGACCACCAGGTCGACCCCGGAGCCCTCCAACTGCCAGGCCAGCCGGCGCAGCTCGCCCGGCTCGGCGCTGGCCGAGCCGCAGACCGCGATGGTGTCCCCGCCGACCTCCCGCACCAGGGCCAGCACGTCCCGGCCGGCGTACACCGGCACCGGGGTCTCCAAGCCCCGGGCGGCGGCGTACCCGTCGGTGATGTGGATGGCCACCGGCACCAGTCCGGCGGTCGGGTTGCGGGTGACCGCGGCGTAGACCTCCAGGCACTCCGGGAGGGTGCCGACCAGCACCATCCGGTGCCCGGCCTGACCGGCCTTGCGGCGGATCACGTGCAGCAGGAACCGGGCCAGGAAGCGGCCCAGCAGGAGCAGCACCAACGCCCCGAGCAGGGCGAAGCCGACCGACCACCGGGACAGGTCGGTCTTGGTGGCGAAGGCGATGAAGGAGACGGTCGCGGCGACGGCGACCCCGCCCCGGATCACCCGCTTGAACTCGTCCGGACCGAGCCCGAGATAGCGCCGGTCGTAGGCCCGGTTGGCCCAGAGGATGACCACCCAGCCGAGGGGCAGCAGCAGGAACGCGACCGTGTAGAACCAGGTGGGGTCTTCCTTGGCGTTGTAGAAGCCGGCCCGGGCCTGGCCGAAGATCTCCTGGGCGAGGAAGCTCGCCAGCGCCGCGGCGCAGAAGTCGAGCAGCAGCAGCGCGGCGGTGTAGGGACGGTGCCAGCGGGAGACGCGGCGCCGGGCGCGGGCCCACGCCGACCGGGGTACGCCGTTGTGCGGCGACGGAGTCGGCGGCTGGATCTCGAAGCTGTCGACGTGCCGCACGCTGTTGCTCCGGCCTTCGTTGGTTACCGGGCGCTGGAGGCTTGTCGTCACCTCAACCCATGTCCTCCCGCATGACACGCGCCGCTCACTCGCCGTGAGGACGCGCGTCGCCCACCGTTCCAGTCTCCCACGCGGGCCCCGAGTCGGCCGCTCACCCGAAGGAAGCGCGGCCCGGTTGGTGCCAGCTGGGATCCGGCCGGCTCCAGGTCAGTTTCGAAGCCGGGGACCGAGTCACTATACCGATGGATGGCAAGCCCGGTAGAGCCGTGGACCGGGCGGTTCGGCACTCCCGGGTCGATTCCTCTCCGTAACCGGGGGTGTTGTAACTCACCGTACGAGGCGGGACAACCGACGGTCAGCGAGCGGCTTGCCGCCGGTCTGGCAGGTGGGGCAGTACTGGAGGCTGGAGTCGGCGAAGGAGACCTCCCGGACGGTGTCCCCGCAGACCGGGCAGGGCAGGCCGGTCCGGGCGTGCACCTTCAGCCCGGAGCGCTTCTCCCCCTTCAGCTCGGCGGCCCGCTGGCCCACCGAGCGGCGGACCGCGTCGCCGAGCACCTCCCGGGTCGCCACGTGCAGGGCGGCCAACTGCTCGTCGGTCAGCCGGTCAGTGAGCGCGAACGGGGAGAGCTTCGCCGCGTGCAGGATCTCGTCCGAGTACGCGTTGCCGACCCCGGCCAGCACCGCCTGGTCGGTCAGCACCCCTTTCACCTGGCCCCGGCGGCTGCGCATCCGCTCGGCGAAGGTGGCCAGGTCGGCGCCGAGCGCGTCCGGGCCCAGCTTGGCCACCCCGGGCACCTGCGCCGGGTCGGTCACCAGGTACGCGGCGAGCTTCTTCTGGGTGCCGGCCTCGGTCAGGTCGAAGCCGGAGCCGTCGTCGAGGCGTACCCGCAGGGCGATCGGGCCCTTGCCCGGGCGGAGCGGGGCGGCCGACGGGAACGCCTCCCGGTATTGCAGCCAGCCCGCCCGGGCCAGGTGGACCACGAGGTGCAGGCCGCCGTCGAAGGCCACGTCGAGGAACTTGCCGTGCCGGCGGGCGTTCAGCACGGCCCGACCGGCCACGACGCTCGGCGCCGGGTCGTACGTCTTCAGGGCGCTGATCGCCGCGACCTCGATCCGGTCCACGCAGCGCCCCACCGCGCGCTCGCGCAGGTAACCCGCGAGCGCTTCCACCTCCGGTAGTTCAGGCACCAGCCAACGGTAGCCTTCTTTCCCGTGAGCGCGAGGAATGAGCTTGCGAGTCCCTGCCGCGAGTGCGAGGAGTGAGCTTGCGAGCCCCGCAGTCGCGAGCAGGAGCCGGCAGAGTCGCGAACGAAAGGCGAGCTCAGTGAGAATCGTGGTGGCGCACAACCGGTATCGGGAAGCCCAGCCCTCCGGCGAGAACACCATCGTCGACGCGGAGATGGCGCAGCTCACCGCCGCCGGGGTGGAGGTGCTGCCGTTCATCCGCAGCTCGGACGAGATCCCGACGATGCCGACGACGGCCAAGGCGCTGCTGCCGATCTCGCCGATCTACGCCCCCCGCGCCCAGCAGGAGCTGAGCCGCCTGCTCACCGAGCACCGGCCGGACGTGCTGCACCTGCACAACCCGTACCCCCTGCTCTCGCCCTGGGTGGTGCGGACCGCGCACCGGCACGGCGTGCCAGTGGTGCAGACGGTGCACAACTACCGGCAGGTCTGCTCCTCCGGGCTCTACTTCCGCGACGGCATGATCTGTCAGGACTGCCGGGGCCGGGCTTTGGGCGTGCCGGCGATCGTGCACCGGTGCTACCGCGGGTCCAGGGCGCAGAGCGCCCTGATGGCCACCACGCTGGCGGTGCACCGGGGCACCTGGAAGTCGGTCGACCGGTTCATCGCGCTCACCACGGCGGTCGCCGACCACCTGCGCGACTACGGCATCCCGGACGAGCGGATCGTGGTGAAGCCGAACGCGGTGCCGGACCCGGGACCGCCGGCTCCGCTGGGCGACGGTTTCCTCTTCATGGGCCGGCTCACCCCCGAGAAGGGGCTGGACCTGCTGCTGGAGGCGTGGCGCCGGCACCCGGTCGGCGCGCTGGGCCCGCTGCGCGTCGCCGGTGACGGCGAGCTGCGCCCGATGGTCGAGGCGGCCGCCGCCGAGCGGCCGGACGTGAGCTACCTGGGCCAGCTCGACCGGGCCGGGGTACGCGCCGCGATCGAGGCCAGCGCGGTGGTGCTCGCCACGTCCACCTGGCACGACGTGCTCCCGACCGTGATCATCGAGGCGCTGGCCAGCGGGCGGCCGGTGCTCGGCACCGCGCTCGGCGGCATCCCGTACCTGGTTGGCGCGGGCACCCCCCGCGAACCGGCCGGCACCGGCCCGGCCAGCGTCGCCTCGGCCGTCCGGGGAGACGGTGCCGCGACCCTGCCGGTGGGTGTGGTGGCGGGCGAGGCGGGTTGGGTGGTCTCCCCGGACCCGGCGGCGCTGGCCGCGGCGCTCCCGGTCGCGCGGACCGGCGCCGCCGCACTGGCCCCCGCCGCCCGCGCCCGCTACGAGCGCACCTTCCACCCTGACGTGGTCACCAAGCAGCTCATCGACATCTACGCCGACGCCGCCCGCACCGCCCCGCGTCACTGACCCGCCACCCGCCGGGGCGCATACCGCCGTGGCAGCGCACTTTGCGGAAATTGGGGGCTTCCCGGCGTCCGCTGGCCGCGACTTGCCGCAAGTGCGGATCGCCGCGGCGACGGGCGGGCGGGGGCGCGGTGCGGGCGAGGCGTGGAGCGTCAGCGGAGGGAGGCGCGGGCGGAGAAGGCGATGCTCGCGAGGAGGAAGCCGCCGTTGACGACCGTGAAGGCGACAACCACCCAGACCGTCAGCGCGGGGGCGAAGGTCAGCACCAGGCCGGCCAGGAAGATCACCGCGCCGTAGTCGCGGACCAGCTTCACCAGGCGTACCGGCAGCGAGGTCGAGGTGACCATGCTGGCCGCGTTCGGGCCGGACTGCATCACCGAGGTGACCAGGTTGACCATCCAGGTGCCGGCGAAGACCGCGATCAGCCAGGTCGGCGTCGCGGGGCGCTGCGCCACGGCGGTCGCGCCGAGGGCGGTGACCAGCGCGATCTGGGCGGCCACGTCGCAGAGCACGTCCACCCGGGCGCCGGCCGCGCTGCCCTGCCCGGTGACCCGGGCCAGCTGCCCGTCCGCGCAGTCCAGGGCGTACGCGACCTGCCAGCCGACCAGCGCGACCAGCCCGACCGCCCAGGCCGGTACGTCCCCGGCGGCGACCCGGCCGGCGAGCGCCACCACGGTCACCGAGGCGGCCAGGCCGAGTAGCAGATTGGTGATGGTCAGCGCGGTAGGGCGCAACCCGAGCCGCTGCGCGACCAGCGCGAAGACCGCGCCCAGCCACTGGCTGACCGACTCGCTGAACAGGCCGCCGCCCCGGTTGACCCGGTGGAAGTCGGCGACGGTGGGGCGGGACGGCTCAGCCAAGGTGGTCGCGGAGTGCACCGGCGTAGTCTGCCAGCCGCTCCCGCGTCTCGGTAGGCGACATCGCGAGGTGTTCGAGGATGGTGTACCGGTCCGGCCGGGTGGCCGGGGCGAACTGCACCGCCTCCACGAACTGGTCGTCGGTGAGCCCCACGTCGGCGGGGAGCCGGGGCAGGCCGTGCCGGGCCAGGCACGCCGACATCTCGATGAGCCGGCGCTCGTCGCCGCGAAGGAAGGTGCAGAACAGCGCGCCGAGGCCGGCCAGTTCGCCGTGCGAGGCGGTGCCGGGGAAGAGTGAGTCGATGGCGTGCATGATCTCGTGGCAGCCGCCGCTGCACGGGCGGCTGGTGCCCTCGATCGCCATCGCCAGGCCGCTGGAGATCAACGCCTCGGCCAGCACCGTGACGAAGGCGTCGTCGCTCATGTCACCCGGGTGGTTGATCACCGCCTCGGCGCCCGCGCGGGAGAGCGAGGCGGCCAGCCCATCGAATGGCTCGCCGCGTACCTCGCGGGCCAGTTCCCAGTCGGCCAGCGCGCTGATGTTGCTCACCACGTCGCCGACGCCGGCGCGGTTGTGCCGCTCCGGGCCGGACTCCACGAAGTCGAGGTCCACGATCACCGCGATCGGGATGTGCACCCCGTAGGAGCCCTTGATCTCGTCGGTGATCAGGCTGGCCACCGGCGAGGCGATCCCGTCGTTGGCGAGGCTCGTGGCCACCGACACCATCGGCAGGCCCCGACGGGTCGCCGCGTACTTCGCCACGTCGATGGTCTTCCCGCCGCCGATGCCGACCACCGCGTCGTACGACCGGGCGCGGAGCTTGCCGCCGAGGTCGTCGGCGGCGTCCAGAGTTCCCCCGGCGACGGTGAACACGTCAGCCGACCGCAGCGACGGGCGGACCAGGTCGGCGACCTTCTCCCCCTGCCCCGGCCCGACCACGACCGCGACGTCACCGCCGGCGGAGATGCGGCCGTCGGCGAGGATCGTTCCGAGGTCCGCTACCGCGCCCCGCCGCACGTCGATGTGCAGCGGCGTCAGCACGCTCCGGGCTAGTAGCGGCACGCGATCTCCCACGCCCGGGCCAGGTCGGCGTGGTTGTCCACCTCGACCCAGGAGACGTCGCCGATCGGCGCCGCCCGCACCTCGCCGCCCCGGTCGGCGAACTCCTGATAGCCGTCCTCGTAGTAGAGGTTCGGGTCCCGTCGCCAGGTGGCCTCCAGCGCGTCGGCGAGCGCGTCGGCCACGTGCGGCTCGATCAGGGTCGCGCCGATGTACTCCCCGTACGCCTCGCCCGGGTCCATCACCTTGGTGATCCGGGTGAGCTGGCCAGCGGCGTCGAAGATCGTCTTCATCTCCTCCTCGGCCAGCACCTTGAGGGTGTCGATGGCGAGCAGGATGCCGGGCCCCCGCTCGGCGAGCAGGGTCTTCTCCACGCTGACCGGGTGCACGGTGTCGCCGTTGACCAGCAGCACGCCCCGGGCGAAGTGCTCCCGGGCCAGCCAGAGCGAGTAGGCGTTGTTCCACTCCTCGGCCTTGTCGTTGTGCACCAGCGTGATCGTGACGCCGTACTTTTCCTCCAGCGCCGCCTGGCGTTCCCGGACCGCCTCGGCGGCGTAGCCGACCACGATCACGATCTCGGTCAGCCCGACCTCGGCGAGGTTGCGCAGCGCGATGTCCAGGATCGTGGTCTCACCGTCCACGGGCACCAGCGCCTTGGGCAGGGTGTCGGTGTACGGGCGCAGTCGGCGCCCGGCACCGGCTGCGAGCACCATCCCGATCATGCCGGCGTCCTCCCTCGTACGATTCCGCGTCACCGCTGGAGGATAGCGCCGGGTGAGATCGCGGCTGCCGCCAACCATGGCTCAGCCCGGCAGGGCCGCCAGGTCGGCGAGCATGGTCAGCCGCTCCTCGGCGGTCAGCACCGCGTACGGGCCGGCGGCCCGACGGTCGGTCTCCAGCTCGATGGCCAGCCGCTCCGGCCCGGCTCGCAGCTCGGCGATGCTCGCCGCGGTGTGTCCCGCCGCGGTCCACGCGGCGGCGTGCGCGTCCGCCCGGTGGTAGCGCAGCGTGCCCAGCCGGTTGAGCAGCAGCACCCCCGGCGGGGTGCCCGCCGGCTCGTACGGCGGCGCCATCGCGCCGAAGGCCGCGCCCACCCCCGCGGACTCGGCGAGCACCAGCGCGTACGCGAGCAGCCGGCCGAGCGCCTCGACCAGCCGAACCACCCGGTCGTCGTGGCCCGCCCAGAGTTCCTCGGTGACCTCGGCGTGCACCTGGTAGAGCTCGGCCAGGAAGGCGAGCCCGCGTTCCGTGGCGCAGAAGCCGCCGTCCGGGACGCGCTGGAGCATCCCGTGGGCGACCTGCTTGTCCAGGGCTCGCTGACAGGAGACCGGGTCCCGGTACCGGGTCACGGCGGCGAAGCCCGGCCCGTCCACCGTCCCGCCCGGCGTGGCCAGCCGGGTGCGGAACTCCACCAGGAAACCGCTCGCGGCCGGTCCGCCGTACCGTGAACTCAGCTCGGCGCCGCCGCCGTCCCGGCCGGCGAGCATGCCGGCGACGAAGGTCCGGTCCACCGCCGGGGCGACCAGCCCGGCGAACCGGTGCGGCGCCAGCTCGATGCCGTCGCTCACAGACCGATCGACCGCAGCGCGGCGAAGGCGTCCTCGGCGATCCGCCGGATCAGCCCGTCGATGACGTCCCGGTGCTCGTCCAGCAGCGCGACGTCGCCCTCCGCGAGCCAGCGGAACTCGGTGTGCTTCCCCTCCTCCAGCCGGGGCCGGGCCAGGTCGCCGTCGACCCGGACCAGGAAGTCCGACTCCACCCGCTCCAGGCCGTCGTCGCCGGTCCAGCGGTACTCCCCGACCAGCCCGAGCACGTGCGACACGGCCCAGCCGGTCTCCTCGGTGACCTCGCGGCGCAGCGCGTCCGCGACCTCCTCGCCCGGTTCGAGGTGGCCGCCGACGATGTCCCAGCAGTCGGGAAAGATGCGCCGCTCCGGGGAGCGGCGCTGGACGAAGATGCGGCCGTCGTCGTCGACGATCAGCGCGCCGGCGCAGCGGAGAGGCTCGGTGGGCACAGCACGACAGTAGCGAGCCCGCACGGCTCCCGGCGATGCCCGGTCTTGTCCCGGTACGGATCGATGGCCCACCATGGCCGTACCGGTGCCGCCGTCCCACAGGGGTGATGTGATGCAGGTTCGGGAAGCGATGTCCAGTGAGGTTCTCGTGGTCGGCCCGGAGCACACGCTCCGCCAGGCGGCCCGGATGATGTCGGCCCGCGGCGTCGGGTCGGCGGTCGTGATCGACCCGGACTCCGAGGGGATCGGGATCATGACCGAACGCGACGTGCTCAACGCGATCGGCGCAGGATTGGACTGCGACGTCGAGCGCACCGCGGCCCACCTGACCTGGGACGTGGTCTACGCCGGCCCGGACTGGACGGTGGAGGAGGCGGCCGCTGCGATGGCCCGCGGCGGTTTCCGGCACCTGGTGGTCCTCGACGGTCGCGAGGTGGCGGGCGTCATCTCGGTCCGGGACCTGATGCGGGTCTGGGCCCGCGAACACGCCCCGGCCCGGGTCTGACGCCGGATCGCCCGACCCGGCCCGGCGACCCACGCGCCGCCGGCCGGGCCGTGCGCGGGCGCCGACCCGACCGGCCCCGAAAAGGGCGATGGCCCGGCCGTCACCGGCCGGGCCATCGCTGGGTGCTGGGGTCGTCAGGGCCCGACGAAGACGGCGGTGGCCCGCCAGTCCACGCCGTCCACGGTCGGCCCGCTGACCAGGGTGGCACTGTCGCCCGGGGAGCCTGCGGCCCAGTCCCGGGAGTAGAGGTGGCCGTGGTTCCGGCTCACCGTGTAGAGCTTGCCGTCGCTGACGAACATGCCACCGACGCCGCCGTAGCCGGTGGTGCCGGCGACGCTGAACCGCTCCGCCCCGACCGTGCCGGTGTCCGGGGTGAACCAGCGCCAGAACAGGGTGCTCTGGCCGGCCAGCGTGTAGTACAGCCGGCCGCCGCTGTAGAACATGGCGGTCATGTTCGGGATCTCGGAGTAGAAGTTCACCGTGGACCCCGCGTAGGTCTGCCCCGCGGGGGGTGAGCCGGTCAGCACGCTGTCCCACTTGGCGTCGTGGTACGGGTCCACCTTCTTCGGCGTACCGAAGGTGCTGCCGTCGAACGAGCGGCGGTAGAGCGAGCCGTTCATGCCGTAGAACAGGTCGCCGCCGACCCAGAACGCGCCCTTGACCGTCGACCACGCGGTGTTGTCGCTGTTGGGCACGCTGACCGGCGCGCCCACCGTGGTCGACCCGTCGTACGACCGCTTGGTGACGCTGTTGAGGGCGGTCGACGACGGCACCGGCGCGAGCTTGACGATCTCGATCGCCTGGATGAGCGGGTTCTCCAGGACCCGGCCGAAGTCGATGTCGACGTTGCCGTCACTGGTGACGACGAAGGCGCGCATCGTGCCCCGGTTGGTGCCGCCGGCGGCGGCGACCGGGTCGAAGTCGTTCAGCTTGAGCCCGCCGTCGATGAAGACGTCGAACTTCCGCTTCCCGACCGTGGCCGTGCCGGCGTACCGGTTTGCCAGGTAGAGCCGGACCTGGACCTGCTGGCCCGCCGGGACCGGGAAGTCCCACTGCATGTCCGGGGTGGTCGACTGGTCCCACCGCTCGCTGTTGAACACCTCGACCGGGGTGCCGGCCGGGACCGTCGCATCCATGCTCGCGTTGGTGGTGTACGTCGAGACGCTGCTGCCGGTGTTGTGGTAGGCGCTCGGCGTCGCCAGGCTGTCGGTGGCCCAGCTCGGGCCGCTGCTGGCGGTGAGTGCCGGACCGCCCGCGTTGATCCGGTAAAGCACGTCGGAGGCCGTCGGCGCCGGCGCGGTCTTGACGATCTCGACGGCCTGGACGAGCGGGTTCTCCAGGACGCGGCCGAAGTCGATGTCGACAACCCCGTCACTGACGATCGGGAAGGCCCGCATCGTGCCCTTGTCGGTGCCGCCGGTGGCGGCGACCGGGTCGAAGTCGTTCAGCTTGAGCCCGCCGTCGACGTAGACGTCGAACTTCCGCTTCCCCACGGCGGCGGTGCCGGCGTACCGGTTGGCCAGGTAGAGCCGGACGTCGACCCGGGTACCGGCCGGGACCGGGAAGTCCCACTGCATGTCCGGGGCGGTCGACTGGTCCCACCGCTCGCTGCTGAACACCCCCACCGGGGTGCTCGTCGGCACGGTGGAGTCGACGGTCGCGGGCGTGGAGTACGTCGAGACGCTGCTGCCGGTGTTGTGGTACGGGCTCGGCGCGGTGGCGCTGTCGCCGGCCCAGTCCGGGCCGCCGTCGATGGCGGTCAACGTCGGTCCACCGGCGTTGACCCGGTAGAGCACCTCGGTCTGCGCCGCCTGGCCGGCCTGGTAGACGTCGCCCGGCAGGCCCTTCGTGCTGGTGGAGTGCGGGGCGTCACCACCGCTCAGCGGGAAGAACGCGATCCGACCCCGCTTGTACTGGTAGTCGCCGATCCACTCCTGGTCGCTGCCGAGCCAGAGGCCCTCCGGCGTGACCATCATCTCGGTGACGCCGTAGCCGCGCGGGTTCCGCCCCGGGTTCCAGGACAGCGGCAGGCCGCTGGCCGGGTCGAGGGCCGCGATGCTGGCCCGGCCGACCGCGCCCGGCCCCGCCATGTCCCGGGAGATCGGGTTGTTCACCCAGCGGATGTGACCGCCGACGTAGACGGCCTGCTCGCTGATGCCGGTCGACAGGAAGGTGTCGCCGCCGCTGTAGGTCGCCCAGGTGGGCTGCTGCCCGGACCCGGTGGCGGAGGTCTCCCAGCGGGCCGCCGTGTCGCAGAGCGTCCCGGCGTACGACGCGCCGGTGGTCACCACGACGAAGTACTTGCCGCTCGGCGCGAAGGCGACGTCCCGCACGTACGAGTCGAAGGCCGAGGACTTGCAGGCCGGCGTGTAGCGGTCGGTGTTCCAGTCCGCGACGGCGGCTGCGGTGTCGCCCAGGTCGATCCGCACGATCTGGTCGTGCACGACCCCGTCGGCCTTCTTGAAGTTACCGATGACGACCAGTTGCTTCTCGTCCGGCGAGACGGCGAGCTTCTCGCCGCCCACACCCGCCTTGGCGATGCCGGTGCTGCCGTCGGTCCAGTTGTGGTGCTCGGTCAGGGCGATGGTCAGGTAGCTGTCCACCACGCCGGTGCTGGCATCGATCGAGGCCAGGCCGTTCCGGGTGACCCCGGTGCCGGCGGTGGTGAAGATGCCAGCCACCAGCAGCCGGTTACCCACCTTGGTGATGTCGTTGACCAGGCCGTTGAAGGCCGGACCCTTGAAGGTGGTGACCAGCGAGCCGTCCGCGACGTTGATCAGCGCGAGCTTGCGGCGGTTGACCCCGTTGACCGTGTTGAAGTCACCGGCGATGTAGACGGTGCCGGCGGTGGGGCCGGCGACGATGGCCGAGACCTCGCCGTCGACGACGGGGGCGAACGACGTATCGACGTCGCCGGTGGCCTTGTCGAAGGCCAGGACGAAGTTGCGGGACAGGTCGGTGGACGAATCCCGGTTCCGCACCTGGGTGAAGGACCCGCCCGCGATGACCTTGCTGCCGGCGTCGTGGATGGCGAAGACGGTGCCGTCCTGGATGTTCGGCGTGTTGCTGGACGGGACGCTGCTGACCACGGTGCTGTGGTCCGGTGCGGCCAGCGCGGGGCTGGCCGACAGCATGCCACCGACGCCGAGGAAGGCGGCGGTGACCAGCGCGAACGATCGGCGCCTGAACGCAGGGAGATGAACCACGGGCAGCTCCGAGGGAGTGACGGAGAAGGAAGGCCGGCCCCTTCGACCAGGGGGAGTTGCTGAAAGCGCTGATCGGGGTCCTACGGCCAGGAACACAATTACGGGCACACACTTCCGCATTTCTGCGGCGGCGTCCACCCTGGATGACCTTTATACCCGTCCACACGACGTTGCGGGTGCCCGCAAGAGGCGGACGGGCCACACGAACGGTTGAGGTCAGTTGCTCCGCGGACCCCCCGGAGTGGCGGTGGGCGCCGGCACGGCGAAGTACGGGTCGGCGGTGAGTTCGCGGTACGCGGCCAGACCCTCCGGGTCGTTGTCGAAGGTGCTGTCGTACTCCGGCCCCTTGGTCTGCTTGGCCGCGAAGTACACCACCGCCTTGATCTGCGGGTGCCGCTTCACGTAGGCGCGCGCCTCCCGCAGCCAGGCCGCGCGTTGTCCCGGCTTCCCCCCGTGGGTCACCCCGAACTCGCCGATCAGTACCGGCCGCGGCCGTTCCCGGGCGAAGGCCATGAAGGCGTCCATCTGCTCCCCGAAGCCGGTGTACTCCTTGCCCGGGTAGACGTCGGTGCAGAGCCAGTCGACCTGGTCGTCGCCCGGGTAGTACGCGGCCGCGTTCCGGTCGGACTCGACGAAGCCCTGGACGTGCGGGCACCAGACCCAACCGGCGTTGGTCGCTCCCACCTCGGTGAAGATGGCCCGGATGTGCTTCCAGGCGGCCACGTAGTCCTCCGGCGACCGGACGCTCTGGCGCAGATTGGGCCGATCCATCTCCCATCGCCAGCGCAGCAGCACCGGCACTCCGAAGTCCTTGATCGCCTGGGCCCGCTGCCGGATCAGCTGGTCGTACACGCCGTCCGCGATGGACCTGGTGTCGGTACCGGACCAGGAGATCATCTGGAGCATCCCGGCTGCCTGCATGGCGTGCTCCGTGGGGCCGGGGAAATCCTCTTCCCACTCGTGGAACATGTGGCCCAGGGCGATCCGGCCACCGGTCTGCTCGCCGAAGGTGGCCAGGGCGTCGACGCGCCCGCTGGGCGTCTGCCAGCTGGGCTTCACCCAGGCGCCCAGCCAGGCTCCCTGTGCCGGCATCTGCGGGCCCCGTCCGGTGGTCGCCAGGCCGTCCATCGAGCGGGGCGTGACCGGTGCGGCCGTGCTGGCCGGTGGGGCGGGCGTGATCGGCGCCGGTGTCTCCCCCTGACAGGCCGCAAGAGCCAGCACCGATCCCACCAGGACCGCCACCGTGCCGTGGCCGCGTTTCATCGTTACCGCACCTCCCCGTGCTGCTGACCCCGGTTCGTCCCGGTGATCAGATCTCCTGTCGCGCCGGTCCTCGCCGCCGGCCGCGCCGCAGCGTCCGAAGGCTGTCGAGCTGGAGCACCCGACGCAGTCGCCAGGCAGCCGCCGCGTACCCGCCGGCACCCAGGACCGCGACCACCAGCAGGGCGACCACGCCCGGCTCGGTGACGGCGTGCAGCACCAGCGACGGTACCCCGAAGCAGGCCAGCGCCAGCCCGGCGGCCGTGAGCGTGCCCGGCCCGAACGGGTGCAGCCGGAACGACCGGTACAGCTGGGCCAACGGCACCAGATTGGTGATCAGAATGGAGGCGGACCAGGCGATCGCCGCCCCCATGATGCCGTGGCGCGGAATGAGCAGCACGTTCGCCACCACGTTCACCACGGTCCCGGTCAGTGCGTTGTAGAACGTCCAGGTCGTCTTCCCGGCCATGTTCAACACCGTGTCGACCATGCCGCAGCCCGTGGCGACCAGCATCATCAGGGCCAGGGACACCGTGACGTTCCGGCCGGCGTCGTAGCCGGAGCCGAACAGGGCGAGCATCGGACCGGCGAAGGAGGCGAAGAGCAGATAGGCCGGCCAGGCCAGCAGCACCAGCCAGCCGGTCGCGGCCTGGTAGAGCCGGCCGGCCGCGGCCCGGTCCTCGCGGGCAAGTTGCTCGGCCAGCCGGTGCTGGACGGCGGTCGACAGCGCCTGGCCGGAGAGTTGCCCGAGGGCCAGGAACCGGGTGGCGGCGGTGTAGAGCGCCGCCTCGGAGAGCCCGCGCAGCGCGCCCAGCAGGACGATGTCCAGCCGCTGCACCACCATCTGGGCGAGCCCGCTCAGCGCCCGCGGGCCGCTGTACCGCCAGAACGGCCCGAACTCCTCCCGCCAACCCACCGGCGACCGGCGGTCCGGTCCGGCAGAGCGTTCCGCGCGGCGGACCAGCAGGGCCAGCCAGATCATCGCGACGATCGCGGCCGGCAGGTACGGCAGCGCCCAGGCCAGCGGCAACGCGGTGGTCGCGGAGAGGCCAAGCAGGGCGGCCAGCGCCACGCCGAGCAGTTGCAGCCCGGTCCGTCCCAGCCGCTCGATGAGCAGCAAGGGGCGCATCTTGCCGAAGCCTCGGCAGGCGGTCAGCGCGAAGTCGCAGAGCGCGGCGACCGGTACGAAGAGCAGCAGGGCGCGGAGCGCGGGTACGGCGCCGGGGACCGGCTCGGCGAAGGTCAGTTGGACGATCTGCGGGGTCAGCAGCCATCCGGCGATCGACAGCAGGGCCCCGACCAGCAGCACCGGCAGCAGTCCGACCAGCACGGACGCGCGGATCCGTTCCGGCTGACCAAGGGCCCGGTAGCGGCTGATGAAGTAGACGGAGCCGATGCCGGTGCCGAGCCGGGCCGCCGCGTACGCGATCATGAAGGCGCTGGTGGCGGCGAAAAAGAGGCCGGCGTCCGCCATCGACCAGCCGCGGGTGACCACGATGTTCAGCCCGAAGCTGGCGATGGCCGCCACCGCCACGCCGAGCAGGTTCAGCACCCCGTGCCGGGCGGCGCCGCCCAGCCCAGCGTCCGGCGCCCGGGCGGGAGTTACCGTCGCCACGACGGTACGCGTTCCCACCAGGCGGCCAGCCGCTCGTCGTACGGGGCGAAGTGCGCCTCCAGCCGCTCGCGCAACGCCGGGTCCATGGGCGAGCGGGACCGCGAGTTGTGCTTGCCGAAAGAGATGTCCGCCCAGTGCGGCAGGCCGAGGAAGTCGCAGACCGCGTCGAAGGCCGGCCGCGGTTCGGCGAAGAAGTCGTCGGCGTCGATCACGTGCAGCCGGTCCCGGCCGAAGATCGACTCCAGCCGCTCCAGCTGCTCGACGTACTGCCCACGGGTGAGGTACGCGTTGTGCTGGTAGTGGTGGCTGTGCGCGGTCGGGTCGGCGAGCAGCCGCTCCCGCTCGCCGGCGATCCGGCTCTGCTCCAGCTCCAGCGCCCGCTCGAACGGCTCGGTCTCGAAACCGCGGGCCAGCTCGTGCGCGTGCGCCGAGTACGCCCGCTCCACCGGGTCGCGCAGCAGCACCAGCAGCCGCACCTCGGGCAGGTCCTCGGCGATCCGTTGCGCGGCCAGCGGGTGGAACATGTAGTACGGGCTCGACTCGCCGGTCACCCCGCGTACCCCGAGCTGTTCCCGCACCGCCTCGGCCCGGCGGACCGTCGGGAAGTGCCCGAGGTACCAGTCCATGCCCTTGTCGTAGCCGGTGTCGAAGTAGTGCACGCCCTTGTGGTGAACCGCCGGCAGTACGGCGGGGTGCTGGGAGAGCGTCTTGAACAGCGACGTCGTGCCGCATCGCTGGGCGCCCACGATGAGGAAGTCCGGGGCCAGCCGCGAGCCGGCGGTCCACCGACCGACCGTCCGCGTCACCGAGCGCACCGCCCGTCGCGCCTGTGCCTTGACCACCGTCACTTCGCCACTCCTCCCACACCCGACCGGACGGCCAGATGATCCTCCACCGCCGGCAACAGCCAGGCGGCCACGTGTCCGAGCCGGGCACCCGCCTCGGCCTGCCGGTCGCGCAGGTAGCGCGCGGCCAGCTCGACCAGGTAGAGCACCGCCACCAGGTCCTCGACGCCGGACGGCGGCGCGAACGGCGCCAGCGTCTCCGTTGCCTCGGCCAGCAGCTCGCGGGCCGCCGTCGTCGGCTCCACCCCGGCCCTGGTGATCGCGGTCTGGAGCCGGCGGTGCAGCGGGTCGTAGCCGACGGGCACGCCGACCGCGAACCGCTCCCAGTCCCAGATAAGCACCCGGCCGTCGGTCAGGACCGCACTGTTGCCACCGTTCCAGTCGCCGTGCCAGGCGCCGAAGTCGAGGGTCGGGGCGAGCGCCCGCACAGTTGCCAGCACCGCCCGCAGCCGGGCGGCCTCCGGCCGGTCACCGAGCGCCTCGACCTCGGCGGCGACCCGCTCGGCGTAACCGCTGCCGGCGTACGGCCGGCGCTCGACGCCCAGGCAGCGGCTGACCGTGACCATCGCGCCCCGCTCCCGCTCGGCGGCCACCGCCGGCGTGGCGCGGGGCAGTTCGACCGGGAGCGCGCTCTGCACGAGCAGGGCGTGCCCGCCCCACCGGCCGTGGTGGAGCACCTCGGCCACCACGATCCCGGGCAGCTCGACGCCGGCCAGCCGGCGTAGCACCTCGGCCTCCGCGTCGACGAGACCGCGGGTGAGTGGGTCCACGCCCAGCTTGGCATAGCCCAACGGCTGACCCGCCTCCCCGAGCAGCTGGATCACCGGCTTGCGGTTGGCCCGGGCCGGACCGATGTGGATGCTCAGCAACGCCCGTTGGCCCAGCACCCGGGCCAGGTGCTCCTCCAGGGTTCCCGCGGTCGCCGAGACCAGCAGACGATCCCGGAAGGCGAGTCGGCCGAGGCCGGTGCGGAACGCGGTGGCCAGCAGCGACCGGCGCAGGCGGGCCTTCGTACCCACCGCCTCCGTCGAGTGCCGGACGGCGCTGGCCGCGGCCCGGCGGGAGCCCGCCGGGACGAGCAGCCGGGGTCGGGCGGCGGACGGCACCACGGCGTAGCCGGCGCCGCCGCGGCGCAGGGTCGGGTCGGCCGGGTCCGGCCAGACCACGGCGGCCAGTTCGGGCAGGTACGCGGCGCGCGCGTCGGCGACCCGCGGGGATGCGGTCATCAGCGGCTCCGCTGTTCCGGTCGGTCGGTAGATTCGGCCGGCACCGCGGCCAGCGCCTCCCGGCGCAGCGACCGGAGATGACGGTCGTTGCGGGCGAGCACCGCCACGCTGATCAGGCCGTACGCCAGCGTGGTGTTGAGCGCACCGTAGAGGAACTGGAAGAACAGCATCAGGATCAGCACGACGCTACCCGCGATGCCGATGGCCGTATGGTCGTGCCGGAAGCGCCACAGGCAGCAGAGGAAGAACGCGCTGTAGCAGATGGGGCCGACCCAGCCCTGCCCGACGAGCAGGTTCCAGACCTGACCGTTGCTGCCCAGCTCCCGGTTGCCGCACTGCTTGCAGTCGGCGGACTTGCCGATGGCGATCGACCGGTTGCTGCCGATGAGCGCGCGGTTGGCACCGTAACCCAGCACCGGGGAGTGCCGGGCCGCCTCGACGGCCCCACTGGAGAGGGTGGCTCGGATCTCGTCGCTGTGCCCGTTCTTCATCCGCTCGTCCAGCAGGCCCCCGAGCGGGGAAGCGAGCACCAGGACGCCCGCCAACGCGGTCGCCAGCGCCATCCCGGCGAGGACGGCGATCCGGCCGCGGAGCGCCAGCCGCAGGGCGACGTAGACGGCGGCGATCACCAGCCCGATCCAGAGACCACGGTTGAGCGAGAAGACGATCGGGAAGATCGCGGCGGCCATCAGCAGGTACCCGGTGAGTCGGCGCCACCCTCGGCCCTGCACCATCCAGCCGACGATGAACCAGACGAGCAGGATGCCCATGTTCTCGCCCCAGGTGTTCGTGTACTCGAAGGGCGCGGCCGGACGCGGCGAGCTGGGCTCACCCTGCAGCACCTCCTGCACCTGGGCGACCTCGACGTGCATCAGCCGGTTGACGAACGGCTCCTGGGCGATGACGTCGGGCAGGAGGTAGTTGAGCGGGGCGGTGAACTTGAGGTCCGGCATCAGCGCGCCGACGTACCCGCCGATCACGGTGATGACGGCCAGAAACGCGAAGAGCCGCACCATGCGGAGCCGGGGCAGCTCCTTCTCGCTCAGGTTGAGTACATAGAGCATGGTCACGGTCAGGGCGGTGTAGTTCATCACCCGGACGCCCCAGCCGATGTACCGACCGAAGCCGGTCGGGACCAGAGTGTTCGGCGCGGTGATGTCCAACATCAGCCCGGAGAGCACCACCCAGGCGAGCAGGATCAGCCAGAACCCGAAACCGGGCGGCACCCGGATGGTGTCCCGCCTGCGCAGCTGGAGCGCCATCGGCACGGCGAGGATGGCGAAGATGAACGAGGGCAGGCCGAGGGCCCACCACACGGGGTAGAGGACGAAGAGCGCGGTCAGCGGCCACGCTACGGGGAGCCGCCGGCGCCGGGCGACGAACGCGCCCGTCGGGAGCTGATCCCTCGGCACCGGCTCCGGCCGGGGGGTTGACCGGAGCGGGGCGAGCGTCTTCATGTCACCGCTACCCGAGCCGTCGTCGGCGCATAGATCACCCACGCGGTGCCTGGCTGTGGCCGGATCTGGTACCCCGCCGGGTCGGTCACGTTGCAGACGAGCTTCTGCCCGGGCTTGCTCCACGCCGCCCTGGCGCTTGACGGCCCGGAGACCACCACCGCCTTCCCCTTGCCGTACACCATGGCGCTCGGCAGCGAGCGGGGACTCGGCTTGCGTACGGTCAGCGTCCGGTACTCCATGGTGAGCACGATGACCGACGCGGCCTTCACCTTTGCCTTGCCGACCTGCCCCACCCACTGCCCACTCGCCTGGTCGTAGCTCCAGGTCTGGGTGGCGTGGCCGGCGGCGGTGATGGTCAACTTGCCGGCGGGCGTGACGCCCTCGGTGCCGAGCGGTGTGCCGGGAGTCGCGTAGTCGAACAACGGTGCCGGAGCGGTGCCGCCCTTCGGGGCGGCCGCGCGCAGCGCCGTGGTCGAGGTGTAGCCGCTCGGGAACGCCGCGCCGCGCTCCGCCGGCGTCACGCCGGTGAGGTCGGCGGCGGCGAGCTGGTTGACGAAGCCGGTGGGTCCGCCCGCGTAGCCGAGCCACGGGTGCAGCACCCCGACGCTGCGGATGTCGACCGGACGGACCTCGGTGACCGGGCCGATCTTCGCCGCGTCCCGGGACTGGTAGACCGCGCTGAGGTGCAGGCTGCCCGACTCGGCGAACTCCTGGTAGACCACGTCCGCCACGTCGAGTCCGACCGGGGTGCCGGTCGCGGTCGCCCGGATCGGCACGGCGATCGCCTGCCGCCCGGCCACGGCCGGCTGGGCGAGCGGCTGCCCGGAGAGCGGCCCGGCCGGCAGGCTGGGCGTCGGGCTGGGCTTCGGCGCAGGCGTACCCGGGTCGACCAGGTCGCTCGCGCCTGGTGGCGGCGGCTCGGAGCAGGCGGCGCCCAGCCCGGCGACGAGCACCGCCGCGGCCGAGGCCACGACGGCCTGGCGCAGCCTCACTCCTGCTCCTCCACCGGGTCGAAAGCCATCGAGCGCCGGTTCGTGCCGTCGATGCGGTCGGAGTCGCGGTTGGACCGGTAGACGGTGGACTGGCGGGCCGACCCGGCGGCGTTGAGCGGCGCGGCCGGCACGGGCTTGGCCGCCGTGGCCGTCGGGGCCGGCTTGGGCGGGGTGACCGCCCCGACCGGCCGGTTGGTCGGCCGGGGCAGGATGATCGTGTTGTCGCTGGACTCCGTGGCGGCTGGGAAGACCGGCTCCGGGCGCGGCCGCGGTGACGGCGACTTCCCGTCCGGCTTGGCGCCCGCAGCGCCGGTGCCCTTGGACGACCCGGGCAGCCGGGGGGCCAGCACGCTGCCGAGCACCGGCGCGTCCACCTGCTCGAACTGGTGCAGCGCGGCGGTGATCTCGCTGCTCCGGGACTGCCCGCTCTCGATCACCAGGATCACACCGTCGACGTGTCGGGCCAGCGCTTGCGCCTCGACGGCCTGGGTCGGCCGGGCGGTCTCGATCAACACGTGGTCGAAGCGGGCGGCGAGCTCCCTGAGGATCTCGCGCATCCTCGCGACCGGCAGCTCCACCTCGGTGTCGAGGTTGCCGGGGAACAGAACGCGCAACGTGCTGAGGCCCGGCGCGGGGGTCAGCGCGGCGAGCGCGCCGACGTCGTGCCGGAGCACCTCGGCGAGGGTGTGCCCGGGCTTGGCGCCGCCGAACATGGCGGTCAGTGGCGAATCAGCCCGGGTGGTGACCACCGCGACCTGGGCGCCGGTGCGGGCGTACGCGGCGGCGAGGTTGGCGGCGACGAAGCCGGCCGCCGGCCCGGGCGAGGTGTCCGTGAGCAGGAGCTGCCGGCCACGCCCCGGCCCGGGCTCGGGCATGATCGAGAGCAGCACGTTGCGCAGCCGGCCCAGCTCGCGGGAGACCCGGTGGGTGGGCGCCAGGACGGCCAGCGACGGTACCCGGACCGGCAGTTCCAGCAGCGTCGGCAGCCCGGTACGGGCGGTCACGTCCCGGCCCCGTCGGACCCGGGTGTCCAGCCGGTCGAGGAGCAGTGCGAGCACGATGCCGAAGAGCAGCCCGGCACCCATCCCGCTGGCCAGGTTCAGGGTGCGGTTCGGCGAGCTGGGCTTCCGCGGCAGGGCGGCGTCGGAGATGATCTGGCCCGGGTCGGGCGTGGTGGCCTGCAGCGGGCTGAGTCGCTCGTTGAGCTTGGCGAGCTGATTGGTCAGGACGTCCTGGTCGGCCTGGGCCTGCGCCCGGGCGGCGGAGTTCGCCGGGGCCGCGGCGATCTTGCCCGCCGCGGCGGCCAACTGCTTCTTGACCTCGGCGATCTGCTGGTTGATCGCGGTGGTCTCGTTCTCCACGGCCTTGGTCGCGGTGGCGAGGCGCAGGTCGAGGTACGCCTGCGCGAACGAGTGCGAGGCGTTCTGCGCGGACTCGGGGGTGATGCTCTCGTACGCGATCTGGAGCACCTGGCTGTTCGGTGGGACGGTGACGGTCAGCGACTGGACCAGGTCCTCGGCGGAGGTGCCGGTCTTGAGCAGGGTGCGGGCCCGCTCGGCCACGACCAGGGAGCGAACCACCTGCGCCTCGGTGTCGAGGTTGACCTTGGTGCCGGGCTGCGCGTCCGGGCCCACCTGGCGCACCAGCACCGACGTGGTGGACGTGTAGGTGGGCGTCTGCAGCCGGGTGACCAGCAGTCCGGATCCGATGCCGAGCACGGCCGCGAGCGCGAGGATCCACCACCGGCGGCGAAGCCACTCGAGGTAGGAGATCAGCGTGGGCCCGTCCGCATCGTGCTGCAGATCGGGATGGTGAGGCGAGGGCATCGAAGTGTGTCGCTCCCTTTCGAGCCGGACCGGCCAGCCAGCCGTGAGACGTACGTGCGCACGGGTGAACCCTGAGTCTCCCTGATGAGAGCGGAGAGTGGAAGCAGCCGAAGGGCTGGCGCTCTCTGTGCCGGAGCCCCGGGGGCAATAATGCACGGGTGCGCTTCTGCTACCACATCCAGAGTCACCGTTCGCCGGACCAGCTGACCAGGTTGGTTCATGCGGTGAAGCGGTACAGTCCAGACAGTATCGTGCACATCAGCCATGACGTGAACGGGACCCCGCTTGATCTGTCTGAGCTGCGCACACTACCCGGCGTGACGGTCCAGTACCACAAGGGTGGTTACGGTGACTTCAGTCATGTCGATCGCTATCTGGCGGCGGTGGACTGGCTGAACGGTGAGGGTGTCCAGGTCGACTGGCTGGTGAACATCACCGGTCAGGACTATCCGCTCCGCCCACTCGACCAGGCTGAGGCCGAGCTGATCGAATCCGGCGCCGACGGTTTCATGGAGTACTGGGACGCGCTCGGCCCGGACAGCCACTGGCCGCGCAGCCGGGTCCGCTCCCGCTACCACTTCCAGCACCGTCGGCTGGTCGGCCTCAGCCCGCGGGCGAAGAAGCTGCTCCGGCCGGTCCAGGCGGTCAACCGGGTCCAGCCGTTGATGCGGGTGCACGTCTCGTACGGCCTGGTGGTGGGTCGACGGGCGCGGACCCCGTTCGGGCCCGACCTGCGGCTGCACGGCGGGTCGGCGTTCTCGTCGCTGACCTGGCCCGTGGTGGCCTATCTGCGGGAGTACTTCGACCGGCGGCCGGACGTGGTCAACTACTTCCGGCACTGCCTCTCGCCGGTGGAGGCCGTCTTCCAGACCATCGTGTGCAGCGCGGACCGGTTCAACCTGGTGCCCGACTGCAAGCGGTACTTCGACTTCCGGAACAGCACCTTCAACCACCCGAAGTCGCTGACCGCGGAGGACCTGCCCCGAGCCCTGGCCAGCGGTGCCCACTTCGCCCGCAAGTTCGACTACGAACGCAACCCCGAGCTGCTCGACGTCCTCGACGCCCAGCTGGCCGCCGCGGCGGCTTCCGGGGCGGGCCGGGCCTGACCCGGGGTCCGCCCCCGGTGGCCCGGCACACCGCTCCGTCAGTGGTAGTCGTATCTCCGCCGCAGCGGCCAGGTCATCGCGGCGACCATCCGGCGGCGGGCCGGCGCGTACTCGCGGCGCCACTTCTCGTCGAGGCTGAGCGCGATCGGTCCGCTGCGCATCCGGATCCGGCCGCCGGCCACCGCGTGCGAGCCGGCCTGCTCGAACTCGGTGCCGTGCAGGAACGAGAGCGGGTCGACCTGCCCGGTCACGTCGGCCGTCAGGGCGGCGATCCGGCCCAGCTCACCGCGCGGATCGCGGACCAGGTCCTCGTACCGGACGACCACCCGGGGCACGCCGGACCGGGCGAGCGACGAGATCATCGCGTTGACGGTGACCCACCGGCGGGCGGTCAGCCGGGCCGAGCGCTGGTTCATCCGGCCCTTGGTGGAAGTCCCCTCGGGCAGTTCGACGACCTGGCTCCAGGAGTAGGCCACGCCGCGCGGGTCGCGCAGGATGTGCACCAGGCGCAGGTCGATCTCCGGAGCCCGGGCCAGGATGTACGCGAGTGAGGGGCGCTTGGTCGAGTCGACCACCACCTTGGCGCCGGACACCTCCGCGATCGCCCGGTAGAGCTTGGTGATCAGCGCGGTGTAGCGCTCCAGGTCCTGCCGGAAGCCCGGCGCCACCCGGGCGCCCAGGATCAGTGGCACCTTGCCGGTCGTGTCGACCCGCCGCTGGAGCGTTCGTACCTGCTGCACGTCGATGTTCGACCAGCCGCCGTAGGCCCGCTGACCGACCTCGCCCCAGAACGGGCAGCGGTCGAAGTGCTCCCCGCAGGCGCAGCGGAAGTTCCGCTCCACTCCCGACTGCCAGAGGTAGAACAGCTCACCGACGTCGCAGTGGCCGACGAACTGCCCGAGCATCAGGTCCAGCAGGGTGGAACCGCTGCGCGGCATGCCGCAGACGTAGAGCACCGTCACGCGGCCGGCGCCGGACGGAGCACCAGCCCCTGGGCCGTCCGCCGTCAGCGGCTGCTGGGCCGTCATCGATGAAGCCTCCTCGTCCCCGATGGGTGTCGAGCGCAGTGTAGGCGCGATTGCGGGACTGAGGGATTGGTGGAAAGCGCAGCAAGGTCGGTCCGTCACGTCCGCCCGCTGTGGCTCCACTTCTGTTTCCCTGGTAGATGCCGTTAGATTATTGCGACGCTACGTAGCTCGGATGATCGTCCCACGTGGGTGTCACGGATGCGCCGATGGACGGATACGGGGGAGTGGAGACGTGGAGCCGGGT
This sequence comes from Micromonospora rhizosphaerae, assembly GCF_900091465.1. Taxonomy (NCBI): domain Bacteria; kingdom Bacillati; phylum Actinomycetota; class Actinomycetes; order Micromonosporales; family Micromonosporaceae; genus Micromonospora; species Micromonospora rhizosphaerae. Next base: position 731,561 of record NZ_FMHV01000002.1, on the reverse strand, counting down.
GAGGTCATGCTCGTGGGTTCCAGCGGTGGGCACCTGGCCCAACTGCTGGCGCTCGAGCCGTGGTACCGCGACCGGGCCCGGTCCTGGGTGACCTTCGACACCCCGGACGCGCGCTCGCTGCTGCCGGGGGAGCAGGTGGTGTGGGCCTACCACCCGACCACGCGCAACCTGAAGAACCTCGCCCGCAACTTCCGGCTCGCGGCCCGGACGTTCAAGCGGCGGAACGTCGCCGCGGTGGTCACCACCGGCGCCGGCGTCGCGCTGCCGTTCGTCGTGGTCGCCCGGCTGCGCGGCCTGCCGACCGTCTACATCGAGGTGTACGACCGGATCGACAGCCCGACGCTCACCGCCCGGCTCTGCCGCCCGTTCCTGTCGGCGATGCTGGTGCAGTGGGAGGAGCAGCGCCGCTTCTATCCGGAGGCGACTGTGGTGGGGAACCTTCTGTGACCTTCTCGGCTATTCCCCGACAGCCTGCGCCCGGGCCGGCGCGGGCCACCGTGCTGGCCATGGTGGGCACCGACGTGCACCGGTTCGACCGGCTGATCGGCTGGCTGGAGCGCTGGTGGACCGCGCGGTCCGAGGTCCGGCTCGTCCTCCAGTACGGCAGCAGCAACCCGCCGAACCTGCCGGACGCGGTGCCGTTCCTCGCCCACGACGAGTTGCAGCGGGCGATCGTCGAGGCCACCGTCGTGGTCTGCCACGGCGGTCCCGCCACCATCACGGAGGCCCGGCGGAGCGGTCACCTGCCGGTCGTGGTCCCGCGCGACCCGACCCGTCACGAGCACGTGGACAACCACCAGCAGCTCTTCGCCCGGCGCCTCGGCGCGGCCGGCATGGTACGGCTGGTCGAGTCGGAGGCCGACCTGGTCGAGTCGCTCGACAAGGCGCTCGCCGATCCGGGAGCCTTCCGGTTGTCCGTCGACCCGGACCTGCCCGACCCCCGCGTCGCCGCCGCCGTGCGGGTCGGCCGGATCGTGGAGGACCTGGTTCGCCGGCGCGCCGCAGGGCGCCGGTGGTGGCGGTGACCGGGCCGGTCCGGGTGCTCTTCGTGGGTGGCCTGGGACGCAGCGGCTCGACATTGCTCGAGCTGATCCTCGCCCAGCACCCCGACGTCTGTGCCGTCGGTGAGGTCGTACACCTCTGGGAGCGGGCTCTCGGGGGTGACGAGCGGTGCGGCTGCGGCGAGCGCTTCACCGCCTGCGACTTCTGGCAGCGAGTCGGCGAGCACGCGTTCGGCGGCTGGGCGGCGGTGGACCGGGACGAGGTGCTCGCCCTGAAGGCGGAAGTCGACCGGACCCGGCACATTCCTCGATTGGCCCGGGGTGAGCTGTCGGCCGACCAGCTGGCCCCGGTGCGCCGCTACGCCGACCTCTACACCCGGATCTACCGGGCGGCGACGGAGGTCACCGGCGCCGAGGTGGTGGTGGACTCCAGCAAGCACGCCTCGTTGGCGTTCGCCCTGCGCTGGGCGCCGGACCTCGACCTGCGGGTGGTCCACCTCGTCCGGGACAGCCGGGCGGTCGCCTACTCCTGGGCGAAGCAGGTCCGCCGGCCCGAGGTGGTGGACTCCGAGGCGTACATGCCGACCTTCTCCCCGTTCACGGTGAGTGGGCTGTGGACGGCCCAGAACGCAGCGTTCCACCTGCTCGCCGCCCGGGTGCCGCTCGTCCGGCTGCGCTACGAGGACTTCACCGCCGACCCGCGCGGCACCGTCGCCCGGGTACGCCGGTTCGCCGGCCTCGTCGACACCCCGGATGCGCTGCGGGTGCTCGACGAGCCGGCCGTGCCGCTGGTCCGGGCCCACAGCATCGCCGGCAACCCGCTACGGTTCAGCGCGGGTCCGCTCAAGGTGCGACAGGACAACGTCTGGCGGGAGAACCTGCCGCCGCGCAGCCGGGCGGTGGTCAGCGCGGCGACGCTGCCGCTGCGCCTGCGCTACGGATATCTCGGCAACCGCCGCACTGACCGCACGGAGGCGTCGTGACGGGGACCAACGCACCTCAGGTGACCGCCGTGGTCCCGACCCGGGACCGGCCGGTGCTGCTGCGCGCCGCCCTCGACGCGATCCTGGGTCAGGACTACGCCGGCGCGATCGACGTGGTGGTCGTCTACGACCAGTCCGAGCCGGACCTCACCCTCGCCGAGGACCCTCGGATCCGGGTGATCACCAACAGCCGCACACCCGGCCTGGCGGGCGCCCGCAACACGGGCATCCTGGCCGCCACCGGCGAGCTGGTGGCGTTCTGCGACGACGACGACGAGTGGCTGCCGGGGAAGCTGGCGGCCCAGGTGGCCGCGCTGCGGGCGGCGCCCGACGGCGCCTTCGTCAGCTGCGGCATTCGGGTCGACTACGACGGTCGCAGCGTCGACCGCTCGTTGCCCATGGACCGGGTGCCGCTGGCGGCGCTGCTGCGGGACCGGCACACCGAACTGCACCCGTCCACCTTCCTGATCCGGCGGGGCGCGCTGGTCGACGGCATCGGGCTGGTGGACGAGGAGATCCCCGGCAGCTACGCGGAGGACTACGAGTTCCTGCTCCGGGCCGCTCGGCACGCGCCGCTGGTCAACCTGGCCGAGCCGTACGTCACGGTGCGCTGGCACAAGCGGTCGTACTTCGCCCAGCGCTGGGAGACCATCTCCACGGCGTTGCAGTGGTTGCTGAGCCGGTATCCCGAGTTCGCCAGCGTGCCGGCGGGGGAGGCCCGGGTCGCGGGGCAGATCGCGTTCGCCCAGGCGGCGATGGGCAACCGCCGGGAGGCCGTTCGTTGGGCCCGCCGGACGCTGGTCGGCAACCCGAGAGAACCCCGCGCCTACCTGGCGCTCGCCGTGGCCAGCAAGGCCGTGCACCCCGATCGCGTCCTGCGTACGCTGCACAAACGCGGCCGGGGCATCTGACCCGGACCGGTCAGCGGGGCGCCGCGCACCAGGCGCGCCAGGCGTCCTGGCTCGGCTTGTCGGTGAGCCGGAAGTCTCCCCCGGACACCTGGTAGTCGTAGTACGCCACCCAGAGCGGTCGCTGGCTGTTCAGGTAGCTGCTCATCGAGCGGAGCCAGGCGGCCCGCCCGGTGCCGCTGCTGTCCCCGTCGATGCGTACGCTGCCGGTCTCGGCCAGCCCCCAGGGCTTGCCGAGCGCCTTCGACTTGGTGATCATCGGCCCGAAGACCTGCGCCGGATCGGTGTAGCGGTTGTACTTGCCGCCGCTGTTGTAGCAGTCCCAGCCGAGCACGTCGACCACGTCGGCGCCGGGGTAGTAGTCGTTGAAGTTCCGCCGTGAGTTCGGGTTCAACGTCCAGCACATCAGGATCAGGGTGGCCCGCAACTGCGGGTTGCGGGCGCGGTCGGCGAGGCCGGCGACCCGGCGCCAGGCCGCGCGGAACTGGGCGGTGGTGTAGTTGCCGGACTCGACGTCGTTCTCCGGCTCATGGAAGTACGACCAGTAGACGTCCTGGTCGCGCGGGATCGAGGCGAACCACTTCGCCAGCCGGTCGTCGTGCTTGCCCGCGGCCACTTCGGCCGGTGGTGCCTTGAAGGAGACCACCACCGTCCGGTTCACCACGTCGGCCCGACTGCCCGACCAGGCGGGCGGCAGCCCGGGGTAGAACACCCGGACCATCCGGAGCGGTCCGTACGTGCGATCGGAGCGGGCCAGTCCGTCGGCGAAGCTCTCACCGCTGAGCAGGTGGATGCTCGCCCCCGGCAGGGTGGTGCGCGGTGCTGGGAACGGCCGGAAGTCGGCGTCGGGTGCGGCGGACGGGGATCTGGTCGTACCGAGGCTCGGGTTCGTGCCAAAACCCGCCACGCCGTCCGGCCCGCCGATCGCGTCGGAGGTGGCCGGGCCGGGCGCCTGGGCGGGGGTCCCCGGGCCGGCGACCTCCGGCGCGGCGTTCCCGGCCGGGCTCTCGTTCCCGATGATCACGACAGCGGCCGTCGCGCCGAGCAGGACCAGGACCAGGGCGACGGCGAGGAGCCAGCGGCGCCGGCGTCGGCGGGCCGGCCCCGGGCCGGACGGCGGGGCGGGGGCCGGACGGGGGTCGAGAACGGGGGCGATTGACGGGCCGGGTCCCATGACCCTCCTCTGGATCGGCGTGTCAGTTGCTGCAGGGCGCAGTGCCGGCGTCACCTCGTCCTGCAACGAATGGGCGGCCGGTGCGGGCACGCGGGACGCCTCACCGGCACCCCTCGATGGCTTTCAGCAGCTGTTCGGCGTGCTCGGGACGGCAGACGAGCAGGTCGGGCAGGCGCGGGTTCGCGGCGTTGTACCGCAGTGGCGAGCCGTCGATGCGAGAGGCGTGCATCCCCGCTCCCAGCGCCACGGCCACCGGCGCGGCGGAGTCCCACTCGTACTGCCCGCCGGCGTGCACGTACCCGTCGGCCTGACCCGTCACCACCGCGCAGACCTTGACGCCGGCCGAGCCCATGGGCACCGCCTCCGCGCCCAACCGCTCGATCAGCTCGGGGACGAAAGCCGGCGGCCGACTGCGGCTGACCGCGATCCTCAGCGGACCGTCGGCCGCCGCGGCGGTGGGCTCGCTTGTGCCGAGCACCAGTGGCCCGTCGTCCGCACCGGTCCGGGCCGGCATCCCGACGGCACCGGCGGTCAGCCCGCCCTCCGGGCCGGCCGAGCGTTCCCAGAGGGCCACGTGGACGGCCCAGTCGGTGCGGCCCTCCTCCGAGAACTCCCGGGTGCCGTCCAGCGGGTCGATGATCCAGACCCGGTCGGCGTCGAGGCGGGCCGGCCGGTCTCCCGAGGAGAAGTCCCGCCGGGAGTCCGTCTGCTCCTCGGAGAGCACCGCGTCGGCCGGCCGGTATCGGGTCAGCGCCGCCAGCATCAGCTCGTGCGAGGCACGGTCGCCGGCGTCCTTGAGCGCCCTCGGCTCGGCGAAGCCCCGGCTGGCGCGCAACGCGGTCAGGGCTTCTCCGGCCCGGCCGGCCAACCACTGCGCGAAGGCCTGGTCGTCGAGCCGGTCGATGTCGTCGTCGGGCACCTGGCGGTCACCACCTTGTCTGCGTCGGCGCACGGTCGCCGGACCCGCCGCCCGGACCGCACCATATTGGCCGGTCCGACGAGCGGACAACAAGCGCGGCGGCCGGAAACCGGTACGCCCGGCCCACCCAGCTGTGCCCGCATGTTGAACTTCGCGTGTATGGCGGTCGGACCCGCCGGACCAGGCCCTAGGCTCGTGCGCATGACCGCCGAGCAGCTGATCTCCTTCGCCCGTGGCGCTCCCTCCCTGGACATCGTCGATGTAGAGGGGCTCAAGGCCGCCGCCGTCCGCGCCTTCGACGCCGACCCCGCCGGGATCACGGCGTACGGCACCTCCGTCGGTTACCCGCCCCTGCGGAAGTGGATCGCGGAGAAGCACGGCGTCGAGGCCGATCAGGTGCTGATCACCAACGGCTCGTTGCAGGCCGACGCCTTCCTCTTCGATCACCTCGTCCGTCGCGGCGACGCGGTGGTGGTCGAGCGCCCGACGTACGACCGGACGCTGCTCAACCTCCAGAACATGGGCGGGGAGATCCACGGTGTGTCGATCCAGCCGGACGGCCTGGACACCGCCGAGCTGCGCAAGCTGCTGGAGTCGGGGGTGCGGCCGCGGCTGGCGCACATCATCCCGAACTACCAGAACCCGGCCGGCGTGACCCTCTCCCTCGAGAAGCGCCGGGAGCTGCTCGACCTGGCCGCCGAGTACGGGTTCACGATCTTCGAGGACGACCCGTACGCGGACATCAGGTTCCGGGGCGAGCCGCTGCCGTCGATGCTCTCGATGGACACCCGCGGCGTGGTGGTGCACGCCTCCAGCTTCACCAAGACCGTCTGCCCGGGCGTCCGGGTCGGCTACCTGGTCGGCCCGGCCGAGCTGATCGCCGCCATCGCCAAGAAGGCCACCAACCTCTACATCTCGCCCGGCATGGTCTCCGAGGCGATCGTGCACCAGTTCTGCGTCTCCGGGGACATCCAGCGCTCGATCGAGACCGTGTCGACCGCCCTCGGCGAGCGGGCCCGGGTGCTCGCCGACTCGCTGCGCCGGCACATCCCCGAGGCCCGGTTCGTCGAGCCGAACGGCGGCTACTTCCTCTGGGTGGAGCTGCCGGAGGACGTCGAGGTGGACCGGCTCGCCCCGGCGGCGGCCGAGCGGGGGGTGGCGGTGGTCAAGGGGAGCGACTTCATGCTCGACGGCGGTCGGCACGCGCTGCGGCTGGCCTTCTCCGCGGTGACCGCGGACCGGATCGACGAGGGGGTCCGGCGGCTGGCCGAGGCGATGGAAGCCGTCCGGGGCTGATTTTCTGTCGGGTTTCTGACACTAGAGCGATCTCGGTCGGCCCGGGGCTCCCCCTGGGCCGGCCGGCGGCCCACAATGCTGCGAGCGCCGTTCACATCCGTGGTGACGGATCCGGCGGTCCGGGTGCGACACCTCCGCCCCCGGTCCGGGCCACCGGCGCTTGAAGCACAACCCCCGCCCCCAAGGTGCCGGGTGGGCCGTGTCGCCCCTCACCCCCCTGACGCGGCCGGCCCGCCCGGCTCCCATCACCGGCCGCCGGCTGGTGATCCGCGTCGCATTCCCGCGTCCCGCCTCCACCCGGCCGGGTGTCGTCGTGCTGCGGTTCGCCGCCACCGGCGTAACCTGCAAGCCGCAGCACCAGGGGGAGGAGGGGAGCCATGACGGATCGGGTGGAGCGGGACCGACCCGCCGCGCAGAGCGGCGGCCGGGTGGTCAGGCCACGCGCCTGGGCGGCCCCGGTACGCGCCATGACCCGGATCCTCAACGCCGACGGCTCCCCGCGTACGCCCACGCCGGCCGGCCCCGACCGCAGCGGGATCGTGGACTGTGGTCTGTACGTCGACGGCCAGCGCCAGCCCGGCGAGTGGAACTACGCCGAGGCGCTGGAGGCGGCCCGCCGGGAGCGGCACGGATTCGTCTGGCTCGGGCTGCACGAGCCGGAGCTGGCCGAGATGAGCGCTATCGCCGCCACCTACGGGCTGCACGAGCTGGCGGTCGAGGACGCGGTCAAGGCCCAGCAGCGGCCCAAGCTGGAGCGCTTCGGCGAGGTGAGCTTCCTGGTGCTGCGTACCGCCCGGTACTGCGAGCACACGGAGCTGACCGAGAACTCCGAGGTGGTGGAGACCGGTCAGGTGATGCTCTTCATCGGGCCGAACTTCCTGATCAGCGTCCGGCACGGCGACGCCTGCCGGCTCGCCCCGGTGCGGGCGGACCTGGAGGCGAAGCGGGAGCTGCTGCTCCACGGCCCGTGGGCGGTCGCGTACGCGATCACCGACCGGGTGGTGGACCTCTATCTGGAGGTCGCCGACCAGCTCGAGGACGACCTCGACGTGCTGGAGGCGGACGTCTTCGACCGGCAGGGCACCGGGCGGATCCAGCGCATCTACCAGATGAAGCGGGAGCTGGTGGAGTTCAAGCGGGCGGTGATGCCGTTGCAGCGTCCGCTGATGACCCTCACCTCTCAGGTCAACCGGGACGTGCCGGAGGAGGTGCGGCGCTACTTCCGGGACGTCCAGGACCACCTCACCCGCACGGTCGAGCAGGTCAACTCCTACGACGACCTGCTCAACTCGATCCTCCAGGCGCGGCTGGCCCAGGTGACCGTCGATCAGAACAACGACATGCGCAAGATCGCCGCGTGGGCCGCGATCGCCGCGGTCTGGACCGCGATCGCCGGGATCTACGGCATGAACTTCAAGTACATGCCCGAGTTGGAGTGGAAGTACGGCTATCCGGTCGTCTGGGCCCTGACGCTGGCGTCATCGTTCGCGCTGTACCGCTGGTTCCGCCGCAACGGCTGGCTGTAAGTCCACCGGCCCGCGGCGGAATCCGACCGGCGAGGACACACGGAAGCGCCGGCGGCGCGGGGCTGCCCCCGCGCGCCGGCGCTTTTCCGTGACCGCCCGGGTCAGCGGGGACCGCTGGCCTTCGCGGCGTTCTTCTCCTTGCTCATCGCCCTGGTCAGGTCGTCGGTCGGCCGACCGGAGACGTCCCGGGCGCCCTCGGCCACCGAGGGGACCTTGCCGGTCGGCTGGATCACCGGCTGCTTGCCGGGGGTGGTGCTGGAGGCGCGGTCGCCCCCGCCCACCGAGCTGCCGGTCGACACGTCGGTCACCTTCGCGCTCGGATCCGGGGTCTCCACCACGATGGTGTCCACGTCCTCCCGCAGCGGGTCCAGCTTGCCGGTCGGGTCGTACTCGGCCCACTCCTGCTGCTCGCGGCGCCGGCGCATGGCCATCGCCCCGGCCAGGCCCGCCACCGTGCCGGCGGCCAGCAGGCCGGCCATCATCCCGCCGCTGCGCGACTTCTTCTGCTTCTTCTTCGCGGCTTTCATGTTCTTCGCCTTCATCTTCTTGTTCACCGCGGCCTGCTTGGCGACGGCGGCCTTCCTGCCGGCCACGGCCTTACCCGCCGCCCCGGCCTGCGCGTTGCGGACGGCCAGGGCCAGCGGCGCGAGCGCCGCTACCGTCGACGCCAGGCCGCTCGACGCCCGGTCCCGCACCATGACGGCGGTCGGCGCGACGGCACCCCGGGCTGCCTGGACCCGCGGGCCGGCCGTGGCGCCCGCACCCTTCGCCGCGTGCGTCGCGGCCTGCCTGAGGTGACCGATGCCCTGGGTCAGCTCGGCCTTGGCCAGCTGCCCCTGGGTCTTACGCCGCCCGATTCCAAACACGGTCCCACCTCCTGGGAGTTGTTCCTTCGTCATCCTCCACCTTTGGATGCCTCCGCACTGGCAGATCGGGCACATGGGAGGATCCGCATGGAAGTGACCAACAAGTGAGGAGTACCCGTGGCCGAGACTGTCTACGCCACCTTGCACACCAACGCTGGCCCGATCCGGCTGGAGCTCTTCCCGAACCACGCGCCGAAGACCGTCCGCAACTTCGTCGACCTGGCCGAGGGGAACCGGGAGTACATCGACCCGCGCACCGGCCAGCCGGGCGGCGGGCCGTACTACGACGGCACCATCTCGCACCGCGTCATCAGCGGCTTCATGATCCAGATGGGTGACCCGACGGGTACCGGTCGCGGCGGGCCGGGTTACAAGTTTGCCGACGAGTTCCACCCGGAGTTGCGCTTCGACCGGCCGTACCTGCTGGCGATGGCGAATGCCGGGCCGGGCACCAACGGCTCGCAGTTCTTCATCACCGTCGCGCCGACGCCGCACCTGAACAACCGGCACACCATCTTCGGTCAGGTGGCCGACGAGCAGTCGGCGAAGGTCGTGGACTCGATCGCGAACACCCCGACCGGCCCGAGCGACCGGCCGCTGCAGGACGTGGTCATCGAGCGCGTCGAGATCGAGCGCAAGCCGGCCTGACCGTCCCGCGAGGTACTTTTGCTCGCATGACAGAGCGCTCCGGGCAGGCAGGTGACGGCACCGGTGGGTCGCCGCCGGCCACTCCGGTCTGCTACCGCCACCCCGGCCGGGAGACGTACGTCCGCTGCACCCGGTGCGACCGGCCGATCTGCCCGGAGTGCATGCGGGAGGCCTCGGTCGGACACCAGTGCCCGGAGTGCGTGAACGAGGGACGCCGTAGCGTGCGGCCGGCGCGTACCGCCTTCGGTGGCGGTGCCGTCGGCCGCCGAGGCCTCGTCACCCGGACGCTGATCGCGCTGAACGTGTTGATGATGCTGCTCTCCGTGCTGAGCGACCGTGGCGGCGACTCGATGGTCGGCGGCTCCGGCCTGGGCGGGCTGCTCGGCGGCGGCACCCCGCTGACCCACTGGGGTGCCGTGCTCGCGCAGTGGCCGCCGCAGTTCCCGGTCGAGGGTGTCGCGACCGGCGAGTGGTACCGGCTGGTCACCGCCATGTTCCTGCACTACGGCGTGGTGCACCTGCTGCTGAACATGTGGGCGTTGTGGGTGCTCGGCCGGGATCTGGAGGCCCTGCTCGGGCCGCTGCGATTCCTCGCGCTCTACCTGGTCGCTGGGCTCGGCGGCAACGTCGCGGCCTATCTCTTCAGCGACCCGAACGCGGCGTCCGCCGGCGCGTCCACGGCGATCTTCGGGCTCTTCGCGGCCGTCTTCGTGCTGATGCGCCGGCTGGGTCGGGACACCTCGGCGATCGTGCCGATCCTGGTGATCAACCTGATCTTCACCTTCACCGTGCCGAGTATCTCCATCCCGGGGCACCTCGGCGGACTGATCACCGGTGCCGCGATGGGCTGGGTGTTGGCGTACGCCCCGCGGATGCGGCGGTCCGTGTTCCAGACCGCCGGGACCGCGATCCTCCTGGTGGCGCTCCTCGGCCTGGTCCTGGTCCGGACTGCGATGCTCACGGGCTGACCCGCCGCTCAGCCGAGCCGACCCGGCCCGGCGCGACTCAGCGCGCCGCAGGGCGGGCGGCGCGCAGCGCGTCGGCGACCTCCTCCGGCGGCGCGCCCAGGTCGGACCGGCCGAAGAGGTGCAGCGACTCCCCCGCGTCGATCTCCAGCGTCTCGGCGGTGAGCCCGCGCCGGGTACGGCGGTCGACGGTGATCGCCTCGACGGCCGGCCAGGGCAGCCGCCGCCGACCGGCGAAGCCCCGGATCACCGTGATCCCGTCCGGGTCCACGGCCAGCCGGACCGGCGCCACCAGGTCGCGCAGCCCCCAGCCGGCCAGTACCGCGGCGGCCAGCCCGGCCAGCACCAGTTGGACCCGGTCGCCGTCGGCGAAGAGCAGTCCGAGCCCGACCAGGACAACCGCGCCGACCAGCTTGACCACCGGCAGGATGACCGGCACCCGCCACTGCCGGGCCGGGGAGGAAGATTGTGGAGGCACGGCTCCAGCTTGCCAGCCGGGCCGGCCGGCGACCGCCTCGTGGCCGGCGGTCGTCGGATCCCCCGACCCGGGGGCGGACGGCCGGGCCGGTGAGGACGTAGGATCGGGGCAGCGCAAGTTACCGGGGAGTAGACATGAGTGACGCAGTCATCGTCGGTGCGGTACGGACCCCGGTCGGGCGGCGCAAGGGCAGCCTGGCCGGCGTGCACCCGGTCGATCTCTCGGCGCACGTGCTTCGTGCCCTAGCCGAGCGGACCGGCATCGACCCGGGGCAGGTCGACGACGTGGTCTGGGGTTGCGTCTCCCAGATCGGCGAGCAGTCGTGGAACGTCGCCCGCAACGCCGTGCTCGCCGCCGGCTGGCCCGAGTCGGTCCCCGGCACCACCATCGACCGGCAGTGCGGGTCCAGCCAACAGGCGCTGCATTTCGCCGCCGCGACCGTCCTCTCCGGTCAGGCCGACCTGGTGGTCGCCGGTGGCGTCGAGTCGATGACCCGGGTGCCGATGGGTTCCAGCGTGGCCGGCGGCATGCCGTTCAGCGAGCAGATCCTGGAGCGCTACCGGGGCGTCGAGGGGGTTGCTCAGGACTCCCCCCTCCCGTTCAACCAGGGCGTCGGGGCCGAGCTGATCGCCGAGCGCTGGCGCTTCTCCCGGGCCCAGCTGGACGAGTTCGCGCTGGCCAGCCACGAGAAGGCGGCGGCCGCCCAGGACGCCGGGGCGTTCGACCCGGAGCTGGCCCCGGTGGCGCTCGCCGACGGCGGCAAGTTCGCCGCCGACGAGGGCATCCGCCGGGACACCTCGCTGGCCAAGCTCGGTGAGCTGGCCACCCCGTTCCGGGCCGACGGCGTGGTCACCGCCGGATCCGCGTCCCAGATCTCCGACGGCGCCGCCGCGCTCGCCGTCACCACCAGCGAGTGGGCCAGTCGGCACGGCCTGCGCCCGCTGGCCCGGGTGCATACCGCCGTCGTCGCCGCCGACGACCCCGTCACCATGCTCACCGCCCCCATCCCGGCCACCGCGAAGGCGCTGCGCCGCGCGGGGCTGGGCATCGAGGAGATCGGGGTGTACGAGGTGAACGAGGCGTTCGCCCCGGTCCCACTGGCCTGGCTGGCCGAGACCGAGGCGGACCCGGAGCGGCTCAACCCGCGCGGCGGCGCGATCGCCCTCGGCCACCCGCTCGGCGGGTCCGGCGCCCGGATCATGACCACGATGCTGCAGCACATGCGGGACAACGGGATCCGGTACGGCCTGCAGACCATGTGCGAGGGCGGCGGCATGGCCAACGCCACCATCGTCGAGCTGCTCTGACCTGCGCCGCCCGCGCCGACCCCGGGCTGACCCGCGGGTGGTGCCGGAAATGGCGTCGCACGGCCAGTCCCTCCGCTGGCTCTGACCCGTCATCCGTTCCGAGCCGGGGCGGAATGCCGGACACCCGGTGCGACGCGCGGCCTGCAAGTTCCGCGAATCGGGAGTGACCCATATCACTCGTGCTTCGTGCTCGTTGCATCTTGCATGGACGTGTTCTCGCGTACGTTCCTTCCGGCCGCCGCCGAGACCGGCCTGGCGACCCAGACGGTCAGCCGTCACCTGCCGATCTTCCGCCGGTGCGTGGGCTCCGGCGACGCCACCATCCTGGTCACCCGGTGCAGCCGCCCGGATCACCCGGTCGGTGGCGAGTACCTGATGCTCCTGACCCACCGGCGGCTCGTGGTCACCCAGGAGACCCGGGTGCTGCACCGGCTGCGCCTGCACCTCAACACCGAACTGCGCGAGCTGACCAACGTCACCTGGAGCCCGGACCCGCGCTCGCAGAGCGTCGAACTGGCCGCCACCGCGATCGACGGGGCGCGTGAGCGGTTCCTCATCCGTACCCACCACCCGAAGCAGGTCTGGCAGCTCGACACGCTGCTCAACCACGCCTTCCGGACCCGGCTGCGGACGCCCCGGGAGCGGCTGGTCGCCACCATCGGCGAGCCGCCCGCCGCCGCCCGCCCCGCCGCGTTCCGCCCGGCGGCGGTGCGCTGACCGGGTCCTTACCGAACCCGAACATTCCCCGGACCTCTCCGCCGCCCACCGGTCGGTAATCATGGGCCGGTGAACGCCGACGCCGCGCAGCGCGGGCTCGTCCTCGTGGTCGAGGACGAGCCGGCCATCGCCGACCTGGTCCGGCTCTACCTGACCCGGGACGGGTTCGGCGTACACCTGGAACGGGACGGCGCGGCCGGCCTGGCCGCCGCGCGGCGGCTGCGCCCGGTGGCCTGCGTGCTGGACATCGCGCTGCCCGGCCTGGCCGGGACGGAGATCTGCCGGCGGCTCCGCGAGGCCGGCGACTGGACGCCGGTCATCTTCCTCACCGCCCGGGACGACGAGGTCGACCGGATCGTCGGGCTGGAGCTGGGTGCGGACGACTACGTGACCAAGCCGTTCAGCCCGCGCGAGCTGGTGGCCCGGGTCCGGGCGGTGCTGCGCCGCACGGCCGGCGCGCCGGCCGGGGCCGAGCAGCCCCGGGTGGTCGGCCCGGTCACCCTCGACCCGGCCCGCCGGACCGTGACCGCCGCGGGCGCCCCGGTCCAGCTCACCTCCACCGAGTTCGACCTGCTCGCCCACCTGATGGCCCGGCCCGGCCGGGTCTTCACCCGGGAGGAGCTGCTGGCCGGCGTCTGGGGCTACGCCGCGCACGCCGGAACCCGCACGGTGGACGTGCACGTCGCGCAGGTCCGCGCCAAGCTCGGCCCGGCCAGCGTGATCCGCACCCATCGCGGCGTCGGGTACGCGGCCGATGCCTGAGTCCATCCATCAGCAGCCGCCCGCCGGCCCTTGGCCGCAGGCCCGTCCACAGTCGCCCGCCGACCCGTCCCGACCGCACCAGCCGACCGTCGCGCTGCCGGTGATCGGGCCGCGCCCGGCGCCGACGCCCCCGCGGCGTCGGTTCGCCGGCACGCTGACCGCCCGCGCGGTGCTGGTCACCTGCGCGGTGGCGCTGGTCTCGGTGCTGGTCACCGCGCTGGTCGCGGTGCCGCTGGCGGTACGTGGCGCCGAGCGGCGCGACCAGGAGGCGCTCGCCGCCCAGGCCCGGCTGGCCGCGGACGTGCTCCGGGTCCGCGCCGTCCGGCAGCGGGACAACGCCGGGGAGCGGCTGATCCGCCAGCTCCGCCAGCAGGACATCGACGTGTACGTCATCCGTGCCGGCACGGTGGACCGCCCGGGTCTGCCCCGGCAGGTGGTGACCCGGGTCGCCGGGGGGCGGGACGTCTCCGGCCGCCGTCTGGTCGACGGCGAGCGTGCCCTGGTCGAGGGGCGGGCGCTGCCCGGCGGGGACGGGGTGGTGCTGACCCGGGCCACCACCAGCGGGCCGTGGCGGCAGGTGCTCCGGGGCCTCTGGCTCCCGCTGCTGGCCGGGCTCACCGCCGGGGTGGCGGCCGGGCTGCTGCTCGCCCGCCGGCTGGCCCGGCCGATCCGCACCGCGGCCACCGCCGCCGCCCGGCTGCGCGCCGGGGACCGTGCGGTCCGGGTGCCGGTCGAGCCGCCCGACGAGGTCGCCGACCTGGCGTACGCGCTGAACGGGCTGGCCGCCGCGCTGGCCACCAGCGAGGGACGGCAGCGGGAGTTCCTGCTCTCGGTCTCCCACGAGCTGCGCACCCCGTTGACCGCGATCCGGGGGTACGCGGAGGCGCTCGCCGACGGGGTGATCGGTGCGGACGAGACGCCCGGCACCGGCCGGACCATGCTCGCCGAGGCGGAGCATCTGGACCGGCTGGTCAGCGACCTGCTCGCGCTGGCCCGGCTGGAGGCCGCCGACTTCCCGCTCGAACCGGTGCCGGTCGACCTGTCCCGGCTGGCCGCCGAGGCGGAACGGACCTGGTCCGACCGGTGCGCGGCGGTCGGCGTCCCGTTCCGGGTTGAGGCGCCGGACCGACCGGTCCCGACGTACACCGACCCGGGGAGGATCCGGCAGGTGGTCGACGGGCTGCTGGAGAACGCGCTGCGGGTCGTACCTCCGGGGGCGCCGGTGGTGCTCGCGGTCCGGCCGGCCGGGGTGGACCCGGCCGCCGGCGGCGTCGTGGAGGTCCGCGACGGCGGGCCCGGTTTCACCGACGACGACCTGGCGGTGGCCTTCGAGCGCGGCGCGCTGCACCAGCGCTACCGTGGCGTGCGCAAGGTGGGCAGCGGGCTCGGGCTGGCGCTCGCTGCCGGGCTGGTCCGCCGGCTCGGCGGTGACATCGCGGCCGGACACGCTCCGGAGGGCGGGGCGGCGTTCGCCGTCCGGCTGCCCGGAGATCCTTACCTGACCCGAACACAGGGCTGACGATCCGATCGCGCCCGCGCGGGACGCTGGTGCTCCACGGACGAGAGGAAGACTGATGGCACGTCAGGGAATCGCCACCGCCGTCACCGCGCTGCTCGCGGCGGCCGCGCTCGGCGTCAGCGGCTGCGGCCCCGCCCAGGTCGCGCAGGACACGGCCAGGGAGACGGCGGTCGAGGTCGCCGCGGCCATGGGCGCGGACGGCCAGGCGCTCGCCGCGATGGGCTTCGACGCCGCCGACCTGGACGTGGATCCGGTCGCCGCGCCCGCGCCGTCGGGCTCCGCCGAGCCGGGATCCACTGAGGCCGGTCCCAGGGACAGGCGCGGTGAGCGGGCCCAGGAGTGGCGCAACCGGCACCGGGCCCGCGTGCTGCTGCGCAGGAACATCCTGCACGGCGAGGTCGTGGTGCAGACCCGGGACGGCGGTACGAAGACCGTCGCGGTGCAGCGCGGCGAGGTGACCGCCATCGACGGCGACTCGATGACCGTCAAGTCCACCGACGGCTTCACCATGACCTGGACCTTCGGCGACAACCTGCGGGTGATCGAGCGCAGGAGCACCGTCCAGTCGAGCGACATCAAGGTCGGCACCACCGTTGGCGTGGCCGGTGCCAAGGACGGCGACGGCGGCGTGGCCCGGCTCATCGTCGTCCCGTTCAAGCAGCGCTGAAGGGAGGGGCCCCCGGTCAACGGATTCCGTTGTGAAGGGGGCCCCTGCTAGCAGGCGGGTCAGTAGACCCGGGAGCCGATGAAGTCGTCGTGGCCGCAGCCGAGCCGCGGCGACGAGCGGCCGTCGACGAGCGGCCGGCGGCTCCGCCGCCGCTCCCGACAAAGGTCATCGAGGTCCAAGTCGATCTCGGGCAGCCAAGCCGGGAGGTGGCGGGCTGCACGACGAGGAAGGGCCAGGCTACGCTAGGGCCGATTTGCTGTCGCCCCCGTGGAGATCCCCGTGAAGCTCTCGATCCTCATGCCGGTCTACAACGAGGAAGAACGCATCGCGGATGCCCTTAAGCAGGCATTGGCGGTCGATTACCCGTGCGAGATCGAGCTGGTCGTCGTCGACGACGGCAGCCGGGACGGCACCGGCGAGATCCTCGGCCGGACGGACGACGCGCGGCTGCGGGTGATCACCCACCAGCGCAACGCCGGCAAGGGCGCGGCCATCAAGACCGCCGTCGACAACGCCGAGGGTGAGTACATGGTCATCCTCGACGCCGACCTGGAGTACGACCCGCAGGACATCCCGCGGCTGCTCGAGCCGGTCCTCGACGGGCGGGCCACCGTCGTCTACGGCAACCGCACCTTCGGCAGCCACAGCGCCTACAGCTTCTGGTACGTGGTGGGCAACAAGGGCGTCACGATGGCGGCCAACGTGCTCTACAACTCGTACATCGGCGACCTGGAGACCTGCTTCAAGCTGATGCCGGTCGAGCTCTACCGCTCCCTCCAGATCCGCTCCCGGGGCTTCGGCATGGAGGCTGAGGTCACCGGCAAGCTGCTCCGCCAGCGGATCCGCCCCTACGAGGTGCCGATCAGCTACCGCGCCCGGGGCCGCGAAGAGGGCAAGAAGATCACCTGGAAGGACGGCGTGGAGGCGATCTGGATCCTCGCCCGGGAGCGCGCCCGCCGCCGTCCGCTCGGGACCGCCTCGCGCTGAGCCCGTCCCGGGCCCGTCGCCGACGAGACGACAGCACAGGACCCGCCGCCCGGCTCAGCCGTGGCGGCGGGTCCTGCCTCGTGTACGCCGGGGTTCCCGGTCTCTGCCCCGGTCAGGCCGCCACGGGGACCGGGGCCAGGAACGCGTCCACCGAGCGGCGCAGACCGGCGGCGTCCAACCCGTGCCAGCGCGTGTGGTCCTCGGGTGAGCCGTAGCGGCGTAGCTCCTCGCGTCCCACCCCGAGGGTGAGCAGCCGGTGCGGCCGGTCGGCCAGCGCCGCACCGACCACCCGGGCGGACGTGCCGGCCAGGTAGGGCTCGACCAGGATCACCTCGGTGCCGGCCAGCGCCCGCAGGCCGGCCGTGTCGAACGGCCGCGGCCGGTGGGTGTACGCCACGGTGACCGGCAGCCCGGCGACGGCCGCCAGCGCCTGGCCCAGCAGCGGCCCGACCGCCACCAGCAGCGGCGCGCCCGGCCCGGCGTCCCGGACCACCTGCAACGACCCGTCGTTGCCGCGGGCCCGGTCGTTGCTCTGCGTCGACAGCCGCAGGTACGCCGACCCGTCCCCGGCCACCGCGTCGTGGAGCAGCGCGGGCACCTCGTCGCGGTGCCCCGGCACGTGCACGGTCCAGTTCGTCAGGGTGTCGATCAGGGCGACGTCGGCCGGCCCGAGGTGGGTACGCCCGGCGGCCGCCCGGTCGTACGAGGCGCCCACGCTGACCAGCACCGCCCCCACGCCCTGGTGGTCCAGGTCCAGCTTGATCTGCTCGTACGCCCGCTCGACGAGGAACGGCGCGTAGCTGTGCGCCACCGGCCGCAGCCCGGCGAGCGCGAGCCCGCCGGCCACGCCCACCATCAACTGCTCGCGGATCCCGACGTTGAGCACCCGGTCCGGGTGCCGCAGGGCGGCCGGGGCGAACGAGGCGGCGGAGATGTCCGCCAGCACCACCGCGGTACGCGGGTCCTCGGCCAGCAGGTCGGTCATGGTGTCGATGAAAACTTCCCGCACGGTCACTCCCCGTCCGTGACGACCGCGACGACGACGTGCGGCCGGTGGTTGTCGTGCCCGGTGAGGGCGGTGTGCAGGGCCTCGTGGTCCCGGCCGCCGACGGTCGCGGCGGTCCAGCCGTTGACGGTGAACCGGCTGGCGGCGCCGCCCGGCCAGCCGTGGCTCGCCGAACGGTTGTCGATCACGATCGCGGTCAGGTTCCCCAGCCCGGTCGCCCCGGCGTACGCGATCGCCTCGTGGTTGGAGCCCTCGTCCAGTTCCGCGTCGCCGAGCAGGACGTACACCCGCGGGTCGAGCCGTCCCTGGGCCCGCAGCCCGAGCGCGGTGCCCACGCCCAGCCCCAGGCCGTGCCCGAGCGACCCGGAACCGATCTCCACGCCGGGCACCAGAAGCCGGTCGGGGTGGTCGCCCAGGCGGCTCTCCGGGCCGCCCTGCTCGTCCAGCCACTCGACCGGGACGAAGCCCTTCGCGGCGAGCCGCGCGTAGTAGCCGGCGACCGCGTGCCCCTTGGAGAGCAGGAAGCGGTCCCGGTCCGGGTCGTCGACCGTCTCCGGCGCGATCCGCAGGATCCGGTCATAGAGCACCTGAAGCACGTCGAGGGTCGAGTACACGTTCGCGCCGAACTCGCGGCCGGCGCGTACCCGGTCCAGCAGCATCCCGAAGGAGCCCGGAGCGGCCGGGTCGGTGGCGGTCGTCATGGTCATGCGGCTAGCCTGCAAGTTAAAGGGAACTTCAACTCAAGGCGACTGATGCACGAATCACTCACCATCGGACAGCTCTCCGCCCGCAGCGGAGTGGCCCCCTCAGCGCTGCGCTACTACGAGCGGCTCGGCCTGATCCGGGCCGAGCGGACCGGCGGCAACCAGCGCCGGTACGCCCGCTCCGAGCTGCGCCGGGTGGCGTTCGTCCGGATCTCCCAGCAGGTCGGCGTCTCGTTGGAGGAGATCCGGGAGGCGCTGGACTCGCTGCCGTCGTCGCGTACCCCGACACCGGCCGACTGGGCCGCCCTCTCCCAGGCCTGGCGGGACCGGCTGGACGAGAAGATCCGGCTGCTCGGCAAGCTCCGCGACGACCTGGACGGCTGCATCGGCTGCGGCTGCCTGTCGCTGCAGCGCTGCACCCTCTACAACCCGGGCGACTTGCTGGCCGCCGAGGGCCCGGGTGCCCGGCTGATGCTGCCCCGGCCCGCTCCGGAGGCGGCGGAGCCCTCAGCGGTGTGAGCCGTCACCGGACGAGCAGCACCTTCCCCAGGTGGTCGCTCGTCTCCACCAGACGGTGCGCGTCCTCGGCGTCGGCCATCCGCACAAGCCGGTCCACGATCGGGCGGATCGCGCCGGACTCGACCAGCGGCCACACCTGCTCGCGAACCCCCCGGACGATCTCCGCCTTCTCGGCCAGCGGGCGGGAGCGCAGCGAGGTCGCCGCCACCGACGCCCGCTTGGCCAGCAGCGCGCCCAGGTCCAGCTCGCCCTTGCGGCCACCCTGCAGGCCGATCACCACCAGCCGGCCGCCGGTGGCCAGCGCCGCCACGTTCCGGGGCAGGTAGGCGGCGCCCACGATGTCGAGGATCAGGTCCGCGCCCCGCCCGTCGGTCACCCGCCGGACCTCCTCGACGAAGTCCTGCTCGCGGTAGTCGATGGTGTGCGCGGCACCCAGCTCCCGCAGCCGGTCGTGCTTGGCCGCCCGCGCGGTCACCACCACGGTCGCCCCGAGCGCCACGCCGAGCTGGATGGCGAACGTGCCGATCCCGCTGCCGCCGCCGTGCAGCAGCAGCGTCTCGCCCTTTGCCAGCCGGCCCAGGGCGACCACGTTCGACCAGACCGTGCAGGCCACCTCGGGCAGGGCCGCCGCCTCGACCAGGTCGACGCCGGCCGGCACCGGCAGCAGTTGCCCGGCCGGCACGGCCACCCGCTCGGCGTACCCGCCGCCGGCCAGCAGCGCGCAGACCTCCTGTCCGACCTGCCAGCCGGTCACCTCCGGGCCGATCGCCCTGATCACCCCGGAGCACTCCAACCCCGGATACGCGGGCGCGCCCGGCGGCGGCGGGTAGTGCCCCTGCCGCTGCAGCAGGTCCGCCCGGTTGACCCCGCTGGCCCGCACCTCGACGATCACCTCGCCCGGGCCGGGCTCCGGGTCGGGCACCTCGGTCCAGACGAGTGCCTCCGGTCCACCGGGTTCTGAGATCGTGATCGCGCGCATGGCCCAGTCTTACCCGATCCGCCCGTCCGTCCACGCCCGGGCCAGGATCTCCGCCACCCTCTCCTCCGAGGGGTGCGCGGTCATGTCCTCCCGGCCGCTGACCACCATTCGGCGGAACAGGTCACCGCGCAGGTGCACCGAGCGGGGCAGCCGCCAGGCCAGCAGCTCGGCCACTGTGGACTTGCCAGCCGCCATGATCCCGGTGATCAGCACCACCGCGGGGGTGTCCCACATCCGGCGATCCTCGCAGTCAGGGTGGGACGCTCGCTGACCCGATCGGGTGCCCGTGGCAGACTAGGCACGGTTCGCGTGCCCTCGGGGCGCGGTCCGGGAGGGTTCGCCTAGTGGCCGATGGCGCTGGTCTTGAAAACCGGTAAGGGGAGCGATCCTCTTCGTGGGTTCGAATCCCACACCCTCCGCCGAAGCCCTCAGCGGGCTGATGCACTCGACATGCGGCACAACGGGCCTTCCGTCGGCCAGGAGGGCCCCACATGCCGCAACCGGGGTCGAACACCGGTCGGACACGACGCGCTTTCGGTTCGAATCAGGGGCACCGGCGAGGTATGAAGGGCGCAGGAAATCGCGCGCACCGGAAGGACCGTTTCGATGACCCTGGAACGACCGATCGCCCCGGACCCCTACGAGCTGCTGCCGACGGTGCCGTCGTTCACTCTGACCAGTGACGACGTGCAGAACGGTGAGCCGATGGACGCGCGGCACGCGCACGGCAGTGCCGGCGGCGAGAACATCTCCCCGCACCTGGCCTGGTCCCACTTCCCGGCCGAGACCAAGAGCTTCGTGGTGACCTGCTTCGACCCGGACGCCCCCACCGGCAGCGGCTTCTGGCACTGGGTGCTGGTCGACGTGTCCACGTCGGTGACCGAGCTGCCGCGTGGGGTGAAGGAGGGCGACCTGGGCGGGGCGTTCAGCATCCGCAACGACTACGGCGAGACCGGCTTCGGCGGCGCCGCCCCGCCGCCCGGGGACCGGCCGCACCGGTATGTCTTCGCGGTGCACGCGGTCGACGTCGAGCGCCTCGACGTCGGCCCGAACGCCAGCCCGGCCTTCGTCGGCTTCAACCTCGCCTTCCACACCCTCGCCCGGGCGGTCATCCGCCCGACGTACCAGATCAAGGAGTGACCGGAAGCGCGCCGTGACGGTAGTGGGGGCCGCCGCCGACGCGGAGGCCCTCACTACGTGGACACGCTGGTCAGGCGAGCGCGGCGCTCGCCCGGGCCAGAGCGGCACCTCTGCCACACGCTTTGCTCTACTGCAGTGGGGACAACACCGCGAGCCTTCGCGTGTCGCCTGGAGTGCAGCAGAGCAAAGCGTGCGGGAAGCCACCTGCCAGTCGCCGGTGGACGGCGGCCTGATCGGAGCGGTCCTCCCTGGCCGGCGGCCTGACCGAAGCGCTCGCTCCTCAGGCGGGGACGCGGGCGACGGCGAAGACGGACTGGCCGAACGGGGGGCGCAGGCGCTGCTCCGCCGCCTTGGTGGCGGGGAGGACCACGCTGTCGTAGATCTTGACCATCGGGCCCTCCTTCGGCATCAGCCGGAAGACCTTGGTCGCCATGAAGTAGCCGATCAGGCCCAGCGCGTTCGCGTAGTGGATCTTCTCCACCGTCAGGCCCGCCTCGGTCATCGCCGCCGCCAGGGTCTTCTTCGTGTAGCGCCGGACGTGGCCGGTGGCGATGTCGGCCGGGCTCATCGCGAACTGGAACGCCGGCACGATGATGACCACGGCGCCGCCCGGCCGGACCAGGTCGCGCATGCTGCGCAGCGCGCCCACGTGGTCCTCGATGTGCTCCAGCACGTTGTACGACACGGCGGCGCTGTAGTCGCCGCGCTCGGAGTGCGGCAGGAGCATCTGCCGGACCTCGATGGTCGGGTGCTCGGCGAGGCGCTCCTTGAGCGAGACCAAGCGGTCCGGGTCCGCCTCGGTGGCCGTGATCCGCGGGATGTGCTCGGACCACTCCAGCGCGTAGTCACCCAGGCCGCTGCCGATTTCGATCGGGTTGTCACCGAGGTGGGGCACCGCCAGCTCGACGAACCACCGGCGGTGGTTGACCGCCGTCGCCAGGCCTTCGAGCACCTCCGACTGAACGCGTTGATCCCCAGTGATTTCTGCCATGCGTCGATTCCTCACGATATGACTGACCCGCGCCTGGACCGACAGAGTCAACCATCCGGATGGCCGGCCTGGGAAACGGGGCACCGGGGGTGGCCGAATTGCGGTCGGGGGTGGGCACGTGATCGGCGGTTGGCGAACCCGGCACATAGTACGCCAGTACCCAGAAACATGTCACGGCCCTGCCATACTCTGACTACGCTCCGAATTGTTATGACTACTCCTGAAACGGACTCCTCCGTCGGCAGTTCCGCCCAGGACGGGCCGGACCGGGGCGTAGGACCACGCCAGGGCCGGTGGATCGACGTCGCCGCCGTGCTCAGTTTCGTGCTTCTCGCCCTCTGGGTGACCGTGCGGTTCTGGGTGAACCCGGGCGACGGGGTGCGGGACAACCGCTCCGATCAGGCGCAGTTCGAGTGGATGATGGCGCACGGCGCGCGGGTGGTGACCGATTTTGCCTATCCGTTCGTCTCGGACCGGATGAATGTGCCGGACGGCGTCAATCTCATGGCAAACACGTCCGTATTATCCGTTTCAGTCCCAATGACGCCGGTCACCGTCCTCTTCGGGCCGCATGCCGCTTTCCTCGTCTTTCTCACCGCGGGGATGACCGCCACCGGCGTGGCCTGGTATTTCGTCCTCTCCCGGGTGCTGATCGGATCCCGGGGGCCGGCCTGGCTCGGGGCCGGCTTCTGCGCCTTCGCCCCGGCGATGGTGTCGCACGCCAACGCCCACCCGAACATCGTGTCCCAGTTCGTGGTGCCGTTGATCGTCTGGCGGACGCTGCGGCTGCCCGAGCCGGGCCGCTGGCTGCGCAACGGCCTGCTGCTCGGGCTGTTGATCGTCTGGCAGGCGTTCCTCAACCTGGAGATCCTGCTGATGACGGCGATCGGGCTCGGCGTGGTGATCGGCGCGCTGGCCATCCTCCGGCCGGAGTTGCGCCGGCGGGCCGGGCCGTTCTGCGCCGGGCTGGGCGTCGCGGCCGCGGTCGCCGGGGTGCTGCTGGCCTACCCGCTGTACGTGCAGTTCTTCGGACCGGGCGCGTACCAGGGGCTGTCCCTGCTGATCCGCGGCTACCGCACGGACCTCGCCTCGTTCGCCGCCTGGTCCCGGGAGTCGGTGGCCGGCGACGCCCGGTCCAGCGCCCGGCTGGCGAAGAACGCCACCGAGGAGAACGGCTTCTTCGGCTGGCCGCTGGCCGTACTCGTGACCGCCCTGGTCTGGTGGTTGCGGCGCAGCGCGGTCGTGCTGGGCCTGGCCGCGGCCGGCCTGCTCTTCGGCCTCTTCTCCCTAGGCCGGGAGGTCCGCTTCGACGGCCGGGACACCGGTATCCCCGGGCCGTGGGCACTTCTGGAGAACCTGCCGATCCTGCATTCGGTGGTGCCGACCCGATGGTCGCTGGCGTTGACCCCGATCATCGGGGTGTTGCTGGCGCTGGGCGCGGACCGGGCCCGGACGCTGGCCCGGCGCCATCCCGGAGCGCGGCCGCAGATCCGGTTCGCCACCGGCACCGTGCTGGCGATGGCCCTGCTGCCGATCCTGCCGACCCCGCTCCCCTCGGTACGCCTCGATCCGACGCCCGAGTTCGTCACCTCCGGCGCCTGGCGGTCGTACGTGGCGGGCGGGCACAGCATCGTCACCCTGCCGCTGCCGGACACCACGTACGCCGATCCGCTGCGCTGGTCCGCCGAGACCCGGCTGGAGATGCCGCTCGCCCGCGGCTACTTCCTCGCCCCGGACACCCGGCCGGGTGGGGACCGGGTCGCCCTCTTCACCGCCCCGCCCCGACCCACCAGCACCTTCTTCACCACCATCCGACGCTCGGACGCGGTGCCACCGATCACTCCGCAGGACCGGGTCGCCGCCGTGGACGACCTGCGCTACTGGCGGGCCGGTGCGGTGCTCCTCGACCCCGGGCGGAAGCAGGCGGACGCGCTGCGCCGGGGGATGACGGAGCTGACCGGGATCCAGCCGGTCCTCACCAGCGGGGTGTGGCTCTGGGACGTCCGCCCGCTGGTCGACTGAGCGGGTCCGGGCGCCGGGGCCCGGACCGCGAGAAGGTCAGCTGGGCCGGACGCAGCAGCCCTGGCAGATCTTCGGCTGCGGGAGGGTGAAGGCGAGGCAGCAGGTCCGGCGCTGGACGGTCGGTTCGCCGGCGGGGCCGGGCACCAGCTCGACCAGATCGGCCAGGCCGAGCGCGTCGAGCAGCGTCTCGATGCTCCGCGTCGACGAGCCGGGCAGCGCGTCGGCGGCCCGCAGGATGCCGTGCGCGATGCCGGAGGCGACCGAGCCGAGCAGCGTACGGGTGCCGATCCGGACCTCGGCCTGGATCGCCGCGATCAGCGGTGAGAAGTGGGCGTCGAGCAGCGAGGCCCGCAGCGCGGCGAGCAGTTCGGCCTCGTCGGCGACCACCCGGACCTGCGGAGCGCCGGTCAGCGCCAGCGGGTCGTTCGGCAGCACCGCGACCGTGGTGGAGCGGCGCAGGCCCAGGGTGAGCAGCGGGCGGTGATCCTCGAAGTGGATCAGCACGTCGGCCGGGTCGAGCAGCGGCACCCGCCGGGCGGAGGCCCAGCCGAGCACCACCGGCAGCGCCGTCCAGTAGCTGTACGACTTCCAGGCCAGCGCGGCGCAGGCGTGCGGGGTGCCGCCCCAGCGCAGCGTCGCGGCGTGCAGGAACTCGGGCAGCAGCGTCCCGTCGACGAGTCGGCTCGCCGGGGTCCAGCGCGTTTCGTCGGTGGTGACCAGCAGACCGGGCGCCAGCCCGGGCAGGTCGTCGGTGCCGAACATGGCGCGCAGGGCCGCGGTCACCGGGGCGAGCTGTGCGGCGACCTCCCGCGTCGGCATCACCGCTGTCACCTGATCCGTCCCCTGTCCGGTCGCGCGTCCGTCGGCCTGAGCTAAGGCTAGCCTAACCACAGCTCGCCGATGGGGGGAAGCCGGGTCGAGAGGTTGATGGGGAGGTCCCGGTCACTCCGGCCAGGGGACGTGGCGCGTCGGCGTACTACCCCGGCGGCAGGGGGCGAAACGCCGGCCGGGCGAGCGGCGCCAGCATCGGCGTATGTGCCCGTATTGTCAAGGAGAGTGTCGGCAACGAGTCACTTTCCGTGCACGTGCGGCCACCCCTGGTGAGACTGGTACTCCCGGCCCCGAGGAACCCGATGACGACCTCACCCATCGAGCGGGCGGCCGACTCGTTCGCGGCCGAACTGGCCCGGCACCGCATCGGTCGGGGGCTGTCCAAGAAACAGCTCGCCGCCCTGATGGGCTTCGACCCGTCGTACGTCAGCCACGTCGAGGGCCGCCGGCACCGGCCCACCGAGGACTTCGCCCGCCGGGCCGAGGCCGTCCTGGCGGCCAGCGGCGCGATCTGGCAGCGCTTCCGGGAGTACGACAAACTGCGGCACGCCCGCACCGGAGCCAGGCACCGGGAGCCGCCGTTGCCCGGCCAGTGGCTGCCCCCCGGCACCGGCCTGGTGGTGGAGCGGGAGTTGGCCACGCTGACCTACGCCGACGACGGCTACCGGTGCGTGATCCGGCGCGAGCTCTACAACGCGGGGACCGAACCGGTCACCCGCTACCTGGTCCGGGTGGCCGTCGACCGCTACCCCAACGACCCGGGCCGCTCCAACCGGCACCACCGGGTGCACCCGCTCACCTTCGCCGAGCTGCAACTGCGGGCGTACCGGAACGAAGGGAGCGAGCGGGAGCCGATGCGCTGGCGGGCCAAGCACGACCGGGACGCGGTCAAGGAGATCTGGCTGCTCTTCGAGAACGCCGAGGGCCGCTTCCCGCTCTATCCGAGAGACCGGGCCACCATCGAGTACGCGTACCGCGTCGGGCGGGAGAAGTGGGGGCCCTGGTTCCAGCGGGCGGTCCGCCTGCCGACCCGGCACCTCGCCGTCCGGCTGGACCTCCCGGCAGAGCTGGACCCGCAGGTGTGGGGGGTGGAGACCTCCCTGTCGGCGGAAGAGGGGCCACTGCGTACCCAGATCCAGCGGCACGACGAGGACGGCCGGGCGCGCTTCGACTGGGCCACCGACGACCCGCCGCTGAACGCCCGCTACCGGATGCAGTGGCGGTTCCGCACCCGGCCGCGCGATGACGAGCCGGCGACTTCGTCGGGTGGCGGCCGGGCCAGCGACCGGATGCGCGGCATCGGCATCCTGCAGCGCGGCGACGACCTGCTCCGGCAGCCCGCCCGCCAGTTCGACCTGACCGGCGAGGGGCGGACCGCCCGGGAGGTCGTCGACCGGCTCTCGGTCTTCCTGGCCCGCCTCGACGAGTTGCATCCGTTCAGCAAGGGGGTCGGCCTCGCCGCCCCGCAGCTCGGGCTCGGCTGGGCCGCCGCCCTGGTACGCCCCGCCGACCGGGCGGCCGAGCCGATCGTCCTGCTCAACCCCCGGGTGGTCGACTCGGCCGCGGAGACCGACGAGCAGTACGAGGGGTGCCTCTCCTTCTTCGACCACCGGGGCCTGGTGCGCCGACCGTTGCGGATCGACGTGGAGCACGCCCAGTGGGACGGCAGCCGGGTCATCACGTCCTTCGAGTACGCGATGGCGCGGCTGGTCGCGCACGAGATCGACCACCTGGGCGGGCGGCTCTACGTCGACCGGATGGCGCCGGGCGTCCCGCTGGTCCCGGTGGAGGAATACCGGGAGACCGGGAACCCCTGGCGCTACTGAGGGCTCCGGCACCCGGCTCCGGCCCCGGGCCGTGCGGCAGAGGGCCGGGTCGCGTGCCCCGGCGGGGGAGGGGCACGCGACCCGGCTCGGGGAGGAACGTCTAGAGGTCGCCGAAGGTGTCGTACCGGATCCGGTGCGGCGGAACGTCGTCCTCCGCGAGCGCCCGCAGGGTGGCCCGGACCATCCGGGCGGAGCCGGAGACGAAGCAGTCGTGCTCCGTCCATGGGCCGTACCGGCCGACCACCTCGGAGATGTCCCCGTGCTCTCCGTCGAAGCCCACGTCCTCGCTGCAGGACGGGGTGACCGAGAGCCACGGGTGGACCGCTACCAGCTTCTCCAGCCAGGCAAGGCCGTACAGGTCGTCCCGGTGGCGGGCGCCGTAGAAGACGTGCACCCAGCGCGTCCGGTTGTACGTGGTCAGCTCCTCGACCAGGGCCTTGACCGGCGCGAATCCCACCCCGCCGGCCACGCACAGGACGTCCCGGGTCGACTCGCGATCGAGCGTCATCGACCCGGCCGGTGTGGCCAGCCGGATCAGTTCACCCGGTTTGGTCCGGCGCACCAGCGCGCCGGAGACCCAACCGGCGCCCGGCGTAC
The DNA here is from genome assembly GCF_900091465.1 of Micromonospora rhizosphaerae. Classification (NCBI taxonomy): domain Bacteria; kingdom Bacillati; phylum Actinomycetota; class Actinomycetes; order Micromonosporales; family Micromonosporaceae; genus Micromonospora; species Micromonospora rhizosphaerae. The sequence goes on along the minus strand of NZ_FMHV01000002.1, from coordinate 704,223 downwards.
GGACGTGGAACTCGAGCAGGTTGTCCTCGTTCGGAGCGTTCGCGATCGAGTAGTTCCGCCACTCCCCCGGGCGGTAGCGGGGCACCTCGACGCCGATGTACTGGCCGGCCTGCCAGGGCAGCGGATGCTGCAGCGCCCGGACGGTCAGCACGGCGACATCCGGGCCGTACCGTTCGTGCTTGAGCACCTCGGCGTGCCAGTACGGCGGGTTCTCGTCCGCCGCCGCCCCGGCCAGCATCTTCTCCGAGATGGTCGCGTACGCGTCCCGCCACGCCTGGTCGTACTCCTCGGTCCAGGCCTCGCCGGCGGTGCTACGTAGCGCGTCCAGCAGCGCGACGCCCATGTTCTCGTAGTGCCGCTCCTCGAGCTGATACTTCCGGTGCTCGCGGCCCAGGGAGCGGAGGTACTCGTCGAGCGTTTCCGGGTCGCCAAGGGTGTGGACGAAGGTGGTGACCGCCTCCAGCAGGCGGTCGCCCTGCCCGGTCATCTGCGTGGGGAAGTGTTGCCGTAGTTCGGGGCTCAGCAGGAAAAGCCGGGCGTAGAGGTGACGGCTCAGCCCTACCCGGTTCTCCTCGACCAGGGCCCAGCTCTCCTTCAGCAGCCGCGCGAAGTTGTCCATCGGCGCGCTCCTTGGGTGACGGCGGAACGGGCACCCCCAGGATGGCGACGGAGGGTGCCGGAAGGTCGCACAGAATGTGCGACCTGTTCACACTGTTAATCCGGCCCGTGGTCGCCGACGTGTTCGGTCCGGCAGAGTAGAGCGGTGACGGTTGAGGAGCTCACCCGCCCGGTGGTCCGCCGGACCCAGGGCACCGAGACGCTGCTGGTGCTCGGGCTGTCCCTCGGGCAGTCGGCGGTCTACGCCACCGTGTCGATCATCGCGAAGCTGACCGCCGAGGGCCCGCTCTCCAAGCAGACGGCCGCGCTGAACACCTCGGCGTCCGCCCGGCCGTACCTCGATCTGACGTACCAGCTGCTCGGCATCTTCTTCGCGCTGCTGCCCGTGCTGCTCGCCGTACACCTGCTGGCGCGGGACCCGGGCGACCCGGCGCGGACGCTCGGGGTTGATCTGCGCCGAGCCGGGTCGGACCTGGCCCGGGGCGCCGGCCTGGCGGCGCTGATCGGCCTTCCCGGCCTGGCGATGTTCTGGGTGGCGGCGCAGCTCGGCATCAACGCCACCCTGGTCCCGGCCGCCCTGCCGCACCTCTGGTGGGCGGTGCCGGTGCTGATCCTCGCCGCCGTGCAGAACGCCGTGCTGGAGGAGGTGATCGTGGTCGGCTACCTGGTGACCCGGCTGCGACAGCTCCAGTGGCGGCTCGGCGCGGTGATCGCGGCGAGCGCCGTGCTGCGCGGCTCCTACCACCTCTACCAGGGCTTCGGGGCGTTCCTCGGCAACGCTGTGATGGGCGTGATCTTCAGCCTCGTCTTCCTCCGCACCCGCCGGGTGGTGCCGCTGATCGTGGCGCACACCCTGCTCGACGTGGTCGCCTTCGTCGGCTACGCGCTGCTGCCCAGAGACTGGTTCGGCTGGCTCTGATCAACGCCGGTAGGTGATCGACTCCCGCTGCCCACGCCGGGTGAGTGATCGACTCCGGATGCGGCATCTCGCCCTTTCCCGGCACGCCGGGTGCCCGAGATTCCGCATCTCGCGCTCTTCGTGCGCGCTGAGTGCCCGACATGCCGCACGTCGAGTCGATCATGCCCGCGATTCCACAGCGCCGGTCGCGTCAGCCAGGGCGCGGGCGCCCGGCCGGTCAGCGCAGGCGGGCCGGCCGGTAGACGCTGATGGCGCGGGCCGCCAGCCGCTCGGCGGCGGCCGAGTCGCCCGCCGCCGCCGCGAGCACCGCCGCCCCCGGCAGCAGCCGGGACGCCAGCCGCAGCCCCAGCCAGCCGCTGGCCTGCGCGGCCAGCGGCGTCGCCAGCCGCCAGGCGGCCTCCGCGGCCCGCGGCCAGGGCTGCTCCCCGGGTCCGTCAGCTGCCCGGGCCGCCTCCAGCCCCGCGCGGGCGCTGTCGGCGTCCGGGTGGACCTGGGTCAGCACCAGCAACTCCGTCGCCCGGTCCGGATGGCCCGGGTCGCGGCCGTACGCCGCCGCCAGGTGCAGGACCAGGTCGGCCTGGGTCCAGACCACCACCGCCAACTCGGCGACCGGCGCGAAGAGCCCGGCCAGCGCGGCGGTCGCCCCGCCCGCGCCGGCCAGCCGGACGAACCGCCGGGTGGCCAGCCGGGCCAGCCCGTCCGCGTCGGCATCCGGGTACGCGTCGAGCACCCGCTCGGTCCAGTCCCGGGCGCGCGGTCCGAGCGCCTCGACCGCCGCCAGGGCGAGCAACTCCGGCGCGAAGCCGGGATGGTCGAGGACGCGCGAGCCGATCGCCCGCCACTCCGCCCACGCCGAACGCGCCGACGCCGGCACGGCCGGTGTCGGCTGGTCCCGATCGGTCAGCGGCCGGCGGGTGGAAACAACCGCTGGCACGTCGGTCTCCGCCCGACCTTTGCCGGCTGGCCCGTCGGTCTCCGCCCGACCTTTGCCGGCTGGCTCGTCGGCGCCCGTCATGGCCGTCACCCCGCTCGCCAGCACCGGCTCGACCGTGCCGCTCGCCATCGGGCTCGGGGCCGCCGGGTCCGCGACCATCGGGCTCCGGGCCGCGGTGTCGGCGACCGTGCCGCTCGCGATCGGGCTCGGGACCGCCGGGTCTGCGACCGCGCCGGTGCGGGTGGCTTCGGCCGCGATGTCTTCGACCGGGGCGGTGCGGGTGGCTTCGGCCGCGATGTCTTCGACCGGGGCGGTGCGGGTGGCTTCGGCCGCGATCTCTTCGACCGGGACGGTGTGAGTGTTTGCCGCCGGGCTCTCCTGGGCCGGAGCCGTGGCAGTCGAGGCGGCTGCCTTCGGTGCGGGGGTCGCCTTCTTCGGCGTGGTGCTCCGCGTGGTGCTCTTCCTCGGCGCGGGGGCCTTCTTCGCCCGGCTGGTCCGCCCGGTGGGGGCCGCCGGTCCGGCTTCCGGTCCGGCGGCCGGCGCGGCCGCGGCGGCGCTGACCGGCCCGGTCGGCTCCGCGATGCCCGGTTTGGCCGCGGCAACCGACCCGACAGTGTCGGTGTGTTGGGGGTCACCAGGCTTGTTCGAGGCCGCGGACGGGGGCAGCCCGGCGCGCTTCCGGGCGGCGGGGGCTGCCTTCTTCGCGGCGGTGGCCGCCTTCGTGGCCGGAGCCTTCCGCTTCGGCTTCGGGCTCTTCTGACCCGTCTCGAGCCCCTGCTCACGCGGCTCGGGCACCGGTCCGCCGCTCATGGTCTGGCCGGCCGCCGTGGTGCCGCCCTCGCCGTTCGAGGGAATTGTCTCGGCGGCCGGGAGAGTTGTGCTGGGGGTGTCCGCCGACGCTGGACGAGGTTTCGGCGGGGCGGGCTCGGCCGGGGTCGGTCGGGGGGACGCCTGTCCGGGGTCGGGCGGCTGGAAGAGCACGGCCGGCGCGGCTTTGGCCCGCCGTGGGCGGTTCTGCCCGGTTCCGTCCTCTCCCTCGGGCTGCCGGACCGGTGGCGCGGCGGGATCCGGCGCGGCCGGCGGGGTGAAGGTGGCCTTCGGGGAGCGGCTCCGCCGGGTGCTGGCGGCGGGCTCGCGGTGGGGCGGATCGCTCGGCGGCTGCTCCTGCATATCGATGGAGCCTAGCCTCGGGCGTGACCTCGCACACGGTGGAAACGCAGCGGCCCCGGACCTTCCCCGGTAGTCGCTTTGCCGGGGGCGGGTACGGACCTGTATCCTCGGGCCCGGTGGTCTCCGGGCCACCAGGGAGACTTCGCCTAGTCTGGTCTATGGCGCCGCACTGCTAATGCGGTTGGGGTTTTAAAGCCCCTCCCGGGTTCGAATCCCGGAGTCTCCGCGCGAAAGCCGGGTGTGTAGACTTGGCCAAGCACCTGCGCCCGTAGCTCAACGGATAGAGCATCTGACTACGGATCAGAAGGTTAGGGGTTCGAGTCCCTTCGGGCGCGCAGCAGGTCAAGGGCCGATTTCCCGTCACGGGAGACCGGCCCTTGATCGTGTTGACCCCCACGGTTGACCCCTACGCCTACGCGTCGAAGAGGAAGCCGAGCCGGTCCACGGCGTCCTGCTGCACCCGCCGGGTGGCCTCCACGTAGATCGACTTGGTGACGGTCGGCGAGCTGTGTCCGAGCACGTCCTGAATCCGTTCGAGCGGCACGCCCTGGTCGTAAAGGAGCGTCGCGCACGAGTGGCGCAGATCGTGGACACGAATGCGGCGAACTGCCGCCCGCTCGCACAACTGCTCGAAATGCCGGTTGATATTGCGTGGCTCGACCGGGGTGCCGATCTTCGTCGTGAACAGTAGCCCGTGATCCTGCCAGCGGTCACCGGCCGCCTCCCGGTCCGTCCGTTGCAGTGCTCGATGACTACGGAGCACGTCGACCAGGCCGGGCGGCAGTGCAACGGCCCGCTCCGAGCCGTCCGTCTTCACCGGCCCGAACCGCAGTTGGCCGCCGGTGCGTTGCAGCGTCTGCCGAATGGGAGCACGTTGTCGAGAGGTCCACGTCGACCCACCGCAGCGCCAACGCCTCACCGGGGAGCTGGTCGAACATGCGTACGAGTCGGCCGGCTGCCGGCGTGGTGGTTCCCCCGGAGCCTCTGCGACCCCTCGGACCGGCTATTGCCGGCGGCCAGGGGCCTGCCGGGGTTACCCGCGCCGCATCCCCACCACGGCCTCGTCGCGAAGCGCGAATCCCCGACCCGTTGCAGCTGCCAGCTGATCGCCAGCTCCCCCGCGGCCAGATCAACGTCGTCCTCGGTGAGCCCGGGCACCTCACCCTTGCGGAGGCCGAGCATCAGGATCGCCCGCCGTCACGACCGTGGCGGCGTGGAGTCTGGCTACGTCCGCTTTGAGGGCTGACGGGAACGGCATCGGGGTTTCTGCGGGCCCCTATTTCGTGCGCTCAGGGTGCATGTCGCCCGGGGTCACGGGACGACCAGGGACGTTGACGCACAACTGTCCCGGCTCAGCACCGCACACAGGGCAGGAGCGGTACGACTCGACGGGCCCCGGATCGAGGCCATGCGCCTGGGCCGCTCGGACGATATCGTCGGCCGCGTGGTGTAGCTCAAGGTCCCGATGTCTCACGGCAGCCTTGTGGATTCGCTGGAGCGCGCTTCGCGCCAGCTCCCCTGGGTCAGTCATCCAACCGACCTTCCCGCTGCGCTCGCCGTCACACGCCCCCCTGTTTGCAGTGAGCCAATCGCCCAGCGCGTTTGCGTTCGTCGGTACCGGGCCCGCCAGCGGTTGTGGAACTCGCCAGACGCGTAGTCGTGCGTCTCCTCCGACGAGGAGATCCGGCCACCCGGCCGCTGCCACTCCCGGCGCTCGGCGTCACTTCGACCAGATCAAGGCCTCGTTCTGGAGCGGTAGCCCGTACGGCCGTCAGCCGCCCTTGAGTCATGATGCAGTCCGGCCGCTACCTCTGCCGGGCGGGCGCACAGCACGGCGACGGACCGGTTGCTGTGCGCCGTGCTCAAGCCGTTCATGGCAGCGGGCCGTCGGCATCAGCAGTTGTGCTGAGGCTGTCCCGGATCAGCGCGATCACGGTGTCGGCGGTCCGGTCGAGGTGACTGCGGCCATCTGGTAGCCGGGGCCCCGGGCTGATGTAGCTGAGCGGACCGACGTGGGTGGCCGGGTCGAGCCGGTGCATCGTGATCTTCCCTGCGCGGTCGGCCCGGTTCCATCCGCTCCCGCGGAACAGCCGCCACCGTTGCGGGAACATCCAGGTGCCGACTCGCTCAATCCGGTCGCCGGCACTGGTGAGCCGGTAGAGGTGCCGGGCGTGGCTGATGTCGTTGGCGCCGTTGTGGAACCCGCCGAGAGTGATCAGCCAGAGCGGGCAGCGCAGCTGGGACCACAGTTCCTCCACCGCGCCGGTGGCGACCTGGGCGCCGCCGCTGTAACTGAGCAGTACCACCGAGATACCGCTGTCAGGCCGGTAACCGGCGAGCCGGAGCTGACAGGCGATCTGGGAGCCGACGGCGCGGTTGTACAGGGGACGGTACCGGCGATCGGCGGCGACGAAGATCTGCATCACGTTGTGCAGGAACAGCACCAGCCCGATGTGGCGGCGCAGCCATATCCACACCGGCCGATCGGCGAGCGGAACAGCCAGCGGAGAGTAGGGCTGCACCTGGCCCAGCACCCTGAGCTCCGGCGCTCCGTCGATCAGGGACTTGACCAGTCGGCCGCCGTCGCGGGTGTCGTGGAAGCGGCGTTTCCCGATGCCGTCCAGATAGACCAGGTAGGCGTCCGGAGGGCGGTCCGGGTCCGCGCCCCGGGCGTAGGGCATGCCCGTGGGGCGTGCGATGGTGGGAGTCCGCCAGCCTGCGGCATAGGCCAGCACCTCGTAGCGGGCGAGCAGAGCTTCGGCGAGCAGGACCGGTCCGAGCCCGCCGAGCAGCAGCAGGAGCGCAAACTCGATCACGTGAGTGGCTCCGGTGCTCTTGTCGTATTGAGCCTCACGACCAGGCGGCGGACGCCCTCGACGGCGATGCCAAGCCCGAATCCCGCGACGGCTACGCAGCCGGCGGCATCCCACCAGCCGAGCCCGGCCACCGTGGCGAGCGCAGCGGCGAGGCCGGCGCCCACTCCCACCATGAGCACCAGGTGCAGCAGCGGCCCGAGCAGCGGGAACGCGAGGACTGCGGCAAGCAGCAGCGGGGCGGCGAGGCCTGGTGTCCAGACCAGCGGGGCCCCGTCGGACGGTGAGGTGAGCAGCACCAGCTCGGCAAGGGTCCACGCGGACAGCGGCCAGAGCGCGAATACCGCGCCGTCGATCACGGCGCCGGCCAGCATCAACCCGACCACCCTGGTGTGCGACACGCCGGACAGGCGTGCCACCACGGGCAGGAGACGCCCGGCGGCCTCGGACAGCCCGGCGAACAGCAGCAGGATGGCGACTACGGGGGACATCGGTCAGCCCTGCGGTGGCAGATCGGCAGAGCCTGGCTGAGTGATCGGGCCGGCCTGCTGCGCATAGCGTTCGAGTTCGTCGGCGGCGCGCAGATAGCCGCCTGCCTCACGCTGGGCGACCCGCAGGGTGCTCGCGGCGGCCCGGAATCGGGGCTCGTCGAGCAGGCGCTGGGCCAGGGCGCGCACGGCCTCCACGTTGACGTCCTCGGTGCGGATCGAGAGGCCGGCACCGAGTTCGACGATGCGGGAAGCCACCAATGGCTGGTCAGCGCCCTGCGGGACCACCAGCATCGGGACGCCGGCGTACAGGGCCTCGTTGACGCTGTTCACCCCGCCGTGGGTGATGAACAGCGCTGCGCGGGCCAGCACCTCCGGCTGCGGTACGGAACGGTGGGCGATCACGTTGGCCGGCAGCGGACCGAGCGCGGCGGGATCGGTGTGTCCGGTGGAGACGATCACGGTGCCACCCAGCGGGGCGAGCGCGTCGGCGAAGCTGCGCAGCAGCCGCGGGCCGACGTCGAACAGCGTGCCCATGGAGGCGTACAGCACCGGGTCCCGCAGTCGATCGACGGGGAACGACGAGTCGGCTGGGCGGGCGCCGATGCTCGGTCCGACGAACCGGTAGGACTGGTCGAAACTGTCGGCCTCGGGGTGGAGCGCCCGAGAGGTGTAGACCAGGTTGAGCGGCTGACGAATGTTCGCCAGGTCGATCAGAGGCATCGCACTTGTGTCGTACCGTCGGCGCAGCTCCCAACGCGACCTCAGGTACCCCCCGGCGTGGCGGGGCCGGGCCGCCGCCGCGGCGAGCAGCTCCCAGGAGCCGTGGGTGGGGCTGGGCATGTGCCGGTTGAACGCGAACGTGGTGAACGACGACGCTGCTGGCAGGTCGAGTTCCCGGGCGGCCACCGGCCCCCACGGGCAGACGGAGTCGTGCACGATCAGATCGGGCCGGGCGCCGCGCAGATCGGTGAGGACGGAGGGCAGCACGCGTACGGCGGCGTGCGCAAGCTGATCCATCAGCGTGACCGGCGTGCCGGAGAGCGGTTGGTCATCCCCGGAGTAGAGGAGGACTCGCGCGCCGGTGGCCGCGATCTCCTCGGCGTAGGCGGGCGTCGTGTGGTAGGTGACGGAGTGGCCACGACGAACAAGCTCGGTCACGACCGGCAGCGTCGGGTTGATGTGCCCGTGCATTGCGATGTTGAGGAACGCGACTGCGCTCATTGGCCGACCCCGGACAGGAGAGGAGTCAGTGCCCGGCAACATGTAACGATCATGATCCGCCCTTCTCGATCACAGCGTAGACGCTGCCGGATGGCAGAGTGTCGTGGACCAGGTACTCGCCTTGGTCGCGGGCAGGTTCGGGCGGGTCGAGCCGCACCGCGTACTGGTCCCGGACGAGACCGGTGACCTGAAGCCGGTTCGGTCCGCAAACCCGAACCTCCGCGGCGAGCCTCGGATGGCCTGCACAAGCGTCGTAAGGCAGCGCAACAGTTCGCCCCGCTCAGCGTGCCGATCTGTCCGTTTGGACATGATCGGCGGCGCTCCAGAGGGGTTCAGGGTTCAAATCCCCTCAGCTCCATCCACGGCAAAGACCGTCTCCCGTGGGCGGGAGACGGCCTTTTCGACCTTGTACAGCAGCTGAGCAGCAGATCAGCGAACTGCTCGCCGAGGCGCTTGAGCGCCTTCTCCCTCGCGATGCCGTTCACTCTCAGCCCTGGCTTACTCCTTGAGTGATCCCCTTCAGGCCGGGTACGGGACCGAGTTGCGTGCCGCACGCAGGGCGGCGGCCCACCAAGCGAGCTGGTCCAGCAGGGTTTTGGCATATCCGGGCGCCTCGGGGTCCAGCGGCCGACCGTCTTCCCACGCCGTGCGGTAGTTCGGGAAGGCCAGACCATCGCGGATAGTCACGGCGTGCAGTTCGGTGAGCACGTTCTCCAGGTGGAGGACAGCGTGGCGGCCGCCAGCTGCGCCGCCATAGCTGACGAAAGCGACGGGCTTGGCCGTCCACTGGGTGAAATGCCAGTCGATGGCGGCCTTCAGGGACGCGGGGTAGCTGTGGTTGTACTCCGGCGTCACCATGATGAACGCGTCCGCGTCCTCCAGGTGGGACGTCAAGGACGCCATTCCGTCGGGGCGCGGGTAAGAGTCGCCGGAGAACTTCGGTGAGACTGCCGGCAACGACAGCGGGATCTCGGCGTCGGCGAGATCGACGACGTCGATGTCGAACCCGCCGTGCTCGCGCGCTTGGTCGGCGACCCAGGAGGCGACGACGGGCCCGAACCGGCCCTCCCGGACGCTCCCGACGATGATGACCAACTTGTGCTTCTCACTCATGCACTCAACGGTCCATCGTTCGGACGATGGCAACCAGACCGGGCGTAGGCTGGCCCCCGTGGGGCCACCCTGCGGGGTTCGAGGCGCTGGGGACATCGCCCTAGACTCCGAACATGAGCACGCCGCTGGGCGACTTCATCCGTGCCAAGCGCGACAGCATCCAGCCAGAGTCGTTCGGGCTGCCTGATCGTGGCCGCCGCCGGTCCCCTGGACTACGACGCTCAGACCTCGCCACGCGTGCTGGGATCAGCGTCGAATACCTAACCCGCATCGAGCAAGGACGAGACCGCAACCCGTCCCCTGCCGTGGTCAACGCACTTGCGGACGCCTTGAGCCTCGATGCCGTCGAGCGCAATCACCTGCGCCACCTCGCCAAAATCACCGGCGGAGCGTGCGCAGGGCGCGGACGACCGGTGCCACCCAACCGCCATGTCCGGCCCACCGTGTTGGAGACCCTCCAACTTCTTGAGCCCGGCATCGCATTCGTCACCAACCGCCTGGGAGACGTGCTCGCACACACGAGTGAGTTCGAGCTGCTGATGCGTGGGATCGGGCTGCTCGAGAGCGAGACGCCGAACCTGACGCGCTACGTGTTCACCGATCCGCGCGCCCGGACATTCTTCCCCGACTGGGACCAGGTGGCCGACGAACGAGCCTTCGACCTGTGGCTCGGGCCGTCTGCGGAGACCTCCGAATGGTTCAGGGCCGAGCTCGCCCCCCTGGCCGGAAAGGAGTTCACCCGCCGACTCGACCGCCACCTGCCCCCACCGCACGTCCCGCTTCGGCTTAACCACCCCATCGCGGACGAGCTTCGGTGGCAGCGAGAGAAGCTCGAGTTGCCGAGAACCGACGCGCAGGAGCTGGTCGTTCTCCTGCCCGCCGATGACGCGACGGCGCGGGCCATCGAGCGGCTGCGCCGCCAACCCGACGAGCGAGCCTCGGCCGATGCCAGCAGCACAGCAGAGAAGTACAGCAACGCCAACAACCGAGCCGGCCGTCACGAGACGCCATCACCCCGTCTGACCTCGTACCGAGCCGCACCAGACGGCGTCGCCATCAGTTCGGGACGAAGAGGTCAAGCTCTGTCAGCGAGATCGGGCAGCCAGCGGTAGACCCAGGGCCCGGCTCCAGCAACCGACTCGCGTACAGCTGGTTTGCGGCATACCAACCCGGGTTGCTGGAGGTCGACCAACGACGAGCCGTGGCGGCATCGGGACGCCGGGTGAGCAGCCGTCGAGCACGGTTCTCGCAGGTGGGCCAGTCGCGGCCCTGAGTGTCGCGTCAACATATGTGTCCCGGCCTGGCGGAAGTGGTCAATGCCCGCGTGTGGGCCAAGCGGCCCCGCCGCAGGGGCAGCATCGAGGGTTCTAAGCGGAGCCCTCCTGCGCCGCCTCGCGCACCATCCGGTTGGCCGTGTCCGGCTCGTACCCGCTCGCTCGGAGCAGGTCACTCGCGGCCGTCCGGAGCTGGGTCACCATAGCGTCGGCGTACGACTTCAGGCCCTTTGCGCGGGCCCGGCCGGCCAAGCGTGCGGCGTCCAGAACCACCTGGCGTGTCTGCTCCGGTGGCTGGCCCTGCCGGGTCTCCTGGCGTAGTAGCCGGAGCGCCTCGGCGAGCCGCTCCACGGCGGCAATGAGTTCCTCTGGCACCGGCTCGTCGTACTCCAGGCTGGTGGCGGCCCAGCGGGCCAGTTCCCGGGACTCAACCGCCACCCGATCAAAGTGCTGGCTGCCCCGCTCGTAACGCTTCACATCGTGTCGGCGACGCCAGTGCGACGGCGAGATGGTCACCACCTCCTCGGCGCCAGCCAGGGCCTCGTGCATCCGGGCCAGGTCGGGCTCCATGCCGCGGAGTTGGTCGAGTGCCCGCTTCGCGCGGTCCGGGTCGCGCTGTCTGAGTGCGTGTGCGATCTCCCGAAGCTGCGCGTAGAGGGTCTCGACTATCGGCGCGCCGGTGTGGTCGAGAACGCGCATCGGGTTGATCGGCAGCAGCAACGCGACCACCCCCAACCCCACGACGCTGCCCACCGCGGCGTCGAGGATCCGGGGCAGCTCGAGGTCTCGGGTGGTGGGTGACAGCGTGGCGATCAGCACGGCGGTACTGCCGGCCTGGGCGACGAGCGCGCCGCTTCGTCCGGTCAGCAGCAGTGCGACGGTGATGGCCAGCGCCACCACCAAGCCGATCTGCCAGGGTCCGAACCCGATGACGAGCACCAGAAGATCGCTGACTAACAGGCCCAGCCCGACGCCGAGCATCAGTTCGAACGTACGTTTGGCGCGCTGCCCGAGGGCGGCGACGATCGTGCCGACTGCCGCGCTGGGCGCGAAGACCGGCGCTGGCCTGTCCAGCACCTCGTGCGCGATCACCCAGGACAGCGCAGCGGCAAGCCCGCACTGGACGGCGACGACCAGGATGAGCTCCAACTGTCGCAGCCGTAGCCTGCCGGCCTCACCGCCGCGGCGCCGGGCCCGCGCCGTCATGTCCTTAGCCTGTTCAGTAACGGTGTCGGGGCCAGGCCGGCCGTCTCGATCAGCGGCCATGACCGGGGTTACCCCGCTTGTCCCTCGCGAACCTCGGGTGGCCCAGCGCCTTCGTCACCACCTCGGACCGATGTCCCGGGGTACCGAATCGACGCCCACGGCTGATCGTCTACCCGCCCCGTATGGGATCGAAAGCCACTAACGCTCCCAAATGTGCCCCGCGGCCTTGCGGGCCGGCGACGTGATCTGGTCGGCGCTGCGCAAGGTGTAGCGCGGGCTTCTGGCCCTGCGCCCGCGAGTCCCCGTCAGATCCCCAACATGACCCGTCGACCTGTCCCTGCGGCTTCTGACCGGGACGTCCGCCCGGTGACGGGTCAGGCCGCCTCCGGCCTCCCGGCCCGCGCGTGGGCGACGGTCCGCCCGCGTTCCGACTCCGGAAAGCGGTCGAGCATGGCACGCACCTCGTCGGCGCTCACGTTGGCGCCGAACAACTCGCTGCCCGGTTCGAGCCGTACGCCCTCGGCGAGGGGACCGGCGACGACCGGGTCGAAGCCGAGCCGGTCCACAAGGGACGCGACGGCGGCGAGATCAGCGGCGTCGTCGCCGGCGATCGCGATGGCCTTGCGGCCGGCTGCGCCGTTCGGTCGCGCCTCGTCCTCGAGATCGTGGTATCCCATGTGGTTGAACGCCTTGACGACGCGGGAGCCGGGCAGGAAAGCCTGGACGGTCTCGCTCGACGAGGTGCGCGGGTCGGTGAGGTCGTCGCGGATGCCGTCGACCTCCCACCAGTAGTTCATGGCGTCGATGACGAGCTTGCCGCGCAACGCCTCGGCGGGAATGCTGCGGTACTTGCCGAGCGGGAGGGCGAGGATGACGACGTCGGCGCCGGCCACGGCGCCGGCCGCGGTGGTGGCGACAGCTCCGGGCGTGAGCACCTCGACGGTGAGGGCGATCCTCGCCGGGTCACCCGAACCGGCGATGAGCACCCGGTAGCCGGCGGCGAGGGCGAGCCGAGCGAGCACGGTGCCCACCTTGCCGGCACCGAGGATGCCGAGGGTCTGTAGCCCGTTGCGGGCGCTGTCGTTCATGTCTTCCTTCCGGGTGCCGACGGGGGCGTCCGTGGGCACGGTCAACTGGCCAGAATGTCGCGAACCATGGGGATCACCCGGGTGCCGTACAGTTCCACGGCGCGCATCCGGGCGCTCACCGGCTGCGCGCCGGCGGTGTAGATGAGGTCGAACCGGCCGACGCCGAGGCTACGGATCGCGCGGCCCATGCGGCGGGCCACGGTCTCGGGAGAGCCGATGTAGAGGGAACCGTGCGCCACCTCGGCGTCGAACTCCTCGCGACGGATCGGCGGCCATCCCCGCAGCGCGCCGATCCGGTCCCGCATGACGCGGTAGTGCGGCCAGAACAGTTCCTTCGCCTCCTCGTCGGTGTCGGCGATGAATCCTGGCGAGTGCATCCCGACCGGGTGCGCGGTCGTGCCGAACTGCTCGGCCGCCCGCCGGTACAGGTCGATGTAGGGCGCGAAACGCTCGGGAGCGCCGCCGATGATGGCGAGCATGAGCGGGAAACCGTAGTGGGCGGTACGCACGACCGACTGCGGCGAGCCGCCGACGCCCACCCAGGTGGTGAGGCGCCCCGATTCCGTCTTCGGGAAGACGTCGGCGTGCTCGAGTGGGGCACGCACGCTGCCGCTCCAGGTGACCGGCTTCTCGTCCAGCAGCTTCGCGAACAGCTCGATCTTCTCCTCGAACAGCACGTCGTAGTCGCGTAGGTCGTAGCCGAACAGGGGGAAGGACTCGGTGAACGAGCCGCGACCGAGGATGACCTCGGCCCGGCCGTTCGACAGCGCGTCCACCGTCGCGAAGCGCTGGAACACCCGGACCGGGTCGTCCGAGCTCAGCACGGTCACGCCGGACGCGAGCCGGATGCGCGAGGTACGGGTGGCGATCCCCGCCAGCACGGTCTCGGGCGTCGACACCGAGTACTCCGGCCGGTGGTGCTCGCCGAGGGCGATGACGTCGACGCCGAGATCGTCCGCCAGCACCGCCTCATCGACGACCTGCCGGATCGCCGCGGCATAGGACACGGGCTTGCCGGAGTCGTCCTCCGGCACGTCGCCGAAGGTGTCGAGGCCGAACACGAGGTCAGACATGGGTGGGCTCCTTCGCCAACAGCTCCCGGACACGCGGGGCGACCTCGCTGCCCAGCAGCTCGATCGTGCGTGCGCGTGCCTCGCGGGGCAGGTGCATGATGTCGTACTTGAGGTCGAAGCGGCTCAGCCGCAGATCCCGGGCCACCGTGGCGATCTTTCGCGCGACCGTCTCGGGTGACCCGACGAACAGCGCCCCGTGGTCGATCTCGGCCTCGTAGCGTCGACGGTCGGGCTTGTAGAACCCGCGTTCCTCGGCGAGCTGCGCGACGACCGGCTGCCAGTACCGCCACCAGGTCTCCACCGCCTCCTCGTCGGTGTCCGCGACGAGGCCGAGCGAGTGCTGCCCGATCGGCTGTACGGGGTGCCCGACCTGTTCGAGCGCCCGGAGGTAGAGGTCGACGTGGCCGGCGAACCGCTGCGGGCGTCCGCCGATGATCGCGAGCATGAGCGGGAGTCCGTAGCGGGCGGCGCGGATCACCGAGTTCGGGCTCCCGCCGACGCCGATCCAGGTCGGGATGCCTCCCGCCCGCATCCGCGGGTGCAGCCGCTGCGCGACCAGAGGGCTGCGTACCGTGCCCGACCAGGTGACCGATTCGTCCCGCTGGAGCCGTACGAAGAGGTCGAGCTTCTCCTCGAACAACCGCTCGTAGTCCGCCAGGTCGTAACCGAACAGGGGGAACGACTCGGTCGCCGAGGCGCGGCCGAGGACGATCTGGGCGCGGCCGTTCGAGACCGCGTCGAGGGTCGCGAACTCGTGGTAGAGCCGTACCGGATCGTTCGTGCTGAGCACCGTGACCGAGGTGCCGAGGCGGATCCGGTCGGTCGCTGTCGCCATCGCCGCGAGCAGCACGGGCGTGGCCGAGTCGGTGTGGCCCTCCCGGTAGTGCTCGCCCACGCTGAACACGTCGAGCCCGACGGACTCCGCGAGCCGCGCCTCGTCGACGAGCAGCCGCACGGTCTCGGCGTCGCTCAGGATCCGGTCGCCGTCGGTGGCCACCTCGCCGAACGAGTTGAGCCCCAGTTCGAAGCCCTCCGCTGTCATCGTCTCCTCCTCACGTTCGCTCCCAGGCGGGCGATCCGCGCCGGCGGGAGCCCTCGGCGATTGACATGTCAAACATGCTAGCCTGCTAATTGACATGTCAATCGGGAGAGGAAGATGACGAAGGCCACACCCGACCGGCGGAGGAGGCGGCAGCTGCCCACGGCGGAGGAGCTACGGATCTGGCGAGACTTCATCGAGACGACGGAGGCGCTCAGATCCCGGATCGCATCACGCCTCCAGATCGAGTCCTCGCTCTCGCCGGGCGACTACGCCGTCCTGCTCGCCCTCACCGAGGCGCCGGACCAGCAGCTGCGCTCCTCCGAACTGGCCACGCACATCGGCTGGGAGCGCAGCAGGCTCTCCCACCACCTCGGCCGGATGGAGCGGCGCGGGCTCATCCGCCGCCAGGAGTGCGCAACCGAGCCCCGAGGGGCGGAGGTCCACCTCACGCCGGCCGGGGCCGAGGCGTTCCGCGGATCCACCGTCCCGCACCTGCGCGCCATCCGCGAACTCTTCGTCGACGCGCTCACGCCGGACCAGCTCCGCGCGGCGGGCGAGATCGCCGCGGCGCTCCGCGTACACCTCGACGCGCGGCACAAGGAATGATCACCAGGGGGAGCGATGGCTCCGACCAGGCGCCGAGCGGACGGAATGACCGGCAGCGGGGTCGGGCAGCTGCTCGGCGACACCACGAAGATCAAATGAGCACCGCTGGCGTGGGGGAGAGGCCGGCTGTGCCTGCCGGGCCGCCGGGGCGTGATCGTCTTCGAGGTGGCCACCGCGCGGCGGGTCGGCGCGCAGCAGTGCCACAGCGGCGACCGCGGTTCGACGAGATCCGGGGCGCGGCGCGGACCTGGCACCCTTCGACGCCCCTCCGGACCCCTCCCAGAGCCGCGCATAATTCTCCACCCGGCTGGTGGTTATTGCTTGGCCAGCCAGGTCGCCAGTTTCAGCCACGCGTTCAGCGTCGCGTAGCCGCGCCGGACATGCGCGGGCCCGGCCCGGATCGAATGATCCTGGGCCGGGCCGGGGGATTCGCCTGCCGATCAGCTCGACATGCTGGCGAACATGCCGGGTTCGTAGGAGCCCCCCTGCTGGTGCACGATCACGGCGAGCCGGTTGGCCGCGTTGATCAGGGCGACCAGGGAGACCAGCGCGGCGATCTGGTCGTCGTCGTAGTGCTTGCGTACCTGGGCCCAGGTCTCGTCGGACACGCCGTGGTGGGCGTCGGCGAGCCGGGTGCCCTCTTCGGCGAGTGTCAGCGCGGCCCGCTCGGCCTCGGTGAACACGGTGGCCTCGCGCCAGGCGGCGACCAGGTTGAGCCGGACCGCGGTTTCGCCGGCGGCTGCGGCCTCCTTGGTGTGCATGTCGATGCACCAACCGCAGCCGTTGATCTGGCTGGCGCGCAGCGACACCAGCTCCTGCGTGGACTTCGGCAGCGGCGACTGGTGGATCACCATGCCGGCGTTCGCGAACCGCTTGAAGAACTTCATGGCGATCTCGTTGTCGAACATGTTGAATCGGGGGTCCATGATTCCGTCCTCCCTCGTGGTGTTGCACTGGACGAACACGAGATGCCGGCGATCAGGTCCCTGTGACAGCGCGGTCAGGTGACGCCCGCCACAACCTCTCGGTGTCACATAACGGCGGGGTCCGGCATCAGGTGGGTGACACAGTTGAGAGGGAACAGGAGTCACCGATGGTGGACACGTCCGAGACCGCAGCTGATGATCGTGGCAGGGGCGGCAGCCGCGACGACCGTCCGGATCCGGCGACCGAGGCGTTCCTCGCCCACCGCAACCTGCTGTTCACCGTCGCCTACGAGATGCTCGGCTCGGCCGCCGATGCGGAGGACGTCCTGCAGGAAACCTGGTTGCGCTGGGCGGGCGTCGATCTCGGCACGGTGCGCGATCAGCGTGCCTACCTGGTCCGGATCACCACCCGCCAGGCACTTGCCCGGCTGCGTACGCTCGGCCGCCGCAAGGAGTCCTACGTCGGCTCCTGGCTGCCCGAGCCGCTGCTCACCGCGCCTGACGTGGCCGAGGACGTAGCGTTGGCCGACAGCGTCTCGATGGCGATGCTGCTGGTGCTGGAGACACTCACGCCGACCGAGCGGGCGGTGTTCGTGCTGCGCGAGGTGTTCGACGTCGACTACGACGAGATCGCGGAAGCCGTCGACAAGAGCCCGGCCGCGGTCCGCCAGATCGCGCACCGGGCACGGGCACACGTCGCGGCGCGCCGACCGCGCGGGGTCGTTTCTCCGGCCGAGGCCCGAGACGCGCTCGAGGCGTTCCAGCGGGCGGTCGAAACGGGCGATCTGCAGCGCCTGCTCGACATCCTCGCCCCGGATGTCGTCTTCCTGGGTGACGGTGGCGGTGTCAAGCAGGCCGTCCTGCGGCCCATCGTGGGGGCCGACAAGGTGGCCCGCCTGCTGGCTGCCGGGCTGGGCAGGGTCGCCGACAAGCTGTCGCTGCGGCCGGCACAGGTCAATGGTTACCCGGCGCTGGTTCTCCGGCTCGACGGCGAGCTCGACACGGTCGTGGCCGTGCGCATCGACGACGGCGTCATCACCGGGCTCTACGCCGTGCGCAATCCCGAAAAGCTGTCGCACATGGAGCGGGCAACCGTCCTGAGCCGCTGAGTCCGGGGCCCCTCGGAAACGAACAACACAACCGGCATCCACCTGCACGTCGCTGCTGGCGACGGCGTAGCAAAGGTCTGTCTCACGATGCCGCGCGTGCCCCTGCCGGCTCTAATCAGTCACGACACCGACGGGGCATTCACGGGCCACAATGCGATGCCGCGACTCATCAGGAGGCCGCGATCCGGTGGGTCATCGCGGCCGCCACGGGCTGCGGAGCTGGCCGAGCCGGATCATCGCCGGGCTGCGCCGGCACCGCGCCCTGCCCGGTGCCGGGACCGCCGGCCAGAGTGCCGCGGCCCGCGGAGGTCCGGCGGCGTCCGCCGGTGAGCAGTCGCATCATCGGCAGTTCCACGGCGTGGTGCAGGATCATCGCGGCGACGAGTGCCATGCAGAACGTGGCCAGGACCAGAACCCCGGCGGCCACCGTGGGACGATGGGGCTCGTCGTCGCCGAACGTGTGCCGCACGGCGTACAGGCAGATCTCGTGGACCATGTAAAAGGCGAAGGAGACCTCGCCCAGGTAGACCAGGCGCGGCGTCCGCCAGATCGATCGTGACTGCCGCACGTCGGCCAGGGCGCACGCCGGGAGCAGCAGCGAGTAGCCGAGCACGGTGCAGGCGGCGTCGCGGACCAGCCCGTACTGCTCCGGCAGGTACGCCGCGACGGTCATCCCGGCGAGAACCACCAGGATGCTGACCGTCATGCCGGGTCCGCGCCACCGGCCGCCCCGCACCAACAGCGCGAGGCACATGCCGAGCAGGAACTCGATCATCCGGACCGGCGGCAGGTGGTACACGATGAAGTGCTCGGACCAGCCGAACGGCTCGTGGAACACCTTGATGCCGAACGGAAGAACCACGATGAAGAGCGCCGACGTCCCCGCGATGACCCACCAGGCGACCGGCCGGACCCGCCGCAGCCCGGCGTAGAGCAGCGGAAAGCACAGGTAGAAGAACGCCTCGCAGCTCAGCGACCACGACGGAGCGTTGAACGAGTACCAGACGTCGCCCCGCCCGGGCACCCAGGAGTGCAGCAGCGTGAGGTTGTAGAACATCCGCTCGAAATCGACGACCTCCATGCCCCGCCACGACAGTAGGAGGCAGGCGACCAGAAACGTCACGAAGTGGTTCGGGTAGATCTTGGAGAACCGGCGCCACCAGAATCGGCTAGTGGTGTCCGTCGGCCGCACGGACCAGGCCAACACGAAGCCCGACAGGATGTAGAAGAACGACACCCCGGACCGCCCTGCGGCCATGATCGAGTTCAACGCCTGCTGGGCGCGGCTGTCGGCGACGAAGAAGTTGCTCTCGCTCTGGATGTGCAAGCAGAAGATCATCAGCGCTGCGATCCACCGCAGCCCGGTCAGCGAGTCCAGGCGAGCCGCCGCAGACGGGGTGCTGCGGATCGTGGTGGAGGCGCTCGTCATCATCGTCCTTCGCGGCGGCGGTCGACAGGCCCGGCATCACGACGCCGGCGCGGAGATGCGCATCATAGCCGCACGTGAACGGCGTTCAGCTGTCCCGCCTCACGCGGGTGAACAGTGGCCGGTCCGACAGTGTGGCGCAGGACCATGACGTGCGAGCTACCAGCTGGTTCCAGCGGTCCAGGTGCCGGCAGGGGGTGCCGCGAGTGTCGCGCGTGTACCAGGCGTGGGACAGTGACATTGAGATCAGGTGCCGCCGGCTGCCGCCGCCGAGCACCGACCGGCGGGCGGTTGCCAGGAAGGATCCGGTTGTGGGCACGACGAGCAAGGCCGACGCGGCGCGGCAGCGCGAGATCAACGATCGCGTCAGCACCCTGCTCCAGCACGCGGCGTCGATGATGGTCGCTCGGAAGGCGGAGGCCCTGGCGCCGTTCGACCTGACGGTGACCCAGTACACGGCCATGCTCATGCTCCGCTGCAACCCCGGGACCTCGAGCGCCCAGCTCGCCCGGCTGTGCCGGGTCACGCCCCAGTCGATGAGTGTGGTCACCGCTGCCCTGGAACAGCGCGGTCTCGCCGACCGGGCGCCGGTGGCGATCCACGCCCGGGTCCTGGCGCTGACGCTGACCCGGAAGGGCAACGCCCTGCTGAACAAGGCCGATCTCGCCGCCCGGAGCGTCGATGCGCGGTACGAGGCGGAGTTCACCGAGGATGAGTTGGCCAACCTGCGGACCCTGCTGGAACGCGCCCGCCTCGCCCTCGAGGACCCCGCAGGAGCGCCCGGGGCCGGCCGCGCCGACACCTGAACCGTGGCACTCTCGTGGGTGACGCACCGCTGTTATCCGCGTCACTTTCGGCGGGCTAATTCTCGCGGCAGATTCACCGCTCATTGTCTCGCGCGCCTCTCGATCGGCGGTGCCGACGGCGTACGTCACCGGAGTGGCACGCCACACGCAGGTAACAAGTTCGTTGAATTCACCGGCCGCCGGCGCGTGCCCCGGTCATCCGTCCGCGCGCCGCTCGGCCCCCGGTCCGGTCGTCCTGACCTGCGGCGCAGCGGCGATCGATGCGTTCACCCGGGCAGCGCGTAACCCACTGCTCGTCCGCGTCGCAAATTTTGACAACGCATTTATGTCGACCACGGTCCCGGGCTCGGCGACCGTGCGGAAAAGTGCCTATTGGCGTGTCGCCTAACCGGGGGTCAGCATCCCGTTCACGCATCGCCGCCGGGATGTCAGCGACCGGACATGGCGTTTGGCTGGAACTCGCACACCATTGATGTAGAGTGATCGACGATCAGATGCCTGAGACATGTCAGGTGACTGACACGGGGGAGGATCTGTGTCTGTGGACCAGGCGGCCACGGTGACGGACGACGAAGGTCGCGCGTGGCCCATCAGGGAGGCCGGCGCGTCGGCGCTCGTGCTGAGCGAAGAGGACAGCGAGTGTCTGCGCGCGGTGGCGCTGGGCGTAGCCGCACGGCATGCGAGCCGGCCTTCGGGCCTGCACCTGGACGACAGCGACCTGATGGTCGACTGCAAGTTGCGGATGCTGCGGGACGGACCCGAGTCGCTGGTGCAGGCCCTGACCGAGTTCCGCTACCGCAGCAACCCGGACGGCGCGCTCCTGCTGCGCAACCTGCCGATCGACGACGCCCTGCCGCCGACCCCGGAGCAGGGGAACTTCGACGGGGACTGGCAGCGGCTGAAGGTCGCCTCGATGACCCAGTTGGCGGTGATGAACATCCTCGGTGACGTCATTTCCTACGCCGATGAGAAGGCTGGGCGCATCATTCAGGACGTGGTGCCGGTGGCCGGTGCGGAGAAGCGGCAGGAAAACACTGGTAGCTGCTTTCTCGAATTGCACACGGAGGACGGCTTCCACCCGCAACGGCCCCGGTTCATCAGTCTGCTCGCCCTGCGGCCGGACCATGAACGGGTGGCGTTGACCCTGGCCAGCGGCATCCGGCGATCGCTCGCCTGCCTCGACGGCGGCACCAGGGAAGTGCTGGCTCGGCCCATCTACCGGATCCGGCTGTCCAGCTCATTCGTCGGTGATCGCGAAGATGTCTACGCCGGACCGGTGCCGGTGCTGACCGGATCGCTCTCCGACCCTGACCTCTGCGTCGACTTCCACGCCATGACCTCGGACGATCCCGAGGGCCGGCGCGCGATCGACAGCCTGCGCCGAGCGATTCTGACCAACCTGGTCGGCCACGTCCTGGCAGCCGGAGACCTGCTCATCGTGGACAACGACAAGGCGGTCCACGGGCGTACCGGTTTCACCGCCCGCTACGACGGCCAGGACCGCTGGCTCCGACGCTCCTTCGCGGTTCCCGACCTGCGCCGCTCGACCGCCGACCGGATGCCGCGCTCGCACGTGCACCGGCGGATCTTCACGCCCGGGACCGACCACGCGGTCCATCGGCGTCCCATGTTCAGCTACGAGTAGACAAGGAAATTCCAGAATGACGACGAGGTCGGAACGGCGCGATCTGTTGCTCGTGGTCGTCGGCGCCTGCTTCCTCATAGTGATGATGGACAACACCATCCTCAACGTGGCGTTGCAGGCGATTCAGCGGGACCTGCTGGCCAACAACTCCCAACTCCAGTGGGCGGTCGACTCCTACATCCTCGTGTACGCCTCCCTCATGTTCACCGCCGGCGTGATCGCCGACCGATGGGGGCGACGACGCACTCTCGCCGTCGGCCTCGCGGTGTTCGCCGTCGCCTCGGCGTTCTCCGCGTTCGCGGACAGTCCTGACTCCCTCATCCTGTGGCGTGCGGTGATGGGAGTCGGTGGCGCGGTCGTGCCGCCGACGACCCTGGCGATCATCAAGCACGCCGTTCCCGAGGAGGAGCAGGGCAGGGCCATGGGTGTCTGGGCGGCCCTCGGCGGGCTGTCCGTGGCCTTCGGCCCCATCCTCGGCGGCGCGCTGCTGGAGCGGTTCTGGTGGGGTTCGGTCTTCCTGATCAATGTGCCGGTGGCGATCGCCTGCCTGGTGCTGCTGTTCGTGGTCGCCCGGGAGTCCCGATCCGCCTCGCGATTCCACCTCGACCTACCGGGCCTGCTGCTGTCCACGGCCGCGATCGCCGCGGTCGTCTACGGGGTGATCCGGGCCGGCGAGGACAACGACTGGTTCGCGCCGGCCTCCGCCGGAATGATCGCACTCGGCATCGTCCTGGCGGTGGTGCTGGTGGTGGTCGAGCGGCGGACCGCTCACCCGGTGCTCGACGTGAGCCTGTTCCGTAGTGCCCCGTTCGCCGGGGGGACCACCGCGGTGGCACTGGCCTTCTTCGCCCTCACCGGCGGGACCTTCCTGCTGGTCTTCTACGTGCAGCTGGTTCTCGGTCACACCCCGCTGCAGCTGGGTCTGATCCTGCTGCCGGTCGCGGTCGGCAGCGTCCTGTCGGCCGTGACGAGCGCCGGGGTTGTCAAGAGGTACGGTTTCCGGCTCACCGTGAGTCTCGGGCTGGCGCTCCTGGCGGTCTCGTTCGGTGGCCTGCTGTTCGCCACGGCCACCTCGCCGCTGTGGCAGCTCGAAGTGAGCCTCTTCGTCGCCGGCCTGGGGATGGGCTTCGTGATGGGGGCCACGACGACCCTGGCGATGTCCGCGGTGCCCACGCAGAAGGCCGGCGTCGGCGGGGCGGTGAACAACACCGTACGGCAGGTCGGTGCGGCGCTGGGGGTGGCCGTGCTGGGCTCGGTGCTGTCGATGGCCTACCGCAGCCGCGCTGCCGACGTACTCGACGTCCTGCCCGACCCGCAGCGCGAGCGGGCCGGGGACTCCCTGGGAGCGACGTTGCTGGTCCTCAGCGAGGCTCGTCCGGCCGGCGGGTCCTCGGGTGCCGACAAGCTGGTTTTGGTCGACAAGGCCAAGGAGGCCTTCGTCGGGGCGATGCACGTCACGCTCGGGGTCGGCATCGGGGTGCTGCTGTTCGGCGCGCTGATCGCGCTCGTCTGGGTGCCCTCGCGGCTCGCCCCGAGTCCCGTACGCGACGACCTGCTTGCCGACACCGCTCTCTCCGGGGAGACGCGATGACTCGATCCGTGGTCGACCAGGACGTCACGTCGCCCCGGGCGGCGCGGGCGCTGCCCCCGGAGGAGTTCCACCAGATCTTCGTCGCCCGCAACCGCGGGGTCGTCAGCACCGAGGACCAGGCCCGGATCGCCGCGGCCAAGATCCTCGTCGCCGGCTGCGGGTCGATCGGTGGATCCGCGGTCGAACCCCTGGTACGACTGGGGTTCCGGCGGCTGGTGCTCGCCGATCCGGGCAGCTACGAACTCACCAACCTGAACCGGCAGAACGCCACGGTCGACGACCTCGGACGGAACAAGGCCGCCGTGGCGGCCGAGCGGGCCCGAGCGATCAACCCGCACGTCGAGGTCGAGCCGGTCGAGCAGGGGGTCACCGAGCAGACGGTGGACGGGCTGCTCGCCGGCGTCGACGTGGTGATCGACGGGGTCGACGTCACCACGCGGTCGGGGCTGGCGGCCAAGGGCCTGCTGCACGACCGGGTACGTGACCGACGGCTGCCGCTGATGACCGGCTGGGACCTGTCCGGCACCCAGCATGTGCGCGTCTACGACTACCGCCATGAACGGCAACTCTTCGGCGGCGCGGTGACCCGGCAGCAGCTGAACGAAATGCCGATGTGGACTCTGCTCGCCCGGCTGGTTCCCGCCCGCACGGTCCCGCGGGATCTGATCGGCCTCATCCGGCGCGGCCTGGAGCAGGACGGGTTCACCTTCCCGCAGCTGGTGCAGGCGGCCGACATGTTCGGAGTCATCGCCGCGACGCTCACGGCCCGCCTGGTGACCGGCCGGCCCGTGCCGCCATCGGCGACCGTCGACGTGCACGGTCTCACTGCGCCGCTGCACCAGCGGCTGCGGGACAGGGTCCGCCAACCGCTGGAGGTGGCCAGCCTGCTGCTCGACGTGACCCGCGCATCCCGCCGCGAACGCTGACCGTTCGCCGTCACCTGCTTTCCACGTACGTCCGTCAAACGATCATCGGGGAGGTCTGTCGTGCCCACGTACCCAGATTCGCGTACCGCCTATGCGGTGTTCGGCGAACTGTTCAAGATCCTCGCAGCCGACGAGCAGTTCACCGAGCGGCTGCGCAGCGCGGACCTGACCGTCCGCATGGTGCACACCAAGCCGGACTGCGTCATCCACGTCACGCCCGACCAGGTCCGTTTCGGCGACGACGCGCCGGAGGACGCGGCGGTCGTCATCAAGATGAGCTGTGACACCGCGCACCGGCTGTGGTCGGGCACGTTGCTCATGCCGGCAGCCGTCGCGCTGGGCAAGGTGCGGATCAAGGGCAAGGTCGCGAAGGTCCTCGAGCTGGTGCCGATCCTCCAGCCGGCCTTCGACCGGTACCCGCAGCTCGTCGCCGAGCAGGGCCTGGTGGATGGAGCGGCGAAATGACGGCGACCGGCATCGAGATGGACCTGTCCGCCGAGGCGGACCTCAACTTCGAGTGCATCCCCCGGTCGGTCCAGCGATTCCTCGACGAGGTACGCGAGTTCGCCAAGGACGTCCTCGCGCCCCGGGCGGTGCAGCTCGACCAGCAGGCGGCCGAGGACTTCGACTGGGAGGTCATCCAGGCGGGACACGAGCTCGGGTTGACCCGGGCTATGCTGCCCCGCGAGCTTGGCGGCCTGGGAGTCGGCGTGCTCGGGGTCGCGATGGCCATGGAGGAGTTGGCCGCGGCCGACCCGGGCATCGCCCTGGCGTTCGGGGCCACGATGCTCGGCCAGACCCCGGTCCTGCTCACCGGTGACCCCGACCTGCAGGAGCGCTACTTGGCGCAGTTCGCCGGTCCGCGCGCGGTCCTCGCCTGCAACGCGGTCGCCGAGGAGGACGCCGGTAGCGACCTCGTCATCCCGCAGCACTTTCCGGACGCTCGGATGCGCACCACCGTGCGTCGGGACGGGGACGGCTATCTGCTCAACGGGCACAAGCGGTTCATCACCAACGGCGCCGTGGCGGCCTTCGCCGCCGTCTACGCCAACCTGGAGCCGCATCCGGGCGCAACCGGCCTGACCTGTGTGATCGTTCCGCTGGACGCGCCCGGGGTACGGCGCGGCGACGTCCTGGACAAGATGGGCTACCGCAACTGCCTCGGCAGCGAGCTGTGGTTCGAGAACGTCCGGATCCCGGCACACGACCTGGTCGGTGGCGAATGTCAGGGCACCTCGATCAACGTTGCGCAGGGGAACATGGCCCGCTCCTCCGTCGCCGCGATCTCGACCGGCATCGCTCGGCACGCGCTGGGCATGGCCGTCCGGTGGGCCGGTGAACGGACACAGGGCGGCAAGGTGCTGCGCGACCACCAGATGACCGCCCGCCGGCTGGCCGACATGGCCGTGAACGTGGACGCCGCGCGCCTGCTGTACCAGCGTGCCGCCGTCAAGGTCGACACTCAGCTGCCCGCGCCGGAGCGGGAGCCGGCGATGGCGAAGCTGTTCGCCGACCGGGTGGCCATCGACGCCGCGAGCACGGCGGTGGCGCTGATGGGGTCCAGGGGATACCTGCGGTCGTATGGCCTGGAGAAGGTCCTCCGGGACTCGTTCGGCACCCGGATCTTCGAGGGCACTCCCGAGGCGCTGGCACTGGCGATCACCGATTGCCTCTACCGGAACGACGATGACGATGACGACCTCTGAGCTGATCGCCCCGCCCGACGACCAGCACCGGGCCGCGACACTGGACACCGCGTACGCTCGCGCGCTGGTCGCCCTGCACCGTTCGCTGCGCTACCCGGAGCTGCCGTCCACGGTCGGGGCTGGCGCGGTGAGCCGCGTCGAGCAGTTGGGCGACGGGCTGACGACCATCGCGTTCAGTCCGGACGCCGTGGGACAACGTCACCTGCAAGCCGTCTTCGGGTTCCGGCTGGCCGAGTTCGTCGACCTGGCGATGATGAGTTCGCGGCTGGCCCGGGAGACGGCCCTGCTGGCCGAGCCGCCGGACGCCACGGTCGTGCACACCGTCTGTCTCGACGCCGAGGGCCGGATCCTCGGCTACGTCGGTCTGCTCGGCTCGCGTGACGTGATCCCGCGGCGGCTGGACGACCCCGCGCGCAGCCGGTATCCGGTCGAGTCCGCACACGGAGTGGACCTCCTCACCCCGTTCGCCGACCAGGCGCCGACCACGCACCAGGTGTTCGAGATCAAGCGCTTCGTGCGTGCCGGCGACGTGCCCGCCGGACAGACCAGGGACCGGGTCCCCTGGCACCTGATCCTCGCGCTGGGCCGGTCGGTGCTGACGATGGGCCGGCCCCTGCTGATCGGCGACAGCCGGGAGAACGGCGCACTGCGCCATCTGCGACTGGTCGGCTTCGATCCGTTGGTCATCCCCGACACCAAGCCGGCGCTGCCGCGCACCTCGCTGATGTGGTCGAGTTACCTCGTTCCCGATCCGGCGGTGCCGTTCGCCAGCCTGGTGCCCGACGACCTGGCCAGCTATCTGGACGCCATCGAGGAAGGGCTCGCCGGTGACCACGACCCGACCTGGCAGCGGCGCCTGCTCGCCCGGCTGTCCGCAGTCCGCCGGGAACGTCCCCGGGTTGGTCCGGGGCCGGGAGAGGAGGCCTCATGACCGCCCTGCACCAGCTGTCGGCGCTGGAGTGTGCCGGGCTGATCCGCGTCGGATCGGTGACCTCCGTCGAGGTGACCGAGCACTACCTGCACCGGATCCGCCGGCTGGACCGTCGACTGGGCGCGTTCGTCGTGGTGACCGAGGAGCTCGCCCTCCGTCAGGCCCGGCAGGCCGACGAGATCCTGCGCGCGGTGGGTCCGGACGGGGTCGGTGCCCTGCATGGTGTGCCGATCGCGCTCAAGGACAACCTCGACGTCGAGGACGTGGTGACCGGTTGGGGCTGCGCCGACCGGACCGACGAGGCCATCGGGGACGACAACGTCGTGGTCCGGCTGCGTCAGGCGCACCTGCCAATCATCGGCAAGACCCAGCTGCCGGAGTTCGCGCTGCCCTGCTACACGGAGAACCTCCTGGGCGGGGACACCGCCAACCCGTGGCGGTCCGAATTCTCGCCTGGGGGCTCCAGCGGCGGGTCGGCGGCGGCGGTCAGCGCGGGTCTCGCGCCACTGGCCCTGGGCACCGACGCGGGCGGCTCCGTACGGATCCCCGCCTCCTGCTGCGGTGTCGTGGGCCTGCGTCCCAGCAACGGCGCGGTGAGCAACGGTCCGTCGGACCCGTCTCCCAACGGCCTGTCGGTGCCGGGCGTGCTGACCCGTGACGCCCTCGACGCGGGCGCACTGCTGGACGTGATCTCCGATCCCATGCCGGGGGACCCGACCGCCGCACGCGCGTACCGGGAACCGCGCGGGCGGTTACGGATCGGGCTGGCGGTGGACCCTATGGTGCCGGACCTGGCGGTGGCGGACGAGTGCCGGGCGGCGGCGGAGAAGCTGGCCGCGGGCCTCCAGGAGTCGGGCCACGAGCTGGTCCCGGTGGACCTCGGCAAGGACGTCGCGGTGGCCGACGCGTTCCGCGACGCCTGGTCGGTCGTCGCCGCCTCCTTCGAGGTCGACGACGAGGAGGCCCTGGCCCCGTTCACCCGGTGGCTGCGTGACCAGGGGCGGGCGGTGAGCGGGGTACGCCTGCACGAGTGCCTGACCATGTTCCGAGGGGTCGCTCGCATGCTGGAGGAGATGGTCTTCGGCATGGTCGACATGCTGGTCACCCCGACGCTCGGCATGCTGCCGCAACGGCGCGGGATGTTCCGCCTCCATCGCGACGAGGAGGAGAACTTCGCCGCCATGACGCGCTTCATGCCGTTCACTCCGATGTACAACATCGCCGGCATGCCGGCCGCCAGCGTCCCCGTCGAGGTGGTCGACGGCCTGCCGGTGGGTGCGATGCTGGGCGGACCGTACGGCAGCGAGCGGCGGATCCTGCACGAGGTCGCCATGATCCAGTCCCGGGCGGGCGGCGCCGTCGGGCTGGCCCCGGGGTGGGCGTGATGAGCGCCGTGGCCTCCGCGGCGGTGCTGCTGCACGGGTTCGCAGGATCCCGTCGAGCATGGCCCCGTTCGCCCGGGCTCTCGAACCCCACCTGCACCGGGTGGCGGTACCGGTGCTACGCGGTCACGGCACCCGCTGGTCGGATCTGCGGGGCGTGACCTGGCGGGACTGGTTCGACGACGCGTGGGCGGCCGTCGACGAGGTCGCGGTGTCCGGGCCGGTGGCCGTCATCGGCCTCTCCATGGGGGGAGCACTGGCTCTCCGGCTGGCGGCGACGCACCGCGCCGTCAGCCACGTCGTCCTCGTCAACCCGTCGCTGACGATGAAGAACCCGCTGCTGCCGGTGCTGCCGGTGCTCAGGTACCTGCGGCCGAGCATCGCGAACGACCAGCCGCAGGTGAAGGATCCGTCTGTCCGTTACCAGGGCTACCGGCGCATCCCGCTCGTCGCGGTCCAGGAGATGACCCGGCTGTGGGCGGACGTCCGGTGGCGGCTGCCCGCCGTCACCCAGCCGATCATGGTGTTCCGGTCCCTCGCCGACGGCGAGGCCGGCCTGCGGTCGGTGGAAGTGGTCAGGCGGGGCGTCCGGTCGGCCGACCTCGTGGAGGTCCCGCTCGCCCGCATCGGCCATGTGGCGACGCTGGACTGGGACGCGGGTCTGATCTTCGAAGGACGACGGCGTTCCTGACCGGCCGCACCGCCCCGCCGGTCACCCGGGTCGGCTGACCCCGCTGGCCGGTCCGGGTGCCCGGGCCGGCCAGCGGTCGGCTGGCCCGGCGCGGACCTAGCCAGAGGTTGATGTCTGCCAATGGTAGGTCCAGGGTGGCCCGGCACCGATGATCGGCTGGCGTACGTACAGACCGTCGCCCACGACGTCGATCTCGCCGGGGTGCAACTCCGCCGGCGGGTCCCCGCGTTCGTCGAGTTCGACGGTGGCGGTGCGTCCGTCGGCCGGTCCGCCCACGATCGGGACATCAACTACGTCTCGCATAGGTGAAGCATCACGGTCGGGCATCGACATGCACCCGGAATTCCGAAGTTCGTACGTCAAGGCCGGCGGCTTCTTGTTGTGCGCCGGCAGCGTCTGCCATGCGGCCCCACGAAGGGACCGGGTCCCCTGGCACCGCCGGCGCGGCCAGCTTCGGCATGACGTCCACGCCCGGCGCGGCCCACTCAGCGCCGTAGCGCCTCTACCGGCTCGACCTTGGCGGCACGGATCGCCGGGTACAGTCCGGCCGCCACGCCGACAAGCGTGCCAGCCGCAGGCGCGGGGAGCACAGTCCACGGCTGCAGTACCGCCGTCCACTCCTGGGCCAGCGCGACGAACACCACCACGGCGACCCCCAGGCTCGTCCCCACGAGCCCGCCGAGTGTGCCGAGGGCGGCCGACTCGGCGAGAAAATGGGCGGCGATGTGCCGCGGCCGGGCACCCAGCGAGCGGCGCAGCCCGATCTCGCTGGTCCGTTCGAGGACGGCCACGAAGGTGGTGTTTGCGATGCTCACGCCGCCGATGACCAGGGTGATCGCGGCGAGCAGCATGAACAGGGCGTTCAAGTCCGCAGTCACGCTGCCGCGCAGCGCCTGCGGGTCGGGAGGCGCGATGGCCCGGAATCGGTTCGGTGCGTCCGGGCGCAGTGCGAGCGGCAGCTGTTGGGCGACGACCTTCGCCGCGCCGAGCCGTGTCTCCACGATCATCTTCGCCGGCTGGTCGACCGGCGGCCCGTACGCGGCGAGCGCCGTCGATGACGGCAGGATGACGCTGAGCAACAGCTCAGGCTGGCGTTGAAGGTCGGCGATGATTCCGATCACCGTGTACGGCGAACCGTTGATGAACACCGCAGGATAGGCGTCGAGGCGGGTGATCCCGAGGCGACCAGCGGCCCCCGATCCCAGTACCGCCACCCGCTCCCTTCGGGCAACGTGGAACGCGTCGAAGATGCGCCCGCTCTGGATGACCGGATGCAACGTGGCGATCGCGTCCGGTTCGGCCGCGTAGAGGGCCAGCCCCCCGCTATCACCGCCCAGCTCAGGTACGCCGCTGACGGTGGCCTTGCGCAGCGGCAGTGGCCAGAGCAGACCGCCCCTGACGACGCCGTTGATCTTTCTTATCCGGCTGTCCGCATCCGCGGGAAAGCTCATCTCATGATTGACCTCGTTGGCTCCGACGTCCTCCACCGTCACCTCGGTGGCCGCCAGGGCCGTGAACCGCCGGTCGATCTGGCCACCTGCGGTGGTGGTGAGGCCAAGAATCGCCACCATGGCTCCGATGCCGAGCACCGTGCCGAGCATCGTCAGGACCGAGCGCCCGGGACGTTGCAGGATGCCCGAGGTGGCCTCGCCGACCAGGTCCCTGATGGAGAGCCGCGACCGCCTATCCATCCAGCACTCCGTCGCGGATGGTGATCCGGCGCGGGCTCCGGGCTGCCACCTCCGGGTCATGGGTGATCACGATGACCGTGAAGCCGGCGGTGTGCACCTCGTCCAGGAGAGTGAGTACGGTTGCCGCCGTCTCGCTGTCGAGGTTTCCGGTCGGCTCGTCGCAGAGCAGCAGACTTGGCTGATTGGCGAGCGCGCGGGCGATGGCCACCCGCTGCCGCTCACCCCCGGAGAGCATCATCGGCAGGGCATCGGCCCGATGGGCGAGCCCGACCCGCTCGAGTACGTCGAGTGCGGTGCGTCGCCGTTCCCGGGCGGACGGCCCGGTGTAGAGCTGCGCCAGGGCCACGTTCTCAACGGCGCTGCGATAGGGCAGCAGATGGAAGGATTGGAAGACGAAACCGACCCGCCGCCCGCGCAGCGTCGACCGGTCGGCCTCACGGAGTCGGCCGACGTCGATGCCGTCCAGCTCATACCGCCCTGTCGTTGGCCGGTCGAGCAGTCCGACGATGTTCAGGAAGGTGGACTTCCCCGAGCCGGATCGTCCCACCACCGTCACGTACTCGCCCTGCTCGATGGTGAGATCCGCCGGTAGCAGGGCGGGCACCGGTGGCGGACCCGGATAGGTCATCCCCACCGCCTCGAACCGGACGACGGGCAGCGTCATTGGCCGATCACCACCCGGTCGCCCGCCGCCAGCGACGCGTCGCCGACCGGGGTCACCGCTATGAACCCGTCCCCCGAGACCCCGGGCTGGACGCCGACGCGCACCTGCTCGCCCGACCGACTCAGCACGCTGACCGTGGTGGTGCCGTCGGCGGCCGCGCTCACCGCCGAGACCGGAACGACCAGGACTTTCCCGCTCGTCTGTGCGGCGGTGATGGTCAGGCGGACGTCGAGGCCGTTCCACTGACTGCCGAGCGGCCGTTCCGTCGTCACGGTGACCGGCACGTACGGCAGTCCCGCCGGCTGACCCTCCTGATCGGGCTGGTCCGTGGTCAGTTTGCCGACCGTGCCGACCACGCCGGTGCCCTTCTCCCGCAGTGTCTCCGAGAGGACCTCGACCGGTATTCCGGGCCGCAGCAGCGACGCCTGCTCGGGCTGGAGCTTCGCGGTCACGGTGAGGCGTCCGGTGGCGAATGTGATCAACGGTGCCTCGACGGGGTCGCCGACCTTGCCGCCGAGCGCCACCACGGTGGCCGGGAAGGTCGCCAGGAACACCACCTCGGAGAGGGGAACCATCGGGCCGGTACGGGCGATCAACTCCCTGCGGTCCTGCTGGGCCCGGGCGAGGGTCCGCTTCGCGGCCTTGAGCTGCTCTCGCAGGCTCGGCTCGCCCGGCTCGGGTGACGGCTGAGTGCCGGCCGCCAGCCGCGCTGTCAGCGAGTTGACCGCGGCCTCTGCCGTTCTGACCGCGTCGTCGGCGGCGCGGAGCGATGCCCGGTCGGCCTGGCCGCCCGGCCCGCCGGTATCGGGCACCTGGTAGCCGATGGCGGAGTAGAGCCGGCGTACCGCCGCCTTGGTGGCCGGACCGAAATAGCCTCTCCGGTCGCCGGAGCGGTAGTGGCCGAGTTTGCGCAGCGCCGCCTGCAACTCAGCGATGTCGCCGCCTTCCTCGCCCGGCTTCATGTCGCGGTAGGCCGGTACCGAGCCGGGCAGCACCAGGAGCGGCCGACCAGAGACGGTCAGCACGACGTCACCGGGGTCGACCTTGGCGCCCACCCCGGTCCGTACCGCGGTCACCACGGCGACATTGGCACCCTGTGCGCTCGCCGGCGTAGCTTCCACCTGCCGGTCCGGCCCGACCGTGCCGCGGGTCACCACCGTCGATGCCAGCCGCCGCTCCTCGACTACGGCGGTGAGCACGCTGCGCGAGGGCGGAAGTGCCGAGGCCCGCTGTTGTTCGGGCGATTGCACGAACGAGGCGCCGACCAGACCGGCGACTGAGAGCAGTGCGGCGGTACCGGCCGTGATCAGCGCCCAGCGACGCCTGCCGCGCTGCGGGCTGGGCGCAGCGTCGACCCGTGCGTCCCCGGCAGGTGCGCCGAGGATCTGCTTTCCATCGGACCTGCGCCGGGCGAACCCGAACATCACCACCTCCGCTTACCGACAATCTGATCCGTCCACGACGATCAGCCGGTCACGCCGGCTGCCGCCTTGAGCATCGCGTCGATGGCCCGCTTGATCCCGGCGAGCCGCTCCTGGTTCTTCTCGATCAGCCTCTCCTCGTACGCCGACTCGACGGCGAACCAGACCCCGACGAGGTTGACCTGCTGCTTGCATTCGACATCGGCCACCGCGGTCTGAATCTCCACGGCGGTGGGGGTCGGCTGGGCGAGGCTGGTCTTCAGGGTGTCGCCGTCCAGCGGCTGGAACGGGTCCCGGTAGTCGAAGCCCTTGCCCTTCATGCAGGTGGACCACTCGGCGAACTTGCCCCTGACCCGTGGGTCGGCGTCGGCCTGCTTGCCGGCGGCGAGCTCGATGTCACCCGCGAACTGCTCCGGGTCGATCCGCTCGTACTCGGCCGCGTTCAACTTCCGCTTGCTCTCGCCCATGCATCCGCCGGCCGGAATCTCCACCCCCTTGTGGGCGGTACCGCCGGTGTTCCCGTTGGCGTCACCCGTCTGGTCCGGCGGCCCGTAGAGCACCAGACTCAGCTCCTTGGAGACCGGCTCGGCCGGCGGTCGGCTGGCCTGCGCGCCGTCACCCGCCGACTGGTGGTAGCCGTATTTGGCGGCCGTCGCCGGGTCCGTGATGCCGTACCGCCGGCTGAGCGACGTGTCCGGCGGCAACGTCGGAGGGACCTGCTGAAGCGACGGTGGGAAGCCGAACCGGGACAGGCAGCGGTTGGCGAGAATGGTCTGCGCGTTGTTGAGCTGCCGGAACTTCTCTGGGGTCAGCTTGTACGCCTCGATGGGGAAGACCTTGCCGTCGAGGAGGTCCAACTGGGGTATCGCCGCGACAGCCGGCGGCGAGGCCACGGTCAGCGAATCGGAGGAGGCGGCGGGGCGTTTCTCGTCGCCGCAGCCGGACGCGACGAGGCACAGCGCGGTGGCTGCTGCTACCCACCGCAGCGTCGGGTACCTGTTCATGAAGTCCTCTATTCGTGCAGGAACGGCGATGGACGAGCGGAACCGGCCCGGGACAAGGGCAGGGGGAACAGCGGATTACCCGACCGCGATTCCGCGGCCAAGGCTGCCGTTGGCTGTGCGCCGCCCTCGCGGCATGCGGCGGCGAATTTCCCATGCGCGGCGAATGGATTGCCGGGCAGGAGGCCCGGGGGGCCCTGATGCTGTCGTGAGGGCCCCCCGAGCCCGTCAATTCTTTTCCTGGCCGCCTGCTCCTAGAAGCAGTCGCGCCAACTTTGTGAACGGTTATTGTTGTTCAACTCGTCCAGCGTCGAATCGCGATCGCCGATGTAGCCGTTGTAGTTCAGATCCTTGACCCGGCCGGTCTGGGCGACGTGCTCCCAGATGCGGGCCACGCACCTCGTGTCGGCGTTGACACCGGACCCGGCGTTGTTCGCCACGTCCTGGTAGGCGCCCGTACCGGTGTTGCTGAACTCGTACGCGTAGAGGTCGTTGACCCACCCGTTGATGGCAGCTCGCGCCCCGCCGTAGTACGACTTGTAGTAGTAGCACATCGGACCGTAGGCCGCCGGGGTGCAGTTGCTGCTCGCGGTGGTCGCGCTGGCCGGGCTGGCCGGCAGTGCCACCAGGGCCGCACCCAGCAGGGCGACGGCGAAGCCCGCCCGAGATGCGGTCGCCAGGCGATGGAGTAATCTGCTCTCTGTCCTCATGTCCACTCCTTTGGTCGATGAGTGAGGACAACGGGGTGGTCACGGCCGGCCCGCCGTGACCACCCTCCTAACTGCGGCCGGGATCGGCGCCGTTCCCGGTCACTGGATCAATCCATCCGCGAGCATAGCTGTTCGCCAATCCCTTCGCTGCCCTGTCCGACGCGCCCGGAAACAGTTGCGACCGTTCAATCACTGCGCGTAGCTTCGATCGGACGCGTCTGGCGGTCGGTTGAACTTATTTGCGGATGTCAACGCGGGTCTCTGCGTCGGGCATCCGATTTTCTCCGACACGCTCAGTAAAAAAAATTGGTGCCCCTGTGTACGGGTGGATCAATTGACAACTCGGGCTGATTGCTCGGCCTCATAGGAGTGTCCGATCCAGCCGAGTCACTCGTTCCGGGCCCCGCCGTCCGGGGCGGTACCACCGTGCGGCGCCGCACGCCACCGGCTGCTGATCGCGATCTCCTTCAGTTGGCGGGTGTCCAGTGCGGGTGCCGGCCGGGTGGCGGGGCCGTTCTTGAGGTCCACGGCGTTCCAGGCGGTGACCACGATCCGCACGCCGTCGGGCGCGAGGATGTCGACCTGCCGTCGCGTGACACCCTTGGCGCCCGGTTCACCGCCGGCACCCTCCAGAGACACCACCCGGGTCTCGTCGAGCAGGCTGGCCGCCGCGCACCGGGTCCCGACGGGGTCCGCCCGCTTCGCACAGTCGTACCGGTCGAGCAGGGACGCACCGGTCGCTTTGCCCGCGCTTGCGGCGAAGTCCGGCTGGACGTTCACCTCCAGGGTGGTCCGACCACCCGCGTCGGTGATGACCAGCCTCGCGAAGCCCTGCTCGGCCACCGCGCCGCTGGTCCGCGTGCCCGGCGGCAGCAGTGATCGCAACGTCTCGAGGACCGCCGCCGCCGCCACCGGGACCCGAGGATGTTCTCCTTCGGTGGTTGCTGTCGGACCGGGCGCCGCCGGTGCCGGGACGGAGACCTCGTCCCGTTCGGACGATTGGCCGACGCCGGCGAGCGAGACTCCCGCCAGCAACAGCACGCCGAGCATGGCTGCTCCCGCCAGGCCGACTCCCAGCCTGCGCCGGCGCTGGATCGACCGGGCACGGCGGAACACGCTCGCCGGGCCCGCTCCGGGTGGCGGCTCGTCCGCGGTCGCGAACTCCAGCAGCCCTCTGATGTCGTGCTCTCCCCTCACTTTTCGCCTCCTCCGTTGAGCGATAGCTGCGGCCGGATGCCGGCCAGTGATCCCCGGAGCGTGGCCAGGGCCTTCGCGCACTGGCTCTTGACGGTGCCCGTGGTGACGCCGAGCACCTCCGCCGTCTCCTCCGTGCTCCGGTCCTCCCAGTAGCGCAGCACCACCGCGGCGCGCTGCCGTGGCGGCAGAGCCCGGAGCGCGCCCAGAACCGTCAGCGACAGTGCGTGGTCGCTGGTGGCTTCCGGTTGCTCCGCCGCCTCTGCCAGTGAGCGCTCCCGCCACCAGGGAAGGCGGCGCCGGTCGTCGAGGTACACCCGGGCCAAGACGGTGCGGGCGTACGCGTCGAGACTGTCGATCGTCCCTCGGCGCGCTGCGACGACCACCCGGGCGAGGGCGGTCTGAACCAGGTCCTCGGCCCGGTGCCAGTCTCCGCAGAGCAGGTAGGCGGTTCGGCGCAGGTGCAGGTATCGCGCCTCGACGAAGGACTGCAGTTCGGTCTCGATGTCCGCACCCACGGACCGCTCCCTCTGCCGGCGTCAGCTCTCACCGGTACTAGACCGGCACCGCCGCCGATCGGTTGTCCGACCTGCCGGAGGAATTTGCGGCACCGGCGAACGCACCGCCTCACATCCGTTCCGGAGTGCGGATGCCGAGCAGGTGCAGACCCTGGCGTAGCACCCGGGCGGTCAGGTCGCAGAGCACCAGCCGGCTGTCCCGCACCGGCTCGTCGGCGCGCAGCACGGGACAGCGCTCGTAGAAGGCGCTGAACGCGGTGGCCAGCCGGTGCAGGTAGCCGGCCAGATGGTGGAACTCCAGGCTCCGCTCCACCTCGGAGACCACCGCCCCGAAGCCGACCAGCTCGAAGGCGAGCGCCCGCTCCGCCGGCTCGGCCAGCGAGATCCCCGCGTCCGGCCGGGCCGTCACGCCGGCGCGGCGGAAGATCGACCGGATCCGGGAGTACGCGTACTGAAGGTAGGGCGCGGTGTTGCCGTCCAGCGACAGCATCCGCTCCCAGTCCAGGACGTGGTCCCGGTGCCGGTCCGTGGAGAGGTCGGCGTACTTGATGGCGCCGATGCCGACCGCCCGGCCCACCTCCGCCGCCTCCGCCTCGCCCAGCTCCGGGTTCCTGCTCCGGGCGAGCTGCGTGGCCCGGGCCACCGCCTCGTCGAGCAGCGCGACCAGCTTCACCGACTCACCGGCCCGGCTGCGCAGCATCCGCCCGTCGGCGCCGAGGATCGAGCCGAACCCGACGTGTTCCGCGCGCGCCGGCGGGACCAGCCAGCCGGCCAGCTCCGCCACCGCGTACACCATCTCGAAGTGCCGCCGCTGCGGCGAGCCGACGACGTAGAGCAGCCGGGTTGCGCCCAGTTCCCCGGTCCGGTGCCGGATCGCGGCCAGGTCGGTCGCCGGGTAGCCGTACCCGCCGTCGGACTTGCGGACGATCAGCGGCAGCGGCTCCCCGTCCCGGCCCACGGAGTTGGGCGGGAAGACGCACGACGCGCCGTCGCTCTCCCGGAGCAGCCCGAGCCGGTCCAGCTCCGCCACCACCGGCCCGAGCAGGTCGTTGTAGCTGCTCTCGCCGTGGAAGTCCCGGCCGGTCAGCGTCACGTCGAGCAGGTCGTAGACCGCCAGGAAGTAGCGCTCGGACCGCTCCACGAGCAGCCGCCACAGCCGCAGCGTCCGCTCGTCGCCGCCCTGCAACGCCACCACCCGCAGCCGGGACCGCTCCCGGAACGCCTCGTCGGCGTCGAACTTCGTCCGGGCCGCCTTGTAGAAGGAGTCGAGGTCGCCCATGGACAGCTCCTGCGCCGCCTCGGCCTCGCCAACGTCGGCCAGGTGCTCGATCAGCATGCCGAACGGCGTGCCCCAGTCGCCCAGGTGGTTCGCCCGCACCACCCGGTGCCCGAGCCACTCCAGCAGCCGTGCCGCCGCGTCGCCGATCACCGTCGAAGGCAGGTGCCCGACGTGCATCTCCTTGGCCACGTTCGGCGCCGAGTAGTCGACGACCACCGTCTCCGGGTGGGCGCTGACCGGCACGCCGAGCCGTGGGTCGGTGGCCAGCGCGGAGACCAGCCCGCCGAGGGCCCGCTCGGCCACGGTCAGGTTGATGAACCCGGGCCCGGAAACCTCCGTCGCGGAGCAGAGGTCGGCGACCTGCGCGCGTTCCAGCACCTCGGTGGCGATGGCCCGCGGCGGGCGGCCGATCCGCCGGGCCAGCGCCAGCGCCGCGTCGGACTGGAAGTCCGCGCGCTGCGAGCGCCGCACGACCGGGTCGACCGGAACGCCGGCCACCGTCGAGAACGCCGGCGCCAGCCGGTCGGTCAGCAACTTCTCCAGATCCATGGGTACGCCGATCTCGCTCGGATCCGCGGTCACGCGGATCTCCGGACGGGGAATGCGGACGGACCGAGAAACGATCGGCGGGGACCGGCGGCTCGATCCGCCGGTCGCAGAGGGTGGGTCAGCTCAGGCGGTCGACGGTGGCTCGGGTACGAGCCGAGGATCGCCGGCGTCGCGCGACCGACACGTCGGAGGACGTCGGCACGGAGGCGCGGGAGCTGGTCATGTCGGCAGCCTAACCGGCCGGCCCGGGGGCGGCGCAAGGCCGTTCCCGAGGCCGGCTTCCCGGCGTACCCAAAAGGTCAGGCCGGTGTGGCGACGGCCTTGCGGTGTCGCTCGGCCCTCCGCCGGACCTGGCTGTACGCGCTGGTCAGGCCCATCGCCCGGCGGACCTCGACCAGGGTTCGGCGCACCTCGGCCCGGGTCCGCTCGGTGCCCTCGACGATCAACTGGTCGACCAGGCCGCTGTCCGCCTCGAACCGGGCCCGGCGCTCCCGGATCGGGTCGAGGAACCGGTTGAGCGCCACCGCCAGCTTCTCCTTGACCTCGACGTCACCGACCCGGCCGGCGCGGTAGCGCGCCTTGAGCTCCTCGACCTGCCCCCGGTCCGGGTTGAACACGTCGTGGTAGGCGAAGACCGGGTTTCCCTCGACCGTCCCGGGCACGTCGGCCCGGACCCGGTTCGGGTCGGTGTACATCCCCATCACCTTGCGGCGCACGGCCGCTGGGTCGTCCGAGAGGGCGATCGCGTTGCCCCGGCTCTTGTTCATCTTTCCCTGGCCGTCCGTGCCGACCAGGGTGGGCGTCTCCGAGGAGATCAGCTCGGGTACGGGGAAGACCTCGCCGTAGAGGTGGTTGAACCGCCGGGCGATCTCCCGGGTCACCTCCACGTGCGCCGCGTTGTCCTTCCCCACCGGGACGACCTGCCCCTTCACGGAGAGGATGTCGGCGGCCTGGAGCACGGGATAGCCGAGCAGCCCGTACGGGATCTCCTCCTTGCCGGCGTCCCGGGCCATGTCCTTGATCGACGGGACCCGCTCCAGCCGGGGCACGGTCACCAGGTTCTGGAAGAGGGTGTTGAGGTCGCCGACCTCCGGGATGGCCGACTGCAGGTAGAAGGTGGCCCGGGCGGGGTCGACGCCGGCGGCCAGGATGTCGGTGACCATCTCGCGGGCGTTTCGGGAAACCTGCTCGATGTCCTCGCGGGTGTTCTTCGTGGTGAGCATGTGCAGGTCGGCGATGATGAAGAAGCTCTCGTACCGCTGGTGCAGCTTCACCCGGTTGGCGATGCTGCCGACGTAGTGGCCGAGGTGCAGCCGCCCGGTCGGGCGGTCGCCGGTGAGCATCCGTGGTGCGGACATGGTGGTACGCCTTTCGTGCCGAGGAGAACGGTGAGAGACGCGCGGCGCGCGAGCGACCCGGGGCGTGATCGCCCACGGGTCAGCGGAGGATGCTCGTCAGAGCACGCGCCGCCATCGCCCGCCGGCGCGGAACCGCAACCCACCGGCACGGAGTACGTCGAGAACCTGCTCCCGACCGTCGTAGACGCGGACCGGGAGAACCGGCACGCCACCCGTCGGGAGACCGTCGACGGTCTCCGGCGTGATGGTGGTTGGCCGGACCATGGCTCCACGGTAACCGTTCGGCCCGTTCCTGGTCAGCCCTGGCGGTAGCTCTCCTCGTAGTAGCTGCCGACCTGCTGCCGGTAGTCAGGCCGCTCGAAGTGCTCGGGGTCGGAGGCCGGCGAGTTCTTCACCTGGTCGCGGGTGCGGTCGACGTGCACCATGCGGTCCAGGTGATCGACCCGGGCCACCGTGCCGACCGGCAGCAGCACCTTCCGGCCGAAGATCCACGGGCCGGTGTCCACCACCAGGTAGCGGGCGTCGGCGCTCGCCTCGTCGACCGACCCGATCCGCCCGTCCGTCGCCTCGACCCGGTATCCGGTGAGGTCGATCGGGGTGCCCGGGCCGGGGGCGTCCGGCCCGTCGGCCGAACCCTCCGTTCGCTGCCGCGGCACCTCGGTCGGGGTCGTCTGGTCGTACCCGCCGGCCAGCGCGGACGGATCCCGCCAGATCCACGGATTGAACGGCTGCATGGCCACCTCCGGTGTCGTCGGCTGCGGAAACAGTGCCCGCCCGAGGAATGGCGGAAACACCACCGCAGACCCGGCCGGCGGTTCCGCCCGATGGACGGCAGGCTGGGCCGTTACGGTCGGGTGGTGGGTCGGATGCGTGGGGTCCACGAGCGGCCGGCCGGGCTCACGTACCAGCCGGAGCTGGTGGACGACGACGAGGAGCGGTCGCTGCTGACCGCGCTCGGGGCGCTCGACTTTCGCGAGGTCCGGATGCACGGGCAGATCGCCCGGCGCACGGTCCGCCACTTTGGCTTCGACTACGACTACGGCTCCTAATGAGTTCTGGGAGTGAGCCATCCGGCAAACTCCTGGTGGGTAGGTAGCCGCCGGCGGGTGAGCACTTGCTGTTCCTGGACGTCGAGTCCTGATGAAAGATCGTGCCCCTGCCGGTCGGTGAGGAGAGTTGATCGCTGATGGGATGTCGTGCCCGCCCGGTTGTGGCGTGAGCACTGCTTCATTAGGTCGCTGATGGTTCTCCTGCCGGCTACTGACCGTGTTTGCGATCGGAGGCGGGAGACGCGGTGCTGTTCGTGGGAGATGACTGGGCCGAAGACCATCACGACGTTGAGTTGATGGATGCGGCTGGGCGCACCCTGGCCAGGGCCAGGTTGCCCGAGGGCGTCGCAGGGATCACGCGACTGCACGCGATGATCGGCGCGCAGCTCGGCGAGGACGCCGACGGCGCCGGGCAGGTCACGATTGGGATCGAGACCGACCGAGGGCCGTGGGTGCAGGCGTTGATCGCGGCGGGGTACACCGTGTTGGCGGTCAATCCGTTGCAGGCGGCCCGTTACCGTGACCGTCTCGGGGTGTCCGGTGCCAAGAGCGACGCCGCCGACGCGCACATGCTGGCCGACATGGTCCGTACCGACGGCCACCAACTGCGCCGGGTCGCCGGTGACAGTGCCGGATCCGAGGCGGTCAAGGTGGTCGCCCGGATGCACAAGACACTGATCTGGGAACGCACCCGCGCCAGCCAGCGGTTGCGGCACGCGTTGCGGGAGTACTTCCCTGCCGCGTTGGCCGCGTTTGACGATCTCGACGCCGCCGACACCCTTGAGTTGCTGGCCAGGGCCCCGGACCCGGCCAGCGCCGCGAGGCTGAGCATCAGCCAGATCAGCGCGGCCCTCAAACGGGCCCGCCGCCGCGACATCCCGGCCAAGGCCGCAGCGATTCAGGCCGTCCTGCGCGCCGAGCACCTCAGCCAGCCCGCCGTGGTCACCGCCGCCTACGCCGCCTCGGTCCGGGCGCTGATCGCGGTCCTGGGCACGCTCAACGAGCAGGTCAAGGCCCTGCAAGGGCAGGTCGAGGCCTATTTTGGCCAGCACCCGGACGCTGAGATCATCCTGTCCCAACCGGGACTGGGCACGATCCTCGGCGCCCGGGTGCTCGCCGAGTTCGGCGACGCGGCCGACCGCTACACCTCGGCCAAGGCCCGCAAGAACTACGCCGGCACCAGCCCGATCACCCGCGCCTCGGGTAAGAAACGCACCGTCGCTGCCCGGTTCGTGCACAACGACCGGCTCATCGACGCGCTGATGACCCAAGCGTTCGCGTCGCTGAACACCTCGCCCGGCGCCCGCGCCTACTACGACCGGCAACGCGCCCGCGGCGCCAGCTACAACGCCGCGCTGCGGCAACTCGCCAACCGGCTCGTCGGCATCCTGCACGGATGCCTCAAAACCGGCGCGCTCTACGACGAGGCGACCGCCTGGTCGCATCACCTCAACGAGGCCGCTGCTTGACATTCAAGCTCCTGGGATGTCTTTCAGCTCACCGAGACCGAAGCGCTGCCCGTGGCGCTGCACTGGGTCCGGGAACGCTGCGCCACCCTCGCCGGCCTCGCCCCGGAGACCCTCGCCCAGGCGCTGGTCACCCGGTACCCACCGGACTCCGTCATCGGCTGGCATCGGGACGCCCCCATCTTCGGGCCGACCGTCGTCGGCCTCTCGCTGGGCTCCGCCTGTCTGTTGCGCTTCCAGCGCGGCACCGGGGAGAACCGCCGGGTGTACGAGCTGGAGCTTGCGCCGCGGTCCGGGTACGTGCTGACCGAGGCGGCCCGGTCGAGCTGGCAGCACAGCATCCCGCCGGTGCCCGCCCTGCGCTACTCCGTCACCTTCCGTACGCTCTCGGGAAGCCGCTTCTGACCTGGGGCGGGATCTCGGACATGGCAGCTGCCCACGCCGGCCCGCTGGCATACTGGCCAGCCATGGTGCTGTCGCGCGGTTGGTCGCTCTTTCTGACCGGGGTCGGGGTCTGGACCTGGGTGATCTGGCCGAGGTTCGCCGTCGCCATCTGGAACGACCCGCGCTCCTGGTCGACCGGCACAGTCGGCGAGGGCGCCGCCACCAGCTTCCTCTGGGTGCACGCCCTGCTGATCGGCGCGTCGCTGGCGATCGGCACCGCGGTCGGGGTGCTCGGCGTCCGCGGCTGGCTCGCGGCCCGGCGCGGCGGGAACCGCCCGACCGCCTGAGACCCCGCGGCTGCGGTCGACGCCGGCGGCCGGGCGGTGCCCAGGCGGGCCTCCGTCCGCGGCCGGTCTGGTGCGACAGCGGAATGCCGAGGCCCCCGTGGGCGTTGCACTCTCCGTCGGTGGGCCTTGCCCCCGGCGAGCGCGGGGCGACGGTGGAATGCCGGCGTGGACCAGCTCGTTGCAACTCTCTAGGCGGGGCCATCTGGCCCCCGGATAGCGGCGTTCGTCGCAACTCACACGCCTGTGAGCTGAGAAAATAGCTCGCCGTTGATGATGTGACGCGGCACGCCGGCTGCGGATTTGACGATCAAACCCGTGGACGCGTAACTTTCTCTCTGCCAGCGCGGAACGGACGAAAGAGGGCGAAAGTCCTGCAGGCCGGAGCGCGGGAATGACTACCGGGTCGGATGGGTTGAGTCCCATGTGAACCTGGACCGGGCGGTGCCCCGGATCCGCTGAGAGGCGGATTTGGCGAGGCGGAACCGACCGGGTAAGGTAGTCGACCGGCAGGGCACCGGACGAGCTCGCGGGACACCGCGACGGCCGGCCTGCCAAATCCGATGATCAAGCGCAGCGGATTCTGCTGCGCGGGTTCAGCGGGCGCCAAGCCGTCTGAAGCACGACGGACCGGGACAGACCGGTTTGACACGGTGGAAACGGCGAGGTAACGTAGTAAAAGTGCCCCGGCGCGGGAGCGGCGGGCGCGGTTGAACGAAATGCCCCGGATGGGGCCCCTTTTTGGGGGGTTTCCGGATGGTGTGTGGTTGTTCTTTGAGAACTCAACAGGGTGCTTGATAAGCCAGTGCCAAATTGTTTGATGCCCCGTTCTGGCAGGTCTTTGGGTCTGTTGGTTTGGGATTCCTTTGGCAACACTTTTGTTGTCAGGATTTTCTCTGATTTTTGTTGGAGAGTTTGATCCTGGCTCAGGACGAACGCTGGCGGCGTGCTTAACACATGCAAGTCGAGCGGAAAGGCCCTTCGGGGTACTCGAGCGGCGAACGGGTGAGTAACACGTGAGCAACCTGCCCTAGGCTTTGGGATAACCCCGGGAAACCGGGGCTAATACCGGATAAGACCTGGTGCCGCATGGCGCCGGGTGGAAAGTTTTTCGGCCTGGGATGGGCTCGCGGCCTATCAGCTTGTTGGTGGGGTGATGGCCTACCAAGGCGACGACGGGTAGCCGGCCTGAGAGGGCGACCGGCCACACTGGGACTGAGACACGGCCCAGACTCCTACGGGAGGCAGCAGTGGGGAATATTGCACAATGGGCGCAAGCCTGATGCAGCGACGCCGCGTGAGGGATGACGGCCTTCGGGTTGTAAACCTCTTTCAGCAGGGACGAAGCGTAAGTGACGGTACCTGCAGAAGAAGCGCCGGCCAACTACGTGCCAGCAGCCGCGGTAAGACGTAGGGCGCGAGCGTTGTCCGGATTTATTGGGCGTAAAGAGCTCGTAGGCGGCTTGTCGCGTCGACTGTGAAAACCCGCAGCTCAACTGCGGGCCTGCAGTCGATACGGGCAGGCTAGAGTTCGGTAGGGGAGACTGGAATTCCTGGTGTAGCGGTGAAATGCGCAGATATCAGGAGGAACACCGGTGGCGAAGGCGGGTCTCTGGGCCGATACTGACGCTGAGGAGCGAAAGCGTGGGGAGCGAACAGGATTAGATACCCTGGTAGTCCACGCTGTAAACGTTGGGCGCTAGGTGTGGGGGGCCTCTCCGGTTCCCTGTGCCGCAGCTAACGCATTAAGCGCCCCGCCTGGGGAGTACGGCCGCAAGGCTAAAACTCAAAGGAATTGACGGGGGCCCGCACAAGCGGCGGAGCATGCGGATTAATTCGATGCAACGCGAAGAACCTTACCTGGGTTTGACATCACCGGAAATCCCTCAGAGATGGGGGGTCCTTCGGGGCCGGTGACAGGTGGTGCATGGCTGTCGTCAGCTCGTGTCGTGAGATGTTGGGTTAAG
The DNA here is from genome assembly GCF_900091465.1 of Micromonospora rhizosphaerae. Classification (NCBI taxonomy): domain Bacteria; kingdom Bacillati; phylum Actinomycetota; class Actinomycetes; order Micromonosporales; family Micromonosporaceae; genus Micromonospora; species Micromonospora rhizosphaerae. The sequence goes on along the minus strand of NZ_FMHV01000002.1, from coordinate 659,921 downwards.
TCCCGCAACGAGCGCAACCCTCGTCCGATGTTGCCAGCGCGTAATGGCGGGGACTCATCGGAGACTGCCGGGGTCAACTCGGAGGAAGGTGGGGATGACGTCAAGTCATCATGCCCCTTATGTCCAGGGCTTCACGCATGCTACAATGGCCGGTACAATGGGCTGCGATACCGTGAGGTGGAGCGAATCCCAAAAAGCCGGTCTCAGTTCGGATCGGGGTCTGCAACTCGACCCCGTGAAGTCGGAGTCGCTAGTAATCGCAGATCAGCAACGCTGCGGTGAATACGTTCCCGGGCCTTGTACACACCGCCCGTCACGTCACGAAAGTCGGCAACACCCGAAGCCGGTGGCCCAACCCCTCGGGGAGGGAGCCGTCGAAGGTGGGGCTGGCGATTGGGACGAAGTCGTAACAAGGTAGCCGTACCGGAAGGTGCGGCTGGATCACCTCCTTTCTAAGGAGCACCATCCGTCGAAAGGCGGTATGGAGCCCGCGGCCCGCGAGTGTCGGGTCGGGGTGCTCGATGGCGGAGACACTGGTGAGTTCGGCTCCGGCAACGGCCACGACGTCTAGTACACGCCCCTATGGGGTGCAGGAACGACTGGTTGGTGCGGCTGGAGCGGGATGGTAAGCACCCTGTTGGGTCCTGAAAGAACAACCGTGGGTTGTCTTTCAGAGCCGTAGGCGAGCGGGATTGCTCGTCGGGCTGCCAGGCATGGCCTGGTGTGGCATACCGCCGGCGGTGGTCGGGTCTGGTGTTACACGGATCGGGTTGTGGGTTGGTCGTTTGTTGAGAATTGCACAGTGGACGCGAGCATCTTTGTGGTCAAGTTGTCAAGGGCGAACGGTGGATGCCTTGGCACCAGGAGCCGATGAAGGACGTGGGAGGCCGCGATAGGCCTGGGGGAGCTGTCAACCGAGCTGTGATCCCAGGGTGTCCGAATGGGGGAACCCGGCACCAGTCATGTGGTGTCACCCGTACCTGAACACATAGGGTACGTGGAGGGAACGCGGGGAAGTGAAACATCTCAGTACCCGTAGGAAGAGAAAACAAAGAGTGATTCCGTGAGTAGTGGCGAGCGAAAGCGGATGGAGGCTAAACCGGCTGCGTGTGATACCTGTCAGGGGTTGCGTGGTCGGGGTTGTGGGACCCTGCTCAACAGGCTGACAACTGTTGGAGGAGTTACAAAGTCAGTGGCTAGTCGAACAGTCTGGAAAGGCTGACCGTAGACGGTGAGAGTCCGGTAGGTGAAAGTTGCTGATCTCCTGTGGGTGTTCCCGAGTAGCGGCGGACTCCTGAAATCTGCCGTGAATCTGCCAGGACCACCTGGTAAGCCTAAATACTTCCTGGTGACCGATAGCGGACGAGTACCGTGAGGGAATGGTGAAAAGTACCCCGGGAGGGGAGTGAAATAGTACCTGAAACCGTTCGCCTACAATCCGTCGGAGCCTTGCGGGGTGACGGCGTGCCTTTTGAAGAATGAGCCTGCGAGTTAGTGGCATGTGGCGAGGTTAACCCGTGTGGGGGAGCCGTAGCGAAAGCGAGTCTGAATAGGGCGATTCAGTCGCGTGTCCTAGACCCGAAGCGGAGTGATCTAGCCATGGGCAGGCTGAAGCGCGGGTAAGACCGCGTGGAGGGCCGAACCCACCAACGTTGAAAAGTTGGGGGATGACCTGTGGTTAGGGGTGAAAGGCCAATCAAACTCCGTGATAGCTGGTTCTCCCCGAAATGCATTTAGGTGCAGCGTCGCGTGTTTCTTGCCGGAGGTAGAGCACTGGATGGTCTAGGGGGCCCACAAGCTTACCGAAATCAGCCAAACTCCGAATGCCGGTAAGTGAGAGCGCGGCAGTGAGACTGCGGGGGATAAGCTTCGTAGTCGAGAGGGAAACAGCCCAGATCACCAGCTAAGGCCCCTAAGCGTGTGCTAAGTGGAAAAGGATGTGGGGTCGCATAGACAACCAGGAGGTTGGCTTAGAAGCAGCCACCCTTTAAAGAGTGCGTAATAGCTCACTGGTCAAGTGGTTCCGCGCCGACAATGTAGCGGGGCTCAAGTACACCGCCGAAGCTGTGGCACTCACACTGTAACTTCGCAAGAACGTGATTTCTTGTGCAGGTGTGTGGGTGGGTAGGGGAGCGTCGTGCCGTGGGTGAAGCAACGGGGTGACCTAGTTGTGGACGCGGCACGAGTGAGAATGCAGGCATGAGTAGCGAAAGAAGGGTGAGAAACCCTTCCGCCGGATGACCAAGGGTTCCAGGGCCAGGCTAATCCGCCCTGGGTAAGTCGGGACCTAAGGCGAGGCCGAGAGGCGTAGTCGATGGACAACGGGTTGATATTCCCGTACCCGCGAAAGAGCGACCCTGACGAACCTCGTTGTGCTAACCACCCAAGCCGGCGGCGACCTTCGGGTCAAAGCTGGGGAGCGTGGGACCCCGGCGGGTAGTAGTCAAGCGATGGGGTGACGCAGGAAGGTAGCTGAGCCCGGCCGGTGGTTGTGCCGGGGTAAGCGTGTAGGCCGCACCATAGGTAAATCCGTGGTGCAACAGGCTGAGACGTGATGCCGAGCCGATTCAGGTGAAGTCAGTGATCCTATGCTGCCGAGAAAAGCCTCTAGCGAGTTCTTAGCGGCCCGTACCCCAAACCGACACAGGTGGTCAGGTAGAGAATACCGAGGCGATCGGGCGAACTGTGGTTAAGGAACTCGGCAAATTGCCCCCGTAACTTAGGGAGAAGGGGGGCCGGAGACGTGAAGCCCCGCGCGGGTGGAGCGTTGTATGGCCGCAGAGAGCAGGGGGAAGCGACTGTTTACTAAAAACACAGGTCCATGCGAAGAAGTAATTCGATGTATATGGACTGACGCCTGCCCGGTGCTGGAACGTTAAGGGGACCTGTTAGCTGGTAACGGCGAAGCGGAGAACTTAAGCGCCAGTAAACGGCGGTGGTAACTATAACCATCCTAAGGTAGCGAAATTCCTTGTCGGGTAAGTTCCGACCTGCACGAATGGCGTAACGACTTCCCCACTGTCTCAACCACAGGCCCGGCGAAATTGCACTACGAGTAAAGATGCTCGTTACGCGCGGCAGGACGGAAAGACCCCGGGACCTTTACTATAGCTTGACATTGGTATCTGAATTAGCTTGTGTAGGATAGGTGGGAGCCGGTGAAGCCCATACGCCAGTATGGGTGGAGGCAATCTTGAAATACCACTCTGGTTGATTTGGGTATCTAACTTCGGACCGTTATCCGGTTCAGGGACAGTGTCTGGTGGGTAGTTTAACTGGGGCGGTTGCCTCCTAAAGGGTAACGGAGGCGCCCAAAGGTTCCCTCAGCCTGGTTGGCAATCAGGTGTTGAGTGCAAGTGCACAAGGGAGCTTGACTGTGAGACTGACAGGTCGAGCAGGGACGAAAGTCGGGACTAGTGATCCGGCACTGGCATGTGGAAGCGGTGTCGCTCAACGGATAAAAGGTACCCCGGGGATAACAGGCTGATCTTCCCCAAGAGTCCATATCGACGGGATGGTTTGGCACCTCGATGTCGGCTCGTCGCATCCTGGGGCTGTAGCAGGTCCCAAGGGTTGGGCTGTTCGCCCATTAAAGCGGTACGCGAGCTGGGTTTAGAACGTCGTGAGACAGTTCGGTCCCTATCCGCCGCGCGCGTAGGATACTTGAGAAGGGCTGTCCCTAGTACGAGAGGACCGGGACGGACGAACCTCTGGTGTGCCAGTTGTCCCGCCAGGGGCACGGCTGGTTAGCTACGTTCGGAAGGGATAACCGCTGAAAGCATCTAAGCGGGAAGCTCGCTTCAAGATGAGGTATCCCACCACCTTCGGGTGGGTAAGGCCCCCAGCTAGACGACTGGGTTGATAGGCCGGAAATGTAAGCCCGGTAACGGGTTCAGTTGACCGGTACTAATAGGCCGAGGACTTGACAACAAAGTGCTACGCGTCCACTGTGCAACTCCCGACAAACGAACAACACACCCGAGTGGTTGGTGTTGTTTGACATGTCGATAGAGTTACGGCGGTCATGGCGGAGGGGAAACGCCCGGAAACATTCCGAACCCGGAAGCTAAGCCCTCCAGCGCCGATGGTACTGCACTCGGGAGGGTGTGGGAGAGTAGGACACCGCCGGACAAACTTCCAGTCAGGGCCACCCTTCGGGGTGGCCCTGACTGCGTTTCTGCGCATATTCGCCATCGCGTTGAACGGGTGCGCGGCCCGCAGAGCCCGACCGAGCTAGCCGCGGAGACCGGCGCTGCGGCCGGCACCGGGGAGAAGGCGGAGCTGGTCGGCCCCACCATGTCCTGGCGCCCGTTTCGACGCTGCCCGCAGAGCTGCTCGACGGCAGGCTCGCGCCGCTTGCCGTAGTGGGCGCCGCCCCGGCCCGCCTCGTTCGGCCCTTTGCTCTGCTGCAGTCCAGGCAACACCGGAGGGCTCCGAGTGTTGCCTCTGCCGCAGCAGAGCAAAGGAGGTGACGGAGGTACCGGAAGCCCGGCTGGCGGCGAGCCGTGCGGAGGGCGCCCAATCCGGCGGGACACGCCGTTTGGTTGCGGAGATGGTGGACCGAACTGGCGGAGGAGTGTCCCTGAGGTGGTCGTACGAGAGAAAGAAGCCCCGCTGGCGATGAGCCGGCGGGGCTTCTTTGATGGCCGCAGTGGTCAGGACGGCTCGGCGCCGCAGATGAAGCGCGGCTCGGCGTCGTAGCGCCAGCTGAACTTCTCCCGCTTGATAACCCTGCCGTCCTTCGTGATGACCCGGTAGGCGTCCTGGGCGAAACCCACGCTGCCCGCGGCCTCGATGCAGTCGGGGCCGGGTTTCAGGTAGATCGTCTTCGGCTGGGTGATGTCCCGGCGGGGGCTGTACTCGGTCTTGACGCTGCCGTAAATCTTGGTGCTCCAGATCGACACGGTGATCGTGCTGGACGTGTACGACGTGTCGATGAGGACGCCGTGCGGGGTGTTGTTGCGGAACTTGAAGTCGAGGTCGGGCCAGTAGATCGTCGACTCGATCACCGCGGGGTACCGGCTGAAGTAGAACGAGTGCGGCTTGTGCTCGACGTCCTCAAGGCCGGCGTAGTAGGTCGCGTTGAACAGCGTGGTGGTGAACTGCGAGACGCCGCCACCGACGCCGGGAACGAGCTTGCCGTTGACGATCGTCGGGGCGTCCTGGTAGCCCTGGTCGTAGCCGCGCTCGCCGGTGTGGCCGTTGAGGGAGAACGTCTCGCCCGGCTTCACGATCGCGCCGTCGACGTCCTTGGCGGCCTGGACGATGTTCTGGCTGCGCGGCGACGAGAGGCCGCCGGGGAACCGGGTGGTGAAGGTGGAGACCCGCTCCTTGATGCCGAGCTCCGCCAGCTTCGCCTCGGTCAGCTCGGGCTGCGCCGCCTCGAGCTGACCGGTGACCGCCCGGCCGTCGGCCTTCGGGAGGACGGCGAGCAGGTCACGGCCGAGGGCGGCCGAGTCCAGCTGCTGGCCGGCCCGGCTCGGCACGACCTTCGGCTTGCCGCCGACGATGGTCAGCCCGGCGTCCTTCGGCTCCACCTCGATCTTCGCCAGCTTGTCGCCGAGGGCGCTCCGGAGCCGCTTGACGTCCACCCGCGGGGTCAGCTTGCCCGCCTCGTCGGCGGAGAAGCGCAGGCTGCGGGCGATGGCGCTCGGCGGGATGCTGACCGAACCCTTGTCGGTGGTCAACGTGACGGGGGCGGCGACGGCCGGCCTCGCCAACTCGTCGACCAGCCGGTCCACCTCCTCCCGGGTGGTCGCCGGGTGCTTCTCGGTCAGCGGCACGGTGATCGGCTGGCCGCCGAGCCAGCCCTTCGTCACCGCCTCTGCGGAGAGCGGCGGGTCCAGGGTCAGGCTGGGCTTCGGGTAGACCGGCTTCGGCGTGGTGCCGGTGAAGGTGATGGCGGGCATGGTCATCTTCCGGCCCTGGCTCCCCACCGCGTTGCTGAGCGCGGCGTTGAGCCGGTCGACGTCGACGGCCACCACCGGGTCGACCGTGCGGGAGCCGAACAGCCGGCTCACCGGGTGCGCCTCGGCGGCGGCCGCCGCCGCAACGGTCGCCTCCACGTCCACCGCGAGGCCGACGTCGGCGGGTTTCACCTCGGTGGTCTTCTCACCGACCCGGACGCTGACCGGGGCGTTCAGTGCCTCCGCTCGGCGCTCCAGCTCCGCCCGAAGCTCCCGCGCCGCGTCCGCCCGGCTGAGGCCGCCGAGCTCGGCGCCGAGCACCGTGGTGCCGCGGGGCACGTCTCCCGCGTACGCGTAGGTGCCGGCACCCACCACGGCGGCCAGCATCGCCGCGGTGATCCCGCCGGCGAGCAGGATCCGCCCCCGCCGGGAGCGGAACGGGCCGCCCGGTCGGCCGGCCGGCACGGCGCCGGGCTCCGGCTCGTCGCCCGGCCAGCTCACCGCGGTGACCTGCACCGTCGGCCGGTCGTCGGCGGGCGGGAGTTTTTCGCCGTACAGCGTCACAGCAACCTCGATTGGAAGTACCACGTGGGGGAACCCGCTCCCCCACCCAGAAGACAACTACCGTAACCAACGGTCGGGCCCGCCGGGAGTCTCCGCCCGGGCATCGTCGCCGCAGCGTTTCGGCCGGTCAGCAGAATGTGTCGCGACGATCACCCACCGCCCGTCCCCACGCGTCACCCGGTTCGTGGGACGGTGTCGGGGTGCGTACGGACGAGCGGATCATGGCATACGGCGGTGGGTGGCTGGACCGGGCGGGCGCGCTGCGGGCGGACCCGGAGTGGATCGCCGACCGGCTGGCCGACCCGGAGGGCGTCGTGCTGCCGCTCTGGCGGGACCACTGCCTGGTGACGGCGGACCGGACGCCGGTCCGGCGGGCCGTGGCCGACTCGGCCGAGCTGCTCGCCGCCGCGGACGAGACCGTCTTCCTCGGCCTGGACGCCGGCGCGGCGGTCTCCGCCGTCGACCTCTCCGGCCGACCGGAGCGGGAGGCGCTGGAGCTGGCCGGGGCGGTCGAGGCGGTGGACGTCCGGACGCTGGCGGGTGGGCTGCGGCCGGCCGAGGCGGCGGTCCAGGCGTACGCCCGGGGGCTGCTGCACTGGCACCGGGGGCAGCGGTACTGCGGTGGCTGCGGTACCGCCACCGCCGCCCGGGACGGCGGACATGTCCGCTTCTGCGCCGACGCCGAATGCGCGCGGCTGTTCTTCCCCCGGATCGAGCCGGCGATCATCGTGCTGGTGGAGGCGCCCGGTCGGCCGGACCGCTGCCTGCTGGCGCGGCACCGGGGTGCGCCGGAGGGATCGTGGTCGACGCTGGCCGGCTTCGTCGAGGTGGGCGAGAGCCTCGAGGACGCGGTACGCCGGGAAATGGCCGAGGAGGCCGGGGTGACCGTGGTGGACCTCGCGTACCAGGGATCGCAGGCGTGGCCGTTCCCGGCCGGGCTGATGGTCGGTTTCCGGGCGACCGCCGCCTCGGACGAGGTGCGGGTGGACGGCCAGGAGCTCCTGGACGCGCGCTGGTTCACCCGGGACGAACTGCGGGCGCGGGCGGCGGAGGGGCGGCCGCTCGGCCGGATCGACTCGATCGACCGCCACCTGCTGCAGGCCTGGCTCAAGGGCTGACGGGTCCGGGCCCGGCGGGGATCGGCTCCCGGCGCCATCGGCTCGCCAGCCCCATGCCGACCAGCGCGACCACCGCGGTGCCCAGCGCACTCCAGAGCAGACCGGTGAAACTGCGCGGCGCGAGGAACAACACGACGACGACCAGCCCTGCGGTCGCCGCCCACAGCGGTGCGGCAGGCCACCGGGCACCGGCGGCGACCTGGGCGTTGAGCAGCACGAAGACCAGCGCGTACAGGGCGCCGACCGCGGCGAAGACCGGGGCGTGGGCACCGAGGTGCACGTAGTCGCCGCCCCCGACGAGGCGGAACGCCAACCCGCCGCCGAGCGCCGACGCGACCACCAGCAGCAGCCCGGCACCTCCGGTGACCGCGAGCGCGACCATCCGGCTGCGGCGGTCACCGCGGGCCAGGCGGGGCAGGGCCAGCACGGTGACCACCTGCGGTGCCCAGAGCGCTCCCTTGGTGAGCACGGTGCCCACGGCGTACGCCCCGGACTCCGCCGGCGGCAGCAGTTGCCGCGCCAGGAGCAGGTCGGCATAGGAGACGACGAGCATCGCCAGTGTCGCGCCGCAACCGGTGACCACCTGGGCGGCGGTCAGCGATGGTGCCGCCGGAACGGACTCTGCCGAGGCCGGCGCGGGGGGAACGGCCAGGCGGGCCAGCGCCAGCGGGACGAGGCCGGCGACCAGTGCGCCGGCCAGCAGCGAACCGGTGAGCCCGGCACCCAGCAGGAGGCCGGCGATCACCCCGCCGTAGCGGCCGGCGGCCAGGACGGCCATGCCGACCGCCAGCCGCAGGAAACGCTGCTCCCCCTGCAACTCCCCGAGCCACCGTGAGGAGAGCACGACGGCCGCGGTGGTGACCGCCAGCAGGGCCGGTATCTCGGCGGAAAGGTGCAGGCCCGCGGTGAGCAGGGGGGTGGCGGCGAGGAGCGCCCCGGAGGACAGGATCGCGGTGATCAGGGTCGCCCGCCGGGCAGCGGAGCGTCCATGGCGGGCGTGGTGCACCGCCACCGCCAGTTGCAGGCCGACGCCGGGCACGCTGGCGATGGCGACCAGCCCGAGGGCGGTGGCGAGCGCGCTCAGCTCGGGCGCCTTCAACTCGCGGGCGGCCAGCACGGGCACGAGGTAGGCCAGCGCGTTGGTCAGCATCGCGGCCGCCGTGACGGCAATGCCCGCGGTACCCAGCCGCTCGGTGCCGGGATCCCTCGTCTGCGTCATGCTTCCCCGCTCCGGCTCACGTGATCGAGGACAGCTCGATGTCGTGCCGCGAACTCGTCGGCTTCTCCACCGCCGGGGGCGGGAGGACGGATCGAACCGGTCGTACCGGTCGCCTCCGGACGGTCGTGGAGAGCCACAGGCAACCGACGGCGAGGAGCGCCGCGAGCTGCGGCGCGGCGGCGACGTGGCGCTGCTCGACGGTGAGGTGGAGCCACCCGGCGAGCAGCAGCAGGGCACCGGGCAGCCACGCCTCGGCGGTGTGCGCGAGCAGCCGGGCGCGGCGGGGGTCGGCCGGCCAGGGGAGCCGGAGCGACCCGGGGACGGCCAGCACCAGACCAGCGGCGACCAGCAGACCGCCGACGAGTCCACCGAGCATCACCAACGCGATGGCGCCCACCGCGAGCAGCGGCACCGACCGCAGTGCCCGTCGCCGGACCGGACGGCTCGCCGCCGGGGCGGTGCGGCGGCGCTCCGGGAGCATCGCGAGGACGGCCACCCCGGCGAGCAGCAAGCCACCCAGGAACAACCCCGCCCGGTACGACGCATCCGGGGTGAAGCTCAGCACGAGGTCTCCGGACAGGCCCGCCGGCAGCAGCCAACCCTGCTGCCAGCCGTCCACCACCACCGGCTCCAGCACCTTCCCGGACAGCGTGGCCCGCCAGCCCGGGTTGGTGTTTTCCCGTACCGCGAGGACGCGGTCGACCGGGTGCTCGGCGACCCGTACGCGTCGCTCCGTGGCCGACCAGGATTCCACCTCGATGGCCGACGGGGCCGGGGCGACCCGGGGCTGCGCCGATCGTGGCTCCAGCGCCACCCGCGTCGGCGTGGCCAGCGCGCTGCCGGACGCCACCAGGCGGGCTCCGCCCGGCATCAGTCCCAGCTGCCCGGCGGCCTGTCCATCGCAGGGCTCGGCCGGAACGTCCCGCAACTCCAGCAGGTCCCGGACGGTGGCGGTGAGCGCGGTGCGGACCCGGATGCCGCCGATCTCCAGCGACGGGCCGGAACCGCAGGCGAGATTCACGGGCGCGTCGAGGCGCACCGGAGCCGCGGGCGCACCCGGCAGCACGGTCACCTCGCCGACCGCGATCGGCAGCGGCTCCGGCCCTCGTTGACCGTACGGGTCACGGCTGTAGGCGGCCGGCTTGTCGAGGAACTGGATGGTGATCTCGTCGGTCCGCATCGGTGGACTCAGCGCCACCTGACCGTTCTTGCCGATCAGGCCGCCGCGGACGCCGTCGTCGCCGACGACGCGGACGCTGCCGAGTTTGGTGGCGGCGACACCGGGATCCAGGGCGAACCGCAGACCGGTGATCACCTGCGGTTTGAGCCATTCCAGGTGCAGGATCGGCTGGTCGTCGGTGGGGGCGGGCGACCACGCGGTCGCCGGGTCCCCGTCGAGCACGGCACCCGGGCGGCCGGCCGGATCCGGTACGGCGGTCGACGAGGCGCTCACCTTCGGCGCGACGCGAGACGACTCGCCGGCGGCCACCTCCTTGTCGAGCACCGCGTTGAGGGCGATGCCGGGCTGGGGCCGGGCCCAGACGTGGGGCACGTACGTCCCGGCCGCCGGCAGGGTCAGCGTACGGTCGATCGACCGACCGTCCTCCGAACCCCGGGCGGCGTCGGACGAGCACCGGGGGTGGCCGTCGGCGAAGAAGCAGGCCGGTGTGCTCGGGGCGGCCGAGACGACGACGGTGGGAGGCTGTTCGGTGGCCGGCACGGCGGCCATCGCGAGGGTGCGTCCGGTCCGCACACCGGGAATCTCGATCTCGGAGATTCCGACGGTGCCGGAGCCGGGGCGCAGTCCGATGGTCGCCTCGACGGCGATCCGGATGTCGCGCGTGGCATGGACCCCGGGCAGCCGGAACGTCATGCTGTCGCCGAACGACTCGACCGCCACGCTCTCGTACCCCGCGGTGACGATCACCTTCGTCGGTACGGTGTCGGCCGCGAGGTCGAACCGTAGCCGAAGCTCGCGCACGGTCACCGGGTTCGCCAGGGTGAGCTCCAGCCACTGGTCGGCTCCGGACGTGTCGGGGGCGGACTGCCAGGAGGTGGCCGGGTCCCCGTCCAGCGCGGCGAAGGGTTGGTGTTCCGGGCGCGCCCCTCCCCGGGCGTCGACCTGTGATCGGGAGCTGGACGCCCGGATGGCGCTGATGCCGTCGTAACGCGCGACGGTGGCCTGCTCCGCACCCCAGGCGGGCAGGTAGTCGTGAGCCGGCGCCGGCACATCGAAGGTGTCCGCCGCGGTGAGTGTCGCCGAGGCGTTGTCCCGTATCCGGCCGAAGGACACGTCCCGTCGACGCAGGCCGTCCGTCATCGTGATCGGTCCGGGCGCCTTACCCTGCGGCGCGTCACCGGCGAGGACGGTGGGGGCCGCCGACAGTTGACCGGCGGCGGCCATGTCGAGCAGCGACTCGGGCCCGCCGACCACGGTGGTCACGTCGCGGCGGTCGTAGGCGACGACGGGTTCCACCGTGCGGTCGACCCGGAACACCTCCAGCGCCCGCATGGGTACGTCGAGACCGTGGTCCTGGAAGACGCCGGCCGTCTGGCCGCCACCACGGACGGGGCCGAAGCTGGCCACCAGCGTCAGACCGGGCGACCGCTCCAGCGCCTGCCGGACCACTGCCGGTCGGGCCGTGTCGGAGCGGCCGTGGTCGAGATCGGCGCGGAACAGGACGTGGCTGATCCCGGACCGGGCGAGCAGGTCGGCGAGGCCGGCCGACCCGGCGCCGGTGGCCAGCGCGGTGTCGATCGCGTCGAGCAGCCGGATGGTGGTGGGCGGGGTGAAGGGGATCGCGTTACGCACGGCCCAGCGGCTGCGCAACAGTGGCTGGGCGACCTCGTCCGTGGTGGTGCCCCAGTCGTAGGACGGAAAGCGGGCGCCGGGTACGACGAGCACCCGTCCCCGCCCGGTGTTCGCGTCCAGCCAGTGGGTCGCATCCGACCAGTAGCCGGGGACCTCCTTGACGCCGCCGGGCGGGGCCAGCCCGCCGGCGAGGGCCGGGCTGGCCACCCCGGCGACCGCGGCGACGGCGACGCCCGCGGTCAGCCAGGCCCGGACAGCCGCCAGGCGGCGCCGACGGGCGGGTGCCGTCCGCGCCGCCCGGAGCAGCACGCCGAGCAGGTGGGCCACGCCGAGCGCGAGCGGCAGGCGCAGCAGCACGTCGAACTTGTGCACGTTGCGGAGCGGGGCGCCGACACCGTCGAGGAACTGCTGTTGCGGGGCGGCGAAGGCGTTCGGCAGCTCGCCGACGTGCCCCAGGCCGACCAGTGCGACCCCGAGGACGAGGCCGGTGACGAGGAAACGGCGATGCGGCATCCCGCGCCGGGACAGGCCGATGACGCCGAGGACGGCGACCGCCATCGTGGCGGCGACGAGCACCGGCTCGGTGGCGAGGGCGGCTCCTGCGGGCAGCGTCGGGCCGAACGAGTTGCCGAGGTAGGCGACCCAGTAGGAGGCGCCCCGCAGGACCGTCACGGCGTCGGTGACGCTGGTGGTGAACCGGGCGGTCTCGATGTAGTCGAGGAACGGCGGGCTGTACCTGCCGAGGACGAGCAGAGGTACCAGCCACCAGGCGGTGGCGAGGGCAACCGCCGCGCACCAGGCGGCCAGCGCGGCCAGCCGCCGGCGTACCGGCCGGAGGGTGGCGAGCCAGAGCAGGGCCAGCGGTACGACCGCGAAGACCGCGGTCGCGTTGACCCCGCCGGCGCAGGCGACCGCGACGGCCGAGCCGGCGACGGCGCGTCGCATCGGGCGGCCCCGGGCGAGTCCGATCAGGGGGATGAGCACCCACGGCGCGATCGCGCTCGGCCAGGACTCCACGGAGGACCAGCCGAGCTGGGTCAGGATCCGCGGCGACAGCGCGAAGGCGATCCCGGCGACCATTCGGGCCGCCGGTGTACCGATGCCGAGCCGGCCGGCCAGGCGGACCACGCCGGCGTACGCGACGCAGAACAGGAGTGCCCACCAGAGCCGCTGGACCACCCACGCCGGTAGGCCGAGGCCCGATCCGAGCAGGAAGAACGGGCCCATCGGCCACAGATATCCGTACGCCTGGTTCTGCAGTTGGCCGAAGGTGCCGGCAGGATCCCACAGGTGCAGGGAGCGGATCAGCCATCCGGTGGGGTTGACGTTCAGGTCGACCTTGGTGTCGGCGACCGTCAGGCCGGGACCCTGCTGGAACGCCAGCGCGGAGAGCGCGATGCAGACGGCCAGGTGCCGGAACCGACGGGCGGTGCGTGGAGTGCGACTTCCCGTCGGTTCGGTGCCTGTTGTCAGCTCTGCGCGCATCTGACTCCTGTCTCCACGGCTGCGAGCGCCGCCGGCGGGGCGCGACCGCGAGAGGTTAGCCCGGCCCCCTCCCTGGCGACGACCTGGGGCGTTTCGGCGAGCTGATCGGGCGAACGGCGGTGCCCACGGCGTGTAAGCGTGTGGCAGGCTGCCGACCATGTCAATGGCAGAAGCGGAGGCGGTGCCCCGCCCCGACGCCGCAGGTCCGGACGGGGACGGGCGCGGGCCGGTCGCGCGGTGGATCCAGGCCGATCGGGTACGGGCGGTCGCGGTCGTCCTGATCGTGGTCGCCCTGGCCTGGCGGGCCGGCATCGCGACGCGCGGGTGGTTCTCCCAGGACGAGTTCGTCATCGCCGCCCAGGCTCTCGACTCGGAGTTGACCCCGGAGTACCTCCTCCGGACGTTCAACAACCACCTCATGCCCGGCGGCCTTCTGGTCGCCTGGCTGATGGTCCGGGCCGCCGGCTTCGCCACCTGGCCGTGGGTGCTGCTGCTGACGGTTGGTCAGGCGGCCGTCAGCATCGCCTTCTACCGGCTGCTGCGCAGCCTGCTCCGGCCCGGCTGGGGGCTGCTCATCCCGCTGTGCATGTTCCTGTTCAGCCCGTTGACCCTGGAAGCGACCTCGCTGTGGGTCGTCGGGTTGCTGATGCTGCCGGTGCAGCTGGCCATGGTGCTCGCCCTCGCGGCGCAGGTGCGGTACGTGCGCACCGGGCATTGGCGCCACCTGGTCGCCGTGCTGCTGTCGATCACGTTCGGCCTGCTGTTCGACTCCAAGGCCCTGCTGATCGCGCCGCTGCTGTATCTGCTGACCGTCTTCCTCTTCACCTCGGGCGGTGCGCCGCGCAGCCTGGCGCGCGCCACCGTCCGCCACTGGCCGGCGTGGTTGGCGCTGGCCGTCCTGTCGGTGGCCTACCTCGTGTTCTACGTCCACCAGCCCAGCGGGGAGCTGCTGCGGCCGCGCTCGGTCGGCGAGGTGCTCACCTTCCTCGGTGATCTCATCGGCGTCACCCTGGTTCCGGGCCTCCTCGGCGGGCCGTGGCGGTGGACGTACGCCGGTGACGGGCCGCCGCTGGCGGACCCCTACGACGTCACCATGTGGCTCTCCTGGGCCGCGCTGCTGACGCTGGTCGTGGTCACCGTCCGGCGGCGCCCATCGGCCGGGCGGGCGTGGCTGCTCCTGCTCAGCTATGTCGCCCTGATCGCCGGGCTCTTCGCCGCCACCCGGCTCGGCAACGTGCTCAGCCCGCTGGCCGGCATGGTGCCCCGATACGTCGCCGACGTGGTGGTGGTGGCGGCGCTCTGCGTCGGGGCCGCCCTGCTCGGACGGGCCGACGCCGAGGAGGACGACGTGACCGCGTGGCCGGTGCCGACGGTGCTGCGAGAGCCGGGCGCCTTCGCGGTCGGCCTGATTGCCATGATCATGGTGCTCGCGACGATCGGGGTCGGCACGCTCTGGAGCATCGCGCGGTTCGGCGACAACTGGCGCACCAAGGACGGGCGGGACTACCTGGCGACCACCCAGGCCGAACTCGCGGCCGCCCCGCCGGGCACGGTCTTCCTGGACAGCATCGTCCCGGATCGTGTCGTGGCGGGTTACTTCTGGCCGGACAACCTGCAGTCCCACTTCTTCCGCCCGGCCGAGCGGAAGCCGGTGTTCGTGACGGAGGCCGAGCGTCCGTCGACGTTCGACGACTCCGGTCGCATCCGCCCGGTGGCGGTCGAGGGTCGGAAGATCGTGCCGGGCGGGGTGCCGGACTGCGGGCACCTGCTCGCGGGCGGGCGGGCGACCCGCGTCCCGCTGGACGGTCCGCTCGAGGAGTGGCCGTACGTCATCTACTTCGGCTACCTGAGCTCCGGCGACTCCACCGCCACCTTCCGACTGGGCGAGGCCAGCCGGGAGATCCGGCTGCGCCGCGGCCTCAACCAGGTCTTCTTCCAGCTGGAAGGGGCGGGTGACGCGGTCCAGATCACCGTCGCCGACCCGAAGGTGGCGGTCTGCACCAACGCGATCACCGTCGGCAAGCTCGTGCCGGGCTCCTGACGCCGTCGGATCCTGCCGTCCACCATGGCCGTCGCAACGAGTCCCGCCCGGCGGGAACGCTGGCCGCTGTACGCCGCCGCCGCCGTCGTCGCCGCGGTGGTGCTCGCACCACTCGCGGTGCCGGGCTACGCCCTGCTGTACGACATGGTGTTCGTACCGCGACAGCCGCTGAGCTGGGCGCTCGTCGCACCGGCGGACAGCCTGCCGCGGGCGGTCCCGATGGACGCGCTGGTCTCCCTCGTCACCCAGCTCGTTCCGGGCTGGCTGGTGCAGCGGCTGGTGCTCGGCGGGGCGATAGTCCTCGCCGCCGTCGGCGCCGGGTATCTGGTGCCGGCGGAGCGGCGGATGACCCGGATCGTCGCGGCGGTCGGCTACGCGTGGACGCCCTACCTCGCGGAACGGCTGCTCATCGGGCAGTGGGGCCTGCTCGTCGCGTACGCCGCGCTGCCCTGGATCGTCCGGGCGGCGCTGGCGGCGCGGGAGGGCCGTCCCGGCGCGCTACCGCGGCTGGTCCTCGCCGCCGCTCCCGCCGCGATCACCCCGACGGGCGGTCTGCTCGCGCTCGCGACGGTGGCCCTGCTGGTGCCGACCCGGCGGCGCCCGCGGTCTTCGGCCGTCGCGACCGGCGCGGTGCTGGTGCTCAACGCGCCCTGGGTGGTGGCGGCCCTGATCACCGGTGCGGGCGGCGCCTCGGACCCGGCCGGCGTCGACGCCTTCGCGGCGCGCGGGGAGAACTGGGCCGGCCCGCTCGCCGCCCTCGCCGGCACGGGTGGCATCTGGAGCGCCGACGCCACCCCCGACAGCCGTTCCGGCCCGCTCATCCCGGTGGCGACGCTGGTCCTGCTGGTGCTCGGCGGCGTCGGGTTCGCCGTGCTCCGCCGCCGGCTGCCGGAGGGCGCGGCGGCCCGGCTGGGAGTGCTCGCCGGGGGCGGCTTCCTCGTCGCCGCGCTCGGCGTTCTGCCGGGCACGGCCGCGGCGCTGCGCTGGGCGGTCGTGCACGTGCCGGGCGCGGGACTGCTCCGTGACGGCCAGAAGTTCCTCGCGCCGTACGCCCTGGTGCTGGTCGTCTGCGCGGCCCTGGGCGCCGAGCGGCTGGTCGCCCGGCGGCTTGCGGAGCTGGCGGGGGTCGTGCTGGCCGGAGTGCTGCTGCTACCGGTCGCCGTCATGCCGGACCTCGCCCTCGGCGGCGCCGGACGACTGCATCCGGTGAGCTATCCGGCCGACTGGCGGCTGATCGCGGCGCGGACGGCCGACGAGCCGGGCGAGGTGCTGGCGCTGCCGCTGAGCGCCTACCGGGCGTACCCGTGGAATCCCGGCCGGATCGTGCTGGACCCGTTGCCCCGGTATCTGCCCGTCGAGGTGCTCACCGACGACACCCTTCAGGTCGGCGATGTCGCCGTGGCCGGGGAGAACCCGCGGATCAGGGAGGTGCGGCGGCTGCTCCGGGAGGGGCGGCCCGTGGCCGACACCGGGGTGCGCTGGGTGGTGGTGCAGCACCGGTCCGCCGGCGAGGTGGAACCGGCCTGGCTCGCCGGTCTGGACGAGGTCCACGACGGACAGTCCCTCACGCTCTACCGCAACCCGAGGGCGTCGTCGGCACCGCAACCGGAGCGGGTGGGCGCCGCGCGGTGGGCGGTGGTCGGTGCGTTGGGGGCCGCCCTCCTGGTGGTCACGGTTGCTGCCCTTTCGGCGCTACGCCGACGGCCTACCCCGTGGTAACGTCCCGCTCGCACGTTTTCGCTAGGGGAGGATTGGCATGCGCAAAACCCTCACGCTCCTCGTGTCGGGCCTGATTGCAGCACTGCTCGGGGTCCTGGCGCTTGGGGGTGTCGCCGCGGCCGCCACCACCACCCCCGAAGAGGCGGCCCAGGCCGCCAAGAACGCCCGCGAGGCGGCCCAGCGGGCGGGCAAGCAGGACCCGTACGCCCCGCAGCTCTACGGCAGCAGGTAGGACGCCTCGACCCGCCGCTCGACCGGCCGGGTCACCCCAGCTCCCATCACCAGGGCCGCGAACCGCTCGCCGGCGGCCGGCCAGGTGAAGGATGCCGCGTGCCGGCGCGCCTCCGCCCCCATCCGCTGCCGTGCCTCGTGGTCGCAGAGCAGCGTCCGCACCTTGGCGACATAGTCGTCGCTGTCGTCGGCGAGCAGCCCCGTCCGTCCGTCGACCACCGCCTCGGTGACGCCCCCCGCGTCCCGGAACGCCACCGTCGGCGTGCCGGCCGCCCCCGCTTCCACAATGGTCAACCCCCAGCCCTCCTTGAGTGAGGGGGTCAGGGCCACCCAGGCCGAGGCGAGCAGTGCCGACTTTTCGTCCTCCGTGACGAAGCCCCGGAAATCCACCCGGTCCGTGACGCCCAGCTCGGCGGCGAGCCCGCGCAGGTGCGGCTCCCACCAGCCCTGGCCGGCGACGACGAGACGCAGATCGGGTAGCTCCTCGGCGAGGGCCGCCAGGGTCCGCAACGCCACCTCGACGCGCTTGTGCGGCACGAGCCGCCCCAGCACCACCAGCAGCGGGTACGCGGCGCGTACCGCATCGGTGCCTGGCAGTTCCGGGGTCCCGTTGTGGACCACCGTGACGCGGTCCGCCGCGACCCCGAGCGAGGCCAGCTCCGAGCGGGTGGCGGCGGAGACGGTGACGTACCGGCACCTTCGGTACACCCGGACGGCGAGTCGGGACTCGACCCACCAGCCGAACCGCGCCGCCCGGCGGCCGAGCACGACCGGCCATTGCTCGCGGTGCACGTGGTGGACCAGGTTGAAGACCGGCCGGCGGGCCCAGAGCGGCGACAGGAACGGCAGGCCGTTGCAGACGTCTACCAGCACCTGCGGGCGGCGGCCGGACCGCCGGGCCGACAGCGGGCCGAGCCCCAGGGCACCGGCGAGATAGCACAGGGCCGCCCACGCGTACACGGTGTGCCGGCCGCCGCGCCGCACCAGCCGTACGCCGGCGTCGTTGACCTCCTCCGCCGCAGCGTCGGTGTGCGCGGCGCAGAAGATCGTCGCGCGGTACCCACGGGCGACCAGTTCGC
Organism: Micromonospora rhizosphaerae; assembly: GCF_900091465.1. Lineage (NCBI taxonomy): Bacteria > Bacillati > Actinomycetota > Actinomycetes > Micromonosporales > Micromonosporaceae > Micromonospora > Micromonospora rhizosphaerae. The sequence goes on along the minus strand of NZ_FMHV01000002.1, from coordinate 641,747 downwards.
CGGCGATCCGCTCCACGTACACCTCGGAGCCACCGCCCTCCGGGTTACGGGTGTCCCGCCAGTTGAGGAACAGCACGTGTCCCGGAGCGTCTGCACCACGATCCACGCCGATCCCTACTCTCAAGTAATTACGCGACCCGCGTCACACTAGGGGCTGAGCGTGGGGGCGGCAATGGCCGGGGAGCCAACGGTGCTCATTGTGATGTGCTGACTACCGGCATCGGCCGGTCCGCCACGGGCGGAACCGGTCGCCGGCTCCTCCGCTGGGTGGCGAGCAGTTGGATCGGCCGCTCGATGCCGTAGTAGCTGACCGCGGCGTAGAGCAGTCCGCCGGCCATGGTGAGGACGAACGTGCTGAGCAGTCCGCCGGTGAAGAGTGGCCGGTCGTCCACCAGGTAGATCAGCTCCAGCACCAGCGGGTGCCAGAGAAACAGGCCGTAGGAGACGGCGCCGAGCCACCGGGCGGGCGCGGCCATCAGCGCGCTGCGGATCCGGGTGGGTGGCCCGAATGCGACCGGCACCAGGATCAGCACCGCGACGGCGAGGTAGAGCGTGAGCTTGACAGCGAACGCCGCGGGGGTCGGCTCGGCGAGGTCACGCGGCCCGGCCACCGGCGTGGTCGCGATCGCCAGCAGGCCGACGGCCGCGGCCCAGCAGGCGAGCGGAGCGGCGGCCAGGTCGTCCAGGACCCGGAAGGCGGCCGGAGCGGTCCCGGTCCGCAACGCCACGTGCGCCGCGCCCAGCGCCATTCCGACGCCGAACCATCCCCCGTACGCGGGGAGCCACGTGGTGTGCAGCCCCATGTCGAGCCAGCCGGCCGCCATCGCCGCGAGCCAGCCGGCGGTGACGAGCAGGCCGCCGGCCGCGACGGCCACGGTGCGGACTGGTCGCCACGTCCGGCCGACGGCCGGGACGGCGACCAGCGGCAGAACCAGGTAGAAGGCGACCTCCGTGGCGAGGCTCCAGGTCTGGCTGAGCCCGTTCCGGAGCAGGCCCGGGCTGTAGATCTGGGTCAAGGTCAGGTGGCGCAGCCAGTCCGCGCCGGACCCGGGGCGGTTCTGCGGCAGGACGATCAGGCACACCACCACGGTCAGCCAGTACGCGGGCAGGATCCGCAGCGCCCGGCGCCAGAAGTACCGGCCCGTCGCCGGTCGGGGTCGACCGGTCGCGGCGCTGAGCGCCCACGGCCGGAACAGCAGGAACCCGGAGAGCACGAAGAAGATGGCGACGCCGACGTCCAGCCGGGCCAGCCAGCCGCCCCAATGCTCGTTGCCGGTGGCCCCGGTGTGGAATCCGACGTGGTGACCGACGACCGCGATGGCACCGACGGCGCGGAGCGTATCGAGGGCCGGGAGCCGGCCGCCGGCCAAAGGCTCTGCTGCCGATGACACGGCGGCTGTTGACATCTGGACATCCAGGGGGTCGCGGTGGGGTTAACCGGGGAGTAGCCTCCCGCCATGTTATGGATCCGACGGCCCATACGACAGTCGTAGGGCAGGCAGGTTACAGGAGGATGAGTGAAGCTTCGTGTGGGTGCCGCGCTCTTCGGGCTCGGTGTCTTGTTGCTGGTCTTCGCAGCGGGGCTGCCGCTGTACGTGGCTCCCGCGGTGACCAAGCTTCCCTATGACCTGTCGAAGACGACGTCGACGGCTCAGGCGGACAACGCCCGGTTCCTCAAGATCACCAAGGTGGGTGACTCGGTCACGATCGACGTCCCGCAGGCCACGCTGGTGTCCAACGTGGAGGTGATCCCCCAGCCGGAGGACACCGCGGACAGGCTGCCCAAGGGGCTGGTCGGCAAGGCGGTGATCTGGGACGTCTACCAGACCGTGAAGCGGGACGACACCAAAGAGGTGGTCAGCCAGTACAGCACCGAGCTCGCGCTCGACCGGGTCTCGGGCGCCGCGGCCGCTTGGGATGACCAGTGGCTGAACGACACGGGCGCGAAGGAGGTCCCGGTCGGTAACATCACCTACTCGGGCCAGGTCTACAAGTTCCCCTTCGGCACCCAGAAGAAGGACTACGACGTCTTCGACCGGGACCTCCGGCAGGCCCTTCCGGCGAAGTTCACCGGCACCGAGACCATCGGGGGCCTGGAGGCCTACCGGTTCGAGCAGCGGATCGAGAACGCGACGCTGCAGACTCCGGAGGGCAGCATCAAGGCGCTGCTCGGCCGGTTCTCGCCCGGCGCGTCCGTCGGCAAGGTGGTCTACAGCAACACCCGCACCCTCTGGGTCGACCCGGTGACGGGCGCGTACCTGAAGGTTCGGGAGCAGCAGCACAAGGAACTCCAGCCGGACGTCGGCGAGACCACCGTGCTGCTCGAGGCCGACTTCAACTACACGCCGGACACCATCGCGAACAGCGTCAAGACGGCCAAGAGCAACCGCATGAAGATCGACCTCGTCCGGTTGTACGTGCCGATCGGCGCCGGCGTCCTCGGCCTGCTCGCCCTGGTGGTGGGCGTGTTGCTGGTGGTTCGGGCGAACGGCGGTGACGCCGCGCGCTACGCGCCGGGCACCGCGACCGTCGCTTACCCGCAGGGCGGAGGACCGCTGACCGACGAGATTCCGCCGGCGACGACCAACTGGAGGGCCGACGGCGAGCCGACAGTGCCGGACCAGCGGGCGGGGGCGGACGAGCCCGAGAAGCGCTGACGACGCGAGCGGCACTGAGGGTGGACGGGTTTCCGTCCACCCTCAGTGTTTTCTGCGCCACTCTTCGCGCTTGTTGCGGAATCGTGATTTGTCGATGGCTTGGCCACGGACGGTGAACGTCGCTACGCGATCCGTCCGCTTTGGAGCGCGACCTGGCGTACGTCGACAGCGACACGCTCACCGCCAAGCCGACGCTGAAGCTCGACCTGGCCTGAGCGCCCGGCCCCGACACGAAACGGCCGGGAGCCGGAGGGAAGATCCCCTCGGACTCCCGGCCGTCGTCGGCTCAGAGCCGGCCGAGCGCCCGGCGCAGCGGGTCGAGCCCGAGCGAGCCGAGGTCGAGCGCCTGCCGATGGAACTCCTTGAGGTCGAAGTCGGCGCCCTTGCGCGCCTTCGCCTCCTCCCGCGCCTGCAGCCAGATCCGCTCGCCCACCTTGTACGACGGGGCCTGTCCCGGCCAGCCCAGGTAGCGGTTCAGCTCGAAGCGCAGGTTCTCGTCCGGCACCCGGCAGTGCGCCCGCATGAACTCCCAGCCCAGCTCGGGCGTCCAGCGCTCGCCGGGGTGGAAGCCGAACGGGTTGTCCTCCGGGATCTCCAGCTCCAGGTGCATGCCGATGTCGACGATCACCCGGGCCGCCCGGAACGCCTGCCCGTCGAGCATGCCGAGCTTGTCGCCCGGGTCCTCCAGGTAGCCCAGGTCGTCCATCAGCCGCTCCGAGTAGAGCGCCCAGCCCTCGCCGTGCCCGGAGACCCAGCAGAGCAGTCGCTGCCAGCGGTTGAGCAGCTCGGCGCGGACCGCGGTCTGCGCGACCTGGAGGTGGTGACCCGGCACGCCCTCGTGATAGACGGTGGTCACCTCCCGCCAGGTGGAGAAGTCGGTGATGCCCTGCGGCACCGCCCACCACATCCGGCCGGGGCGGGAGAAGTCCTCGCTCGGGCCGGTGTAGTAGATCGCGCCGTCGCTGGTCGGGGCGAGGCAGCACTCGATCCGACGGACCTGCTCGGGGATGTCGAAGTGGGTGCCGTGCAGCTCGCTGATCGCCTTGTCGGCGAGCGCCTGCATCCAGTCCCGGAACGCCTCCTTGCCCTGGATGGTCCGGGTCGGGTCGGCATCCAGCGCCGCCACCGCCTCGTCGATGCTCGCGCCGGGGCCGGCGATCCGGGCGGCCACCGCCCGCATCTCGCTCTCCAGCCGGGCCAGCTCCGCGAAGCCCCAGGCGTACGTCTCGTCCAGGTCGACCTTCGCGCCGAGGAAATACTGCGAGGCCAGCTCGTACCGCTCCCGGCCGGCGGCCTGCTTCGCCCGGCCCTGGGGAGCCAGCTCGGTGCGGAGGAACTGGCCGAACTCGGCGGTCGCCGCGGTGGCGGCGGCGGCCCCCCGGCGTAGCTCGGCGCCGAGCGTGCCGTCCGCCCCGAGCCGCTCGACGAGGCCGTGGAAGAAGTTGTCCCCCTCCGGGTCGGTCCAGACGTCGCACTGCTTGGCTACCTCGATCAACTGCACCCGCGAGCTGACCCGCCCGGCGGCGGCCGCCTCGCGCAGCGTCGTCTTGTAGCCCTCCAGCGCCGAGGCGAACCGGTTGAGCCGGGCGGCGATGTTGGCCTTGGCGTCGTCGCCCTCGGTCGGCATCAGGTCGAAGACCATGCGGATCTCGTGCAGCCCACTGGCGATCACGTTGACCTCGCTGGTCGTCTCGCCGGCCTCGTGCCGGGCGAGCTCCAGACCGAGGCGCTCCTGCATGGCCTCCTTGGCGGTCCGCTCCCGCTCCGAGTCCGGCTCGGTCGCGTCGAGGTCGGCCAGGGTGCGCCGGGTCAGCTCGGCGCGGGCGGCGTACCCGTCGGGAGAGAGGTCGTCGAGCTGGTCGTCGTAGCCGGCGATGCCGACGTAGGTGGCGCCGGTCGGGCTCAGCGGGGCCCAGTCGGCCACGTACCGGTTGGCGAGGTCATCGATTCGTCCCACGCTGCGACCCTACGTGACCCCGGTGCCCCGTTGTCGACCGTGTTTGCGGTGTTCAGGGGAGCAATTCCCGTCGGATCGAAGTCAATCGGAAACGGCAGGTCCACCCGGCTCCTCGGCCGCCGAACGCCAGCGGGGTGTGCCGCGGGTGTGGCAGTCGACACGGCGTCCGATTTTCGCGGGACTTCGTCATACCCCTGCGGCAGAGTGTCAGGGGTGACGGCCGACTTCACTCCTGACCGGACAGCGCTGCGAAGCTGGCTGCCCGGATTTCTCGCGCTCGGTGTGATCTGGGGTTCCAGCTTCCTCTTCATCAAGGTCGGGGTCGCCGAGCTGCACCCGGTGCACCTCACCCTCTACCGGGTGGCCACCGGGGCGCTGACCCTGCTGGTGGTGCTGGCCGTGTTGCGCGACCGACTGCCCCGGGAGCCCCGGGTCTGGGCGCACCTGCTCGTGGTCGCCGCGTTCGGCGTGGCCATCCCGTTCACCCTCTTCGGCTTCGGCGAGCAGCGGGTCGAGTCGATGCTCGCCGGCATCTGGAACGCCACCACGCCGCTGATCGTGCTGCCGCTGGCGGTGCTGGTGTTCCGTACCGAGCGGTTGACCGTGCCGCGGGCGGTCGGGCTCGGGCTGGGCTTCGTCGGCGTGCTGGTGGTGCTCGGCGTCTGGGAGGGCGTGGGTGGGTCGCACTTCACCGGCCAGCTCATGTGCCTGGGCGCGGCCGCCTGCTACGGCGTCGCCATCCCGTACCAGAAGAAGTTCATCGCCGGCAGTTCGTACTCCGGTCTGTCGCTGTCGGCGGCGCAGCTGGTGGTCGCGACGCTCCAGCTCGCGGTCGTGGCGCCGCTGGTGGTGGGTGCGCCGCCGGCACCGACCGGCCTCTCCGTCAAGGTGGTCGCCAGCGTGCTCGCGCTCGGCGCGCTCGGCACCGGGCTGGCTTTTGTGATCAACCTGCGCAACATCCGGGTGGCGGGGGCGAGCACCGCGTCCACCGTGACCTACCTGATCCCGGTCTTCGCGGTGCTGGTCGGCGCCCTGGTGCTCGGGGAGCGGCTGAACTGGCACCAGCCGGTCGGCGCGCTGATCGTGCTCCTCGGCGTGGCCGTCGCGCAGGGCCTGCTCCGCCGGCCCCGGGCCCGGGCGGCCGTCGGCGCCGCGACCCCCGCGGTGCCGGCCGCCGAGGCCGCCGCCCGCCGCTGACACCACTCGCTCGACCCGGGTCGCTGCCTACCGGCCGGTCCGAATCGGCTACCGGGACGCGATGACCGGCGCAGTGGTCACGGGGCCGGTCAGTGGCCGGCGCGGGCCCACTTGACGAGGCGATCGGCGGGCCAGGTGTTGACCACGCGGTCGATGGTGACGCCGCAGAGCGCCGCCCGTTCGCAGCCGAAGACCTGCCAGTCGAGCTGGCCCGGGGCGTGCGCGTCCGTGTTGATCGCGAAGTGGCAGCCGGCCTCCAGCGCCCGGCGGATCAGGCGCTTCGGTGGGTCCTGCCGCTCCGGGCGGGAGTTGATCTCGACGGCCACGCCGCGCTCGGCGCAGGCGGCGAAGACCGCCTCGGCGTCGAAGTCGCTCTCCGCCCGGCTACGGACCCGGTGCGCGCGGTCGCCCGGACCCTTCACGCCGGCCGGCCGGGAGGAGACCATCCGGCCGGTGCAGTGGCCGAGGATGTCCAGGTGCGGGTTGGCGACGGCGGTGAGCATCCGCCGGGTCATCTTCGCCCGCTCGTCGTTCAGCCCGCTGTGCACCGAGCCGACCACCACGTCGAGCCGGGCCAGCAGCTCCTCGTCCTGGTCCAGTGAGCCGTCGGCGAGGATGTCCACCTCGATGCCGGTGAGGATGCGGAAGCCCTCGGGCAGCGCCTCGTTCAACGCCGCCACCTGGTCGAGCTGCTTGCTCAGCCGGTCCGCGGTGAGGCCCCGGGCAACCTTCAGCCGGGGCGAGTGGTCGGTCAGCACGATGTACTCGTGACCCAGCTCGACCGCCGCGAGGGCCATCTCCTCGATCGGCGACCCGCCGTCCGACCAGTCGGAGTGGGTGTGGCAGTCCCCGCGCAGCGCGGTGCGCAGCGCGGCGGCCGCGGCGTCCAGATCAACGCCCTCGGTGGCGACCAGCCGGCGCAGGTAGACCGGCTCCTCGCCGGCCAGCGACTCGGCCACGCAACGGGCGGTGACGTCGCCGACCCCGGCCAGCTCGGTGAGCTTGCCGGTGCGGGCCCGCTCCGCCAACTCGTCCGCGGGCAGCGCCGCCAGGGCCTTGGCTGCCGAGCGGAAGGCCCGGACCCGGTAGGTGGCCTCGTTGGCCCGCTCCAACAGGAACGCGATCCGGCGCAGGTCGGCGATGGGATCCCGGGCACTCATGTCCTGCAACCTACGCGCCCGCGTCGCCGGTTGCCGGATGTCGGGAACTCGCGGCGGGGTGTCGCCAATGGACCCTCGGGCGCCGGCCGGGCGAGCCGTCAGCCGGTGGTCAACGTCGGCGCCTTGGGGCAGCCGTGCTTCCGTTGCCAGGCGACCACCTCGGCGGCCGGCGCCCGGTTGCCCCCCTCGCGCCACGAGTCCAGGTAGCGGGCCGGCCATATCACCCCCCGCCGGATCCACCAGTCGTCGTGGCCCCGGCACGCAGGGGAGATGCCGAAGTGCAGGTGACACACGTTGTTCGCGTTGCCGGTGTGCCCCACCCGGCCGAGCTGCTGCCCGGCGCGGACGCGTACCCCGGCGTCGATGCCGGCGGCGATCGCGCTCAGGTGCGAGCCGTAGTAGCGCACCCCGTCGTCGCCGAGCAGGGAGACCGACAGGCCCCCGTTGTACGGCCCCAGCGGGCCCCGCTTGTCGAACCGGTCCACCCGGCTCACCTCGAGGATCCGCCCGTCGGTGACCGCGACGACCGGCTCGCCGCAGTCGGCGAAGATGTCGGTCCCCGGGTACCCGGCGTGCGTCGGATGGTAGGCCACCTTGTCCGCGCGTACCGGGAAGACGTGCGGCAGGTCGGCGCGGGTCGGTGCGGGCGACCCGGGGGTCGGGGCAGCGCTGATCCCGGGCGGCTGCTCGGCGGTCGCGATGGCGCTCGGGCCGTTCGTCGGGGCTCCCGTCGGACGGGCGCCGGTCGCGCAGCCGGCGATCAGCGCCGGGCCGAGCAGCAGCAGAATCGGGTACGCCGAACGCGCGCGGCGTTTGATCGATCGCGAGCGCATCCGGTCATCCTGACAGACCACTACCGTAGGGACGAACGCCGACAGCGCGGGGTCGCGGGTCCGGCCCCTCCAGGTCGGTCGCTCTGCGTGACCCTGGGACGTCGCCGGCGGGCGCCTCACGGTCGGTGAAGGGAGCAGGGGCCATGAACGGGTGGGACGCTGGTCCCGGCGAGCCGCGTCCGGGCATCGGCCGCCAGCTGGCGCGTACCCCCTCGGGGCTCTTCCCGGCCGGACCACCGGCCCGCCCCACCTGGCGCGAGCCGTACCCGGTCACCGGCGGTGGCGTCGCCACCGGCGGCGCGATTGCCGCGGCCTGGCTGCTCCTGTTCGGCCTGCTCGGCCAGGATGTGCCCAGCTACGCCTGGTGGACGGTGATCGCCGGCGGGCTGGCCTGGCTGGCCGCCGTGGCGCTGGTGCGGGCCGGCGACCGGGGGGTCGCGACCGGGATCGCGATCGTCACCGCGGGCGGGTGGAGCATCGCCGCCGCCATCGTGGCGGTCCGCTGGGCGCAGAGCGGGGACTGGCCGCTCTGGTGACGCCGCGTAACGGGTCGGCTGCGCAGTGAAGGCCATCTTGACGTACTCGCTGTGACGGTTCACTCTCGGCGGTATGGCCTGGACCACCCCGCCGATCGACCCCGAGCGGAGCCGCCGCCGCCTGCAACTCCTCGCCGAGTTGGCCGGTGCCCGAGCGGTACGCCAGCGCGAGCGGCCACAGCGGGCCCGCACCGAGCGGCTCCGCCAGCTCATCGCCACCCGCCGGCGCGTTGCCGGCTGACCGGACTTTCTCCAGGAATGACCGGCCCTTCGGGGCGTTGACCGGTCGCCTGCCGACCCGACCGGTTAACGTGCACGCGTGACGAGTCGGCGTGCTGCCGAGGCCGAATTGGGGGGACCGTGTCGTACTTCGCTGCTGCCGTGGCGCGCGTCGAGGGCGGCTGGACCGCCGAAGAGGTGGACCTGCGGGGAGTTGCCGACATCGACGAGGTTGCCGACCGGCTGCGCGACGTCGAGCCGGACGCCGACCTCTCCCTGCTCTTCGTCGAGGCCGACGACACGTACCTGGTGATCCTGCGGCTCGACGACGGGGAGGACCTGCGGGTCTTCGGCTCCGATTCGGCGTACGCGGAGGAGTCCCGGCTGGGCGCTGTGCTGGTGGGCGACCTCAAGACCTCGGTCACCGGCCTCGAGGAGGGCGACGAGGCGCGCCCGGCCGCCAGCGGTGGGGACGACGAGACCGAGCAGCCGGCGGTGGACCCGGAGGCCGACCCGGTCGGCGACGCGGACATCCTGGCCGATCTGGGCATCTCCGCCCAGAAGCTGCTGGCCCTCTGCTCCCACGAGGGGATGCTGCCGGCCGACGTCACCGCCGAGATCTGCCAGGTGCTCGGCTGTGCGGACGAGGTCGAGGAGCTACGTGAGGTCTGACCCGTCGGGCCCGGTGCTGCCTGGCGGCGGCAGGGAGCCGACCGACGCCACCGACCCGGCGCTGGAGACCGTCCGTCCGGGGCAGCCCACGCCGGGCCGGGTGGGCCGGCTCGGCCCGGGCGCGGACGAGGGGTTTGCCGACCCGGGCGACGTGGGCCGCCGGCAGCGGCACGAACTCTGGATGCGCCGGGCCCTGGAGATCGCGGTCACCGGCCCGGACACCGGCCCGCCGGAACCGGGCGAGACGGCGGTCGAGGACATCCCGGTGGGCGCGGTGGTCTACGCCCCGGACGGCGCGGAGCTGGCGGTCGGGCGCAACGAGCGGGAGTTGACCGGGGACCCGACCGCGCACGCCGAGGTGCTGGCGCTGCGCCGGGCCGCGGAGCGGCTGGGGCGCTGGCGCCTGGACGGCTGCACCCTGGTGGTGAGCCTGGAGCCCTGCACCATGTGCGCGGGGGCGATCGTGCTGGCCCGGGTCTCGACCGTGGTGTTCGGCGCCTGGGAGCCGAAGACCGGCGCGGTGGGCTCGCTCTGGGACGTAATGCGCGACCGCCGCCTCAACCACCGGCCGGAGGTCTACGCCGGGGTGCTGGAGAACGAGAGCGCGGCCCTCCTGCGCGCCTTCTTCCGCTGACCGTTCCCGCCCGGCGCCGTCCCGCCCGTCAGGCGGGCACCGTGGCCGGGCGCAGCAGGGTCGCGGCGACCGCCCGGGCCGCCTCGGTCCACGGGGTCGGGCGCAGGGTGGCCGGATCGAGCCGGACGATCGACCGGGTGCCCTCGGCGTACAAGGTGGCGCCGTCGACGGAGCGGAACTCGTAGGCGTACCGCGCGCTGCTGGTGCCGAAGTGCTCGAGCCAGAAGTGCACGGCCACCGGCCCGGTGCCGGTGATCGGGGCGCGGTAGGTGATGGTGAACTCGCGTACCGCGTGGAACACGTCGGGGGCGCTGTGCTGCCCGGCCTGGAAGGAGACGCCGCGGTCGGCCCAGTACGGCGTCAGGGCCCGTTCCAGCAGCACCGCGTACCGGGCGTTGTGCAGGATCCCCATGGCGTCGAGGTCGTCGAAGTGCACCGTGACGTGCTCGACGTGACCGAACTCGACGACGGGCTGGTCGACGATGGCGTGGCTCATGACAGGCCTTCCGGTAGCAGGGTCGGATCGGGGCACAGGGCCCGTAGGCGGTTCAGCAGGCCCTGGCGGGCGTGCCGGTAGGCGGTGTCGGGGTCCAGCAGCCGGGACCGCATCGCGGCGCTGATCCCGAGCGCGTCGATCTCGTACGCCAACTGCTGGACGTCCACGTCGGCGGGGAGTTCGCCGAGGGCGACCGCCTCGTGGACCAGGCGGTCGAGGAAGGCGGTCCACTGGCCGAATGCCTCGGCGAGCCGGTCCCGGACCGGGCCGGGCCGGGCGTTGTACTCGAACTCGGTGTTGGCGAAGAAGCAGCCGCCGGGGAGCACCCCGGCGGCGTAGAAGTCGATCCGGGCCTCGTGCAGCGCCCAGATTCGCCGTACGCCCCGCGGAGCGCGCAGGGCCGGGGCGACGATGCGCTCCTGCCACTGCTCCACGGCGCGGTCGACGGTGGCGAGCTGGAGGGCCTCCTTCGACCGCCAGTGCGCGAACAGGCCGGACTTGCTCACGCCGAGGGTGTCGGCGAGCTGCGCGAGGGAGAGCCCGTGCAGGCCGGCCTCGGTGGCCAGGGCCACGGCCGCGTCGAGGACGGCGGTTCGGGTGCGCTCGCCGCGGGCGACGCGGCCGTCGAGGGTCATGCGGGCAGCGTAACCAGAAAAAGAACGACCGGTCGTATTTATTTTTGTGATCTGGAACGCCGCCGCCCCGCCACCTGAGGTGGCGGGGCGGCGAAGGGACGGGAGGGTCAGGCGATGGCGGTGTCGAGGGCGATCTCGACCATCTGGCTGAAGGTCTGCTCGCGCTCGGCGGAGGTCGTCTTCTCGCCGGTCTTGATGTGGTCGCTGACCGTCAGGATGGTCAGGGCACGGGCCTTGAACCGGGCCGCGATCGTGTAGAGCGCCGCGGACTCCATCTCCACCGCCAGGACGCCGTAGTCGGCGAGGGCGTCGTAGAGGTCCGGGCGGTCGGTGTAGAAGGCGTCCGCCGCCAGGATCGGCCCGACGTGCATGGTGATGCCGCGCCGCTCCGCCACCTCCACCGAGGTACGCAGCAGCCCGAAGTCGGCCACCGGGGCGTAGTCGATCAGGCCGTCGAAGCGCAACCGGTTCATGTTCGAGTCGGTGGACGAGCCGATGGCGGCGACCACGTCCCGCAGCTGCAGGTCCTCCCGGAGGGCGCCGCAGGAGCCGACCCGGATCAGCGTCTTCACGCCGTACTCGTTCAGCAGCTCGTGGGCGTAGATCGAGGCGGAGGGCATGCCCATGCCGGAGCCCTGGACGGAGACCTCGACGCCGTTCCAGCGGCCGGTGAAGCCCAGCATGCCGCGGACCGTCGAGTAGCACTTGGCGTCCTCGAGGTAGGTCTCGGCGATCCACTTGGCCCGCAGCGGGTCACCCGGCATCAGGACCCGCTCGGCGATATCTCCCGGCTCAGCGCCGATGTGCGTACTCATGCCAGAGATCCTGCCAGGCCCGGGCCCTGGATACCGGTTGGGCGTCGCAACCCCCGGTCCTGTACCCTTCTCGGCGGTGGTGTGTCCGAGTGGCCTAAGGAGCACGCCTCGAAAGCGTGTGAGGGGGCAACCCCTCCGCGGGTTCAAATCCCGCCGCCACCGCTCGTAAAATGCGAGAACGCCCGGTCGATTCTGACGAATCGGCCGGGCGTTCCGCTTCTGGGCTCGGTTTCGGTCTCAGTTCGTGCTCAAGAGGCCGGTTTCGGGTCCTCTGTCGGGCTGTCCCACAGCAGTCCACCAACGCGTGGGCCGACACCTGCCATTGAGGGCTAGTCGCCAGCGACCAGCCCGGCTGGATGGAGCCGTAGGACGGGGACGTTTCGGGTGATCGTTCCCGCCCAGAGTCCCCTCACTGTTAGCGTGCGGCAGTGTCCGCAGGTCCCGAGGAGGTTCAGCCGAGAGGCCCCGCTCGCCTGGCCGACATCGGTCGGCTGGCGGCGTTTAGCGACGGTGTCTTCGCCATCGTCATCACCCTGCTGGTGTTGGACTTGCGGGTGCCTGAATACCACCAGGGCGAGCTACTCACGTCGCTCGTCAGGGAGGCGCCATCCTACCTGGCGTTCGTGGTGTCGTTCATCTACATCGGCGTCCTCTGGCTCAACCACCACGCACTGCTACGGCTGGTCCGCGGCACCACCCTCGCGCTCAGTTGGATCAATATCGGCATCCTCTTCGGCGTGGTGATCATCCCGTTTCCGACTGCGGTTCTAGCGTCGGCGCTCGTCGATGGTGACACCGACGACCTGCGGGTGGCTGTCGTCATGTACGCGCTCGCGGCGGCGCTGATGTCGGCGCCCTGGTTGGTGTTCTTCGCCTACCTGCGCCGCCATCCGGCGCTGCGCGCGGGCCACATCGACCAAGGCCACGTTCACGCGCAGGAGGCTCGCCCAATCACTGGCCTCGTTCTCTACGGATTGGCCGGGCTGCTCGGCTGGATCGTAAACCCGCTACTTGGACTACTCGGCATCATTGTGATGATCATCTATCACGGGGTCACCAGCGAAGGTCTCCGCACCGGACCGCTCCAGTGGGTTCGGACCGGCCGCCGAGGCTGATGGGTCGCCGGCCGGCTGCCGGCTGTCTAGTCCCAGCACATGCTTGACAGTGAATCCGTCCCAGCGCATGCACGACAGCCGGCCTTGGTTGCTCAGTCGTCCCAGTGGGTGGGGGTAGCGTGAGCCGTGCCATGCCGGGCGCGGCCGGCGGCGGGGCCGCCCACCCGCGGCCGGCGCCGCCGAGCGGCACGGCGACCCCGGTTGCCAGCGCGGCTGCGAGCAGGTGTCGGCGGGTCAGCGCGGTGGTCATCAGTCCTCCGGGGTGTCGGTGGTCTCGACCCGCGCGATAAGCAGCTCGCCCAAGAAGTCGCCGACTTCGGGATCAAGGTGACCGTGGTGGAGCCCGCTGGCTTCGCCACCAGGTCCGGCAAGAACCCCGATCCCCTCAACAATGGCCACGTGGCCGAGCCCAACCCGAGCTACGACGGGCTCCGCCGGCGCCTCGCGGGGTTGATGGGACAGCAACCTGCTGGCGACCCAGCCGCGGCAGCCCAGGCGCTCCTCAAGATCGTCGACTCCGACAACCCACCCCTGCGGATCCTCTTCGGACAGGGCTTCTACCCGATGCTCCAGCAGGTCTACGCCGACCGGCTCAAGACCTGGGCCGACTGGCGGGACCTCTCGGTAGAGGCTCACGGCAAGCTCGATCAAGAGACCGCTGACCCTCGGTCTGAACTCTCTTGACCTGAGCTGCCCGACATCGACGGCGCCCGGCTGTGTCCTCCGTCGACTGATGCGCGACACTCGTCCGCCAGCTGATCTGCGACATCTCAGCGCGCTGATTGCGGCAGATGCGATCGTTCGGCGGCATGATGTAGGCCGAACGTCAGCGGGCGTCGCTGGAGCGCTACAGGGTCGAGCGAGCCGGTGGCCGACCGGTGGGATCGTCCTCGGTGGTCCACTCGGTGACCGAAGCCGGGGCCATCCAGGTGACCAACGGGCTCGCTGTGCGCGGCGATGAGCACGCCATGCGATGCGGTGGGAGACACTCGGACGATGACCGGCATGCCCCCGGAGACGTTGTATCACCGATGCCTGGGCTGGCACGCCCCTGCCCTGCGGCGAGCCGGAATCGTCGCCTCCATCGGGCTCGTTGTCGCTTTGGCGCTCCTGCCGTTCATGAGGTGGGAGTTGGCCGCGGTCGGGGGCTGGGACGCCGCCGCGCTCGCCTTCCTCCTCACCATCTGGCCGGTCATTATCCGAGCGGACAGCTCCCACACCGAGTCGCTCGCCATGCGTGAGGACGAGACGCGGGGAACCGCCGCAGTGCTGCTGGTAGGGGCGGGCGTCACCAGCCTGCTGGGTGTCGGCTTTGCTCTCAGCCTCGCTGGCCGGCAGGGCGGCTCATTGCGGGTGCTGTTCGTCGGCGTCGTAATACTGACCGTCCTGCTGTCGTGGACCGTTGTCAATACGGTCTTCACCCTGCGCTACGCCGACCTGCACTTCCGATCAACGACCGGGGGGATCGGCTTCGGCGACCAGTCTGTGCAAGGGCGGCTCACCTACCGCGACTTGGCCTACGTCGCCTTCACGATCGGCATGACTTACCAAGTATCGGACACGGCCATCAGCGATCGGGGGATCCGGGGCAGCGTGCTGTCCCATGCCGTCCTGTCGTACGTATTCGGTGTGGTGATCGTGGCGGGCTCCGTCAACCTCATCGCCGATCTGGCCCGCTGACCGTGTCGGACTTACCGACCGGTTGGTGGCACGCACGGAACTCAATGAAACGTGCTTCGCTGGCTTCTGGCGTACCACTCCGAGCCGGCGCCGGTCAGCCCAAGCCAGCCGCCCGCTCGGCGGCCATGAGAGTGCGGTTGGACTACTCGTAGCCGGTGGCAGCGGCGATGATCTCCGCGACCAGGGGCACATGACGCCCCCGGGGGCGGAACGGCGGAGGTCCCGTGAGAATTTGACCTTCCCCGAGGAGGAGCTGCCCGACGTGGCCGAGGCCGCGCACGAGGTGGTCCAGGAGGCCAAGGATGCAGGCGTGTGGGTTTTTGGAGGTGGGCTGAAAGGCCACGAGGTGAGCGTCGTGGCCACCGATGGAACGGTCACCGACGGCCCGTACCTGGAGAGCAAGGAGCACCTCGGCGGATTCGCGGTCGTCGACGTGCCCTCACGCGAGGAGGCGCTGGAGTGGGCTGCCAAGATCGCCGTCGCCTGCCGCTGTACGCAAGAGGTACGGGAGCTCCTACCCGACCCGACCGTCTGATCGAAGGAGACCCGCCACGCTAGAGCAAGATTTGGTTGGCCGCGGTCTGACCACGCGGGTGTGCGCATCGACCTGGCGAGTTGCTCCCGGCCGATGAGGGGGAGCTGCGGCGCCGGATCCGGGGCGATATACCCGAGGTTCTGCGGCTGGACCAGTGGAACCACTCCGACCTGGCGAGCGGGCTACGCCCCAGCGAGTCTGAGACCTTCCACCAGATCGCCGATGTCTTAGCGACCGGCGACCTCAGCCGATACGCGCCCAGCTTGCGGCCCAACACGCACTGGTCCAACTGGCCGGAGTCGGGAAGCCTGTAGCCGGGCCGCCCACCTCCTGAGGAAGAGTGAGGACCACGCACCGGCCGAACCAGCGGCCCTCGGCGCGGCTGAGCGCCTCCCGCGCGTCCGAGTCAGCGTGGCGCGGACGTCCGCTCATCGGTACGGGCGGGCGTGGCGTTCGGGATCTCGGTGCGTCGCGCCGTATCTGCGGCATGACCGTGTGCCACGCGGACAGCGGCACAAGCGCGCCGCGACATGGGGTTCTGCTCATCGTTTCCAGCGATGGTCGGCACCAGCTACCGGTACTACTTGTCACTTTGCGATGGTGCCGCCCGGTTCCGTGGACGCGTGGAGCAGCGGCTACAAGACGGCTTCCAGCGATAGGTCGCTGCCGCGCCAGGTGGCTGCCAACTCCTGCACCGGCAGGTTGAGCGCCTCACCGAGGCAGATGATCGTGCCGAATCCGGGAGAGGGTAGTCGTCCGGTCTCGATCTTGCGCAGGGTTTCCGGCGAGATGCCAGCCGCGTGCGCGACTTCCGCTAGGTCGCGTCCCGCTCGCGCGTGGCGCAGCAGGGCGCCGAGACGCCTGCCGGCTTCGATCTGCTCAGGTGTGAGCGGGTGACGGACCATGCTCCCAGGATATGGCTGGTATTACTATACCGGCAAGTACTAGGGTGTCGGTATAACTATACCAACACGCTGTGACGCGAGGTATTCGTGATTGAACTGAAGACGCCTGCGGAGATCCAACGCATGCACGTGGCCGGGCGTTTCGTCGCCGAGGTGCTCTCCGAGGTCGGCCAGCTCGCCGACGTGGGCGTCAACCTCCTGGACCTGGAGCACCACGTGCGTGGCATGATCAAACGGTGCGGGGCGGAGTCGTGCTACTGGGACTATGCGCCGTCCTTCGGACGCGGCCCGTTCCGCAACGTCATCTGCCTGTCGGTCAACGACGCCGTCCTGCACGGCCTACCCCACGACTACACGCTGCGTGACGGCGACGTACTCAGCGCGGACCTCGCGGTCAGCGTCGACGGCTGGGTGGCCGACTCGGCGCGCACGGTCGTCGTCGGGACCGCCGCCGAGGAGGACCTGCGGATCATCCGCGCCACCGAGGAAGCGTTGGAGGCGGCGATCGAGATGGCGCGTCCGGGCAACCGCCTGGGTGACATCTCGGCGGCCATCTGGGCGGTAGCCCACGACTACGGTTATCCGGTCAACACCGAGTTTGGTGGCCACGGCCTCGGCCGCACCATGCACGAGGAGCCCCACGTTTCGAACAAGGGCCGGGCAGGGCGCGGCCTCACGCTCCGGCCGGGCCTGACCCTCGCGCTCGAACCCTGGTTCGCCCGCACGACCGACCGGATCGTCTATGACGCCGACGGCTGGACCATCCGGTCAGCCGACGGCTCACGCACGGCCCACTCCGAGCACACGGTCGCCATCACCGAGGACGCCCCCTTGGTGCTCACCCGGCGTGAACCGGAGGACCCCGTAAAGGTGTGAGCGCACGGACTTGAGCCGGGCGCCGGCGATGAGCAGGTGGATGACGGTGTCGGGCCCAGAACGTCACCGTCACGCCTGAGCGGGCCGGCCCGAGCCAGAACTGTCTGCCGGCCACCTGCAAGGTTTCCCGACGGGGGCACGCGGCGGCCGGGCACCCAGCCCGGCCGCCGCGTCACGGTTCGAGATGCTGCCAGTTGGTGCGGCGTAGCTCCTCGGCCAGAGCGGGGACCGCGGACTCGGGAAAACGGCGCGCCCACATGCCGAGAAAGTCTTCGTCGTCCAGGTAGAGCTTCCAGTCGGTGATGTTGGCGTGCCGCAGCAGTACGAACGGCACGGGCGACCTAAACGGGTGGAAGGCCGAGTTGTGAACCGACGCCAATTCGTTCCGTTCGTGGAATTCCCCAATCACCACGCCGTCTTGGGCGTAAGTGGGTTTCAGCAGCCGTGCTATCTGAGCGTCGCTAAAAATGTCGTTTGCGCGATCCGCCGACACGTCCGTGAAAGCGACGACGATCGCTTTGAAGGCTATCTCATCACCTTGCACGGGTTCAGCGCGCAGGAGCCTTCCTTTGTAGTCGTTCACGAGCTGGACGACATCCGCCACGCCCCGATCGGCGATCCGCTCTGGAGCCAGCCAAAGCGTGTTACGCTCCATCGCCGTGCCCACGAAGGGGCATACCGGCCCGCCACGGCCGAGATCATTGTTGGGCATGGCAACGAAGGTCTTGATCCAGTCTGCGACGGCGCGCAGCGCATTGAGATCGCTGTCCGCGAGACCTCTCGTCCTGCCGTAGTCCTCGAGATCCTGGACGGAGAAAAGGCTACGGGTCTGTGTCGCCATGGGCTCAAATTACCGGCCGACCTGGCGGTTTGCGGCCAGATGCAGGAATGAACGATGACGGGGGCGGGGCAGCCACCGCGCGGCGAACGCCTACCTGTTGGCCCGACGGATTTGCAGTTCACCGCAGGTCGGGCCGGTGGCGCTGCTCGACGTCGACCGGCTGCGGGAGCTGGCTGGTTCATCATGATCACGTGGCGCAGATCCGGCACAAACGAGCGCGAGTAACGGCGGAAGATGTCGGAAGCCGACGGAAGGCGTTTGGGCAGGTCAGCAGGCACGTCGGGGGGCGCGCGGGAGGTCGGGAAGCTGGGGCTCTTACTTCCAGCGGAACTGCACGAGTTCCGATCCGCGGCGTTCTTGGCGGAGCGCCGCGTAGAGCAAGAGCCCGGACAGGGCGGTGAGCAGGGGCGCGACCGCGAAGCCGGCGGACATCCCGAGGCGGTCGGCGAGGGAGCCGAGCAGGAACGGGGCGGCGAGAACCAGCACCCCGCCGAGGAGTTGGGCGCGGGCGTTGGCGGCGTCGGTGTTGCCCGGTGCGGCGGCCAGGGCCAGGGCCAGGGCCAGCGGGAACTGGTTGGCGATGCCCAGGCCCGCGACGAACAGGGCGAGCAGGGCGAGGGTCGAACCACCGGGCAGCCAAAGGGCGACCAGACCGGCAAGGGTGACCGCCAGCGACAGGCCCAGCAGGAAACCGGCCTGGCCGGGACGGCGGGTCAGGCGAACCGCCGCGACCCGGCCGAGCAGGATGCCGGCGTAGAAGGTCGTCATGGCGGCGGCGGCCGTGGCCGTGGCCAGTCCGTGGGCCGCGGTCAGGAGTTCGGCGCCGAAGTACACCACAGAGAACTCGACGCCGATGCCGACCGCCACGAGCAGGCACAGCAGCCAGCACGCGAGGGACAGCCGAGAGGCGCGCCGGTGCGATGGGTTGTGCGGCGGGCGGGGCGGCGGGGCCGGTAGCGGCTCGTGCCGGTAGACCACGGCGAGGACGGCCAGGGCGACGGCGGGTACCGCCATCGCGGTGCGCCATGTGCTCGTGGTCGCCTGGGACAGGCCGAGGGCCAGCGGGGCGGCCACGGCGCCGAGTCCGGCGCCGATGTTCATCTCGACCAGCGCTCGGTCCCGGCGGGGACCGTGGTGGTCGGCGAGCACCGATTGGGTGGTGGTCTGCACTGTGGTGCCGGCGAGCCCCATCACGACGGCGCCCAGCAGGGTGATGGTGATGCTGTGGGAGAGGGTGAACAGGGCCGCGCCGGCGGTGGTCACCAGGGCCGACCATCCCAGCACGGCTCGCCGACCCAGGGCGGTGGCGAGGGGCGCGAAGGCCGCGCCGGCGACGACGGAGCCGGCCGCCCACAGCGCCGAGTAGACGCTGATCATCGTGTAGGAGAAGTTCAGTTCCGCGCGGAGCAGAGCCAGCGCCGGGCCGAAGGCGTACAGCCAGAACGTGTACGCACCCAGGGCGCTGTAGGACAGGATGGTCGGCCGGTCCCGCACGAATGCGTCGCCGGACAGCATGGTGGTGGAACTGTCTGTCTTCTGCACCATGCCTGCCCGATATTCTCCTGCTCGCCTAGCACTTCCGGATCTTCAACGGACGTGCGACTCTAGCGCGGTCCTTTGGCATGGCCGTTTCGGGCGGCAGATTAAGGCGTCGTCCATGGTGGTCTATAGCGGACAATCACCTTGTCTGGTGCACGCCCAACATTCGCTCATTGGGGCGCTCGTCCTCCCACTCCTCGGCCAGCTCGTCCCAGTAGTCGGCGGTCAGGCCGCGGCGACCGTGCGCCAGCCAGCCGGCCATGTCGCGTTCCAGGTGCAGCCCCAGCTCGGCGAAGAGATCGATCCACGGCCCGGGCTCCGCGCCCAGCCGGGCGAGCGCGCCGTTGATCGGCCACTCCGCGCGCGGGCCGTCGACGGTGCCGTCGAAGCGCGGCCCCCAGCTCACCTCCCCGCCGAGCCAGACCATCGACGACTGGCGGCCCAGCCCGCCGGCGAACTCCGCCTCCAGGTAGCCCACCGGCCCCTGCCGCGACCACCGGGCCAGCAGGTCGGTCAGCGCCGGCGAGAGCACGAGGTGGAAGGGCTGCTCCGCGCTCGGCTCCCCGGTGGCGAAGTCGGGCAGTGCACCGGTCAGCTCCTCGACCAGCTGCGGGGTGACCGGCAGCAACGCGAAGTCCTGGCGGAGCGCGGCGAGGACCGCGTGGTCCAGGCCGGCGGTCTGCTCGCGGAGCAGCTCCACATCCGCGACCACGCCGCTGAGCTGGTAACTCATCCGATCCTCTCGGCGTCCACAGGCTGTGGATAGTACATGTGTACGACGGCTGCTCAGTCCTCGGAGGCGGGGTCGGTCATCTCGAAGGCCATCACCGTCGCGCCCACCCGGACCGTACCGGGGGTGTGCGGGGGACGGGCCGCGTCGTGCAGCTCAGTCATGATCGCGATCATCCGGCGCCGGGCCGCCGCCCAGTCCTCGGGCGACAACCACAGTTCGGCGTCCGTCGTCACGCCGGCCGTCTCCGGCGCCCGGCGGGCCACCCGGTCCAGCAGGTTCCGGGCCAGCGACTCGGCCAGCAGCGCCTGCCCCTCCCGCTGGTCAGAGAGCGCCGAGCCACGCTTCGCCCGGTAGCGGCGCTCCCGGCCGCCGCGCCGGGTGCGGACGTCGGCCAGTTCCACCAGGCCGGCGGCGTTCAGCCGACGCAGGTGCTGGCTGGCGAGCGCGTGCGAGATCTCCAGCTCGCGGGCGAGCGCCGCGGCGGAAAGCGGCGCGCTCCACAGCAGCGAGAGCATGCGCAGCCGTACCGGGTGGGCCAGCGCGCGCAGGCGCGGATCGGTGGTGCTCACGACCGCCAGTAAACCGGAAGCAACCCCCAAGCATTGACTAGGGGGTTGGTCGGCCGACAGAATCGGCCCGCGCGGGGGAGGTGCCATGAGCTGGGGTACGACCAGGGTCCTGACCAACCGGAACGCCGGCCTCTACCTCGGTGGGGTGCTGGTCTCCGGGTTCGGCACGTCGGCGATGGTGCTGGTCGCCGGGATCTGGGTGAAGGCACTGACCGGGTCGAGCAGCCAGGCCGGCCTGGTCACCCTCGGCATCTGGGGCCCCACCCTGGTCGGCCCGCTGATCGGGGTGCTCGCCGATCGGTTGCGGCGCCGGCCGTTGCTGATTGGCCTGCACGCCGCGATGGCGGTGCTGCTCCCGGTGTTGCTGCTCGTGGACTCCGCGGCCCGGATCTGGCTGATCTTCGCGGTGATGACCGCGTACGGAGTGAGCATCGTGCTGCTCGACTCGGCCGAGGCGGCGCTGGTCCCGTCCGTGGTCCCGGGCGAGCTCCTCGGCGACTTCAACGGGCTGCGGGTGACGATCAACGAGGGGATGAAGCTGATCGTCCCGCTGGTCGGCGCCGGCCTCTTCGCCGCGTACGGCGGGCAGCCGGTGGCGCTGCTGGACGCCGCGACATTCCTCCTCGCCGCGCTGACCTTCACCCTGATCCGAGTACCTGAGGAGCCGCCGCCCCCACCCGATCGCTGGGACCGCCAGCTCGCCGACGGGGTGGCGCACCTGCGCCGACACGGCCCGCTGCGGCACCTCGTCCTCTGCGCCGGCGTCACGATGCTCCTGGTAGGGATCAACGGCGCCGTCGCGTACGCCGTGGTCGACGCCGGCCTGCACCGGCCGCCGGAGTTCAACGGCGTGCTCGCCACGGTCCAGGGCGTGGGGTCGCTGCTCGGCGGCCTGGCCGCCGGGTCGCTGCTGCGCCGGTTCGGCGACCGGCGGGTGACCGCGGCGGCGATCGCGGTCTTCGCGGCAGGGGCTCGCGCTGCGGGCCGCGCCCTCCCTCGCCCTGGTGGTCGCGGGCGGGGTGGCGGTCGGATTCGGTGTCCCGCTGGCGCTGGTCACCGTCTGGACCGCGGTGCAGCGGGAGACCCCGAGCGCGCTGGTCGGGCGGGTCTCGGCCACGGTCAACATGCTCACCTTCGGCCTGGGCACGGTGGCCGTGGTCGCCGGGGCCGGTGTGCTCGTGCTGGTCGACCACCGGGTGATCCTGCTCGTGGCGGCGGTCGGCGCGGCGCTGCTCGCCGGCTGGGCCCTGCTCGGGGGTCGCTCGGCGCCGCCGATCGAGCCGGGGCCGACCCTGGTAGAGCAGTCGCTCCGACCCAGTCCGGCTGAGCCCCGGCCGGCACCGGCCCCGGCCGCGCCGGGTGGTCAGGGTGACGCCCGCCGCACATGACGAAGGGCCGGCCCAGGGACCGGCCCTTCGTGTGAGGCGGAGGATACGAGATTCGAACTCGTGAGGGGGGTTACCCCAACACTGGCCCGGACCACCAGATCCTCATCCTCTGGAAAATTGGGTCGCAGCACCTCGGTACGCGTGATCCCACCACCCAGTCCTACCGGCGACACGAAGCGCGGCGCCACGATCGAGGCCGACCGGTGGTCAGTAAGCGCCGGCACCGGGGCGGGCGTTCGAGAACTGACTCCGTCCGTCTCGGTGCCTTGCTAGGTTCAAGGAGGGATCTGGTCCACCTTGCCCTGGCCGGCTTCGTCGCGGGGGATCTGGTCTACCTTGCCCCGGTCGGCTTCGTCGCGTGGGGCCGCTTCGGCCCCGAGTCCTTCACCGGTTGACCGGCGTGCGGTGTTCTGGATGCCGAAGGGGAGGGGCGCCCGCCAAGGCCGGCCAGGGCGTGATTGCCGCAGCCTCATGACCCGCCAGCGTGCCCGGTGCAGGTCACCCGCAGAAGCCCTCAAGACGGGTAATGGGTGTGGGGTGCCGTCCGGGGTGCAGCCCTGGGAGTCAGCGGGTTGTCACAGTCGAGCGCAGACCGGGAAGGAGCCCTGACATGACTGCGCTGCCGAACATCGTCCTCGTGCACGGCGCCTGGGCCGACGGCTCCAGTTGGAGCGCCGTCATCGAGCACCTGCAGGCCGACGGGTACAGCGTCACCGCACCCCAGTTCCCGATGACCAGGCTGGCCGATGACGTCGCCCGGCTGCGCCAGGTCCTGGCCCGCCAGAACGGGCCGACCGTCGTTACCGGGCACTCCTACGGCGGCCAGATCATCACCGCGCTCGGTACCGACACGCCCAACGTCGTTGGCCTGGTCTACATCGCCGGGTTCGGGCTGGATGAGGGCGAGTCGATCGGCGCCCTCCTGGGCCAGGGACCGCCGAGTCCCGCCCTGGCGCATCTCGACGTCGACCAGCACGGCTTCGCCTGGCTGCCCGAGGACGACTTCGTCAACCACTTCGCGGCCGACGTCGACCCGGTCAAGGCCAAGGTCATGTCCGCGGTCCAGCAGCCGTTGCACGGGAGCGCCCTCCAGGAGGTGATGGGCGTCCCGGCCTGGAGGTCGCTGCCGTCCTGGTTCCTGGTCGCCGACGGCGACCAGGCGATCCCGCCCGATGCCCAGCGGCAGTTCGCCGCTCGCATGGGCGCCACCACCGCGGAGGTCCCGA
Organism: Micromonospora rhizosphaerae; assembly: GCF_900091465.1. Classification (NCBI taxonomy): domain Bacteria; kingdom Bacillati; phylum Actinomycetota; class Actinomycetes; order Micromonosporales; family Micromonosporaceae; genus Micromonospora; species Micromonospora rhizosphaerae. The sequence goes on along the minus strand of NZ_FMHV01000002.1, from coordinate 618,529 downwards.
CCAACCACGTGGCGATGGTCTCCCACCCAGATGACGTGCTGCAGCTCATCAAGACGGCCGCCGAGGCGGTGCCGGCCGCAACCTGACCGGGACATCGCACAGCAGCTCGGCGGACTGATCTGGGGCGACCCGCCGGCCGGGAGAGTCCGGCAACGGGCAGCCAGACGGGCCGGAACAGGGCAAGTGAGACGACAACTGAGACGAGAAGACCGTAGAGACGACGGAGGGCCGGTCCCTGATGGGGCCGGCCCTCCTACCCAGCGCCGAACGGCCACGGCTGGCGCCACTGACCGCAGCGGAGATTTTCCTGATGGCGCTCGGTCTAGTTGGCCTCTATGCGGGCGGCATCCTGTGGCTCGCCGTTTACTACCTCTCCGCGACGGCGTAGCCGGTCTCTTCCTGGCAGGGCGGGAACGTGGCGGTGGGCCTCAGTGGGATTTGTGCTGGCTCCGTCCTGACAGTGACCGGTCCGGTCTACTGTTGGTGGCCCGCAGCCAGCGGCGGTGATGAACGACGAAGGACCGACCTTCAGTCCTAGCAGTCGGCCGCGGTCGCTGAGGATCGGTCACGAGCGGCGATAACTCACTTCGTCCCAAACGCGGGTACGCAGCAGAAGCGACACGAAGGGCCGACACGGCGAGCGTGCCCGGCCTTCGTCGACGTGATCAGCCGAGCGTGAGCTCGAACGCCGCGTCCTTGTGCTTGCTGGCGTTGCTGTGCTCCGCTGCTGTACCTGCGGTCCGGTCTCGTCTTTGTCGTTGCGCCCGATGAGCCGGCCGAGCAGTCGGCGGACGAGGTAAGCCGGCGCGATCTTGTCGAAGCCGCTACCGGGCTGTGGCTCGACGAACATCGCTCCAGTCTCCTACGTCTGGGCGTGGCCGGGATCCGAGATCCCTCGTTCGTAAGTTCTAGGCGCTATGTTCGGCGGGGTCCGTGTGCATTCACGACCTCGGGCGGCTGTCTGCACCCGGCCGCTGGCGGCTGCCCTTGTCCAAGTGCTTTGCTGTCACCGTTGCTGTCGATGGAGCAATGCGGCCCGGCAGAGGGCCACGAGGCTCGTCACCGAGCCCCCCACGACGATGTCCCCGGAGTGGATGGTCGCCTACCCACATCTCAAGCGGGAGCATCGCCGAGCCGAAGGCCAGGAACCAGGCGCCCCGAGCAGCCGGCTTCGCGGTCGGTCGGCCGTCCGGCTTGGTCATGCCCGTCATGGAAGCACGCCTGCCTGATGCGGTCATTCCCCGTTCCTCGCCTCGATTGTCATACGTTGAAGCGGAACTCAGGTCGGCCCGCACGTTACCTGCGGCAACGTGCTCGGTTCGCAGCTCAAGTCCCCGCCTTGGGCTAACGCCCCAGCTATCCCCAGCCCGTGGTGGCCTGGAGTGAAGGGAGATGACTTTTGCAACCAACGTGGCTCCTGATGCTCTCGTGGGCAACGCTCGTGTTGGGGTCAGCCAGCGCCGCCGTTATCGTTGTCGACTCCTTTATTGGTGGGCATCGTCAGCCGGTTAAGGTCATGGAGTTAGTCTGGCCGGTCACCGCCCTGTACTTCGGCCCAGCAGCCGTCATGGCTTACAGGAAGTGGGGTAGGCCCCAATCTCCCCGGTGGCGGCAGCGATACGGCAACCCGCCCAAGAAGCCGCGACATGCTGCTGTTGTATTCGGACTCTGTCACTGTCTTGCCCACTGCACCCTAGGTGCCATCATTGCTACGGTGATTATCTTCGGCCTTCGCATCGATACGGCCGGCGAAACGTTGCGGCCCTTGTACATCGGCGACTTCGTAGGCGCGGTGGCCGTAGGCGTCGCATTCCGCTACGCCACCGAGGCCCACACAGGTGGCCGAAGAGTATGGGCTGCAATAAGGAGCGTCGCCAGAGAGGACTTGCTGACCGTATCCGCGGTCGAGCTCGTCCTATTTATTTGGATAGAGCTAGTGGAACATCTTGTTTTCCCGGAGGCCCTGCGGCCTAACAATCCGGTGTTTTGGTTCATTCACCAGATCGGGTTGATCATCGGTTTCTTTGCCGCTTGGCCGGCAACCTCGTGGCTGATCCATCGCGGCATTAGAGGGGAAACGCCGGGCACGCCTCCGTAGTAGTTTCGCCGTACTTCATGGTCTGATCATGTGAGTCGGGTTCGGTGGTGGTACCAGCGGGCGCGGGCTTGGTGGCACTGCGCGGCGAGGCCGTGGTGGGAAGCGGCACGTGCACCCCGAGCAGGCCCCGTGACGAACTACCGGAAGCGGGGTCAGATGCCGGAGCCGGATGCGACGGTGGGGCGCACTCACATGTGGCGCCCGAGCCGGGTCGTGTCCTGGCATGAGAGCCGTCCCCGCCCTGGCGTCGGCGGTCGCCCAAGCCAAGCAACCGAAGGCGGGAGCGACGACGGGGTCAGCTCGCGCTGAGGGCTCGCACCTCGTCGAGGTACGAGACCGCCTCCGGCTCCGTCGGGTACCGCTCCCGCAGTAGGGTCGCCAACTCCTTCGAACACATCAGAAGTGACGGCAGCGACTTGCCGTCTCCTTCTAGTGCCCGTCGGCCGTAGGAAACTGCGCGCTCAAGGTCTCCCGCCCTGGCCGCCACCACGCCGAGGGTGATCCGGGCTTCGGTGTTGCGCATCGGCTTGCGCTCGGTCCCGTCCGGGTTGGTCGACGAGCGGATGACCTCGCGGGCGTACATCTCCGCCAGGCGGTCTTCGCCCGCAATGCGATAGCAGTCCATCGCGTAGAAGTCGAACTTCGCCGGGTCCGCCACGTTCGCCGGCCTCGGCGGCCGCGATGACGCCTCGATAGTCGCCCTGCGTCAGCGCGTACCAAGCCCGCATCTCGTGAGCCCAGCCCGAAATGGCAGCGTTACCGCTTTCCTCGCCCAGCCTCAACGCAGCCTTCCGGGTGCCTTCGGCGATGCGTTTGAGCCCCATGTCGTACTCGACGCTCAGCCTGGTTGCCCAGACCGGCGCGACCTGGTCGCCCGGGGCCGGGCCGCCGGCATCCCCGTAGTTGCCGCCACACAGCGGGGCCGACACGGATCCGGACGATGGGCCGGCGGGAGTGCCCGTGCCGGCCAACTGAGACAAAAACTGAGACCGCAAGATCAAACGCCCGGCGGGTCGGTGTCGACCCGCCGGGCGTTGGCGCTGCTCAGGCGAGCGGAGGATACGAGATTCGAACTCGTGAGGGGGGTTACCCCAACACGCTTTCCAAGCGTGCGCCCTAGGCCTCTAGGCGAATCCTCCGTCCGCAAGGATACAGGTCCCCGGTGGGCCGGCCACCCCACCACCCCCTGATGATCCACTGGAGTTCGGGTACTCTTGACTCACCCCCCGTGCGGCGTGCATCTCGTGAACCTCCCCAGGGCCGGAAGGCAGCAAGGATAAGCGAGCTCTGACGGGTGCACGGGGGGCCTTTCTGTCTCCGGGTCCCGGTAACGTCCCTGCGGGTCAGGTCGCGGGGTGGTGGTTGGTCACCCGTGCCCGACCGGCGCAGAATGGCTCGGTCGAGAGGAGGCGGGACGGGTGGCACTGGCCCTTTACCGCAAGTACCGGCCGCGCACCTTCGCCGAGGTCATCGGCCAGGAGCACGTCACCGAGCCGCTGTCGCAGGCGCTGCGCAGCGGGCGGCTCAACCACGCGTACCTCTTCTCCGGCCCCCGCGGTTGCGGCAAGACCTCCAGCGCCCGGATCCTGGCCCGCTCGCTCAACTGTGAGCGGGGCCCCACCCCCGAGCCGTGCGGGCAGTGCGAGTCCTGCCGCTCGCTGGCCCCCGACGGCGCCGGGTCGATCGACGTCATCGAGATCGACGCGGCCAGCCACGGCGGCGTCGACGACGCCCGGGAGTTGCGCGAGAAGGCGTTCTTCGCGCCGGCTCGCAGCCGCTTCAAGATCTATATCATCGACGAGGCGCACATGGTCTCGTCGGCCGGCTTCAACGCCCTGCTCAAGCTGGTCGAGGAGCCGCCGGAGTACGTCAAGTTCATCTTCGCCACCACCGAGCCGGAGAAGGTCCTCGGCACGATCAAGTCGCGGACCCACCACTACCCGTTCCGGCTGTTCCCGCCGAAGGTGCTCCGGCCGTACCTGGAGCAGCTCTGCGAGGCGGAGGGGGTCCGGGTCGAGCCAGCGGTCTTCCCGCTGGTGGTGCGCGCCGGTGGCGGCAGCGCCCGGGACAGCCTCTCCGTGCTCGACCAGCTCATCGCGGGTGCCGGCCAGGAGGGGGTCAGCTACGCCCGGGCCGCCGCGCTGCTCGGGGTGACCGACTCGGCGCTGATCGACGAGATGTGCGACGCGCTCGCCGCCGGGGACGGCGCGGCCGCGTACGCCACCGTCGACCGGGTGGCCGAGGCCGGGCACGACCCGCGCCGGTTCGCCTCGGACCTGCTGGAACGGCTGCGCGACCTGATCGTGCTCCAGCAGGTGCCGGACGCCGCCGCCAAGGGCCTGATCGACGGTCCCTCGGACCAGATCGAGCGGATGACCGCCCAGGCCCAGCAGCTCGGCCCCGGCACCCTCTCCCGCTGCGCCGACATCGTGCACAACGGCCTGGTGGAGATGCGCGGCACCACCGCACCCCGGCTGCTGCTGGAGCTGATCTGCGCCCGGATGCTGCTGCCCGGCGCGGACGACTCGACCGGTGGCCTGCTCCAGCGCCTGGAGCGGATGGAGCGCCGGCTCACCCTGGGCGGCGTCGAGCCGCCGTCCGCCGCCGCCGGCCCCGCGCCGGTCGCCCCCGCCGCTTCCGTACGCCAGGAGCCTCCCGCCGCGCCCGCGACTGCCGCCGCGTCCCACCCGGAGACCGCCGGCACGCCGGCGGCTGCCGGGGCCCCGTCCGGGGCGCCCGCCGCCCGCGCCGCCGCTGCGCCCGCCGCCCGCGCCGCCGCTGCGGCCGCCGGTTCCCGTCCCGCGCAGGTCGCCGCGGAAACGGCCGACCCGTCCCCGGGCGGTTCCGCCCCGACGGGCGCCGTGGCCGGTGGAACCAGCTCCGGCGCTCCCGCCCGTCGCCCCGTTCCGCCGTCGGCGGTGATGCCTGACCCAGCCATCCCCGAGCCGCCCCGCCCGGGCTCGGCGCCCGGCGGGCTGGACGCCGTGGCGGTGCGCCGGGTCTGGCCCGAGGTGGTCGGCAAGGTCAATCGGACCAACAAGCGGATCGCGGCGCTGATGCGCGACGCGGTCGTCCGCGAGCTGGACGGCGACACGCTGGTGCTGACGGTGAAGTCGACGGTGCTGGCCAAGATGATGTCCGACCATGCCCCAGTGCTCGCCGATGCGCTCTACGAGGAGCTGGGCGGCCGCTGGGAGATCCGCTGCGAGGTGGCCGGTGAGCGGGGCGGCGTGTCGCTGGGCGGCCCGGCCCGCCCGGCCGCCCCGGCCCGGCCGGCTCCGGCGTCGACCGCCACGACGGCCGCCAACGGCCCGGCCGGTGGTTCGGGTGGTGGCGGGGCCACGGGCGGGTCGACCTCCTCAGGCGGCCCGGCACGTCCGGGCGGTTCGTCCGGCGGCGCCGCGTCTCGCTCGTCCGGCGGCGGCCCGGCCCGCCCGGGTCGCTCGTCCGCCGGTGCCGAGTCCCCCTCGTCCGGCGGCGCTGCCAGTGGAGCGACCGGCACGGCCGGCGGTGGTTCGGCGCGACGTTCGGTCGGCCGGGTGACCGGGGCCGGCCCGTCGGGCGGCGACGACGAGGAGGACTGGCCCGAACCGGCCCGCCCGGGTGGCAGCGCCGGTGGGGGCGACGACTGGCCGGAGCCGGCCCGGCCCGGCGGCGCCGCGACCGCTGGCTCGGACGACTGGCCGGAACCGGTCCGCCCGGGCGGCGCGCCCGCGACCGCCACGGCGGTCACCGCGACGACCACTCCCGCCGTACCGAAGCCGGCCGGTCCGCCGGCGGCGCCGCCGCAGCCCACGGCGGCCGGCACCGGCGGCGTGCCGGTGAGCAGCGCGATCGCGGCGGCCCGGGCGGCGGCGGCCGCGGCGGGTGCCGGGGCGGCGAAGGGCTCGCGCACCGCGGCGGCGGCGCCGAAGACCGCGGACGCCGACTGGGCCGGCGAGCCCCCTTACGACCCGGACTACGACGGCCCGCTGCCCGGCGCTGGACGGACGGGCGGTGCGGCGCCGGCGACCCCGATGTACGAGGGCTTCGACCCGGGCGACGAGCCCCTGGACGAGGTGATCGACGAGCAGACCGCCCGGCAGTCCAGCGAGGAGCAGGCGGTGCAGCTGCTCCGGGAGGCGTTCGGGGCCGAGAAGATCGACGAGGTCGACGCGCGCTGACCATGTCGGTCGTCGAGGACGTGTGCCGCCGCCCGACTAGGCTGGGCGGCGGCCGAGCAGACGAGTGCGAGAAGGAGCCATCGTGCGCCCAGGTGGACAGCCGAACATGCAGCAGATGCTGAAGCAGGCGCAGAAGATGCAGCAGCAGATCGCGAAGGCTCAAGCCGAGCTGGCCGAGGCGGAGCTGACCGGCACCGCGGGCGGCGGCCTGGTCACTGCGACCGTCGCCGGCACCGGTGAGCTGAAGGCGATCAAGATCGACCCGAAGGCGGTCGACCCGGAGGACGTGGAGACCCTGGAGGACCTGGTCGTCGCGGCCGTGCACAACGCCGCCGAGGCGGCCCGGGAGCTGACCGAGCAGAAGATGGGCCCGGTCGCGGGCGGCATGGGCGGCCTCGGCCTGCCCGGGTTCTGAGCCGGCAGATGTACGAGGGTGCCATCCAGGACCTGATCGACGAGCTGGGGCGGCTCCCGGGGGTCGGCCCGAAGAGCGCCCAGCGGATCGCCTTCCACGTCCTGTCGGCGGATCCGGCGGACGTGAACCGGCTGGCCGGCGCGCTGCGCAAGGTCAAGGAGCTGGTGCGGTTCTGCACCACCTGCTTCAACGTGGCCGAGTCCGAGCAGTGCCGGATCTGCCGCGACCCGCGTCGCACGGACGAGGTGCTCTGCGTGGTGGAGGAGCCGAAGGACGTGGTGGCGATCGAGCGGACCGGTGAGTTCCGCGGCCGCTACCACGTGCTCGGCGGTGCGATCAATCCGCTGGAGGGGATCGGGCCGGACAATCTGCGGATCCGCGAGCTGATGACCAGGCTGAGCGGCGGCGCGGTGCGGGAGCTGATCCTCGCCACCGACCCGAACACGGAGGGCGAGGCGACGGCGACCTACCTGGCCCTGATGGTCAAGCCGATGGGGATCGCGGTGACCCGGCTGGCCAGTGGTCTGCCGGTCGGCGGCGACCTGGAGTACGCCGACGAGATCACCCTCGGCCGGGCGTTCGAGGGCCGGCGGGCCGTCTGACCCTTCCCGCGTACGCGGCTGGCCGGCACCTAGGTGCCGGCCAGCGCTGTTCCCGTATTCCGAATGTTGGACATGTGCCCCACGTCACTCGGACCGCCCTCAGCCCGATGGAGGTCGCATGTGTGTCGATTTGCGGTGGTCTGACTGGTCACCCGACGGACCTGCGGGTGTGACAGTCCTGTTTGCCGGAAGATCCGGCGCTGTCAGACCCGACGGCTTGGTGTCGGCTTGATAGCAATTGCCTAACGGCCGTTCCGCTTCTGTGTGTCGTGCCATAGCCTCCCGCACACGGACTGAGTCACAACTCGGCGTGGACATGCGCATGACAGAGGTGAGAGATGCAGGCGAGCAGGCTTAAAGCGGCCGTGGCCCTGGCGGCCGCTGCCGCTCTGGCGGTCGGGGCGTCCGGCTGCGCCAAGAGCGAGCGCGACGGGGACAGCGGTGGGGCCAAGACTGGCGGCACCTTCGTCTTCGCGGGTGCCGGTGACCCGAAGAACTTCGACCCGATCTTCAACGACGACGGTGAGTCGTTCCGACCGATCCGCCAGATGTACGACACCCTCGTGCAGAACAAGCCGGGCACGGCCGACCTGCAGGGCGCGCTGGCGGAGAGCTGGGAGCACGACGCGGACGGCAAGGTCTGGACCTTCCACCTCCGCAAGGGCGTGAAGTTCCACGACGGCACCGACTTCAACGCCGCCGCGGTCTGCTTCAACTTCGACCGTTGGTACAACATGAAGGGCGCCGCCGCCCAGTCGCAGATGATCTACTACATGGACGTCTTCGGTGGCTTCGCCAAGAACGACAGCCCGGACGCCGGCAAGTCGGTCTACAACAAGTGCGAGGCCAAGGACGACGCCACCGCCGTCGTCACGATGAACCAGTACAAGGGCGCCTTCCCCGGCGCCTTCGCGCTGACCGCGCTGTCGATCTCCAGCCCGGAGGCGCTGAAGAAGTACGACGCCGACACGGTCAAGCAGAACGGCGACTCCTTCGAGTACAGCGCGTTCGCCAACGAGCACCCGGTCGGCACCGGCCCGTTCACCTTCGGCGGCTGGGACAAGGCCAAGGGTGAGATCACCCTGAACCGGAACCCCGACTACTGGGGCGAGAAGGCCAAGGTCGACAAGCTGGTCATCAAGGTCATCAAGGACGAGAACACTCGCAAGCAGGAGCTGCGGGCGGGCACCGTCCAGGGCATCGACTTCCCGGCCCCGGCCGACCGCAAGGCGCTCTCCGGTGAGGGCTTCCAGGTCCTCGACCGCCCGGCGTTCAACATCCTCTACCTGGGCTTCAACCAGAAGAACCCGAAGCTGAAGGACCTGCGGGTGCGCCAGGCGATCGCGTACGCCCTCAACCGTCAGCAGCTCGTCCAGACCAAGGGCCCGGGTGGCACCAAGGTCGCCGACGAGTTCATGCCGGACACCGTGCTCGGCTACGCCTCGGACGTGCAGAAGTACGAGTACAACCCGGACAAGGCCAAGCAGCTGCTCAAGGAGGCGGGCGTCACGAACCTGACGCTCAACTTCTACTACCCGACCGACGTCTCCCGGCCGTACATGCCGAACCCGCAGGAGATCTTCACCGTCCTGGCCAACGACCTGCAGGCCGTCGGCATCAAGGTCAACGGTGTGGCCCGCCCGTGGAACGGTGGCTACAAGGACGACGTGCAGCAGTTCGGCAAGCAGGACCTGCACATCCTCGGCTGGACCGGTGACTACAACGACCCGGGCAACTTCGTCGGCACGTTCTTCGGCCGGGCCAAGAACGAGTTCGGTGACGCGGCGATGACCGACATGTTCGACGCCATCACCAAGGCTGACGGCACGGTCGACGAGGCCGGCAAGAAGGCCGCCTGGGAGCAGGTCAACCGCGACATCGCCGCCAAGTGGCTGCCGGCCGTGCCGATCTGGCACGCCCCGCCGGCCATCGTGGTCACCAAGGACGTCAAGGGTCTGGTCGCCAGCCCGCTGACCGACGAGCGGTTCAACACCGTCAGCGTCGGCTGAGGACGCCGCTGACGCCGCACACGGAATCGGCCCGGGCCGGGCTTCCCGGCCCGGGCCGACCCGCTGTTATCGAGAATCTGGTGTGAGAGATGTTGCGAGTCATAGTCCGCCGCCTGTTGCAGCTGGTGGTGACCCTGATAGCGCTGTCGGCGCTCATCTTCATCTGGCTGCGGAACCTGCCCGGCGGCCCGGTCGAGGCGCTGCTCGGTGAGCGCGCCACCCCTGAGCGCCGAGCCCTGCTGATCAAGGCGCTCGGCTACGACCAGCCGATCCTGGTGCAGTACGGCAAGTTCATGCAGCGGGTCCTGAGCGGCGACTTCGGCAACTCCATCCGGACCGGCGACCCGGTCTCGGAGGTGATCGGCCGCGCCTTCCCGGCCACCATCGAGCTGGCCCTGGTCGCCATGATCATCGCGGTCGGGCTCGGCGTACCGCTCGGTTACCTCGCCGCCCGGCACCGGGGCCGGCTGCTGGACAACCTGAGCATCGCCGGCACCCTGCTCGGCATCTCGATCCCGATCTTCTTCCTTGGCTACCTGCTCAAGGACGTCTTCACCCAGAACATCCACTGGTTCCCGCCATCCGGGCGGATCAGCACCGGGGTGGACAACACCGAGGTGACCGGCTTCTTCGTCCTCGACGGACTGCTCACCCGGGAGTTCGACGCCACCGCCGACGCGCTGTGGCACCTGATCCTGCCGGCGTTCACGCTGGCCACCATCCCACTGGCGGTGATCGTGCGGATCACCCGGGCCAGCGTGCTCGACGTGCTCAACGAGGACTTCGTCCGCACGGCCGAGGCGAAGGGCCTGCGGCACAAAACCATCCGGGGCCGGCACATCCTGCGCAACGCCCTGCTGCCGGTGGTCACCATCATCGGCCTGCAGACCGGCGCGCTGCTCTCCGGCGCGGTGCTCACCGAGAAGGTCTACAACTGGGGCGGCCTGGGGACGCTGATCACGGACTCGATCAGCGGCGGCCGTGACTACCCGGTCCTCCAGGCGCTGATCCTGCTGGCCGCGCTGGTCTTCGTGGTGGTCAACCTCCTGGTCGACCTCTCCTACGCCTTCATCGACCCGAGGGTGCGTGTGCGATGAGTGACCCGATCACCCGGCCCGGCGTGGCCGCGCCCCGCGACGGCGCCGACAAGCACGGCGGCGACCAGCGACGCGACGGCACGAGCGAGCGCAGCATCGGACTGCTCGGCGACCGGAAGAAGGCGCGACTGGACGAACTGGCCCGCGCGACCGCCGACAAGGGCGGCGTGAGCCTCGCCCGGGACGCGTTCCGTCGGCTGCGGCGCAACCCGGTGGCCATCGTCGGCGCGTCCATCGTCGGCCTCTTCATCCTGGTGGCGATCCTCGCGCCGCTGCTCGCGCCGCATGACCCGGCGCAGCGCTTCGACGAGCTCACCAGGAACCTCACCGTCGACAACATTCCCGGGGCCAGCGGCGAGTTTCCCCTCGGGTCCGACCCGCTGGGAAGGGACTTCCTCTCCCGCCTGATCTACGGCAGTCGGCAGACCCTCTTCGTCGGCGTGGTGGCCACCCTGATCGGGTTGGGCCTGGGCGTGCTGATCGGCGCGATCGCCGGCGCCTTCGGCGGCTGGGTCGACAACATCCTGATGCGCTTCACCGACGTGATGCTGGCCCTGCCGGCCCTGCTGCTGGCGATCAGCCTGGTGGCAATGGCCAGCAGGTCCAGCCAGTGGACGGTCATCTTCGCGGTGGCGGTCGTCAACGTGCCGATCTTCGCCCGACTGCTGCGCGGCTCGATGCTGGCGCAGCGGGAGAGTGACCACGTGCTGGCCGCTCGGGCGCTCGGCGTCAAGGGACGGTCCATCGTGTTGCGGCACATGCTGCCCAACGCGATGACCGCGGTGATCGTGCAGGCCACGCTCACCCTCTCCACCGCCATCCTGGAGGCCGCGTCGCTGTCCTTCCTCGGTCTCGGCGACCCGGACATCAACCGCGCCGAGTGGGGCCTGATGCTCGGTGTGGACGGCCAGCGCTACTTCGAGGTCCGGCCCGAGCTGGCGTACTACCCGGCCGTCGCGATCATCATCGTCGCGCTCGGCTTCACCCTGCTCGGCGAGGCGATGCGCGAGGCGCTCGACCCGAAGAACCGGCGGTGACGGCGATGCGACGGACCAGCACGGCCGGCGCGGGCCGGCGGCGAGCGCGAGGAGTGAGCTTGCGAGCCCCGCAGTCGCGAGCGAAAGACCAGTACGGTGAGGAAGTGACCAGATGAGCCTGCTCGACGTACGCGACCTGAGCGTGGTGTTCCAGCGCCGCGGTGAGCGGCCGTTCACCGCGGTCGACAAGGTCAGCTTCAGCGTGGAGCCGGGGCAGACCGTGGGCCTGGTCGGCGAGTCCGGCTGCGGCAAGAGCGTGACCAGCCTGGCGATCATGGGCCTGCTGCCCAAGCGCGGCAACAAGGTCACCGGCGAGGTGCTCTTCGACGGCGCCGACCTGCTCAAGCTGAGGCCCGACGACATGCGTGACCGGCGCGGCCGGGACATCGGCATGATCTTCCAGGACCCGCTCTCCTCGCTGAACCCGGTGGTCCCCATCGGAACCCAGGTGGCTGAGGTGCTGGAGCGGCACCGGGGCATGGACCGGAAGGTGGCGCTGAAGGAGGCCCGGGAACTGCTCGACGCGGTCGGCATTCCCGACCCGAACCGGCGGCTGAAGGAGTACCCGCACCAGATCTCCGGCGGCATGCGGCAGCGCGCGTTGATCGCCATCGCGCTGGCGTGCAAGCCGCGTCTGCTCATCGCCGACGAGCCGACCACCGCCCTGGACGTGACCATCCAGGCGCAGATCCTCACCCTGCTCAAGCAGCTCGTCGACGAGACCGGCACCGCGCTGGTCATGATCACCCACGACCTGGGCGTGGTGGCCGGCCTCTGCGACACGGTCAACGTGCTCTACGGCGGCAAGGTGGTGGAGCGGGCGCACCGGCACGAGCTGTTCGCCCGGCCGCGGCACCCGTACACCCACGGGCTGCTCAACTCGGTGCCGCGGCTGGACTCGCCGCGGGGCGAGCGGCTGCACGCCATCCGGGGCTCGGTGGCCGACAACATCCCGTGGGTCGAGGGGTGCGCGTTCGCGCCCCGCTGCGGCAACGTGGTGGACGCCTGCCTGGAGGGCACGCCGCCGCTCGAACCCACCGCGACCGGCGGCGACCTGCGCTGCAACAACCCCGTTTCCGAGGAGGTGGCGGTGCCGTGACCGAGCGGACCGGACCACTGGTCGAACTGCGCGACGTCAAGGTCCACTTCCCGATCAAGAGCGGTCTGCTCTTCGACCGTACGGTCGGCTACGTCTACGCCGTCGACGGTGTCTCACTGTCGATCAACAAGGGCGAGACGTACGGGCTGGTGGGCGAGTCGGGCTGCGGCAAGTCCACGCTGGGCCGGGGCCTGCTGCGCCTGGTCGAGCCGACCGCCGGTGAGATCGTCTTCGACGGCACCGACATCCGCTCGCTCAAGGGCGAGTCGATGCGCCGGGCCCGCCGTCGGATGCAGATGATCTTCCAGGACCCGCTGTCCAGCCTCGACCCCCGGCAGTCGGTGGAGTCGCTGCTGGTCGAGGGGCTCAAGGCGCACGGCCTGGCCGACGACAAGGCGGCCACCAGCCGGCGGCTGCGGGAGACCCTCGACGCGGTCGGCCTGCCCGCCTCGGCGCTGAGCAAGTACCCGCACGAGTTCTCCGGCGGCCAGCGGCAGCGCATCGGCATCGCCCGGGCGCTGGTGCTCGACCCGGACCTGATCGTCGCCGACGAGCCGGTGTCCGCCCTGGACGTGTCGATCCAGGCGCAGGTGCTCAACCTGATGGAGGACCTGCAGAACGAGCTCGGCCTGACGTACCTGATCATCGCCCACGACCTGGCGGTGGTCCGGCACATCGCCGACACCGTCGGGGTGATGTACCTGGGCGGCCTGGTGGAGGAGGCGTCCAGCGACGACCTCTACCGCGAGCCGATGCATCCGTACACCAAGGCGCTGATGTCGGCGGTGCCGGTGCCGGACCCGCTGGTGGAGGACCGCCGAGAGCGGATCCTGCTCGCCGGCGACCTGCCCTCGCCGACGAACCCGCCGGCCGGGTGCCGGTTCCACACCCGCTGCCCGTGGGCGCAGCCGACCCGCTGCGCGGACGAGCGGCCGGCGCTGCGCGAGGTGCTCAGCGGGCACCGGGTGGCCTGCCACTACGCGGAGGACATCGCGGCCGGGCGGATCCGCCCGCACGAGGTCGAGCCGGAACTGGTCCGGCCGGACGAGGGCGCGGCCTCGGGTGACACCGGTGAGCTGATCCCCACGCCGTGAGTACGGCACGAGGCCCCCTTCCCGACACGGGAAGGGGGCCTCGGCCGTTTCAGCCCTCGGGGCGGTTGAGCAGGGCGACCGCGATGCCGTGCACCGCGTCCAGCCCGGCCGGGTCGGCCAGCGCCACCTTGCCGCCGGTCACCGTGTACCACTCGTCGGCGTCCTTGTACTGCACCCGCAGGGTGACCTGTCCGTCGGCATACTCGGTGCGCAGGGTGAGCTCCCCGGTCACCACGCCGACCTCGTCGGTCATCACCCCGCCCGGACCGGCCGTGATGTCCGCGGTCCGCTGCCGCTCCCCGGTCACGGTTTGTTCGCCCATGTGCAGCCCTCCAACATCTCGGTGAGGGCGGCCTTCTCGGCACTGGTCACCGTCAGCCGCCAGTAGTGCTTGACCGTCACCCAGTCTGCCGCGTACTGGCACCAGTACGACCGGTTCGCCGGCTTCCACTGGGACGGGTCCTGATCACCCTTTGCCCGGTTGGAGCGCATGGAAACCGCGACGAGCTGCGGCCGGGTCAGATCGTTGGCGAAGTCGCCGCGCTTCGAGTCGTCCCACTCGTCCGCGCCCGAGCGCCACGCGTTGGCCAGCGGCACCACGTGGTCGATGTCCACGTCGGCCGGATCGGTGAAGACGAGACCGTCGTAGGGGCTCTCCCAGCGCCCGGCCACCACGTTGCAACCGGAGAGCTTGATGCTCTCCCCGTCCCGCTGGAGCACGCTGTCGCGGACGTCGCAGTTCTTGCCGGTGTCCCGCCAGTGCGGGAACCGCGCCCGGCTGTAGCCCTTCATCGAGCCGGCGGCGGCGACGGTCAGTTCGCCGAGCTGCTGGGTGACGGTGCCGCTGCTGCTCGGCTCCGGCTCCGCCTCGTCGACCGGCACGCAGCCGGCCGCGCCGAGGGCGATCGCCGCGGCGAGCGCGGCCGCCGTCGCGGCGCGGGCTCCTGATCTGGTACGCACAGACGACACCTCTCCAGCTTGCGCGCTCCCGGCGATCCCGCACAGTACTCCCGGACGGTTTCGGCGATTCGAGGCGTCCCGATTGGATCGGCAGGAAGATTGGTAACCATGACCGCACCCGCTCCCGCGCTCCGGACGGGCACCGCCGCCGGGCGGGGCACGCTGCTGGCCGCCACCCTCGCCTCCGGCATGGTCTTCCTGGACGCCACCGTGGTCAACGTGGCGCTGCCCCGGCTCGGCGCCGAACTCCGCGCAACGGTCGCCGGTCTGCAGTGGACCATCAACGGCTACCTGCTCATGCTGGCCGCGTTCGTGTTGCTCGGCGGGGCGCTCGGCGACCGGTTCGGCCGACGACGGGTCTTCCTGCTCGGCGTGGTGTGGTTCGCCGGCGCCTCGCTGCTGTGCGGGCTGGCCCAGGGGACCGGCTGGCTGATCGCGGCCCGCTTTCTCCAGGGCGCCGGCGGGGCGCTGCTCACCCCGGGCTCGCTCTCCGTGCTGCAGGCCAGCTTCCATCCGGACGACCGGGGGAAGGCGATCGGCATCTGGGCCGGGCTCTCCGGCGTCTCCACCGCCCTCGGTCCGCTCCTCGGCGGCTGGCTGATCGACACGCTCTCCTGGCGGTGGATCTTCTTCATCAACCTGCCGTTGGCCGTGGCGGTGGTGCTCGCTGCGCTGCGCTGGGTGCCGGAAAGCCGGGACGAGGCGGCGTCGCGTGGCGGGGGCCGGCGGTTCGACGTGACCGGCGCGCTGCTCGGCGCGCTCGGCCTCGGCGGCGTGACGTACGCGCTGATCGACGCCCCGGCCCGCGGCGTCCGCTCCCTCCCGGTGCTGCTGGCGCTGCTGGTCGGGGTGGTCGCGGCGGTGGCCTTCGTACTGGTCGAACGGCGCCGCGGGGACGCCGCGATGCTGCCCACCGGACTCTTCACCAGCCGGCTCTTCTCCGCGCTCAACGTCTTCACCGTGGTGGTGTACGCGGCCCTCGGTGGTTTCACCTTCTTCCTGGCCGTCTACCTGCAGAACGTGGTCGGCTGGTCGGCGATGCTCACCGGCCTGGCCACCGTACCGATGACGGTGCTGCTGGCGGCCGGCTCGTCCCGGGCCGGCGCGCTCTCGGCGCGGATTGGTCCGCGGCTGCCGCTCACCGTCGGCCCGGTGGTCGCGGCGGTCGGCCTGCTGCTGCTGCGCCGGGTCGGGCCGGGCGCGTCGTACTGGGTGGACGTGCTGCCCGGGGTGGTCCTGTTCGGGGCAGGGCTCACCCTGGTGGTGGCGCCGCTGACCGCCTCCGTGCTGGCCGCGGTGGCCGACCGGTACGCCGGCGTGGCGAGCGGCTTCAACAACGCGGCCTCCCGGGCGGGGGGTCTGCTGGCGGTGGCCGCGCTGCCGCTGCTGGTCGGCCTCTCCGGTAGCGGCTACGAGCAGAAGGCCCAGCTGACGGACGCCTTCCGTGGCGCGATGCTCTGGTGCGCCGGACTGCTGCTGGCCGGCGCGGCGATGGCCGCGCTGCTGATCCACCGACCGGAGCGGGAGGCGCCGCCCGCGCAGCCCTGCCCGTCGCTGCCCGCCTCGACCCCGCCCGAGCGGCGCCGCTGACCGGCGGGCCTGACGCGGCAGTGTCCACTGGGTGCGGTGGGGCCATCGGCCACCGGGCGGAACCGGGCGGCCGCACCGACACACCCAGCGGGTGATCGTCATCGAGGTGACCGACCCGGCGGCGGTGACCCCGCGCCCCGCCGACCCGTTGCTCCGGTCCTATCTGGACCGGCTTGTCCGGGACACGGGGTCGTCGGTGGTGGTGCGGGCGCCGATCGCCGGGCCGGATCAGGAACAGGCCGTGATCGATCGGCTGGCCCGGCAGGGCGTGCCCCGCACCGACGGCTGACCGGGCCGCCGCCCACCCGGTGACCGCAGGGCCGGGCGGCGGCGTCCGGCGGGTGCCGGACGCCGCCGGAGACTCAGCCCCGGGCGCGGTTGACCGCGCTGGTGACCGCCTTCACCGAGGCGGTCACGATGTTGGCGTCCACCCCGACGCCCCAGACGGTCCGGCCGTCCACCTCGCACTCCACGTACGCGGCGGCCTGCGCGTCCCCACCGGAGGACATCGCGTGCTCGTGGTAGTCGAGCACCCGTACCGCCACGCCGAGGGACTGCAGCGCGTTGACGTACGCGTCGATCGGGCCGTTGCCGACCGCGGTGAGCGACTGCTGCGCACCGCCGAAGCCGACCTGGGCCTCGATCTCCACCTTGCCGTCCGCGGTGCCGATGGCGTAGCTGGCCAGGGTGAGCGTCGGGTCGGCCTGGTGGTCGACCAGGTAGTTGCGGGCGAAGATCTCCCACATGGTGGCCGGGTCGACCTCGCCGCCGTCATGGTCGGTGACCTGCTGCACGACGCCGGAGAACTCGATCTGGAGCCGGCGCGGCAGGTCGAGCTGGTGCTCGGTCTTCATGATGTAGGCGACGCCGCCCTTGCCGGACTGCGAGTTGACCCGGATGACCGCCTCGTAGGTGCGGCCCAGGTCCTTCGGGTCGATCGGCAGGTAGGGCACCGCCCAGGTGTGCTGGTCGACCGGCACCCCGGCGGACTCGGCATCCTTCGCCAGGGCCTCGAAGCCCTTCTTGATCGCGTCCTGGTGGGAGCCGGAGAAGGCGGTGTAGACCAGGTCGCCCGCGTACGGGTGCCGCTCGTGCACCGGGAGCTGGTTGCAATACTCGACGGTCCGCTTGATCTCGTCGATGTTGGAGAAGTCGATCATCGGGTCGATGCCCTGGGAGAACAGGTTCAACCCCAGCGTCACCAGGTCGACGTTGCCGGTCCGCTCGCCGTTGCCGAAGAGGCAGCCCTCGATCCGGTCGGCGCCGGCCAGCAGCCCCAGCTCGGCGGCGGCCACCCCGGTGCCCCGGTCGTTGTGCGGGTGCAGGCTCAGCACCAGGCTGTCTCGCCGGGGCAGGCGCCGGTGCATCCACTCGATCGAGTCGGCGTACACGTTCGGCATCGCCATCTCGACGGTGGCCGGCAGATTGACGATCAGCTTCCGGTCCGGGGTGGGGTCGATCACCTCGATGACCTTGGCGCAGACCTCGAGCGCGTAGTCCAGCTCGGTGCCGGTGTACGACTCCGGGGAGTACTCGTAGTGGATGTCGGTGTCCGGGGTGTGGATCTCCGCGTACTTCCGGCAGAGCCGGGCGCCCTGGGTGGCGATGTCGGCGATGCCGTCCCGGTCCAGGCCGAAGACCACCCGCCGCTGCAGCGTCGAGGTCGAGTTGTAGAAGTGCACGATGGCCCGCCGGGCGCCGCGCAGCGACTCGAAGGTCCGGTCGATCAGGTGCTCCCGGCACTGGGTGAGCACCTGGATGGTGACGTCCTCCGGGATCAGGTCCTGCTCGATCAGCTGCCGGACGAAGTCGAAGTCGGTCTGGCTGGCCGACGGGAAGCCGACCTCGATCTCCTTGTAGCCCATCTGTACGAGCAGCTGGAACATCCGGCGCTTGCGCTCCGGCGACATCGGGTCGATCAGCGCCTGGTTGCCGTCGCGGAGGTCGACCGCGCACCAGCGGGGCGCGGCCTCGACCCGGCGGGTCGGCCAGGTGCGGTCCGGCAGGTCGATCCGGAATTGCTGGTGGTAGGGCTGGTAGCGCTGGAACGGCATCCGGCTGGGGCGCTGCCGGGCGATCGGATCGGTTTCAGCGTCGATGGCGGGTTGAGCCATTACGGAGTGCTCCCCTGAAATGTGGCGTCAGCAATCGGAAGGTGTCGGCGTGCTGCCGGGCGACGTTGCCGGGCGGTGCCGATGAGAAGTTCGGATGTGCTGGACGGCGCGGTTCAACTCCGCGACGAGGTGCCGGCCGTCAGGCCTCGTCGCGGCAGCCAAGGAGAAGGAGCGCCTGCCACATGACAGGGTGACCCTACGTGATCACGTGGGTTCGTGGTAGCGCGGTCCGCAATTTGAGACGTGGGTCCCAGTGACGGGTCTCTGGTCAGCTCGCCACGGTAGCCGGCTCGCCGATCGCAACGACCTCGTCCTCGCCGAGGCGGGGGCGGCGGGCCGCCCAGTCGACCAGGGGCACCGCCGCGACGGCGGCGACGCCGAAGAGCGCGGCCATCGGCAGCCAGCCCCAGCCGCCGGTGCTCACCCCGAGCGCGGTCAGCCCGGCCGGGGCGGCCAGGTACTGGAGTTGTCCGCCGAGCCGGAAGGCCCCGACGTACGCGCCCCGGTGCGCGGCGGGCGGCATGGTGCTGGTGATCCCCCAGGCGCCGGCCGACTGGACCAGCTCGGCGAGGGTGAGCACCACCGCCGCGACCACCAGCACCGCGATGGTCACCACCCCGCTGGTCAGCGCCGAGATCGGCAGGATCAGGCAGAACAGGGCGATCAGCAGGCCGCCGGTGCGCAGCGCCCGGCCGGCGCCGGCCACCGCTTCCGCGCCCCGGCTGGCGCGTACCTGCAGCAGCACCGCGAGGATCGTGTTCAGCAGCACCAGCGCCGCGATCAGGGTGCGCGGGGCGTCGGTGTGGCTGAGCACCCAGAGCGGCAGCACCACCAGGTAGAGCGTGCCGTGCGAGCTGAGCAGCCCGGCCAGCAGCGACACCGCCATGAACGGCCGGTCGGTGAGCACGGCCAGCCGGCTGGTCTTCTCCACCGAGCGCGGGGCGACCGGCACCCGGGGCAGCCGGACCACGAAGACGGCGGTGACCAGCAGCATCGCCGCGTTGAACCAGACCATCCCCCGGTACGCGACCATCGTGTCCAGGGCCAGCACCACGCCGCTGATCACCGCGCCGAGCCCGAAGCCGACATTCAGCGCCGAGCGCTGGTACGCCAGCGCGGTCACCCGCTGGTCGGGCGGCAGCACGTTGATCGAGTAGACGCTTCGGGCCACGCCGGCGCTCGCGTCCACCACGGCCAGCGCGACCACCACGGCCAGGAAGCCGGCGAAGCCGCCCACGAACGGGTACGCCGCGAAGAGCGCCGCCTCGGCGAGCAGCCCGACGAGCCAGACGCGCTGCGCGCCGTACCGGTCCGTGAGCGCGCCGAGCGGGACCGTGCCGAGCAGGGACACCCCGGCGGCCAGCGAGAGCCCGAGCCCCACCTGGGTCGGGCTCAGCCCCAGTGCCCGGGTGAAGAAGACGGCGCTGCCGGCCTGGAAGAGGCCGTGGCCGATCGCGTACACCATGGCCTGCACGGCCAGGGCGCGGGTCAGGCCCGCCGGCGGTACGACGTGGCTCACGGCGGTGCGGATGGTGTCCCTGATCCCCATGGCGCCAGAGCAAACCGTGCCCCCCACGGCCGGGTCGAGCCTTTTAGGCTGGAGCGAATTCTCGGCGGGGGTGGAGATGTCGCAGCTGCGGTTCAGCGCGTCGGACGTCGCGGGACTGCGGTTCGGTGTCTCCGCCGTCTGGGACACGGTGTCCAGTCTCTGGACGCTGCGGTGCCCCGTGCGCGGTGCCGTCCACCTGCCCTGGATCGACCGCGCCCGGCAGATCATCCGGCGGCCCGATGTCGCGGTCGCGGTCGGCCCCCTCCGGGAGCTGACCCGTCCCCGCAGGTGGCTGCCCGACTTCCTCACCCCGCCACCGCCCGGGCCGGACGCGGAGTTCGAGGAACAGCTCGAGCAGATCGCCGCCACCCCGCCGGACGTGGTGGTCCGGGACCTGCTCGCCACCACCCGCCGGGGACCGCTGGGCCCCTTCGGTGACGCGCTGCGCAGAGACCCGAAGGCCGTGCTGCCCGACCTGGTCACCGCCGTACAGGTGTGGCACGACGCGGCGATCGCTCCGGACTGGCCGCGGATGCGGGCGTTGCTGGAGGCGGACATCGCCCACCGGGCGACGCGGCTGGCCGATGGTGGTGCGGGGCAGGCCCTCGGCACGCTCCACCCGACCGTACGTTGGGCCGGCGACCGCGTGATCAGCGACGATCCCTGGCGGCTCGACTTTGACCTGGGCGGCCGTGGGTTGGCGTTGAACCCGGGGATCTTCACCTCGTCCCGGGTCCTGTGGAACCTGCTGGAGGATTCGCCGCCCGGCGGGACGTACCCGGTGCGGGCCGTGGCCACGCTCTGGGAGGCGCCCCCGGTCGCGGCCGCTGACCCGCTGGCCCGGGTGATCGGATCGGGGCGGGCGGCGCTGCTCAACCTGCTCGACACCGCGACAACCACCACCGACCTGGCCCGCCGGACGGGGATGTCCTGCGGGAACGTCTCCCAGCACCTCGCCGCGCTGCACGCCGCCGGGCTGGTCTCCCGGTCCCGGCAGGGCCGGCACGTCCTCTACCGGGGCACCGAGGCGGCCGCCGTCCTGCTCCGGGCCAGCCGGGGCGGGTGACCTCGGGCGCTCTCCGACCGGTCAGGGCGACGCGGCCCGCGACGTCGAGCTGATCCGGCGTGGTCAGCCCGGCTTGGCGGGGGCGCTGACAGGGTGGCCAATACGACCCTTAACAGGACAACGGGTCACGGCGTTTCCGCGCTCGGGCTGTCGGCCGGGGACGGCGCGGCGCTGTCGAGCGGCTCGCTGTCCACCACCGGCCCGGCCAGTTGCACCGTCGCCGACGCCGGGCCGGGCGGCCCCGCCAGGGTGAGCGTGCCGAAAGCGGCGCGTACCGCGGTCGGGGTGCCGTCCGGCTGGTAGCAGTAGATGCCGACGTCCAGCGGCGCGTTCAGCGAGGCCGAGGTCGACTCGACCGAGTAGCACTGGCCGCTGACCCCGGACGGCGGGGTGGCGGGCGAGACCGCGAGCGGGGCCCGCCGGTCGGTGAGCACCTCGAGCCAGTCGGTGAAGGGGTGCTGCACCCGGGGATCGAGCCGCCGCGGCACGGTGTCGTCGGGGTCGCCGAGGCGTACGCAGGCCGGGTCCGGCCGGCCGGCCGACGGCAGGGCGCACTGGAAGAGCCCGTCGGCGGTGGCGGCGAGCGAGATGTCGACCGTGCCACCCAGCCCCCAGGCCGGCACGTCGACCCGCCAGCTGCCGTCGTTGGCGCTGGTCACCACGATCGTGCGGTCCGGGGCGTCCGCCGCGTTCAGCGTGTACCGGGCGGTGAGGTGGCGGTCCAGCGCGGCGGCCGCCAGGGCGGCCAGCTCGTCGCGCGCCGCGTCCATCCCGGCCGGCACCGGGTCGGCGGTGGCGCTGGGTGGGGGCGGCGTCGGAGGGTCGGCGGTGCAGGCGGCGAGGAGCGCCGGCATGGCGATCGCCAGGGCGCCGGTCAGCCGCCGGGCCGCGCGGAGGTGAGCGTGCACCGACACATTCTCCGGTGCCGGGACGGGTCTCGGGAGCCCGCCGGGCGGCTGTCGCCCCGGCGTGTCGCGTCGCCCGTCGGTCCGGGTCGGCCCTGGTGAGCCGGCCCACGCCGGGGCCGGATGGTGGGATCACCCGGACCGGCGAGGACCGCCACGGGATACCCTGAACGGGTCTGACACGCGCCGCCGGGCCGAATCCCGGCGGCGTCGGCACGCTCAGGGTCGCTGGGAGGGAGTGCACCGTCGTGGCACTGGTGGTGCAGAAGTACGGCGGGTCCTCCGTCGCCAACGCCGAGCGGATCAAGCGGGTGGCCGAGCGCATCGTGGCCGCCCGCAAGGCCGGCGACGACGTGGTGGTGGTGGTCTCCGCGATGGGGGACACCACCGACGAGCTGCTCGACCTGGCCAACCAGGTCAGCCCGCTGCCGCCGGGCCGCGAGCTGGACATGCTGCTCACCGCCGGGGAGCGGATCTCCATGGCGCTGCTCGCCATGGCCATCCACAACCTCGGGTACGAGGCCCGTTCGTTCACCGGCTCGCAGGCCGGCGTGATCACCACCTCGGTGCACGGCAAGGCGCGGATCATCGACGTCACCCCGGGCCGCCTCAAGGGCGCGCTGGACGAGGGTGCCGTGGTGATCGTGGCCGGCTTCCAGGGCGTCTCGCAGGACACCAAGGACGTCACCACGCTGGGCCGGGGCGGGTCGGACACCACCGCCGTGGCGCTCGCCGCCGCGCTCGAAGCGGACGTCTGCGAGATCTACACCGACGTGGACGGCATCTTCAGCGCCGACCCGCGGATCGTGCCGAACGCCCGGCACATCAAGCAGATCACCTACGAGGAGATGCTGGAGTTGGCCGCCTGCGGCGCCAAGGTGCTGCACCTGCGCAGCGTCGAGTACGCCCGGCGCGCGGGGTTGCCGATCCATGTCCGTTCGTCATACTCGACCAACACCGGCACGATGGTCACCGGATCGATGGAGGACCTTCCTGTGGAACAGGCACTGATCACCGGGGTCGCCCACGACCGCAGCGAAGCGAAGATCACCATTGTCGGGGTGCCCGACGAGCCGGGCGCCGCCGCGCGGATCTTCGACACCGTGGCCGGCGCCGAGATCAACATCGACATGATCGTGCAGAACGTCTCCACCGAGGGCACCGGCCGCACGGACATCTCGTTCACGCTGCCCAAGACCGACGGCCCGACCGCGATGGCCGCGCTCAGCAAGATCCAGGACGTGGTCAAGTTCAAGGGCCTGCTCTACGACGACCACGTCGGCAAGGCCTCCCTGATCGGCGCCGGTATGCGCTCGCACCCGGGGGTCGCGGCGGCCTTCTTCGCCGCGCTCGGCGCGGCGGGGGTCAACATCGAGATGATCTCCACGTCCGAGATCCGGGTCTCGGTGGTCTGCCGGGACACCGACCTCGACAAGGCGGTCCGGGCCATCCACGACGCCTTCGACCTGGGCGGCGAATCCGAGGCCGTGGTCTACGCGGGGACCGGGCGGTAAGGCCATGTCGTCGCTGCCCACCCTCGCCGTGGTCGGGGCGACCGGTGCCGTCGGCACGGTGATGTGCCAGCTGCTCTCCTCCCGGCGCAACGTCTGGGGGGAGATCCGGCTGCTCGCCTCCGAGCGTTCGGTGGGCCGGCAGGTGCAGTGCCGGGGCGAGTACCTGACCGTCCAGGCCCTCACCCCGGAAGCGTTCGACGGCGTCGACGTGGCCATGTTCGACGTGCCCGACGAGGTCTCGGCCGAGTGGGCGCCGATCGCGGTCAGCCGCGGCGCGGTGGCGGTGGACAATTCCGGCGCGTTCCGGATGGACCGGGACGTCCCGCTGGTGGTCCCGGAGATCAACCCGGAGCAGGTGCGCAACCGGCCCAAGGGCATCATCGCCAACGCCAACTGCACCACCCTCGCGATGATCGTGGCGATCGCCCCGCTGCACCGCGAGTACGGCCTGCGCGAGCTGGTGCTCGCCTCCTACCAGGCGGTCTCCGGCGCCGGGCAGGCCGGCGTGGACGCGCTGCACGCCCAGCTCGGCAAGATCGCCGGGGACCGGGTGCTCGGCTCCCGGCCCGGCGACATCCGGCAGGCGGTCGGCGACGAGCTCGGGCCGTTCCCGGCCCCGCTGGCGCTCAACGTGGTGCCCTGGGCCGGCTCGCTGGCCGACGGTGGCTGGTCGTCCGAGGAGATGAAGATGCGCAACGAGTCGCGCAAGATCCTCGGGCTGCCCGACCTCAAGGTCTCCGCCACCTGCGTCCGGGTGCCGGTGGTGACCGGCCACTCGGTGGCGGTGCACGCGGTCTTCGCCACCGAGGTGGACGCCGAGGGCGCTCGCGAGGCGCTGCGCAACGCGCCGGGGGTGATCCTGGTCGACGACCCGGCGGCGGGCGAGTTCCCGATGCCGATCGACGCGGTCGGCACCGACCCCTCCTGGGTCGGCCGGATCCGCCGCGCCGTCGACGACCCCAGGGCGCTGGACCTGTTCGTGACGGGCGACAACCTCCGCAAGGGCGCCGCCCTCAACACCGCCCAGATCGCCGAACTCCTCGCCGCCGAACTCACCCACCCCTGACCCACCCCCACCCACCCCCACCCCCGGGCTCACCCCCCCGGCTCCGCGATCTTGCAGTTTCGGTGCCGACAAAGCGGGCTGTAAGGTCCAAAAGGTCAGCCCAAAGTGCAAGATCGCTGCGGGCTGCGGGCTGCGGGCTGCGGGCTGCGGGCTGCGGGCTGCGGGCTGCGGGCTGCGGGGTGCGGGGGTTAGGCGGCGGCGAGGCGGACGCCGTCGCGGCCGTGGCGCTTGACGGCGTAGAGGGCCTGGTCGGCGCGGCGGAGGGTGCCCTCGGGTGACTCGCCGGGCTGGGGGAGGGCGACGCCCACGCTGATCGTCCGGCCGGTGCGCCGCGCCGCCTCGGTGAGCCGCTCGGCGATCCGGACCGCCTCCTCGGGGCGGTTCACCTCGATCACCGCGACGAACTCGTCGCCGCCGATCCGGTACAGCTCGTCGCCCTGCCGCAGCGCCGCCTCCAGCGCCCGGGCCAGCCCGACCAGCAGCCGGTCGCCGGCCTGGTGGCCGTACGTGTCGTTCACGTCCTTGAAGCCGTCCACGTCGATCGCCAGCAGGGCGGTACGCCCCGGCGTGGCGGCCGCGATCCGCTGGCCGAACGGCCCGGTGTGCCGCAGCCCGGTGAGCGGGTCCGAGCTGGCCTGCTCGCGCAGCCGGGCCAGGGTGTGCAGCCGGTCCAGGCAGGTCCACGCCTGCCCGGCCAACAGTTCGATCAGGTTGACCGTGGTCGGGTCGGGCCGGAGCAGCCGTTCGTCGGCGACCAGCAGCACGCCACCGGTGTCCGGGGGCCCGACCGGCACCGCCACCAGGGTGCGTACGCCGGCGCGGGCCAGCGGCGCGTACTCGGCGGTGGGTGGGTGGCCGGCCTCGCCGAGAGTGTACCCGGAGCCGTGCCGGTGGGCGCGGGTGATCATCCGGCCGAGCGCGATGGGTCCCGCCTCGGTCAGCTCGGCCCGGATCCGCGACTCCAGTTCGCCCGGGGCGGCGCCGGTCGGGGCGCCGAGTCGGGGCCCCCGCCGGCCGGCGAGCACCAGCACCGCCGCGGTGAGGGTGGAGACGTCCCGGGCGGCACCGATCGCCGCGGTCAGCAGGTCCCACTCGGTCGGCGCAGCGGTCAGCGCGGCGGCGTGCCGGAGCAGTTTCTCGCTGCGGCTCTCGGCCGGTGCGCCGCCGAGCGCCACGATCCGGGCCCCGAGCCGGGCCGCCACCCGTGCCGCGGTCTCCCGCCACGGGTCCAGCTCGACCGGGTCGCTCCACTGCAGGTCCAGTACGCCGATCGGCCGCCCCGCCGGATCCAGCACCGGTACGCAGACCTCGGCGGTCACGTCGGGGCGTACCGGGAGGTAGTCGGGGTCCGCGGTGACGTCGGGGACGGTGGCGGCCTCGCCGGAGGCGTACACCCGGCCGACGATGCCGGTCTTCAGCGGCACGGTGGAGAAGACCTGCCACGCGCCGGTGGCCGCGACGCAGCGGAGCCGGTCGTGGACCTGGAGCAGGATCGAGATGGTCGCCGGGGCGTGTCGGGCGAGCGCGCTGACCGTCCACTGGCATGCCTCGAGGGCGGTCGACGCCATCGGGAGGCGGACCGTGACGTCTCGGATGACTCGCTCGTGATCCACGTCGTTCCTGGTCGGGGGCCCGGGCCGGCGCCGGGGGGCGCGATCAAGCGTACTCAGCGGGCGATGGACCGCCCACCGGCAAGATCATCCGCTGCCCTCGTACACATGTGCTATCCACAGGATGTGGACGCGGCCTGTGGGTGCGGCGGGGCGCGCGCCGCGGGTCGTCGGCGATAGCGTGAGGGTTCCGGTCCCGAGGAGGCGTCGATGCTCATCGCCCAGCTCAGCGACCCGCACGTGACCACCGGGCCGCTCGCCGCCGAGCAGGCCACCGGGCTGCACTGGGCCCTCGGTCGGGTGCTGGCGCTGCGTCCCCGGCCGGGCTGCGTGGTCATCACCGGTGACCTGGTCAACAACGGCCGCCCCGACGAGTACGTCGCGCTGCGCGACATCATCGGGCGCTTCCCGTTGCCGGTCCACCTGGCCACCGGCAACCACGACGACCGGGAGTCGCTGCTGGACATCTTCGGCGGCACGCCCTGCCTGGGCGGTGGCTTCTCGGCGCACTACCACGTGGACCACCCGGAGGCCACGATCGTGGTGCTGGACTCGCTGACGGCCGGCAACGGCGGCGGGCGGCTCGGCGACGAGCAGCTCGGCTGGCTGGACGGCGTGCTGGCCAGCCGCCCCGCGGTGCCGGCCGTCGTGTGCCTGCACCACCCGCCGGTCGCGGTCGGCGTCCCAGCCGCCGACGCCATCCGGCTCGCCGACGGCGACGCACTCGCCGAGGTGGTCGGCCGCCACCCCCATGTCGTACGGGTCACCGCCGGGCACCTGCACCGCGCGGTCACCACCGCCTTCGCCGGCACCGTGCTGACCACCGCCCCGAGCACCTGGGTTCAGGCCTCGCTGACGATGACCGATGAGGAGGAGATCGGGCTGGTCGCCGAGCCGACCGCCTTCCTGCTGCACCGGGTGAGCGACGACGGCTGCGTCACCCACACCGTGCAGGTCAGCCACGCCGCCGGGCAGACCTGCTGGTTCTGACCGCGCCCTTCATGATCACCGTCCGGTTCGGAGTGCCTCGGTGACGGGTCAGCCGAGCAGGGAGTCGCGGAGCTCGGCGGCGAGGTGCTCCGGGGGCACCTCGTGGAAGCCGCCCTCCAGGCTGCGGTGGGTCGCGCCCGGGATGGCGCTGGCCGTCGCGGCAGCCGCGTCCCGCAGCCAGGGTGGGCTGCCCGTGCTGTCGACGACGACGGTCGGCGCGGTGATCGTCCCGAGCCGGGCGGCGGGCAGGGGGCCGTCGCCGGTGACGGTGGTGTCGTAGGCGAGGGTGTGTGCCAGCCCCTCCATCCACGACCACTCCGGCATGCCCCGCATCCCGGCGACGGCATTGGGCGGCAGCCCCACCGCAGCGGTCAGGAACAGCTCGACCGCGTCGCCGCGGCGGCCCGCCGACACCAGCTCGGTGAGCCGGTCCGGCAGCTCCGCCTTGGCACCGCCGTGCGGCCCGACCTGGAACGGGGGCTCGAAGAGGGCCAGCCCGGTGATCGGCAGCCCCTCGGCCGCGGCGTACGCGGCGAGGATCGCCCCGGAGGAGAGGCCGTAGACGTACGCCCTGCTGCCGGCCACCTCGATCAGCGCCGCAACGTCCTCGATCTCGCGCTGTACCGCGTACGGCCCGGTGTCGCCGCTGTCCCCGCGGCCCCGGCGGTCATAGCCGTACGCCGTGAAGTCGGACGCCAGCGCGGCGGCCAGCGCCCGGGTGGTCGACCGGTCGTTGAAGGCGCCACCGACCAGAATGATCGGCGGCCCCTCGCCGGCCGTCTCGTACGCGATCGTGGTGCCATCGGCGGACCGCACCGTGTCCACCGTCCAGGTAGTCCCGTTCGACGTCATGGCTACTTTTCTAGTCCAGCGGCCTGACAGTGGGTGGCCGTGCAGGAATTCACCTGCCCGTCATGTCGGACTCGTCGGGCAGACCGGTACAGGTCGCCGTCAATATCCATGGTTCTCTTGTGCTGCCCCGGTCGACCGATTGGGCGGCGGATGAGAAGCTTGCCCTCGGGCAACGGCCCCCGACCGCCGCCGCCCGCGCTCGACCCCTGTCACGGCACGGATCAGGGCCGCCGGACGAACCATCGCCCGGACAGCCACGCGCCGAGTCTCACGAGGAGTTTCATGTCCGTCCCCGGGATGCGCCGGGCCGCCGTCGGTCTGGCCGCGCTCGCCGCGACCGCGCTCGGCACGGTCGCCGTCAACCCCAGTCAGGCCGAGGCCGAAGCCACGCCGGCCCACGTCAAGCTGCTCGCCATCAACGACTTCCACGGCAACCTCGAGCCGCCGACCGGCTCCAGCGGCAGCATCGACGGGAAGTTCGCCGGTGGCGCCGAATACCTGGCCACCCAGCTTGCCAAGCTGCGCGGTACCACGGAGGAGGAGCAGGACCGCACGGTCACGGTCGCCGCGGGTGACCTGATCGGCGCGTCCCCGCTGCTCTCCGCGGCGTTCCACGACGAGCCGACCATCGAGGAAATGAACCTGGCTGGCCTGGACTTCGCCAGCGTGGGCAACCACGAGTTCGACGAGGGCGCGGCCGAGCTGCTCCGGATGCAGAACGGCGGCTGCCACCCGGTCGACGGCTGCGCCGACGGCACCCCGTTCAAGGGCGCGAAGTTCCAGTACCTCTCTGCCAACGCCTTCACCACCGCCACCGGCCAGCCGCTGCTGCCGCCGTACGGCATCAAGCGGGTCGACGGGGTGAAGGTCGGCTTCATCGGGATGACCCTGGAGGGCACCCCGGAGATCGTCAGCCAGCAGGGCGTCGCCGGGCTCACCTTCGCCGACGAGGCGGAGACCGCCAACAAGTACGCCCGGATCCTGCAGGCCCAGGGCGTGCAGACCATCGTCGTGCTGCTGCACGAGGGTGGCGTCCAGACCGGCGGCATCGACATCAACAGGTGTGACGGCTTCGCCGGGCCGATCGTCGACATCGCCAACCGGATGGACCCGTCGATCGACGTGATCGTCAGCGGGCACACCCACCAGGCGTACAAGTGCAACATCAACGGCAAGCTGGTCACCAGCGCCAGCTCCTTCGGCCGGCTGGTCACCGACATCAACCTGGAGGTGGACCGGAAGACCGGTGACGTGCTCACCGCCAAGGCGAACAACGTCGTGGTCACCCGGGACGTCGCCAAGGACCCGGAGTCGACGGAGCTGATCAACCGGTACAAGACCGTCCTCGGCCCGGTCGCCGACAAGGTGGTCGGCGAGACCACCGAGGGGATCACCCGCACCCCGGAGGTCCTGCTCGGGACCGCTCCGTGCGACTACAAGGTGGTGAAGGGGTCCTGCGGTGAGTCGCAGCTGGGCAACCTGATCGCCGACGCGCAGCTCGCCGCCACCGACGACGAGCAGGGCGCAGTCGCCGCGTTCATGAACCCCGGCGGCGTCCGGGCCGACCTGGACGCCGGCCCGGTCACCTACGGGGAGGCGTTCAGCGTCCAGCCGTTCGCCAACAATCTGGTGACCCTGGACCTCACCGGTGCGCAGCTCTACTGCCTGCTGGAGCAGCAGTTCGTCGCCGGCCCGGTGCTCCTCCCGTCGTCGACGGTCCACTACGTCGTCGATTTGGCCGGCACCGCCGGCCCGGCAACCGACCCGTGCGCCGGCAGCCGAATCGTCCGCGGCAGCCTCACCATCGGCGGCACGGCCGTCAGCGCCGACGCCACCTACCGGATCACGGTGAACAACTTCCTCTCCGGCGGCGGTGACGGGTTCAACGTCCTCAAGGGCGGCACCAATCCGGTCACCGGCATGATCGACCTGGACGCCTTCGTCGCGTACCTGACCGAGAAGTCGCCGGTCTCCGCGCCGACGCTGGACCGGATCCGCACCACGGCCGAGGTCGCGGCCGCCTGACGGCAGACCTCATCGCATCGGGCCCCGGAGCCTTCCGCTCCGGGGCCCGTTCGCTGTCCGAGATCCGAGCCCGACCGCGATGCCGTCAGCCGGCGGCGGGTTCGGGCTCGCGGGCGGGGATCGGGGCGGGGGTCGCCCGCCCGTCCTGGGTGGCGGACAGCAGCGGGCGGAGGGAGAGGGCCAACAGCGAGGCGCTCAGGCAGCCGCCGACCACCACGGCGACCCAGATCTTCCCGTCGGCCGCGCCGATCAGCGGGCCGGCGGTGACCGGACCGATGATCCCGCTGATC
The DNA here is from genome assembly GCF_900091465.1 of Micromonospora rhizosphaerae. NCBI lineage: Bacteria > Bacillati > Actinomycetota > Actinomycetes > Micromonosporales > Micromonosporaceae > Micromonospora > Micromonospora rhizosphaerae. The sequence goes on along the minus strand of NZ_FMHV01000002.1, from coordinate 588,384 downwards.
CCGAAGATCATCGAGCTCATCGCGTTGTACCGGCCCCGCAGCTCGTCGGTGGCGAGCGCGTTGGTCAGCGCCGGCATCACCGGCGACAGCATCGTCTCGCCGAAGCCGAAGATCACCGAGCAGGCCACCACCCCGAGCGCGGCGACCAGCGCGTTCCCGGTACCGATCAGGCCGGCCGCACCGAGGACCAGCCAGGCGGTCGCGAAGACCGCGCCCACCGCGACGAGCGCGCCGGTCCGGCTCCGCCCCTCCATCCGGCGGATCACCAACAGCTGGGAGAGCACGATCATCACCGTGTTGCCGGCGAGCGCCCAGGCCACCACCCGCGGCGTCACCTCGGCCACCCGGACCGCGTACGCGGTGAAGCCGACCTCGATCTGCGCGTACCCGCAGGTGGTGAGCACCAGGCCGAAGATGACCAGCCGCCGGAACGGACGGTCGCGCAGCACCGACAGGTAGCCCCCGGTCGACGGCCGGTCCGCCGTGCTCGCCGCGCCAGCCAGCCGGTGGCCGACGTGCGGCAGGGTCAGCAGGATCGCCCCCGGCATCAGGTAGCTCACCGCGTCGAGCAGGTAGATCACCTGGAAGGTGACCGGGCGGGCGGTGTCGACGATCGCGCCCGAGGTCAGGCCGCCGATCCCGATGCCGAGGTTGAGCAGGGCGAAGTTCAGCCCGTACACCCGCTGCCGCTCACCGTCGTCGGTGAGTGAGGCGAGGATGGTGTTCTGACCGGCCCAGATCGCCGAGCTGCCGACCGCGATCACCGTGGCCACGGCGAACGCGGAGGCGGTCGAGTCGACCAGGGCCAGCGAGCCGGTGCCGATCGCCTCGATGAGCAGGCAGGGCAGGACGACCCGGCGCGCGCCGAACCGGTCGATGAGCGTGCCACCCAGCGGTGACAGCGCCAGGGTCACCGCGCCGTACCAGCCGATCACCAGGCCGGCCCGCGCGTCGGTCAGCCCGCGCACGTCGGTGAGGTAGATGAACAGGAACGGCAGGGTCAGGCCACGCCCGATGGCGGACAGCAGGGTGCCGATCAGAATCCGGCGGGCTTCGGGTCGGGCGGGTAGGGCGCGGCGCAGCATGCCTGGATTCTGTTGTGCAGGTACGACAGGTGGCGAGCGGTTTACCGGCGTCCCTGCGTGCAACGGGCCGTGGGGTGACCAATCGCACGTGGCACGCGCCTCTGCCCCGGCCGGTCGGGGGCCACCAAGCTGCGTCCCGCGCCTCCCGGTCACGCCTGCGCGGCGGCTTCCCGGGCCTGTCGGTGCCTTCTGCCATGCTGGCCCGGTGACCGCGACCTGGCGACACCTGCCCGCATCAGCCCGCGAGATCGCGGTGGCCGCCACGGACGCGGTCGCCGCCGCCCGCAACCGGGACGCCGGGGCGTACGAGCCGGCGGTCGACCGGTTGGCGGGCGCCGACCGGTCCGGGCTGGTGCTCGGCGGGGTGGTCCGGCTGCTGCTGGAGGAGACCCATCCGGACGGGCTGGACGGCGACGACGTACGGCAGGTGCTGGAGCGTTGCGTACGCGGTGCGGCGCCGTGGCGGCCCGAGGTCGACCCGCACGTGCTGCTGGTCCTGCTGGCGAGCGCCCTCGGCGTGTACGACCCGGGTGCGGACGACGCCCCGCCCGACCCGGCGGAGGTCGCCCGGCACGCCCCGCTGCTCGTCGCCGACCTGCTGGCGGCCACCGGTCGACCGCTGGAGGGCTACCTGACCACCGCGTTCGCCGAGGTCGCGCGCACCGAGTTGCACGACTGAACGGCGGGCTGCCCAACGAATGTCACGTGATCATCACAGCGGCGAAGACGGTGTCCCGCGCCAGCGCCTGCGTCTTGCGGCGGGGCAGCGCAGAAGTCGATCACGGTGAATACTCCGATGGTCACCTTTCTCCCGGTCGAGAGGCTGCTGCCCGTGCACTGTGTGAACTGTCGAATGCCGGTCGGCACCTGGGAGGTTGCCTGCCCCGCCTGCGGTGCAGTCCCGGATCGCCCAACCTCCGGCCCGGCAGTGGGTGAGTTCTTCGGTCGCTGGTGGCGGTGGATGGTGGGGATCGTCGTCGTGGCGCTGTGTTGCGGCGGCGGGGGCTGGATGGTGTTCCGGGATCCGTTGACGCCCGAGCAGGTCGTGTACCGGTACTTCGAGGCACTGGCCGATCGGGATGCCGACGAGGCCCGGTCGTACCTGGTCCGTGGACCGGACGAGGACGTGGAGACGGTACTGCTGGACGACGACACGCTGGAGCACGAGGACTACACCCCGCCCGACCATCTGAGCATCAAGGAGCTCGTTCCGGAGGAGAACAGACTGGTGGCCACAATGCAGGTGACCTACCAGGTCGCCGGCGCCACCTACGATCGGGAGTTGCGCTTCACCCGGGACTACGCGCGCCAGTCCTGGCGGATCCATCGCGGGTGGTTCTCGCTACCGGCCAACACCAGGACGGCGTATCCGCTGGTGGTCGCCGGGACCCTCGTGCCGACGAGCGAGTTCGGCCACGTGCCCGCCTTCCCCGGCGCGTACGTGGTGCGCCTCGCCAGGAACCCGATGTTCGAGGCGCCGCCGGTCACCGTGGTTGCCGGAACGGGCGAGGCCCCCGGCCTGCAACTGCGCCTCCGGGGAAGCCGCCAGCCGGAGTTGGAGCGTCAGGTCCGCGAGCACCTGGACCGCTGCGCCGCCCGCCCCGACCCGGAGCCGGTCAGTTGCCCGTTCGAGCGGGTGCCGGACGTCGACTATCCGTCGACGGTCCGGCGCCGGATCATCGCGTATCCGTCGGTGGCTCTGCTCGTCGACGGCGCGGAGCTGCGGGTCGCCAGCGGAACCCCGGGTCGGGCCGAGGTGAGGGATTCCGTGGCCGGAGAGTCCGCGCGTCCGATCGCGGAGGAGCGGATCACGGTCACGGGAAGGCTTGAGGTCGACGGCGACCGGCTCACCTTCGTCCCCGACTAGCGTCGGCGACCCCTACCACCCTCCCGTCGCGAGCTAGGCTCTCGCGACGGAGCAGCCGTTCCCGTGACGACCGCTCCTTCAGGTTTCCCCGTACTGGCAGGTAGGCGTAGATCCCATGACTGACCGACCGCCGAATGGTCTACCGCGCTACCGCGTGCTGACCGGACCGGACGACGAAGCGTTCTGCCGAAGGGTCAGCCAGGCCCTCGACCTCGGGTTCCGCCTCCACGGCAGCCCGGCAGTCACGTTCAACGGTGAGCGAGTGATCGTCGCGCAGGCCCTGACCTGGCCGAGCAGCGCCAAGGAATGACCCGCTCACCGCACCACCCGGGGCCGCCGTCGTAGAGCACCACGTGCAGCTCGTCGCTCAGGAATCCGCCCGCTCGTACGTCAGATACAGCACACCGGTGCTGAAGGTCTGCGAGTCGGTCAGGCGTAGCGGCACCTGCGGGCCGTCGTCGAAGAGCCGCTTGCCGCTGCCGACCACGATCGGGTGCACCAGCAGGTGCAGCTCGTCGAGGAGCCCTTCGCGCAGCAGTGAGCGGACGAGCGTGCCGCTGCCGGTCACGCCGAGCTTTCCGCCGGGCTGCTCCTTGAGTCGGGCCAGCTCCTTGAAGACGTCGCCGCTGACGAGCGTCGAGTTCTGCCACTCGGCCGACGTCAGGGTGTTGGACACGACGTACTTCTGGGTGCCGTTCATGCGGCCCGCGATGTCGTCGGTGGAGGTGGGCCAGTACGCCGCGAACTCCTCGTACGTCCGGCGGCCCAGGAGCATCGCCTCCCCGCCATCCATCATGGACTGGACGGCGTTGCCCATCTCCTCGTTGAAGTACGGGAAGTGCCACTGGTCGGGGGCCTCCACCACGCCGTCGAGCGAGATGAAGAGCCCACTCACGATCTTTCTCATCCTCGTGTCTCCTTTGGTCTCTCAGGCGGACAGGCGGGTAAGCCACGCCCGCCACGCCTGCTCGGTTTCCTTCCGGTCCACACCCTCGGCGAAGAGGTGGTGCGTGACGATCATCGGGCCGATGAACCCGCGCACGAAGCGGTACAGCGCGTCCTGCGTCCGGATCCCGATCGCGTCCGGGTTGACGAAGTCCACGACGCCGTCGATCGCCGGCAGGCCCTCAGGGGTGACCTGCACCCGGTCGCCGGCCACCGGCTCGGCAGCCAGCCCGAGGGCGCCCGGGACCCGGTCGAACACCCCCCGCGCGTCCGGCACCACCGGAGCGGCCGCCGTGATCGGCGTCGCGGTGCGGCCGGCGAAGTGGGTGAGGTACGCAACGAGCGTGGCGAAGTACATCGCGCCGCCCTTGCGCATCGCGTCGTACTCGGCCTCCCAGTCGTCGCCGGGGAGGAAGCCGTTGGTCACCAGCCGCAGCACCGTGCTGCCCTGCTCGCGCCCCTCGATGAGGAACTCGAACGCGATGAACCGCCCGTCCGGGGTCTCGTCGCCACGGTAGGCAAACCGCCGCAGGGGCTCCCACGCGGTGACCGTGGACTCCATCACATAGCCGCCCAGGTCGGTGCGGACCGCGCCGCCCTCGCCCGGCACCACCTCGGTGCGCCCCATGAACCAGGAGTCGTACCCCGGCCCGGTGGCGATCGCCTCCCACACCTGCTCCGGGGTCGCGTCGACCTCGACCTCGTCGTGCTGCTCCCATTCGCGACCCACGTCAGGACTCCTTCGTCTCAGGCCCGCGGGCCGGTACAGCGGGATGGATGGCGACGACGACCCGGTGCGTACGCCCCCCGGCCGCGCCCTCGTCGTGATACCGGCCGACCAGCGTGGTGACCGTCCGGGCCAGCTCTTCTGCGAAGGCGGCCCGGTCGCCCGCCGAGGCGAAGCGCACCTCGCCCTCGATCGCGAACGTCGCCACGGGCTTGTTGGCCCGCGCCGCGCCGGTGACCAGCGCCCCCACGTCCCGCACCAGCCGCGCGGCCAGGGCGAGAAGCCACCGCGCCGACAGCCGGTCGGGGGCGCGTCCGGGGTCCGGCGCCACCGCGGCCAGGGCGGCGGGGGAGATGACGTACGACGCCGCGGTGGCCTGCAGCACCCGCTCGGTCATGTTGCCCTTGCGGCGCTCCTCGACCAGCTCCACCAGCCCGTGTCGCTCCAGCTCGCGCAGGTGGTAGTTCACCTTTTGCCGGGCCAGCCCGACCCGGTCGGCCAGCGCCGTCGCCGACGCCGGCTCGGTCAGCTCGGCCAGCAACCGGGCCCGCATCGGGTCCAGCGAGACCGCAGCCGCGGCCGGGTCCTCGATCACCGCCACGTCGAACATGCCGCAAGGCTTTCACCGACAATCGTTCTTGTCAAGACAGCAAACGTTGTCGGCGATCGACGGCTTCTCGCGGCGCGCCGTTTCTCGGTTGTGGACAGCCGTCCGTGCTGGATGGATTCCTGAGCCGCTGGGAGGCAAGGTCCGCGTCGTCGCCCGCTGCGGGCCTGGGCCACAATCCAGGCCGTGTCAGGTTCGCTTCGTTGTCGCGGCAGGGCACGCCGGCATCGACTTTCCCTGATCGCCTGCTTCACGGCGGCTGGCGCCGTCGCGGCGCTCGCCGACCTGTTCGCCTGGGAGGAGTCGCTGCCGATCGTTGCGTTCGTCATAGCGGTGGTGGTTGCCGGCGCACTCGTGTTGGACCAGCGCGTCTGGAGCGCCGCTTCCCTTCGGGTGAAGGCTGCCGCGATGGCCGCGTTCGTCGCGTCCTTCTTCTGGCTGATCGCGATGATGTATGCCCCTCGGCTCACTGTGCTCGCTCTGCGCGGGGAGCCGGTGGTGGCGAGCGTCGTGGACCACGACGTCACCCACTACTCCAGCCGCTCAGGCGGATACGACGTGCACTGCTACAGCTTGCAGCGCACCGACGGCAGCCCGATCTTCGGCGACATCTGCCGCCACTCGGACGACGAGATCATCGAGGGCGAGACGATCAGTGTGCTGGTCGACCCCAGTGGCCTCATCGCACCCGAAACCCCAGACGAGGTTGCCGACGCCCGCTTCTGGCAGATTCCCGGGCTCGTGAGTCTCGTCGCGACCCTCGTTCTGTGCTGGGTCACCGGCGGACTCATCGCGCGCGTGGGTAGTGGCCACCTCGTTCCCGACGGCTCCCTCGTCCACCACGATCCAGACGTCGGAGCAGGTATGAACCTTGATCAATTCTCGGCTACGCAAAGATCGAGACTGCGGTCGGTGGGCGTCGGCAGCTGCCGTTGACCTGTACGCCCTGTCGTCTCGCGTCTGTCCTCGACCGGTCCAGTCGGCTGGCTTGGCTGCGGGGCTGGCGAATGGTCTTGGCTGTACGGATGGCTGGATAGCCAACGCGCGTGTCAGCGTCGCCTAGCCTGCATGACCATGGATGCAGAGGTTCTCTCCGCTACCCGGGACTCGTACGACGCTGTGGCCGACGAGTACGCCGAGATGGTCGCCTCGCACCTGGACGGCATGCCCATAGACCGTGCGTTGTTCACCGCCTTCGCAGAGCTGGTGCGCGACAACGGCAACGGGCAGGTCGCCGATGTGGGTTGCGGACCAGGCCGCGTGACCATCCTGCTGTCCCGCCTGGGACTGGATGCCTTCGGCATCGATCTGTCACCCGGGATGGTGGCGTTGGCCCGTCGTACCTACCCTCACCTCCGGTTTGAGGAGGGGTCGATGCTGGCCCTGGACCTGAGGGACTGTTCCCTCGGCGGGCTACTCGCCTACTACTCGATCATCCATATCCCATGGGACCAGCGACCGCAGGTCTTCGCCGAGTTCCACCGGGTACTCGCACCTGGCGGAGTGCTGATGCTGGGCTTCCAGGTCGGGGACGAGCAGGGCCACACCGCTGAGTTCTTCGGCAAGGCTGTCTCAGTCGACTGGTACCGGCAACAACCGGGGGAGGTGGCCAGTCTGCTGCGCGAGGCAGGCTTCGAGATGATGATGACCGCGGTACGTGAGCCCGGAGAGACGGAAAAAACCGCCCAGGGCTGCATCATGGCCCGCAAGCCAAGCCGAGGAGTCGATGGGATTCCTCGGCACCTGGTGACCGACCGCTGACTGCCCCGAGACGGCGCTGGCTTCGCCAGCGGATAGACGCCGCTCTGCTCCCGTCCCCCGGTTAGGTGCCAGAGACTGCGGCGCCCACCCGCAGTCAAGGGTGGCCGCAGGCCATCGGCGTGCCGACGCGCAGCGCCCTTGACGCCGGGAGGCCGACGAAGACGAAACTGGCGACTAGGGCCTGTGTCGAAGTCGGCGGTGGTGAGCGAAGATTTCGGCGCGTCGGTGATCGATAAGTAGCGAGGTCTCCGGTAGATGGTTCATCGACGAAGAAGACCATCAGCACGGAGACCTCGTGGCCACTGTAGCGGTGACGAGGCGGCACGACCTGACTGACGCGCAGTGGGCGGCGGTGGAGCCGCTGCTACCTGTGGGGCGTCGGCCGGGTCGGCCGCCGACATGGACGAAGCGGCAGCTCATTGATGGGATCCGGTGGCGGACCCGGGTCGGTGCGCCGTGGCGGGACGTACCGGAGTGCTACGGGTCATGGGCGGCGGCGTACGCGTTGTTTCGCCGCTGGCAGCGCGACGGGACCTGGGCGAAGATCTTGACCTGGTTGCAGGCGGTGGCCGACGCGGCCGGGCGTGTGACGTGGGACGTGTCGGTGGACTCGTCGGTCGCCCGGGCGCATCAGCACGCCGTCGGGGCGCGTAAAAGGGGGATCTGCAGATCGAACCGCCGGGCGGGGGTGACGGTCGAGCCGGCCGATCATGCGCTCGGGCGGTCGCGGGGTGGGCTGACGACGAAGCTGCACCTGGCCTGCGAGCAGGGGCAGAAGCCGTTGTCGATCGTGCTGACCGCGGGGCAGCGTGGGGACAGTCCGCAGTTCGTGGCGGTGCTCGACGGCATCCGGGTGCCCCGTCTGGGCAGCGGCCGGCCGCGGACCCGGCCCGGACCGGGTCCTGGCCGACAAGGCGTACACGTCCCGGGTCAACCGCCGCTACCTGCGCCGACGCGGAATCAAGGCCACCATCCCGTCGAAGGCCGATCAGGACGCCAACCGGCGGAAACGGGGCTCGAAGGGCGGCCGGCCACCGGCCTTCGACCCCGAGCGGTACAAGCAGCGTCATGCCGTGGAATGCGGCATCAACCGGCTCAAGCGCAACCGCGCCGTGGCCACCCGATTCGACAAGCTCGCCGTGCGCTACGAAGCCACCGTGCACGTCGCCGCGATCAGCGAGTGGCTGTGACCGACTTCAACACAGGCCCTAGCCGGCGGCCTGAGCCGATGGTGGAGATCATCCTGGGGATGACAAAATGCCAGGTGAGCGACCTCTCACCTGGCCTTTGGCCGTTGGTCGGGGTGGCCGGATTTGAACCGACGACCTCTTCGCCCCGAACGCGGCTGCGGTGCATCGTCTGCTGTCATCGGTTGTCATTCCGTGCCTGTTACCTCGGCTACGACCCTGCCCGCTGTCCGGACTTGTCGACGGCAGGCGAGGTGTTCGCTGCCTCCTTGCTGCCTTTCGGGCGTGGTTGAGGAAAGCAGACGCATGCCCTGGCCCTCAGCCGGCAACCTCGTCGGCGGGCCAGCGGGCGGTGCCCCCTGCACCCTTTCCAAGTCTGCTCGGCCCTATACGCGCTTGATCGGGTGAGTTCGCCACCTAAGCCAACTCGAGCGGCCGGTCGTTCACGGTCGCCCCCGCACGCTAGCGAACGAGACGACAAGTGAGACGAATGCAGGACGGCGCCCGATCATCCTGATCTAAAGGCCGCCCCCGACGGCCAGACGTAAATCCACGGCGGGCCGACGCCGGCCAAGGGCTCTAACTCGTAGACGCCGGCCATGTCGGCATCGAGTAACTCGCCACCGAACTCCACCCACAGCCAGTTCTGGTCGGAGGCGTCGTAACTACGATCCACCCATGCCCGAGTCTTCCAGATTGCCGGAACTTCCCAATACGCCTGCAGGGACGGCGGCGCTGTCCGTGGCCACCCGTTACTGCTCGCCTGCGCTGCTCAACCACTCCATCCGGTCCTTCCTGTGGGGGGTGATGTACGCCCGTGCACACGGAATTGCCTTCGATGACGAGCTGTACTACGTCTCGGCCCTCCTGCACGATGCCGGGCTGACCGAGCTGTTCGACAGTCATTCGCTTCCGTTCGAGGAGGCCGGCGGGAACCTCGCGTGGGTCTTCGGAGTCGCCGCCGGCTGGCCCGAGGCCCGCGCGGCCCGCGTGGAACACATCATCGTCACCCACATGCGCGCCGACGTGTCCGCCGCCGAGGACGCCGAGTCCCACCTGTTGCAGGTCGCGACGGCCTGGGACGTGGCAGGACGACGTCCTGAAAAATTCGCCGAGGACAGCAGGAAAAGCGTGCTCGACCGGTACCCCCGACTCGACTTCGCCACGGAGTTCCTGGCCTCGTTCGAGGACCAGGCGGAACGCAAGCCGTCCAGTGCGGCAGCACAGGCAATCGAATCCGGCGGACGCCTCCGGATCCTCGCGCATCCGCTCGACGCCTAGGCCGTGTTTCATAGGTGGTTCGAAGTGAGGAAGTCTCGGCGCGTCGGTGATCGATAAACGGCGAGGTCTCCGGTAGATGGTTCATCGACCAAGAAGACCATCAGCACGGAGACCTCGTGGCCAGCGTATCGGTAACGAGGCGGTTCGACCTGACCGACGTGAAGTGGGCGAAGCTGGAACCGCTGCTGCCGTCGGGCAAGAAGCCAGGCCGGCCACCGAAGTGGAGTAACCGGCAGCTCGTCGACGGAATCCGGTGGCGGGTCCGGGTCGGCTCACCCTGGCGGGACGTGCCGGAGTGCTACGGACCCTGGCAGACCGTCTACGGGTTATTCCGCCGCTGGCAGCGCGCGGGAGTCTGGCAGCAGATCGTCGCCGGGCTGCAGGCTCGCGCGGACGCGGCCGGGCTCATTACCTGGGACGTCAGCGTGGACTCCACGATCAGCCGGGCGCATCAGCATGCCGCTGGCGCACGCCGCGACGGTAACTTGCAGCGGGAGCCGCCGGGCGGGGCGCGCAGGAGCCGGCCGACCATGCGCTGGGCCGCTCCCGCGGTGGGCTGACCACGAAGATTCACCTGGGGTGTGAGCAGGGGCAGAAGCCGCTGTCGATCGTGCTGACCGCTGGGCAGCGCGGGGACAGCCCGCAGTTCATCGTCGTCCTGGGCGGGATCCGGGTGCCGCGTCTGGGTGGTGGCCGGCCCCGCACCCGCCCGGACCGGGTCCTGGCCGACAAGGCCTACACATCGCGGGCCAACCGCCGCTACCTGCGCCAGCGTGGGATCAAGGCGACCATTCCGTCCAAGGCCGACCAGGACGCCAACCGGCGCAAGTTGGGGTCCAACGGTGGCCGGCCGCCGTCTTTCGACCCCGAACGCTACCGGCAGCGCCACGCGGCGGAGTGCGGTATCAATCGCCTCAAGCGTCACCGTGCTGTAGCCATGCGGTACGACAAGCTAGCCGTGCGATACCAGGCCACACCGCCGTATATCACCGCGATCAACGAGTGGCTGTGAGCATCACGGTTTGCGGGCCAGCAGTTGCACCGCTTTCGATCGATGATGGTTCATGGTGGTGACGTCAACCCGGCGTTCGTCCAGGATGTCGAGATTCTTTAGGAGGGCACGCAGTTCGGTGATGTCATGGTGTCGGCACACTGCCCCGTCGCCGGTGGCAAACACTCCGTACGGGGTGCCGAACTGCTGGGCATACGCTGCGTAGCGGCCTCGGTTTCGTTCGTCCTCCTGAAGGACCATGTCGCTTACATAGAGCAGCCCGCCGGGCGCCAGGACACGGACCAGTTCGGCGACGAGTGCTCGCTGGGCGTCGTCGTCGGGGATACACGTCAGCACCGCGAAGAGCAGGACGACGTCGAAGCTTGCTGACACGTACGCCAGCGTTGGCGGGGACTCCAGCACCTCGAACTGCAGGTCGGGCCTCAACTGACGGCCTCGCGAGATCAGCGCGGGAGACAGGTCCACCCCCGACACATCAGAGAAGCCCTGCTCGTTCAGCTCTGCCATGACACGGCCGTATCCGCAGCCGTAGTCGAGAACCCGGGATTTCCGGCTTACCCCCGTCAACCACGTGAAATTCACCGGGTGTGTGAACCTCTTCGTGGCGCCGACGCTGTCCCAGTAGGCGATCTGGCTACCAAGATTCTTCATGCAGGTGCAGCATACGGACCCCAAGTCTCCCGCCCATCGCCACCTAACAGCTTCTGAAACAGGGCCTAGTCGTCCCGGCTCTGAACGACGACAGGGGCGCGTGAACGGCTCACCCGAGCCCGGTCCGGCCGGCGGGATTTGAACCCGCGGAGGGCGTAAACCCTCACACGCTTTCGAGGTCTGGGACCCGACGTTCAGGCTCCGCCGACTGTGGTCATAAGCAGGGCGGGAAACCTGGTCCGCCCGCTGACGGACGGCCTCGTTGACACTCCGCCGCCCTGCAGCACTGGACCCACGCCTGGCCAAGCTCGACGAGCTGATCGGAACTGACGGCGACGGCTGAAAGGAATTCAGCGCCTCGACCGTCGCCCGTCGCGTGTGACGCGGCCGATCGGCCCCAGGCAACGGCGGCACATCCGATATCCACCAACGCTGCTGCATGGTACGAATGCTTCTGAGGTCGACAAAAGCGGCAGAAGCGGGCGAGCCGGATGACCACGAGTGGGGCAGCGAAACTGCTGCGGAGACCCGAGGAACCGCGGGCGGGGTTCCTGGAGCTGTTCTTCGACTTGGTGTTCGTCTTCGCGCTCGCAAACCTCTCGCACGGGCTGGTGGAGCATCTGACCTGGCGCGAGGCCTTTCAGACGCTGGTGTTGCTGCTCGCCCTGTGGGCGATCTGGAGCCGCACGGCGGGGATAACCGACCGGTTGGACCCGAAGCAACCGCCGGTACAGGTGCTGGTCATGGCGACCATGTTCGGCACCCTGGTGATGGCCGCCGCAGCGCCTGAGGCGTTCCGCGAGCGAGGCCTGCTCTTCGCCGGCGTGTACGTCGCCACGGAGATCGGTCGCTATGTCGTCCTCGTGCTCATCCTGTCGGGCCACGACGCTCAGCGCCTGTTTCTGCGACTGCTCGTCTGGTCCGGCGTGTCCGCGGTGCCGTGGATCGCGGGCGCTGTCGCTCAAGACACGGCGCGAAGCGTGCTGTGGACCCTGGCGGTGGCCGTGGAGTACGCGGCAATCCCACTCAGCTTCCGCGCACCACGGCTGGGCCGCGCGATCACGGCCGAGTTCGCGGTCTCCGGCGAGCACGCGGCCGAGCGCTTCCAGCAGCTGTTCATCATCGCGCTCGGCGAGCTGATCCTGATCACCGGGCTGACCTACAGCGGCAGCGGGTTCGGGGCCGCCAGCGGCGCCGCGACGGCGATCGGGTTCGCCACCACCGCGCTGCTGTGGCGGATCTACATCCACCGCGCCGGGCAGCTGCTGGCCGAAGCCATCGCAGCGGCCTCCGACCCAGTCCGCGTTGGTACGTTGGCGATACACGCCCACCTGGTGATGGTCGCCGGCATCATCGCCATCGCCGTCGGCGACGAACTTGTCATCGAGCATCCGTTCGGGCACACCGACCCTGCCCTGATCGCCGTCATCCTCGGCGGACCTGCGCTGTTCCTGGCGGGACGCGCCCTGTTCGAGTACGGGGTGTTCAGCCGGGTGTCCCGCAACCGGCTGATCGGGTTCGGAGTGCTCGCCGCCTGCTCACCGCCAATGATTTTGCTGCCGCCGCTGGTGGTCGCCACCGCCGCTGCCCTCGTCCTGGCCGGGATCGCCGTATCCGATGCGGCCCGCGCCCGAAAACGCCCACCCGAGCCGCCCTCACCACCCCGCTAGGCAAATGCGTCACCCACGTCCGAGACTGCTCTGTCCCAAACCTCATGAGACCCGGCACGATCTTCGGCACTCGTGCCCGACTGCAGTGAGGGCCGGAAACGAATCAAGACCCCTCGATGGAGGGGCCTTGACCTGCTGTTACCTCTGGTCGGGGTGGCCGGATTTGAACCGACGACCTCTTCGTCCCGAACGAAGCGCGCTACCAAGCTGCGCCACACCCCGAGGCGTGCCGACAAATAGTAGCCCACCCGCCCCGACGGTCAAACTCGGTACCCCCACCGGCCGTGCGGGCCCGCGGAGATCCCCTCGAAACGCCCAGTGATGGCCAGTCCACCCCCTGATGTCGCAAACGATTCAGCTCCAGAGGCATGTCGAAGCGGAGCCGGAGGCCGCGCCAGCGCGGCGGTGAGGCCCCCGGCCACCCGGGGCGGCCTCAGTGTGACCAGTGTCACCGATGCCGCCGTCCGGAACGGCTCAGCGGGAGATCAGCGTGAGCACGCTCGCCTCGGGCGGGCAGGCGAAGCGCACCGGCGCCGTCGGGTGGGTGCCGAGGCCGGCGGAGACGTGCAGCCAGGAGTCGGAGCCCGGCCAGCGGTGCAGTCCGCGGGCCATCGAGCGGGGCAGCCCGCAGTTGGTCACCAGCGCACCGTAGCCCGGCACGCAGACCTGGCCGCCGTGCGTGTGGCCGGCGAGCAGCAGCCCGAAGCCGTCCGCGGCCATCTGGTCGAGCACGCGCGGCTCGGGCGAGTGGGTCAGGGCGATGGAGAGGTCCGCCGAGGCGGCGGCCGGCCCGGCCACCGAGGCGTAGTCGTCCCGCTCGATGTGCGGGTCGTCGACGCCGACCAGCTCGACCACGCGGCCGCCGGCCTTCAGCGTGGTCCGGGCGTTGTTGAGGTCCGCCCAGCCGGCCCCGGTGAAGACGTCGCGCAGCTCCTCGTACGGCAGCTCGACCCCCTCCCGGTAATCCCGGTCCGGCAGGAAGTAGGTGAACGGGTTCTTCCAGACCGGCCCGGTGTAGTCGTTCGAGCCGAAGACGAAGGCGCCCGGGTAGTCGAGCAGCGGTTGCAGGGCCCGAAGCACCCCCGGGACGGCGCCGGGGTGGGCCATGTTGTCCCCGGTGACCACGACCAGGTCCGGGTCGAGGGCGGCCAGCGAGGCCACCCAGTCCTGCTTGCGCCGCTGGTTGGGCATCATGTGCAGGTCCGACAGGTGCAGCACGCGCAGCGGCTCGGCGTCGGCCGCGAGCACCGGCACGTCGTACCGGCGCAGGGTGAACATGTTGCGCTCGATGAGCGACGCGTACGCCAGGGTGGCCGCGCCCGCGGCGGCGGTCCCGGCGACAAGCCGGAATAGTGTGCGCTTTCGCATGGCGTTCAGGGTAGTTTGACGGTCCATGAGCACGCTGAAGGACCGTCTCACCGCCGACATGCGCGCCGCCCTGAAGGCGCGCGACGAGCTGACCACCTCGACCCTGCGGATGGCGCTGGCCGCCGTGGGCAACGCCGAGGTGGCCGGCAAGGCCAAGCGCGAGCTCGCCGACGACGAGGTGCTCGCGGTGCTGACCAAGGAGGCGAAGAAGCGGCGCGAGGCGGCCGCCGCCTTCGCCGACGCCGGCCGCACCGAGCAGGCGAGCAAGGAGACCGCCGAGGGCGAGGTGCTGGAGCGCTACCTGCCGAAGCAGCTCTCCGACGAGGAGCTGGCCGAGCTGGTCGCGGGGGCGCTCGCCGCGGGCGGCTTCACCGGCAAGGCCCAGATGGGCCCGGCCATGAAGGCGGCCCAGGCCGCGGTGGCCGGCCGGGCCGAGGGGGGCCGGGTGGCCGCCGAGGTACGCCGACAGCTCGGCCTCTGACCGGCGGACGTACACAGAAAGGCGGGCGGGCCCCACCTGGGGGTGCCCGCCCGCTGTCGTGTCGCGGTCAGCCGCGTGGTCGCCCAGGACCGTTGGGTGGGGGCGGGAGTCCGGGAAGGGTGGTTTTGCCCGGCTTGGCGCCACCACCGGCGCTGACCTCGATCATGACCACGCCGCCCTTGATGGTGCGGCCCTCCGGGCTGGTGCCGGCGGCGGTGTCCGCCGGGCAGTCCGACGGGACCTTGTTGCTGGAGACGACCGGCTCGAAACCGGCTTCGCGGAGCCGCGACTTCGCGTCGTCGATGGACTTGCAGGTCACGCTCGGGATGGACCGCTGGTCGCCGGTTATGATCTTGCCGCTCGGCGGGGTGAAGTCGATGCGCTCCTTGTCCCTCATCGCGTCGCGGAGCGTCTCGTACACCGCCGGGTTGATTCCGGTCGGTACGTCGTGGCCCATCTTCTGGGTGGTCTGCGGCCAGTCCGGGTCGGCCTCAATGCCGGCCACCGCGTACTGCTTGGTCATCGCGACCAGGGCGGAGGTCTTGTCCGAGTCGGTGGTGCCGGACTTGCCGGCCACCGGTGCCTTGACGATCCCGTGGACGTTGCCGGCGGTGGCGCCGGTGCACTTGGAGGTCGAGGACTGGTCGCCGACCGGGCAGCGGGCCGCGTCCACGGCGGCCCGGGCCACCTGGGTGCTGATCCGCTGCTCGCAGTGGGGGTTGGCGATGTCCAGCTTGTTGCCGTCCGGGCCGCGGATCTCCTGCACCGGGATCGGCTCGCAGTACTTGCCGTCCGCGGCGAGGGTGGCGTACGCGTTGGCCAGTTCCAGCGGGGTGGTGTCCGAGACACCCAGGGTGAACGCGCCCCACTGGTTCGCGCCCTTCTCCCGGTCCAGGTCCTCCTGGGAGCGGAAGTTGATGCCCAGCTTGTGTGCCGCCTTCACCACGTTCTCCGCGCCGACCTGCTGCTCAAGCGGCACGAAGTAGGTGTTGACCGACCGGCCGAACGCGCTCCACATGTTGTGCACGCCGGTCATGCTGGCCGAGGCGTTCTTCGGGCAGTAGAAGTGTGTGCCGGGGCAGGCGGCCGGGGAGTTCTGCTCGATGATGTAGTTCGAGCGGAAGACCGGCTGCGCGTTGATCGTGTAGCTGAGCGGGATGCCCTTCTCCAGCGCCGCCACGATGGTGAACATCTTGAAGGTGGAGCCGGCCTGGTAACCGACGATGCCCTGTCCGCCGGTGAGCAGCGGGTTGACCGTGTTCGGGTAGTTGCCCCGCTGCTTCTTCTTGGCCTTTTTCGGGTCGCTGGAGATCTTGTTCTGCGGGTTCTTCGGGTCGTCGATCTTGAAGTTCCGGTTCACCGCGAGCGCCCGCACCCGGCCGCTGCCCGGCTCGATCACCGCGACCATCCGGGCCGCCTTGCTGGTGACCGGGAGGTGCTTGCGGACGGCCCTGTCGGCGGCGTTCTGCGCCTGCACGTCGAGGCTGGTGGTGATGGTGAAGCCGCCGCTCTTTAGCCGCCGCTCCCGGTCGTACGAGGTCGAGCCGAAGGTCTCCTGCTGCAACCACCAGCGGTAGAAGTAGTCGCAGAAGAAGCCCCACTCCTTGTCGTTGGTGGCAACGCAGCCGTTCGGGGTGCGCTTGTCCTTCACCACCAGCTTGACGGCCTTCGCCTGGTCGGCCTCTTGCTGGCTGATCGCCCCGATCTTGACCATGTTGTCGATGACGTAGTCGCGCCGGGATACCGCCTGGGGGTAGCCGCTGCGGGTGGTGGGGTCGAACGCGCTGGGCGCCTTCACCATGCCGGCCAGCAGCGCCGACTCCTGAATGTTGAGCTGGCTGGGCTTCTTGCCGAAGTAGACCTGGCTGGCGGCGAAGACGCCGTACGCGCCGTTGCCGAAGGCGGCGATGTTCAGGTAGCGCTCCAGGATCTCGTCCTTGGTGAGCTCCTTGTCGACCTGGAGCGCGTACCGCATCTCGCGCAGCTTGCGGGCGCTGGTGTCCTCGGTCGCGGCGACCACGTCGGCCGGGTGGGTGGCGGAGTACGAGATGGCCAGCCGGACGTACTGCATGGTCAGCGTGGACGCGCCCTGCCGGGAGTTGGTGCCGGACTGGTTGTTGACGAACGCCCGGGCGACGCCGTTGAGGTCGACGCCGTTGTGCTTGTAGAAGTCGTGGTCCTCGGCCGCGATGATCGCCTTCCGCATCACGGGCGCGATGTCCTTGAGCTTGACGTCCTTGCGGTTCTCGTCGTACATCGTGGCGAGCGGCGTCTTGCCGTCCGAGGCGAGCAGGTAGGTGATCTGCGGGGACCGGGCCACCGTCAGTTCCTTCGGCAGTGCGCCGAAGGTCTCGGCCCCCGCCTTGGCGGCCAGCCCGGACATCGCCACCGCGGGGAAGGCCGCCGCCGCGACCACCACGCCGGCCAACAGGCCGCAGATAAGCAGCGATGCGGCGTTGGTCAGCACATTGTGGTCACGTTTCCGCATCCAGGTCACCTCGACAGGGTACGCGAGTAGGCAACGAGGGGCGCGCGGAGTTC
Source organism: Micromonospora rhizosphaerae (assembly GCF_900091465.1). NCBI lineage: Bacteria > Bacillati > Actinomycetota > Actinomycetes > Micromonosporales > Micromonosporaceae > Micromonospora > Micromonospora rhizosphaerae. Next base: position 571,201 of record NZ_FMHV01000002.1, on the reverse strand, counting down.
TTTCCCATTTCCTGCGCGCGCCGACCCTCGTTGTGCTAGACGCACGAGCCCTGGTGCGTGGTTGCGTGGACCTGAGACGAGTCTCCTCCGAAAGGGTGAACGGCGCAGCGTTTTCACGGACTCCGGGCGGGTACACGCGGGCGAAGGCCCGGGAAGCCGGGAGTGTCCGGAATGATGGATTTCGCCGACAACGTTGCGTAATCGGGCGACTACAGAGCATGATGAGGCGGCGACAGAGCCGCAGTCGTCCGTGCCGCCTTGGGGAAGGACGGGCGGACGGCCAGGGGGTCAACGACGGCTGGTCGCACGAAGTCGGTAGGTACTGCAAGGGGGACGTGTACAGATGGGCATGATCACTGACTGGCCGTCACTGGCGGCGTGTCAGAACGGGGACCCGGACGCGTTGTTCGTACAGGGCGCCGAACAGAACGTGGCGAAGCGGATCTGCCGGAGCTGCCCAGTTCGGTACGAGTGCCTGGCCGACGCGCTCGACAACCGGATCGAGTTCGGGGTGTGGGGCGGCATGACCGAGCGGGAGCGCCGGGCACTGCTGCGCCGTCACCCGCAGGTGACGAGCTGGCGCAAGATGTTCGAGGCGGCCATGAAGAAGAACGCCAAGGAGAAGGCCGGCAAGGACAAGGTCCTGGTCACCGCCGGCTGACCATTGCGCCTCACGGCCGGCTGATCGCCTCGCCGATCGTCCGCAGCCCGTCGACGTCGTGCACGTCGGCGGGCTGCGCCGTCACCGACACCGCCGGCACCACCGGGAACGCCTCGGTGAACCGGGCCGCCACCTGCCGCTCGCGTACCGCCTGCTGGGCCAGCGCGGCGTGGGCGCGCAGCACCTCGACGGTGCCCTCGTGCCCACCGAGGGCGGCCAGCCGCTCCGCGGCGGCCAGGCTGCCGGCCGCGTCCAACGACTCCACCGCCGGGCGGTGCACCCGGTTGAGCACCAGGCCGGCCAGCGGCATCCGCTCGTCGCGCAGCCGTCCGGCGAAGTAGGCGGCCTCCCGGACCGCGTCCGACTCGGGCGCCGCGACCAGCAGGAACGCCGTCTCCCGCGCCTGCAGGATCCGGTACGTCTGCTCCGCCCGCTGCCGGAAGCCGCCGAACATCGAGTCCAGCGCGGCGACGAAGCCGGAGAGGTCGGTGAGCAGCTGCGCGCCGATCACCTTCTGCACCGCCTTGGAGAACAGCCCGAAGCTGGCGGTCACGAAGCTGAACATGCTCCGCCCCCCGGTGCGGGCCGGCGCGAGCAGCAGCCGCAGCATCCGGCCGTCGAGGAAGCGGGAGAGCCGGGCCGGGGCGTCGAGGAAATCCAGCGCCGAGCGGGACGGCGGGGTGTCCACCACGATCAGGTCCCACTCGCCCCGGGCGTGCAGCTGCCCGAGCTTCTCCATCGCCATGTATTCCTGCGTGCCGGCGAAGGTCGAGCTCATTGCCTGGTAGAAGGGGTTGGCGAAGATCTCCGCCGCCTTCGCCGGATCGGTGTGCTGGAGCACCACGTCGTCGAAGGTGCGCTTCATGTCGAGCATCATGGCGTGCAGCTCACCGCCGCTCGCCTCGACATCGATGCCCTTGACCTGGCGCGGCGTGTTGTCCAGCTCGGTCAGGCCGAGCGACTGGGCCAGTCGCCGCGCCGGGTCGATGGTGAGCACCACCGTTCGTCGGCCGTGCTGCTCGGCGGCCCGCAACGCGAGCGCCGCCGCGGTGGTCGTCTTGCCCACTCCGCCCGCCCCGCAGCAGACCACGATCCGTACGCCGGGGTCGGCGAGGATCTGGTCGACGTCCAGCGGTGGCGCCGCGACTTCGGAAGGCACCAATCGAGCGTATCGGGCTGGCGGGTGTCTCTGCTCTGGGCGGCCGCAGGTGTGAGTCAATCCGCCCGGACGAGCGCCGCCGCCAGCGTCTCCAGGCCGGCCCGGTCCACCCCGTCCGGCAGCAGCGGCAGCTCGGTCAGGGGCAGGCCCAGCTCCACCAGGTCGGCCCGGAGCGAGTCCTCCAGCTCCCGGCGGACGACCTGGTCCCGGGCCTCCTCGGCCAGCCCGGCCACGGTGTCCCGGTCGGCCGGCAGCCCGGCGGCGAGCAGCCCCCGCTTCAGCTCGGCCTGGCTCACCACCCGTCCCGCCCCGACCGGGGGCCGGGCGGCGTTGACGATCACCCGACCGACCGGGAAGCCGAGCTGGGTCAGCTCCTCGATCGCGTCCACCGTCTCCTGGACCGGCATCTCCTCGAGCAAGGTCACCACGTGCACCGCGGTCATCGGGGAGCGCAGCAGCACGGAGACCCCCTCGCTCTGCGTCTTGATCGGGCCGACCTTGGCCAGCCGGGCGGTCTCCGCCGTGACGTTGAGAAAGCGACCGATCCGCCCGGTCGGCGGCGCGTCCAGCACCACCGCGTCGTACGTCCGGCGCTGCCCGTTGGTGCGGGTGGTCGCCTCCTTCACCTTGCCGGTGAGCAGCACGTCGCGCAGGCCGGGTGCAATGGTGGTGGCGAAATCGATCGCGCCGAGCTTGCGCAGCGCCCGGCCGGCCGCGCCGAGCTTGTAGAACATGTCCAGGTACTCGAGGAGGGCTTCCTCGGCGTCCACCGCCAAGGCCCGCACCTCGCCGCCGCCGGGGGCGTCGGTCAGGTGCCGTTCCTCGTAGGGCAGCGGGTCGGTGCCGAAGAGCTGGGCGATGCCCTGCCGCCCCTCCACCTCGACCACCAGGGTGCGCCGGCCGCCGGCGGCCAGCCCGAGGGCCAGCGCCGCGGCCACGCTTGTTTTGCCCGTGCCGCCCTTGCCGGTCACCACGTGGAGGCGGGCCGGCCACCCGGTGCCGGCCGGATCGGCCGGATGCTCAGCTGCTCGCACCCGTCGAGCCTATCCAGCCGCCGGGCTCAGGCGACCTCGCAGACCCACCAGCCGGTCTTCCGCACCACGGTGAAGCGCAGCTCCTGGTCGGCCACCTTCTCGTCAGAGGTGGTCATGGTGACCTTGGTGGTGACGGTCGCCCGGTCCCCGGTCTGGTTGTCCACCTTCGGGGTGGTCCACCGGAACCGCGGGTTCTGGTAATCCGCGGAGTACTTCTGCACCTCGGCCACCTTGGCGGCGATCTTCTTGTCGTCCCGGGAGGCGGAGCAGACGAAGGTGGCCGCCTTCTTGGCGTCCCGGTCCTTGTAGACAGCGGTGAGGAAGCCGTCCACCGCGACCGCCGGCTCCTTGGCGCCCTGGCCGTCCTCGGCGTTGCGCACGGTCAGGAACGCCGCCGTGCCGCCACCGCCGCAGAGCAGCAGGGCCGCGGCCAGCACGATGGACGCGATCAACAGGCCGCGCTTCTTTCGCGGGGGCGTTGCCGGCGCCTCGTACGGCGGGTAGCCGGGGGGCTGCGCGCCCGCCTGGTGCGGCGGGTAGCCGGGGGGCTGCGCGCCCGGCGCCTGGTGCGGCGGGTAGCCGGGCGGCTGCGCGCCCGCCTGGTGCGGCGGGTAGCCGGGCGGCGGCGGGATGGCTCCCGGGGCCTGGCCGGGGGGCGGCGTGGCCCCGATCGGGCCGGGGTAGGCGGGCGGCTCCTGACGGAACGGACCGCTGGGCGATCCGCTGGCGCCGAATGGCGGTTGGGTCATTGTCTTCCCCCGGGGTGCGGCGCCGTCGCCGCCCGGGGCGACGGACGCATCATCGAGCGTGGCGGGCGAGCGTGGTCGCCCGTCCGACGGGAAGGGTAGCGGTCGGCGGGCCACTTGCCAGCCCCGCATGGTCCGCCGACCGCGGCCGATGTCCTCTCGGCACGCCCACGGCGGACCCTGCGGTGAGCTGCCTCCCCGACGTCCGAGCAGCGTCCCGTGCCCCGGTCGTCCTGCCGGACCTTAGGCTGTGCCTGAAGAGTCCATGCCAGGAGAGGAAGACCTCCACCGATGCAGAAGTGGGAATACGCCACGGTCCCGCTGCTGGTCCACGCGACCAAGCAGATCCTCGACAACTGGGGCGAGGACGGCTGGGAACTGGTCTCCGTGGTCCCCGGCCCGAACCCGGAGCAGCTCGTCGCCTACCTGAAGCGCCCGAAGGCGTGAGCGGCATGAGCAACGGACCGCACGCCAAGCTCGCGGAGCTCGGCCTGACCCTGCCCGAAGTGGTGCCGCCGGTGGCCAGCTACGTGCCGGCCGTCCAGTCCGGGCAGCACGTCTACGTCTCCGGCCAGCTGCCGATGGCGGAGGGGAAGCTGCTCGCCACCGGCAAGGTCGGCAACGGCGTCTCCGCCGAGCAGGCGAAGGACCTGGCCCAGCGGTGCGCGCTGAACGCGCTGGCCGCGATCGACTCGCTGGTCGGGCTGGAGAAGGTCGTCAAGATCGTCAAGCTGACCGGCTTCGTCGCGAGCGCGCCCGGCTTCACCGGCCAGCCCGGCGTGATCAACGGCGCCTCCGACCTCTTCGGCGCGGTCTTCGGCGAGGCCGGCCGGCACGCCCGCAGCGCCGTCGGCGTCGCCGAACTCCCCCTCGACGCCCCCGTCGAGGTCGAGGTCATCGTCGAGGTCGCCTAACGCTCCTTCCCCGCGATCTTGCGGTTGTGGTGGCGGCAGATGGCCCGCTAGGGGACATAACACCAACCGAAACTGCAAGATCGCGGGGAGTGGCGGGCGGGGTCGTACGATCGCTGCCATGGGCGGGCATGTGACGGGAGCCGCAGGGGCGCTGGCCGATGAGCTGCCGGGGTGGGTGACGCTGCTGCGCGCCCCGAACCCGGGGCCGATGACGCTCGACGGCACCAACACGTGGGTGCTGCGCACGGACCCCGGGGCCCCGGCCGTGGTGGTCGACCCCGGGCCGGCCGACGAGGAGCACCTGGCCGCGATCGCCGGGCACCGGCCGGTCGGGTCCGTGCTGATCACCCACGGGCACCCGGACCACACCGAGGGCTCCGCGCGCCTTGCCGAGCTGCTCGGCGACGCGCCCGTGCTCGCCGCCGACCCCGCGCACACCATCGGCGCGGAGCCGCTCACCCTGGCGAGCGCGCTGGACGCCGACGGCCTCGCCATCCGGCTGCTGCCCACCCCCGGCCACACCGCCGACTCCGTCTGCTTCCTGGTGGAGCACGGCGCCGAGCGGGTGGTGCTCACCGGCGACACCATCCTGGGCCGGGGCACCACCGTGGTCGCCCACCCGGACGGTCACCTCGGTGACTATCTGTCGAGCCTGGAGCTGCTCTCGACGTACCGGGGGATCCCGGCGCTGCCCGGGCACGGCCCGGCGCTGGCCGACTGCGGCGCGGCGGCGGAGTTCTACCTCGCCCACCGCCGGGCCCGGCTCGACCAGGTCCGGGCGGCGGTCGCCGACGGCGCCACCACCGCACGGGAGGTGGTCGAGCGGGTGTACGCGGACGTCGACCGGTCGCTCTGGTGGGCGGCCGAGTGGTCGGTCCGCGCCCAGCTCGAATACCTGGGGATCCCCCCGGACGGGGTGGAGCGGCCGTGACCTGCCCGGTGTGCGGAACGGTCGCCGTCCCCGGCGCGCGGTTCTGCCACAACTGCGGCGCCGCGCTGCCCGCCGCCGCGACGCTGCCCGCCGCCGAGCGGCGGGTGGTCACCGTGCTCTTCGGCGACCTCTCCGACTTCACCTCCTGGTCGGAGGACCTGGACCCGGAACGGGTCGGCGCGGTCACCGACCGGGTGCTCGCCGCCCTGGCCGGCGCGGTCAAGACCTTCGGCGGGCACGTCGACAAGCTCACCGGCGACGGCATCATGGCGGTGTTCGGCGCGCCCGTCGCCCACGAGGACGACGCCGAACGCGCCGTCCGCGCCGCACTCTCCATGCAGCGGGCGGTCCGCCGGGTGCTCGACGACGAGCGGGGCGGCGGCGCGCCGCTCGGCCTGCGGGTCGGGCTGAACACCGGCGACGTGATCGCCGGCATCCAGGCGGCCATCGAGTACACGGTCATCGGCGACACGGTGAACACCGCGGCCCGGCTCGCCGACGCCGCCGCCGTCGGCGCGGTCTACGCCGGCGCCCGGACCTCCGCCGCGACCCGGCACGTGGCCTCCTGGCGGGCCCTGCGCCCGCTGCGGCTCAAGGGCAAGCGCGAGCCGGTCGAGGCGTACGAGCTGCTGGGCCTCCTGGACGCGCCGGGCACCCGCTCCGGCCTCGGCGACGAGGCTCCCTTCGTCGGCCGGGAGACCGAGATCGGGCGGGTGGCCGGCCGGCTCGCCGAGGTGATCGACCGGGGCGAGCCCCGAGTGCTGCTGATGACCGCCGAGGCGGGGATCGGCAAGTCCCGCTTCGCCGCCGAGGTGGAACGCCTCGCGGCCGGTTACGACGTCGGCGCCGGCCGGTACGCCGCGCACACCGGCGCCCGGGTGCTCTCGGTACGCTGCGCCGCGTTCGGCGAGCGACGCCGGCTCGCGCCCCTGGCCGACCTGGTCCGGGCGGCGGTCGGCCTGCCCAACGACGCCTCCACCGCGCTCACCCGGCCGGCGGTCGAGGAGCGGCTGCGCCGGCTCGGCCAGCGGCTCGGCCGGCTGCCCGGCGACCTGCCGCCGGTCGCCACCGACCAGCTCCTGGCCCTGCTCGGGTACGCCGAGCTGCCCGTCGCCACCGAGAACGCCGAGTGGGACGCCGCCTCCCCGCCCCCGGACGCGGAGGCCGTGCCGAACGCGGTCGCCGGACTGCTCAGCGCGCTCGCCGTCGAGGCGCCGCTGGTCATCGTCGTGGACGACCTGCACGACGCCACCGCCGAGACCATCAACGCCCTCGGGGTGACCCTCTCCCGGCTCACCGGCCCGGTGCTGGTGCTGCTGCTCGGCCGCCCCGAGCTGGTGCGTACCGCCGGCGCGCTGACCCGGGTCGCGGACGCCGAGGTGCACGCGCTGCCCCCGCTGCGCGGCGCCGACGCGGCCCGGCTGCTCACCAGCTACCTCGGCGGCGGGAAGCTGCCGCAGGCCGACGCGGACCGGCTGCTCGCCACCGCCCAGGGCAACCCCTTCTATCTGGCCGAGCTGGTCACCCTGCTGATGGAGCGGGGCGCGCTGACCGCGGGCGCGGGCCCCGCCGCACCGGGCGGCTGGCGGCTGGCGCCCGGCTCGCTGGGCAGCCGGCTGCTTTCCCGGGACCTGGCCGCCGTGCTGGCGGCGCGTATCGACGCGCTGCCGGTGGACGCCCGCTCGGTGCTCCGCGACGCGGCGGTGGTCGGCGACACCGTGCCGGCCGGCGCCCTGGAGGCGCTCCGCGAGCAGCGCGCCGGACGGGACGGCCGGCCGGCGGCGGTGGTCGCGGTCGAGCTGGACCGGGCCGTGGAGGAGCTGCTGCAACGCCGGATGCTGCACCGCACCCGCACCGGCTATGCCTTCGCCACTCCGCTGATGCGGGAGGCCGCGTACGCCGGGGTGAGCAAGGCGGAACTGGCCGAGCGGCACGCCGCCCTCGCCCGTTGGGCCGCCCCGGAAACCTCCGGCGGAGACCCGGGATCCATCCCGCCAGGCGGGTTCACCGAGGCCGCCCGGGACGACTTCGTCGCCCAGCATGTCGAGCGGGCCGCCGCGCTCGCCGACGCCGTGAAGCTGCGGCCCGACGCGCCGGCCCGCGCGGTCGTCCCGCTCGGGGTCGCCGCGCTCGGCCGGGCCGCCCGCCGGGCGCTGCGCGCCGGTGAGCCGGCCCTCGCGGTCGAGTACGCGGAACGCGCGGCCGAACTGGCCCGCGACGGCGTGCCGCTCGCCGACCGGGTGGTGCACGCCCGGGCGCTGCTCCAGATCGGCCGGCCCGCCGACGCGCTCGCCTTCGCCGAGAAGATCGCCGCCAACGCCGGTGACGCGGCGGCGGCCCGGACGAGCGCCCTGCTGCTCGCCGGTCAGGCCCACCAGGCCCTCGGCGACCAGGACCGGGCGGTGAGCTGCTGGCAGGAGGCGTTGCAGGTGGCCACCGCGGCCAACCTGCCGACGCTGCGCGCCTCGGCGATGCGCCGGCTCGGCATGGCCGACTTCATCGCCGGCCGGCTGGGCCAGGCGAGCAGCCGGCTCGCCGCCTCCTACCAGGTCAGCCTCGCCGCTCGGGACCCGCGCGGGCAGGCCTGGTCGTTGCAGAACCTGGCCTGGGTCACCACCACCCGGGGCGATTTCGCCGGCACGGACGCGGTGCTCGGCCGGGCCGCCCGGCTCTTCGCCGAGCTGAAGGACCCGTACGGCCGGGCCTGGCTGCGCGGCACCACCGCGTTCGCCCGGCTGCTCGCCGGTCGGCTCAAGGAGGCCTGCCGGCTGGCGCAGGTCTTCCTCCCCTTCGGCGAGCGGGTGGGCGAGGCGTGGGCGGTCGGCACCCTGCGCGCGGTCGAGGCGTACGCCACCGCCGAGTTGGGCGAGCTGGCCGAGGCGGACCGGGGGGCGCGGCAGGCGTACCGGGACTTCGCCGAGATCTCCGACGACTGGGGGCAGGGCTTCGCGCTGGTGGTCCGGGGTGTGGTGGCGCGCGGTCTGGGCGAGCCGGAACACGCCGCCGACCTGCTCAGCGACGCGCTGGCGTACGGGGACCGGACGTCCCACCCGCTGCTCACCGGGATGGCCGGCACGCTGCGCGGCTTCGTGGCGCTGGACATGGGCGACTGGGAGACCGCGGAGCGGGCCGCCCGGTCGGTGCTGACCACCGTCGAGCCGCACAACCCGCAGGCGCCGGCGCAGGTGGCGCCCCGGGTGCTGCTGGCCACGGCGCGGCTCGCCGCCGGTGACCCGGCGACCGCGGTCGGGCTGCTGGCCCCGGTCGCCACCACCGCCCTGAACAGCCCGTCGCTGCTCTTCTCCCGCCGCCAGACCATGGCCCGGTACGCCTCCGCGCTGCTCGCCCACGGCCAGCGGGTGCAGGCGCTGGACTGGGCGCAGCGGGCGGTCGCCGCCCCGGCGGAGGACGTGCGCAGCCAGGTCATCGCGGCGAGCGTGCTCGCCGAGGCGCTGGCGGCCTGCGGCCGCCCGGTCGAGGCACTGGCCAGCGCCGAGGAGGCGGTACGCCTGGCGTACGCGACCGAGCAGCGCAGCGAACGCAGCGCCGCCGACGCCCTCCGCGCCCGCCTGTTCGCCTGAGTTCGCCGACGGCGCGGCGGACCGTCGCAGGTCTGCCGGTTCCGGCGATGTGTGTGTCGGGGGCGCCGGTTAGCGTGGGTCGGGTCGATGGGCCGTCCACACCAGGCGGTCGAGTCCTGGGGAGGACCAGATGAGGCTGCCACGCTCCGGTGCCGGCTGGACAATCGCCGTCTTCGGCGTCCTCGCGCTGCTGCTGGGGGCGCTCGGGTTGATCTGGCCGGAGGCGCAGCTGCGGCTGCTCGGCTTCGAGGTGCCGGCCGAGCGCGGCCCGGGTGACTACACCGGCACCTTCCTCACCGCCTCCTCGATGGCCTCGTTCAACATGGGCGTCTACTACCTGCTGGCCGCGGCCACCGAGTGGCGGCCGTTCTACCGGTTCACGGTCTACTTCCGGCTGGTCACCTTCACCGTCTTCAGCATTGCGGTGCTCTCCGACGTCGCCCCGGACCGGTTCTTCGGGGTCGCCGTGTGGGAGGGACTGGGCGCGCTGGCCACCGCCATCGGCCTCTGGTGGGACGCCCACCGCGCCGCGCCGGGAGCGCCGGCGGTGACCGCGCCGGACGCCACGCCCGCCGCGTCCGGGTCCGCGCCGGCCACCGACGCGGTCAACTGACCGACCCGGATCGTTGGGTATTTTCGAGCCGTGACCGACACCCCGCCTGGCGCCCTGCGGCTGCCCATCGTGCCCGGTCTGACCGGTCTGGAGGTGTTCGCCCGGGGCGGCTACGCCACGGTCTACCGGGCCACGCAGATCTCGGTGGGGCGCGAGGTCGCGGTCAAGGTGGAGAACCGCACGCTGGACAGCGAGCGGGACCAGGCCCGCTTCCTGCGCGAGGCGCGGGCCGCCGGCAAGATGTCGTCCCACCCGCACGTGGTCGACCTCTTCGACGTCGGGGTCACCGTCGACCAGCACCCCTACCTGATCATGGAGCTCTGCGACGGGTCGTACGCCGAGCGGATGCGGACCTCGCCGCTGGGCCCGGTGGAGGCCCGCGACCTCGGCGTCAAGATCGCCGACGCGCTCGCCCACTCGCACGCGGCCGGGGTGCTGCACCGGGACGTCAAGCCGGCAAACATCCTCTACTCGCATTTCAACCCGGCGGTGCTGGCCGACTTCGGGCTGGCGGTGCTGGCCGAGGTGCGGGACGCCTCGGTCACCCTGGAGGTGCTCACCCCGGCGTACGCGCCGCCGGAGATGTTCAGCCACAGCCCGCCCTCGCCGGCCGTCGACGTCTACGCGCTCTGCGCGACCCTCTACGCGGTGATGTACGGCCGGCCGCCGCGCTGGCAGTCCGAACGCAATCCGAGCCTGGTCACGGTGCTGGAGATGTTCCAGCAGCCGATCCCGGGCCTGCCCGGCGTGCCGGAGGAGCTGACCGACGTGCTCCGGGCCGGGATGGACAACGATCCCGGCGCCCGGCCGTCCGCCCTTGAGCTGCGCGGGATGCTCGCCGCGCTGCCGCTCGACGCCGGCCCCGCTCCGGTCAGCAGCGCACCGGTCTCCGGCGCTCCGGTCAGCCCCACCGGTGGCGGCTCCACCGCTGTCGGCTCCTACACCGTCGGCCGGTCCGGCCAGCCGGCCCAGCGCCCCCCGTTCGAGGACGCGCAGCCCACCGTGCCGGCCCCCGGTCGCCGGTGGCGGCGGCGCTGGTTCCTGGGCGGCGCCGGGGCCCTCGCGCTGGCGGCCTCGGCCAGCGCCGGGGCGTGGCTCGCCTCCGCCACGCCGGCCGGTGGGTCACCGGCGCCGGTGGCCACCGGGGTCAGCGCCCCCGTCGCCGGGCCGGACGTGCTGCCGGGCTGCCGGCCCGGCTCGTCCGGTGTGGACCTGCCGCCAGGGGCCCACTGCGTGCCGGAGCTGGAGTGCTTCGGCCCGGTCCGGGTGCGCGGCGACCGGGCCGAGGCGGTCCGGATCCCGTGCGACGGCCGGCACACCTGGGAGGCCTACGCCGAGGGCGACCTGCCGGACCGGCTGGTCGGGGCGGGGCACGCCGCGATCAGCGCCGACCCCGCCGTCCGTGGCGTCTGCAACGTCCGCACGTTCCGGCTCACCAGCGGCATCAGCCACCAGGCCGGCTGGAACCTGGAGGTGCTGCCGCCCGCCGGGACGGCGGCGGACCGGACGTACCGCTGCCTGGCCGGGCGCGGCGTGGACGCGCTCGCCGCGCCGACCCTCACCGGTCGCTGACCCCGTTCACCGCCCGGATGTCCCGGACCGCCTGGCTGTCCAACGCCTCCAGCGTGTCCGCGTCCACCGCGTGGCTGCCGGGTGCGGGCTGACCCGGCGGTGGGTAGGCGGCCACCGCCTCGGCGCCGCCGGCCTGCCGTGCGGCGGTCACCGCCACGCCGGCCACCATGCCGAGCAGCACGCAGAGCAGGGCCAGAACCACCGCCAGGATGCCCTGCGGACGCCAGACCACCAGCGCCACCAGCGGCGCGACCGCGGCCAGCGCCGCGGCAACGGCCTTCAGCCGCGCATCGGGCTTGGGTAACAACCTCACCCGACAAGCATGGCCCAGGTCACCCGGCTGTCAACCGCAGGACGGCCCCGCCGGGCGTCCGCCGCCCGTGGGTCAGTACGACTTGTCCTGGCCGAGGACGTGCTGGGCGACGAAGTTGAGGATCATCTCCCGGCTGACCGGGGCGATCCGGCCGGCGCGGACCGCGCCGAGCAGGGTGGCCACGCCGTACTCCGTGGTCATGCCGGCCCCGCCGAGCGCCTGCACTGCGGTGTCCACGGCGAGCGCGGCGGCCTCGCCGGCCGCGTACTTGGCCATGTTGGCGGAGATGCCGGCCTCGAGATCGCGACCGGCGTCGTACAGGCCGGCCGCCTTGTAGATCATCAGTCGGGCCAGTTCCACCTGCACCGCCGTGTGCGCCAGCGGGTGCGCCACGCCCTGGTGGGAGCCGATGCTCCGGCCGCCCCAGACCTTGCGGGTGGCGGTGTACTCCGAGGCACGCTCGATCGCGTACCGGCCGGTGCCGGCGCCCATGGCGGCGACCGTGATCCGCTCGGGGTTGAGCCCGGCGAAGAGCGCCGGCAGGCCCGCGTCGAGGGACTCGCCGACCAGCGCGTCGGCGGGGAGCCGCACGTCGTCCAGGTAGAGCAGGAACTGGTTCTCCGGGGAGACGATCTCCATGTCCAGCTTGGACCGGGTCAGCCCAGGCGCGTCGGCCGGCACGATGAACAACGCCGGCTTCAGTCTCTGCGGAGCCGCCTCCGCTGAGCCGGCTTGCCCGTCTTCGACGGCGACCCGCGCCACGACCAGCACGTACTTCGCCTCGTCGACCCCGGAGATGTAGCACTTGCGGCCGGAGAGGAGCCAGTCGTCGCCGTCGCGGCGGGCCATCGTGCCGAGCCGGTGGAAGTTCGAGCCGGCCTCCGGCTCGGTGATCGCGAAGACCACCTTGAGCGAGCCGTCGGCGAAGCCGGGCAGGTAGCGCTTGCGCTGCTCGTCGGTGCCGTGCTTGTTGATGACGGTCGCCGCGATGGCGGGGGAGACCACCAGCAGCAACAGCGGACAGCCGGCCGCGGCCAGCTCCTCGCAGACGATGGCCAGCTCGGTGATGCCGCCACCCCCGCCGCCGTACTCGGTGGGGATGTTGACGCCGAGGTAGCCGAGCCGCCCTGCCTCGCTCCACAGCTCGGTGGTGTGTTCGCCGGCCTTGGCCTTCGTCACGAAATAGCCGTGGCCGTACCGCCTGCCCAGCGACCGGACCGCGTCGCGGAGCTGCTGTTGCTCGGGGGTGAGGTCGAAGTTCATCGCGAGTCCTCCTCGGGGTTCGACGGCTCCAGGTCGCCGCGCGGCGCAAGACGCGCCGAGCTGGAGTTGTCGACAACGGCCAGCACGGCGCCGGTGTCGACCTGGCCGCCGGAAGGCACCGGCAGCTCGGCGACCACGCCATCGGTCGGGGCGAGCACGGGGTGTTCGAGCTTCATCGCTTCCAGGGTCAGTAGCAGGTCACCGGCGGCCACCCGCTGACCGACCTCGACGTGCACCCGGGTCACCGCGCCGGGCAGCGGCGCCACCAGCGACCCGGCCGCCAGCTCCGCGGTGGGGGGCGGGAACCGTGGCAGCTCGGCCAGGCTCGCCGCCCCGTCCGGGCCGTCCACGAAGACCTCCGACCCCACCCGGCGTACGCGGAACGCCCGCCGCACGCCGTCGACGTCGAGCACGACCCGGTCCGGGGCGGCCTGGACCAGGGTCACAACGTACTCGGTCGACGGATCGGTGGACCATTCGGCGAGGCCGCCCCTGCGGTCCAGCCGGTAGCGGACCTCGATCTCGCCGTCCGGCCCCGTGTAGCGGGTGACCTGCGGGAACGCCGGCACGTTCCGCCAGCCGGACGGCAGCCCGGCCGGCACCGTCGCGCTCGCCCGTCGCGCCGCTGCCGAGGCGAGCGCGGCGGCCAGCGCCGCGAGCGGGAGCTGGTCGGCCGGCAGGAGTGGCGCGAAGACCTCCTCGTGCCGGTCCAGGAAGCCGGTGTCGATGTCGACCGCGCCGAACTCCGCGCTGCGCAGCACCCGGACCAGCAGGTCCCGGTTGCTGGGTACGCCGTGGAACTCGGCGCGGGCCAGCGCGCCGGCCAGCGCCCGGGCCGCCTCGGCGCGGGTGGGCGCCCAGGCGATCAGCTTGGCCAGCATCGAGTCGTAGTGCACGCTCACCACCGAGCCGTCCACCATCCCGGAGTCGAGGCGAAGGCCCCGCGTCGGGGTGAACGAGCCGGCCACCCCGGGCACGGCGAACCGGTGCAGGGTGCCGGTGGCCGGCCGCCAGCCCTGGCCCGGGTCCTCGGCGCAGAGGCGTACCTCGATCGCGTGGCCGTCGCTCGGCGGGGCCGCCGCCAGCGGCAGCGGCTCGCCCTCGGCGACCAGCAGTTGCAGCCGGACCAGGTCCAGCCCGGTGACCGCCTCGGTGACCGGGTGCTCCACCTGGAGCCGGGTGTTCATCTCCAGGAAGAAGAACTCGCCGTTCGGGGCGAGCAGGAACTCGACGGTGCCGGCGCCGACGTACTCCACCGCCCGGCCGGCCGCCACCGCCGCCTCGTGCAGCCGCTCGCGCAGCTCAACCGGGATGACCCCGGGGGCCTCCTCGATGATCTTCTGGTGCCGGCGCTGGATCGAGCACTCGCGCACGCCGAGGGCGGCCACCGTGCCCCGGGTGTCGCCGAAGATCTGCACCTCGACGTGGCGGCCGCGCTCGACGTACCGCTCGACGAAGACGCTGCCGTCGCCGAACGCGCCGGCCGCCTCGCGGCGGGCGGAGGCGACGGCCTCGGCGAGGCCAGCCGGATCGCGGACGATGCGCATGCCGCGCCCGCCGCCGCCCGCGGACGCCTTGACCAGCACCGGGAAGTCGCTGATCTCGTCGGCCTCGGTCCAGGTCGGCAGCATCGGCACGCCCGCCTCGGCGAGCAGCGCCTTCGCCGCCATCTTGTCGCCCATCGCGGCGATTACCTTGGCCGGCGGGCCGATCCAGGTCAGCCCGGCGTCGGTCACCGCCGCGGCGAACTCGGCGTTCTCCGCGAGGAAGCCGTAGCCCGGGTGGATGGCGTCCGCGCCGGTCCGGCGGGCCGCGTCCAGGATCAGGTCGATGCGGAGGTACGTCTCGGCCGGCGTGTTCCCCGGCAGGCCTACGGCCTGGTCGGCCTCGGCGACGAACGGCGCGTCGGCGTCGGCGTCGGAGTGCGCGGCGACCGTCTCGATGCCGAGCGCCCGGCAGGTGGCGAAGACCCGGCGGGCGATCTCGCCCCGGTTGGCGACCAACAACTTCCGAATCATCTGCGCTGAGCCTGCCTTTCGTTCGCGACTGCGGGACTCCGCTTCGCTGCGTTCCTCGCGCTCACCGGGCCTCACATTCGGAAGACGCCGAAGCCGTCGGCGCCCTTCACCGGTCCGTTGTGGATTGCCGAGAGGCAGAGCCCGAGGACGGTACGGGTGTCCCGGGGGTCGATCACCCCGTCGTCGTAGAGCCGGCCGGAGAGGAAGAGCGCGCCGGACTGGGACTCGATCTGCTGCTCGACCATCGCCCGCATCGCGGCGTCGGATTCCTCGTCGTAGTCGCGGCCCCGGGCCGCGGCGGCCTGCCGGGCGACGATCGACAGCACCCCGGCCAGCTGGGCCGGGCCCATCACCGCCGACTTGGCGTTCGGCCAGGTGAACAGGAAGCGGGGCTCGTACGCCCGGCCGCACATGCCGTAGTTGCCCGCGCCGTACGAGGCGCCCAGGTTGACCGTCAGGTGCGGCACGGTCGAGTTCGACACCGCGTTGATCATCAGGGCACCGTGCTTGATGATGCCGCGCTGCTCGTACTCGGTGCCGACCATGTAGCCGGTGGTGTTCTGGAGGAAGACCAGCGGGGTGTCGGCGGCGTTGGCGAGCTGGATGAACTGCGCCGCCTTCTGCGCCTCCTCACTGAACAGCACGCCCCGGGCGTTGGCCAGCACGCCGACCGGGTACCCGTGCAGCTCGCCCCAGCCGGTGACCAGGGCACTGCCGTAATTGGGCTTGAACTCGTCGAACTCGCTGCCGTCCAGCACCCGGGCCAGCACCTCGCGCGGGTCGAACGGCACCCTGAGGTCGGCGCTGGCGATGCCGAGCAGCTCCTCCGGGTCGTACCTGGGGGGCTGGGGGAAGGGGTTGCGCGGGGCGGGGCCCTGCTTGCGCCAGTTGAGCCGGCGTACGCACTGACGGGCCAGCCGGATGCCGTCCCGCTCGTCCTCGGCGAGGAAGTCCGCGAGCCCGGACTTCGTGGCGTGCATGGCCGCCCCGCCCAGCGACTCGTCGTCGGTGACCTCGCCGGTGGCCATCTTCACCAGCGGCGGCCCGGCCAGGTAGACCTGGGACCGGTCCCGGACCATGATGGTGAAGTCGGACATCCCCGGCACGTACGCGCCGCCCGCGGTGGCGTTGCCGAAGACCACGCTGACCGTGGGGATCTTCGCCGCGGAGAGCCGGGTCAGGTCGCGGAACACCCGGCCGCCCGGGATGAAGATCTCCGCCTGGGTGGGCAGGTCCGCCCCGGCCGACTCGACCAGGTTGATCATCGGCAGCCGGTTCGCCAAGGCGATCTCGCCGGCCCGTCGGGTCTTCGCCAGCGACCAGGGGTTGACCGCGCCGCCGCGTACCGTCGGGTCGTTGGCGACGACCAGGCACTCCACGCCCTCGACCACCCCGATGCCGGTCACCACGCTGGCCCCGACCGGGAAGTCGGTGCCGTACGCGGCCACCGGGGAGAGCTCCAGGAACGGGCTGTCCGGGTCGAGCAGCAGCTCGATCCGCTCCCGGGGGAGCAGCTTGCCGCGCTTGTGGTGCCGGCTCACGTACTTCTCGCCGCCGCCGGCCCGGGCCTGGTCCAGCGCGGCGTCCAGCTCGGCGAGGCGTTCCAGCAGGGCATCCCGGTTGGCCCGGTAGGCCGCCGAGGACGGGTCGATCGCGCTGTCCACCGTGGTCACAGGCCGATGCCCTTCGCGATGATCTCGTTCATGATCTCGGTGGTGCCGCCGCCGATGCCGAGGATCCGGGCGTCCCGATAGTGCCGCTCCACCTCGGCGTCGCGCAGGTAGCCGAAGCCGCCGTGCAGTTGCAGCGCCTGGTCCACCACGTAGCCGCAGGCGGCCACCGCGACGTTCTTGGCCATCGCCACCTCGGTCACCACCGGCTCGCCGGCCGCCACCCGCGCCGCCACCTGGTGCACGTACGCCCGGGCGGCCTCGGCCCGGGTGTGCATCTCGGCCAGCCGGTGCCGGACGAGCTGCCGACTGGCCAGCGGACGGCCGAACGTGGAGCGGTCCCGGCACCACGTGACGGCCAGCTCGATACAGCGTTGCGCGGTCGCGTACGCCTGCGTGGCCAGCGACAGCCGCTCGGTGGCGAAGTGCTGCATGATCGCCAGGAAGGCCGTGTTCTCCTCGCCGATCCGGTTCGCCACCGGCACCCGGACGTCGACGAAGGAGAGCTCGGCGGTGTCCGAGCAGTGCCAGCCGAGCTTCTCCAGCCGCCTGCCGACGGTGAAGCCGGGGGTGTCCTTGTCGATCACCAGCAGGGTGAGCGCGCCGCCGCCGGGGGGAAGGGTGCACACGGCGGTGGTCACGAAGTCGGCGCGGACCCCGCTGGTGATGTAGGTCTTCGAGCCGTTCACCACGTAGTGGTCGCCGTCCCGGCGGGCGCTGGTGCGGATCGAGGCGACGTCGGAGCCGCCGTCCGGCTCGGTGATCGCCAGCGCGCCGATCATCGTCCCGGCAAGAGTCGGGCGGACGTACCGGTCGATGAGGTCGTGATCGCCGGCCGTCCGCCCGAGCGCGTCGGCGATCCGGCCGCCGAGGGAGCCGCCGGTCCGCCCGCCGGCGGCGGCGACCATGTGCGGCAGCGCGATGCCGTGCGTGAAGAGGGCGGCGACCAGGCCGGACGAGCCACCCGAGCGGATGATCTCCTCGGTGACGATGATCGAGTCGAGCAGGTCCCCGCCGCTGCCGCCCACCGACTCGGGGAAGCCGATGCCGAGCAGGCCGATCTTCGCGGCGGTGGCGTGCAGTTCCCGGGGGACCTCGCCGGCCCGCTCCCACTCGTCCAGGTGCGGCAGCACCTCCCTCCTGACGAAGGCCCGGGTCAGCTCGCGGAGCTGCCGGCGTTCGGGACCGTCCACGATGGTCACGCGGTCACCTCCCCGGCGGGCAGGTCGACCACGCGGGAGCGGAGCAGCTCGCCGAGCGCCTTGGCCTGCGGGTCGAACCGGGTGGAGGCGGCCACCCCCGGCCCGAGCAGCCCCCGGATCACGAAGTTGACTGCCCGCAGGTTCGGCAGCTCGTACCGCTGGACGGTCAGCGGGGCGGTCTCCGGCAGCAGTTCGGCCAGCCGCTCGACGGTCAGCCAGCCGCGCAGCCAGTCCCACGTCGCTTCGGTGCGGGCCCAGACGCCCAGGTTGGCGTCCCCGCCCTTGTCCCCGGAACGGGCCCC
This sequence comes from Micromonospora rhizosphaerae, assembly GCF_900091465.1. Lineage (NCBI taxonomy): Bacteria > Bacillati > Actinomycetota > Actinomycetes > Micromonosporales > Micromonosporaceae > Micromonospora > Micromonospora rhizosphaerae. The sequence goes on along the minus strand of NZ_FMHV01000002.1, from coordinate 553,222 downwards.
GACCAGCTCCCCCAGCGGCGCGCGCCGCCGCTCACCCCGCGGTTCCCCGGCCACGCCACCGTCGGGCGGTCCGGTCCGCCTCGCCGAGTGGCCGGCCGGGCCGGCGACGGTCGCGCCCGCGGCAGGCGCGGGGACGGCCGTGCGGCTGGGCGGCGGGATCGACACCCGCTCGCCGCTGGGGAGGACGGCGACGTGCGCGACCTCCGCCTGCGGCACGAATTCCGCCGTGAAGACGCCGTAGGGGGTGGCATCGCCGGGCGGGGTGGTCAGCGTGCAGCCCGGGTAGGAGGCCAGCGCCAGCTCCACCGCGGCCGCCGAGAAGGCCCGGCCGGCCCTCACCTTGTCGCCGTCTCGCAGATGTACGTGCAGCAGGGCGCTCGCCGCCTCGGTGTCGCTGCTGTCCGGGTGGTCAGTGCGGGCCAGGGTGAACTCCAGCCCCTCCTTGCCGACCGCCTCCTCGAGCTGCCCCCGGACCAGCGCCGCCTTGGCCGGGATGTCCAGCCCGCACAGCACGAAGGTCATCGAGTTGCGGTAGCCGCCCAGGTTGTTGACGCCCACCTTGAGGGTGTCCGGCGGCGGGGTGCCCCGGACGCCGGTCACCCGGACCCGGTCCGGCCCGTCGGCGGTCAGGCTGATCGTGTCCAGCCGGGTCACCACGTCCGGCCCGAGGTACGCCGGCTCGTCCACCTCGTACAGCAGCTGGGCGGTGACCGTCTCCACGGTGACCGCGCCCCCGGTGCCGAGGTGCTTGGTGAGCGCCGAGGAGCCGTCCGGGTGGATCTCGGCGATCGGGAAGCCGGGCCGGTGACCGCCGTCGGGCAGCTCGGTGAAGAAGCTGAAGTTGCCGCCGGTGACCTGCGCGCCGCACTCGATCAGGTGGCCGGCCACGGTCGCCCCGGCCAGCGCGTCCAGGTCGTCGCGGCCCCAGCCGAAGCGCGCGATCGCCGGCCCGACCGCCAGCGACGCGTCGGTGACCCGGCCGGTCACCACCACGTCCGCCCCGGCGTCGAGGCAGGCGGCGATGCCGAACGCGCCGAGGTAGGCGTTGGCGGTGAGCGCGTTCGGGCGCTGGAGGGCGTCGCCCTCGACGTACCCGATCCGCGCGGTGAGGCCGAGCCGGTCGGCGAGCGACCCGATGGCGGCGGCCAGGCCGGCCGGGTTGTGCCCGCCGGCGTTGGTCACGATCCGTACGCCGCGGTCGAGCGCGGTGCCGAGGCAGCCCTCCAACTGCCGCAGGAAGGTCTTGGCGTAGCCGAGACCCGGGTCGCGCAGCCGGTCCCGGCCGAGGATCAGCATGGTCAGCTCGGCCAGGTAGTCGCCGGTCAGCACGTCCAGCTCGCCGCCGTCGAGCATCTCCCGCCAGGCGGTGAACCGGTCGCCGTAGAAGCCGGAGGCGTTGCCGACCCGGAGCACGGCACTCATGTCGTCACCCGGGTGGGTTGGCGGCCGGCTCCGGGTGGCCCGGCGAAGGCCTGGGCCACGTCGAGCCACTCGTCGGCGATCGGGCCGCTGGCGACCAGGGCCAGGTCGGCGCGGTGCCGGCGCTGGGTGACCAGCAGGCAGAAGTCGAGCGCCGGCCCGGTGACCCGGTCGGCGGCCTCCGCCGGCCCCCAAGCCCAGATGTCGCCGTCCGTGCCATCTTCGCTCGCGACTGCGGGGCCCGCGAGCTCACTCCTCGCGCTCGCAGGTGCTGTCAGCTCGAGCCGGACCGGGGCCGTCGGCACCGGGCGGCCGTGGGCGGCGAAGCCGTGCCCGAGGGTACGGAAGCCGAGGTGGGCGACGTGCCGCAGGCGGGCCGTCGCCGGGCGGGTGACGCCGAGCGCGTCCGCGACGTCCTCGCCGTGTGCCCAGGTCTCCATGATCCGGGCGGTGGCCATCGAGGCGGGAGACATCCGGGTGCCGTACCAGGGCAGCTTCTCGCCGGGTGGCACGGCGGCGAGGGCCGCCGCGAGCGCCGCCCGCCCGTCCCGCCAGCGGGCCAGCAGCTCGGCGGGCGGGGCGAGGAAGGCCTCGGCGCCGTCGTCCACCAGCCGGGCCGGATCGGGGGCCGAGGTGACCGACGCGAAGAACGCCTCGGCGTCGGTGGCCGCGAGCCGGGCGACGTGGTCGGTCCAGGCCAGGTGGGCGATCTGGTGGGCGATCGTCCATCCGGGAGCCGGCGTGGGTCGGGCCCAGGCCTCCGCCGGCAGTGCGGCGACGAGGGCGTCGAGCTGCTCGGACTCGGCGGCCAGATCCGCGAGCAGCGCTGTCAGGTCGACCATGGTGCCTCCTGGCGGGGTGGGCTGGTCAGGGGTCAGGGTCGCTCGCTACCGGGCGTTAGCGGGCGGGCCTTCGTCGGGCGCGAGCAGGGCGGCGAGCTGGCGCTTCCAGGTGTGCAGCAAAGCGGTACGGCGGGCCGAGTCGTCGCTGAGCAGGTTGGCGACACCTAGGCCGCGGAGCAGGTCGAGGGTTGCCTGCACCGCCTCCCGTACGCCGGGCTGGCGCTCGTCCACCCCGAGCAGCTCGAGGGTCAGCCGGTGCATCTCCCGGCCCATCCGGGCCTCGAGGGGCACCAGGGCCGCCCGCAACTCGGCGTCGGTGCGGGCGGCCACCCACAGCTCCAGGGCGGCGACGAAGAGCGGCCCGGTGAACGCGGCGGCGAGGAGGTCGACCACCCCGTCCAGCCGGCGCGGGCCGGCCGGCAGGGCGTCGGCCTCGGTGCGCAGCTCGACGGCCCGGCGCTCGGTGAGGTGGGCAACGGCGGCGGTGACCAGGGCGGCCTTGGTCGGGTAGTGGTGGAGCTGGGCGCCCCGGGAGACGCCCGCCCGGGCCGCCACCACGGTCGTGGTGGTGCCGGACCAACCGTGCTCGACAAGGCACTCGACGGTCGCCTCCAGCAGCCGGGCCTGGGTGGCGCGGCTGCGTTCCTGCCGAGCCACGCGAGTCGATGCGACGGGCATGGGGACAGCCTGCCGCCCCCGAAACAAACAGTCAAGCCTGACTTTTTTTGGGGGTTTGGGGTGACAGTGCGCCGCTTTGTCGATGTTCTCGATCTACGTACATGGATCTTCCTGCCGGCGCACCGCTCGGCTAGCGTGCGCCCTCAGACGAGAAGGAGGTGTGCCGTGACCCAATCCCCGGATCCGTCCACAGCCGACGCCGCGATCGAGCGGTTCGGTTATCGCCAGGAACTGAGCCGTTCGCTCAGCTTCACCGACCTGCTCATCTACGGGTTGATCTTCATGGTGCCGATCGCCCCGTTCGGCATCTTCGGCAGTGTGTACGCCGGCTCCGGCGGAATGGTGGCCCTGGCGTACCTCATCGGCATGGTCGCGATGATGTTCACCGCACTGTCGTACGCGCAGATGGTCCGCGCGTTCCCGATGGCCGGCTCGGTCTACACCTACACCGGACGCGGCATCGCGCCGCCCGTCGGCTTCCTGGCCGGCTGGGTGATCCTGCTCGATTACGTGCTCGTGCCCGGCCTGCTCTATCTGGTGGCCAGCGTGGCGATGCACTCCCTCGTGCCCGCCGTGCCGGTGTGGGCATGGCTGGTGGCCTTCGTGGTGCTCAACACGGTCGTCAACTACCTCGGCATCCAGTTGACCGCCAAGGTCAACCGCGTCATGCTCGCCGCCGAGCTGGTCGTCCTGGTGATCTTCCTGGTCATCGGGGTGGTCGCGCTCGCCCAGGGCAAGGGCGACGGCTTCTCGCTGCGGCCACTGTTCAACTCGGACACCTTCTCCTGGCCGCTGGTGTTCGGCGCGGTGTCCATCGCCGTGCTGTCCTTCCTCGGCTTCGACGGCATCTCGATGCTGGCGGAGGAGAGCCGCGAGGAGGCCCGCCAGATCGGCCGGGCCATGGTCGCGGCGCTGCTGCTCGCCGGCGCCCTCTTCATCGTGCAGACCTGGGTGGCGGCGATGCTCGTACCGGACGCGGGCGACCTGCTCGCGAACGGCGATCCCGAGGGTACGGCGTTCTACGACGCAGCGGAGGTCGCCGGTGGCGGCTGGCTGCGGGGGCTGACCGCCCTGGCCACCGCGATCGCGTGGGGCTTCGCCAACTCCCTGGTGGCCCAGGCCGCCACCTCCCGCCTGCTGTACGCGATGGCGCGCGACCGGCAGATGCCGCGCTTCCTCGCCCGGGTCAACCCGAGACACAAGGTGCCGGCCAACGCCACCCTGCTGGTCGCCGGCATTTCCCTGGCGCTCGGCCTCTACATGGCCAGCCGGGACGACGGGATCTCGCTGCTGTCCACCCTGGTCAACTTCGGCGCGATGACGGCGTTCCTGGCGCTGCACGCCTCGGTCGTGGTGCACTACGTGGTCCGCGGTGGCAGCCGGGACTGGTTGCGGCACCTCGTGGTGCCGGTGATCGGGTTCCTGATCCTGCTCTACGTCGTGATCAACGCCAAGGTCGCCGCTCAGATGCTCGGCTTCGCCTGGTTGGGCGTCGGCGTGATCGTCCTGATCGCCTTCTACGCGACCGGCCGACGTCCCGAACTGGCCGCTCTCGCGGAGACCGGACACGACACCACCGACCAGCCCGTCAAGGAGCCCACATGACCGAGGTCGTCAAGTACCGGCCGGAGCCGGATGAGCTCTCCTACACCTTCGGCGGGCGTGAGCCGGTGCGTCGCGTACGTCCGGGCACGATCCTCGAGCTGTACACCGAGGACTGCTTCGGCGGGCGGGTCCGCGGCGTGGACGACCTGCCCTCGCAGGTGTGCCAGTTTCCTTACCTCAACCCGGTGACCGGACCGATCCACGTGGAGGGCGCCGAGCCGGGGGACACCCTGGCCGTCCATCTCGTCGCCATCGAGCCGGCCCGCGACTGGGCGGTGTCCACCACCTTTCCGCACTTCGGCGCGCTCACCGGTACGCACACCACGGCCACTCTGCATCCGCCGCTCGATGAGGTGGTCTGGCGGTACGACGTCGACGTCGCCGCGGGGACGGTGACGTATCGGGCGCGGCGCGGCGACTACTCGGTCGAGCTGCCGTTGGACCCGATGCACGGCACCGCGGGGGTGGCACCGGCCGCCTTCGAGGCGCGGATGACGATCACGCCGGATGCGCACGGCGGCAACATGGACAGCCCGGAACTGCGGGCCGGGGTCACCGCGTACTTCGGCGTGAACGTTCCGGGAGCACTGTTCGCCCTCGGCGACGGGCACTGCCGGCAGGGCCACGGCGAGGTCTGCGGCACCGGCGTCGAGGCAGCCATGAACACGACCGTCGTGGTGGACGTCATCAAGGGCGCGGGCACGCCGTGGCCTCGACTGGAATCCGACGACGCCCTGATGTGCACCGGCTCGGCGCGCCCGCTCGAGGACGCCTACCGGATCAGCCAGCACGACCTGGTCACCTGGACCGCCGAGCTGGTTGGCATGGACCAACTCGACGCATATCAGCTGATCAGTCAGGCCGGCGAGGCGCCGGTCGGCAACGTGTGCGATCCGAACTACACCATGGTCGCCAAGGTGGACAAGCGCTACCTCGGTGGGGTGAGCGGGTACGACGGGGTGCACGCCCGCCTGCGCGAGGTGGCCCAGGACTACCTGACCCACCGCTGATCGGACGCGGGAACCGGCCGGGCCCATTGGCTCGGTCGGGCCCGTCTGTTCGGCCGAACCCGGCGGCCGGGGAAGCGGTGCCGTCAGCGGCCGTCGCGGGGGCCGAAGACGGCGAGGGCGTCGGCGTCGCTGTGCCGGGAGCGGAGGTACTCGTCGGCCCACTCGGCGGCGTCGGGGAAGCCCGACTCGGCCGTCACCCGGGCGCAAGCGGCGTCCACGTCGTACCCGGTCCGGCGCAGCTGCACTCCCGCCCCGAGCAGGGCCCACCACGCCCCGGCCCCGCCGTACGGCATCCCCACGCTGCCCGGGTTGACCACCAGCCGGCGGTCGACCAGCCGGGTGAACGGCATGTGGGTGTGCCCGCAGACCACCGTGCCCACGTCGGCCGGCAGCCCGGCGAAGACCTCCGCCCAGCGTTCCATCCGGGAGTCGACCAGCACGACCTCCTCGTCGTCCCGGGGCGTCGCATGGCAGAAGAGCACCTCGCCCAGGCCGGCGACCGGCAGGGTGACGGTCAGCGGCAGCGCGGCCAGCCGGGCGACCTGGTCGTCCCGGAGCTGCTCGGCGGCCCAGTTCGAGACGTCGATCGGGGATTTCCGGCCGGCCCGCGCCTCGACGAGCTCCCGGTCGGCGTTGCCACCGACCCAGCACGCCCGGTCGCCCAGCGCGGCGAGCCGGTCCAGCACCTCGACCGGCTGCGGACCGGCGGCGATGTCGCCGGTGAGCACCACCAGGTCGGCGGAGACGACGTCCGGCTCGGCCAGTACGGCCTCCAGCGCCGGCAGCGCGCCGTGGATGTCGGAGAGGACGGCGACCCGTTCCAGCATGCGGCCCAGCCTCGCCGGACACCGGCCGCGCCGTCCAGGGATTCTGCGCCGGGCAGACGACAGTCCCCGCGGGAGTGACCGGGAAAGCGGAACCGGCCCGGACCGCTCGCGCGGGCCGGGCCGGGACGCTGGGCTGGCTGGCCGAGGCCGCCGGGAAGGTCAGACCCGGGCGCGGCGGGCCAGGCGCTCCGGGTCGAGGATGATGATGCTCTTGCCGTCCAGCCGCAGCCAGCCCCGCGACGCGAAGTCGGCGAGCGCCTTGTTGACGGTTTCCCGGGAGGCGCCGACGAGCTGGGCGATCTCCTCCTGGGTCAGGTCGTGGGTCACCCGCAGCACGCCGCCGTCGCGGGTGCCGAACCGGCCGGCCATCTGGAGCAGGTTCTTGGCGACCCGCCCGGGCACGTCGGTGAAGATCAGGTCGGCCAGCGAGTCGTTCGTCCGGCGCAGCCGGCGGGCCAGCACCCGCAGCAGCTGCTCGGCGATCTCCGGCCGGTTGTTCAGCCACGGCCGCAGCGCCTGCTTGCGCAGCCGCACCAGGCGGGTGTCGGTCACCGCCGTCGCCGTCGCCGTACGCGGGCCGGGGTCGAAGAGCGACAGCTCGCCGACCATGTCCGACGGGCCCATCACGGCGATCAGGTTCTGCCGGCCGTCCGCCGCGCGGCGGCCAACCTTGATCTTGCCGGACAGCAGGATGTAGAGACTGTCGCCGGGCTCGCCCTCGTTGAAGACGACCTCGCCCTTGCGAACCTCGATCGTCTCCATCTCCTTGGCGAGCGCCTCGGCAGCCTCCGGGTCGACACCCTGGAAGATCCCGCTGCGGGCCAGTACCTCGTCCATCGCGCACCTCCGCTTGCGCTGCCGTCCGTCGGCCGGGTCCGCCGTCCGCTGATCCCTCGCGCGCCGCCAGTCTAGGCGCACTTGAGCGGGAATCAGAGGTGCACCCCTCGGATCATAGGCTCAGGGGCGTGCTGAGTGAGCCGTTTCTGACCACCCGTCACGAGGACGGGTGGAACATCCCGTTGCTGGTGTGGCGCGCCGCCGACGAGCCGCTGCTCGCGGTCGGCTCCGCCCCGCTCGGCGGCGGGATCGGCGTACGGCGATGGGTGGTCAACGCGACCGTGCCGATGACGTACCACCGGGACGACCCCGCCGCCCACCTGGCCGAGCTGGCCGACCGGCTCGGCCTGGACGGGCCCGGGGTCGGGCTGTTGACCGGGGTCGACGTGGCCGAGGTGGTGACCCGGGCCGACACCGGGGTGCGGGTCTGGGCGACGGTCGGGCTCGGCACCCCGGTCTGGGCCGCCGCGCCCACGCCGGCGGCGCCCGCGCAGCGCGTCGGCACGGTCAACATCGTGGCGTACGTCCCGGCCCGGCTCGGCGATGCCGCGCTGGTCAACGCGGTGGCCACGGCCACCGAGGCGAAGGCCCAGGCGATCTGGGAGCTGGGGCTCCCCGCCACCGGCACCCCCACCGACGCGGTCACCGTCCTCTGCCCGGCCGAGGGCGAGCCGGCCCCGTACGGCGGCCCACGCTCGACCTGGGGCGCCCCGCTGGCCCGGGCCGTGCACGCGGCCGTCCTGGCCGGCGGCGCCGGTGAGGTGGTGCCCTGGTCCGACCGCCGACTGGCCTGATCCCCGGCCGCCGGACGGCGCTCGGCCAGGGGTTTTCCGACCGATCGGCCGTCGCCGGAGCGCCTCCCGGGCGGTAGCGTCGCGGACGATGTCTGCTCCCGCCCCGTCCGCGCCCCGTCCACGTCGTCGGCTGGCCGCCGCTCTCGGCGCCCTTGTCGTCGCGCTCCTGGTCGCCGGCTGCGCCGAGGACCGGGGCGGGGAGCCGCCCGCGCCGGTCTGGCAGCCGGGCGCGGGCGGTGGGACCGCCGGCACCCCGGTCCCAAATGAGTCGGTGCAGCCCGTGGACGTCGCCGAGAAGACGATCTCGCTCTCCGCGACCGGCGACATCATCATGGGCAACGCGCCGTCGCGCCTGCCCGCCAACGGTGGCAAGGGCTTCTTCGACCAGGTCAAGGCGGCGCTCAAGGCCGACCTGGTGATGGGGAACCTGGAGGAGCCGCTCACCGACGACACCGGGACCGGCAAGTGCGGCGCCAACGCCTCGAACTGCTTCCAGTTCCGGGCCCCGCCGGAGTACGCGGCGCATCTGCGCGACGCCGGCTTCGAGCTGCTCAACCAGGCCAACAACCACGGCTACGACTACGGCCCGCAGGGCTACCGCAACACCCAGCGGGCCCTGGAGAAGTACGGCCTGCAGCACACCGGCGCGCCGGACCAGATCACCGTGGTCGACGTCGAGGGCGTCAAGGTGGCGGTCGCCGGCTTCTCGTCGTACGTCTGGTCCAACAGCCTGGTCGACATCGAGTCGGCGAAGAAGGTGGTGGCCCGGGCGGCCACCATGGCCGATCTGGTCGTGGTGCAGGTGCACATGGGGGCCGAGGGCGCCGACCGGACCCGGGTGAAGCCGGGCACCGAGATGTTCTTCGGCGAGAACCGGGGCGACCCGGTCCGCTTCTCGCACGCCATGATCGACGCCGGTGCCGACCTGGTCGTCGGGCACGGGCCGCACGTGCTGCGAGGCATGGAGTTCTACCAGGGGCGGCTGATCGCGTACAGCCTGGGCAACTTCGCCGGCGGTGGGAAGTCGCTGAACAGCGACGGCCGGCTCGGCTGGGGCGGGGTGCTGAAGGTCTCCCTCAAGCCGGACGGGAGCTTCGCCGGCGGCACCTTCACCTCGACGTACCTGAACGCGGTGGGCCGGCCGACCATGGACCCGGACGACCGCGGCCTCGGGCTGGTGCGGCAGGTGAGCCGCGCCGACTTCCCGGAGGCCGGGGCCCGGTTGGACGCGGCGGGCCGGATCACCGCGCCGTAGGCCGGGTAGGGCGGCCGGCGGCGCCCGTGGCCCGCCGGATCGTCGCCCGCGCGACGTAGGCTGGCCGGCGTGACCATCAGCTCTCCCGGCGCCATCGAGACCGACCTCGGCCGCAAGCGCCGCGCCCGGCGGATCGGCCGGGTGCTGACCGAGACCCACCCCGACGCGCACTGCGAACTCGACCACACCAACGCGTTGGAGCTCGCCGTCGCCACGATCCTCTCGGCGCAGTGCACCGACAAGAAGGTCAACGAGGTAACTCCGAAGCTCTTCGCCCGCTACCGGAGCGCCGCCGACTACGCGGGGGCGGACCGGGCCGAGCTGGAGGAGCTGATCCGGCCGACCGGCTTCTACCGCAACAAGACCAACTCCCTGATCAACCTCGGCCGGGCCCTCTGCGAGCGGTACGACGGCGAGGTCCCCGGCAGGCTGGCCGACCTGGTCACCCTCCCCGGGATCGGCCGCAAGACCGCCAACGTGATCCTCGGCAACGCCTTCGGCGTACCGGGCATCACCGTCGACACCCACTTCCAGCGGCTGGTGCAGCGGTGGCGGCTGACCACCGAGACCGACCCGGTCAAGATCGAGCACGCCATCGGCGCCCTGTACGAGAAGCGCGACTGGACCATGCTGTCGCACCGGATCATCTTCCACGGCCGGCGGGTGTGCCACGCCCGCAAGCCGGCCTGCGGCGCCTGCACCCTGGCGAAGCTCTGTCCGTCGTACGGGACCGGGCCGACCGAGCCGGTGGCGGCGGCCAAGCTGCTCAAGGGTCCCCGCGCCCGGGACCTCGCGGCGGCCGTCGGGATCGACCCGGAGCTGGTGCCGCAGCAGGCGGTCGTGGCGGAGGCGCCGTGACCCGCCGATTCGCGGCCTTGCTCGTCCCGGTGCTGCTGGCGGTCGCCGGCTGCACCGCAACCGATCAGCAGGCGGCGCCACCGACGGCCACCCGGCCCGAGCGGCCCTCGCCGTTCGCCGACTGCGCCACGCTGACCAGCGCGCCGGCATCGGTCGCTCCCGCGCCGGCCGGCGGGCCGGGGCAGCCGCTGCCCGAGCTGACCCTCTCCTGCTTCACCGGCGGCGCCCCGGTCGACCTGCGCGACCTCCGGGGCCCGGCGGTGATCAACGTCTGGGCCTCCTGGTGCCCGCCCTGCCGAAAGGAGCTACCGGCCTTCCAGCGGCTCAGTGACCGCTCCGCCGGCCGGTTCCAGGTGGTCGGGATCAACAGCCGGGACAGCCGCAGCGCCGCGCAGTCCATCGGCGAGGACTTCGGCGTGCGCTTCCCGATGCTGGTCGACCAGGGCGACGCGCTGCAGCGGGCGCTCAACCGCAACGCCTTCCCGCTGACCCTCTTCGTCGACGCCGAGGGGCGGGTCCGGCACACCGACGCCACCGGGGCGCTCGACGACGCTCGCCTCGCCGCGCTGGTCCGCCAGCACCTCGGCGTGGAGATGAGCGCGTGAGCGCGAGGACGCGCATTCCGGGGCGGCTCGCGTGGGACGCGGCCGAGCCGGAATGCGCGCATGAGCCGGTTTTGCGAGCCCCGCAGTCGCGAACAGAGGTGGTTCGGTGAGCCGGCAGCCGCCGCCGTGGCTGGAACCGCTGCTCGGCCGGCTCGGCACCGCCCGCGCCGAGGACTTCACCCGGCTCGCCACCCCGGACAGCGGCGGCCGGGAGAGCGCCGTGCTGGTGCTGCTCGGCGAGGAGCCGGGCGCCGGGCCGGACGTGCTGGTCCTCCAGCGCGCGGCCACCCTGCGCAACCACGCCGGCCAGCCGGCCTTCCCCGGCGGGGCGGCCGACCCGGAGGACGCCGACGCCAGCGCGACCGCGCTGCGGGAGGCGAACGAGGAGGTCGGGCTCGACCCCACCAGCGTCACCGTCCTCGCCGAGCTGCCGAAGCTCTGGATCCCGGTCAGCGACTTCGTGGTCACCCCGGTGCTCGCCTGGTGGCACGCCCCGCACCCGGTGCACCCCCGGGAGCCGGCCGAGGTCGCGCACGTCGCCCGGCTGCCGATCGCCGAGCTGGTGGACCCGGAGAACCGGATGCGGGTACGCCACCCGAGCGGCTGGATCGGTCCGGCCTTCTCGGCGCGCGGCATGGTGGTCTGGGGCTTCACCGCCGGCGTGCTGGCCACGCTGCTCGAAATGGGCGGCTGGGCCCGGCCGTGGCCGCCAGGCAGGGTGGTGGACCTGCCGCCGACCGGGGCCGCCCCGGCGCCCTCCGCCGGGACGGACGAGGTCGACGAGATGGCGGGTCCGCTGACCTGAAGGTCACGTTCAGCGACCGGCGGGCCACACCCCGGGCCGCTGCCCGTACCCTTGACGGGTGTCCGCCGTGGATCTCGTTCTGCTCCTGCTCATGCTCGTGTTCGCGATCAGCGGATACCGTCAGGGCTTCGTCATCGGGGCCCTGTCGTTCTCCGGGTTCTTTCTGGGCGCGCTCGTCGGCCTCCAGGTCGGCCCGCTCATCGCCCGGCAGTTCGTCGACCCCGGGACCCGGGTGCTGATCTCCCTGGCCGCGGTCTTCGGGCTCGCCGTGCTCGCCCAGGCGCTCGCCGGCTGGCTCGGGTCGAATCTGCGTGCCGCGATCACGGGTTCGGCCATTCGGAAGATCGACGACATCGGTGGGGCGTTTGTCTCGCTCTTCGCGGTCATGCTGGTCGCCTGGCTGGTCGCGGTGCCGCTGGGCTCCTCGTCGCTGCCCTGGCTGGCCGCCTCGGTCCGCAACAGCGCGCTGCTCACTGTGGTCGACCGGGTCCTGCCGGACAAGGCCCAGGAGCTCTCCACCGCGCTGCGCGACACGGTGGACACCAACGGCTTCCCGGACGTCTTCGGCGACCTCGCGCCCACCCGGGCCCGGCAGGTCTCCCCGCCCGACCCGGCGCTGGCCGGCTCCAAGGTGGTGGCGAACAGTCAGCGCTCGGTGGTCAAGGTGCTCGGCTCCGCGCCGAGCTGCGCCCGCCGGATCGAGGGCTCCGGCTTCATCTACGCGGACGACCGGGTGATGACCAACGCGCACGTGGTCGCCGGCACCCGCTCGGTCGCCGTCGAACTGCGCGGCGAGCGGTACGACGGCGAGGTGGTCGTCTACGACCCGGAGCGGGACCTGGCCGTGCTGCACGTGCCCGGCCTGCCCGGGCCGTCCATGCGCTTCGCCGCCGGGCAGGCCGGCACCGGCGCGGACGCGATCGTGCTCGGCTTCCCGCTCGACGGTCCGTACGACGCCCGACCGGCCCGGATTCGCGACGTCGATCGGATCACCGGGCCCGACATCTACTCCTCAGGGGACGTGACCCGGGAGATCTACACGATCCGGGCCCTGGTGCGCAGCGGAAACTCGGGTGGCCCGCTGGTCTCGGCCAACGGGCTGGTGCTCGGGGTGATCTTCGCGGCGGCCGCCGACGACCCGAACACCGGCTTCGCCGTGACCGCCGACGAGGCCCGCCCGGTGGCCCTGGCCGGCGCGGAGCGTAACCGGGCGGTGGGCACCGGCGAGTGCACCTGAGCCCGCCGACGGCGGCGCCTCCGCGACCGCCGTCGGGGGGTCAGCCGCCGGCCGACGCGCGGGCGGCGGCCACCTCCCCACCCGGCTGGGTGGTCCCGGTCAGCTTGGCCCGACCCCAGGTCAGGCTCCGATCGAGCACCGCCCGGGCCATGATCACCACGCAGGTGCCGCCGTTGAGGAAGGACGCCACCACGTCGCTGGGGTGGTGCATACCCCGGTACATCCGGGTCAGCGCGACCCCGATCGGCACCAGGATCAGCAGGGTCCACCAGGCCACCTTCGCCGGGGTGCGCTTCGCCCCCAGGGCCAGCAGCACCGCGATGCCGACGTAGAGGGCCACCGCCGCTGAGGTGTGCCCGGACGGGAAGCTGGAGGTGGGCGGCGAGACGTCCATGTGCTCGACGGCCGGTCGGCGACGGTCGATGGCCATGGTGGTGAAGAGGAAGATCAGCGCCTGGGTGCTCACCGCGGCGCAGAGGAAGACGGGCTCGCGCCAGCGGTGCCGCACCAGTCGCAGCACCAGCGCCACCAGGACGGTGACCACGACGATCAGCTGAGTGCTGGCCAGCGTGCTGAACACCAGGGAGAGGTTGTTCCAGCCCTCGGTGCGGTCGGCCGCCAGCGCGCGGTTGACGGTGTCCTCCACCGTGAACGGCCAGCTCCTCGCGAGGACCCGGGTGACCAGGAGCCCCAGCGTCACCATGACGGCGAAGAGCAGGGCGACCGGCAGCAGGATCCGCTTGGTGACCTGGACCGCGACATCGGACATGGGCCGCCCATTACCCCACCCGGTCCGGAACTACGCGTGCTCCCGGCCCGCCTCGTCCGGCTCGGCCAGCTCCGGCGCGATCCCCTCGCGAGCGGTACGCACGGGCCGCCGGCCGGTCCGGGTCCGCCAGGTGGTGAAGGCGGCCGTCGTGGCCGCCACCACCGCGATGCCGAGCAGCCAACCGCCCAATACATCGCTGGTCCAGTGCACGCCAAGGGCGATCCGGCTGATCCCGGTCACCACCGCTATCAGGACCGCCGCGGTCCAGAGCGCCCAGCGCAGCGGCCGCCGGTCGTGGGCGAACGGCAGGAAGACCAGTAGCAGCACCCCGGCGGCCAGGGTGGCGTTCAGCGCGTGCCCGGACGGGAACGAGAAGCCGGCGGCGCGGGCCACCGGGTCGAGCAGGTCCGGCCGGTGCCGTCCGACGAGCAGCTTGAGCAGCGCCCCGAGCAGGCCCCCGACCGCCATCGTGGTGACCACCCAGAGGGCCAGCCGCCGGGCCCGGCGGACCAGCAGCCAGGCCACCACGACCAGCGCGGCGATCCGTAGCGGCCACGGGGCGAACACGTCGGTCCACCCGCTCATCAGCCGTACCCAGGCCGGATGGTCGAGGGCGTACCGATGCAGCGCGTCGGTCACCGAGGCGTCCAGCCGGAACAGCGGTGGCCAGGACCCCAGCACGAGCAGGGCCAGCAGGGCGAACGGCACCAGCACCAGGAATGCCGCGATCGAGGCCAGGGTGAGCCGGAGACCCAGCGAGTGGTTCGGATCCAGGCGGCGGGTTCGCCAGGACGGCTGGACCGTCGACTGCCTACTCTGCTCACCCGACGCGCTCATGTCTTCAGCACTACCCAGCAGCCGCTCCGGCCAGACCGGTGGGGCGCCGCTCAGCGGTTGTGCCGGAACCGGCGGATCACCAGGGCGGCGCCGGTGACCAGGGCGATGAAGAGGGCAAGCCCGGCCCAGAGCCGTTCCGGCGCGGAGTGGTCGGGCTCGCCGGCCGGGCGGGCCGCCCACCGGCTCTGCTGCTTGGGGGCGGCGAAGCTGAACGGGTCCGCCTCGCTCCCCGCGGCCCGGTTGTCCGGTGGCGAGCCGGGTGCCGGGCCGAAGCCCGCCACGCCGGGGGAGGACTGGTCGTCGAGCGGGTTGCGCCCCACCGACGGCACCTCGGCGGTGAGTGCCGCGACCGGGTCCACCAGGCCGTAGCCGAACCGGTCGTCGCGGCCGGTGGGACCGATGTCCTTCGCGGTCACCAGCAGCCTATTGATCACCTCTCCGGCGGGCATCTGCGGGTAGCGGGCCCGCACCAGGGCGGCGGTCGCGGCCACCAGTGGGGCGGCGAAGCTGGTGCCCTGCACCCGCCAGTAGCCGCCGGGACGGGCCCCGAAGAGACCGGTGGCCGGAGCGGTGAGCACCGTCCGGTGGCCGGTGATCGAGCCGGACCACAGGTTCTCACTGTTGCGTTGCAGACCGGCCACCGCGATCACGCCGGGCTCGCGGGCCGGATACCAGACCTCACGGCTGTTCGAGGTGGCGAGGTTGCCGGTGCAGGCCACCACCACCACGTCCTTGGCGAAGGCGTAGTCGAGGGCCGCGGCCAGGGCCGGACTGTCGTCGCTGCCGCCGAGGGACAGGTTGATCACCCGGGCGCCGTTGTCGACCGCCCAGCGCACCCCCATGGCGACGATCATCGCGTCGTCGTACCGGTTCTCCTCGTCGAGCACCCTGATCGGGAGGATCTTGGCGTCCGGCGCCAGCCCGACCACGCCCCGGTCGTCGTCGCGACGCCCGGCGATGAGACCGGCGACCGTGGTGCCGTGCCCCACCGGGTCGGGCTCGGCGGCGCCGTCGGGCGTGACCAGGTCGATGCCGGGCAGCACCTGGCCGGCCAGGTCCGGGTGGGCACCGTCCACCCCGGAATCGATCACCGCGACGACCACCCCGCGCCCGGTCGAGCTGCGCCAGGCGGTCTTCGCCTGCAACTCGTCGAGCTGCCACTGCTCGTCACGGACCGGGTCGACCCGGCTCGGGGTGTCCACCGGGGCCAGCCAGACCCGCTCCGGGCCGGCGGTCGGGGCGGTGGCTCCCGCCCCCGGCAGCGCGACAGGCACGGTGGCCGCGTGGGCCGGGGCGGCGTGCGCCGGCGGGGCGAGCGGACCGGCCACCGTGGCGAGGGTGGTCGCCACACCGAGCAGCGTGCGTCCGACGAGCCGTCGGGTCGCGGTCGGAGCTCCGCGCCGGTCCCTGGTCATTCCCCAGCCATTCATCGCGTCAGAAACATGCTGCTCGGAGATTACCGGTTTTCCCTTGCGCCACGGTGGCAGTCAGGTGACAGCCTTCATCCGGGTGGCAGGTGGGCCAACTGCACCAGTCGTACGCCCTCCCGCCGGGTGACCAGGCGGCCGCGGCCGGGGGGCAGCGGTCCGGGGCGTACCTGCCCGACCAGCGTCCCCTCCTCGGGGCTGCCCGACATCACCAGACCGGCGGTGGAGAGCTCCCGCAACCGCTGGACGATCGGCTCGTACTGGGTCCGGCCGGCGCCGCCGGAGCGGCGGGCCAGCACCAGGTGGAGCCCGACGTCGCGGGCGTGCGGCAGGTGCTCCTCCAGGGCGCGCAGCGGGTTGGTCGGCCCCCCGGCCACCAGGTCGTAGTCGTCCACCAGCACGAACAGTTCCGGGCCGGACCACCACGACCGGCTGCGCAGCTGGGCCGGGGTGACCTCCGGGCCGGGGAGCCGGCCCTGCAGGTAGCTGGCCGCCGACTCGATCAGCTCCGTGGTGTACGGCGCGGCGGTGCCGTACCCGATCAGGTGCGGCGTCTCGATCGTGCCCATCAGGCTGCGCCGGTAGTCCACCAGGATCAACCGGGCCTGCTCCGGGGCGAACCGGGTGATGATCGAGGTGGCCAGCGCGCGGAGGAACGACGACTTGCCGCACTCGGCGTCGCCGAAGACCATGAAGTGCGGCTCGGTGGCGAAGTCCAGCACCACCGGGCGCAGATCCGCCTCGGCCACCCCCACCGGGAAGGCCAGGCCGGTGGTCGCGGCCAGGTCCAGCTCGGCGTACGGCAGCACCGGCGGCAGCAGCCGGACCCGGGGCGCGACCGGCCCCGGCCAGGCGTCGGCGACCGCCTTGACCAGATCGCCCGGCTCCCCGCCCAGCCCGGTGACCTGCGGCAGGGCGGCGAGGAAGTGCAGTCCCTCCGCGGTGATGCCGCGACCCGGCTGCTCCGGCACGTTCGCCGCCACCGACCGCTTGACCAGCACCGAGTCCGCGGGGTCGCCGAGGCGCAGCTCGAGGCGGGAGCCGAACAGGTCGCGGATCGCCGGCCGGAAATCCGTCCACCGGACGGTGCTGGCCACCACGTGGACGCCGTACGACAGGCCGCGGGTGGCCAGGTCGGTGACCAGCGGTTCCAGGTCGTCGTAATCACCGCGCAGGGTGTTCCAGCCGTCCACCACGAGGAACACGTCGCCGAACGGGTCGGGCCCGGGGTGTCCGGCCGCGGCCGCCCGTCGCCGTCGCCAGGCCGCCATCGAATCCACGCCCAGCTCGGCGAAGCGCCGCTCCCGCTCGGCCAGCAGGGTCGCGATCTCCCCGACCGTACGTCGCACCGCGGTCGGGTCGGAGCGTCCGCTCACCCCGCCGACGTGCGGCAGGTCGCGCAGCGCACCCAGGGCGCCGCCGCCGAAGTCGAGGCAGTAGACCTGCGCCTCGGCCGGGGTGTGGGTGAGCGCCAGCGCGCAGATCAGCGTCCGCAGCAGGCTGGACTTGCCGCTCTGCGGCTGGCCGACCACCGCCACGTGCCCGGCGGCGCCGTCCAGCGCCAGCCAGAACAGGTCCCGGCGCTGCTCGTACGGCTTGTCCACCATCGCCACCGGCACCTGCAGGGCGCCGTGCAGCTCCGGGTTGCCGACGGTCAGCCCGCGCGCCGGATCGGTGGCGACCGGGCCGAGCAGTTCGTCGAGGGCGGGGGAGCGGTCCAGCGGCGGCAGCCACACCTGGTGCGCCGGCGGCCCCTGCCCGGCCAGCCGACCGATCAGCACGTCCAGCAGGGTGTCGGTGCCGCCGTCCGCCTCGGCGGCCGGCAGCGGGGCCGGGGCGGCCGGCTCGGGCACCGGCACCGGGTGGGTGGAGAAGGCGAGCAGCCGGGGCGTGCCGGCGGCCGGGCCCGATGGGCCGCCCCGGCGGCGGACCGGGCCGGAGACGTACGCGGCCTTGAAGCGGACCAGCGGGTCGGTGCCGGAGCGCAGGTAGCCGTGCCCCGGCGAGCGGGGCAGCTCGTGGGCGTCGGGCACCCCGAGCACCGCCCGGGACTCCAGGGCGGAGAAGGTCCGCAACCCGATCCGGTACGACAGGTGGGTGTCCAGGCCGCGCAGCCGCCCCTCCTCCAGCCGTTGCGACGCCAGCAGCAGGTGTACGCCGAGTGACCGGCCGAGCCGTCCGATCTGGACGAAGAGGTCGATGAAGTCCGGCTTGGCCGAGAGCAGCTCGGAGAACTCGTCGCAGATCAGCAGCAGCGACGGCAGCGGGGCGAGCGGGCTCCCCGCCGCCCGGGCCCGCTCGTAGTCGCGCAGGCTGGCGAAGTTGCCGGCCCGACGCAGCAGCTCCTGCCGGCGGACCAGCTCGCCGTTGATCGCGTCGACCATCCGGTCGACCAGTGGCAGCGCGTCGGCCAGGTTGGTGATCACCGCGGCGGTGTGCGGCAGCCGGTCGAAGGAGGCGAAGGTGGCGCCCCCCTTGAAGTCGACCAGGACGAAGTTGAGCTGCTCCGAGCTGTGCGTGGCGGCCAGGCCGAGCACCAGCGTGCGGAGCAGCTCCGACTTGCCCGAGCCGGTGGCGCCGATGAGCAGGCCGTGCGGACCCATGCCGTCCTGCGCGGACTCCTTGAGGTCCAGCTCGATCGCGCCGCCGTCGGCGCCGACCCCGATCGGCACCCGCAACCGGTCCCGCGCCGGCCGGGGCGCCCAACCCTGCTCGGCGGTGAAGCTCTCCGGGTCGCCGATGCCGAGCAGCTCGGGCAGGCCCGGCTCGGCGCCGGGTGGGGCGTCCGGTCCGCGTACCGGGCCGGCGAGCCGCAGCGGGGCGAGCCGGCGGGCGACCCCCTCCGCGTCGGCGACCTCCAGCGCGTCGGCGCTGCCGACCTCGGCGTGCCCCTCGGCGGAGTGCGAGTGCAGCCGGCCGTCGCGCAGGTCGAGCAGGAGGGCGTACCGGTCGAGCAGGCGGGGCGGCGGGGTGTCCAGGTCGATGACGGTGACCCCGTCGATGCCGCCGTCGCCGGCCAGGTCGGTCGCCCCGGTCAGGTCGCCACCGTCGAGCACGACCACCACGTGCGGCCCGTCGGTGGCCGACCCGGTCGGGCTGAACCGGGACCGGCTGACCAGCACCTCGTCGAGGAGGCGTTCCAGCTCGGCGGCCGAGCTGGTGACCAGCCGGACCGGACCGAGCGCGTCGGTACGGCTCGGGTGGTGGGCGTGCGGCAGCCACTTGACCCACTCCCAGAGCGCCCGCCGCTCCGGCCCGGCGCAGACCGCGATCCGCAGCTCGTCCGGGGCGTGGAAGACGGCAAGCTGGGTGAGCATGGCCCGGGCCAGCGCCTGGGCGGCCGGCGAGCCGGCGCCCCGGGCACCGGCCGCGCCGCGGACGAAGACCCGGGCGAAGCTGCGCAGCGAGAGCGCCACTGGCAGGTCCGGCACCACCGAGTACGCGTCGAGGAAGCGGCGCAGCGCCCCTGCGGTCATCGGCTCCAGCTCCTCCAGCGGCCGGGTGACCGGCGGGACCAGCGGGGTGGCCAGCGTCTGCGGGCCGACACCCACCCGGACCACGGCGAAGTCCGGGTCGCCGGGGCGGCGCTCCCAGACCCGGTGGCTGTCGACGGCGGACCAGAGCCGGCCCGGGTCGGGGTGCCGGTAGTAGAGGCCGGCCCGCTGCTGACCGGCGGTCTGCCGGACCCGGCGCCGCAGCGCGGTCAGGTGCCGCAGGTACTCCCGCCGGGCGGCCATCATCTCCGACTTCTTCGGGGCGGCGCTGCCCCAGGAGGTCACCAGCATCGCCAGCGAGGAGAGCCCGAACATGCCGCCCACCACGTACGCGTAGGCGCCGCCGCCCCGGCCGAACATCATCGCCATCGCTACCGTGCCGCCCAGCATGGGCAGCACCATCAACGCCTGCTGCCAGCGCCCGCCGGTGACCACGGGGATCTCCGGCGGCGCCTCGACGGGCAGCTCGCCGACCGGGATCTCCGGCGCCGGGCGCCGTGGCGGTCGCTTGATGACGACAGTGGACACCGAGCCCTGCTTCCTACTCCTTGCTCGTTGTTGAGCGGTTCGGATGGTTCGCTCTCCGATCGGCTATTGCCGGGCTGGAGTCCTGGACCGGCAGTCTGGTCCGGTGGCGATCGGTCCGGTCCTGCAGGATCTGCTTCACCTTGTGGTATGGGGTGTGCAGGGCGATGTCGGGGTCGCCGGCTCGCTGCAGGATGTTGATCGCGGCGTTCACGTCGGCCTGCCACACCACCCCGCACAAGGTGCAGTGAAGCCGGTCCCCGCCGCGTCGGCCGAGCCGGCCGCAGCGGTGACAGGCTTGTGAGGTGTAAGCGGCGTTGACATGCACGAGCGCAGAACCTCTGCGCTCCGACACGTTTGTTAGTGCCTCGGCGGTGACCCCTTTGGTCCACGCGGCGAGGCGCCGGTTGATGTTCTTGCCGAGCTTCTTGCGTCCGGCGAAGCTTCTGGTGAGGTCTTCGGCGACCACGGTGGCGGCCTTGTCGACGACCCGATGCACGGCAGTGAAGATCTCCGTACGCACCCGCGCTCGGTGGCGGGCGGCCTGCCGGTCCCGCTTGACCGTGCCGAGGTTGTTGGCCTTGATCCGGTGTGCTTTCGCGTGGTCACCCCGGCGGGCGGCGGTGTTCGCGATCGAGCGCAGTTTCGCCCGCCGCCGGTTGCGTTCCTTCAGCCGGTCTGACTCGGCGGTCAGCATTTCGCCGAGACCGGTGCCGTGGTGGGTGCCGTCGGAGTCGGTCAGCGCTTCGGCGTACCCCTTGTCCACGCCGACCGCCCGGTCGCCGCAGGGCCGCTGCGACGACCGCAGCTGCGAGGCGTCGATCTGGTAGTGCACCTCGACCCGACCCCGGCGCAGGATCAGCCGCAACGTGCCCGTCGGGGCGACGGCCGTGGACAGCGGGATCCTGACCATCCGGCGGCGCTCGAGGCCCGGGACGGCCAGCCACAACCGGCCCCGCCCGTCGGTGACGGTGTTGTACTTGTCGGCGCGCACCACGATCTGATGATCTGTGCGATTGCGGCCACGCTTCCAATGCTTACGCATCTGCCGAGCCAGGAAAGGATCGGCAGCCCACCGGTCGGCCGCCAGCGCGGCCAGCATCCGCTTCCGCTCGGCCGGATCGTTAATGCGCGGGCCGCTGGCCCGCCGGACCTCGACCTTGGCCGACGCAAGGTTCGCTGCGATGTCGGCCATCGCGTCGCGGACGGTTTCCTTCCACGCATTCGCCAGCACACCGAACCGCATGTGCGTGCCGTCAGCCAGCCACCGGTCCCGCACCTGCCGATCCCTCAAACCCGAACCGACACCCGCGACCGAGCCGTAACGCTGCCAGACCTCGCTGCGCACCCGGCCCAACCGGCGGGCCTGCTCGCGCAACGCCGCGTACTTACCCGCGTTCAGGCCCGTCGAGTAAGCGATGCGCGTGACCTTCACCGGTCACCAGCCCCGGTCAGGTCCGCTCCTTCGAGTTCCTCGGCGCGCACGACCGTCGGCGGATCCTCCAACAGTTCCTGCCGCGGGGACAACGTCACCCGCTCGGCAAGCTCACCGATCCGGTAGACGCTACGCACAACAAGCAACCATAGATAGACATGCAGAGAAAATCGACACCTCCCCGTGGCTCTCGGTAACCCGAGCCTGGCTCATCGTAGGTAAAGTCCTGTCGTCCGTCAGTCACCGTTCCCGTTCAATATGGAGAAACATCGATGACAATCGGGCTGGCCCGGGTCACGATCAACGCCCCTGCGCGGCGGGTGGACGTGGCCCTGCCGGAGCAGGTGCCCCTTGCCGAGCTGCTGCCGGAGGTGCTGCGGCACGCCGGTGAGGGGCTGGCCGACGACGGGGAACGGCAGGGCGGCTGGGTGCTCCGCCGCACCGACGGCGCGGTGCTGGCCACCGCGCAGGCGCTGCTGCCGCAGGGGGTGCGCGACGGCGAGGTGCTGCACCTGGTGCCGGCCCGCGCGCAGTGGCCCGAACTGGAGTACGACGACGTGGTCGAGGCGATCGCCGACGGCGCCCGCCGCCGTGGCGGCGCCTGGTCGCCCGCCGCCACCCGGGCGGCCACCCTGGCCGGCGCGGGCGTGCCGCTCGCCGTCGGGCTGCTCGCCGTACTGGCCGGTGGCCCCGGACACCGAGCCGGCTGGGCCGTGGCGGTCGCGGTGGCGCTGCTGCTCACGCTCGCCGGCACGGCCGCCTCCCGGGCGTACGGCGACGGTCCGGCCGGCGCCACCCTCGGCGGGTACGCACTGCCCTACGCGGCCGCCGCGGGCGCCCTCGCGGTCAGCTCCGGCGACCCGGTCGGCCCGTTTGAGCCGCTGCGCTGGCTCGGCGCGCCCGAGCTGCTGGCCGGCTCGGTGGCGCTGCTGCTGGTGGCGGTGCTCGGCCTGCTCGGCGTGGCCACCCGGTCGCGGGTCTTCGTGGCCGGCGTGACGGTCGGCTCGGTCGGCGCGCTGGCGGCGCTCGGCGGGCTCGTCCTCAGCCCCGAGGGCACCGCCGCCGTGCTGCTCTGCGTGCTCGTCTTCGCCCTTGGCGCGCTGCCGCTGCTGGCCATCCGGCTCGGCAAGGTGCCGCTGCCGCCGATCACCCTGCCGGTGGCCTCGCCCACCGGCGGGCCGGACGCGGTCCGGGACCTGCCGGACCGGGGCCGGGTGCACGCGGCGGTGGCCCGGACCGAGGAGGTGCTGACGGGGATGCTGCTCGGGCACGGCGTCCTCGCGGTCACCGCCGTAGTTGTGCTCCTCACGGCGGGCGGGGTGGCCGGGCGGCTCCTGGTGGCGGTGGGCTCGGCGGTGCTGCTGCTGCGCTCCCGGCTCTTCGTGGCGCTGCGGCACCGGGCGCCCACCGTGACGGCGGGGCTGGCCGGGTTCGCCGTCCTCGGCGGGGTGCTCGCCCACCGGTCCGGCCCGACCGGCCTGCTCGCGTTGACCGTCGCCGGGCTCGCCCTGGCCCTGGTCGCGGCGGCGGCCGGCACCTCGTACGCCCGCCGGCCCGTCTCCCCGTACCTCGGTCGGTTGGCCGACCTGACCGACACCGCGCTGGTGGTCTCCGTCGTCCCGGTGGCCTGCGCGGTGCTGGACCTCTACGACCGCGCCCGCGGGCTGCTCGGCTGAGCAGACGGACGGGCCCGGGTCGCCGCGCGACCCGGGCCCTCGAGAAGTCCGAAGATCAGTGGAGAGCGTCGCCGCGCTCGGCGGCCTCCTGGGCGCGCTGGAAGGAGATGCGGATCTCGGCCTCGGCCTCGGTGCGCCCGACCCAGGTCGCGCCCTCGACCGACTTGCCCGGCTCGAGGTCCTTGTACACCTCGAAGAAGTGCTGGATCTCCAGCCGGTCGAACTCGCCCAGGTGGTGGATGTCACGCAGGTGTTCCTGGCGCGGGTCCTCGTAGGGGACGCAGAGGACCTTGTCGTCGCCGCCCTTCTCGTCGGTCATCCGGAACATGCCGATCGCGCGGCAGCGGATCAGGCAGCCGGGGAAGGTCGGCTCGGGAACCAGCACCAGCGCGTCCAGCGGGTCGCCGTCCTCGCCCAGGGTGCCCTCGATGAACCCGTAATCGGCCGGGTACTGCGTGGACGTGAAGAGGGTGCGGTCCAGCCGGATCCGGCCGGTCGCGTGGTCCACCTCGTACTTGTTCCGGTGACCCTTCGGGATCTCAACCGTGACGTCGAAATCCATCTTCCACGCTCCCTCGTTTGCCCACGCTGGCTAACGGAAACCAGTGGCGCCGCTGCCGGACGGGTGAATCCCACCCGTCGGCCAGGTTCGCCGCATAGTGTTCGGACCGAAGTAGTGTCACCCAGGGTGCTTTTCAGCGGGGGAGGAGGGGGTCGTGGGGAGGGAAGATTCACACTACCGGCCCGAAGGGGTTGACGGGCGGAAGTTCGTGACTCCCGGTTCCGGAGGTGCCACGGGGCGCGTCCCGATCCCCGAGGCGAAGTTTCCCCGCACCCCGGATGCCTCCGCCGACCAGGGCCGGTGGCCCGGCCCGGCGGCAACGGGGCGGGCGAACCCTCCGCAGTACGGCCCCGACCCGATCGGCCGGGCGAATCCGCCGTCGTACGGCTCCGCGCCCGTGGGTCGGGCGACTCCGCAGTATCCAGGTCCCGAGCCGGGCGGCTGGACTCAGCCACCGCACCACGGCTCCAGGCCGGTGGGCCGGGCGAGCCCGGAGCAGTCCGGTCCGGTGGGCCGCGGCGAGCCGCAGCAGGTGGGCGGCGATCCGGTGCGCCGGCCGGACGACAACGCATTCGCCGGGCCGGTCAGCCCGGCTGTCCCGCCGTCCGGCCCGGGCCCCGAGTTCGGCCCACCCCCGCCCGCCCCGCGGCGGCGGCCGCGGCTGGTGGCGGTGCTCGCCACGGTGCTGCTCGTCGTGCTGGGCGGCATCGGGCTGGTCGTCGTGCGTCCCGGACCGCTGGCCGGCTGGCTGGGCGACGAGACCGCCGGGCCGGCGACCAGCGGGCAGCCGGCCGAGCCCGACCCGCCGGCGGTGCTCGCCGGTCCGGACCCCAACGCGCCGGCGCCGGCCCCCGACGGGGTCCGCGCGGCGCTCGAACCGCTGGTCCGCGCGGCTGCCCTCGGCGAGCGGGTGAACGTGTCGGTGGCCGACGTGAGCACCGGCACCGCGCTCTACGGCAGCGGACAGGACACCCCGACCGTGCCCGCCTCGGTGACCAAGCTGGCCACCGCCGTCACGGTGCTCTCCGCCCGGGGTCCGGCGTACCGGATCCCCACCCGCGCGGTGGCCGGCGCGAACCCCGGCGAGGTCGTCATCGTCGCCGGCGGCGACCCGACGCTGGCGGTGGACGGGAAGGGCTTCTACCCGGGCGCGGCCCGCCTGGACAACCTGGCCGCCCAGGTCCGCAAGGCGCTGGGTGACACGGCGCCGACCACGGTGATCGTCGACTCGTCCCTGTTCAGCGGCCCGGTCCACGGGCCCGGCTGGGACGCCGACATCCCGACCGGCGGCTTCGGCGCGGCGATCACCGCGCTGATGACCGACGGCGCGCGGCGGGACCCGGAGGAGGCCCGGAAGGGCTTCGACGACACGCACGGTGCCGCCGAGCGGGTCCCTCAACCGGACCTGACCGCCGGCCGGCAGTTCGCCCGGCTCCTCGGGCTTTCCGGGGACGCGGCGGTGCGGCGGGGCACCGCCCCGGCCGCCACCGCAGCCAGCGCCTCGGCCGGGGCGCCGGCTCCCGGGACCGAGCTGGGCAAGGTCGAGTCGTTGCCCATGGTCCGGCTGGTCGACATCATGATCAGCGACAGCGACAACGTGATCGCCGAGGCGCTGGCCCGGCAGGTGGCGCTGGCCCGGGACAAGCCTGCCTCCTTCGCCGGCGGCGCGGCGGCGACGGACGCGGTCATCGGCGAGCTGGGTCTGCCGGCCGACGAGATCAGCCTCGCTGACGGCAGCGGGCTGTCCCGGACCAACCGGATCAGCCCGTCCCTGCTCACCGACCTGCTGACCCTCGCCGGCAACGGGAACCACCCGGAGCTGGCGGCGATCTTCGGCGGTCTGCCGGTCGGCGGCTGGTCCGGCACCCTGGACGACCGCTACCGGGCGGCGGCGACGAAGGCCGGAGCCGGCGTGGTCCGGGCCAAGACCGGGACGTTGACCGGGGTCAACGCGATCGCCGGGCTGGTCACCACCGCCGACGGGCGGCTGCTGACCTTCGCCGTGCTCACCGACCGGGCCCCGGCCGGCACCCTCGACGACACCCGCCAGGCCCTCGACCGGATTACCTCCGCCCTGGCGAGCTGCGGCTGCCGCTGACCCTCGGGGGCGCGATCGGCGTCGATCGCCCGTCGCGGGCCCGGGCCGCCCTGTTCCGGCGCGGGTACGGTGGGTGCATGGCGCAGTTCGTGGACTGGGATCTGGCCGCCGCGACCGCGGGGGCGCTGGGCAAGTCGGGCCCTCGGGTGTCGTACGCCGAGGCCACCGACGTCGTCACCGAGCTGCGGCGGCTGACCGGGGAGGCGGCCGGGCACGTCGCCGAGTACACCGGGCTGCGCTCGCAGCTGGCCCATCCGCCGGTGCGGGTGGTGGACCGCCGCGACTGGGCGGCGGCCAACATCGTCGGGCTGCGCGAGGTGATCAGCCCGCTGGTGAGCCGGCTCTCCGGCGACAAGCGGCCCGGCCCGCTGACCGAGGCGATCGGCTCCCGGCTGACCGGCGTCCAGGCCGGCACCGTGCTGGCCTACCTCTCCGGCCGGGTGCTCGGCCAGTACGAGGTCTTCTCCGGCGATCCCGGCCAGCTGCTGCTGGTCGCGCCGAACATCGTCGAGGTGGAGCGGAAGCTGCAGGCCAACCCGCGCGACTTCCGGCTCTGGGTGTGCCTGCACGAGGTGACCCACCGGACCCAGTTCACCGCGGTGCCCTGGATGCGTGCGTACTTCCTCGGCGAGGTGCAGGCGTTCGTCGACGCCTCGCAGGGCGGCGAGCACCTGCTGGAGCGGCTGCGGCGCGGGGTGGCCACCCTCTCCGACGCGGTGAAGGACCCGGAGAGCCGGGCCAGCGTCCTGGACATCGTGCAGACCCCCGCGCAGCGCGCCGTGCTCGACCGGCTCACCGCGCTGATGACCCTGCTGGAAGGGCACGCCGAGTTCGTCATGGACGGCGTCGGCCCGCAGGTGATCCCGAGCGTCGAGTCGATCCGGGCGGCGTTCAACCGGCGCCGCGAGTCCGGCAACCCGCTGGAGAAGGCGATCCGCCGGCTGCTCGGCATCGAGGTCAAGATGCGCCAGTACGCCGAGGGCCGCAAGTTCGTGCACGGCGTGGTCGACCGGGTCGGCATGGAGGGCTTCAACCGGATCTTCGGCTCCCCGCTGACCCTGCCCCGCCTGGACGAGTTGGGCGACCCGGACGCCTGGGTGGCCCGGGTGCACGGGCCGGCGGGCGCCAACCCGACCGCCGGCTGAGGGAGCCGCAGTGGCCGCGCTCGCCCCGCCGATCGCCGCGGTCCGGATCGCGGTCCGCCGGGCGCTGGCCGGGCTGACCGGGGACGGTCCGGTGCTGGTGGCCTGCTCCGGCGGCCCCGACTCGCTCGCCCTGGCGGCCGCCACCGCCTTCGTCGCCCCCCGGCTGGGCCGGCGGGCCGGCCTGGTGACCGTGGACCACGGCCTGCAACCCGGCTCGGCCGACCGCGCGGAGGCGGTGGCGACGTGGGCCGTCGGGGCCGGCCTCGACCCGGTCGACGTGGTTCCGGTGACCGTCGCCGGTCGCCCCGGCGGCCCCGAGGCGGCCGCCCGCGAGGCGCGCTACCAGGCGCTCATCGCCACCGCCCGGCGACACCACGCGGCCGCGTTGCTGGTCGGCCACACCCGGGACGACCAGGCCGAGACGGTGCTGCTCGCGCTGGCCCGGGGCGCCGGCCCGCGAGGCCTGGCCGGGATGCCGGAGCGCCGCGAACTTGAGGGCGTGCCGCTGCTGCGGCCGCTGCTCGACGTCAGCCGGGAGGAGACCCGCAAGGTCTGCGCCGCCCTGGGCCTCAGCCCGTGGGAGGACCCGCACAACGTCGATCCGGCGTACGCCCGGGCCCGGGTCCGGGCCGACGTGCTGCCGGTGCTGGTCCGGACGCTCGGCCCCGGGGTGCTGGACAACCTGGCCCGGACCGCCCGGCTGGTGGCGGCCGACGCCGCCGCGCTCGATGATCTGGCCGCAGCCGCGCTCGCCGAGGCCCGGTCACCCGAGGGAGGGCTGTCGGTCGAGGCGCTGGCCGCGTTGCCGTCGGCGCTACGGACCCGGGTGCTGCACTCCTGGGCGCGGGAGCTGGGCGCATCGCCGGCCGCGCTGTCGCACCGGCACGTCGCCGCGCTGGACGCCCTGGTCACCGCGTGGCGCGGGCAGGGCGCGGTCCATCTGCCGGGCCGGCTGGGCGTGATCCGCCGCGACCGCCGGCTCATCCCCGCCGATCCTGCCTGACCCACCTGGGCACAGCGGCGAGGGCTCTCCGTGGAGCGGCCCGGCGGCCGGCCGCGCACCTCGCCGTACCTCTGGGGCCTGCTTTGCTCTGCTGCAGCGGAGGCAACACCGGACGTGGCCCGGTGTTGCGTGGAGTGCAGCAGAGCAAAGGGCGGCAGGAGGCCTCTTGCCGCCGATGGTGGGCGGTCGAGCGCGGGGCGCCACCGGGTCGCCGGGAGCCGCCGGAGGCGGTAGACATGGCGGATGGCGTACCCCCGACAGCCGCTCTTCGCCCCGAACGGCGCCGTCGCGACCAGCCAGCCGCTCGCGGCGGCCGCGGGCCTGGCCGTGCTGCGGCGCGGCGGCAACGCCGTCGACGCCGCGCTGGCCGCCGCGATCACGCTGACCGTCGTGCAGCCGCCCTCCAACGACATCGGCGGCGACCTCTTCGCCATCGTCTGGGACGGCGAGCGGCTGCACGGGTTGAACGCCTCGGGCCGGTCCCCGGCGGCGTTGACCCGGGAGATGGTGCTCGCCGCCACCGAGCGGCGGGGTGCGGAGCCGGTCGACGCGCTCGGCGGCGCGCAGGCGGCCGGCCCGGCCATGCCGGCCCGGGGCTGGCTGCCGGTGACCGTGCCGGGTGCGCCGGCCGGCTGGCGGGACCTGCACGACCGGTTCGGCTCGCTGCCGTTCGCCGACCTCTTCGCCGACGCGATCGGCTACGCCGAGCACGGCTACCCGGTCGCGCCGGGGACCGCCGCGACCTGGGCCCGCGGGGTCGCCGCGCACGCCGCCCTGAGAGGGGAGGAGTACGTCGAGTTCGACCCGGTGTTCACCGTGGGCGGGCGGGCGCCGCGCCCCGGTGAGCGGTGGCGCAACCCGGACGCGGCCGGGACGCTGCGGCGGATCGCCGCGACCGGCGCGGAGGACTTCTACCGGGGCCGGATCGCCGTGGCGCTCGACGCGCACGCGGCCCGGACCGGCGGTCTGATCACCGGCGACGACCTGGCCCGGCACACCTCCACCTGGGTGACGCCGGTGAGCGCCCGGTACCGGGGCCACGAGGTGTGGGAACTGCCCCCGAACGGGCAGGGCGTGGCCGCGCTGCTGGCGCTGAACATCCTCGACGGGGTGGACCTCGCCGCGCTTCCTGCGGACGAGCGGCTGCACTGGCAGATCGAGGCGATGAAGCTCGGCTTCGCCGACGCGCACGCGTACGTCGCCGACCCCGAGCGGGCGGAGGTGCCGACCGCGGCCCTGCTCGACCCCGGGTACGCGGCGAGCCGGCGGGCCCTGGTCACCGCGTGGGCCGGCGACCCGGTGGCCGGGGAGCCGGAGCGGGGCGGCACGGTCTATCTCTGTACCGCCGACGCCGGCGGGATGATGGTCAGCCTGATCCAGTCCACCTACCTGGCCTTCGGCTCGCACGTGGTGCTGCCCGGGCACGGCTTCGCGCTGCAGAACCGGGGCACCGGCTTCCGCCTGGACCCGGCGCACCCCAACGCGGTCGGGCCGGCCAAGCGCCCCTTCCACACCATCATCCCGGGCTTCCTGACCCGGGACGGCGAGCCGGTCGGCCCGTTCGGTGTGATGGGCGGACACATGCAGCCGCAGGGGCAGCTGCAGCTCGTCTCCGCCACGCTGGACGCCGGGCGGGACCCGCAGGCCGCGCTGGACACCCCCCGTTGGTACTGGCACGCCGGGCGGTCGGTGCTGGTGGAGCCGGAGCTCGCGGCGGACCATGACCTGGTCGCGGCGCTGCAGGCCCGGGGGCACCAGATCACCGTCGCCGAGGACCCGGCCGCCTTCGGGTACGGCCAGGCGATCTGGCGCCACCCCGACGGCGGCTACGTGGCCGGCTCGGAGTCCCGAGTCGACGGCGCGATGGTCGGCTGGTGATCAGACCTCGGCGCGTTCCCGGAAGGTCGTCCGGTAGGCGTGCGGAGTGGTGCCGACCCGGCGGGTGAAGTGGTGCCGCAGCGCCGCCGCGTCGCCGAAGCCGGCCCGGTCGGCGACGGTGTCCACGCTGAGCCGGGTCTCCTCCAGCAGCCGCCGGGCCAGCAGCACCCGCTGGTTGGTCAGCCAGTCGTGTGGGGTGGTGCCGGTCTCGGCGCGGAACCGGCGGGCGAAGGTACGCGGTGCCATGCCGGCCCGGGCCGCCAACTCGTCCACCGTCACCGACCGGTCCAGGTGACCCATCAGCCATTCCAGCACCGGCTCGAGCGTCGGAGCCTCCGGCGCCTTCGGGATCGGTGCCTCGACGTACTGGGACTGGCCGCCGTCGCGGTGCGGCGGGACGACCATCCGCCGGGCCAGCCGGGTCGCCGTGGCCGAGCCGTGCTCCTGGCGGACCAGGTGCAGGCAGGCGTCGATGCCGGCGGCGGTGCCGGCGCTGGTGAGCAGCCGCCCGTCCTGCACGTACAGCGAGTTGCACTGGACCCGGGCCGCCGGGTGCCGGCGTTGCAGCTCGTCGACGTACCGCCAGTGGGTGGTGCAGTCACGGCCGTCGAGCAGCCCCGCCTCGCCCAGCACGAACGCGCCGGAGCAGACGCTGAGCAGCCACGCACCCCGGTCGGCGGCCCGGCGCAGCGCGTCGAGCACCGGGGCGGGGACCGTCGCCCCCTCGGCGTGCGCTGGCACGGCGACCAGGTCGGCGTCCTCGACCGGGGTCAGGTCGGCGTGCGGGGTGAGCAGGAAGCCGGAGCGGGTGCGTACCGGCGCGCCGTCGGCGGTGCAGACGTCGAAGCGGTAGCCGGGGAAACCGTCGGCCGTCCGGTCGGTGCCGAAGACCTCGGCGAGGACCCCCAGCTCGAACGCGGCGACCTGATCCAGCGCGACGACGGCGACGGAACGCAGCATGTGACGAGGGTAACCGAGATGGCGGCAGAAAATCGATGCCCAGTGGCATTACTGCCACTGTCCGAGCGTCTCGAACGGGCGCAGACTGGACGCAGTCCGGTGCGCACCGGCGGCGAAACCGACACCAATCACGCGAAAGCGAGCGCCGCCATGGAGTTCCTGCTGCTCTTCCTCTTCCTGCTCGTCCTCGCCGTCGCCGCGGCGGCCGGGCTGGGTGCCGACACCCGGGACTCGGCCGACTGGAAGCCGACCACCGACGGTCGTCGCTGGCGCTCCGGCACCTGCTGAGGTGATTTGCCCCTGCCGCACCGAATATCCCCGGCGACACCACGTCAAGAGGGGCGGCCCCGCCGACGCAGCGCATCCGGCGTACGGCAGGCTAGGAGCATGGCTGACGGCTCCTGGTACGACGCCGACATCGACCACGTGATCATCTCTGAGGAGCAGATCCGCGAGAAGACCGCGGAACTGGCCAAGCAGGTCTCGGCGGACTACGCCGACGTCGATGACGGTTTGCTGCTCGTCTGCGTGCTCAAGGGCGCGGTGATGTTCATGGCCGACTTCGCCCGGGCGCTCGGCCGGCAGGGTCCGCCCGCCGAGCTGGAGTTCATGGCCGTCTCCTCGTACGGCCAGGGCACCACCTCCTCCGGGGTGGTGCGGATCCTCAAGGACCTGGACCGGGACATCGCCGGCCGGCACGTGGTGGTCGTCGAGGACATCGTCGACTCCGGGCTGACCCTCTCCTGGCTGCTGCGCTACCTGGAGTCCCGGTCCGCGGCGAGCGTCGAGGTGGTCGCCCTGTTCCGCAAGCCGGACGCGATCAAGGTGCCGGTCCCGGTCAAGTACGTCGGCTTCGACATCCCGACCGAGTTCGTCGTCGGCTACGGCCTCGACTTCGGCGAGCGCTACCGCGAGCTGCCCTACGTCGGCGTGCTCAAGCCCGAGGTCTACGCCCGCGCCTGAGGCCTAGGCGCCATCGACCTGCTCTTATCGGCCCTCGTCAAGCGGACGTTCAGCGGACTCTCAGCTGATCGGACTACCGTAGGTGTCGGTGGCGTGGAGGCAACCTCCGCGCCCGACCCCTCGAACCGCTGGACCGGGCGGTCGGGTGGCCGGGTGAGGAGCTCCCGCCACGCCGGCTGAACCCCGGTTCGCCGTGCGCGTAACAGCAGGGCTCACAAGCTCAGATCTGGCATGCACGGTGTACCGTCGAATGACCGCGGCGCGGCAGTTTGCGCGCTTCGGGGTCGAGGCCGGCCCGCACGGCGGCTCCGGCCGCCGCCCGAGGCGGCAACATCATTCAGACGGTCAGGACGTCGATCAGGAGGATGCGGGCGTCTCGATGCCCGACAACAGTATGGAACGTACGCGTTTCTTCCGCCGACCGGTGGTCTGGATCATCCTGGTCATCCTCGGCGCCGTTGTGCTCAGTCAAGTCTTCACCGCTAGTCCCAGCTACCACCGGGTGGACACCTCGGTGGCGCTGGACCAGCTCCACACTTCGAAGATCAACAAGGTCGTCTTCCAGGACAAGGAGCAGACGCTCCAGCTCGACCTGGCACAGAAGACCAAGTTCGGTGACACCAGCACCGACCGGATCGAGGCCCAGTTCCCGTACGAGGTGGGCAGCCAGGTCTGGAAGGACGTCCTGGACGCCAAGGCTGCCAACCGGGTCACCGGCCCGGTCGATGCCAAGGTCTCCACGGACAGCGTCTGGGTCAGCCTGCTGGTCAACCTCCTGCCGATCGCGCTCCTCGTGCTCCTGCTGCTCTTCTTCATGTCGCAGATGCAGGGCGGCGGCTCCCGGGTGCTCAACTTCGGCAAGTCCAAGGCCAAGATGATCACCAAGGACACGCCGAAGACGACCTTCGCGGACGTGGCCGGGGCCGACGAGGCCGTCGAGGAGCTGCAGGAGATCAAGGACTTCCTGCAGAACCCGGCGAAGTACCAGGCCCTCGGCGCCAAGATCCCAAAGGGCGTGCTGCTCTTCGGCCCGCCCGGTACCGGTAAGACCCTGCTCGCCCGCGCGGTCGCCGGTGAGGCCGGCGTGCCGTTCTACTCGATCTCCGGTTCGGACTTCGTCGAGATGTTCGTCGGTGTCGGCGCCAGCCGGGTCCGCGACCTGTTCGAGCAGGCCAAGTCGAACGCCCCGGCGATCGTCTTCGTCGACGAGATCGACGCCGTCGGCCGGCACCGCGGCGCCGGCATGGGCGGCGGCCACGACGAGCGGGAGCAGACCCTCAACCAGCTCCTCGTCGAGATGGACGGCTTCGACACCAAGGGCGGCGTGATCCTGATCGCCGCCACCAACCGGCCGGACATCCTCGACCCGGCGCTGCTGCGCCCGGGCCGCTTCGACCGGCAGATCCCGGTGGACGCTCCCGACATGGAGGGCCGCAAGGCGATCCTGCGGGTGCACGCCAAGGGCAAGCCGTTCACGCCCGACGTCGACCTCGACTCGGTCGCCCGGCGTACCCCGGGCTTCAGCGGCGCCGACCTGGCCAACGTGATCAACGAGGCCGCGCTGCTCACCGCCCGCAAGAACCAGCGGGCGATCACCAACGACTCCCTGGAGGAGTCGATCGACCGGGTGATCGCCGGTCCGCAGCGTCGGACCCGGGTGATGAGCGACCAGGAGAAGAAGATCACCGCGTACCACGAGGGTGGGCACGCGCTGGTCGCCTGGGCGCTGCCGCACGCCGCGCCGGTGCACAAGGTGACGATCCTGTCCCGCGGTCGCTCGCTGGGCCACACCCTGGTCCTGCCGACCGAGGACAAGTACACCCAGACCCGCGCCGAGATGGTCGACACCCTGGCGTACGCGCTGGGCGGCCGGGCGGCCGAGGAGCTGGTCTTCCACGAGCCGACCACCGGCGCCGGCAACGACATCGAGAAGGCCACCCAGCTGGCCCGCGCGATGATCACCCAGTACGGCATGAGCTCCAAGCTCGGTGCGATCAAGTACGGCACCAGCGGCGACGAGCCGTTCCTCGGCCGCAACATGGGCCACGAGCGGGACTACTCCGACGCGGTGGCCGCCGAGATCGACGCCGAGATGCGGGCGCTGATCGAGCTGGCCCACGACGAGGCCTGGGAGATCCTGGTGGAGTACCGGGATGTCCTGGACAACATCGTGCTCGAGCTGATCGAGAAGGAGACCCTCTCCACCGCCGACATGGCCCGGATCTGCGCCCGGGTGGCGAAGCGTCCGCCGATGGCTCCGTACAACGGCTTCGGCAAGCGCCAGCCCTCCACCGAGCCGCCGGTCCTCACCCCGGCCGAGAAGGAGGCGCTCAAGGCGCAGGCCGAGGCCGACGGCGCCTCGGTCAGCGGCGGCCCGAACAGCTCGGACGGTGCGCACTGAGCAGCGAGCCGACGGCCAGCTCCCGGGACCGGGAGCTGGCCGTCTCCGCGACCGAGCCCGACGGTGAGGACGGGCTGGACCATGTCGCCGCTCGGCTGATCAGCGGCAAGCTCACCGGACGGCCGATCGAGGAGACGGTGGACCTCGGCCGGATCGAGAAAGCGGTCCGCGAGATCCTGATCGCGGTCGGCGAGGACCCGGACCGCGACGGTCTCCAGCAGACGCCGGCCCGGGTCGCGCGCGCGTACGCCGAGCTCTTCGCCGGCCTGCGGGTCGACCCGGCGCAGGTGCTCAGCACCACCTTCGAGGCCAGCCACGAGGAGCTGGTGCTCGTCCGGGACATCGACGTGATGAGCCTTTGCGAGCACCACCTGCTCCCGTTCCGGGGCAGCGCCCACATCGGCTACATCCCCGGCCCGGACGGGCGGATCACCGGTCTGTCCAAGCTGGCCCGGCTGGTCGAGGTCTTCGCCCGCCGTCCGCAGGTGCAGGAGCGGCTCACCTCGCAGATCGCCGATCTGTTGATGAGCAAGCTGGCACCGCGCGGGGTGGTCGTGGTGCTGGAGTGCGAGCACATGTGCATGGCGATGCGCGGCATCCAGAAGACCGGCGCCAAGACCATCACCTCGGCGGTGCGGGGCACCCTTCAGTACGACGCCAAGTCGCGCGCCGAGGCGATGGCTCTGATCATCCCCCGCTGACCGGGTCACCCCGCCAGCATCGCCAGGACGATCCCGGCGGTCGTCGCCACCGCCGGGACCAGGCAGACCAGCGCGCCGAACCGGGGGGTCCGGTCCACCCGGTCCTCCGGCCGAGGCCGGAACAGCCGCCCGACCGCCAGCCAGCCCGTCATGAAGGCGACCGCCGGCATCGGCAGCCCGACCAGCAGCGCGAGGGCGGTCGCCGGACCGGTGCCGGTGGCCAGGTAGACCGCCAGCTGGATCAGCGGGACCACCAGCGCCAGGGCCCCGTACACCAGCAGGTTGCGGGGCCGGGACGGCCAGCGGGCCATCCGGGGCAGGCCCCGCGCGGACAGCGTGTCGTCCGCGGCGTCCACCCACCGGCGGGCGGCCTGGAGGGACGCCAGCACCGCCGCCGGTCCGGGGGCCATCGTCCGGGACGCCTCGGTCAGCTCCGGCGGCGTCGGCACCAGCGAGATCGCGGGTACGCCGAGCTCGCGCAGCTGCGACTGCTGCGGCGCCAGGCGGGCCCGGACGACGCTCAGCTCCTCCCGGGCGGCCTGCACAAAGCGGGCCTGCTCGCTCGCGGCGGTCGCCGCGGCCCGGCGTACCCCGTCGAGCTGCCGGGCGGCGGCGACGTAGTCCGCCCAGGCCGCCCCGACGGGGTCGGCCGGGTCAACCCCGCCGCTGTCGGCCGGCGGATGGCCCGACCGGGGGGCGGGTACGGCGGGACCGGTCTCGTTCACCACGCCGCCTCCTCCCCGAACGGCACCAGCACCGTCCCCGGTTCGCCCGGGCCGTCCCAGAGCACCGCCCGATGGGCGCGCGGCCGCCACCGCACCGGCCGGTCGAAGAGTGACTCCAACCGGGTGCCCGGCACGTCCGTCGCCACCACGGCGGTCAGTTTGTCCACCTCGCCCTCGGGTCCGAGCAGCCCGGCCAGCGGCCCCACCGAGCGCCACCAGCCGAGCAGGTGCAGCCCCGCCGGCGGGCCCTCCAGCAGCAACGAACGTAGTCCCTCGGCCGGCAGCTCCGCCTGGTCCGGCACGTCCAGCCCGAACACCACCAGGTAGCCCGGCTCGACCGCGTCCATCGCGGCGCGCAGCCCGGCGACGTCGACGATCTCCACCTGATGCTGCTCGGCGAGTTCCGCGGCCAGCGCCTCGGCCGGTTCCGCCGACCCGTCGGCCAGCGGCGCCAGCAGGAATCGGGCGGACGGGTGGTGCGCGGCGGTGCTCCGGGCGGCGGTCACCAGCAGTCGCGCCGCCTCCTCGTCGCGGCCGAGCACGGCGAGGTTCCGGCCAGCGGCCGGGCCGAGCGGCACCGCCACCGTGGAGCGGCGGACGTCCACCGCCCGGCCGAGCAGCGCGGCCGGGCCACGCGCCCGGCCAGCCAGCGCGGCCCGGTAGTGCGGGTCGTTGGCGAGCAGCGGTTGGGCGTACCCGGCGAAGACGATCGGCGGGGTGGTGCCCTCCGGCCGGGCGCTCCAGAGTCGGTGCCGCAGCTCGGCGAGGGTGTCCGGATCCTCGTGCGGGTCCGGGAAGCGGATCATCCGCTCGTGCCCTCGGGTGGCACCCCGCGGCCCGCCGAGGCCGCCGGCGGTGTTCACCACCGCGCTCCCGACCGGCAGCCCGGCGGCCGCGTCGTTGGTCGGCTCCAGCACCGCCGATCCGCCGGGCAGCGCGACCCGCACCGGGAACTGGCCGAGCAGCGGGTCCCGCGGGCCGCCGGTGCCGAGATCACCCTCGCCGGCCAGGACCAGGTGGATGCCGTACGCCCGGGCGGCGCGGGCCAGCGCGTCCAGCCGGGCCAGGAGGTCGATGGCCAGCCGGTCCCGCTCCCGCAGCAGCAGGGAAAAGTTGTCGATGACGCAGACGATCCGCGGCAGGGACTGGTGCTGGCGCAGCTCGGCGTAGCGCTGCCCGCCCGCCCGTCGGCCCGCCTCCTCCCGGCGGTGCAGCTCCGCCTCCAGCTGACCGATGAGGTCCGCCACGTACTCCCGGTCGGCCGCCATCCCGGCGGCCCGGACCTGCGGCACCCACGAGCGGTCCCGCTCGGTCTGCAGAAAGTCCACGAAGGACTCGCCCTCGCCGAGGTCGGCCAGGTACAGGGTCAGCTCGTCGGGGCCGTACCGGGCGGCCAGCCCGAAGAGCACGTTGGTCAGGAACGCCGAGCGGCCGGCGCCCGAACGGCCGCTGAGCAGCCAGTGCGGGGTCAGCTCGGTGAAGCCGAGGCTGACCGGCCGGCCGGCGGCGTCCCCGACCATCGTGGAGAGCCCGTCCACGGAGCCGGACCGCCACAGCGCGCCGCTGGGCAGCAGGTCGGTCAGCGACAGCCGGGAACGGTCCTCGATCTGCCGGGCCAGCCGGCGACAGACCCCCGCTACCAGCTCGGCCGGCGGGTCCTCGTCCACGAAGACCGGAGAGTTGAGGCCCCCGGGCGCCTCGGTGCCCGGGCTGCTGAACGCGCCGCCCGGCGGATCCCCGACCAGCGCGTACGCGTTGCGCACGGCGACGGTGGTGGCCTGGGGCAGGGCGGGCCGGGTGGCGGGCGGCCAGCCGGCCACCACGAGGTGCAGGCCCGCCCGGTGGCCCTGCGCGGCCAGCTCCTCGAGCCGGCCGAGGTCGGTCGGGCCGGCGCCGGCGGGAAGCGCGGCCACCACGAGCAGCAGCGTCCGGTCCTGCCCGCGCTGCCGGGCGGTGCCGGCGGCCACCCACTGCTCGGCCTCGCCGAGGACCGCGCGCAGCCCCGCCACGTCGGTCGCCGGTGGGGGCAGCAGTCCCGCGTCGGCCAGTGCCGCGAACCCCGCGAAGGTCCCGCTGGCCAGCCCGGTGCCGGGGTTTGCGTCGGCGCTGGCGTCCACCGCGCGGACCAGCAGCGAGCCGGCCGGTGCGGCGGCGAGCAGCCGCAGCAGGACGGCCCGGAGCAGCCCGGCCACCCGGGGATCGGTGGCGTCGGTGTCGATGCTCAGGTGACCGCTGCCGACCAGCGGCACCAGGGCCGGAAACCGGGCGTCGTCCAACGGCGCGGCGGTGCCGACCCGGACGAGGGGTGGCGGGTGGTCACCGGGCGGGGTCGCCACGGCCAGGGTCTCCAGGGGAGCCCCGGACCAGCCCGGTGCGGCCAGCGCCGCGGCGGCGCGCAGCCGTTCCGCCAGCTCGTACTGCCGGTGGTGGTCGGCCGGTGCGGGCCGGATCTCGTCGAGGATGCCGGCCGCGGCGGACGCCGCGGCAGCGGCCTGCCGGTGCAGGGCGGCGGCCCGGCCGGCTCGCGCCTTCGGACTGGCCACCGTCCACCTCTCTTTCCGAGGCCGACATCTCCTCCCGAGCAGAGACGGTATCCCAGCCGAGGGCACTCCTCGGGGATGTCGGTCGGCGCTGCGCGGCCTTTACGCACCGGTGGGTGACCAGACTCGCCGGGCCGCGGTCTCCTGCCTGCTGGCGCTGCGGCCCTCGCTGAATCCGGGCCATTGGGTACGAGGCGTGCAACCGATAGCCTCGGAGGGTGGAATCAGTGCAACCCCCCGCCGGTTCCCAGGTCTCCCGCGTACCGGCGCAGCGGACCCCGCCCGACCAGTTGGCGTCGCCCGCGCCGGTGTCGGCGCCGGAGCGTCCACGTCGCCGGCTGCGTACGGTTCTCTCGATGGTCGCCGGGGTGCTCGCGCTGATCTGTGTCGGCGGCGCCGTCGTCGGCTACGTCCTGTACGACCGCGCCACCGCCCCCGACCGCAGCGCCCCGGACGTGGTGGTGGACAACTACCTCCGCGCCTTTCTGGTGGACCGCAACGACACCAAGGCGAACGAGTTCGCCTGCGAAGCCGGGGCTGATCTCGGCGCGGTCCGCAGCCTCCGAGACGATCTGGTGGCCCGTGAGAAGCGGTTCGGGACGACGATCTCGGTGAGCTGGGGCAGCCTGACCGTGCAGCGCCACGGCGACGTCGCTGACGTCGAGGTCGACCTCATCATCTCCGCCCTCGTGGACGGAATTTCGCAGAGCGACCGGCAGGGGTGGAGCTTCGTAGCCCGGCTCGGTGACGACTGGCGAGTCTGTGAAGGAAAACCGACCGGCTGAGCCCTCACTCGATCCAGAGCAGGTGGACCGGTACCTCCAAAGTGGTGAGAGTCTGGCCGCGCCAGGCCCAGCGGTACCACTCCAGCTCGGAGGTCACCCGGACACAGATGTCCCCGTCGGCACTGGCGTAGGTCTCGGTCACCGCGCGGAGGTCGCGCTGCTCGACCGACTCGGCGACGTGCACCACCCGCCGGCCGGTCACCGTGTC
Organism: Micromonospora rhizosphaerae; assembly: GCF_900091465.1. Lineage (NCBI taxonomy): Bacteria > Bacillati > Actinomycetota > Actinomycetes > Micromonosporales > Micromonosporaceae > Micromonospora > Micromonospora rhizosphaerae. The sequence continues at coordinate 514,318 of NZ_FMHV01000002.1, read as the reverse complement.
GGCCTCGAAGACCGGGGTCGGCTCGCGGTGGGTCGGGGCGTCGAGCGAGACCAGCCGGACACCGGACTGGGGCGACCGAGCCGCTGCCGGCCGGCGTTCACCGACCGTTTCCACCCAGACCCGCTCCACCGGTACCAGCGGAGCGAAGACCTCCACCTGCTCGGACTCGGCGCGGTACCACTCGTGCTCCGGGATGACCGGCACGTAGGTCCGGCTGCCCTGCACCACCCGCTCGTCGGCGCGCAGGTCGCCCCGCCAGCCGAGGCCGGGCAGTCCGACCAGCACCCGGCGCCCGCGCAGCTCGATCCGGCCGGTGGCGGGCACGATCTCGATCGGTCGGGGCGGCAGCGGAGCCCAGTCGGGCTGGTCCGCGAAGGGATCGGGCAGCGGGCCGGTCATCCGTCCGCGATCCTCACGTGGTGCCGTCCAGCGGAGCGCCGCGATCGCGCATGAACGGCACCGGGTTGATCGCGCCCCGGCTGGACCGGTCGCCGTCGATGTGCACCTCGAAGTGCAGGTGCGGGCCGGACGAGTTGCCGCTGCTGCCGACCAGGCCGATCACCTCACCGGCCTGCACCAACTGGCCGGGGACCACGAGGGGACGATCGACCATGTGGCAGTAGCGGGTGATGTAGCCGCCGGCGTGCAGGATGTCCACGAACCAGCCGCAGCCGCCCTTGCCCGGGTAGCCGTCGACGTCGCAGTCGCGTCGTCCGGAGTGGTCCGGATCACAGCGGGCGACCAGCACCCGCCCGGTCGAGGCGGCGTGGATCTGGGTGACCCGCTTCGGTGCCGCGATGTCCACGCCGTGGTGGCTCGGTCGGTCTGCCGTGCGGAATCCGGAGCCGACCCCACCCGGGACCGGAGCGGTCCAACCGGACGCGGCGATCCGACTGCCGGAAGCGGCGTCGCAGACCGCCCGCCCGGCGATCTGCACGGTCCGCGCGGCGCCGCCGGCCAGCGCGTCGACGATCCGGCTGGCCAGCTCCTCGTGCTTCGCGTAGGCGTCCGGGAAGGCGCTGACCTGTACCCGCTGTGCCACCACGGTCAACGGGCGGCGCTCCCAGTCCGGCACCTTGACCATCTTCTCGTAGAACTTGCGGGCCGTGTAGGAGGGCGTCATCCGCTGCTCGACGCTGCCCCAGCCGGGCCGCTGCTGGAACAGCCCCAGCGAGTCGTGGTCGGAGCCGACGCCCTCGTGGGGCAGCGCCAGGGAGGCCGGCACGGTGCTGTTGGCCAGGTTGCGCAGGGCGGACTCCTGCATCGCGGTGGCCAGGGCGATCACCCATCCCCGGGCCGGCACCTTCATGTCCTGGCCGACCTTGACGATGATGGCGGCGTTGCGCAGCTGACCCTCGCCGTACTCGGTGAAGCGCGGCATGTCGCCGGTGATGCTGACCGGGTGTGCCGGGTCGCAGGCCAGACCGGCGGTCATGCCGTCCTTCTCGTCGCCGGCCAGCTCGGTGAGGAAGAACGCCGCGGCGCCGCCGACGCAACAGAGCAGGGTGAGGATCGTCGTCAGCGCGGCGGCCAGCACGCCGACCCGCAACTTCCGGCGGCGTCCCGGGGAACCGGCGTCCCGGGTCAGCTCGCTCACTGCCGCTCCCAGTCCACCGCGTCCACCAGCCATCGGCCGTCGGGGGCCACCAGTTCGAGCCGCAGCCGGCCGTTGTCCAGCGGGATCAGGGCCTCCACGAAGGACGCGGTCCGGGGTCGGAGGGTGACCTGACCCGTCATTCGCCGGGCCGGAACGCTCTCCGGGTCCGCACCGGTCAGCTTCTCGGTCAGCGCGGACGTCGAAAGGGGCCGCAGGCGGCCGTGCCACTCGTCGCCGGTGCTGCCCGGGCCGGCCAGCCACGCGGTGGTGAACCGGCCCGCGGCCTGCTCGGGGGTCGGCTCGCCCGGCCGGGTCTTCGGCGAGGGCGGCGCAGCCGTCGCCAGGACGCCGTCGTCACCGGCCTCGGGGTCGACCGTGGTGATCGGCTCGCGCGGCCGACTGCTGAGGCCCGATGCCGGGTCGCTCTGGCCGGAGACCAGACGGGCCGCTCCGATCACGCCGAAGACCACGATGGCGATCGCGACCGCGATGCCGAGTCGGGACCGCAGCACCCGGGTGACCAGGAACTCCACCCCCCGTCGCATCGTCCTCACCGCGCCTCTGAGCGCACCCGGGGGTTCGGGTTCGCCGGGGCGCGCTCGGCCGAGTCAGGGCGATAGATGGCGAAGGAGGGAGCCTCCTCGGGAACGTCCGGTTCCGCCCAGTTGGCGGGCTGCCGACGTCGGGGACGTGGCGCGGTGGTCCGGCTGCCCGGCTGCTGCTCGGCTGCCGGTGCCTCGTCCGCGCGCTCGCGTCCGTCCGTCCGTTGCCGATCGGTCCTTGAGCCGGTGTGCGACGGGTCCTCGTGCCGGGCCTCCGGCCGCAGGCTGCTCTGCTCGAGCGCCGGGCCACGTCGGCGGGCGATGGCCGGCTCGACGGTGCCCCCGGGCTCGACCACGTCCAGGCGGGCGGCGATCCGCATGTCCCGGAAGAACCGGCGGTGCCAGGAGCCGGCCGAGCTGATCGCCTCGCTGCTGTCCTTGCCGCCGAGTTGGGTGATCCGCCGGTAGGGGCGGAGCAGCAGCCAGCCCACCACACCGCAGAGCCAGACCAGCACCACCTGGAGCCAGCCGGGCAGGGTGGGCGTGTTCATGATGAGGTCGACCGCGAAGAGGTAGATGGCCGCGCCGGTGCCGAAGATGGCGATGTTGAAGACCGCTGCGACCACCGCGTTGGCCAGCCGGCGGAGCCCGGCGCTGGCCGGACGCAGCAGCCCGACCGTGCCAAGGATCGGTGCCGCGATCACCGCCCAGCGGAAGATCAGGAAGCCCAGCAGGACCAGCAGCGAGGCGGTCAGGTCGAACATCGCGAAGAGCAGCGAGGCCAGCACCGCGATGAAGCCGGCGCCGATCCGGTCCATGTCCCGGACTCCCTGCAGGTACTCGTACGCCTCCGGGTCCTCCGACTTGATCTGCTCGGCGACCCGGGCCCACTGCTGTTGCTTGGCCTTGATGGTCGCCTCGCGCGTCGCCGGGTTCTGACGGAGCTTCTCCGCCTCCTCCCAGGAGAGCGACTTGGCGTCGTAGAGCGCCGGCCCGTACTTCTTCGCGGTCTCGCTGTCGGCGGAGCCGAGCACTCCGCGCAGCCAGTTGCGGTAGAGCATGGTCTCGGTGGCCGTGTCGCTGGCCCGGACCGCCGGGGGACGCTTGTCGACACAGGCGTCCGGGTTCGGGAGCGCGCACTTGTCGGCGGGGATGTCCCGGGAGGCCGGGCCGACGGCGTCGTGCACGACGCCGAGCGTGGTGATCAGCGTGTTGTCGGCGATGTTCGCCGACTTCACCGGCCAGGCGGCGAGGGCGGTCACCGCCACCATCACGAGCAGCGCCCAGCCCGCCGTCGTCATCGCGTTGCTCATGTCCGACTGGCGGGAGCGCCAGAGCAGGTAGAGCCCGACCACGCAGAGCGTGATGGTGCCGAAGACGCTGAACACCTTCTGGTAGACGGCCTTGGTGGCCTGCTCCACCAGCGGGTCCGCCCAGCCCCACATCGAGCGGGGATCCCAGGCCCGCTCGCGCAACGCGTTCGAGGCGCCGATCACCGCGTTGGCGAACATGAATTCCCCGTTGGCGACCATGGTGGTGAACCGGTAGTCCGGGTGGAGCACGGACGACGCGCACCCGCCGTCCACGTCGTACGTCGTGTAGCTGTAACCCGCGTAGCCGTAGTCGCTGTAGAGGCCCTTCGGGCCGGGCAGCTTGGCGGAGTCCGGGCGGGAGGCGAACCAGCCGGCCAGCCCGGAGTCCGGCGCACCGGGAACCGGCGCGTTCCGGCACTCGACCTGGTCCTGGCTGATCTCCTTGAGCTTCGCGACACAGGCGCGGAAGTCGGCCTGCCACTCCTTGGTGCTGCACAGCTCGGCCCGGGCCTGCGCTGCCGGTGGCGCGGCGGACGCCGGTGCCGCCCCGATCACCGGCCAGGCGACGGTGGCCGCGGCGAGTAAGCCGAGCGCGAGGAGGAGCGCGGCGATCCGTGCCCGGGCGGTCGCCATGTCACGCCTCCAGATCAGCCGGGACGGTAGGCAACTGCCCGGCCGCCTGGGCGACCGCGGCGGGTGTGGTGTCCAGGTGGTCCAGCAGCCCGTCGACGTACGAGACGTCGACCCGGACCTTCTGCACCCGGCCGTCCACGTCGCGCATCACGAACTCGCGGAACCCCAGCCGGGCGGCCGAACCGGCGTCCGCCGTGGACAGTGAGGCCAGCGTCGCCTCGTAGCCGTCGTTGACAGGCACCCGGAGCAGCCGGAGCGCCTCGGAGGCGATCTCGGTGTCCTCGGCGATCCGGCCGACGAAGACGGTGGAGACCAGGTTCTGCACGTCGAGGCCGAGGATGTCCTTCGGGTTCTGCGAGGCGACCAGCGCGGCTAGGTTCCACTTGCGGGAGTCGCGGGCGAGGCGGACCAGGAACGACCGGCCGGACCGCCAGCCCTCCATGAAGTGCGCTTCGTCCAGGCCGACCAGCTTCCGGGACGACATCGAGCCGCCGTAGCAGCGGCGGACCGCGAGCCGGTGCGCGGTGTGCAGCATCGGGAGGGCGAGCGCCTCCTCGGCCGACCAGTACTCGCGCTCGATCTTGAGGTCGGGCAGCCGCAGCCCGGCCATGGTGATCACCGTGAGCGCCGCGTCGGCGCCGAGCAGCCCCTCCGGCGGCCGGCCGAAGAAGAGCATGGCCAACGGCATCTCGGCGGTGTCCAGCAGCAGGTTGGCCAGCTCCCGGCCGGCGTCGTCGTCGAGCCCCTGCAGGCAGGCGACCACGTCGTCCAGGGTGGAGGCCTCCTCCGCCGGCACCTGGCGTACGGCGTGCCGGAACAGGGTGGCGGTGGACGCCTCGCGAGCCACCTGCGGCGGCACCAGCATCATGCAGATGTCCTGCACCAGCATCCGGCGCTCGGCGCGGGCGTTGGAGACCGCGATCTCGAACTCCCGGTCGCCCGCCGCGCCGACACCGAACTCGCTGCGCAGCGGCGTCGGGATCAGCGCGTACGGCGCCAGCGTCCCCTGCTCGGAGCCGGTCAGGTTGAGCACGCGTGAGTACGGTCGCAGCTCCGGCATCGAACAGAGCCGGGCCAGCGGGCCGGACGGGTCGAGCAGGGTCACCTGGACGCCGCGCCGGGCGGCGAGGTAGCCGAGCGCGCCGAGCAGGGTGGACTTGCCGCCGCCCGGCTCGGCGACGAAGACGGCGAGACCGGAGCGTTCCCGGACCTCCATCGGGAAGTGCAGGTCGAGGAAGACCGGACGACGGCAGGTGCCCGCGGTCCGGCCGATCAGGTCGCCCCGGCGGTCGCCGACCGTCGACGCGGCCTGCGGCAGCGCCGCGGCGAGCAGGTGGACCGGCATGCGCCGGACGTAGCCGGTGTTGGCGATCGGCTCGCCGGGGATGAACTCGCGGGCCAGCCAGTCCTGGTTCTTCGGGTGCTGGAGCGAGATCCGCAGCTCCCGCGAGTAGAGCTGGATGAGCCGGCGGGCCCGCTCGAGGCACTCCTCGCGGGTCCGGCCGCCGACCGCGATCCGGTGCCAGCCGTGTGCGCGGGCCGAGTCCACCGGCAGCCCGGTGGTCATCTCGTCGCCGATCACCAGCGCCCGCTTGGCGAGGCGTTCGAGCTCGGGCGGGGCGTCGATGCCGTGCTCGGCGTAGTCGAGCTGCTGGGACCGGATCATCCGGAGCCGGTGCTCCAGGTTACGGAAGGAGTCGCCGGGGCCGAGGATGTCCACCCGGGTGGAGAGCTCCATCGGCCAGGGCAGCCGCTCGTGGAAGTGCAGCCAGGGTTCGTGCCGCTCGGGGATCTCCAGCGGCTCCATCCGGCCCACGGCCAGCACGGCGACGTGCCGCTCCTCGCCGGTCATCCGGTTGACCAGCTTTACCGTCGAGCCGTACGGGGTGCGGTAGCGCTCGACCTGCTCGGTGAGGGCGAGCAGGTCACCGCGCTCCCATCGGCCGTGGGTCACCGGGGAGAGGGCGCCCGGGGGCGACATGCAGAGCGCCACCGAGCGGTAGAGCAGCCACTCCAGCTCCTGTGCGGTCACCCGTCGGCCGCGCATGCCGAACGCGCCGAGCACCTCGTCGAACTGCTCGACCGTCCGGCCCAGCCGGCGGCGCTCGCCGTCGGCGGTGCCCCGGCCGAACGTGCGCAGCAGCCGCTCGGCGAGCGAGTCGCCGAGCGACCGTCGGGCGAAGGTGACCCCGAGATAGGTCTGCCCCTCGGCGTGGTTGACCGCCATCAGGTGCCGCTGGGCGGCGACCAGGTGGTCGGCCCAGCCGGCCGTCCCGGGCACGTCGGGCAGCGGCGACGCGGTGTGCGCGTCGATGGTGCGGGCCCACTCGTCGGCCGGGAACGGTCGGGTGGTGCGCCGCAGGTGCAGCCGGAAGCCGGCCAGCCCGGCGTACTGCTCGGAGATGGCGGAGAGCAGCGCCTCCCGCTCGGCGTCCGGCCGGAACGCCCACCGCACCTCCGGCAGCCAGTACCAGGCGGTGACGGTATTCGGGGTGAAGGTCAGGTGACCGGCGATCTCGGTGATCGCCAGCTCCACCGACGGGTCGCGGTCACCGAACTTGATCCTTGGCGGGCGCGCCCGGACGGGCTTGGTCGGCGCGCCGCTGCGCTGGGCGGCGGACCGTTGCCGCGGCGGCACCACCTCGCGGCTCGGCGGCGTGCTCACCTCCCGCGACGCCGGTGCCGCCATCTCACGCGGGGCCGATGCGGCCATCTCACGCGAGGCCGAGGCGGCCATCTCCCGGCGCGGCGCCAGGGCGGTCTCCCGGCTGCTGGTCCGCTCGGTCGGTCTCCGTCGCGCCGGACGCTCGACCGGCGCCGTCCGCTCCGGCTCGGTCGCCGGCCGGAGCACGGGGAGCCGGTCCCCGGGCTGGTGCGGCACCCGGGTGCGGCCCGTCGGGTCGGGTGCCGGCTCGAGGGCCTGGCCGACCGGCTCGTCCGGCCGCTCGACGGCCGATCGGGTGACCACCTGGGCCCCGCGCGTCCGGCCGGTCGGCGGCGCGGCGTCCCGGGTCTCGCGCGTCCGGCCAGTCGGCGGCGCGGCGTCCGGGGTCTCGCGGACCCGGCCTGTCCGGCGCTCGATCGGCGGCGTGCCTTCCGCGCCGTCGGTCAACCGGGCGGTCCGGCGCTCACCCGGGAGCGTCGTCGCGGTCGACTCGGCGGATGCGGCGTGCTGGTGCGGGATCGGCAGCGCCTCGTGCCCCACTCCCCGGCGCGGCGGCGCCACGACCGGGGTCGGGTCGGCGGACGGGGGCGCGGTGGGCGCGGGACGTCGCGCGCCGGGCTGCGCGCCACCGAAGAGGTCGAGGAAGGGAGAGTCGATGTCGCCGCTGTCGCCGCCAGTCGAGGCGGGCTGCTCGCTCCCCGCCGACGTGCCGCGGCCCGACGCGGGCTGCTCGCTCCCCGCCGACGTGCCGCGGCCCGACGCGGGCCGGGGCGGCTGAAAGACGCCGACCGCGCCGTGCCCGGGGCTGGTGACCAGGGCCGGGTCGAGGGCTACCTCGTCCAGCTCCTCATCCTCCGGGTAATCGAATGACCGCGCTCGGTTACCGTGCGGCGCGGCGTGCGGCCCGGCCGGGGAGCCCGGCGTGGAAGAGCGATTCATGCGATCGCCTCACCCGCGTCGTTCGTCTGCCCGCTCGGCTGCCTGGTCATGCCAGCTCCTCCCGGATCCTGATCCGGCTCGCCACCAGGCGCGGGTCGCGCAGCTCGGACGCCGGCTCCCGGGTGCGTCGCCAGTCCGTCAGCGCGGTGCGGATGACCATGCGCGCCGGCCGGTCCGGATCGACGTACCGGAAGATGAACGACGTGGTCACGATGGCGAGCGAGATCTCCCAGGCCGGAAAGAGTTCGACCTTCAGCGTGAACAGCCAGTGGATGAACATGTAGAGGGGTACGAGCAGCATGAACAGGCCGTACTGGGCGTACGGCAGGTGGACGGGCAGGGTGTAGCCGGGCGGCCCGAGATAGACCAGGCGGGCCCGGTAGATGTCGTCGTCGGTGCGCAGCCGCATTGTCGCCCGCGCCTATTCGAAGATCAGGTTGATCAGGTAGTCGCCGACGAAGAAGAGTGTGGCGGCGCCGGCGATGAAGGCCAGGCCGACGATGGCGATGGCCGAACTGGTCAGCACCTTTGAAATCTCGCCGCGGCTGGCGCGGCCGATGAAGATGACGCCGAGCACGGCGAGCAGGATCGGCGCGATCTTGCTGGCGAAGAAGGTGACGACACCCTCGGTGTCGATCCCCTTGGGCGCCGGCTCGGCGAGTGGAGTCGACGCCAGGGTGTGGAGCGCGTGGCTGACGGCGGACGACGCCGTGTCCATGAGCTCGATGGCGATCACTGGAAACCTCCCCATGTCGCGGTCGGCGACGCCGCGGTGGTGCAGTAGGCAAGCCTGGCGGGATGGTGCTCACGGTGCGCAGTGCCGGGGACGCTGCGTTCTCGTGACCCACCACGAAGAGTGGTGGGATTTGGGCGGATTCTTCCCGCGTCGGCCCTCCCTCCAGGCTTCGTCATCTCGATGCTGGCCAATTCCAAAGCGTACGGCCGGGACACCTTTGCGACAACCCGCGAAGACTCGACCCGATACGACCCGGACGACCGATCGTACACCTGTTCCAATGCCCATGTCAGGGCGGTTGTTCGTGGTCCTGGCCGGGGCCGCCGAAGGCCCTGCCGACGACCGGTACGGTCTAGTCGTGACCGATCTGCTGCAGGCGCCGGGCCCGGTGGTGATGGGCGTCCTCAACGTCACGCCCGACTCCTTCTCCGACGGCGGCAGATACGCCGATCTCGACGCGGCCGTCGGACACGGAGTGCGACTGCGGGAGGACGGCGCGGACCTGGTGGACGTGGGCGGTGAGTCCACCCGTCCGGGCGCGGACCGGGTCGACGCGGAGAGCGAGACGGCCCGGGTGCTGCCGGTGATCCGCGAGCTGAGTGCGGCCGGCATCCCGATCAGCATCGACACCAGCCGGGCCCGGGTGGCCGAGGCCGCCCTCGCCGCCGGCGCCAATGTGGTCAATGACGTCTCCGGCGGCCTCGCCGACCCGGACATGGCCCGGGTGGTGCGCGACGCGGCTTGCCCGTGGGTGCTCATGCACTGGCGGGGGCACTCCCGGCAGATGCGCGAGCTGGCCAGCTACACCGACGTGGTCGCTGACGTCCGGGCCGAGCTGGCGCAGCGGGTCGACGAGGCGCTGGCCGCCGGGATCGCCGCCGACCGGATCATCATCGACCCCGGGCTCGGCTTCGCCAAGACCGCCGCGCACAACTGGGAACTCAGCGCCCGCCTGCCCGAGCTCCTGGAACTCGGCTTCCCGCTGCTCTTCGGCGCCAGCCGCAAGTCGTACCTGGGCCGGCTGCTCGCCGACGCCGACGGCACCCCCCGGCCGACCGGCGAGCGGGAGGCGGCCACCATCGCCACCAGCGTGCTCGCGGTGGCGGCCGGTGCCTGGGGGGTGCGGGTCCACGACGTCCGGGGCACCGCCGACGCCCTCGCCGTCTGGCAGGCCACCGGCCGCCCACGCCTGGTGACGGCACCCCGGGCGGGTGGTCCGGAAGGAGCCGGCACCGGCCGGACCGGCGACCAGGGGGACCAGGGGGACCAGAGGGGAGAGCGGGCATGACGGACCGGATCGAGCTGACCGGGCTGCGCGCGCGCGGCCGGCACGGCGTCTACGACTTCGAGCGCGCCCAGGGGCAGGAGTTCGTGGTCGACGCCGTCCTGGAACTCGACCTCTCCCCGGCCGCCCGCTCCGACGAGGTGACCGACACCGTGCACTACGGCGAGCTGGCCGAGCGGCTGATCGACGTGATCACCGGCGAGCCGGTCAACCTGATCGAGACGCTCGCCGACCGGCTGCTCGCGGTCTGCCTGGCCGAGCGGCTGGTCAGCGCGGCCACGGTCACCGTGCACAAGCCCGAGGCGCCGATCCCGCACGCCTTCCGGGACGTGGCCGTGACGATGCGACGTACCCGATGACGCGGGCCCTGCTGTCGATCGGCAGCAACCTCGGCGATCGGCTGGCCCACCTGCGCTCGGTGGTGACCGCGCTCGGCGACGCGGTGCTGGTGGTCTCCGGGGTCTACGAGACTCCACCGTGGGGGGACGCCGACCAGCCGGCGTACCTGAACGCGGCGATGCTGGTCGCGGACCCGGCGGCGACGTCCCGCGACTGGCTGGACCGGGCCCGGGCCGCGGAGAACGCGGCCGGGCGGATCCGCGACCCCGAGCGCCGGTTCGGGCCGCGCACGCTGGACGTGGACGTCATCGCGGTCTGGGAGGACGCGGGCGAGCCGGTGCTCAGCGACGACCCCGAGCTGACCCTCCCGCACCCCCGCGCCCACCTGCGGGCCTTCGTGCTGCGGCCGTGGATCGACATCCAGCCGTACGGGCGGCTGCCCGGGCACGGCTGGCTCACCGACCTGCTCAACGCCGAGCCCGTCGCCGGTGACGCCCTGGAGCTCAGCCCACGACCGGATCTGGCGATAGAGTCGGACTCATGACCCAGTGGAGCCGGACGGTATGACCCAGGCGCAGTCCCCACGCGATCCCGACCGCTTCCGGATGGGTCCGACCCGGATCTCCACGCTGGTGGTGGCCGGCCTCGCCGCCGCGGCGGTGGCCTGGCTGCTGATCAGCGCCTTCTACTACGAGGTCGCGCCGAACCTGCCCTGGCTGCCGGTGGTCACGCTGGCCACCCTCGCGGTGCTCGAGGGGTACGCAGCGGTGAACACCCGGAACCGGATCGAGCGCCGGCCCGGGCGGGGCGCGGTCAACCCGCTGCTGGCCGCCCGGCTCGTGGTGCTGGCCAAGGCCTCCGCGCTGGCCGGGGCGATCTTCGCCGGCTTCTACGCCGGGCTCACCGGGTGGCTCTTCGTCGAGCGGACCAACGCCGCCATGGATGACCGGCCGGCCGCGGGAGCCGGGCTGCTCGCCTCGCTCGCGCTGATGGGCGCCGGGCTCTGGCTGGAGCGGGCCTGCCGGGTGCCGGAGCAGGAGGACGAGGAGGACCGCCCGCCGCCCGGCGACCGGGAGAGCCGCCCGGGCCAGCGCTGATCAGGGGCTTCCCCACACCCCTGCCCGGCGGTACCGTCCCTGGCGACCGGAAGCAACGGCCGCCGCCGGTCCGCCCGCGCGTCGGACCTGGACGGCCGGCAATGTGGGAGGCGCGGTTCATGGGGTACGACGAAACGGGCCGGGGTGGCCTGGCGGAGCCGCCCTCCGGCGTGCCCGCGGCCGTGCTGGAGAACGTCTTCGACGACCCCCTGCACGGCGAGCCCGGTCGGGACCGGATCGCCGTCCACGTGGTCTGGGAGATCCTGCTGCTGGTCGGGTTGGCCGCCCTGACGTTTCTGCTCTGGCGGGAGGACGCGGACGCGCTCCGCGGCGGCGGCCTGAGGTCGCTGCTGGTCGACGTGGTCGCACTCGGGCTGCTCGCCCTCGCCGCCGGGCTGAGCCTGCGCGCCGCCGCGGTCAACCTGGCGGTCGGTCCGGTCGCGGTGGCCGCCGCGCTGCACTTCGCCGAGCAGGGCGACCGGGGTGTCCGGGAGGCGGTCCTGCCGGCGCTGTTGGTCGCCGCGCTGGGCGGGCTGGCCCTGGCCCTGGCGGTGGTGGTGCTGCATGTGCCCGGATGGGCGGCGAGCCTGGCCGGCGCGGCCGGCGTGATCGTGTACATCGAGCGGCGCGCCGCGCCGGTCGTGGTCCAGGGCGGGTACGACCCCCGCAGCACGGCCTTCCACCTCTTCGTGGGATTCGCGGCGGTGGCGGTGCTCGGCGGATTGTTCGGCGCGGTCAAGGCGATCCGGCGGTTGGTCGGCCGGTTCCGGCCGGTCGCCGACCCGGCCCGCCGCCGGGGTGGGGTCGCCGCGATGGTGACCGCCCTGGCGCTGGTCGGCTCCACCGTGCTGGCCATGCTCGCCGGGGTGCTGATCGCGGCCAACGGTGCCGGGCCGGTGGCGCCCGTCTCGGGGCTGGACTGGTCGGTGCTGGCGATCGGCACGGCGATGCTCGCCGGCACCAGCGCGTACGGCCGCCGTGGCGGGGTCTTCGGCACGCTGATCGCGGTCAGCCTGGTCGTGGTCTTCCTCTCCTGGGCGCAGGCCCACGGCTGGACGGTCAGCCGGTGGGCCGTCGGCGGGGCGGCCCTCGGCGCCGGGCTCCTGGTCACCCGGCTGGTCGAGGCGCTCGGTCGACCCCGGGAGGTGACCGGCGAGGTGACCGAGTCCGGACCGGCCGGCGACGGCACCATCAGCGCCGGCTGGTCGTTGGGGCGGTCCGGCACGGTCGAGAACTGGTCCCCGGTGCTGCCGGTTCGGACCACCGAGACCACGGTCGACCCGTGGGAGGCCCCTCGCTGGGAGACCGATCCGCAGCGCTGGGACGCCGACGACCGCTGAACCGCCGACGCCGACGACCGCTGACCGGCCGCGCCGGCGTTCCACGAAGCGACCGCGGCCCGCGCCCGGCCAGGTCCGGCGGGCCGGACCTGATCTCGGCGGTTAGGCTCGGCGACATGACCGAAACTCCTGCCACCGGCGCCGGCGGCCGTACCTTCGACGAGCTCGACAAGCTCCCCACCGAGGAACTGCGCCAGCGGGCGTTCGCCCTGGCCCGGGAGCGCCGTGACGTCGGATTCTTCTGGTCGGTGCTGCGGCACCTGCCGAACGCGGACGAGGCCGCCGCGCTGGACGGGGCGCCCAACTCGGTCGGGCCGACCATCGACGAGGCGGCCGCCCTCTGGCGGGAGTTGACCGGCCACGGTTACGAGGAGACCGCGCCGGTGCTGCGGGCCGCCTTCATCGACTACCTGATGAAGCACTGAGCGGCCGAGCCGGGCGTATTCCCGCAAATCGCCGGACGCGTTTGCGCACGTCGATTTGCTGGGAACTAGCGGATCCATGGCTCTCACCAACCGTTACAAGAGCGCACCGGGCGCCGGTACGCTCGCCGCGCTCATCCTGGTCCTGGTCTTCGGCAGCCCCTGGTACGTCGACTGGGCCGCGAACAACACCGACCCGAAGACGGCCGGCGGGTGGTTCCTGCGACTCCTCGCCTGGCCCACCTGGCGATTCAACTCGAACGACTCGGTACAGGACGTCTTCGCCGCGGATCTGAAGGCGATCCTCGTGGTCGCCCTCACCGCGCTCTTCCTCTACCTGCTCCCGGGATCCCAGCTCGCCAGGGCTCGGGGCACGCTCAGTCAGTTCTTCGCCGGCTGGGCGTCGTACATCTTCGCGGGCGCCTTCGCGGCCTTGATCACCGCGCTGATCAAGGCCAATCCGTCGCTGGTCGGCGCGTTCCAGGCGGCCGGCGACGGCGCGGAGTACGGACTCTTCACCGGCTGGATCATCGGCATCGCCACCCTGGGTGGCTGGCGGGGCCGGCCCTAGTCAGTCGGCTGACCGAGGGCCAGTACCCGGTCCCGGCTCAGCAGCCCGACCGGCTGCTCGTCCTCGGTGACCACGGCATGGTCGGCGGCCGAGGTGAGCAGCACGGCGAGCGCGTCGTACGCCGAAGTGCCCAACGGCACCGCCGGCAGGTCGGCCGTCCCACCGGCCGGGAGCGGGTCGAGCACCTCCGGGGTGACCGGGGTGACCGCCAGCCGGCGGATGCCCCGGTCGGCGCCGACGAACTCGCGGACGAACGGGGAGGCGGGCGCGCCGAGCAGGGCGGCCGGGGTGTCGTACTGCTCCAGCCGGCCGCCCTGGGAGAGCACCGCGATCCGGTCGCCCAGCCGGACCGCCTCGTCCAGGTCGTGGGTGACCAGCACGATGGTCTTGCGGACCTCGGCCTGGAGTCGGAGGAACTCCTCCTGCAGCCGGGTCCGCACGATCGGGTCGACGGCCGAGAACGGCTCGTCCATCAGCAGCACCACCGGGTCGGCGGCCAGCGCCCGGGCCACCCCGACCCGCTGCCGCTGACCGCCGGAGAGCTCGTGCGGGTAGCGGCGGCCGAACTGCGCCGGGTCGAGCCCGACCAGCTCCAGCAGCTCGTCGACCCGCCGGCGGGTCCGCTCCCTGGGCCAGCCGAGCAGCCCGGGCACGGTCGCCACGTTGGCGCTGACCGTCTGGTGTGGAAAGAGGCCGACGTTCTGGATCACGTACCCGATCCGCCGGCGCAGCTGCACCGGGTCGACCCGGGTGACGTCCTCATCGCCGAGCAGGATGCGACCGCTGGTCGGCTCGATCAACCGGTTGATCATCCGCAGCACGGTCGACTTGCCGCAGCCCGACGGGCCGATCAGCACCACCAGCTCGCCGGCCTTGACCTCCAGGCTCAGTTCGCGCACCGCCTCGGTCCCGTCCGGATAGCGCTTGCGGATGCCCTCAAGTGTGATCGACGCCGCGCTGGGCCCGGCGTCTCCGGTGCTCCCCGGGGTAACGTCCACGTGTGTCCTTCCACCTGAGCTACCGGGCCGACCCGGGTAACCCGTGGTTCTCCTGGCAGTACGTGCGGGACAACTCTGACACGATCCTCGCCGCCCTGCGCGAGCACGCCTGGCTGACCGGGCGGGCGGTGCTGATCGCCGCCCTGGTGGCGCTGCCGCTGGCGGTGGCGGCCTACTGGTTCCGGTCGCTCGCCGGGCCGATCCTGGCCCTCACCGGCGTGCTCTACACCATCCCGTCGCTGGCGCTCTTCGCCTTCCTCGCGCCCTATCTGGGCATCGGCGCGATCACCGTGCTCAGCGTGGTGGTGCTCTACGCCCTCCTGGTGATCGTCCGCAACGCGATGGCCGGGCTGAACCAGGTGCCGCCCGAGGTCCGCGAGGCGGCCGAGGGGATGGGGTACGGCCGCTGGGGCCGGCTGTTCCGGGTCGAGCTGCCGCTGGCCCTGCCGGGCATCCTCACCGGCGTGCGGCTGGCCACCGTCTCCACGGTGGCGCTGGTCACAGTCGGGGTGGTGGTCGGGCGCGGCGGGCTCGGCCAGCTCATCTTCGCCGGCTTCCAGAACAACTTCTACAAGGCCCAGATCATGACCGGCACGGTGCTCTGCGTCCTGCTCGCGCTGGTGCTGGACCTGGTCCTGGCCGGGATCGGCCGGCTGCTCACGCCGTGGCTGCGGGGGCGCGTCTCATGAGCGCGATCGAGCAGGCCGTCGTCTGGCTGAACGACCCGCTGAACTGGACCAACCCCGGCGGCATCCTGGACCGGCTCGGCGAGCACCTGGCCATGTCCGCCGCGGCGGTGCTGCTGGGCTGCCTGGTGGCCTGGCCGCTCGGGCTCTGGCTCGGGCACACCGGGCGGGGCGGCGGCTCGGTGCTGCTGGTGTCCAACGTCACCCTGGCGATCCCGACGCTCGCCCTGCTCACCATTCTGCCGCTGACCTTCCTCGGCTTCGGGCGGCCGGCGGTGGTGGTGGCGCTGGCCGTCTTCGCGGTGCCGCCGCTGCTGGCCAACGCGTACACCGGGGTGCGGCAGGCCGACCCGGAGGCCCGGGACGCGGCGCGGGGGATGGGGCTCTCCGGCGGCCAGCTGCTGCGCCGGGTCGAGCTGCCGCTCGCGGTGCCGTACCTGGCCGCGGGCTTCCGGACGGCCGCGGTGCAGGTGGTCGCCACGGCGGCGCTGGCCTCCTTCGTCAACGGCGGCGGGCTGGGCCAGATCATCCGGGCCGGCTTCGGGCTGGACATCGCGGCCGGCGGCGGCCAGATCATCGCCGGGGGCGTCCTGGTGGCCGGGCTCGCGCTGCTCGTCGAGCTGGTCCTCGCGCTGGTCGAGCGGATGGTCACCCCGCGTCCGCTGCGGCGCCGCTCCCGCCGCCGTGCCGGCCGCCGCGCGGCGGACGCCGTCGCCGGTGGCTGATCCCGGGTACGCCCCGGCGAGTCCGTTCCAATCCAAGGGTGACGATCCGGTGACGAAGGTCGCCACAAGTTGTCGGTCCCCCCGGAGAGGATGTTGGGTGGACCTCGCGGGCGACCGAGCAGACGGATCGCTCGTCGGACACGCGGCCGGCCCGACCGGGCCGCGCCGGGACACGGAAGGCGGGCATCATGCGCGCACGTACACGCCTGGCGATCGGGGCCGTTGGCGCCCTCACCGCGGCCGGGCTCCTCACCGGTTGTGGTGACGCCGGTTCCTCCGGCACCGACGCGCCCGAGCAGGGCGCCTCCGGGGCGGGCTGCGCCCCGGTCGTCGGCGACCAGTTGGTCGTCCTAGCCGACGACAAGAAGCTTCAGAACACCGACAACGTCCTCCCGGCGATCAACACCAAGGCGGCCAGCCCGCAGCTCGTCGCCGCGCTGGACAAGGTCTCCGCGGCGCTGGACACGCCGAAGCTGATCGCACTGAACAAGTCCGTCGACGTCGACCGCCAGACCCCGCAGGTGGCGGCCAAGTCGTTCGCCGACGCCAACAACCTCACGCAGGGCATCGAAAAGGGCTCGGGCGGCTCGATGGTGGTCGGCGCGGGCAACTTCAGCGAGAGCCAGACCCTCGCCGAGCTCTACAAGATCGCGCTCACCTCCGCCGGTTACCAGGTCAAGGTGCAGACCATCGGCAACCGTGAGCTCTACGAGCCGGCCCTGGAGAAGGGCGAGATCCAGGTCGTCCCGGAGTACGCCGCCACCATGGCCGAGTTCCTCAACACGAAGGCCAACGGCAAGGACGCCCAGCCGGTCTCCTCGCCCGACCTGGACAAGACGGTCAGCGCGCTGAAGGCCGCCGGCGACAAGGCCGGCATCACCTTCGGCAAGCCGTCCGCCGCCCAGGACCAGAACGCCTTCGCCGTCACCAAGGCCTTCGCCGACAAGTACCAGGTCGCCACGCTCTCCGAGCTGGCCAGCAAGTGCTCCGGCCAGGCCACCGTGCTGGCCGGCCCGCCCGAGTGCCCGCAGCGGCCCAAGTGCCAGGCCGGCCTGGTCGAGGTCTACGACTTCAAGGCCGGCTCGTTCAGCTCGCTGGACGCCGGCGGTCCGCAGACCAAGAACGCGCTGAAGACCGGCTCGGCCAGCGTCGGTCTGGTCTTCTCCTCCGACGGGGCGCTCGCCGCCAGCTGATCGCCTACGACCATTCCGGCTCGGCGCGTCTGACGCCGCGCCGCGACCCGGAGCAGTCGCCGGTCGCCGACGGGTTCTCCGGGACCCGTCGGCGACCGGCGCCGGACGGCGCGACACCGTGGGGGAACGGGCCGACAACGATGCTTTCGGCCCGTTCCCTGCTGCGGAAACTCTCGGTACTCTGCACAGCCGTGCCCGCCCCGATCGCCCCCGCCGACAAGCGCAGTTCGCCACTGCTGACCGTCCTGTTCTGGATCGGTGTCGGGCTCGCGCCCGTGGCGGCGCTGATCCTGCTCGTCGCCGACGGCACCGGCCCGCTGCGGTTCGGCGCCGTGCTGGCCATCCTGGCCCTGGTGCTGATCGGCCTCTCCATCGCGCTGCGCGCCGACGGCGCCGGGTCGGCCGGCTCCGAGCAGCTGTTCGACGAGGTCGAGCAGCTGCGGCGGGAACTGCGCAGCGAGATCGTGGCCGCCGCGCAGCGTGGCAACCAGGCGCTCGACCAGGCCCAACGGGTCCAGGAGACCGTCACCGCGCTGCGTCGCCGGCTGGACGCGGCGGCAGTCGCCGCCGCGGGTGTCACCGGCCCTGCCGTCGACGAGCCGGCCGGCGGGCGCGCCCGGGTGCCGGCGAGCGAGACGTACGACGACGCGTCCGGCCGGGGCCGCTACGCCGCCCAGGACGAGGCGGCGACGGGCTGGGGACAATCCGCCGGCGACCGGCGTGACGAGGAGGAGGCGGCCCGCCGCCCGCAGCCCGCTGGCCGGTACGGAGCGGAACGTCCCGCCCAGCCCGGCGTGTACGGCGCGCCCCGCGCCGCCGAGCACGAGGTCCGGCCGGAGCCTGCCCCTCGCCAGGTCGGGGTGGTCCACCACACCGAGACCGTGCACGTCACCACCCGGCGCACCATCGTGGACGGTGGCGAATCGGTGGCCGGCAACGTCTACGGCGGCGGGTACGCCGGCCGCTGGTCCCCGGCGCCGGAGGAGCGGGCCTGGGGCGGCGAGCCGGAGGAGCGCTCCTGGTCCGGGTATGCCGAGCCGGACCATCGCGACCGGTCCGGCGAGGACCGGCCGTGGGCCGGCCAGGCCACCGCCCGGGACGACCGCTCCTGGTCGGCCGCCCCGCGCGACGACCATCCCTGGGCCGGCGTCCCGGGTGACGAACGCTCCGGCGCTGGACAGGCCCGGGACGACCGGTGGGCCGGGCAGGGCGGTCAGCGCGACGAGCGGGCCTGGGCATACCCGGCCGCCCCGCGGGACGAGCGCGCCTGGGCCGCGCAGGGCGACGACCGGGCGTGGGCCGCGCAGGGCGACGACCGGGGCTGGAGCCCCGCCGACGGCCGTGCCTGGGCGACGCCGGAGCAGTCCGGTCGCGCCACCGCCGACTCCCCGGACGACCCGGATGGCGACTACTGGTCGGAGCTGCGCGCCGGGGGTCGCTGGGCCTCGGTCCGCGACGACGAGCACGGCCGCGAGTTCCGGGTCGGTGAGCGGCGCGCGGCGGTGCACGCCGACGGCGGAGGCACCGAGTACCGGGTGGAGGACCGCTGGGCGTCGGTACGCCGCAGCGAACCCCGCCACGACCAGGACCGCGACGGCGACCACGGCTGGGGTGGCGGCTGGGCCGAGGAGAGCAGGCCGGCGCTCCCGGCCGGTGGGGTGCCGGTGCCGGACGAGTGGCGTCCACCGACGCAGCGCACCGCCCAGCCCGCCGGGGACTGGCGGGCACCGGAGTCCGAGCCGGCCGGTTACGGCCGATCCCGCGCCGCCGAGCGCTACGACTACCCGCCGCAGGACGAGGTGCCCCGCGCCGGTGGCGCCCGCTCGTCGGACCGCTGGCGCTGACCCGTCACCCGGCGACGGGGCGGCCCGTCACTTGTCGATGTCGCCGACCACGAAGAACATCGAGCCGAGGATGGCGATCAGGTCCGGCACCAGGCAGCCGGGCAGCAGCTTGGCGAGCGCCTGCACGTTGGCGTACGACGCGGTGCGCAGCTTGAGCCGCCACGGGGTCTTCTCGCCCCGGGACACCAGGTAGTAGCCGTTGATGCCGAGCGGGTTCTCGGTCCACGCGTAGGTGTGCCCCTCGGGCGCCTTCACCACCTTGGGCAGCCGGGTGTTCACCGGCCCGGCCAGCCGGTCGACCCGGTCCAGGCACTGCTCGGCGAGGTCGAGCGAGACGTACACCTGGTCGAGCAGCACCTCGAAGCGGGCGTGGCAGTCCCCAGTGGTGCGAGTGACCACCGGCACGTCGAGCTGGTCGTAGGCGAGGTAGGGCTCGTCCCGGCGCAGGTCCAGGTCCAGCCCGGAGGCCCGGGCGACCGGCCCGGACGCCCCGAAGGCGGCGGCGTCGGCGGCGGACAGCACCCCCACCCCGACGGTACGGGCCAGGAAGATGTCGTTGCGCCGGATCAGGTTGTCCAGGTCCGGCATCCGCCGGCGCACCTCGCCGATGGCCGCCCGGGCCCGGCCGGTCCACCCGGCCGGCACCTCCTCCTTGAGCCCGCCGACGCGGTTGAACATGTAGTGGATCCGGCCGCCGGAGACCTCCTCCATCACCGCCTGGAGGGTTTCCCGTTCCCGGAACGCGTAGAACACCGGGGTGATCGCGCCGATCTCCAGCGGGTACGAGCCGAGGAACATCAGGTGGTTGAGCACCCGGTTCAGCTCGGCCAGCGCCATCCGCAGCCAGACCGCCCGCTCCGGCACCTCCATGCCCATCAGCCGCTCCACGGCGAGCACCACGCCCAGCTCGTTGGAGAAGGCCGAGAGCCAGTCGTGCCGGTTGGCCAGCACGATGATCTGCCGGTAGTCGCGTACCTCGAAGAGCTTCTCCGCGCCCCGGTGCATGTAGCCGACGATCGGCTCGGCCGAGAGCACCCGCTCGCCGTCGAGCACCAGCCTCAGCCGGAGCACACCGTGTGTGGAGGGGTGCTGCGGGCCGATGTTGAGCACCATGTCGATGCCGAGCTGCTCCCCGCCGGCGCCGGTGCCGACGGTCAACTCGCGGAGGTCGGCGTCCGTGGTCATGCCCGCCATCGTGCCATGGGCGACGGTTGTCGGTATTCGCGGTTACTCGGCTTCGTCGCCGTCGGTCACCCGCGGTGGGCGGTGCTCGGCGATCCAAGCCTCGACATCGGCGCGCAGCCAGACGGTCATTCCATGCAAGCGTTGAAAAGGCTTGGGGAAGGTCGGGTAGCGGACGAGCTGGCGCATCCGGGTCCGGCTCACGCCGAGCAGCTCCTGCAGCTCATGCGGACCGACCAGCGGACCCGGGACGTCACCCACACGGCGACCGTAGGCCGATCCGGCAGTGCCGATTTGCGTATACCTACTTGCGCAGTCCTTTCAAGTGGCTCAGAGTAATCCCGTGGTGGCCGTCCGATGGAGGACCCGAACCCGGCGGGCGGTCGCCACCTCAACCCGATCGGAGGGAGCGGCACGTGGAGCAGGCGGCCGAGCTGGAGTGGCTACGCGAGCGGGTGAAAGGGCTGGAGACCGCATTGCTGTGCTCGCGGCGGGAGCTGTTCGACCTGCGCTGTCGGCTGACGTTGATCGCTCGGGTGACCGAGGACCTCGACCGGGCGAAGCGGGCTCCTGGGGTGGCGTTCGGCGCGATCAACGCGGCGTTGTACTCGGAGACGCCGAACCTGCGGCTGGTCCAGCTTCAGCTGTCGCGGCGACGGTCGCGACCCACCCGCTAGCGACAGACTACGAGCGGCACGCCCACCGGTTGGAGCAGCCACCAGTGCCCACCGAGGCCGGCCGGGTCGGTCAGCTCGGCCACCGACGAGGCGGCGGCGAGCGCCCGGACGTAGCCGGCCGGGTCGCTGGCGGCCAGGCTCAGCGGCGGTCGCCCGCCGTCCGCCCCGAGCGCCCGCAGCGCCTCCCGCTGCGAGATCAGGGAGTACGTACACCGGGCGACCCGCTCACCGGCGGAGGCGACCGAGTCCATGGCGACGTGCGCGGTGACGTCGCACGACCCGTCCGGCACCGGCGGCACCTGCCGCCCACCCCGGTACCCGGTGAGGCTGCCGTCCACGGGCCGGTCGTCGCGCAGGTGCCCGTAGTCGACGGCCAGGGCACATCCCCGGTCGATCTTCCCAACCGCGTCGGCCCAGGCCTGGTCCCTCGTCCGGCCGATCTCGGCCCGTGCTCCGATCGCGGCACTCGGCCACCACCTGTCCAGCCAGTCCGCGTCGACCCGGCTCACCGGCTCACCGACCGACTCCTCGCCACTGGCCGGGTCCACCAGCAGATAGCGCCAGCCGTCCTCGGTCCGCACCGCCACGTCCAGCGGAACGTTGTCCAGCCACTCGGTGGCCAGCAGCAATCCCGTGATCCCGCTCGGGATCTGATCCGACCACTCGATCTGCTCCGGCAGGTACTCCGGCCGGGCTGCCCGCTCGACGGCGGTGAGCCGCAGTCGGCGGCCGAACGGCTCTGGATTTTCCGGATGGGCGACCGACGTACCGGCGGCGACCTCCGAGGCGGAGGGTGACGGGCGGACGGCGACTGCGGAACCACCGGAAACAGCGAGGGCCGAGAGGAGTTCACCGCGGCCAGCGCCGACGTCGACCACATCCAGCTGAGAAGGGTGGCCGAGCGCGGTGTCGATCTCGGAGATCAAGCGGAGCAGGGCGGCAGCGAAGACCGGAGAGGCGTGCACGCTGGTGCGGAAGTGGGCGGCCGGCCCGGCCCCGGAGACGAAGAAGCCCCCGGGCCCGTAGAGCGCCCCGTCCATCGCCACGCGCCAGGGCAGCCGGTCCTCCGGAAAGGTCACCCGCCGACCGTACGGGCACTGCACGGGACGCCAAAAAGCGGCCGCGGACCCGCGTGTCGACGGGGCCAGGTCGTGCCCGGAATTCCGCCGTCTACACCCTCGGTGAAGGTTTTCACACATGCTTGTTTTCACTGCGTAATCCCGGCGCATACTTGCGATCGACCGGTACCCCCTCCGAGGACTGGATCGTTGCCATGAGCGCACCGCTGCGCCCGCGTCCGGCCGCCCCGCACGGGCCCGCCGCACCGTCGGGAGGCGCCTCTGCCGGCGCCCCGCTGCTCTTTCCCCGCACCCTCACCGTCGGTGTGATCGGCGCCGGTCGGGTCGGTGCCGTGCTCGGCGCCGCCCTCGCCGCGGCCGGCCACCGGGTGGTCGCCGCCTCCGGCGCCTCCGGGGCCACGAAGGCCCGGCTGGCCCTGCTGCTCCCGGAGACCCCCAACCGCTCCGCGACCGCGGTGGCCCGGGCCGCCACCGACCTGCTGATCGTGGCCGTCCCCGACGACGCGCTGGCCGGCGTGGTGGCCGCCCTGGCCGAGGCCGGCGCGCTGCGCCCTGGTCAGGTCGTCGCGCACACCTCCGGCGCCCACGGGCTGGCCGTCCTCGGCCCGGCCGCCGCCGTCGGCGCCCGGCCGCTCGCCCTGCACCCGGCGATGACCTTCACCGGTACGCCGGACGACCTCAGCCGCCTGCCCGGCATCTCGTACGGCGTCACCGCCCCGGCCGAGCTGCGGCCGTTCGCCGCCCGGCTGGTCGCCGACCTCGGCGGCGTACCGGAGTGGGTGGCTGAGGCGGACCGGCCGCTCTACCACGCGGCCCTGGCACACGGCGCGAACCACCTGGTCACCCTGGTCAACGAGGCGGCCGACCGGCTGCGCGACGCCGGGGTGGGCCAGCCGGAGAAGGTGCTCGCCCCGCTGCTGCGGGCGGCGCTGGAGAACGCCCTGCGGCTCGGCGACGACGCGCTGACCGGCCCGGTCTCCCGGGGCGACTCGGGCACCGTACGCCGGCACCTGGTCCGGCTGGCGGCGACCGCGCCGGAATCCGTGGCGCCCTACCTGGCGTTGGCAAGACGGACCGCGGACCGGGCGATCGCGGCCGGGCGGCTGCGCCCGGTGGACGCGGAGTCGCTGCTGGACGTGCTGAGTGGGCGGGACCGGGAGGTGGCCGCATGACGGAGCTGGTGCACACGCGCAAGGAGCTGGCGGCGGCGCGGGACGGCATGAAGGGCACCGTCGGCGTCGTGATGACCATGGGCGCGCTGCACTCCGGGCACGAGACGCTGCTCCGGGCCGCCCGCGAGCAGGCCGACCACGTCATCGTCACGATCTTCGTCAACCCGCTCCAGTTCGGCCCGAACGAGGACTTCGACCGGTACCCGCGCACCCTCGACGGGGACCTGGAGGTCTGCCGGCGGGCCGGCGCGGACGTGGTCTTCGCCCCCTCGGTGGCCGAGATGTATCCGGACGGTCAGCCCCGGGTCCGGGTCAACCCCGGCCAGCTCGGCGAGGACCTGGAGGGGCAGAGCCGGCCCGGCTTCTTCCACGGGGTGCTCACTGTGGTCCTGAAACTGCTCCAGCTCACCCGTCCCGACCTGGCCTTCTTCGGCGAGAAGGACTACCAGCAGCTCACCCTGGTCCGGCGGATGGCCCGGGACCTGGACGTGCCGGTCGCGGTGGTCGGCGTGCCGACCGTGCGGGAGCCGGACGGGCTGGCCCTGTCCAGCCGTAACCGCTACCTCTCCGCGCCGGAGCGGCAGGCCGCGCTGAGCCTCTCCGCCGCGCTGCGGGCCGGCGTCGCGGCCGCCAAGCAGGGTCGGGATGCCGGGGCGGTGCTGGCCGCCGCCCACCGGGCCTTCGACTCCGGTACGCCCGGAGCCCAGCTCGACTACCTGGTGCTCACCGACCCCGATCTGGAGCCGGGCCCGGTGACCGGTCCGGCGCGGCTGTTGATCGCCGCGTGGGTCGGCACCACCCGGCTGATCGACAACGCGGCGATCCAGCTCGCCCCGCAGTCCTGACTCCCACCACCACACCTGCTGAAAGGCACCCCGATGCTCCGCACCATGCTCAAGTCGAAGATCCACCGGGCTACGGTGACCCAGGCCGACCTGCACTACGTCGGCTCGGTGACCGTGGACGAGGATCTGCTCGACGCGGCCGACCTGCTCCCCGGCGAGCAGGTGGCGATCGTGGACATCACCAACGGGGCCCGGCTGGAGACGTACGTGATCCCCGGCCGGCGGGCCAGCGGCGTGATCGGCATCAACGGCGCGGCCGCGCACCTGGTGCACCCGGGTGACCTGGTCATCCTCATCTCGTACGGCCAGATGGACGACGCCGAGGCCCGCTCCTACCAGCCCCGGGTGGTCCACGTCGACACCGACAACAAGATCGTCGACCTGACGGCCGACCCGGCGACCGCCACCCCCGGCACCGCCGGCACCCCCATCCCCAACCCCCTCGCCACCACCACCCCTGACCCCCCGTCCCACCCCTGCCTCGCGATCTTGCAGTTGGGGTTGGCGTTCCGCCCCTTACGCCCCGAAATGCGGGCACCCAACGTGCAAGATCGCGGGGGCGAGGACGGGGTAGCCGAAACCACTCGTCGCGCCCCCGGCGTCCGGGATGAGGGATGTTCGGGTTGACTGTGGTCATGGACCTTCCCAGCGTCGACCTGCCGGCCCTGCCCAGACTGCTGGCCGCGCCCGCGCCCGGCTGGGTGGAGACCACCGACGTGATCGTCGTTGGCTCCGGGGTCGCCGGCCTGACCGCCGCGCTGCACCTGCGCGAGGCGGGGCTGCACGTCACCGTGGTCACCAAGGTCAACATCGAGGAGGGCTCGACCCGCTGGGCGCAGGGCGGCATCGCCGCGGTGCTCGACCCGACGGACACCCCGGCGGCGCACGCCGCGGACACCGAGATCGCCGGCGTCGGTCTCTGCGATCCGGCCGCGGTCCGGGTGCTGGTGGAGGAGGGGCCGACCCGGCTGCGGGAGCTGATCCGGATCGGCGCCGAGTTCGACCGGAACCCGGACGGCTCGCTGATGCTCACCCGGGAGGGCGGCCACCGGGCCGACCGGATCGTGCACGCCGGTGGGGACGCCACCGGGGCCGAGGTGCAGCGGGCGCTGCAGGCGGCGGTCCGGCGCGACCCGTGGATCCGGCTCGTCGAGCACGCCCTGGTGTTGGACCTGCTCCGTGCCCCCGGCGACGGCCCCGGCGGGCTCGGCCCGGCCTGCGGCATCACCCTGCACGTGCTCGGCGAGGGCAGCGAGGACGGCGTCGGCGCGCTGCTGGCCCGGGCGGTGGTGCTGGCCACCGGCGGGCTGGGGCAGATCTTCTCGGCCACCACCAACCCGGCGGTCTCCACCGGCGACGGGGTGGCCCTGGCGATGCGGGCCGGCGCGGCGGTCACCGACGTCGAGTTCGTCCAGTTCCACCCGACCGCGCTGATCACCCCGGCCGGGGCGGGCGTGCCCGGCGTCGGGCGGGCCCAGCAGCCCTTGGTCTCCGAGGCGCTGCGTGGCGAGGGGGCCCATCTGGTCGACGCGGACGGCAAGCGGTTCATGGTCGGCCAGCACGAGCTGGCCGAGCTGGCCCCCCGGGACGTGGTGGCCAAGGGCATCCACCGGGTGCTGCTGGCCACCGGCGCGGACCATGTCTACCTCGATGCCCGGCATCTCGGCGGGGACTTCCTGGCCGGGCGCTTCCCGACGATCGTCGCGTCCTGCCTGGCCATCGGCGTCGACCCAGCCACCGACCTGATCCCGGTCGCCCCGGCGGCCCACTACGCCTCCGGCGGCGTCCGTACCGACCTGCACGGCCGGACCTCCATCCCCGGCCTGTACGCGTGCGGCGAGGTCGCCTGCACCGGCGTGCACGGCGCGAACCGGCTGGCCAGCAACTCGCTGCTGGAGGGGCTGGTCTTCTCCCGGCGGATCGCGGAGGACATCGCCGCCGGCCTGCCCGACCAGGCCAGGCCGGCGGAGACCGGCGCCTGGGTGGGCGGCGAGGGCTGGGTGGTGCCGGCCGAGGGCACGCCGGCCCTGCAGCGGGCGATGACCCGGGGGGCCGGGGTGCTCCGCTCGGCGGCGACCCTGGCCGCCACGGCGGCGACGCTGAGCGAGATCGGCACCAGCCGCGGCACGCCGCGTACCGCCGACTGGGAGGCGACGAACCTGATCACCGTGGCGGCGACGCTGGTCGCCGCCGCGTACGCCCGCCAGGAGACCCGGGGGTGCCACTGGCGCGAGGACTTCCCGATCACCGACGAGCGGTGGCTCGGCCACCTCGTCGAGGCGGTCGGAGCGCAGGGGCGGTTGACGCAGCAGTGGGAGGAGTCAGCGTGAGTGCGAGGAGTGAGCCGGTGAGGGAGTCGACGGAGCAGGCGTTGCGGGCCGGTGGCCTGGACCCGGCGCGGGTGCGGGAGGTCATCGTCGACGCGCTCACCGAGGACCTCGGCCCGGACTTCCTCGACGTAACCAGCGTGGCCACCATCCCGGCCGCGCAGAACGACACCGCCGATCTGGTCGCCCGCGCCAACGGCGTGGTGGCCGGGCTGGCCGTGGCCGCGGCGGTGTTCGAGCTGGTCGGCGAGGTGACCGGGTCGGACCGTACCGTCGAGGTGTCGCTGGTCGCCCACGACGGCCAGCGGGTGGCGCGCGGCGACGTGCTGGCCACGGTGACCGGCCCGACCCGGCTGCTGCTCACCGCCGAGCGGACGGCGCTCAACCTGCTCAGCCGGATGTCCGGGGTGGCCACCCACACCCGGGCCTGGGCGGACGCCCTGGCCGGCACCAAGGCCATGGTGCTGGACACCCGGAAGACCACGCCCGGCCTGCGCGCCCTGGAGAAGTACGCGGTCCGGGCGGGCGGCGGCACCAACAAGCGGATGGGCCTGCACGACGTCGCGATGATCAAGGACAATCACAAGCTCGCCGCGAGTGGGATCGGGGCGGCCTACCGCCGGGTCCGGGAGGCTTTCCCGGACGTGCCCGTGCAGGTCGAGGTGGACACGCTCGCCGAGGCGGTGGAGGCCGTCGAGGCCGGGGCCGACTTCCTGCTGCTGGACAACATGACCCCGGCGCAGCTGCGCGAGGTGGTCGCGGCGGTGGGGGACCGGGCCGAGCTGGAGGCGACCGGCGGGCTGACCCTGTCAATGGCGGCCGAGTACGGCGCGACCGGGGTGGACTTCCTGTCGGTGGGCGCGCTGACCCACTCCTCGCCGATCCTGGACATCGCGCTGGACCTGCGGACGGAGTGAGGCCGTTGCCGGGCGGCGTCTAGGCTGCGTGCGTGCTGCTCTGCATCGACATCGGAAACACCAACACCGTGCTGGCGACCTTCGACGGCGACAAGCTGGTGCACTCCTGGCGGATCAAGACCGACGCCCGTTCGACGGCGGACGAGCTCGGCCTGATGTTCCGCGGGCTGCTGGCCGGTGACGCCGTGGAGATCACCGGGGTGTCCGCCTGCTCGACGGTGCCGGCCGCGCTGCGCTCGCTGCGCACCATGCTGGCCCGCTACTACGTCGACCTGCCGAGCGTGATCGTCGAGCCCGGGGTGCGTACCGGGGTGCAGCTCGCCATCGACAACCCCAAGGAGGTCGGCGCCGACCGGGTGGTCAACACCCTGGCCGCGTACACCCTCTACGGCGGGCCGTCCATCGTGGTGGACTTCGGCACCACCACCAACTTCGACGTGATCAGCGGCCGGGGCGAGTTCCTCGGCGGTGCCTTCGCGCCCGGCATCGAGATCTCCTTCGACGCACTGGCCGCCCGCGCCGCCCAGCTGCGCAAGGTGGAGGCGACCCGGCCCCGCTCGGTGATCGGCAAGAACACCGTCGAGTGCCTCCAGTCCGGCCTCTACTTCGGCTTCGCCGGCCAGGTGGACCGGATCGTCGAGCGGATGGCCGAGGAGTTGGGCGAGGTGAAGGCGGTGATCGCCACCGGCGGGCTGGCCCCCCTGGTGATCAACGAGTGCCGGACCATCACCCACCACGAGCCGATGATCACCCTGATCGGCCTGCGGATGGTCTACGAGCGCAACACCTGACCCGGCCGCCGCAGGTCCGTCAGCGCCGCCGGGCCCGGAAGACCAGCGTCCGGTACGGCAGCTCGACGGTCTCCCGCCCGGCCAGGTCCGGGTGCGTGGCGAAGAGCTGCCGCAGCTCCCGGTCCACCTTCTCCTGCTCCTTCGGCGGGGCGGTGAGCCAGTACGACCGGGTGTGCAGCATCCCCACCACCTCGTCCGGGGTCAGCGTGGTCGTGTGGGCGAACTCGCCCAGCTCCACCCCGCCGAAGGCCGGGCCGAAGTCGGCGTACTTCTCGATCAAGTTGCCGGCGTTGTAGCCGAGGTGGGCGACTCGGCTCAGCTCCGCCACCCAGGCCACCCGCTCGTCCCGGATGTTCCAGATCGGGGCGAAGGTTCCGCCCGGCCGGAGCACTCGGGCGATCTCCGGGTGCGCGCGCTCTCGGTCGAACCAGTGGTACGCCTGCCCCACCAGCACTGCGTCCGCTGAGCCGTCCGGCAGCGGCATCGACTCGGCGCTGCCCGCGAGGGCGGCGGTGTCGGGAGTGGCCAAGTCCAGCTCGGCCCGCATTCCCGGGTCCGGTTCGACCGGGGTCACCTCGTGGCCGAGGTCGAGCAGCCCGCGGGTGAGGATGCCCGTGCCGGCGCCGAGGTCGACGACCTGCGCGGGCGTGGCCAGTCCGTCCAGGGCCCAGCGCAGCGCCGCCTCGGGGTAGCGGGGTCGGAACCGGTCGTACTCGGCAGCGGCGACGCCGAAGGAGAGCGCCTGAGTCAGGTCCGTCATGGCCGGCAGGTTATCCGGGAACGGGAAGCCGGGCGGCCCCTGCCGCGCCCATGGAGACCGCCGGACCCGGGGCGTCGCGTCGGGTTCAGCGCCGCCGGGCCGGAAGACGATCGTCCGGTACGGCAGCTCGAAGGCGTCGGCCGCCGTCCCGAACGACAGCGCGTGAGTGGGGTCGGTCATGGCGGGCAGGTTATCCGGTAACGACCAGCTGAGCCCTTGAGTACGCTCGGAGCCTGACCCCGCCGATATCTCCCTTCTGAGGAAGCGTGCCGTGACCGAGCAGAACCCCGTGCCAGTCGACCCCGCCGACGACCTTCCCGAGCAGATGAAGGTCCGCCGGGAGAAGCGGGAGCGGATGCTCGCCGAGGGCGTCGAACCGTACCCGGTCGGCTACCCCCGGACCAGCACGCTGGCGAAGGTCCGCGAGCAGTACGGCGACCTGCCCACCGACACCGCCACCGGCGACCGGGTATCGGTCACCGGCCGGGTGATCTTCGTACGGAACACCGGCAAGCTCTGCTTCGCCACCCTGCGCGACGGCGACGGCACCGAGCTGCAGGCGATGCTCTCGCTGGACCGGGTCGGCGCCGAGCGGCTGGAGGACTGGAAGCGTCTGGTGGACCTCGGCGACCACGTCGGGATCACCGGTGAGGTGATCACCAGCCGCCGGGGCGAGCTGTCGGTGCTGGTGGAGGAGTGGGCGGTGACCGCCAAGGCGCTGCGCCCGCTGCCGGTGGCGCACAAGCCGCTGAGCGAGGAGGCCCGGGTCCGCCAGCGCTACGTGGATCTGATCATGCGCCCGCAGGCCCGGCAGATGGTGCGTACCCGGGCGGCGGCGGTCCGCAGCCTCCGGGACACGCTGCACGCGCAGGGCTTCATCGAGGTGGAGACCCCGATGCTGCAGTTGTTGCACGGCGGCGCGGCGGCCCGCCCATTCGTGACTCACAGCAATGCGCTCGACACCGATCTGTATCTGCGAATCGCGCCGGAACTGTTTCTCAAGCGCGCCGTGGTGGGTGGCGTCGACCGGGTCTTCGAGATCAACCGCAACTTCCGTAATGAGGGTATCGACTCGTCGCACTCCCCGGAGTTCGCGATGCTCGAGACGTACCAGGCGTACGGCGACTACGACACGATGGCCGAGTTGACCCGCAATCTGGTGCAGCAGGCGGCGATCGCGGTCAGCGGCTCGACGGTGGTCACCCACGCCGACGGCCGGGAGTTGGATCTGGGCGGCGAGTGGCGTCGGGTGACGCTGTTCGGGGTCCTTTCCGAGGCGCTCGGCGAGGAGGTCACCGTGCGGACCGAACGGTCCCGCCTGGTCGATTACGCGGACAAGGTCGGTCTCGCCGTCGACCCCAAGTGGGGGCCGGGGAAGCTGGCCGAGGAGCTCTTCGAGGAGTTGGTGGTGCCCAGCCTGCGGGAGCCCACCTTCGTCTGCGATTACCCGATCGAGACCAGCCCGCTCACCCGGGCGCACCGCAGCGAGCCGGGGCTGGCCGAGAAGTGGGACCTCTACGTCCTCGGTTTCGAGCTGGGCACGGCGTACTCGGAGCTGGTCGACCCGGTGGTGCAGCGGGAGCGGCTGGTGGCCCAGGCGCAGCTCGCCGCCCGGGGCGACGACGAGGCCATGCGGTTGGACGAGGACTTTCTCCGGGCGATGGAGTATGGAATGCCGCCGGCCGGCGGTATGGGAATGGGAATCGACCGGCTCTTGATGGCGTTGACCGGCCTTGGAATTAGGGAAACGATCCTCTTCCCGTTGGTCCGGCCGGAGTAGCCGCAACCTTCTCCGGGTCGTTGCCGTGTCCTATTGACGCGGCAACCATCGGACGGGTTATTGTGCTCCTGGATTGTTGCAGGAGTACCCCTGCTCGAAAGGAATGTGGGACGTGGCCAAGCAGATCATTCACAAGCTGGTCGATGACCTGGACGGCGGGGACGCTGACGAGACCGTCAAGTTCGCGCTCGACGGCGTTCAGTACGAGATCGACCTGTCGGCTTCGAACGCGGAGAAATTGCGCGACGTATTTTCCCCGTACGTCGGGGCCGGCACCAAGGTCGGCCGGGGCGGCGTGGTCGTCGGCGGCCGGGCCGCGCGCGGCCGGGGCGGCGCCACCGCCGACCGCGAGCAGAACAAGGCGATCCGCGCCTGGGCCAAGAAGGCCGGCAAGGACATCTCCGACCGGGGCCGCATCCCGCAGGAGATCGTCGACGAGTACCACGCGAAGGCGGGTCACTGAGCAGCACCCGTCACCCGGGCGACACCCCGCCACGCCGGATCGGAGCGCGTCTCCGGTCCGGCGTCGTCGTATCCGCCCGGCTGTGTCGTCTGTCCGATCCGTGCCCGACGGTCCCGGCGCGCCGCCTGCGAGTGCCGGTTCGGACCGGGAAGAATCCCCCGGGGGCGGGCGTTGTCCACAGCCGGTGGAGATTCCATCCACAACCTGTGGATGGCGACTGACGCCGCCGGCGCCCGCGTCGGGCCCCGGAACCGTCCCGGGGGCGTCGGCACGGGCTTTTCCAGCGACGGTCGAATTTCGCTCTGCGCGTACAGGCAGGGGTACCGAAACACCTCCTGAGCGCGGACGGTTGTCAGAAACGACGCGTATACGGCTTTCCCCGAGGACACACGACCTCAGCGGAGTCGGTCCGCGGCGATAGAGTAAGTAGGCATGGACGCCCGTCCCGGGCGTCCGTGCACCGGCCCCGCCAAGATCTAGACCATCAAGGCGCACGGCACGTGAGGAGCACGAGGGCATGTTCGAGCGGTTCACCGACCGAGCGCGACGGGTTGTCGTCCTGGCCCAGGAAGAGGCCCGGATGCTCAACCACAACTACATCGGTACGGAGCACATCCTGCTGGGCCTGATCCACGAGGGTGAGGGTGTCGCGGCAAAGGCCCTGGAGAGCCTCGGCATCTCCCTCGAGGGCGTCCGCCAGCAGGTCGAGGAGATCATCGGCCAGGGCCAGCAGGCGCCGAGCGGGCACATCCCGTTCACGCCGCGGGCCAAGAAGGTGCTGGAGCTGTCGCTGCGCGAGGCGCTGCAGCTCGGCCACAACTACATCGGCACGGAGCACATCCTGCTCGGTCTGATCCGCGAGGGTGAGGGCGTCGCCGCCCAGGTGCTGGTCAAGCTCGGTGCGGACCTCAACCGGGTCCGCCAGCAGGTGATCCAGCTGCTCTCCGGCTACCAGGGCAAGGAGCCGGCCGCGGCGGGCGCCGCGCCGGGCGAGGCCGCGCCGTCGACCAGCCTCGTGCTGGACCAGTTCGGCCGCAACCTGACCCAGGCCGCCCGCGAGGGCAAGCTCGACCCGGTCATCGGGCGCGAGAAGGAAATCGAGCGGGTCATGCAGGTGCTCTCCCGCCGTACCAAGAACAACCCGGTCCTGATCGGTGAGCCCGGCGTCGGCAAGACCGCCGTGGTCGAGGGGCTGTCCCAGAAGATCATCAAGGGCGAGGTGCCCGAGACGCTGAAGGACAAGCAGCTCTACACGCTCGACCTCGGCGCCCTGGTCGCCGGCTCCCGTTACCGCGGTGACTTCGAGGAGCGCCTCAAGAAGGTGCTCAAGGAGATCCGCACCCGGGGTGACATCATCCTGTTCATCGACGAGATCCACACCCTGGTGGGTGCGGGTGCCGCCGAGGGCGCGATCGACGCGGCGAGCATCCTCAAGCCGATGCTGGCCCGTGGTGAGCTGCAGACCATCGGCGCGACCACGCTCGACGAGTACCGCAAGCACCTGGAGAAGGACGCCGCCCTCGAGCGCCGCTTCCAGCCGATCCAGGTGGGTGAGCCCTCGCTGGCCCACACCATCGAGATCCTCAAGGGCCTGCGGGACCGGTACGAGGCGCACCACCGGGTGAGCATCACGGACGCCGCCCTGGTGGCCGCCGCGACGCTCGCCGACCGGTACATCTCCGACCGCTTCCTGCCGGACAAGGCGATCGACCTGATCGACGAGGCCGGTGCCCGGATGCGGATCCGCCGGATGACCGCGCCGCCAGACCTGCGTGACTTCGACGAGCGGATCGCCCAGGTCCGCCGCGACAAGGAGTCCGCGATCGACGCGCAGGACTTCGAGCGGGCCGCTCAGCTCCGCGACAAGGAGAAGCAGCTGCTCGGCCAGAAGGCCCAGCGGGAGAAGGAGTGGAAGGCCGGTGACCTGGACGTCGTCAGCGAGGTTGACGACGAGCAGATCGCCGAGGTGCTCGGCAACTGGACCGGCATCCCGGTCTACAAGCTGACCGAGGAGGAGACCTCGCGCCTGCTGCGCATGGAGGACGAGCTGCACAAGCGCGTCATCGGCCAGGAGGACGCGGTCAAGGCGGTCTCGAAGGCGATCCGGCGTACCCGGGCCGGCCTGAAGGACCCGAAGCGCCCGTCCGGCTCGTTCATCTTCGCCGGCCCGTCCGGCGTCGGTAAGACCGAGCTCTCCAAGGCGCTCGCCGAGTTCCTGTTCGGCAGCGAGGACGCCCTCATCCAGCTGGACATGTCCGAGTTCCACGACCGGTACACGGTGTCCCGGCTGGTGGGTGCCCCTCCCGGCTACGTCGGCTACGACGAGGGCGGGCAGCTGACCGAGAAGGTGCGGCGTCGGCCGTTCTCGGTGGTCCTCTTCGACGAGATCGAGAAGGCCCACCCGGACGTGTTCAACACGCTGCTCCAGATCCTGGAGGACGGGCGGCTGACCGACGGTCAGGGTCGGATCGTGGACTTCAAGAACACGGTCATCATCCTGACCACCAACCTCGGTACCCGGGACGTCGCCAAGGCGGTCTCGCTGGGCTTCCAGGCCTCTGAGGACTCCGAGTCGAACTACGACCGGATGAAGCAGAAGGTCAACGACGAGCTCAAGCAGCACTTCCGGCCCGAGTTCCTGAACCGGATCGACGACACCATCGTCTTCCACCAGCTGCGCGAGAACGAGATCCTCTCGATCGTGGACATCATGATCTCGCGGATCGAGACGCAGCTGCGGAACAAGGACATGGGCCTGGAGCTGACCGACAACGCCAAGAAGTACCTGGCGAAGAAGGGCTTCGACCCGGTGCTGGGCGCGCGGCCGCTGCGTCGCACGATCCAGCGCGACATCGAGGACAACCTCTCCGAGCGGATCCTCTTCAACGAGCTGACCCCGGGTCAGATCGTGGTGGTGGACTGCGAGGGCGACCCGGAGAACATCGACAAGTCCAAGCTCGTCTTCCGGGGCGCGGACAAGCCGGTCGACGTGCCGGACGCCGTCCCGGCCGACCTCGGCGGCAGCACCGCCACCGCGGGCGCGGACGAGTAAGCGACACCTGACAGGGCGACGGCCCCGGTCGGCGAAAGCCACCGGGGCCGTCGCCTTTCGCTAGACCAACACGAGACGCGGCAGGTCGGCCTATCCAGGCATGGGGAAGCAGCGATATCCAGCAAGCCGGGTGGATCAACTCGCCGGGGCGTCGCCGGCCAGGCGGAAGGACACCTCGCCGACCGGCTCGACCAGTCCGTCGGTGACCAGGCCCGCCAGCGCCCGGGAACGCTGCACGTCGTCGGCCCAGACCTGGTCCAGGCGCTGCCGGGGCACCGGAGCGGTCGACTCGCGGAGCACCCCGAGCAGCAGCCCGCGTACCTGCCGGTCGGTGCCGGCGTACCGCTGGGGGCGGCGGGTCGGGCCGGTCGGGGCGGCCTGGCCGGAGGCCCGCCAGGCGCAGACCGACGCCACCGGGCACACCCCGCAGCGGGGCGAGCGGGCGGTGCAGACCACCGCGCCGAGCTCCATGAAGGCCGCGCTGGCCAGCGCCGCCGCAGCCGGCTCGACGGGAAGCAGCTCCTCGGTGGCCACCAGATCGGCGGGCCGGGTGGCAGGGCCGGCGTCCGGTTCCCCGGCGACCGCCCGACAGACCACCCGGCGCACGTTGGTGTCCACCACCGGGTGCCGCTGCCCGTACGCGAACGCCGCCACCGCCCGGGCCGTGTACGTCCCGACGCCGGGCAGGGCCAGCAACTGGTCCAGCCGGTCCGGCACCTCGCCGCCGTGCCGCTCCGCGATCGCCACCGCGCAGTCGCGCAGCCGCACCGCCCGGCGGGGGTAGCCGAGCCGTCCCCACATCCGGATCGCCTCGGCCGGGGTGTCCTCCGCCAGCGCCGCCGGCACCGGCCACCGGGCCAGCCACGCCTCCCAGGCCGGGAGCACCCGGACCACCGGCGTCTGCTGGAGCATGACCTCGCTGACCAGGATGGCCCACGCGCTGGTGCCGGCCCTGCGCCACGGCAGGTCGCGGGCGTTCTCCTCGTACCACCGGCTGACCAGGGTGGCGAAAGTGGGCTCGGTCATCGCGCTGCCGATGATCTCACGGGCCGCTTTCCCGCAGGTTGGGCGGGCGGGGCGGGGCGACGCGGCCGACCAGCCCGGGCCGGGCAGAATGTCCGGATGAACGAGCTCGCGATCACCGTCATCGGCCGGGACCGGCCGGGCATCGTGGCCGACGTCGCCGAGGCGCTCGCCGGGCTGGGCGCGAACCTCAGCGACTCCACGATGACCCGGTTGCGGGGACACTTCGCGATGACCCTGATCTGCGTGGGCCCGGCGGCCGCCGACGTCGAGGCCGCGCTGGCCCCGCTCACCGCCGACGGCCAACTGCTGGCCACCGTACGCGCGGTCACCCCCGACGGCGCGACGGAGCCGACCGGCGAGCCGTACGTGCTGGCCGTGCACGGCGCGGACCGGATGGGCATCGTCGCGGCGATGACCCGGGTGCTGGCCGACGCCGGCGGCAACGTCACCGACCTGAGCACGCGGCTGACCGGCTCGCTCTACGTTGTGGTCGCCGAGGTGGAGCTACCGCCGGGCAGCTTCGACGAGGTGGCCGGCCGGTTGGCGCGTACCGCTGCCGAGCTGGGCGTCGGGGTCAGCCTTCGGCCCGCGGACCCGGACCTGCTGTGATGGCGGAGTACGTCGGCCTCGGTGACTGGACCCCCGAGGCGCTGGCCCTGCCGGGCGAGGTACGCCCGGTGGTCTCCGCTCCCGACCGGGCGCTCAGCCGGCCCGGGCCGGAGGTGGACCCGACCTCGAACGAGGTGGTCCGCCTCGCCGCCGACCTGGTCGCCACGATGCGGGTGTCCCCGGGCTGCGTGGGCCTCGCCGCGCCGCAGGTGGGGGTGAGTGCCCAGGTCTTCGCGGTCGACGTGACCGGCCACCCGAAGGCGGCCACCGTGCACGGCGCCTTCGTGCTCTGCAACGCCAAGGTGGTGGAGGCCACCCGGTGGAAGGCGGGGCGGGAGGGCTGCATGTCGGTGCCCGACCTGACCGGTGACGTCAAGCGGGCCAGCCGGCTCGTGGTCGAGGCGGCCCTGCCCGGCAGTGGTCGGCCGGTCCGGCTGGTCACCGACGGCTTCGAGGCGCGGGCGCTCCAGCACGAGATCGACCACTGTGCCGGCCTGCTCTTCCTCGACCGGGTCGCCGGCGCGCACGCCATCTACCAGCGCAAGGTCTACCTCTGACAGCCCGGCCCCGCTCCGCTGGTGGCGCTCCGCGTGCGTCCGCGTCCGCTCGGTGACGGTGACGACCGAGCCGGTCGTCTATTGTGGATGGTGGCTCGGCGCGGCGGGTCCTTCCCGGCGCGTCGCGCCCGTTCCTCGTGCGGTACCCCGTTACGGTGAAGGCATCATGCGTCTGACGGTCGGCCCCCTGCCACCCGCCATTTACTGGCGGCGTCGCGCCGTCGTACTCGGAGCGGGGCTTCTCTTCCTGATTGTCCTGCTCTATTCCTGCAACGGTTCGGCGCGCAACACCGGTGCCACATCGGCCTCGAAGGCGTCGACGACCGCCTCGTCCTCGCCGGCCCCGGCGCCGTCCGGCTCGGTGCTGACGCCGCGCACCGGAGTGCCGTCGGCAACGCCCGATGCCTCGGGCGGCGGGCAGGGCGCACCGGCGAGTGGGAGCAACGCGACGGAGCCGCCCGGCGGTCCGGCCGCGCCGGTGGTCGACGACGGTACGTGCACGGACGCGGAGGTCCTGGTGACCGCGGTGGCCCAGCCGGCCACCGCCCAGCGCGGCACCGTGGTGAACCTGCAGCTGAGGATCAAGAACAAGTCCCAGCGCACCTGCAGCCGGGACGTCGGCGCGGACCTCCAGGAGCTGTTCATCAAGTCCGGCGCGGAGAAGGTCTGGTCCTCCGACACCTGCGGCACCGGCAAGGGCTCCGACGTGCAGTCGTTCACGCCCGGCTTCGAGCGGCTCTACCAACTCGGCTGGAACGGCCGGGACACCAGCCGCTGCGCCGACGGGCTGGCTGCCGGCCCGTACGCGCCCATCGGCAGCTACGAGGTCTTCGCCCGGGTGGGCACCAAGCTCAGCGAGCCGGAGAAGCTGACCATCACCGGCTGAGCCGCGGCCGAGCCGGCCGGTCGGCGGGCCCGGAGGGCCGACTCAGACGTACCGCTCCAGGATGGACGCCTCGGCGAGCCGGGAGAGGCCCTCCCGTACGCCGCGGGCGCGGGCGTCGCCCACCCCCTCCACGGCCTGGAGATCCTCGACCGTCGCGCCGAGCAGCCGCTGGAGGCTGCCGAAGTGCACCACCAGCCGGTCGACCACCGCCACGGGGAGCCGGGGCACCTTGGCCAGCAGCCGGAAGCCGCGCGGGCTCACCGCCGCGTCCAGGGCGTCCGAGGCGGACGGGTAGCCGATCGCCTTGGCGACCGAGACCAGGTCGATCAGCTCGGTGGCGCCGAGCAGGTCCAGCTCGACCAGGGCCTCGTCGAGGGTCCGCGACTTCCGGCCGACCGGGACGTAGTCCCGGATGACCAGCGTGCGGTCGGCGTCCACGCCGGCCATCAGCTCGTCCAACTGGAGGGCGAGCAGACGGCCGTCGGTGCCAAGCTCGACCACGTAGCCGGCGATCTCGTCGGCGATCCGGCGAACCATCTCCAGCCGCTGCACCACCGCCACCGCGTCCCGCACGGTGACCAGGTCCTCGATCTCCAGCGCGGAGAGGGTGCCGGAGACCTCGTCCAGCCGGAGCTTGTAACGCTCCAGCGTGGCCAGCGCCTGGTTGGCCCGGGACAGGATCGCCGCCGAGTCGTCCAGCACGTGCCGCTGGCCGTTGACGTAGAGGCTGATGATCCGCATGGACTGGCTGACCGAGATGACCGGATAGCCGGTCTGCCGGGCCACCCGCTCGGCGGTGCGGTGCCGGGTGCCGGACTCCTCGGTGGGGATGGACGGGTCGGGCATCAAATGCACGGCCGCCCGGACGATCCGGGTGCCGTCGCTCGAGAGCACCACGGCACCGTCCATCTTGCACAGCTCGCGGACCCGGGTGGCGGAGAACTCGACATCCAGCGGGAAGCCGCCGGTGCAGATCTGCTCGACGACCTTGTCGTACCCGAGGACGATGAGCGCGCCCGTCCGGCCGCGCAGGATCCGCTCGAGCCCGTCGCGCAGCGCGGTGCCCGGCGCCATCAGTGCGAGATTGGCCCGCAGCGGATCGCCGCCCCCGCCGAGGCTCCCGGTCACGCTTACGTTGATCGGACGGGCGGGCGAGCCGACGGCGCCGGTGCGGGCATGCGGCGTCGCCGCGGCGGGCTTGGTGGCATCGCGGTCGATCGGCACGGGCACAGTCTACGGACTGCCGTGCGGTGGGTGCTCTCGTGGTTACTGCGATGTGTCACGATGTCCATCTCGGGTCCCTGTTGACCGGGCTGGACCAGCTGTCCGATATCGCCCAGCCGGCCGCGCCGCTCGGTCCCTTCGGTCACTCCGCCGAGGCGCGGGCGGCCGCCTGGAGCGCCGCCCGGACGTCGGTGACCTCGATCACCCGCATGTTCTCCGGGGTCACCCCGCTCGTGCCGGGGCCGCAGCCGGGCGGCACCAGGGCCAGCCGGAAGCCGAGCCGGGCCGCCTCGGCGAGCCGGCGGGGGACCGCGCCGACCCGACGCACCTCGCCGGTGAGGCCGACCTCGCCGATCGCCACCAGGTGCGGCGCGATGGCCAGATTGAGGCCGCCGGAGGCGACCGCGAGGGCGACCGCGAGGTCGGCGGCCGGCTCCACCACCCGGATGCCGCCGACCGTGGCGGCGAAGACCTCCCGATCGTGCAGGGTCAACCGCTCGGTGCGGCGCTGGAGCACGGCCAGCACCATGGCCAGCCGGGCTCCGTCGAGCCCGGAGACCGTGCGCCGGGGCGAGCCGGCGACGGTCGCGCCGATCAGCGCCTGCACCTCGGTCACCAGGGCCCGCCGCCCCTCCATCGCCACCGTGACGCAGGTGCCCGGCACCGGCTCGGAGTAGCGGGTGAGGAAGAGCCCGGACGGGTCGGCCAGGCTGTTGATGCCGCCCTCGTGCATCTCGAAGCAGCCGACCTCGTCCGCGGCGCCGAACCGGTTCTTGACGCCCCGGACCATCCGCAGCGACGAGTGCTTGTCGCCCTCGAAGTGCAGCACCACGTCGACCAGGTGCTCGAGCACCCGGGGACCGGCCACCTGACCGTCCTTGGTCACGTGGCCGACCAGCACGGTGGCGATGCCCCGCTCCTTGGCCACCGCGACCAGGGCGGCGGTGACCGCCCGGACCTGGGTCACCCCGCCGGTGACGCCCTCGGCGCCGGTGGTGGAGATGGTCTGCACCGAGTCGAGCACCAGCAGCCCCGGCTTGACCGCGTCGAGGTGGCCGAGCACCGCCGACAGGTCGCTCTCGGCGGCCAGGTAGAGCTGGTCGTGCAGGGTGCCCATCCGCTCCGCGCGCAGCCGCACCTGGCTGACCGACTCCTCGCCGCTGACCACCAGCGATGGGCTGCCGGCGCCGGCCGCCCACTGCTGGGCCACGTCGAGCAGCAGCGTGGACTTGCCGACCCCGGGCTCGCCGGCGAGCAGGACCACCGCGCCGGGGACCAGGCCGCCGCCGAGCACCCGGTCCAGCTCGCTCACGCCGGTGGGCCGGGCCCGGGCCGGCGCGGCGCTGATGGTGGCGATCGGCCGGGCCGGCTCGGACGGCATCCGGGAGCTGACCACCCGGCCGGAGACCATCGGGCCGCTGACCGTGGACTCGACCACCGAGCCCCACTCGCCGCACTCCGGGCAGCGCCCGACCCACTTGGGCGGTTGGTGGCCGCAGGCGTCGCACTCGTAGGCCGGGCGCGGCTCGCGCGCGGCGGCCCGGCTGCGGCCGGCGCCGGACGCGGTGCGCGGGGAGGTCGATCGGGACGTGGTCACGTCAGGACGCTAACCGCCCGGTACGACGAAACCCCAGCCGGAAACGAAACACCGCCGGCGTGGTGGTCACCACGCCGACGGTGCCGTCGACAGTGCTCGCGCCCGGGTCAGCCGCCGTGGCCGGAGCCGCCCTTGCCGGCCTCGGTGCCAGCCTCCGCACCGTGCTCGCGGCTGATGATCGGCGAGGCCGGCGCGCCCGGCGTCAGCGGGACGCCGATCGGGGCCGGGGTCTTGAGGGTCTTTCCGTTGCCGAAGTCGAAGACCAGGTTGACCTGCTGGCCGGAAAGGAGATCCTCGTTCAGGCCGACGAGCTGGAGGAAGCGGCCGGCGGTGGTGCTGAGCTGGGCGTAGCCGAGCGCCGGGATCTCGATCCGGGCCGGCTGGCCGGCCGGGGCCGACGGGCTCGGCGAGGCGGACGGGCTGGCCGGGGCCGACGGGCTCGGGGCCGCGGACGCGCCGGATTCGCTCGGGCTGGGCGAGGCGGAGCCGATCTGGGTCGCCGACTCGCTCGGGCTCGGCTCGGAGCCGGCCGGGGTCGAGCCGGAGAGCAGGATCTCCCGGGCGCTGTCCGTGGTGACGGTCACGGTCACCGGGTCGTGGGTGTCGTTGTAGATCACGACGTTGATCGGGGCGTTGCTGCCCGCCTTGTAGCCCTCGGTGCCCGGGTACTGCACGTAGAGGCCGCGTACCTTGTAGCCGGCATCCGGGGTCTGGACGTTGATACCCTGGACCGACGGGTTCTTGGCGGAGGTCTCGGCCACCTGGCCGGCGCCGCACCCGGACAGCAGCAGGCTGGTCGCCGCCGCCGAGCCGGCCAGCAGCAGCGCCGCCCGCCGGGAACCCCTGATCGAGCGCGTCACGTCGGTCCTCCTCGTCACAATCCCACCCGGCCGTACGCCGGGCACGGTGGCCATACCCGCGCAGACCGCGCTCCAGGGTAGTTGGGGCTGATCGACGGCCGCACGCCGACCCGGTAATGCCACCTTCCCGGGTGCCGGTCAGATCACCCGGCCGCTCGCCACCAGCAGAACCACGTCGATGAGCGCCACCACCATCACCGCCCGGAAGGCGGCCACCGGGCGGCCGCCGCCCCGGGCGGCGGCGCGGCTCGCGTACCAGCCAAGGACCGGCACCAGGATGGCGGCCGCGACCGCCGACAGGCCGGCCCACGACGGCGGCCCGGGCGGCCCGACGACCAGCGCGACGGTGGCGGCGAGCAGCAGCCCGGCGGCGGCGGCCCGGCTGCCGGCCGGGCCGAGCCGGTGCGGCAGCCCGCGCACCCCGGTCCGGGCGTCGTCGGCCAGGTCGGGCAGGACGTTGGCGAAGTGCGCGCCGGCGCCCAGCAGGGCCGCGGCGCCGACCAGCCAGTACGGCGGCGGCGGCGCGCCGGGCAACGCCAGCACCACGAAGGCGGGCAGCGCCCCGAAGGACACGGCGTACGGCAGCACCGAGAGCGGGGTCGCCTTCAGCGGCCAGTTGTAGAGCAGCCCGGCGCCCAGCCCGACCGTGGCGCAGAGCGCGGCCGTGCGGTTGGTGGTCAGGGCCAGCAGGAGGGTCGCCGGCACCGCCACGCGGACGGCCAGGCCGAGCGTGCGCCGTCGGACCGCGCCGGCGACCACGGGTTTGTCGGTACGCCCCACCGTGGCGTCCCGGTCCGCGTCGATCAGGTCGTTGCTCCAGCCCACGGCGAGCTGGCTGGCCAGCACGGTGAGCGCCACGGCGGCGATGCCGGCCGGGCGGTGCCCGACACCCCACGCCAGCAGCCCGGCCACCGCGGTGACCGCGGCGACCGGTTCCGGATGGCTCGCCCTGACCAGCCCTAACACCGTGGACGACATAAGGGAAGTCTGGTTGTTACCGGGGAGTCGTGCCACGCTCAGTCCATGCGAGACGGTGCCCCGGTGTCCACACCACCCCGGGTGCTGCCGCCCAACGACCCCCGCCAGTACGACGACCTGGCCGGCGAGTGGTGGCGGCCGGACGGTGCGTTCGCCATGCTGCACTGGCTGGCCCGGGCCCGCGCCGCGCTGGTGCCGCCGGCGCCCCGGCCGGCCGCCCTCCTGGTCGACCTCGGCTGCGGGGCCGGCCTGCTCGCCCCGCACCTGGCCGGGAAGGGCTACCGGCACCTCGGGGTGGACCTCACCCAATCCGCCCTGGACCAGGCCGCCGCGCACGGGGTGACCGTGGTCAACGCCGACGCCACGGCGGTCCCGCTCGCCGACGGCTGCGCTGACGTGGTGGCCGCCGGCGAGCTGCTGGAGCACGTGCCGGACTGGCGGCGCGCGGTCGCCGAGGCGTGCCGGCTGCTGCGGCCGGGTGGCCTGCTGGTGCTGGACACCCTCAACGACACCGCGCTGTGCCGGCTGCTGGCGGTGCGGATCGGCGAGCGGCTCCCCACCGTGCCGCGCGGCATCCATGATCCACGGTTGTTCGTGGACGCCCGCGCCCTGGTCGGCGAGTGCGCCCGGCACGGCGTCCAGCTGCGGCTGCGCGGGATCCGCCCGGAGCTGGGCGGGGCGGTCGCGTGGCTGCTCCGCCGGCTGCGCGCGTCCAGGGTGGGCACCGGCCCGACCGCCGGTCCGGGAGGGACGGAGCCGCGGATCGTGCCGACCTGGTCCACCGCCGTGCTGTACCAGGGCCACGGGGTCCGGAGCGGGTAGCCGGGGCCGCCCGGGGTAGAGGGGACGCCGAGAAGGGGGCGACATGACTGTGCACGCGCTGGAGGCGGCGCGCCGGTTGGCGCCGCGACTGGCCGCCCGCGCGGCGGAGCACGACCGGGACGGCTCCTTCCCGGTCGACGACTTCGGCGACCTGCGGGACGTCGGGCTCTTCGGGCTGATGGTGCCCCGCGAGCTGGGCGGGGCGGGGGCCACCTTCGCCGAGTACGCCACCGTCGCCATCGAGCTGGCCCGGGGCAATGGCGCCACCGCCCTGGTCTTCAACATGCACGCCTCGGTCACCGGCGCGCTCGGCGCGGTCACGGAGGAGTTGGCCGAGGCGCTCGGCGTACCGGAGGAGGCGCTGGCCGCCCGCGACCGGCTGCTCCGCGCGGCGGCCGAGGGCTCCTGGTACGCGGTGGCGATGAGCGAGCGCGGCGCGGGCGCCCGGTTGTCCCAGCTCAGCACCGTGTACGAGCCGGTCGACGGCGGCTGGCACCTCAAGGGCAGCAAGACCTTCTGCTCCGGGGCCGGGCACGCCGACGGGTACCTGGTGGCCGCGCGCAGCGCCGCCGACCAGTCGGTGGTCTCCCAGTTCCTGGTCCCGGCCGGGGACGGGTTGACCGTCGAACCGACCTGGGACTCGCTCGGCATGCGCGCCACCTCCTCGCACGACCTGCACCTGGACGTCACCGTCCCGGCCGACCGGCTGCTCGGCGGGGTGGAGGGGCTGGCCCTGGTGGTCGCCCAGCTCATGCCGCACTGGCTGGTGGCCAGCTACGCCGCCGTCTACGTCGGGGTGGCCCGGGCGGCGATCGACGCCGCCGCCGAGCACCTGAACGCCCGCAACCTCGCCGGCCTGCCGGCGGTCCGGGCCCGCCTCGGCCGGGCGGACGCGGCGGCCGCGGCGGCCGAACTGGTGGTGGCCGAGGCGGCCCGCCGGGTCGACGAGGCGCCCGGCGACGCGGAGACGAACCGCTGGGTGTGGCGGGCCAAGCTGATGGCCGGCACCACCGCCGCCGAGGTGGCGGCGTCCATGCTGGAGGCGGCCGGCACCTCGGCGACCCGCCGGGGCCACCCGCTGGAACGGCTCTACCGGGACGCCCGGTGCGGATCGCTGCACCCGGCCACCTCGGACGTCTGCGCCGACTGGCTCGGCATAGCGGCGCTCGGCGGCGACCCGGACCGCGACGGCTCGGCCCCTCGTTGGTGAAGCGTGAGGAACGAGCCGGGGGTGCGGGTCCCGACGTCGCGAACGAGGGGCGGCGCGGTGACCACGGGGCTCGCGAACGAGAGGTGGGGGACATGGCCGTGCCGGTGATCGCGGGTCTGGGTACGGCGTACCCGCCGGCCGTCGGGCAGGACGAACTTTGGGCGGGCTTCTTCTCGAGGCACTTCTCCGGCAGCACCCGGGCGCTCGCCGAGCGGATCTTCGCCAACTCCGGCGTCTCCCGCCGGCAGGCGGCGGTCAACCCGCTGCTGGAGGACGTCTCGGACTGGCCGACCGAGCGCCGGATGCGGCGCTACCAGGTCGAGGCGCTGCCGCTGGGCAAGGAGGCGGTGGGCCGGGCGCTCACCTCGGCCGGCCTGGACGCCGGCGACGTCGGCCTGTTCATCGTCTGCTCCTGCACCGGGTACGCCACCCCGGGGCTGGACATTCTGCTCGCCCGGGACCTGGGCATGGCCCCGGACACCCAGCGGATGTTCGTCGGTCACATGGGCTGCTAC
This sequence comes from Micromonospora rhizosphaerae, assembly GCF_900091465.1. Lineage (NCBI taxonomy): Bacteria > Bacillati > Actinomycetota > Actinomycetes > Micromonosporales > Micromonosporaceae > Micromonospora > Micromonospora rhizosphaerae. The sequence goes on along the minus strand of NZ_FMHV01000002.1, from coordinate 470,064 downwards.
GCCGCGCTGCCCGGGCTCGGCGCGGCCGGCGACTTCGTCACCGCCCGGGGGCGGCCGGCGCTGCTGCTCTGCGCGGAGCTCACCAGCCTGCACATCCAGCCCGCCAGCGCGCGGGTGGACACCCAGCAGATCGTCTCGCACGCGCTCTTCTCGGACGCCGCGGTCGCCGCCGTGGTCGTCCCCGGCGGCCGGGGGTACGCGCTGCGCGAGGTCAGCTCGGTCACCGACACGTCGACCGCCGACCACATGACCTGGGACGTCACCGACACCGGCTTCCGGATGGGGCTGTCGGCGAAGGTCCCGCAGGTGCTTTCCCACCACGTCCGGGGTCTGGTCCACGGCCTGCTGGCCCGGCACGGCCGGGCCGCGTCCGAGGTGGACGGCTGGGCGGTGCACCCGGGCGGGCCGCGCATCCTCAACGTGGTGGAACGGGAGCTGGCGCTGCCGCCGGAGGCGCTGGCGGCGTCCCGGGCCACGCTGGACGAGCACGGCAACTGCTCCTCGCCGACCGTGCTGCTGATCCTGGATCGGCTGCGTCGGGCCGCGGCACCGCCGGACGGGATCGTGCTGCTCGCCTTCGGACCGGGCCTGACCCTATACGCCGCGCTCCTCGACCGCACCGATTGACCGCCGTCGTCCGTGGTCGCCCCGGCCCGGCGGGGTGCCGGGGGCGTCCGGGAGACGGCGGAACGCACCGGCGCCCGGGTTCGTGGCCGGACAGCGTCGCCGCCGGGGCTACGCTCGCCGCATGGGCGCGGGGGCGGACGACCGGTTGCGCGGTGGGCTGATCGCCGGGTTGGCGCTGGCCGCGCTGGCGGCTGGCGGATGGTGGTGGCGCGCGGCCGCGCCGGCCAGCGGTCCGGTCCCGGCGGCGCTGAGTTCAGCCCCGGCGCCGGTGGAACAGAGCCCGGTGGACCGGTTCCTGGTCGACCCCGAGAACGGGTACATCATTCAGGCCACGGGGGCAGATCCGGACGAACCGCTGGTGCTCCACCAGAAGTCCGGCGCGGCGATGCCGGAGGTCTCGCACGTCGTCTGGGAGGACCGGTCCCGCCTGGCGGCGGGGGACGTTCCGCTGGCCCGCCAGTCCAGCTCGTCGTACGGCGAACGGCACATGCTGGTGGTCACGTGCTCCGGCTCCGGGGCTCTCACGGTCACGATCGCCGGCTCCCTCGATGACCGGCCGGGGCAGCGGGTGCCCTGCTCCGGCTCGCCGACCACGCTGGCGCTGACCTCGGCCGGCGGCCCGCTGCTGGTGCGGTTCACCGCGGCCGACGGCGCGGTGGACCTCGACGCCAGACTGGTCGCGGTCTTCTGAGCCGGCCGCCGGCGGGTGCCGGGCCGGGGCGATCAGGCGGCGATGCGCGCCAGGTCAGCGCGGTAGTCCTCGACCGTGCCCAGCTCGGGCACCACCCGGACCAGGGTGCCGTTCCGGTCCACCAGCAGGGCGGTGGCCGTACCGGGGCGGGCAGGCAGGTGGAGGAAGGCGCGCAGGCCGCCGGCCGGGTCGGCCAACGCGTGTACCGGCGCTCCGGCGGACGGCGGCGCGGGGCGGCGCACCTCCCGACCGCCGGCCACGGTGACGACGGTGACGTTCGGCGGTGCGGCGGCGGCCGCCTCGGCGACCCGGTCCGGGCATGGACACGCGTCCACCAGGATGATCACCGCGGGCAGCAGGCCGCGTAGCGGCACCGGGGACTCGTCTGGGTCGACCAGGTCCAGCGCTGGCAGCGGCCGGTCGGTGAGCAGGCTGGTCGTCGGGTACGGGACGACCGTCGGGCTCCCCGCGGACCGGGGCGAGCGGGGCCAGGTGACCGCCACCAACCCGGTGAGGGTGGTGAGCACGGCCACCAGGAGGATCAGCACCGGCAGGCCGAGCGGCGGCTGGCCGTCCAGCCGGGGCGCCAGGCCGAGTCGGTGGTGCCCGCGCTGCCCGGCCGCCCGCCGGCGCAGCTCGCGGCGGACCTGCCGGGCCTCCTCGGCGAGCGCCGAGGCGTCGTCGGGGATGACCACCCGACCCCACTCCGGGGGCAGGTCAGGCAGCCCGTCCGGTGGCCCGTGGCCCTCTGCGTCAGGCATGCCCATCGGACCCCCAGGAACCGTCGCGGTGAGCGGACATCGCGCGTCCACCTCCAGCGTCCCGCACCGGTCGGCGTATCGCTACACCTGGGCGCGTCCGCGATCGGAGAGATACCATGGGAAGAGCGCAACGCCCTAGATTCGACGCTCCGATCACCCGTACCGGGTTGTCATCCGCGGGTCACGGAGTGTGATGGAGTCATCGGTTTGACCGCCTGTCAAGCTGAAGAAATACCTCTCACAGGGCCCCTGAGCTGCGCCAACGGTCAGGACAGCGGTGAGACATCGGTGTCTGAGCGTGTTACCCTAGACACAGCGAAAGGGGTTTCGAACCTATGGTTTTCAGTGTCGGCGAGACCGTTGTTTACCCCCACCACGGGGCCGCACTCATCGAGGCAATCGAGACTCGGGTCATCAAGGGCGAGCCTAAGCAGTATCTCGTCCTGCGGGTCGCGCAGGGTGACCTGACGGTCCGGGTGCCCGCCGAGAACGCCGAGATCGTGGGTGTGCGAGAGGTGGTCGGCGAAGAGGGCCTGGGCAAGGTCTTCGACGTGCTCCGTGCACCGCACACCGAGGAGCCGACCAACTGGTCGCGGCGTTACAAGGCGAATCTGGAGAAGCTGGCCTCCGGCAACCCGCTGAAGGTCGCCGAGGTCGTCCGCGACCTGTGGCGTCGGGAGCGGGAGCGGGGCCTGTCCGCGGGCGAGAAGCGCATGCTCGCCAAGGCTCGCGACATTCTCGTCGGCGAGGTCGCGCTGGCCGAGAAGAGCACCAAGGACGAGGCGGAGACGCTGCTCGACAAGGTGCTGACCGAGGCCTAGTTCTCACAGCATCCTCGTACCCACCCCGTAGCAAAGAAACCCGAGGACCGCGACGTGACCGCGCAGCTCAATCCGCGCGGTGACGTCGCGGTCCTCGTGCCTGCGGCCGGTGCCGGCGTGCGCCTCGGGCCCGGCGCCCCCAAGGCGCTCCGCCCGCTCGCCGGCGAGCCGTTGCTGGTGCACGCGGTACGCCGGATCGCGGCGGCACCCTCGGTGCACACCATCGTGGTCGCGGCGCCGGCCGCCGACGTCGAGTCGGTCCGGTCGATGCTCGCGCCGGTGGCCCCGGTGACCGTCGTGCCCGGCGGCGCGGAGCGGCAGGCCTCCGTGGCGGCCGCGCTGGCCGCCGTCCCCGCCGGGCCGGAGATCATCCTGGTGCACGACGCCGCCCGGGCGCTCACCCCGCCCGCGCTGGTCGAGTCGGTCGCCGAGGCGGTCCGCTCCGGCCAGGACGCGGTGATCCCGGTCCTCCCGGTGGTCGACACGATCAAGGAGGTCGACGCCGGTGAGCGGGTCCTCGGCACGGTGGACCGGTCCGCGCTGCGCGCGGTCCAGACGCCGCAGGGCTTCCGCCGGCCGGTGCTGACCGCCGCGCACGCCGCGGCTGGAGATCCGCTGACGGACGACGCCGGCCTGGTCGAGAAGCAGGGCGTTCCGGTGGTCTGCGTCCCCGGCTCGGAACTCGCTCTCAAGATCACCCGGCCGTTCGACCTGGCTCTCGCCGAGCACCTGCTGGCAGCCGAGGCCTGACGCGTACCCTCGGGTCATGATCGTTCCTCGGGTGGCCATCGGCACGGACGTGCACGCGTTCGAGGCCGGCCGGCCCTGCTGGGTCGCCGGGCTGCACTGGCCGGGGCAGGACGGCCTGGCCGGGCACTCGGACGCCGACGTTGCCGCACACGCCGCCTGCAACGCACTGCTCTCCGCCGCCGGGCTCGGCGATCTGGGCGCCAACTTCGGGGTCGACCAGCCGGAGTGGGCCGGGGCGTCCGGGGTGGCGCTGCTCACCGAGAGCGGCCGGCGGGTGCGGGCGGCCGGCTTCCGGATCGGCAACGTCTCGGTCCAGGTGATCGGTAACCGGCCCAAGATCGGTCCGCGCCGTGAGGAGGCGCAGCGGGTGCTCTCCGCGGCCGTGGGCGCCCCGGTCACCGTGTCCGCCGCCACCACCGACGGCCTCGGCTTCACCGGGCGCGGCGAGGGGCTGACCGGCATCGCGGTGGCCCTGGTGTACGAGGCCCCGGCCGAATAGCGTGGCGGCCCGGGATCCACGGGGATCCCGGGCCTCGCTCGCTCCCGCTGCTCAGTCGACGTCGGTGCAGACGTTGTGCGTCGTGCCGTGCCGCATCGTGATCGTCTTCTCGCCGGTCAGGCTGAACTCGACCACGAACTGGCCGTCGACGATCCACACGCCCCTTGGCAGCGAACCGCCGTTCTCCCGGAAGCCGAGCAGCACCGGCCCGGTCACGGACCAGGTCATCGACCCGTCGGTGCCGTAGTCGACCAGCGCGCTACCGCTCGCGTCCGCCGTCGAGGTGGCCCCGGTCTCCAGGTTCGTCACCCGGTCGATCAGGGCCCCCTGGTACAACTCCCGCTTCGGGGAGCCGTCCGGGTATGTCGCCAGCGTCAGCTTGCGGACCTCGTCCACGATCGGCTCGACGCGTACGGCGAAGTCGCACCGTGCCCCGGCGGGCGTCTCGAACCCCGGCTGCGGTGCCGGCTCCCACGCGCCCGGGGCGATGTCGCCGCTCGCGGCGGACGCGGCGGTGGGTGCGGCCGCGACCAGTGCGGCCGCGGCCAACGCCACTCCGACGCTCCTGCTGAAACGCATGATCACTCCATCCGTGCTGTTGATCGGGCCGGACCAGGATCACCAGCCCGGCTCACCACCCGCTCACCGCGCGGCGTCCGACGGACGGGACCGCACCCGCCCGCCGCCGTGCCGGCCGGCGCGGACCCACCACCGACTCACCGGCCGGTGACAACCGGCGACGGGGGCCAGGCTGTCCTGGTTGGTATGGAATTCCGACTGCTCGGGCCGTTCGAGTCACGCCACGAGGGTCACCTCGTCGAGGTCGGCAGCCGGCGCCAGGAGCGCTGCCTGCTCGGCGTCCTGCTGCTCGACCTGGGCCGGCTGGTCACCACCGACCGCCTCATCGACCTGTTGTGGAACGGCTGCCCGCCGGCCTCGGCGCGAGGCGTCGTGCAGACGTACATCGGCCGGTTACGGGCGTCGCTGACGCCGTACGGCGTGCGGATCAGTACCCGGGGCGACGGCTACCTGGTCGAGGCGGACGGGCACCGGGTCGACGTGGCGGAGTTCGGCGCACTCACCCGGCAGGCCAGCGACGCGGCCGATCCGGCCGAGCGGGTGCGGCTGCTCGACCGGGCGCTGGCGCTCTGGCGGGGTCCGCTGCTCGCCGACGCGGCCGACGACGAGCTGCGAGAACGACTCCAGGGCACGGTCGAGGAGCTCCGGCTGGTCGGTATCGAGCTGCGCGCCGAGGCCCAGCTCGCGCTGGGTCAGCACGCCCGGGCGATCGCCGAGCTGATCCCGCTGACCGCGCGGTATCCGACCCGGGAACAGCTCGTCGCCACCCTGATGACCGCCCTGTACCGGGGTGCGCGGCGGGCCGACGCGCTGCGGCTCTACCGGACGACCCGGGAGGTGCTGGTGAACGACCTCGGGATCGAGCCAGGGTCGCGACTGCGCGAGGTGCACCGCCGGGTCCTCCGCGGTGACGACCGGCTCGACCGGCCCGGCCGACCAATGTACGAGGTGCGGGTCCGCGACGAGAGCCTGCCGTGGAACGTCGGCGGGCACCCGGCGCTGGAGTTCTGCAACACCTTCGCCGGTTGGCGGCACGAGCCGCCGCTCCCGGGGTCGGAGTGGCTGCGGGGCTACCGGACCCTGGCCGTGTGGGCCGGCCACGTCGGGCTGATCGACGACGTCTCGGTGAGCCGGCTCCTCCACCTCGCCCGCCACGACCCCGGCCAGGCCGAGGCCGTGCTCACCGAGGCCCGCGCCCTGCGCGCCGAGCTGTACGCCTGCCTGACCGACCCGGCGAACGGGCGGGCGTTCGACGTGGTCGCCCGGCACGCGGAGGCCGCCGCCAGGACGCTGGTGTTCCGCCGGGAGGCCGACGGGCGGGGACGCTGGTGGCCGGACCTGGCCGCCGGGCTCCGGCTGCCGCTGCATGCCGCCGCGTGGAGCGCCGCCCAACTGTTGGCCGACCCGCGCCGGCTGACCGTCCGGGTGTGTCCGGACGAGCACTGCGGTTGGCTCTTCCTCGACGAGGGCGGCCTGCGTCGCTGGTGCAGCCTCGGCACCTGCGGTCGCCGGGCCGCCCAGGCGCCCTGCCGCAGCGCCTGACCTCGTCGTGCCGGCCGGACCCGCTTCCCGGCGAGGCGGCGTCCGGTGGGCGCGCCGGGGCGGTCGTGGTCGGCGTAGCGCCGGAATGCCGACTAGGCTCGCCCCGATGTCGAGTGACGCCGCCCCCGACCAGTCCGCCGCCGACGGCTACCTCCAGCGCGCGCAGCTCCTCGCCGAGCTGGGTCGCTACGACGAGGCCGCCGGGGAACTTGGCTATGCGATCGCGATGGACCCGGCGAACGCCGAGGCGCTGACCATGCTGGCCCGGGTCCACCTCGCCGCCGACCGGTCGACCGAGGCGCTCACGGCCGCCGACGCGGCGGTCGCCGCCGCCCCTGGTGCCGTACCGCCGCTGGTCGCGCGCGGGTTCGCCCTGGTCGACCTGCGCGAGTTCAAGGCCGCCGCCGGCACCGCCGACGAGATCCTGGCGCTCGGCCCGACCGACGCGTACGCCCAGCGCAGCGCCGCGGCGATCCTGGCCGGCTCGCGCAACGGGCAGCAGGCGCTCAACGCTGCCTGGCGGGGTGTCGAGCTGGCCCCGGAGGAGCCGCAGGCGCACCTGGTGCTCGGTCTGGTGGCGGCCCGGCTGGAGCTGTTCGACCTGGCCGAGCGCGCCTATCGGGAGGCGCTGCGGCTGGACCCGGAGCTGGCGGTGGCCCGGCACGACATGGGCGTGATCCGGCTGGAGCAGCGACGCTACACCGAGGCGCTGGAGCACCTGACCGAGGCGGCCGCGATGGACCCGGCGCGGATGGACTCCGGTCGTACGATCTCCGACGGACTCCGCCGGCTGGTGGTCTACGGCGCCGGCTGGTCGCTGGTCGCCACCGTGCTGGTCGCCTTCCTGGCCCCGGGCGGCCCCGGCTCCTCGCGGGTCTTCGCGGCGCTGGCGGCGCTCGGTGGGGCGCTGGTGGTGTGGCGGCAGGCGGCGCGGCTACCGGGTCTGGTTCGGACGATCCTGCCTGGCCTGCTCCGCTCCGACCGGAGCCTGGCCCTGGCCCTCTACGCGGTGGCCGCCGCGCCGGTGCTGCTCGTGCTCTACACCTTCGTCGGTACGCCGTGGCCGCTGGTCGCGGCGATCACCGCCACGGCCCTGGCCGAGTTCGCGGTGCTGTCCCGTCCCGCGCGCTGATCGTTGGTCACCGGACCACCGGCGGTGTCATTCGTCCATGACGGGTGCGGCCGGGGCGGTCTGGCCTTCGCCGGAGCTCGTCCGGCTCCGGGCGGCGCTCCGGCGAACGACCCTGATCAGCACTACCCGCGACGCGCCCAGGTCCAGGCGTACCCGGCGTCCTCGCAGGCCGACGTCGCGTCGCAGAGGTCGAGGGGCCGGAAGGTGTCGACCATGACGGCCAGCTCGTCGAAGAAGTCCACCCCGATCGAGCGCTCGGCGGCACCCGGCTGCGGCCCGTGCGTGAAGCCGGACGGGTGCAGCGAGATGGAGCCCTGCTCGATGCCGGAGCCGCGCCGGGCCTCGTAGTTGCCGCCGGTGTAGAAGAGCATCTCGTCGGAGTCGACGTTGTGGTGGTTGTACGGCACCGGGATCGCGTCCGGGTGGTAGTCCACCTTGCGCGGCACGAACGAGCAGATCACGAAGTTCGGGCCCTGGAAGGTCTGGTGCACGGGCGGCGGCTGGTGGATCCGGCCGGTGATCGGCTCGAAGTCGTGGATGGAGAACGCCCACGGGTACATGTGCCCGTCCCAGCCGACCACGTCGAACGGGTGGTTGGCATAAACGTGACGAGTCCAGACTGTGCCGCTGCCGTCCGGGCGTGCCGCCCGGGAACGGTGCCGGACCAGCACCTCGACGTCGGTGCCGTCGACCAGCAGCGGGTTGTCCGGTCCCCGGACGTCCCGCTCGCAGTACGGCGCGTGCTCCAGGAACTGGCCGCGCACCGAGAGGTAGCGCTTGGGCGGGCCGATGTGCCCGGTCGCCTCGATGGCGAGCAGCCGGGTCGGCTCGTCACCGGTCGGCACGAGGCGGTGGATGGTCGAGGTCGGGATGATGACGTAGTCGCCGGCCACCGCGTCCAGCACGCCGAACGGCGACTCGACCCGCAGCGACCCCGACTCGAGGTAGAGGCAGTGGTCGCCGGTGGCGTCGCGGAACAGCGGGGACGGCCGGTCGGCCAGCACGTACGCGATCCGGACGTCGTCGTTGGCGAGCAGGTACTGCCGGCCGAGCACCGGGTCCGCGCCGGTCCCGTCGAGCTTGTGGGTACGCAGGTGGCGCGGCTTGAGCGGCAGGTTGGGCGCCCGGGTGAAGGTGGGCGGGGTGAACTCCTCGGCGGCGACGATCGCGGTCGGGGCGTACCGGTGGTAGAGCAGGGACGAGTCGGAGGAGAAGCCCTCCTGGCCCACCAGTTCCTCGGCGTAGAGGCTGCCGTCGGGCTGGCGGAACTGGGTGTGACGCTTGCGGGGCACCTCGCCCACCCTGCGGTAGTACGGCATCTCGCCTCCCGTTATGTCCCGTTCTCCGGCCAGTGACGTCCGATAATCGGACGCGGTTGTCCGTTCCTTGTAGCGTCCCGTAAATTCTTGTCTCGTGTCAACGCAGCTGCCCCGACTCCTGGCCGGCCTCGTCGACGACGCCGCCGTCTTTCCGCCCGGCAGCGCCTCCGTGCCGGACGCGGTCGTCGCCCACCGGCGGCACCGCACCGCCTGGTACGCCGACCTGGTCGGCCCGCTGCTGCTGCCGGCCTCGACGCTGCCCGAGTTGGCCGGCCTCCTCGACGCCGACGAACGGATCGCGGTCGGCGTGATCGCCGACGTGCCGATCGGTCAGCTCCACGAGGTGCGCGCGGGGGCCGATCCCCGGATCACCGTCCGGCAGGTCGAGTCGGCGGTCGCCAAGCGCGGCGAGGACCCGCAGCCCGGGCTGGCCGACCTGATCAAGCTCACCGAGCGGCTGGACGGCGTCCACGTCCACGCCGAGGTCCCGCTGACCTTCGGGTTGATGGCCGCGCTGGACACCCTCGCCGAAGCGCGGGCCGGCGGGCTGCCGATCGCGGCGAAGTTCCGGACCGGCGGCCTGGCCGCCGAGCTGTTTCCCACCCCGGTCGAGCTGGCCGCGGTGATCTGCGCCTGCCGGGACCGGGAGCTGCCGTTCAAGCTGACCGCCGGGCTGCACCACGCGGTGCGCCACCGGGACCCGGAGACCGGCTTCACCCACCACGGCTTCGGCAACGTGCTCGCCGCCGCGCTCGCCGCCGTCGAGGGCGCCGAGGTGGACGCCGTGGCCGAGCTGCTCGCCGTGACCGATCCGGTGCGGCTGGTGGAGCGGGCCCGGGCCCGCCGCGACTCGGAGCGTCCGCTCTGGATCGGGTACGGCTCGTGCAGCATTGAGGAACCACTGACCGATCTGATCCGGCTGGGGCTGGTGAACGGGGGCTTCGAGGAATGACCTGGGTGACGGGTGCCGACGATTCGTCGTACGGGGTGACGAACCTGCCGTACGGGGTGTTCCGGCGCGGCGGGCAGGAGCCGCGGCTCGGCGTACGCATCGGGGACTTCGTGCTGGACCTGGCCGGCGCGGAGGCGGCCGAGCTGGTGCTGGCCGCCGGGGCGCTGTGCCGGCCCACGCTGAACGAGTTCATGGCGCTCGGCCGTCCGCAGTGGACGGCCGTCCGGCAGCGGGTCACCGAGCTGCTCACCGACACCGCTCACCGGCCGGCCGTGGAGCCGCTGCTGGTGCCGCTCCGCGAGGTCGAGCTGCTGCTGCCGTTCGAGGTGGCGGACTACGTCGACTTCTACTCCTCCGAGCACCACGCGGCCAACGTCGGGCAGATCTTCCGCCCCGGCCAGCCGCCGCTGCTGCCCAACTGGAAGCACGTTCCGATCGGCTACCACGGCCGGGCCGGCACGGTGGTGGTCTCCGGCACCCCGGTCGTCCGGCCCACCGGCCAGCGGGCCACCCCGCAGGGCCCGACCACCGGTGCCTCGGTACGCCTGGACATCGAGGCCGAGGTCGGCTTCGTGGTGGGGGTGCCGAGCCGGCTCGGTGACCGGGTCTCCGTCGACGACTTCGCGGACCACGTCTTCGGCGTGGTGCTGGTCAACGACTGGTCCGCCCGGGACATCCAGGCCTGGGAGTACCAGCCCCTCGGCCCGTTCCTGGGCAAGTCCTTCGCCACCTCGGTCTCGGCCTGGGTGACGCCGCTGGACGCGCTGGCCGGCGCCTTCGTGCCCGCGCCCGACCAGGACCCGCCGGTGCAGCGGTATCTGCACGACACCCCGCACCTCGGTCTGGACCTGGCCCTGTCGATCGAGTGGAACGGCGAGCGGGTCAGCGAGCCGCCCTTCGCGACGATGTACTGGACGCCGGCCCAGCAGCTCGCCCACCTCACTGTCAACGGCGCCTCGCTACGCACCGGGGACCTCTACGCCTCCGGCACCGTCTCCGGGCCGGACCGGAGCCAGGTCGGCTCGTTCCTGGAGCTGACCTGGGGTGGCGCCGAGCCGGTCAAGTTCGCCGACGGCGAGACCCGGACCTTCCTGGAGGACGGCGACACGGTGACCATCACCGCCACCGCGCCCGGCCCGGGCGGCACCACGATCGCGCTCGGTGAGGTGACCGGGACCATCCTGCCCGCCCGCTGAGTCGCCCTCGGCCACCCCGCTGGCGCCTCGGTGGCCCGCCTCGGTGGCCCGATCGCGACGCCGGTGGCGGAAATGTCACCAAGGGCTCCCCGTTTCGCGTTCACGCGCCGTACCGTGGAGGACACGGGAGGTGCCATGTCGACGGTGACGGTTACCGCATTCATCGAAGCGCAGGCCGTCGACGTCTGGCGGCTCCTCACCGATCTCCCCGCCCGCGCCCGGTGGCTCTCCGCCGTCGGTGCGGTCGAGGTGCTCACCACCGGCGACTTCGGTACCGGCACCGCGTGGCGGGAGACCCGCGTCCGGCCGGACGGCGGCGAGCAGCCGGAGGAGTTCCTCGTCGTCGAGGCCGTCCCGGCCGAGCGGCTGGTGCTCAGCTCGCGGGGCACCGACGTGGACTACCAGATCACCTGGACGCTGCGGACCGTCGAGCGCCGCGGGCGCGGGTGCACCGGCGTCACCGTCGAGCAGGAGGCGGTGCCGACCGCTGCGTACGGCCGGGTGCTGGCCCTGATCCTCGGCGGCCTCGCCGCCCGTGCGGTGGAGGGCGCCCTCCGCCGCGACCTCGCCGACCTGGCCGTTGCCGCCGCCCCCACCACCTCCGCCGAAGCCGCCTGAGCGCGACGGCCGCAACGACCTGACCGGGGCGCGGAGGGCCCTCCGGCAACTCCAGCTCGGCGCGTCTGGCGCCGCGCTGCGACCTGGAGTTGCCGGTGGGTAGGGTGCCGGGCGGAGGTGCGGCATGGGGTTCCCCGAGGGGCGGCGGCGGATCGTCGCGGCGGTCGCGGCCGTGCTCGCGGTCGGGGCGGCCGCCGCCATCGTCTACCGGGTGCTCGCCCCCGCCGAGGTCAGCACGGTCGCCCGGGGCGGGTATCCGCCGGCGGTCACCCCGGAGGTCGGGGTCATCGGCCGGCTGCCCGTCGCGCCGCTGATCGTGGACGGCCGGCTCCGGGTCTACGCCGGCACCCGGCAGGTGTACGCCGACCAGCCGGTCGACGGGAGGCACCGGGTCACCCCGTTCTGGTCGTACCGGCGGTGGCCGGCGAAGCTCGACGGGATGTTGGCGAGCGGCATCACCGTGGTGAGTCGCTGGTCGGACGGGGTCATCGTGGCGCTGGACGCGCGGACCGGGCGGGTCGCCTGGCGCGCGGACGGACCGGAGCCGGGCCCGGCGCCGAAGCCGCGCCGCACCGGCGCGGCGACCGTCTGGAGCCCGCAGGGGCTGTACGTCACCCGGACCGGGGACGGTCGGATGGTGCTGGTCGCCGCGGGGAAGCGGCAGGTGGGCGGGTACGCGTTGACCGACGGCCGGCAGCTCTGGCGCGCCGACGTCGAGGGCCGCTGTCGTACCGATGCGGGCACCACGGCGACCGGCGAGCTGATCACGGTCGACGCCTGCGCCGCCCCGGCGACGGTCGAGTTCCGGGACGCCGCGACCGGCTCGGTACGCAGCCGCTGGCGGCCGCCGGGCGGCCCGGACGAGCTGGCGGTCACCCCGGTGGGCTGCCTGAGCCCGCGCTCGGAGTGCCGAGGGTTGCGGACCGCCGGGCCCGGTGACGGAGCCGGTCGGGGCTGGCTGGTCGGCGCGGGCGAACCGGTCGCGGCCCCCGCCCTGGACGGGTCGGACAGCGAACTGGCCGGCGAGGACGTGGTGGGCAGCACCGGCGGCGTGCTCACCGGCCGGTCGGCGCGGACCGGCGAGGAGGTCTGGCGGCGGGCCGACCTCGGGTCGGTCCGGATCATCGCCGTGCAGCCGGGCCGGGTGCACCTGCTGACCGAGCGGAACGACCTGATGACGCTGGACCCGAGCACCGGTGCCGAACGGTCCCGCTTCCCGATGAACGTCGGCAGGGACGGGATCGGCTGGCAGCCCGGGTACGCCTACGCGGTTGACGGCTATCTCGCCGTCGAGCGGGTCCGCGAGAGGGCCGGCCCGGACGCGGACGATCAGGCGTACTTCCCGATGGCGGAGCCGGTGCTGCTCGCCGCGACCTGAGGCGGTCGCGGCGAGCACCCGACCGGGTCAGGCCAGCGCGGACTCCGCCGCGGCGAGGAAGGCGTCGTTCTCCGCCGGGGTGCCGATGGTGACCCGGACCCCGTCGCCGGGGAACGGCCGGACGATCACGCCCCGCGCCTCGCAGGCCTTGCCGAAGTCCACGGCCCGCTCGCCGAGCGGCAGCCAGACGAAGTTGGCCTGGCTCGACGGCACGTCCGGGACGGACTTGCGCAGCGCCTCGGTGACCCGCTCGCGCTCGGCGACGACCAGCGCGCAGCGGCGCTCCACCTCGTCGGCCTCGGCGAGCGCGGCGAGCGCGCCGGCCTGGGCGGCCATGCTGGTGGAGAAGGGCGTGACGACCTTGCGAACCGCGGCGGCCACGGTCGGCTCGGCGACCATCCAGCCGATCCGCAGGCCCGCCAGCCCCCACGCCTTGGAGAGGGTGCGCAGCACGGCGACGTTCGGCCGGTCCAGGTAGGTCAGGCCGTCCGGCACCTCGGGATCGGTGACGAACTCCCGGTACGCCTCGTCGATCACCACCAGCACGTCGTCCGGCACCGCATCCAGGAAGCGGTCCAGCTCCGCCTTCCGGACGGCGGTGCCGGTCGGGTTGTTGGGGTTGCAGACCAGGATCATCCGGGTCCGGTCGGTCACCGCCGCGGCCATCGAGGCCAGGTCGTGGCCGTGCCCGGCGTCGTTGGGCACCCGCACGCTGGTCGCGCCGCTGGTCGCCGCGATGATCGGGTACGCCTCGAACGAGCGCCACGAGTAGAGCAGTTCGTCGCCGGGGAGGCAGGTGGCCCGGACCAGGTGCTCGGCCAGCGCCACCGACCCGCAGCCGGTGGCGATCCGGTCGGCGTCCACCCCGTACCGCTCGGCCAGCGCCTGGCGCAGCGCCACCACGCCCATGTCCGGGTAGCGGTGCGAACCGGCCACCGCCTCGGCGACCGCCTCCACCACCCCGGGGAGCGGACCGTAGGGCACCTCGTTGCTGGCCAGCTTGATCGCCTCGGGCAGGCCGAGCTCGCGGGCCAGGTCGGCGGGACTGCGTCCGGGCACGTAGCTGGGCAGCGCGTCGAGGTCGGCGCGGGTCAGCCGCAGCGGCGGGTGGTGACGTCCGGTGTCGGTCATGGGGTGTCTCCCGGTGGGTTGGCGCGGTCGTGCGGGGCGGTACGGGCGTCGGGCTTGGCGCGGGGAAGCTGGACCACCACGGTCTGGGCGCGCTTGTCGTGCAGGGCCTGGCGCAGCGGATGGTCGAAGAGCGGGGAGACCGCGTCGATGAACTGGAGCAGCAGCCCGAAGCCGGCGCAGAACCAGAGCAGGGTGGGCAGGCCGAGCGTGCTCCACCGCCGGGTCGCCCGGCCGAAGCCGAGCGGCTGGTCGGCCTCGATCGGCACCGCCCGTACGCCCATCAACCGCTTGCCGACGGTCTGCCCGGCGGAGGCCATCGACGGCACCTCGTAGGCGAACCAGAGGGCGGTGGCGATCAGCAGGATGGCGAACTGAAGCCCGCCCGCCTGATCACCCGGCTGGGGCAGCCCTTCGGTGGAGGTGTTGCCGGCCTGCCAGCGGCGCAGCGTCTCCTGCACGTACGGCGACATCTCCTCGACGTACCGCCAGACGAACCAACCGTTGACCACGACGTTGAGCAGGAACACGATGCCGAAGTCGATCAGGCGGGCGACCAGTCGGGAGCCGTACGAGGCGAGCGGCAGCCCGTGCGGGCGCGGCTCGGGCGGCCGCCCGGGCCAGGTCGGGTACGGCCGGCCCGGCCCCTGCGGGGGCTGCCACGGGCCGGGGCCGACGCCCGGCCCGAAGCCCCCGCCCGGGTGGCCGGGGTGCGGTCCGGGGGCCGGCCGGTGGGCGGGACCCGGGACGGCCGGCGCCGGGGACGGTGGGGCGGCCGGGGGCGTCGGGGCCGGTTCGGGCGGTGGCGGGCCCTCGGGCGGGGTGGCGTCGACCGGGATCGGCGCGCCGATCCACCCCTCGCCGTCCCAGTACCGCCTGGTCTCGGGCTCGGCGGGGTCGACGTACCAGCCGGGTTGCACGCTCACCGCGTCGCCTCGCTGCGCTCGCTCACGCAGACACCTTAACGACGACCGTACCGGCGAACTTGTCGTGCAGGCACTGCTGCCAGGGCTTGTCCCAGAGCTGCCAGAACCCGTCGAGATAGCCGAACCCCGGGACCAGGCCTGCGACGTTCTGCACCAGGAACCGCCGGACCGCCATCCGCCGGTCGAGCGCGCGGGCCGGGTCGCGCGGCACCACCCGCAGCTTCATGACCTTCTTGCCGAGGGTCTGGCCGGTCCGGAACATCATCTCGACGTAGTAGACGTAACCGAGCAGCAGCGAGATCGCCAGGACCGCGAGTTCCACCCACAGGAACGGCAGCAGGAAGTCGTTGACGAGGTCCGGCTCGGGGATGCTGCCGTCGGAATTGACCGCCATCAGGTCGGGCATGACGACGGCGAAGAGAACGATCGTCGCCGGTACGGCGAGGACCATGCCGATAACGACGAAGACCGCGGTGTCGACCAGCATGGCCAGCAACCGGTCGCCGAAGCCGGCCAGCGGCCGGCCGTTCGGCGCGAGCGGCGGGGGCGCCAGGCCCGGGTGCGGCGCCCACCCGGGCGGGGGTCCCGGGTAGGCCGCGATCCTCGCGTACGGGGACGGGGTGTGCTGCGCCGGCGGGACGTACCCCGGGGTGGGGCCGGAGGGCGGCGCGAAGCCGCCGCCCGCGGGCGGGGGCCCGGCGGGCGGCGGCGTCATCGGGGGAGGCTGGGTCACGCTCGACAGTGTTACAGGTTGCCGCGCTTCTCCTGCTCCCGCTCGATCGCCTCGAAGAGCGCCTTGAAGTTGCCCTTGCCGAAGCCGAGCGAGCCGTGCCGCTCGATCAGCTCGAAGAAGACGGTCGGCCGATCCTGCACGGGCTTGGTGAAGATCTGCAGCAGGTAGCCGTCCTCGTCCCGGTCGACCAGGATCTTGCGGGCCTTCAGCTCCTCGATCGGCACCCGCACCTCGCCGATCCGGGCGCGCAGCTCCGGGTCGTCGTAGTACGAGTCCGGGGTGTCCAGGAACTCGACGCCCGCGGCCCGCATCGCGTCGACGCTGGCCAGGATGTCGTTGGTGGCCACCGCGATGTGCTGGGCGCCCGGGCCCTGGTAGAACTCGAGGTACTCGTCGATCTGCGACTTCTTGCGGGCGATGGCCGGCTCGTTCAGCGGGAACTTCACCTTGCGGGTGCCGCTGGCGACGACCTTGCTCATCAGCGCCGAGTAGTCGGTGGCGATGTCGTCGCCGATGAACTCGGCCATGTTGGTGAAGCCCATGACCCGCTTGTAGAACTCGACCCACTCGTCCATCCTGCCGAGCTCGACGTTGCCGACCACGTGGTCGATCGCCTGGAAGAAGCGCTTCGGCTGGATGCCGGCGTCGATCATCGGCTGCCGGTCCACGATCGGGCCGCGGGCGACGAAGCCGGGCAGGAACGGGCCGGTGTAGCGGGAGCGGTCGACCAGGGTGTGCCGGGTGTCGCCGTACGCGGCGATGGCCGCCATCCGGACCGTGCCGTGCTCGTCGCTCACGTCGTGCGGCTCGACCAGGCCGGTCGCGCCCTGCGCGGTCGCGTGCGCGTACGCGGCGTCCACGTCCGGCACCTCCAGCGCGATGTCGGAGACACCGTCGCTGTGCCGGGCGACGTGTTCGGCGCCATCGGCGTCGGGGCGGACCACGCCGGTCAGCACGAACCGGGCCGAGCCGCTGGTCAGCACGTACTGGGCGTGGTCCCGGTAGCCCTGCTCCGGCCCGCGGTACGCCACGCAGTTCATGCCGAACGCGGTGGAGTAGTAGTGCGCGGCCTGCTTGGCGTTGCCGACCAGGAAGTGCACGTGGTCGAGGCCCTTGACCGGGAACGGGTCCCGGGTGATGTCGTGGTCGACGGCGCCGACGAGGGCGTCGACGTCGACGTCGTCGGTCGACTGGGGTCGGTCGATCGCCTGGGTCATGGTGGCCTCCCTTGCGTACCGGCCGGCCTCGTGGGCCGCCGTTGGTTGCTGATGTGGCGAGGATCGCGCTCCCTCGCTGATTGGGCAACACTTCGCCGAAATGCTGGTCAGGTTGTGCATTCGGTAGGGTGTCAACCCGTGAACACTGATCAGGATGTACAGCTTGACGAGCTGGACGCGCGGTTGATCGAGCTGCTCGCCGAGGAGCCGCGGATCGGGGTGCTGGAGTGCTCCCGGCGCCTCGGCGTGGCCCGGGGCACCGTCCAGGCCCGGCTGGACAAGCTGGTCGGCCGCGGGGTGATCGCCGGCTTCGGGCCGGACCTCTCCCCGGCCGCGATCGGCTTCGGGGTGACCAGCTTCGTCACCCTGGAGATCAGCCAGCGGCACGGGCACGATCCGGTCACCGCGCACCTGGCCGCCATCCCGGAGGTGCTGGAGGCGCACACCATCACCGGCTCCGGCGACCTGCTCTGCCGGATCGTCGCCCGGTCGAACACCGACCTCCAGCGGGTGATCGACCAGATCGTCTCCTCGGAGGGCATCACCCGCGCCTCCACGATCATCGCCCTGGCCGAGCAGATCCCCTACCGCGTCCTCCCCCTGGTCCGCTCCGCCGCGCGCTGACCCCTCCGTCCAGCCGGGCGAGAAAGGGCGGCGACACGGGCGTTCGGGGGCTCGGTAGAGCCTTGATCGTCGCTACCGTGTCCGGTGTGGCGAAGGGGGGCGGGCTCGGCGTACGTGGGTGGCTGCTGGTCGGCCTCATCACGGTGGTCATCCTCGCCGCTACCGGGGTGTGGAACCCGTTCCCGACCATGTGGGACTGGGTCGACCGGAGCGAGCCCATCTCCGAGCCGGACCTGGTCTGGCAGCAGCGGGTCGGCGGCACCCCGAAGAGCGTCACCATCGCCGGCGACGCGGTCATCGTCGAGCAGCGGACCCGGGTCGAGGCCCGCAGCCTGGCCACCGGCACCCAGCTCTGGGAGCGCAAGGCGGACTGGGCGGCGGTGGCCGGCAGCGATCGGGAGCCGGTGGTCGCGGTGGGCAGGCTGCTGGTCAAGGGGTACGAGCTGCTCGACCCGACCACCGGCGTGGTGCGGCGGCGGGACGACCAGGCGGTGGCGGTCTGGACCTACCGCAACGCGCTCCTCGACGTGCGCTGCGCCCAGCCCACCGACTGCACGCTGACCGCCTGGGACCCGCGCGGTACCCGGCCACTGTGGAAGGCCTTCCTGCCCGGCGTGCACAGCGGCCTGCTCGCCGACAACCCCGACCTGCTGGGCACCCGGCGACTCACCGCGCCGCGCATCCACCGGGAGGTGGCCGGCCCGGAGCCCGTCCCGCCGCTGCTCGGCTTCCCGGTCGACGGGCGGGTTCACGTGGTGGACACCGCCACCGGCCGGGTGCTGCAGAACGTCCAGCCCGGCCGGGAGGAACGCCTCGCCGTGATCGGCGGGCGGCTGCTCCGGATCACCGCCACCTCCCGCGACGGCACCTGCTACTTCGCCATCTCCGCCCGTGACCCGGCCACCGGGCAGGAGGTGTGGCGGCGTACCGGGGTCAACCTGCGGACCGCCGACTACGCCGGCTGCGTGCAGCGGGAGGACCCGCAGGGCGCCCGGAACGTGCTGATCGGGGTGGCTCCGGACGGCCGGGAGGCGGTGATCGACGGGTACGACGGCCGGCTGCTGCACGTCGGCGCCGAGGGCGAGAAGGTGATCGCCGTCGACGACCGGTACACGCTGGTGCGCAGCGCCGACAAGCGGTCGATCGTCGGCCGGGAGCTGTCGGTCGACCGGGTGGCCTGGAGCCGGGCCGCCGGCGGGAAGAGCGGCGGGGCGCTCACCCCGTACGCGGCGCTGATCGCCGAGGAGAAGCCGTCCCGGCTGATCGCGGTCGACCCGCGTACCGGTCGGGAGCTGGTCGTCCTGCGGACCTCCGCGAACGCCCTGGCGGTCGGCCCGCACGGCATGATCATCGGGGAGGGCCGGGAGATCGGGTACGTCCGCTGGGGTGCGGGCGCCGCCGTGCCGCCCCCGGCCGACGAGGGCGGCGTCCCGAGGCCGGCTCCGGACAGCACCTACCAGGTCCCCTCGGACCAGGGGAGCTGCGGGCCGAAGCGGGAACTCTGCTACTCCGAGGACGGTGGGTGAGAGCGGGCTCCCAGCACGACCCCGGCGGGTGCCAGCGATCGAGCGGCCTGCCCTAGGCTTGCCCGTCATGAGCAGTGCCGCCGCGTTCTCGTACGCCCCCTTGCTGCCGACCGGTCCCGACCAGACGGAGTACCGCCTGGTCACCGACGAGGGCGTCGATGTCGTCAACGGCCCGGGTGGCCGTCGCTTCCTCACCGTGGAGCCCTCCGCGCTGACCGCGCTGACCGCCGAGGCGATGCACGACATCGCGCACTTCCTGCGCCCGGCGCACCTGGCCCAGCTCCGGTCGATCATCGACGACCCGGCGGCCTCGCCGAACGACCGGTTCGTCGCGCTGGACCTGCTGCGCAACGCCAACATCGCGGCCGGCGGGGTGCTGCCGATGTGCCAGGACACCGGCACCGCGATCGTGATGGGCAAGCGCGGCCGGCACGTGCTCACCGACGGCAGCGACGCCGAGGCCATCTCACGCGGCGTCTACCAGGCGTACACCCGGCTCAACCTGCGCTACTCCCAGCTCGCCCCGCTGACCATGTGGGAGGAGCGGAACACCGGCAGCAACCTGCCGGCCCAGGTGGAGCTCTACGCCGAGGACCCGGACGGGCACCCGGACGCGTACAAGTTCCTCTTCATGGCCAAGGGGGGCGGCTCGGCCAACAAGTCGTACCTCTACCAGGAGACCAAGGCGCTGCTGAACCCGACCCGGATGATGCAGTTCCTCGAGGAGAAGCTGCGGTTGATCGGCACCTCGGCCTGCCCGCCGTACCACCTGGCCATCGTCATCGGCGGCACCTCCGCCGAGTACGCGCTGAAGACCGCCAAGTACGCCTCCGCCAAGTACCTGGACACCCTGCCCACCTCCGGCTCGATGAGCGCGCACGGCTTCCGTGACCTGGAGCTGGAGGCGGAGGTGCTGGAGCTGACCCGCAACTTCGGCATCGGCGCGCAGTTCGGCGGCCGGTACTTCTGCCACGACGTGCGGGTGGTCCGGCTGCCCCGGCACGGCGCCTCCTGCCCGGTGGCGATCGCCGTCTCCTGCTCGGCCGACCGGCAGGCGGTCGCCAAGATCACCCCGTCGGGCGTCTGGCTGGAGCGGCTCGAAACCGACCCGGCGCGCTTCCTGCCGGACGTCACCGAGGCTCAGCTCGACTCCGCCGAGGTGGTCCGGGTCGACCTCAACCGGCCGATGGACGAGATCCGCGCCGAGCTGTCGAAGTACCCGGTGAAGACCCGGCTGTCGCTGAGCGGCTCGCTGGTGGTGGCCCGGGACATCGCCCACGCCAAGATCGCCGAGCGGCTGGACGCGGGTGAGCCGATGCCGCAGTACCTGCGGGACCACGCGGTCTACTACGCCGGCCCGGCCAAGACCCCGGAGGGCTACGCGTCCGGTTCGTTCGGCCCGACCACGGCCGGCCGGATGGACGCGTACGTGGAGAAGTTCCAGGCCGCCGGCGGGTCGATGGTGATGCTGGCCAAGGGCAACCGCTCCGCCCAGGTCACCCGCTCCTGCCAGCAGCACGGCGGCTTCTACCTCGGCTCGATCGGCGGCCCGGCGGCGCGCCTCGCGCAGGACTGCATCAAGCACGTCGAGGTGCTCGAATACCCCGAGCTGGGCATGGAGGCGGTCTGGAAGATCGAGGTGGAGGACTTCCCCGCCTTCATCGTCGTCGACGACAAGGGGAACGACTTCTTCGCCGAGGTCACCAAGCCGGTGCTGACCATCGGCCGGCACTGACACTCGCGTACTGGAAGGGGCGCCCGGCATCTTGCCCGGCGCCCCTTCGTCGTCTGGTGCTCATCGACATCGGTGCGCCCGCCCGGAGTGTTCGCCCGGTCGGGCGCACCGCCCCCGTCGGATGTCGTCACCGACAACCCGGGACGAGTCTCGGCTCCGCCGCTGTCGATCCGCTATCAGATCGCTATCGCCTGCACGAGGCGATCCGTGACCGGCGGGCTACGCTGCTGGAAGTTGCACGAAAGGGCGTACGGGGGAGCGGATGCGGTTCGGGATCCTGGGACCCCTGCGGGTCGGCGGTGGCGAAGCCACCGTCACCGCAGGTCGGGACCGGACCGTGCTCGCCATGCTCCTGCTCCGCGCCGGCCGGGTGGTGCCCTTCGAGGAGTTGGTCGACGCGGTCTGGGAGGAGCGACCGCCGGCCACCGCCCGCGCCCAGTTGCAGATCTGCGTGTCTCGATTGCGCCAACGCCTCGCCCGGCTCGGGCTGCCGCCGGAGATCATCGTCACCGACCCCGTCGGGTACGGCGTCCGGGTCGACCCCGCCGACCTGGACGCCGAGGTCTTCGCCCGGGAAGTGGAGACCGCCCGGGCCGCGGTCGGCGCCGCGCGGCCGACCGAGGCCCGCAAGCACTACCGGACCGCGCTGGCGCTGTGGCGGGGCCCGGCGCTTAGCGGAATCGCCAGCCGGAGCGTGCGCCGCCGGGCGCAGGCCCTCGACGAGCAGCGCCTCGCCGCGCTGGAGGAGTGCGTCGAGGTCGAGCTGCGGCTGCGGCATGGGGCCGAGCTGATCGACGAGCTGACCGAGAGCGTCGACCAGCATCCGCTGCGGGAGCGGCTGCGCGGGCAGCTGATGCTCGCCCTCTCCGCGGTCGGCCGGCAGGCCGACGCCCTCGCCGTCTACCGGGAGGGCCGCCGGCTCTACGCCGAGGAACTGGGCATCGAGCCCGGTGCGGCGTTGCAGGAGCTGCACCAGCGGGTGCTGGCGGGCGACCTGGCGCTGACCGGCCCTGAGGAGCGGGCCTTCACCCCCGTCCGTGCGCTGCCCCGGGCGATCAGCGACTTCACCGGCCGGCAGGAGACCGTGGCCCGGCTGGTCAAGGAGATCGAGGAGGACAACGCCCGGATCCAGCTCATCGACGGGATGGCCGGCAGCGGCAAGACAACCCTGGCCGTGCACTTGGCGACCGCGCTCGGTGAGCGCTACCCCGACGCGCACCTCTTCATCGACCTGCACGGCCACAGCGACCGCGCACCGGTGTCGCCGGCCGCCGCTCTGGCCGGGCTCCTCCGCCAGCTCGGGGTGCCCGGCGAGCGCATCCCGGCCGACACCGACGAGCGCGCGGCGCTCTGGCGGAGCGACCTCTCCGGCCGGCGGGCGATCGTCGTGCTTGACAACGCCGCCAGCGCCGCCCAGGTCGCGCCGCTGCTCCCCAACGGCCGGGACTGCCTGACCCTGATCACCAGCCGCCGCCGACTCACCGGGTTGGACGGTGGCCGGCCGTCCTCCCTGGCCGTGCTGGACCCGGAGGAGGCGGTCGAGTTGCTGGCCCGGGTGGTGGGCGCCGACCGGGTGGCCGCCGAGCCGGAGGCTGCCGCCGAGGTGGTACACCGCTGTGGTCACCTGCCGCTGGCGATTCGGCTGGCCGGCGCCCGGCTCGCCCACCGCCCGCGATGGCGGGTCCGGGACCTGGCGGACCGGCTCGTTGCCGGTCGCGACGCGCTCACCGAGCTGTCGGCCGGCGAACGCTCCGTCGGCCAGGCCTTCGCCCTCTCGTATGCGCAGATCGAGCCGGCGGCCCAGCGGTTGTTCCGGCTGCTGGGGCTGCACCCCGGGGCTTTCTTCGACAACCGCGTGGCGGCGGCGCTCGCCGACCTGCCGCTGCCCGACGCGCAGGACCTGCTGGACGACCTGGTCGACGCCCACCTCGTCGACGAGCCGGAACCGGGACGGTTCCGCTTCCACGACCTGATGCGGGAGTACGCCCGCCAGTTGCTGGAGACCGCGGAGTCGGCGGCCGACCGGATCGCCGCCGTCGAACGCCTCCTCGACCACCACCTGCACGTGGCGTACGCCATCTCCGGCGGGATCGAGCCGGTGGCCAGCCGGTCCGCGCTGGTGCTGCCGGAACCGCCCCGGCCCGACCTGGTGCGCGCGTGTCTGCCCGAGGGGATCCGTTGGTTCGACGCCAATCGGGCCGCCCTGCCGCCACTGGTCCGGCTGGCCGCCGCCGAGGGGCGGTTGGAGCGCTGCTGGCAACTGGCCCGGACGTCCTGGTACTACCTGTTCAAGTACGGCCACCTGGACGAGCTGGTTGACACGCACACCGTCGCCCTGCGGGCCGCTGAGCAGCTCGACGACCCGGCCGCCATCGCTACCGTGCGCAACTACCTCTCGTCGGGCATCTTCCGGCTCGGCCGCTTCCCGGAGGCGATCGAGCTGATGGAAGTCGCGCTCGAACTACGCCAGCGTCTCGGGGACCGCAGCGGCGAGGCGACCGTCCGCCGGAACCTCGCCGTGGCGTACGGGGCGAACCGGCAGTTCGCCCCCGCGATGGCCCACCTCGACGCCGCGCTGGCGCTGGCCCGCGCGACCAACCAGGCGATCGCGGTGACGCCGCTGCTCAACAACCAGGCGGTCCTGCTGTTGAGTTGGGGCCGCTACGCGGAGGCGAGGGTCGTGTCGCGCCGGCAGTTGGCGCTCGCCCGCGAAGCGGGTGACGTCGCCAGCCTGTGGAACGCCATCGGTCACCTCGGCACCGTCCGCGCCCGGCTGGGCGACCAGCCGGGCGCGCTGCGGTTCCTGCGGCTCGCGTTGCGTCTCAAGCGCCGCGAGGGCAACCGCTTCGGTGAGGGCGAGGTGCTCAACGAGCTGGGGATCATCGAGCGCGGCCTGGGCCGGCCGGAGGCTGCGGCGGCGCTGCACCGGGAGGCGCTGGCCGCGGTGACGGCCTCGGGAGACCGGATCGCCGGCTGCACCTCCCGCAACCTGCTGGCCCGGGCGCTCCTCGACCAGGGCGACCTGGCCAGCGCGTTGGACCTGCACCGCCGGGTGCTCGCCGACGCCAACCGGTTGCAGGCCCGCCTCGAGCAGGCCCGGGCGCTGGACGGGATCGCCCGGTGCCTGCGGGACGCCGACCCTGCCGGCGCCCGGTCCCACTGGACGCGCGCGCTCGTGCTCTTCCGGCAGCTCGAGTCGCCGGACCAGCAGGAGGTGGCGCGGCTGCTGGCTGAGTTGGACTGAGCGATCATCTGCGAGCCGGCGACGGGCGCGGCAGGATGGTACGCGTGACGACTCCAGAGGCAGCTGGCTACCGGATCGAACGCGACTCGATGGGCGAGGTGGAGGTGCCCGCCGAGGCGCTGTGGCGGGCGCAGACCCAGCGCGCGGTGCAGAACTTCCCGATCTCCGGGCGGGGCATCGAACCGGCCCAGATCAAGGCCCTGGCCCAGATCAAGGGTGCCGCCGCCCAGGTCAACGGCGAACTGGGCGTCATCGACGAGGACGTGGCCGCAGCGATCGCCACCGCCGCCGCGCACGTGGCCGACGGCGGGTACGACGACCAGTTCCCGATCGACGTGTTTCAGACCGGCTCGGGCACCTCGTCCAACATGAACGCCAACGAGGTGGTCGCTACCCTGGCCAGCCGGGAGCTGGGCCGGAACGTGCACCCGAACGACGACGTCAACGCCTCCCAGTCCAGCAACGACGTCTTCCCGTCCTCGATCCACCTGGCCGCCACCCAGTTCGTGGTGGAGGATCTGATCCCCTCGCTCCGGCACCTCGCCGAGGCGCTGGAGAGCAAGGCGGCCGAGTTCGAGACGGTGGTCAAGGCCGGCCGTACCCACCTGATGGACGCCACGCCGGTCACCCTGGGCCAGGAGTTCGGCGGGTACGCCGCCCAGGTCCGCTACGGCATCGAACGGCTGGAGGCCTCGCTGCCCCGGCTGGCCGAGCTGCCGCTCGGCGGCACCGCCGTGGGCACCGGCATCAACACCCCGCTCGGCTTCGCCGCACGGGTGATCGGCAAGCTGCGGGAGTCGACCGGGCTGCCGCTCACCGAGGCGCGCAACCACTTCGAGGCGCAGGGCGCCCGGGACGCGCTGGTGGAGACCTCCGGTCAGCTGCGCACCATCGCGGTCGGGCTCTACAAGATCGCCAACGACATCCGGTGGATGGGCTCCGGCCCGCGCGCCGGCCTGCGGGAGCTGCGCATCCCGGACCTTCAGCCGGGCTCGTCGATCATGCCGGGCAAGGTGAACCCGGTGGTCGCCGAGGCGATGCGGCAGGTCTGCGCACAGGTGATCGGCAACGACGCCACGATGGCCTTTGCGGGCTCGCAGGGCGACTTCGAGTTGAACGTCATGCTCCCGGTGATGGGCCGCAACCTGCTGGAGTCGATCCGGCTGCTGGCCGCGTCGAGCCGGCTCTTCGCCGACCGCCTGGTGGTCGGCCTGGTCGCGAACGCCGAGGTCTGCCTCGCGTACGCGGAGGGCTCGCCGTCGATCGTCACGCCACTCAACCGCTATGTCGGGTACGACGAGGCGGCCTCGATCGCCAAGGAGGCGCTGGCCAAGCAGATTCCCATCCGCGAGGTGGTGATCGCCCGGGGGCACGTGGACTCCGGCAAGCTCTCCGAGGCTCAGCTCGAGGAGGCCCTCGACCTGCTCCGGATGACCCACCCCTGACCGTTCTCGGCCCGTCGCGGTCGCCCACGCCGGGCGGCCGGGCGACCTGGACCGGCTCGGACGACCGAAAGCGCAAGCCGTGACGCTTGCTGCTCGCCGCCGCCAGATGCTCTCGTAACGTCCAAAGGGCACTCCCACCCACTCGGGTCCGGGTAGCGGTAAGGACGGGCGGGGCAGCTCCACAGGCACTGCTCAACCGCCTCAGAGGTGTGCCGGGCCGTCGGCAACTACGTCCTGCTGCGCGCGTCGGTCACCCGTTGGCTGCTGACCGGATAATCCGTCGACCCGCCTCTTCCGGGACGGCATCATCTCGGGTCATGACCGATGCGGAGGGAACGGGCGTGGGACCGGTCCTGCTGGACACCGAGCGGATCCGGCTCCGGCGGCTCACCGTCGCCGACGTGCCACACCTGGTCGACCTGGACAGCGACCCCGAGGTGATGCGGTTCCTGACCGGTGGTCGTCCGACTCCGGTCGAGGTCGTCCGCGACGAGGTGCTGCCCCGGCAACTGGCCGAGTACGAACGGCATCCGGGACTCGGTCGATGGGCGGGGATCGACCGGATGACCGGGGAGTTCCTCGGCTGGTTCGCGCTCGACCCCGGTGACGACGGGACGGAGGCCGAGCTCGGCTACCGGCTGCGCCGATCGGCGTGGGGTCGGGGCCTGGCCACCGAGGGGTCGGCGGCGTTGATTCGGTACGCCTTCACGATGCTCGGCGTCCGCCGGATCTGGGCCGAGACGATGGCGGTGAACATCGCCTCCCGGCGGGTGATGGAGAAGGCCGGCCTGCAGTACGTCCGCACCTTCCGCCTGACCTGGGACGACCCGATCGAGGGCGCCGAGCACGGCGAGGTCGAGTACGAGCTGCGCAGGGACGACTGGCTTCGGGAGCACCCGGGTCAGGAGCGGGCAATCGCCTTCCGCGCCCGGTAGGCGGTGACCGCGGCCCGGTTGCCGCAGCCCGCGTCGCAGAATCGGCGGGACCGGTTCTTCGACAGGTCGACCAGCACGTTGTCGCAGTCCGGGTGGTCGCAGATGCGCAGCCGGCTCAGCTCTCCGGTGCGGACCAGGTCGGCCAGGGCCATCGCCGCCTCGACCGCCATCCGGATGGCCAGCGGCGCGTCCCTCGGCACCGCGTGCAGGTGGTACGGCTCGTCGTCGTGCCGGATCAGCTGTGGCAGCGCGGCCGACTCGCGGAGCAGCCCGTTGACGATGGTGACGACCTCGTCCTCGTCGGCGTACCAGACGCGGCGCAGCCGCGGCCGCAGCTCCCGCACCGACCGCAGCTCCGCCTCGGTCTGCTCGTGCCGGCCGGTCCAGCCGTGGGCGGTGAAGAACTCGGCCAGGGCGGCGACGTCGGGCAGCCCCTCACCGTCGCGGCCGACCGTGTTGACCAGCGCCGCGGTGGCGGTCAACCCGCACTCCGTGTCATGGGCGAAAAGCAACTTGACTCCTGTCAGGGTGCCGGCCTAGTGTCATGAGCATAACCCGGTTGACTCATGACCGGTGCAAGGAGCGTATCGATGCGTCAACGATCCGGCGTCGGGCTCAGCCTGGCCCTGCTCTCCGCCGTCACCTTCGCCACCTCGGGCACCTTCGCCCGCTCGCTGATCGAGGGCGACTGGTCCGCCGAGGCGGTCGTGGTGGCCCGGGTGGGCATCGCCGCGCTGGTGTTGGCGGTGCCGGCGGTCCTGTCCCTGCGGGGGCGGTGGGACGTGCTACGTCGCAACGCGACCACGGTCGGCGTCTTCGGCCTGCTCGGGGTCGCCCTCGCCCAGGCCTGCTTCTTCAACGCCGTCCGCTACCTGCCGGTCGGCATCGCGCTGCTGCTGGAGTACCTCGGCATCATCCTCGTGGTCGGCTGGATGTGGCTGGTCCACGGCCAGCGACCCCGGACGCTGACCGTGGCCGGATCGGTGACCGCCCTGTGCGGGTTGGTGTTCGTGCTGGACCTGACCGGGGCCAGCCGCCTCGACCCGGTCGGGGTGCTCTGGGGGTTGGGCGCCGGGGTCGGTCTGGCCGGTTACTTCGTGATCGCCGGCCGGGTCGACGACGGCCTGCCGTCCGTGGTGATGGCCAGCGGCGGGATGGCCGTCGGCGCCGCGGTCCTGCTCCTGCTCGGCCTGATCGGGGTGCTGCCCCTGCACGCCAGCTTCGCCGACGTCAGCTTCGCCGGGCAGCGCACCAGCTGGTTGGTGCCGATCGCCGGCCTGTCGCTGATCGCCGCGGTGGTCGCCTACCTCGCCGGCATCGCCGGCGCCCGGATCCTCGGGGCCCGGCTGTCATCGTTCGTCGGGCTGACCGAGGTGATGTTCGCGGTGCTGATCGCCTGGCTGGTGCTGGGTGAGCTGCCGACCGCCGTCCAGCTGCTCGGTGGCGCGCTGATCGTCGCCGGTGTCGCCCTGGTCCGCCTCGACGAGCTGCGCGCCGCGTTGGAGTCGGAGCACACCGCCGGGCAGCCGGCCGAGCCGGCGTTGGCCAGCGACCGGTGAGCGGGCCGGGACCGCGCCGGCCGATGCCCCTGGCCTCCACCGCCGCGAACCTCGTCGACGGTGAGCCGGTGCCGGGTGAGAGGCTTTCGGCCTTGCCTACTTCCGCCGTTGTCTTCGACGCCGACGAGACCCTGCTGGACCTGCGCCCGGCGGTCACCGGCGCGCTGGTGGCCGTACTCGAGGAGATGCGGCGGCGGACCCCGGCGGCGGCCGCGGTCCGCCTCGCGGACCTGGAGTCGGACTGGGGTGCGGTGTTCGGCGCGCTCAGCGCCGCGCCGGTGCAGGAGATCCGCCGCGCTGCGCTGGCGCGATCGCTGGCCCGGGCCGCGCTGGACGACCACCTGGACGAGTTCGCCGCGCTCTTCTTCGCCCGCCGGTTCGCGCTGACCAGGCCCTTCCCGGACGCGCTGCCGGCGCTCGCCGCGCTGCGCCGGCGCCACCTGCTCGGCTTCGCCACCAACGGCAACAGCCGCACGGAACGCTGCGGGCTCGCCGGCGAGTTCGCCTTCGAGCTGTACGCGCACGAGAACGGCCTGCCGAAGAAGCCCGCGCCGGAGTTCTACGCCGCGGTGGTCGAGGCAGCGGGCATGACTCCGTCCCATGTGGTGTACGTCGGTGACTCGCTTGAGCACGACGTCGTCGCCGCTCAGGCGGCCGGCTTGCGGGCGGTCTGGCTCAACCGGGCCGGGCTGCCGCTGCCTACCGGCGTGCGACCGGACGGCGAGGTGCGGTCGCTGGCGGAGTTGCCGGGGCTGGTCCAGCTGCTCGGCAGTGGCATCGCGGCCAGCCGTTGAGCCATCACCCCTTGGCTGATCGTGATCGCCCCGTGCCCGACGGTGACATGTCCCCGTCCGTTCGGTCGGCAGATGCTTGCCGAGCGGAAAGAATCTTCCTCGAGCACTGGCGGAAATCTCGTTCGTGAGATGTGATGCAACCCACGTCCCTCAACGAGAGGAAAGATGTGGTGAGCAGACGCTTCACCGCCGGTGCTGTCGCGACCGTGGCGGCGTTGGCGACCGTGCTGGCCGGACAGAGCAGCATGGCCGGCGCCGCCCCGTCGACCACGACTGAGTACACCGTGGTCGCCGAGAAGGGCGTCTCGGCCGATGCCGCCATCGCGGCGATCCGCGCCGCCGGCGGCACCGTCGTGTCCCGTACCGACAGCCTCGGCATGTTCCAGGTGCGCAGCGACCGGGCGGACTTCGCCAGCCGCGCCGCCGCCGCCGAAGCCCTCGTCGGTGCCGCGCAGCAGAAGGCGATCGGCCGCGCGCCGAAGGTCGACCGGGTCGAGCAGGAGCACCTGCTGGCGGACGCGCAGAGCAAGGGCGCCGGCGCCGTCTCCGGCACCAGCGCGACCGGCATGGACCCGCTCGACGACAAGCTCTGGGGCCTGTCGATGATCCACGCCGACAAGGCGCGGCAGACCGAGCCCGGCAAGCGCGGCGTGACCGTCGGCGTCCTGGACACTGGCCTGGACGCCAGCAACCCGGACCTCGCGGCCAACTTCAGCTGGTCGCTGTCGAAGAACTTCGCCCCCGACATGACCGATGTGGACGGCCCCTGCGAGGTGGCGGGCTGCCTCGACCCGGTCGGTACCGACGACGGCGGCCACGGCAGTCACGTGGCCGGCACGATCGGTGCGGCCGCGAACGGCTTCGGCGTCTCCGGCGTCGCCCCGAATGTGACCCTGGTCGAGCTCAAGGGTGGCCAGGACTCCGGCTACTTCTTCCTGAACCCGGTGGTCAACGCCCTGGTGCACGCTGGTGACGTCGGGCTCGACGTGGTCAACATGTCGTTCTACGTCGACCCGTGGCTCTACAACTGCACCGCCAACCCGGCCGACTCGCCGGAGGCGCAGGCGGAGCAGCAGGTCATCATCGAGGGCATGAACCGGGCGCTCAGCTACGCCCACGACAAGGGCGTGACGCTCGTCGGCGCGCTCGGCAACAACCACGAGGACCTGGGCAAGCCGCGGACGGACACCTCGAGCCCGGACTACGGCGCGCCTGCCTACCCGCGGCCGATCGACAACTCCAGCTGCTGGGACCTGCCGGTGGAGGGCCCCCACGTGATCGGCGTGTCGGCGCTCGGCCCGTCGGGCAAGAAGTCCGACTTCTCCAACTACGGCGTCGAGCAGATCTCGGTATCCGCCCCCGGTGGCTGGTTCCGGGACGGCTACGGCACGTCGTCGTACCGGACCGACGCGAACATGATCCTGTCGTCGTACCCGAAGAAGGTGCTCCAGGAGGAGGGCTCGGTCGACAAGCACGGCAATGTCGTGCCGGCCGCCCGCAGCTTCGTCTTCAAGGAGTGCACCAAGGCGGGCGTTTGCGGCTACTACACCTACCTGCAGGGCACGTCGATGGCGTCGCCGCACGCCGCCGGCGTGGCGTCGCTGATCGTCAGCAAGTTCGGCAAGGCCGACAACGAGCTGGGTGGTCTGCGGATGCCTCCCGCCCTGGTGGAGAAGCAGCTTTACGCCACGGCTGCCGAGCACGCCTGCCCGGACCCGCGCCTGCAGACCTACACCAACGAGGGGCGCTCGACGGAGTTCAACGCCTACTGCGAGGGTGACGAGGAGTTCAACGGCTTCTACGGGTACGGCATCGTCGACGCGTACGCCGCGGTGACCACCCCCATGTGACAGCCGGCAACATCGCGAGGGGCCCGGGCGACCGTCGGTCGCCCGGGCCCCTCCGCTTGATCGACTCGATGTGCGGCACCTCGGGGTGAAAATCCCCGCCGACACCGCGCCATGCCGCATATCGATTGTCACCAGATCAGCCTCGCCAGCCGCGGGAGGCCAGGGCTGAGCGGACCTCGCGGACGACGGCAGCGAAGTCCTGGTGCAGTCGACGACTGGTCACGTGCAGCACGAGCCAGCCGGCGGCGACCAGTTGGTTGAGCCGCTGCCGGTCGCGGTGCAGCTGATCTCGGTCCGCGTGCCATTGGCCGTCGTACTCGGCGGCGACCCGGAACTCCGGCCAGGCGAGGTCGGGATGCAGGACGAGGCCCGACGGCAGTCGGACCGGATGTTGCGGGACCGGCCTGGGCAGCCCGGCGAGCACCAGGCGGACCCGCAGGTGCGACTCCGGTGGTGACTGGGCCCCTGGGTCGACCAGGCCGAAGACCCAGCGGGCGCGCTTGCCGCCGGGTCGCGCGCCGTTGTGTGTGGCGATGGTGCCGAGTGCCTCACGGGTGGTCAGGCCTCTGGTGAGCAGCGCGTCGACGATGCCGACCGCCCGGACGGGTTCCAGCCAGGCCGCCGTCTCCCAGGCGGCCACTGTCGGATCGGACCGGGGCGTGCCGGCCGGACGGAGCTTCAGGCCGTTCTCGGCTGGAACGCGGCCGGGTGGTGTGGGCACGAGGCTTGCGGAGTGGGCGCCGAGAGCCGGCCCGTCCTCGGCCGGGAGGTGGCCGGGTGATGTGGGCACGAGGCTTGCGGAGTGGGCGCCGAGAGCCGGCCCGTCCTCGGCCGGGAGGTGGCCGGGTGATGTGGGCACCAGGCTTGAGGAAGGGACGCCGAACGGCAGCCCGTCCTCGGTTCGGATGCCGCCGGGTGGTACGCGCAGGAGGCTCGGCACGGGGCCGCGCCCGAGTTGTGCTCCGGACTGTCCCGGTGCGGCGACGTCCGACGGTTGACGGAGCAGGGTGGTGTGCACCCGGAGGCCGCGCTGGCTGCGGAGACCTGTTGCCGGCGGAGCGATGACGTGGACGTCGTCGCGGAAGTCCGCAGCGTGTTCCACCCCGTGCAGGTAGGCCGCGGACGGGCCCGCGATGACCGCCCCCAGGGGCATGCGTAGTGCGACCGCGCGACAGGCGAGGCCGTGGTCCCGTTCGAGTCGGGCGTCGGCGTAGACGTCGTGGCGGAGGCGGACCCAGACGGAGCTGCGGAGCTGATGGGGGGTCAGGAGACCGCGGCGGACCGCGTCCGATCCGCGGAAGACCTGCCAGGCGAGTGCGCTGGGCCGGTGTGCGACTGGGGGCATGCGGACCAGCCTGGCGGCCCCGCGGGGGTCCCCGACACCCCTGTGGACAACGACGGGTCCTCCCGACGAGCCCCCCTGTGGACAACCCCCTCCGCGCCGCCAGGTCTGCTAGAAGGCCCAACCCCACCTTGATCCACTCGGCTTGCGGCACGTCGGGGTGTCCCCGCCGTTGATCTACTCGGCTTGCGGCACGTCGCGGTGTCCCGCCGGCTGATCCACTCGCCTTGCGGCATTTCGGGGTGTCCCCGTCGTCCGAGGGACCGATTTGCCGCAAGCGGAGTCGATCACCCGCCCCCGGAGGTCGCCCGTGGAGGTCGATCGCGCGCTCAGGACAGGGCGGTGGCGATGGCGGTCGCCGCGGCGGTTACCTGGCCGCCGACCACGTCGACGTCCAGCGGGGCCAGCGAGACCACGCCGACGCTCGCCTCCAGCCCCGGCACCCCGAGCACCGGCGCGGCCACCCCGTACGCCCCCGCCTGCAGCTCGCCGCTGGTGCTCACCGGGCCGGCGGAGCCCCTCCGCCCGGCCAGGATGGCCCGCCCCGCCGCGCCCCGCTCCAGCGGATGCCGGGACCCGGTCCGGTACGCCACGTGGAACGACGTCCAGCTCGGCTCCACCACAGCCAGGGCCACCCCCTCGCCGCCCTCGACGACCGTGAGGTGGGCGGTCGCGCCGGCCTGCTCGGCCAGCCGCCGCAGCGCGGGCAGCGCCCCCTCGGCGAGCAGCGGCTGGGCGCGCCGGGCCAGGTGCAGCACCCCGGCGCCGAGGCGTAGCCGGCCGTCGGCGTCCCGGCGCAGCATCCCGTGCCCGGTCAGCGCGCCGACCAGCCGGTAGACGGCTGCCCGACCGATGCCCAACCGGTTCGCCGCCTCGGTGACGGTCAGCCCGCCCGGCGCGTCCGCGACCAGGTGCAGCAGGCGCAGTCCCCGGTCCAGGGTCTGCGCCGTCTCACCGCCGCGTCCCGGCTCGGGCGTCCCGGCCGCCGTCTCGCCGCCGCGTCCCGGCTCGGGCGTCCCGGCCGCCGTCTCGCCCCCGCGGGCCGCCGCCTCACCCGCACGTGCCGCCGTGTCCACAGCACGCAGCGTACGACCCGGCTCCGGGCAACCTCGAAATGCACGGACGGCTACCCTTGTACGGTGACGCTACGCCTGTATGACACCGCCACCCGATCGGTGCGGGACTTCGTCCCGCGGGAAGCCGGCAAGGTGGGGGTCTACCTGTGTGGTCTCACCCTGCAGTCCCCGCCGCACATCGGCCACCTTCGCTCCGGCGTCAACTACGACGTGCTGCGGCGCTGGCTGCTCGCCTCCGGCTACCAGGTCACCTTCGTCCGCAACCTGACCGACATCGACGACAAGATCCTGGTCAAGGCGACGGAGCAGGGGCGGCCGTTCTGGTCGATCGCGTACGCGAACGAGCAGATCCTCGCCGCGTCGTACCGGGCGCTCAACGTGCTGCTGCCCACCTACGAGCCGCGCGCCACCGGACACATTCCGGAGATGCACGAGCTGATCGCCAAGTTGATCGACACCGGGCACGCCTACCCCGCCACCGACGGCTCCGGTGACGTCTACTTCGACGTGGCCTCCTGGCCGGCGTACGGGGCGCTGTCGGGCCAGTCGCCGGATGCGATGCAGCCGGCCGGGGACGCGCCGGACCGGGCCAAACGGGATCCCCGTGACTTTGCGCTCTGGAAGGGCGCCAAGCCCGACGAGCCGGCCGAGGCCTACTGGCCGTCGCCGTGGGGCCGGGGCCGACCCGGCTGGCACATCGAGTGCTCGGCGATGTGCTGGCGCTACCTGGGCGCGGAGTTCGACATCCACGGCGGCGGGCTGGACCTGATCTTCCCGCACCACGAGAACGAGATCGCCCAGTCGCAGGCCGCCGGGCTGCCGTTCGCCCGCTACTGGGTGCATCACGGTCTGCTCAGCATCGCCGGCGCCAAGATGGGCAAGTCGGTGGGGAACACCCTCGACCTGACGTACGTCGAGTCGCTCGGGGTGCGCCCGGTGGAGCTGCGCTACTACTACGCGGCGGCGCACTACCGGTCGCTGATCGACTACTCGGAGGAGGCTCTGCGGGAGGCCGCGACGACCTACCGCCGGATCGAGGGGTTCGTACACCGGGCCGCCGAGCGGGTCGGCGCGGGCCAGCTCGGGGTGCTGCCGGCCGGCTTCGCCGCCGCGATGGACGACGACCTGAACACCTCGGCCGGTCTGGCCGTCCTGCACGACCTCCTGAGGGACGGCAACACCGCCCTGACCAACGGTGACGACGTGACCGTCGGCACGACGCTGGCCGCCGTCCGCAGCATGCTGGATATCCTCGGGGCCGACCCCCTGGATCCGGCCTGGAGCGGTGGCGACCAGGCGAGCGACCTGCGCGGTGTCGTCGACTCCCTGGTGGCGTTGGCGCTCGAACAGCGCGCGCAGGCCCGCGCCCGCAAGGACTGGGCGGCCGCGGACGCCGTACGGGACCAGCTCAAGCAGGCCGGCGTGGTGGTCGAGGACACCCCCCAGGGCCCCCGTTGGACTATTGGAGAGCAGGACTGATGGCCGGCAACTCGCAGCGCCGCGCCCGGCGACTGACGCCGAAGAAGGGCGCCCCGAAGGGCTCCGGCGGCAAGGGCCGGGACGCCCTCGCGGGCCGGGGCCGCACCCTGCCCGCCGACGAGCGGCCCTGGCACAAGGCCTACTCGGGCACCGAGAAGCTGCCCCAGCGCACCGCCTGGAAGCAGGAGAAGGAGCGCCGCGCGGCGGCCGAGCAGGGGCGCGCTCCCAAGATCGGCGAGCCGGGCACCAAGGACACCACCTGGGGCAAGGGCGGTCGGGGTGCCGCAGCCGGCGGCCGCGGCGCGGCCGGCCGGGGTGGCAAACCGACCGGGCGCGGTGGTCCCCGGGTCGCCCCGGGCCGCAAGTCCGTCCCGGCCAAGGACACCCCCGAGCTGCTGGTCGGCCGCAATCCGGTGCTGGAGTCGCTGCGCACCCAGGTGCCGGCGACCGCGCTCTACGTCGCGCAGGGCATCGACATCGACGACCGGGTCAACGAGATCGTCCGGACCGCCGCCGACCGCGGCATCGCCATCCTCGAGGTCAGCCGCGCCGAACTGGATCGGATGACCGGCGGCGTGCTGCACCAGGGCGTCGGCCTCCAGGTGCCGCCGTTCGCGTACGAGCCGTTCGAGGACATGATGGCGGCCGCGCTGGAGCAGGCCTGCCCGCTGCTGGTCGCGCTGGACGGGGTCACCGACCCGCGCAACCTGGGCGCGGTGATCCGGTCCGCCGCGGCGTTCGGCGCGCACGGTGTCTTCGTACCCGAGCGGCGGGCGGCCGGGATCACCGCGACCGCCTGGCGGACCAGCGCCGGCGCGGCGGCGCGGGTGCCGGTCGCCCAGGTCACCAACCTGACCCGGTCGCTGAAGGCCTGCCGGGACGCCGGCTTCATGGTGGTCGGGCTGGATGCCGACGGCGACACCGACCTCTACGACCTGGAGGCCGCGGTCGGCCCGCTGGTCGTGGTAGTCGGCTCGGAGGGGCGGGGGCTGTCCCGGCTGGTCGGGGAGACCTGCGACCTGACCGTCCGCATCCCGATGATCACCGACGTCGAGTCGCTCAACGCCAGCGTCGCCGCCGCGGTCACCCTCGCCGAGGTCGCCCGGCGGCGGTCCGCCGAGGCCTGACCGGCCGCACGAATACGAAAAGGGGCGGTCCGCCGAAGCGGGCCGCCCCTTTTTCCGTACGTCAGATCCGGTTGCCGGTGACGGCGTGGAAGACGTGGCTCTGGCCGGCGCGCGGCTTGACGAACACGGTGTCGCCCATGTTCGGCATGCTGCGGCGGTCGGTGCGGACGACGAAGCGCTCGTTGAGGCCCTCGAGCGCGGCGTGGCCGTAGACGTTGGCGTCGGAGCCGAGGTCCTCGACCAGCTCGACCACGACCGGCATGCCGCCCTCGGTCGGGCTGACCAGGTCGCAGTCCTCCGGCCGGAAGCCGACGGTCACCTTGCCGTCGCCACCCTCGGCGCGGGCCGCCTCGACCTGCTCCCGGGTCAGCGGGATGTTCATCTCGGCGAACGAGGCGCCCTGCTCGGTCAGCGGCACGGTCTTGATGTTCATGGCAGGGGAGCCGATGAAACCGGCGACGAAGACGTTGGCGGGGGTGTCGTAGAGCGCCCGGGGGGTGTCCACCTGCTGGAGCACGCCGTCGAGCATGACGGCGACCCGGTGGCCCATGGTCATCGCCTCGACCTGGTCGTGGGTGACGTAGACCGTGGTGATGCCGAGCTTGGCCTGCAGCGAGGCGATCTGGGTACGGGTCTGCACGCGCAGCTTGGCGTCGAGGTTCGACAGCGGCTCGTCCATGAGGAAGACCTGCGGCTCGCGGACGATGGCGCGGCCCATCGCGACCCGCTGGCGCTGGCCGCCGGAGAGCGCCTTCGGCTTGCGGCTGAGGAACTCCTCCAGCTGGAGCAGCCCGGCCGCCTCCTTGACCCGCCGGTCGATCTCGGCCTTCGAGGTCTTGCGCAGCTTGAGCGCGAACGCCATGTTCTCGTACACCGTCATGTGCGGATAGAGGGCGTAGTTCTGGAAAACCATCGCGATGTCGCGGGCCTTCGGCGGCAGGTTGGTGACATCCCGGTCGTCGATGTAGATCGCACCCTCGTCGACGTCCTCCAGACCGGCCAGCATGCGCAGGCTGGTGGACTTGCCGCAACCGGAGGGGCCGACCAGGACGAGGAACTCTCCGTCGCCGATCTCGAGGTCGAGCTGGTTGACCGCGGGGCGCTCGGTGCCCGGGTAGATCCGGGACGCCTTCGCGTAGGTGACCGTAGCCATGGTGGGGCGCTTCCTTTCACCGGCAGGAACGTGCCGGACGATCCGAGTGAAGGAGCGACCGGCGCCGTGCGGTGCCGGTCAACGGGCGCCGCCCGGGCAGCCGAGGCAGACCGGAGTGTCGTCCGTGTCACTGCACGGTAAACGGGTTTTACGGCGCTGCCAAGGCGCGAAGCAGGGGGTGGGACCGAGACCATACCCATTCGGGCCAGTCAGGCACCGGAAGGCACGAACCTCCCTCGACCGACGAGTGGTTCCGGTGTCGATCCCTCGGCGAGGAGGTCGGGAAATTGACGTTTTCCGTGCTCGGGAGGTCCGCCGAGCGGGAATTTCGGACGTCAGTCGCTATGCTGACCACGACAGCACGCGCCCCTGTAGCTCAGCTGGCCAGAGCACTCGCCTTGTAAGCGAGATGTCGCCGGTTCGATCCCGGCCGGGGGCTCCAACACCACCAGGTATTTCGCGTCGGACGCTGTTGCCAGCCGACCGGTTGACAGCAACGCTGACAGCAACCGGGGTCACGAGAGCCGCCCGTCGAGCTTGCCGAGTGCCTGACGCATCGCGTCGAGGTTGGCGTGAGCGTAGACCTTCAGCGTGATCTTGACGTCGGCGTGCCGGGCGATGGCTTGGACGACGTGCGGCGGCACGCCGAGCTCCATCAGCAGGGAGACGACGGTGTGGCGCAGATCGTCGAGGCGGACACCGGGCAAGCCGGCTGCCTCGCGGAGCCGGGCGAAGGAGCGGCTGAGGTTGGTGGGCTCCATCGGCGTGCCACGCTCGGTGGGAAAGACGAGGTCGTGGTCCGCCCAGACCTCGGCGAGGGTGGCCCGCTCGACATTCTGCTGTTCCTGATGTTCAAGCAGGGTGAGCCATGTGACCTCGGGCAGCGGCAACACGGCCTCGGAGTCCTCGGTCTTGGCGTCCAGGACGTGGAGCTGCCCGGCGACCCGCTGGACGGTCTGCTGAACCCTCAGCGTGCCCTCGTCCAAGTCGACATCCGACCAGCGGAGGCCGACCAGTTCCCCCCGCCGGAGGCCCATGGTGGCAGCAACGACGTAGAGCCCGTGGAGCCGGTGTCCCTCTGCAGCGGCGAGGAGTTGGAGGCTGCCGTCGCCGATCATAGCGATGTGTTGATCTCCAGCCTGGAGCCGGGCCTCGACAGCCGACAGTTGTTGGTGCCGGTTGCGGGCACAGCGGCGCTGCTAGTCGCCAAGGCCCACAAACTGCACGACCGGATGCAGTCGTTCAGGCCGCAGCGACCGGACCGGCTCA
Organism: Micromonospora rhizosphaerae; assembly: GCF_900091465.1. Lineage (NCBI taxonomy): Bacteria > Bacillati > Actinomycetota > Actinomycetes > Micromonosporales > Micromonosporaceae > Micromonospora > Micromonospora rhizosphaerae. The sequence continues at coordinate 432,037 of NZ_FMHV01000002.1, read as the reverse complement.
AGCCGAAGGATGCCGGTGACGTGCTCCGGCTGATGCAGGCGGAACCGGCGGAGCAGGTGGGTCGGCGGCTGCGTGAACTCGCCGACGATGAGACTGCTGGGGCGAGCGTGCGTGACGGAGTGCAGTGGCTACAGGACATGTTCAGCCGGCGGCGCTCCTTCGGCGTCAATCTCGCGGTTGATGCTCTGCAGGCAGCCCTTCCAGAGGAAACAGTTCGGGCGCTAGCAACCGCGTACATGGCCGCGCTGATGGGTAGCTCTACCGCCGGCTGAAGCGAAGCCCAGGGCCAGAGGCAGCGGCGAGGCAGCAAGACGCTCGACATCGGTCGGTACGACGTATTACAGAACCGCTGGCGCCGGCTGTGGTCCGGGCCTGGTTGCTAAGCATCGGTACGCGCTGACTACGTCTATCCGGCTCCCCCAGACGGGGGTCAACCGGCAGGTGGCACGGAGCTGGACAACAGCGGCGGCCCGACACCAGCCGTTTGCATAAACGTTCAGGACAACGACCAGGACGCAGGGGGCACCAGGCCGCTACGAGCGGAGGACCAGCCCGTCCGGGCCTACGTAAGGCTCGAACCTGCGGAGGCCGAACAACCGTCCGCGCCGCTGGATCCGCCCATGCCCGCGCCGGTGACCGCGGATCGACCGGTGCGTCACGTGCCGCTGAATCCACCCGTGACCGGCCCGCGTCCCGTCAACAACCGGCCCGGCTTAGCCAGCCGCATCGGGGATAGTCGGCCTTGGCGAGCCTCGCCGGGCCCCCCTTGGGGCAGACTGGCGGTTAGTCACGGAACGTAGCGGCGCCGTCGCTAAACTGCGAGAGGCCCTAGCGAGCCATCCCAAGATCGCAGGCAACAACGACACGGGAGGTGGGAGCAGTGGATGGTTCCCTGTACGAACGCCTCGGCGGAACCGATGCCATCACGGCAGTCACCCGCGCCTTTGAAGATCGCGTGGCGAAGGACGACCGAATCAACCAGAAGTTCGCCCGGACCAACCTGGACCGACTGACGAAGGAGTTCGTTGACCAGATGTGTCAGGGCACCGGCGGGCCGTGCACCTACACCGGGCGAGACATGAAGGAGACGCACACCAACATGGGCGTGACCAGCGGCGAGTTCGATGTCTTCATGGAGGACCTCGTCGCGACGCTTGACGACTTCAAGGTCGGAAAAGCCGAACAGGACGAGCTGCTGAACATGCTGTGGCCAATGAAGCCGGAGATTGTCGAAGTGGATTCGCCCCAGGTCGGAACCCCACTGCCGTCGGCGTTTGTACCGGGACCGGCTCTGTGAGCTGGGGAGATAGGTCACGGCCGTGCTAATTAGGCGAGGTGGCTCAAGGCCCGCGGGAGGTATAGGGCTTTGACGGACCGGCCACCCCCAGGCCGATCATCGACATCGCTGGCGTCAAGCACCGCACCGGGCCATCGTTCCCGCTCCTCTAGCCGCCCGCCCTGCTCTTTCGCCTGCCGCTCCGCGAGCTGACATCCACGGCTGACATCAACCGTCGCAAACAGCGGCGGACGTACTCGCACGCACGGCGAGGCCAGGGTGGAGGTGGCAGCCGTCAGCGGACGTTGCGACTCATGCCGAAAGCGCCTTGTAAGCGAGATATCAGTCAGTGGCGGCTCGCCGGTTCACTTACCCTTCCCGCATGAATCTCGATGATCTTCCCCTGGCGGAGTTCGCGTTCCCCGGGCCGCTGCGAGACAAGCTGGTGGCCGCCATCCTGTCCGGCGCGAAGTCCTCGACCTCCAGCCTTGTGCTCGGATACGAGTGCGCGAACGAGCCGCTGCCTCAGGTCGGCCAGCGATCGGCGGTGGTGGACTCGGAGGGCCGGCCCGTCGCGGTGATCGAGCTGACCGAGGTGCGTGTGGTCCGGCTCGCCGATGTCGATCTGCAGCACGCCCTCGATGAGGGCGAGGGAGATGAGTCTGTGGCGCAGTGGCGGGCCGGGCACGAGGCGTTCTGGCAGAGCGAGGAAGTGCGCGCGGAGCTGGGCGATCCCGGCTTCACCGTCGACGACGACACCCTGGTGCTGGCCCAGCGTTTCCGGCTGGTGCACACCGTTTGATCCGACTGGCTCGCGGTCTTTCCGACTCACACCGCCACGAAGCCTCCAGGGCTCGCCGAGCAGCTAAGCGAGCAGCCAAACCGGCGAACAACAGCGGACAATCACGGACCGGGGTATCAGGTCGAGTAGGAGGACCAGCCGGCGGACCAGCGCCCGGCTACCGACTCGTAATGCGTAGGTCAGGTCAGCTGGCCTCGGGAGTCAGGCGGTAGCTGCTACAGAGGTCGAGCAATAGGGCGGCCCTGATTTCGAACGACTCGTCGGTGCCGTCCAATTCCACGTCGACCAGCACCTGGTCGTCCGTGCCCGCGAAGTGCATCTCGACGCGCGGCTGCCCGTCTAGAACGAAGGTGAACCAGAGGTCGTTGTCGGCATCGGAGCTTTCGACTCCGGCGGTGAGCCCGCTGTCGTCGAGCCGGTACCGCACAAGATCAGCGATCGTCTCGACGAACGGCAGCAGGTTCCCGCGCCAGATCCACCCATGCATCGTGCCGCGCGTCTCGGTCGGCATCCGTGCAGGCTAGATCTCCGGCGCGGAGCGGCGCAAGGAAGCAGCGAAGAGGCAGCGAGACGATCACCAGCGGGCGGCAGGGAACGACGCAAGGCAGCAGACGCCCCATGCTCTGAGGCGTCGGACGACACCAGACGTCATCCGACGACATCCCGTACCCGCGTTCGGGACGAAGTAGGCAAGCTCCGCCGGCGAGACGGCCGGCGGAGCTTGACATCTACAGAAGGGCCGCAGCGGCACTCGCGGCAGGAGCGGTGTGAGGGTAGGTACCGCGGCGGTGCCGGGTCACGAGCCGGTCAGTCGCCGGTGGACCAGGTGGGTACCCAGGCTGACCACCCCGCTGCCGGCCGCCGTGCCTATCAGCACCAACATCGCGCCCACCGCCCACAGCCCGCTGCCATCGATCGACGCGGCCTGCACGGCCCAGGGAACCGTGAAGGCGACCGCCATTACCGGCGCGACCAGCCACGGGCTGAGCCACCAGCCACCGGCGGCGGCGACCACGGCAAGCGTGAGCACGCACCCGGCCACCTGCCACACCGCGTACGGGCCGCTGCGCGCGCCGGTCTCCGGGTCGATCCGGTAGCCGGTGTTCCAGCTCAGCCAGGCGAGCCAGGTGCCGACCGTCGCCGCCGCCAGGAGCAGGCCGCCGAGCAGGGTTAGTTGTGCGCCGGACAGTGCCAATCGGAAGTGCGTCGTCATGATCCCTGATCCTCCCTGGCCAACGCGACCGGGTGCCTGAGCCCTCGTACTTATCGCCCGGGGGCCCCGGTACTTGAGAATCGTCACGTCATCAGGCGGTCCTCGGTCGCAGACAGGCCGGCAAGATCATTGGGCACAATTGACGCCGATAAGGACTGTCAACCGCTGAAAGGAAGCGAGAGACCTCGCCTGGGTCAGGACGCCGATCCGCCCGATCTGAGCCGATCCACAAACCGCGGAGGGATTCAGGGTTCAAGTCTCGCTTCCCGCCTGGCGCTCGGGCTGGGTGACCAACTGAGTGACGACGGACGTAGCCACCGCTGGACGTCCATGGACGCTGACGGACCGTTCGGGCAACTCACTGCTGCTGCTCGCGCAGCTCATCAGCCCCTGGCGGTTCCTTCGGGACGAAGAGGTCATCGCAACTCGAACGTGAAACGATCCTCGTGACCAGCCTTTCGGTCCTCGGCTTCCACGGCTCGCAGGAGGCCGCAGATCCTTCCGAATCGCTCCGCTCCGAGATTCCTCTCGCTGAGCTGCCAGTCAGTCCAGACCACGGCGACCGGGCGGGGAACATCCCTGCTCAGTCGGTCCCACAGAGCATCTAGGTTCGCACCGTAGTACGGCCCGAAGTCGAGAGCACGGGCCAGGAGTAGGTGAAGGTCGACTTCGGTTCGCACCTCGCGGCCGTCAATCTCCAAGAGCACGTGACCTCACCCGTCCCTGCTGGCAGCTACACCACCGACGCACGTCTCGTCTGGGCCAGGCCCGTGCCCGATCCGTGCCCGACGCAGCGGTCAACACGGGGCGACACGGACACGTGATCTGCCCGACGATCAACGTTCGGCAGCGATCTCCCTGATGCTGCAACTACCCACCGTGTAGATCAACCCGATTCTCAAGCTGAGGGTGGGTCGTCGGCCAGATGTGGCAGCACGGCTGACGGACTCACGGCGAGTAGCGGAAATCCAACCGGAACTTCATCGCCTTCGAACACAGCATCGACAGTTCCGGCGGTGGTTGCTGGGATCTCGGTGTCGACCTTGTCGGTTGACACTTCCGCTGCCACGTCACCGACCTGCACCGGGTCGCCCAGGTGCTTCATGAGCCGGACAACGGTCGCGCTTGTGACTCCCTTGCCTAATGGAGGCATCTCGACTGCCGTTGTGCCGTCGGGCAGGCTTGGCCAAGGCCGTGTGTCGACAGCGGCTCGTGCAAGGTGTCGCCTACGAGCGCCGATGGCCGAGGCGATCATGACTGCGAGGCCGACCAGTGGTGCACCGATGTTCCATAACGCGTGCAGCAACCTCACGCCGCTCCTTGAATGGGGGACGTCAAGTCAAGCACAGGACCCAGCCGGTTGCTGTCGACAGCTATGGCGACAGCAACCGGCCTAGACGAAAACGCCCGCTGGCGGACTAGTGCAGACGATCGCCCGAGGTCACAGACGCCGCCGGACGCCGCCGAACGACCTGCACAGAGCTTGTAAGCGAGACGTCGAAGCCAGGCGTAGCCAGCAGCGAGTCAGCAAGCCGCTCGCCACGCGAACGATGACGGGCGGAACGAGCAGCACCTGACCGACGTGCGCGCACACGACGCGGCCTGTTGACACTGCCTGACAGGGGCGACCAGCCCCTAGTGGGGGGCCGTCCCTTTCCGAGGGAAGCGCTCCTGCTGGTCTGCGGACAGCGGCTCTGGGTTCCGCTTGAACGCCTGACACTTCCGCCTGAGTGACCAACTGGATAGCGATCGGCGCGGGCGAGGGATGGACGCCTGGCCGACATGTGTCGGAGGCCCCGAGCGGCGTGGTACGACTGGGTCAATACTGGGGCAAGCTGACGGAAGATGAGCGGCAGATGACGATCGGTGGCTCGCGCGGGCTGCTGCATGGCCGTGAGGGGGAGCTGCTCCTCGATCTGGTTTATGTCTTCGTGCTCACCCGATTCTCGCAGCGCCTGGTTGAGGACTTCACCACGGAACGTCGGATCATCCTGCCTGAAGTCGGTCAGACGACGCTGCTGCTACTGGCCCTGTGGTTGATCTGGGTCCACGCGGCATTTGTGACCAGCAGAGTCGATCCACAACGACCCGTGACCCAGCTGTTGGTCGTCTGGACCATGTTCGGCAGCATGATCATGGCGGTCACGTTGCCCGATGCGTTCGGCGATCGAGCTGTGGTCTTCGCGGTCACGTACGTCGCCATCCAGGTCGGCAAGCCCGTCATCCTCCTGCTTGCCCGGCGTGACCGTGGGCGGCACAGCCCCGCGCGACACCTTTGCTGGGCCGCGTTATCCGCCGTGCCCTGGATCGTCGGAGCGGTGCTATTCCCGCAGAGTCCCGCGCGCGGGGTGCTCTGGACGCTAGCGATCGCACTGGACTACACGGGACTCGTACTCGGCTGGCTCGTACCCGGGCTTGGTCGGACCGGAGCGGAGGACTGGAGACTCGCGGGCAAGCACCTCGCCGAGCGCTACCAGCAGTTCATCATCATCACGATCGGCGAAACGATCCTGCTCACGGGAGTGACATTCGCCGACAAGTTCACTCCCGACCGGGTGGCCCCGACCGTGATGTCCTTCGCCACCGCCGTGCTGATGTGGCGAATCTATTTCCACCGCGCCGGGACGGTGTTCCCCGCCGCCATCGAGGCCGCTCCCCATCCAGACCGCCTCGTTAAGTCTGGGTACTACACCCACCTGGTCATGGTGACCGGCATTCTCGCCACCGGCGTCGGCTACGCACTAGTCATCGACCAACCGCGCGGACACCAGGATCCGCTGTGGCTCGCGGTCATCCTCGGCGGGCCCGCGCTGTTCCTGGCCGGGCGGTCCCGCCTCGAGTACGAAGTGTTCGCCCGGGTGTCCCCGTCCCGGGTGATCGGACTGCTCACGCTTGTCGCCTTGACGCCGGCGATGGTCGGCCGGGCGCCGGTGATCGTCGCCACCGCCGCGGCCGTCGTCCTGGCCGGGGGTTACGGCGTGGGACGGCATACGCGAATGGAGACACCCAGACGAGGCGCCCTCGCCACAGCGCTAGGTGGGCCGCAACGGATGCCCCCGGCTGAGGTAGAGGCAGCAAGAAGGCAGCGAAGGCTGCGGCCAAGGTTGTGAAGCCCCGTCAGCCAACGGCAGGCAGCGGACGATTTTCAGCGGTGCTTGACACCCGATTTCACTGGTCGGCAGCCTGTTTCCGTTTCCCCCCGGCGGGGGTCGGGAGCGTAGGCCGCCAGACCGAAGGTGAAGTAATCCGGACGTCGTCCGAACGCAGTGGAGCTCTCTCACGTCACGTAGGTTGCTCTCCCAAGCGCCAGCCCGACTGCTCCCCGGACCCAAGTAGACGGGTAACGCGATCGGGAACGCGGATCAGGTCGTCGTCCACCCCAGGCCGGCGGTGCACCAGCCACCAACCCTGCTCGGTGTCCGGGTCGTAGTGGACGACCGCGTTCTGCTCCCTCAGGTTCCCCAGCCAGATGTCCAGCTTTTTCATCTGGGCGGCCGGGATCGGCTCGCCGGCCCGGCGGCGGTCCTCGATGCGCAGCATGTGCAGGATGTGGTTGTAGCGGTGCTCGCGCCGCACCGCCCATGGGACAAGGGTCACGCCCGCCTCCTAGAACAAGCCAGCTCTCTTGATCATCCCAGGCCCTCTCGAAAGGCGTTGGCCGGCGGGAAAGCCGTCGACAGCAACGCTGACAGCAACAGCGCCGGACGGCGGCACCTCAGCGAGGGCGGGGACGGACAGTGGTCCGAGCTAACGACCGTTGCAGGACAAGGACGGACGTGCTGCACAGAGCTTGTAAGCGAGATGTCGCCGGTTCGATCCCGGCCGGGGGCTCCAAGTCTTCACCAGCCAAAACCCCGCCCGGCGTGCCCGTCACGGAGCGGCCGGGCAGGCCGAGCAGTTCGCCACGGCGGAGGCCCAGCATGAGCGCCAGGACGTACAGCGAGTGCAGCGTGTTGGCTTTACGGTTCGAGCAGTCGTTGCGCTTGGGCGATGGTTAGACCCTTGCCGACCTCGTAGTCAGGCGTCTCGACCTGGACGAGCTTGGCCACGTTGCGGGCGACCAGCTCTTCCCGGATGGCATTCTGAAGCGCGTTGCGCAATACAGCGTGGATGTACTGGACCATCCGTATCGAGAGTCCCGCCTGCCGCTTCGCGGTCAGCAGTTGCCGAACGTTCTGTGGCGTTAGCCCGGCACGCGTCGGTCCCCGCCGTAGTCGGGAAGGCCCGCTTGTTCTGGCGTCACGTGGCGCGACGGGAGATCAGAAATTCTCTGACCTCGTCTTTCGTGCTCATGCCTTCCACGGTAGCCACGTTTCCTAGTCGCTTGGGGGGTCCCGTCAGTACCCCGCCAACGCCGCAAGCGGCTGGTTCCTTCCGGATTCGTTGGGAACGCGTCCGCCCGCCCCGCCGTGGCGCTGCGGGGCGGGCGGAAATGCGTGAGGGGTTGGTCAGACGGTGAGCAGCACCTTGATGGCGCGCCGCTCGTCCATCGCCCGGTAACCCTCCGCCGCCTGGTCGAGCGGCAGGGTGAGGTCGAAGACCTTACCGGGGTCGATCTTGCGTTCCCAGATAAGCTGAATCAGGTCGGGCAGGAACCGGCGGACCGGGGCAGGACCACCGTGCACGTGGATGCCGGGGAAGAACAGCTGGATGCCGGGGATCGCGACCTCATAGTTCACGCCGACGATGCCCATGTACCCGGCCGGCCGGGTGGCCCCGATCGCCTGCAGGGTCGATTCCTGGGTGCCGACGGCCTCGACCACCGAGTGCGCGCCGAGCCCGCCGGTGAGCTCCTTGATCTTCGCCACGCCCTCCTCGCCGCGCTCCTCGACGATGTCGGTCGCGCCGTACTCCAAAGCGAGTCTCTGCCGTTCGGGGTGGCGGGACATCGCGATGATCCGCTCCGCGCCCAGCTGCTTGGCGGCCAGGACCGCCATCAAGCCGACCGCGCCGTCACCGACGACCGCGACGGTCTTGCCCGGGGCGGCCTCGGCTGCCACGGCGCCGAACCAGCCGGTGCCCAGCACGTCGGAGGCGGCCAGCAGCGACGGGATCAGCTCCGGGTCCGGGTGCCCCGGCGTGGGCACCAGGGTGCCATCGGCGAACGGGATACGCGCCTTCTCGGCCTGCGTGCCGATCGTCTGCGACACGAACTGCCGGTGCACGCACTGGGACTGGTAGCCGGACCGGCAGATCTCGCACGTGCCGTCGGAGATGACGAACGACCCGACAACGAAATCGCCGACCTTGACGTTCCGCACCTCCGAGCCGACTTCCTCGACCACGCCCACGTACTCATGCCCCATCACCTGGTGGTCGGCAGGCTCGACCCCCCGGTAGGGCCACAGGTCCGACCCGCAGATGCACGTGGCGGTCAGCCGGACGATCGCGTCCGTGGGCTCGATGATCTTCGGATCGTCACGCTCCTCCACCCGGACATCACCGGCGGTGTGCATGATCACTCCACGCATCGGGTGTTTCTCCTTGCTCTCTACGTAGCGCCTGCGGTGCCGAGCCGTGTCTTGAAAGCCGCAGCATCCACGTCTTCCTGACCCATGGAACTCCCGCCGACAGCCCCACTGGGAGGGCATAACAGGACCCCTCAAGCGGCTTCCCGCGCTGCCCCGCCCGATGCCGTGCCCGCTTGCGGCTCAGCTACTGAGTCTGCCTGCGGCTGGGCTCCTGCCGGACGGCTTCCGTGAGATCCCGCCACGTGCCCGCCGAGGTCTTCACCATCCGGGCCACCATCGAGCGCGCCGATACTTCATCCGGGAAGTCGTACGAGACTTCCTGCCCTCCGTCACCGCCGAAGCGGCCACGGACCCGCCAGAGTTGGCCGTCCGAAAGCAGCCAGATGTCGCGTCGGGTCATGCGCCCCCGAGCACCAGCGTGCCTGGCGTCGTACTCAGATCGCGGACCCTGACGTCGGATTGGGCGGGAGGACCTGGCGGTGGACCAGCAGCGGGAGCCGACTCGTAATTCGGAGGTCAGCAGCCGCTGCCGATCCCTGCCGTACAGGACGCAAGTACAGCAACCCACGGCACCGTCACAGCCCTCGCTCGACCGGCCGAGGCTCGCGACCTGCCTACCGGACCGTTATGTGTCCGGCTCCCCCCGGCGGGGGTCGTAGCCCGGCCGCGCATACTGCCCCGCTTCAGCCGTTGACAACCCTGGTTGTCAGGCGGACTCTGAAGTGCGAGGTCACTAGCGAGGGGGTCAGTGATGCGGGATCTAACCCAGGACGAGCGGCAGGACCTACGGCGGCAACTGGGTGCTATTGCCGCCGAATGGGGGCAGCGGCTGAAGGACTCCGATATGGATGGGCGGGGCGGGGGTGATCAGAAGCCGAGCTACGTAGAGGGGATGCGGACTCACCTCGCGCGGATGGCGGCAGGTGAGCAGATGAGCAGTCTTCTCGCTGACCTCGTATCCGCTAGCGCCGAGGAGGCGGTGAAGTACGGTGCCGGGTATCCCGAGCTTGGTGCGGCGGTAGGCGTCAGTCGGCAAGCAGCACGTAAGCGATGGCCTCGCCTATCGATCTCGAAGAGGCGCAGCGGCGAGTGGAAGCAACCGCCTGGGGGCATCGGTTGGGCCGGCAGCCATCTGGGCTACCCCGGACCGCCGGGGACAGCCTGATTGCCTGGCTTGACATCCGTGGCTGACAGCAACGGCGGCGGCTGTTGCCGGACATGTGCGTACGGGTCTCGCCGCCGGGCCGGACGCCATGGACGTCAGCGGACGCTGTGAGTCTTGCCGAAAGCGCCTTGTAAGCGAGCTGTCGCCGGTTCGATCCCGGCCGGGGGGCTCCAATCTCACCAGGCGCTCTCCGACGGGCGCTGCCGGGAGTCGATCGGTTGACAGCAACGCTGACCGCAGCCGGGCTCATCCGCCGATCGTTGGCACCGGTCTAGGCTCCTGGCTGTGATCCAGGCCGTAGTTGTCGATGTCGATAACGCGCTGTGCCTTACCGGCGGTCTGCTTCGATCTTGAGAACGAGGTGTTGATGGCTATCGGCCGCGAGCCGATGTCCCGCGCCGTGCATCTGGCAACCTGGGGTGAGCCGCAGCGGCGCGGGCCGCCGCGCGTGGGGGCGGCCCGCCGAGCTTGTCGAGCACCTGACGCATCGCGTCGAGGCTGGCCTCCGCCACCGCGACCCGCGCTGGTGTCGGCCAGCAAGGACGTCGGCGTTGATGACCCCGGGGCTCCTCGGCGTCACCGCGGCGTGCTTTCTCCAATCGGCCCGCGCCCGCCGTGCTGAGGATTACCGTACGTAAGCGTGAACACCCCTCGTGTCTCTGCCATGACGCTGAGTGCCATCCTGGTCCTGCCCGCTGTGGCGGTCGGGTCACCAACGCGGGCGGCGGCCGCGCCGTACGTGCCATGCCCGAGGGTGAAGCCGCCGGTGCCCCCGCCCGCCGCACCTTCCCCGCCACCGGTTGACGCCGCCCGGCGGGCAGTCGGAGGGGAGGCGCTGGCGACGGCAGGACTGGCCATTCCTGCGGGCGCGCCGATGGCGCCGGCCGTGACCGCCACCTCCTGGCTCGTGGCGGACCTCAACAGCGGTGAGGTGCTGGGTGGGTGCGGCTCCCACGAGCACCGAACGCCGGCCAGCGTGCAGAAACTGCTGCTGGCGGCGGCCCTGATGCCGCGCCTCGACCCGAAGCAGGTCGTCGAGGTGAAGCGGGAGGATCTGGCGGATCTCGATCCGGCCAGTTCAGTGATGGGGGTGGGCGCGGGCGGCCAGTACTCGATCGAGAGTCTGTGGCTGGGGCTGCTCCTCAGATCGGGGAACGACGCGGCCAACGTGCTGGCTCGCGTCGGCGGCGGCGGCGCCGGCAGGCAGGGCGGAGTCCAGGCGATGAACGACGAAGCGCGCCGGCTGCGCGCGAACCAGACCCACGCTGCAACGCCCTCAGGCCTGGACGGCCCCGGTCAGTACACCAGCGCGTACGACCTCGCGCTGATCGCGCGGGCCACCTTCGCCCGCGAAGACTTCCGGCGATACATGGCCACCAGGGTGGCGCAGGTACCGGCACGCCCGGGAACGCCGGCGTTCGCGATGACCCACGACGCCACGCTGCTGGACAGCTACCCCGGAACGCTCGGCGGGAAGACGGGCTTCACCGACCTGGCTCGGCAGACGTACGTCGGCGTGGCCGAACGCAACGGCCGGCGCCTCGCGGTGACCCTGCTGGGAGCGGAGACCGCGCCGCTGGGGAGTCTGGGCGAGGCGGCAGCCCTGCTCAACTGGGGCTTCGCGCTCTCTCCCAACGCCTCCGTCGGCCGCCTGGTCACACCCGGAGAAAAGAAGGATGAGCAACCCATGGTCGCCGTCAAAGGCGAGCGCCCCGGTCGGGTCGAGAAGTCGTCACCGTTCTCGTTGCCCATCAGCCTCGGCCTCGGCGCCCTCGTACTGGCCGTCCTGATCCTGGCGCCTCCCCGGAGGCGTATCGGTGGGCGGAGAGAAGACAGCCAACCGTAGGAAACCAAGTGTCCCTTGTCGCTCATCCCGACCGGGGCTCGGCTGCGAGGATCGTGTCGTGCAGTCGTGGTGGAGAGCCGGCCGGGCCGCCTCGGGCCGGTAACCTGACGGCGATGAGCCGCGCGGTGGAGGAGTCCAACCGGGCGATGCTGCGCGCCCGGGACGCGATGGACCGGTCGTACGCAGAGCCGCTCGACGTGCCGGCGCTGGCGCGGATCGCGCACGTCTCCGAGGCGCACTTCATCCGAACCTTCCGGGCCACGTTCGGCGAGACCCCGCACCGCTACCTGCAACGGCGCCGGGTCGAGCGGGCGATGTACCTGCTGGTGCAGACCGACGAGCCGGTCACCGAGATCTGCTTCGCGGTCGGCTTCGGCAGCCTGGGCACGTTCAGCCGCACGTTCCGCGACATCGTCGGCGAGTCCCCCTCGGACTACCGGAAGCGCAAGGCGTCACCGGCCGCCGTGCCGAGTTGCTTCACCAAGGCCTGGATGCGGCCGAGCAGCGTCCGCTGACCCGGTCAGCGGCGTACCCGGTTGCGCACCTCCGCCCAGATCCGGTTGCCGAGCCGGGTCCGCTTGATCCAGCGCAGCCGCGCGACAAGCGGCGACGGCTTGGGCGGGCGCGGGGGAGCGGTGATCCGGGCGTAGGTGGCGGCGGTGGCGGGCCGGGTGGCGCCGGCTTCGAGCTGGTGGGAGGCGAGCGCCAACCAGGTGAACTGCTGCAGCGTCCGGGCGTCGGCTCGACCGCCCTTGACCGCCGCCCGCAACGTCTTCTCCACCGCAGGCCGGTGGATCACCTCGGTGATCGGGCCGTGCGCCGTGTCCAGCAGGTCGGCGATCACCTCGATGCCGTCGCCCTCCCACACCCGGGTGGCGGTGGATCCGCCGGTGCTGACGCTGACGAACGGAACCTCGGCCCACTCCGGGACCAGCCACTCGATCAGCCCGGTGTGCAGCAGCCGGCCGCGCTTCTGCTCGGGGGTCAGGCCGAAGGTGGCGGCGACGAAGCCCGGGGCGAGGAACGGGGTGACCATGCCGGTGGCGTTGGCGGAGGTGCACCAGCGGCGCATCCGTTCCACCAGATAGAGGTGATCGAGGAGGTGCAGGTCGCGCAGGCCGATGTCGCGCGCGTGGCGGAGCAGCGCGGCGATCCGGTCCTGCTCCGCGGCGACCGCCGCCTCGGCGGCCACCGCTCTCGGCACCGCTGCCAGGAGTTTCGCCAGCCCGGCCTGCTCGGGTGACGCCGTCTCCGCGTCCGCCGGTGGATACCAGTAGCCGGTGGCGAGCTCGCCGGCGGCGCCGGTGAAGGTGGCCGGGCGGACCCGCTCGTCCAAGCGGGTGGCGGCGGCCGGGCGGACCACGTAGCTGGAGGGGAACTGGAAGTCGTGCAGCCTTTGCAGCCGCCTGGTGCGCTCCCGCAGACCCGTGCCGAGCACTCGCGCCGGCGCCCCGGCGAGCCGGAGTTCGTGCTCCGGGTTCAGTCCGCGCTTGTCCCGCAGGATCTGCACGAGCTGCCGGGCCACCTCGCCCTCCGCCCCGGTGTCCTCATTGGTCACGAACCGGGGTGTGCCGCCGGCCGCGAGGAGCGACGCCGCGATCAGCCGGGAGTCCTTGCCGCCGGACAGCCCGAGCGGGATCTCGTCCGCGTACAGCCGGTGCATGCTGGCCGCGGTCCTGGTGAGGGCGTCGGCCGCCCCGTCCAGCAGGTCGTCGAGCGACCCGTCCCGGCCGGCGAACCCACTGGTCACCACGTCGTCCGTCGCGTACCGGATTGCGGTGGTGAGGTCCCAGCCGCCGTCGGCGCGGCGGCGGCCGGTCACTCGCTCGCCGGGCCGCAGCAGCCGGGTGCCGGCGATTGGCGAGAGGTCACCGCCGAAGTGCCCGCAGAGCGCGTACGACCGCCAGCCGTCGGGGTCGGGCCGGACATCGCCGTGCAGGAAGGCGGCGAGCGGGCTGGGCCGGGTGCAGAACGCCGTCACCCCGCCCGACGTGCCGGTGAAGACCCGGCACATCCCGAGCCAGTCCTGCTGCAGGGCGAAGCCGTCGGCCGCGTGGAGAGCGAGCAGCCCGAACGGCGGCACCACCTCCCGGTGCACGTCCTCGCCGGCGAGCAGCCGGCCGGCCAGCGCGGTCGGGCCGCCGGTCAGGTCGAGCCCCACCGGGAGCCCCAGCGAGACCGCGGTGACCGGACCGGCCAGGTCCACCGTCGACCACCGGTACGCCCCCGAGTCGTGTGGGTGCAGGACGATGACACCCCAGTCCTCGCCGCCGAACTCGTGTCGACGGAAGCTCGCCGGGACCACCTCGGCGAGGCTCGCGTCGAACCGGTCCCGGGCGGCCCGTCGGGCCGCTTCGGGCAGCGCCCGCTCGGCGAACCAGGCCAGCATGATGTGCATCGGCGATCCTCCGAACCTGCGGGGCGGCGGCACTGCGCGTGTGGCGCAAGTAAACACAGGGCCAACCCGCCGCGGTGCCCCGCAAGAACAAACGAGGAACATCAGGCAAAGGTCGCACCCGCGCCGAGGCGAGCAGTTTTGGAGAAGCACGAGGTCAGCGCCCGCGCCTAGCGTCTCTGCCATGACGATGAACGCGATCACCCGCTCCCAGATCTACGTCCTCGACCAGGACGAGGCGCTCGACTTCTACGTCGGCAAGCTCGGCCTGGAGGTCAACACCGACCAGGACCTCGGCTTCATGCGCTGGCTGACGGTCAACGTGCCCGGCGACCCCGAGCGCGAGATCCTGCTGGAGAAGCCGGGCCCGCCGGCCCTCGACCCGGCCACCGCGGAGCAGGTCCGGGAGCTGCTCACCAAGGGGGCGCTCTCCGGCTGGCTCTGCCTCACCACCGACGACGCCCGCAAGACGTACGAGGACCTGGTGGCCAAGGGAGTCGACATCACGGACGAGCCGACCGAGCGGCCGTACGGGATCGACTTCGGCATCCGCGACCCGTTCGGCAACCGGATCCGCATCGGCCAGATGTACCCGCGGGCCTGAGGGGAGTGGACCAATGACCGACGCTCTCCCGCTTCACCAGGTACGACCGGCCGCCTTCGGCCGGGACCGGTTGCTGCTCGCCGGCGGCGCCCTCGCCGGCCCGATCTTCGTCGGGTCCGCGTTGGTCCAGGGCTTCGCCCGGGACGGCTTCGACTTCCGGCGGCACCCGGTCAGCGTGCTGAGCAACGGCGATCTGGGCTGGGTGCAGATCGCCACGTTCCTGGTCACCGGTCTGCTCGTGCTCGGTGCCGCCGCCGCGCTGCGCCGCACGGACCCCGGGTCGGCGTGGCTGTCGAAACTGCTCGCCCTCTACGGGACCGGGCTGGTGCTGGCCGGGATCTTCCGGGCCGACCCGTTCGACGGCTTCCCGGCCGGCACCCCTCATGGGCCGGGTGAGATCAGCTGGCACGGGGGCCTGCACTTCCTCGCGGCGGCGATCGGCTTCGTCGCTCTGATCGTCGCCGCGGCGGCCGGGGCCCGGCGGGCGGCGCGGCGAGGCGAGGGTGGTTGGGCGGCGTACAGCTTGCTGGCGGGGTTGTACTTCGCGGCGGCCTGGGTCGCGATGATCGTCCACCCTGCGCCGGTGACCATGCTGGGCTTCGGCCTCGCCGTGGCGGTCGGCTGGGCCTGGATCACCGGGACGCTCCGGCGGGCGGAGCACGGCCGGGCCGTCTGAAACACGATCGGGAGGCGCGGGCTAGGCTCGCGCCTCCCGATCCCTGTGAGGTGAGCGATGGCGAGTCGGCTGCTCTTCCTGGTCCGGCACGGCGAGCAGGACCGGCCCGAGGTCGAGTCGCCGGACGCGGGGCTTTCCGCCCGCGGTCGCCGACAGGCGACGCTGCTCGGCGAGCGACTGCGTGGCGTACCCTTCAGCGCCGTCCACCACGGACCGGCGCGCCGGGCCGCGGAAACCGCCGAGCTGGTCGCTGCCGCACTCCCCGGTGTCCCGGTGTACGTCTCCGAACTGGCCGGCGACCACCTGCCGCACGACACCGACCCGGCGGGCCTGCCGCCGGCGTACGCGAGCTTTCTGGCCGGGTTCACCGAGCGCGAGCGGGCGGACGGGCCGCGACGGACGCCGGAGGCGGTTGCCCGGTTCGCCACCGCCCCGACCGACGGTGACGTACGCGACCTGGTAATCACGCACAATTTCCTGATCGCCTGGTTCGTCCGGCACGCGCTGGAGGCGCCGGAGCGGCGTTGGCTGGGGTTGAACCACCACAACTGCGGGCTGACCGTCATCCGCTACCGGGACGGTGGGCCGCCGAATCTGATCGCTGTCAACGACGTGTCCCACCTGCCGTTGGAACTGCGCGGCACCGGCCTGCCGCCCGACTACGTCTTCTAACTGACTGGGCGCGGCGAGCTGGCAGGGTGCTCCACCTGGCTGCGGGCACGTGCCGGGTCACTGGCGGTCCGGTCGACGGTGCCGACCTCACCCGCCAAGGGGGGCTCGAGGGGTCTGGGATGCGCGGCCCGCCGACCGGGCGGCGGCCGGTCGTCAACCGGTGGCGCGGGTGAGCAGCTCGACGACGGCGGCGGTGGCCGCAGGGCGGGAGGCGTCGGTGGGGCAGTCGACGTAGCCGGTCGTCGTCCCGTCCACGGTGAGAAGGTAGGTGAACGAGTCGGCGCAGCTGGTCGGCTTGGTCGTGCTGCCGGTCTCGGCGGCGAGCCGCGGGTCGGCGGCGAGCTGCCGCAGCCGCTCGAGGTCCGCCGCGCTCAGCTGACCGGTGCGGGATGCGCCGGACCGGTCGACCACCGTCCACCGCCCGTCGGGTTCGACGGTCACCGTGTCCCGGACCCCGGCGATGCCGCCGGACTTCTCCAGCACCAGGCGGGCGACCTGGGCGGCCGGGGTCGCGCTGCGGCGAGCGCCGGTGCTCGTTGAGTCGGTCGCCGAGCAACCGCCCAGCGGGATGAGCAGCGCGGCGACGGTGACCGCCGCGACGCGGGTTGATCTCATGCCGGTCGGACGCGCCACGCCGCCGCCCGGTTCCCAGCACCTGGGCCGCCTCGTTCGAACGGGCAGTGTCCGCGGCGGGAAGGGGCTCGCCCTCCTCCCCTTCCCGTGTCCCCACGGCCACCCCGCGCGGGTGCTCCCCGGGCCCCCGCCGTTATGGTCGGCCGGACCGTCGGCTCTGAAGGGGGAGAACATGTCGGACGCGGAGCTGACCGTCGAGGTGACCGGCCGGGTGGCGACGGTGGTGATCCGGAACCCGGGCCGCCGCAACGCGATGACCGCCGCGATGTGGCGGCAGTTGCCGGTGCTGCTCGACGGGCTGGAAGCGGACCCGACGGTGCACGCGCTGGTGCTCACCGGCGCCGACGGCACGTTCTGCGCCGGGGCGGACCTCGGCGACCTGGACGAGCTGCTGGACGCCGGTGACGCGAGCATCGCGGTCGTCGCCGAGGAGCGGCTGGCCGCCTTCCCCAAGCCCACCGTGGCCGCGATCGAGGGCGCCTGCGTCGGCGGCGGCTGCCAGCTCGCGGTCGCCTGCGACCTGCGGATCGCCGCGGCGGACGCCCGGTTCGGCGTACCCCCGGCGCGGCTCGGGCTGGTCTACCCCGCGCCGACGACCCGGCGACTGGCTCGGCTGGTCGGGCCGTCCGCCGCCAAGCACCTCCTCTTCACCAGCGAGCTGATCGACGCCGAGCGGGCGCTGCGGGTCGGCCTGGTCGACGAGGTGCTGCCGGCTGACGGGCTGGCGGCCCGGGTCGAGGCGATCACGGAAGCGGTCGCGCAGCGCTCTCGGCTGACCGTCGCCGCGGCCAAGGAGATCATCGACGGGCGGGTCGACGACGCGCGGATCGCCTGGTGGCACGGGCAGGTCCGGGCCAGCGGCGAGGCCCGCGAGGGGGTGGCAGCGGCCAACGAGCGCCGGCCGCCGCGCTTCAGCTGGGCTCCGCCCGGCCGTCCCTGACCGTCGCTTGACCGGCCCCCGTCGACGTCACCCCACCGCCCGCCGCGCCGTGGCCGGACCGGCTCCGGGTCCTCGTCGAGTTCCCCTACATGGCCGAGACTGCGCAGGCCGCGCGGCGGGTCGGACGCAGCGAGGAGTTCGGTGGCGGGCTCGACATCGTGCTCCGCGGGCTGGCCGCTCAATCCGACCGCGATTGAGCCCGGATGCAGGCCGTGCCCGAGGGTAAGCGGCGCGCTCGGGCCCCGGCAGCCAGCCACAACAACCGTGGCGGCGCTGCGCGGGGTCACAATGCCGTGGCCGCCCAGGCGAGCGCCTCGTCCAGGTCGCCAGCCACCGGAAACGACGACTGAGTGCCTGGACGGGCCACGCTGGAGGTCGCGCATGCACAGCCCAGCCGTGCGGCGGCCGTGGGTGACAGCCCGGCAGCGAGCCCGTACGAGAATGCCCCGACGAAGGCGTCCCCGGCGCCGGTAGTGTCCACCACCCTCGTCTTCGGCGGCGTGATCCGAACGACGGCTCCAGAAGCGTCGAAGACGGCGGCACCAGCCTCGCCGAGTGTCGCCACGAGTCTGACGCCGAGGCGTTGCGCCACCTCCGCGACCGTCGCGTCCGTCGGGGCGCTGCTGACATCTTCCGCCGCCTCAGCTCCCGCCAGGAAAGCGAACTCCACCTCGTTGGGGACGAGCCAGTCGGTGACAGCGAGCAGTTCGGTGCTGATCTCCGCGGCGGGCGCGGGGTTCAGGACGGTGACCGCGCCCCGCGCCTTGGCGGCTTGAAAGCCAGCGGCAGTCACGGCCTGGGGAACCTCGAACTGCCCGACGACGACGTCGACCCGGGGGATCGACTCGACCGCGGTCTTCGCTTGATGTTCGGTCATGTAGGCGTTCGCGCCCGGAACACAGACGATCCGGTTGTGTCCGCCGGCCTCCACCCAGATCGGTGCCACCCCGCTGCTGGCCTCCGGCGTGCGCGTGACGTAGGTGGTGTCGATCCCGGCCGCACGGAAGTTGTCCACGGTCATGTCGCCGAAGACGTCCGTGCCGAGGCAGCCGACCATCCAGACGTGAGCGCCGAGTCGTCGTGCCATGACCGCCTGGTTGGCTCCCTTGCCGCCGAAGCCGAGGGCGAAATGGTCACCGATCAGGGTCTCGCCGGCGTCCGGGACCCGCGACATGTACGAAATCATGTCGATCATCGTGCTGCCGATGACGACGATGCGCGCCCCTTCGACAGCGTTCATGCTGTGCGGTTCCAGGCCGGGGAGTGGCTGCAAACTCATGCGTCGTCTCTCCGCGTGGTCGGATCTGAGGGATCTTTCTCCAAGTGCTTGACGGGATGCTCGCACGGATCTAGCGTCCACTGCAATCGATACCAGGTTTCGATTTCAGAGGACGTGACCCGCGATGTCTGAGGCGACGATTGGCGACGTGGCCCGTCGTGCCGGCGTCTCCGCGACGACGGTCTCGCGGTTTCTCGCAGGTCAGTCGGTCCGCGCGGCCGACACGATCCGGGCGGCCGTCGAGGAGCTGGACTACCGTCCGAGCCCAGTTGCACGCAGCTTGCGCTCGGGGCGTACGAGATCGATCGCGCTCGTCGTTCCCGACGTGACCAACCCGTTCTTCGCCGCGGTGGTGAAGGGCGCGGAGGCGGTGGCACGGCAGGACGACTACAACCTGTGCCTCTACAACACCGACGAGAACGTGGACCGGGAGGTTTCCGTCCTCGCGGATCTTGTCGGCCGCGTCGACGGGCTCATCCTGGCGCCGACGGTCGAGTCCGACGAAGCGCCGTTGCGCGCACATCAAGCTGGTCTGCCCGTCGTCTTCCTCGATCGCGAGATCGGTGGGTCCCCGATGTTCGACGCCGTGCTGGTCGACAATGCCGGAGGAAGTCGACGTGCCGCGGAGCATCTTCTGGATCTCGGTCATCGGCGGATCGCGATCGTCAACGGCACCAAGCACTCGACCCCCGGCCGACAGCGCCGCGAAGGCTTCCTCGAGACACTGAAATCGCGGGGGGTGGAACCTCCTGAGGCCTACCAGGAGCTTGGCGATTTCCGTGAGGAGAGCGGCTACCAGTCGGTGATGCGCCTCCTCGCGCTGGAGCACCCGCCGACGGCCATCTACGTCACGAACAATCTGATGACGGTGGGGGCGCTGCGTGCTCTGCACGACATCGGCGTCCGGGTGCCGGACCAGGTGTCCCTCGTCGGATTCGACGATCTCCAGCTGGCGGCGTTGTTGCAGCCGCCTCTCACGGTCGTCGACCGCCCTATGGAAGAACAGGGGGCCCTGGCCATGCGGCTCCTTCTCGGCCGGCTGCATGAGACCCAGGACTCGGCGCCGCGTCGGATCGTGCTGGAGACCAAGCTGCTGGTCCGCGGATCGACCGCGCCACCCCGGGATCCAGCACCGATCGCGGCCACCAGAAACGCAACGGCGGCCACCAGACACCCCTTCCACACATCTCACCGACGCCCGACCTGATTGGACATGGACATGCCGACCACTCGCCGTGAATTCTTAACTGCGACCGCGAGAATCCTCGGTGGCGGAGCGCTCTTGGCTGCATCTGGCGGAACTCTCGCTGCCTGCGGCGGAGACCCGACCGATGCCACCTCCGCGGGTGCCAGCCCCGTCACCTTCCAACTCGGCTGGCTCGCGAACGTCGAAAACATGGGCATCTTCATCGCGGACGACGCGGGTTACTTCACGAAGGAGGGCCTGCAGACCACCATCGTCCCGGGCGGACCATCGGTGTCCGTAGGGCCCCTGGTCGCCAGCGGGAAGGCGTTCGTCGGACTCGACTCGGTCGACACCGTCGCCCGGGCGCGTAAGGAGGGCGCCCCGTTGAAGATCGTCGGTGCCACCCTGCAGAAGAACCCCTCGGCCGTGATGTCCCTGGCCAAGAACCCCATTCGTACGCCTCAAGACCTTGTCGGCAAACGACTCGGCGTGCAGCAGTCCGGCATCGAGATCTACAACGCGTTCTTCAAGGCGAACGGCGTGGACCCCAAGTCGGTCAAGTACGTGCCGGTCCAGTTCGACCCGGCTCCCCTGGTCAACGGTGAGGTGGACGCCTTCGCCTCCTTCCTGACGTCTCAGCCCATCCAGCTCAAGCGTCAGGGGATCGAGGCGCAGGCCTTCCTGCTCGCGGACTTTGGCTACGGACTGTGGGCCGACGCCTTTGTCGTCAGCGAGGAAACGCTTGCCGACAAGCAGAAGCGAGCGCGGCTCGTCAACCTGATGCGCGCCAGCGTGAAGGGCTGGCAGGACGCGGTTCAGGACCCTCAGCGCGGGGTGAAGCTCGCCGTCGAGAAGTACGGAAAGAGCCTTCAGCTCAATTCCGCCGAGCAGTTGCTCACCGCTCAGGCGTTCGTCCCGCTCATCTCGACGCCGGAGACGAAGACCAACGGTCTTCTCACCATGTCGAAGGACGGCATCGAGTCCAATATCAAGACGATGGCGTCAGTGGGCATCACCACCTCCGCCGAAGACCTGTTCGACACGACGATCCTGGAAGACGTGTTCCAGGGAAAGCCCACGGTGTAGGTCATGACAACCGGGGACGAGAGCGGGTCCGCGCGGCAGTTCGATCCGTGGACCAAGGTCAGGACGTTGCACGACCTCGCGGCCGACGAGGTCATCTCGGCGTTCCAGAAGGCGGTCCGTCGCGGCGAGCTCGAGGAGGCGACACTGCTCGCCTACGAGATGTACGCGACTAGCGAGGAACTGGAGGAGTGCCTCTGGCATCGGCTGCAGGTGATCTCCGTGGAAGACGTCGGTTCGGGATCCTTCCTTGAACCGGTCATTGTCGACGCGGTCTATCGCATGCACGGACGCGTCCCGCGCGGGCGCGGCGACCGGTTCCTCTTCGCCGTTCACGCCATCCGCCTGCTCGTCGGCAGCACCAAGGACCGGACGTCCGACGAACTGGCCAACTGGGCGGCGGGGGTTGTGCAGAACGGGCAGCGACTGCCGCAGATCCCGGACCATGCGCTGGACATGCACACCCGGCGTGGTCAGGAGATGGGCCGTGACCTGCTCCATTTCCTGGAGACGGGCGCATTTGTGAACAACGAGGTCCCGCACCGGGACACGACCTACCGCGAGTGGCTCCTCGCGGCGGCGAAAGCGGAGCGGAAATGAGCGAGGTTGCGGCGCCCGTCGGCTCGGCGGCCGCCCCGCCAGCAGCGCAGGGGCTTGTCGCCGCCGGCGTGACCAAGTCGTTCAGGATGGGTCGAACCACCGTTCGGGCGCTGAACGAGGTCAACCTGACCACCGCCAGCGGTTCCTTCACCGCCCTCCTGGGCCCCTCGGGCTGCGGGAAGTCGACCCTCCTGCGGATCTTCGCCGGCCTTGAGACCGCCACCTCAGGTCGCGTGCTCGTGCACGGCCAGGACCCCGATCGGGTACGTCGCGATCACCGGGTCGGCGTCGCCTTCCAGGACTCCGCGCTGCTGCCGTGGCGCAGTGTCGAGGCCAACATTCGGCTCCCATACCAGATCGCCGGCCGAAAGGTCGACCCAGCGGAGATCCGTGATCTCATCAAGCTGGTGGGGCTCAACGGCTTCGAGCACGCACGTCCCGGGCAGCTCTCCGGGGGGATGCGTCAACGCGTGGCCATTGCCCGCACGCTGGCGATCAACCCCGACGTGCTCATGCTCGACGAGCCGTTCGGCGCGCTCGACGAGATGACGCGGCAACGTCTCAACCTCGAACTCCAGCGGATCTGGCTCGAGCGCGCGACGACAACGCTGTTGGTGACCCATTCGATCGCGGAGGCCGTCTTTTTGGCCGATCGAGTCGTGGTCATGGCGCGGCGGCCGGGCCGGGTCCTGTCGACGGTCGATGTCGAGCTTCCTCGACCGCGCACCCCGGAGATCCTGCGGAGCGCCGAGTTCCACGCGCTCTGCGACCACCTGGGCGAGTTGCTCTTCACCCAGCAGTCCACCGAAGAAACAGAGCTCTGATGAAACCGAACTCGGCGGTGCGAGCATCCGCCTCGTTGGCGCTTGCCCCGGTGCCTGCGTGGCTGCGACGAGCGCTGCCCGGCGCAGTCGGACTCGGCCTGGTGCTGATCGTCTGGGCCGCGCTCGCAAGCGGCCTCGCCGATCTGAAGGTCATCCCGTCTCCGCTCGACGTGGCGGTCAGGATCTGGCAGGACCGCTCCGCGCACCAAGCGAACATCGCCGTCACACTGCGGGAGGCCATGGTCGGGTACGTCTGGGGCAACCTGGCCGCGATCCTGCTGGCCGTGCTCTTCGTTCGCCTCCCGGCTGTCGAGCGCGTGCTGCTCCGCCTGGCCATCGCGAGCTACTGCGTGCCGCTCGTGGCCATCGCGCCGATCCTCGTCGTCGTGCTTCCCGGTGACGCGCCGAAGGAAGCCCTCGCGGCGCTGTCGGTGTTCTTCACGACGCTCGTTGCCACTGTCGTCGGCCTGCGCTCGAGCGACGCGGCCGCCGTGGACCTCGTCCACGCCTGCGGCGGGTCGGGCTGGCAGACCCTGCGGATGGTGCGGATCCGTGCCGCGCTTCCGAGCCTCTTCGCCGGTCTCCGCATCGCGGCCCCGGCCGCACTTCTCGGGGCGATCATCGGGGAGTACCTCGGCGCGAGCCGTGGATTGGGTGTCGCGCTCGTCCAGGCCCAATCGTCGTTCGAGGTGGAGCGGACCTGGGGGATCGCGCTGGTGATCTCGGCACTGGCCGGGCTGCTGTATGCCGCCACCGCCATCGTCGCCCGGCTGTTGACGCCATGGGCGGGCAAGCAGCTGGATGTGGGAGCGGGCGCCGCCGACGCTGCCGGTCGCCGCGGCGGCAGGATCTCCCGAGCGCTTGAAACCGCCGGCTTCCTGCTGGCGTCCGTGGCCGTGACGCTGGTCGGATGGTACGCGCTGCTTCGGCTGTTCGACCTGAACGGATACTTCGCCAAGACGCCAGCCGATGTCTTCCGGTATGTCGCAGCCGACGCGGACGCCGTGGCGCATCGCCACGAGTTGTGGGTGGCGCTCAAGGTCACGCTGCTGGATGCGGCGATCGGCTACCTCGTGGGCACTGTCGTCGCGGTGGTGATGGCGATCGTCGTGGTGACCATTCGCGCGGTCGAACAGACGATGATGCCGGTCGCCATCGTCCTACGATCGGTCCCGTTGGTAGCCATGGCGCCGCTGATCGCCCTCGTTTTCGGCCGCGGCCTGCTCGGTGTGACGGTGATAGTCGCGCTGGTCGTCTTCTTCCCCACCCTGGTCAACCTCTCCGTCGGGCTGCGCGCGGCGCCGCTGCCCGCCTGCGATCTGGTCACCTCGATGGGCGGTTCGCCGTTTCACACGGTGACCAAGGTGCGCCTTCAGTACGCGCTGCCGGCGCTGTTCGCGTCGGCACGGATCGCCGTACCTGCGGCGATCGGCGGTGCGACCTTGGCCGAATGGCTGGCGACCGGCGACGGCCTGGGCAGCCTGCTCGTCATCGCCTACAGCAGCTCGCGCTTCGGCACCTTGTGGGCCGGAGCGGTACTCGTGGTCGTCGTCTCGGTCGGTCTCTACGCGTTGATCAGTGCCGTCGAGCGACCGGTGCTCCGGCGCTACACACCCCAGTACTCGACGCGCTGAGGCGCCGAGCACCAAGCAGCGGTCAGGCGGAGAGGCTGACGCCGAGGTCTGCGATGAATCGGGTCAGCGCCGCCCGCTCGTGGAACATCTCGACCAGCTTCGCGGACGGCGGCGCGTCGAGCAGTTCGAACGGCAGGGAGGTGAACCCGGCGCGTACGACGAGGCTGCCCACATATCCGTACTCGACATCCTCGGGGGAGGCCTCGACGCCGTACTCCTTCATGCCCGCCGCGAAGGACTCAACGAGGACGTCATGTACATCCGCCAGGTCGGCGGACGCCATCTGTCCGGAATGGACCAGGCCGATCAGGAGCTGGCCGAGGTCGAACCCGATCGCGAGAGGGCATTGGAACGAGATGTCGATGGCGACGAGTTCCCACGGTGCGTCGGCGGGCACCAGAAGGTTCTGCGGACTGGCGTCGCCGTGGGGCACCGCCTGCGGCAGGTTGTCGAGCTGGTCGAGGATGGCCGGCAGCCGGCCGGCGAGACGCCGAAGGTCGGCGCGCAGGGACGAATCAACCGTGTCGGCCAGCAGCGGGTTTCGCCACAGGTCGTCATCGGCGAGCAGCGGCAGCGCTCCGAGGCTGACCCGGCCGTCGGCGTACCCACGCAGGCCCCACCCTGCCGGGTAGCCGGTGCCCTGGACGACCTCAGGGGCGCTGCGCAGCGCCGCGAGTCCGCCCAGCGCCTGCGCCGCTTGGGCGAACCTGGCCAGGTCCCACCCGCCGTCGAGCGCGTTGATGTCCTCCATCCAGAGCAGCAGGCGGTCGTCGCCCAGATCCGTGACCCGGTAGAGCACCGGTAGGCGCATCCCGGCGGGCAGCCGGCCTGCGAAGGACTCATGCCATGCGGCCATCTCCTGCCGCCACGGAAACCAGTCGGCGAACGACTGGCGCATGTCCGGCGGCAGTAGGTGCAGCCGCGGCCAATGCCGCACGTGCTGCAGCAGCTTGACGAAGACCGACCACGGCTGGCCGCTGGCGGTAATGCCGCGAACCCGATACAGGCCGCCGGTGGCCGGCGAGCCCGACTCGTAGGCCACCTCCTCCACCTGCCAGGCGCCCGTCCGCACCGGCTCGCCGACGATGTCGCTCGCAACCGCACACACGTCGTCCGCGCGCAACGTGGGAGTCATCGTGGCACTCCAAAGTAGTAAGGTAAGGCGGCCTGACTATCCTGCCGAGATAGTAAGGTGGCCTTATGAGTTCGGTCAATGAGGAATACCCGACACACGTGTTCAACCTGCTCGGCGGCGCCCTGACGGTGGCCAAGCGCCTGATGGAGGCCGAGATAGCCGATGAGCCGCACGGGCTGCGCGGTTCGCATCTGCGGCTGCTGTCCATGACACCGACCGAGGGCATCCGGCCCACCGAACTCGCCACCCGCGTCGGCATGACCAAGCAGTCCCTCGGCGAATTCGTCGCCGCCCTTCAAGCGGCCGGTTACCTGCGGGTCGAGGTCGACCCCCAGGACCGCCGGGCCCGCGTCGTCAGCCCGACCGACAAGGGAGTGCGTCTGCAACAGCGGATCCTCCAGATCTTCGCCGACACGGAGCAGCGCTGGCAGGATGCGGTCGGCCCACGCCAATGGGCCACCTTCCGCAAGGTGCTCACCCGGCTCGCGGCCGAGAAGTAGTCCCTGGGCCGTGCGCCGGCGCCGGTGGTTCGGGATCCTCCTCCCTGCCCTGGCCCGTCTGGCCGGCTCGCCGCCGCCGACCGGTCAGATGACGAAGACGGGTGGCTCGTGGTCACAGGGCCTCGGTAGTTTCAGTGCTTATGACTGATGACACCTTTCGCGCGGTGGACATCGAGCGGACCAGCGTCGGCCGGTACGTCGCGCGGAACGTACGCGGCGGCTCGATCTCGGTCGGGACGGGCGACGACGACAGTTTCACGCCGGTGGAGCTGCTCTTGGCGGCCATCGGCGGCTGCACCGCAATCGATGTTGACCTGATCACCAGCCGGCGCGCGGAGCCCAGCGAGTTCACCGTGAAGGTGATGGGCGACAAGATTCGAGACGAAGCCGGCGGGAACCGGATGGAGAACCTGAGGGTGGAGTTCGTCGTCACGTTCCCGGACGGCGAGGCCGGCGACGCAGCGCGGGAAATGCTGCCGCGCTCCGTGCAAATGTCGCACGACCGGCTCTGCACGGTCTCGCGCACCGTCGAGCGCGGCAGCCCTGTGTCGACCGTCATCGTTCCCCGCCCCAGTTAGCCCGCCGACTCGGGAGGCAGATGGAGCGCGCTCGGTCTCAGGGCCGGCGGGCGCCGCGCCGGAGGCGTACCCCCGACGCGGCCCCCTGTGCCCGCCGGCCGGCCCGTCACCGCCCGGCGAGCGCCGCCCAGGTCGGCGTCACCGGCTCGCGCCGCAGCGGCATGCCGGCCTCGGCCGGCGTCCGGTCGCCCTTGCGCTGGTTGCACTCGTAGCAGGCGGCGGTGGTGTTCTTCCAGGTGTTCCGGCCGCCGCGCGAGCGGGGCAGGATGTGGTCGATGGTGCTGGCCGGGGCGTTGCAGTACGCGCAGCGCTGGCCGTCGCGCCGCAGCACCCCGCCCCGGGACCAGGCCGGTCCGGTGCTGAACCGCCAGCGGGTCACGACGTACCGGAGGAGGCGGACCACCCGGGGGACCGGGAAGACCCCGATCACCTGGTCCGGCTCGGCCTCGTGGATCTCGGCGACCCGCCGGCAGAGCATCCGGATCGCGTGCTGGACGGTGACCCGGTGCAGCGGGCCGAGGTCGGCGTTGATGACGAGGACGGCGTCCACCGGGCTCTCCCTTCACGATCGGTGGCGGGGCTCAGCGGGCAGCAAAAAAGCCGCCCGGTTCTGGGGACGGGCGGCTCGACGCGTGCGGGCACGCGTCAGTCGGGCCACCCGTTCGACGGACCTTCGGCTCGGCAACCGCCGCTGACCAGCCACGACGGCACGGTGGTGACGTGCGGCATCGACATCGACGGCTCCCGGAGCAGTGGTTGACCTTGCGCGATCACGGTAGATCCGCCCCGGAAGGGCGGGCAACGTATTTCGATCCGCCGTCCGAGCGGCCTCGCCCGGTCAACCCTCCCGGGGCAGCAGGCAGCGCCGCTCGCGGTCGGAGGCGGGCCAGACGTACTCCAGGTCGGGCGGGACGTCACCGAATCGCGGGCGGTAGTACTCGGGGTCCTTGCGCAGCAGCGACGAGCGGTGGCTCAGGTGCAGGTCCGCCCGACCCAGCCAGGGCGGCAGCTCGCCGGCCTCGGCCAGCTCCGCCTGGGTGCGGACGGTGTCGATGCCGCAGGCGGTGGCGAGGTCGGTGGTCATGGTGCCGGCGCAGGTGTCCGCCCGGCCCGGCTCGCACCAGACCGCGCACACGTCCAGCCCGTACCGGGTGAGGGCCTCCTCGTACCCGGCCCACATCCTCACCGCCGGGTGGTTGCGCCAGCCGTAGTCCGGTCGGGTCAGCCCGCGCAGCACCTGGATGGTCTCCACCCGCTGCTTGCCCAGCCGCTTCTGGTCCAGCGTCCGGGCGCTCGCCAGGAAGTCCGGGTACGGGAGGAAGGTCTGCATGCCGCTGCTCTACCCGACGTGGGGTACGACATGCGTTCATGATCGCGGGGCTGCGCGCGCTGCGAGCGGGTGACTACCATCCGGGCATGGTCGAGCCCCTGCGCGACCGTGCCCGCCGCGCTACCGGCTGGCGGCTGCGGATGAACGGAGACGTCCGTCCCCACTACGTGATCTGCGGTTCCGACCCGCTCGCCTACTGGGTGGTAAAGGCGCTGCTCGCGACCGAGTCGCCCGCCGGTCGGGTACGCGTCACCCTGGTCGTGCCCGAGCGACGCCGGTCCGACGGGCCGGACGGCCGCGACGTCGAGGGCCTCCAGGTGATCAGGACCGACCGGCTGGATGAGGCGACGTATCGCCGGGCCGGGCTCACCGGCGCGGACGGCCTGGCCCTGCTGCATCAGGACGACGTCGGCAACATGCACGCGGCGCTCTGCGCCCAGGAGGTCGAGCCGCGGCTGCGCCTGGTGGTCCGGATGTTCAACACCAGCCTGGCCAACGGTCTGCGGCAGCTCTTCCCGGACTCGGCGGTGCTCTCCGACGCCTCGATGGCCGCCCCAGCCTTCGTCGCCGCCGCGCTCGGTGAGCTCGCCCCCACCCATTTCCGGCACGGCGGACGCACCCTCTACGTGGCCCGGCGCGCCGACGTACGCCCCGGCGACGTCGTCTGTGGACTCGCCGTGACCACCGACCCGGCCCTGGTCCGGGTGCTGCCGGCCGACGAGGCGGCGGCCGACGTGGTGCTCGCCGAGGCGACCGGGCAGCCACCCGGCACCGAGCTGGCCGCCCGCCGGCTGGTCCGGGCGCGGCGCCGTCGGCAGCCCGTCGCGGTCCTGCTCCGCGCGATCCGCAGCTTTGCCACCCGCAAGATCGGCATGGCGGTGCTCCTGCTGCTGGCGGTGATCGCGGTGCTCGGCTGGCTGAACGCCCGCGCGGCGGACCTCAACTGGACCGAAGCCCTCTACCTCACCCTGGTGACCACGCTCAGCGGCCAGGACCCGGACGTCACCAAGGCGGCCGCCGCCCAGGTCATGCAGGTGGTGCTCAACCTCGCCGGGCTGGCGCTCATCCCGCTGATCACCGCCGTGGTGGTCGACGGGATCGTCAACGCCCGGCTGGCCCTGCACGCCGGCCGGATCCAGCCGGACCGCTCCGGGCACGTGGTGGTGGTCGGGCTGGGCAACATCGGCACCCGGGTGATGGCCCAGCTGAACGACTTCGGCGTCGAGGTGGTCGCCATCGACAGGAACCCGGACGCGCGGGGCGCCGCGCTGGCCCAGCGGCTCGGCGTACCGCTGATCGTGGGCGACGCGGGGCTGGAGGAGACGCTCGGGGCCGCCTCGGTCGACACCTGTCAGGCCCTGGTGGTGGTCTCCGCCGACGACGGCACCAACCTGCGGGCCGCGCTGAACGCCCGCTCGCTCAACCCCGAAGTCCGGGTGGTGCTGCGGCTCTTCGACGGCGACTTCGCGGAACGGATCCAGACGGCGTTCGGCATCGGCATCTCGCGCAGCGTGTCGTACCTGGCCGCGCCCTCGTTCGCGGCGGCGCTGCTGGACCGGGCGGTGATCGCCACCATCCCGGTCGACCGGCACGCGCTGCTGGTCACCGAGGTGCCGGTGGTCGCCGGCTCCCCGCTCGACGGTCGGCCGCTCGCCGCGGTGGCCCGCCCGGGGGAGGTACGTCTGCTCGCGCACGCCCGGGCCGGGCAGCGGCTGGACTGGTCGGTCGACCCGCGCATGGTGATCAACGCGGGGGACCGGCTGACCGTGGTCGCCCGGCGGGCGGGGCTGAGCGCCCTGCTCCGCGAAACCACCCCACCCCCGCCACCCGCTCCCGCCGGTGCCCCGGCCCCCCGGCAGCCGGAGGAGTGATCCGGGTCAGTCGCGGGCCGCGACGGTGTGGCGGAGGGCGTACCACGCGGCGCCGAGGGCGAGGACGCCGAAGCCGGCGAGCACGCTCGCGGTCGGCAGGCTGACGGCCAGCACCACGCAGCCGACCAGCCCCAGGGCGGCGAGCAGCTGGACCGGTAGCTTGCGGGACGGATCCCGGCCGAGAGTCAGGGCGGAGGCGTTGGTGATCGCGTAGTAGACCAGCACCGTGCAGCTGGAGAAGCCGATCGCGCCCCGCACGTCGCCGAGCGCGACCACCACGACCACCGCGGCGGCGACGGCCAGCTCGGCGCGGTGCGGCACCCGGTACCGGGGATGCACGGCGGCCAGCGCCCCGGGCACGTCCCGGCGGCGGGCCATCCCCAGCAGCGTGCGTCCCACCCCGGCGAGCAGGGAGAGCAGCACCCCGGTCACCGCCACGGTCGCGCCGGCCCGGACCAGCCAGGCCAGGCCGGGCAGCCCGGCGGCGGTCACCACCTCGGCCAGCGGCGCGGCGGAGGCGGCCAGCCGGTCGGCGCCCAGCACGCCGAGCGCCACCACGGCCAGCACCAGGTAGATCGCCAGCACGACGCCGAGCGCCAGTGGCACCGCCCGGGGGATGGTCCGCTCGGGTTCGCGTACCTCCTCGCCGAGGGTGGCGATCCGGGCGTACCCGGCGAAGGCGAAGAAGAGCAGGCCGGCGGCGGTCAGCACGCCGCGGATCCCGGCGTCGCCGAGGTCGCCGATCCGGGCCGGCTCGAGATGCCCGCCGGCGATGCCGCTGACCGCGACCAGGGCCAGCACGGCCAGCACCACGCCCACCAGGACCTTCGTCGCGGTCGCGGTCTTGCCAATGCCGCGCAGGTTCACTGCGGTCACCGCCAGCACCGCGAGGACCGCGACGAGCCGCGCCCGCTCCGGCCAGAGGTACGCCCCGATGGTCAGCGCCATCGCCGCGCAGCTCGCCGTCTTGCCGACCACGAATCCCCAGCCGGCGAGGAAGCCGGCGAACGGGTTGAGCCGCTCCCGGCCGTAGACGTACGTGCCGCCGGACTCCGGGTAGCGGGCCGCCAGCCGGGCTGAGCTGGTCGCGTTGCAGAAGGCGATGAAGCCGGCCAGCCCCAGCGCCAGCAGCAGCCCGGCGCCGCCGGCCGCTGCGGCGGCCGGGGCGAACACCACGAAGACGCCCGCGCCGAGCATCGAACCCAGACCGATGACCACCGCATCGGGTACGGCCAGCCGCCGCGCCAGTTGATCCACGAGCGCAGGCTACGAGGTGGAGATGAACGGACGGTCACGGTCCCGCAGCCGGCCGGGCAGCGGTACCTCGTCCCAGGGCACCCGGTGCAGCAGCCGGTCCAGCAGCAGCCCGAGCAGCAGCCCGGCGATCGAGTCGGTGAGCCAGTGCCAGCCGAGGTAGGTGGTGGTGCAGAACACGATGACCGGCGGCAGCACGCGGACCGCGGTGATCAGGTGGTCCGGTACCGGGCGGTGCAGGGTGCGCAGCAGCGCGGGAAGCAGCAGCGCGAGGATCCCGTACCAGACGATCGAGTTGGCCACGTGCCCGGACGGGTAGGACACCCCGTACGGGCCGTCGGTGTGGAAGATCTGGACGGTGTCCGCCTCCGGCAGGTAGGGCGGCTTGATGCTGGCCGTGGGCGCCGCCCGGTCGGACCAGAGCTTCAGCGGCCCGATGGTCAGGACCGTCAGCACGAACGCGGCCACCGGCGGCAGCACCGGCCGGATCGACCGGGACCGGACGCCCACCAGCACGCCGAGCCCCGCCGCGAGCAGGGTAAGCGGCGTCCCCTGGCCGAGATAGTTGAGCACCCGCGCCACCCAGTACGCCGCCGCCGGCCGGTGCGCGTCCGCCCAGTCGGCGACCGCGCGGTCGAGGCCGAGGAAGTGGCCGGTGGCCAGCGCCACGGTCAGCCCGACCAGGGCGGCGAGCAGCAGCCCGTCGTACCACCACCCGGCCGGCCGGACCGGCCGGCGCCGGACTCCGCGGCGTACTCCCGTGGTCTCCCGCACGCGACCACGCTACCGGCCGCGGACGGCGCGGGACCGGCGCGGGCATCGGCGGTTGTGTGCCCAGCCACGAAGGGAAGCGATCCGGCGGGGTGAGCGTCACACTTGTGCCCGTGCGGATCACCTCGGCTCTCGTGGACCCGGCGCTGCTCGACCTCCCCTGGTCGACCCCGCTGGAGGAGTGGCCTGCTCAGCACCTGGTCGCGCTGCCGCAGGGCATCTCCCGGCACATCGTGCGCTTCGTCCGGCTCGGCGAGTACGTCTACGCGGTCAAGGAGACCGGCGAGCGGGTCGCGGAGCGGGAGTACGACCTGCTCCGGGCGCTGGAGCGGATCGACTTCCCGTCGGTCGAGGCGATCGCCATCGTGGCCGACCGGCAGACCGACGCCGGTGAGCCGCTCGACCCGGTGCTGATCACCCGGCACCTGCAGTTCTCGCTGCCGTACCGGGCGCTCTTCTCCCGGACCCTGCGGCCGGAGACGATGGGCCGGCTGCTCGACGCGCTGGCGGTGCTGCTGGTCCGGATGCACCTGACCGGTTTCTTCTGGGGCGACTGCTCGCTGTCGAACACGCTGTTCCGCCGGGACGCCGGGGCGTTCGCCGCCTACCTGGTGGACGCCGAGACCGGCGCACTGCACAACGCGCTCTCCAACGGGCAGCGCGGCGAGGACCTGGAGATCGCCCGGGTGAACATCTTCGGCGAGGCGCTGGACCTCCAGGCCGCCGGGCTGCTGCACGAGTCGATCGACCCGGAGGTGGTCTGCGAGGAGGTCGTGCAGCGCTACGAGCGGCTCTGGCACGAGATCACCTACGAGCAGCAGATCGAACGGGACGCCCGGCACGACATCGAGGGGCGGATCCGCCGCCTCAACGACCTGGGCTTCGATGTCGCCGAGGTGGCCCTGTCGACGGTCGACGACGGCCGGTACCTGGTCCGCCCGAAGGTGGTCGACGCCGGCTACCACACCCGGCGGCTGCTCCGGCTGACCGGTTTGGACGCCGAGGAGAACCAGGCCCGGCGGCTGCTCAACGACCTGGACGCCTACCGGGTGGAGAGTGACCTGACCGACGAGCAGCAGGCGGCGCACCGCTGGCTGACCGAGGTCTTCGAGCCGGTGGTCCGGGCGGTGCCGGCGCACCTGCGCCGCAAGCTGGAGCCGCAGGAACTCTTCGCGCAGATCATCGAGCACAAGTGGCTGCTCTCCGAGCGGGCCGGCCGGGACGTCGGGATGGCCCCGACCGTGCAGTCGTACCTCTCCGACGTGCTGGTGCACCGCCCCGACGAGCAGGCCGTGCTCGGCGTAGCGGTCCCCACCGCCGGCTGATCCACCGATCTGGCCCG
The DNA here is from genome assembly GCF_900091465.1 of Micromonospora rhizosphaerae. Lineage (NCBI taxonomy): Bacteria > Bacillati > Actinomycetota > Actinomycetes > Micromonosporales > Micromonosporaceae > Micromonospora > Micromonospora rhizosphaerae. The sequence goes on along the minus strand of NZ_FMHV01000002.1, from coordinate 398,957 downwards.
CCAGGCAAGCGACTCACGGGCTGGGGCAGGCGGGTTCTGATCGGGTGCGACGCTGCCTTTGGAGCTGCCCGCACGAACGGGGCGGCTGCCGATGCGCAGGGCCTGGGTGGGGCGGCGCGCCCGGCCCCCGCCACGCCGGCGGCGGTCCGCGCAGCGGGGTGGCGGCGCGTCACTCCAGCCAGGAGCCGGCGCGCATCACCCGCACCACGTTGAGGTCGTCGTCCAGGACCACCAGGTCGGCCCGGAGCCCGATCTGGAGAGCACCGAGCTTGTCGCCCAGGCCGATCGCCCGCGCCGGGGTGGTGGCCACCATCCGGCAGGCGTCCGGCATCGGAATGCCCGCGGCGACGGCGTGCCGCAGGGCGGCGTCCATGGTCAGCGTGCTGCCGGCGATCGCGCCGTCCCGGGTCAGCCGGGCCACCCCGCCGGCCACGGTGACGGCCTGGCCGCCCAGCTCGTACTCGCCGTCCGGCATGCCGGCGGCGGCCATGGCGTCGGTGATCAGCGCGGCCCGCTCCGGGCCGGCGACCGAGGTGGCGAACGCGAGCATGCCGTCGTGCAGGTGGACGCCGTCGGCGACCAGTTCGCACACCACGTTCGGCGCGTCGAGCAGGGCCACCACCGGCCCGGGCTCCCGGTGGTGCACCGGACGCATGCCGTTGAACAGGTGGGTGCCGACGCTCGCGCCGGCGGCCACGGCGGCCCGCGTCTGGTCCCAGGTGGCGTCGGTGTGACCGACTGCGGCCACCACGCCCTGCGCGGTGAGCAGCTTGATCGCCGCCAGCGCGCCGTCCCGCTCCGGGGCCAGGGTGACCATCCGAACCGCCCCCGCGCCCAGCTCGATCAGCTCCGTCAGCTCCGCAATGGACGGCTCGCGGAGGAACTCCGGGTTCTGCGCGCCGCAGCGGGCCGCGGACAGGTACGGGCCCTCGAAGTGGATACCGGCCAGCACGCCGGAGTCGACCAGCGGGCGATACGCGGCGGTGGCGTCCCGCATCAGCTCGAACGGGGAGCTGACCAGGCTGGCCAGCAGAGTGGTGGTGCCGTGCCGCAGGTGGAACGCCGCGGCCTCGCGGGCCGAGTCGGCGTCGCCGGTGGTGAAGGTGTGCCCGCCGCCGCCGTGGGTGTGCATGTCCACGAAGCCCGGCACGATCCAGTGCCCGTCGCGCACCGACGGGTACTCGGCGACGGCCCGGATCCGGTCACCCTGGACCTCCACGCAGCCCTGCCGGATCACGCCCGTCGGCGTCACGACCTTGCCGCTCACCCGCAGGGTCATCGGGTCCTCCTACCGCTCAGGTCGGGTCGGGGCCGGGCGTCCAGGGCCAGCAGGGCGGCGCCGAGGCAGCCCGCCTCGTCGCCCAGCGCCGCCGCGACCAGGCGCGGCTCCTGGTGGAAGGTCATCCGCTCGCGCAGCGCCACGCGCAGCGGGTCGAGCAGGCGGGGACCGGCCTGGGCCAGGCCGCCACCGATCACGATGGTCGCCACGTCGAAGAGGGCCTGGCCGGTGGCGAGCCCGTCGGCGAGTGCCTCGACGGCCTCCCGCCAGACCCGGCCGGCCAGCGGCTCACCGGCTGCGGCCCGGTCGGCCACCTCGGCGGCGGTGGCGGGGAACCCGGCCAGCTCGGCGTACCGGCGGCCGATCGCGGCGGCCGATGCCACCGCCTCCAGGCAGCCGGGGCGACCGCAGCCGCAGCGCGGGCCGCCGGGGCGTACCAGGATGTGACCGATCTCCCCGGCGGCGCCGTGCGCGCCGACGGCGGCCGACCCGTCGACCACGTGGGCGGCGGCGATGCCGGTGCCGATGGCGACGAAGAGAACGTGGCCCGCGCCCCGTCCGGCACCGAGCCGGGCCTCCGCCAGGCCACCGGCGCGCACGTCGTGCCCGAGCGCCGTCGGCAGGCCGAGCCGCGCCACCGCCAGGTCCCGCAGCGGTACGTCCCGGAAGCCCACGTTCGCCGACCAGACCGCCACGCCGCGGGCCTCGTCGACCACGCCGGGTGCGGCGATGCCACAGGCCACCGGTTCCAGCCCCTCGGCGCGGGCCTTGCCGGCCAGCCCCTCGGCCACGTCGAGGATGGTGTCGACCACCGCCTCCGGGCCGCGCCCGGCTCCGGTCGGGTGGCGCTCGGCGTGCACCGTGGCGCCGTCGGGGCGGACCAGGGCGCACTTCATCCCGGTGCCGCCCACGTCCAGCGCGAGGACGACCTGAGTCACGCCAACACCACGGAACGGGTCAGATGGCGCGGCGCGTCCGGGTCGAGGCCCCGGTTGCTGGCGAGCGCGACGGCGAAGCGCTGGGCCAGGATCAGGTCGGCCATCGGGTCGAGGGGATTACGCCCGGCGGCCCAGCTGGTCAGCACCGTGCGGCAGCCGTGCGTGCGGCAGTGCACGAGAGCGGCGCCGGTGGCCGCGACGTCCTCCGGCAGCCCGTCCGGCAGTTCGCCGAACGCCCAGACCACCCGGCCCGGGGCGGCGATGGAGATCGGCCCGTGCCGGTAGTCCATCGCCGGGTACGCCTCGGCCCAGAAGGTGGCCGCCTCGCGGCACTTCAGCGCGGCTTCCTGGGCCAGCCCGATCGTCCAGCCCCGACCGAGGAAGGTGACCTGCTCGATCCCGCCCGGGTCGATCGGCAGCGGGGCCCGGACGGCCACCTCGGCGTCGGCGGCCAGCGCGCCCACGTTGTCGCCGAGGTGGGTGCGGAGCAGGGCGAGGGCGGTGGTGGCGAAGCGGGTCTGCACCACCGACCGCTCGTCGGCGAAGGGCATGGTCACCGCCGCCTCGGCCAGGTCGACCGCCGGGGAGCCGGGGTCGCCGACGAGCACGGTGGTGGGCAGCTGTCCGCGCAGCGCGGCGAGGAGCTCCAGCACCTCCGTGGTGGTGCCGGAGCGGGTGATCGCGATGAGCCGGTCGTAGCGGCGGCCGGCGGGAAACTCGCTGGCCTGGAAGGCGTCGGTCTCGCCCTGGCCGGCGCGCTCGCGCAGCCCGGCGTACGCCATCGCCATGAACCACGACGTGCCGCAACCGACGACGGCGACCCGCTCGCCGGGGCGCGGGAGACGATCGGTGACGGTCGGGGCGAGCTGCGCGGCCTCCCGCCAGCAGTCGGGCTGGCTGGCGATCTCCGCGGGCACGTACGCCATGACAACTCCTCGCAGGGGGAGATCGTGCGCAATACGGCTCGTTATGGCCGCCTTTCGCGCGTTATTCTGCGCGAGCCCGGTAGCCGTGGCAACCGGCTCCCAGATCGCGCAGGTCAAGTTTTTGCGCGCTCGTAGTTTCGCGCACTACTGTGCACGCAATCAATCACCGTTCGTGCAGAGTCAGTGGAGGCCCCCGCGGTGGACCGGTACGCCCGATGGAACGCGCTGCTCGAGATGCTGACCGACAGCGGCCGGGTCAGCGTCGAGGCGGCGGCCGAGCGCCTGGACGTCTCCCAGGCCACCATCCGGCGTGACTTCGACCAGCTCGCCCAGCAGCAGATGATCACGCGGACCCGGGGCGGCGCGGTCGCCAACGGCGTCTCCTACGACCTGCCGCTGCGCTACAAGACCGCCAAGCACTCGGCCGAGAAGCAGCGGATCGGCGCGGCCGCCGCCGCCCTGGTCTCGCCGGGCACCGTGGTCGGCCTCAACGGCGGCACCACCAGCACGGAGGTGGCCCGCGCCCTGGCCGTCCGGCCCGACCTGAACACCAGCGCCGAGGGTGCCCAGCTCACCGTCGTGACCAACGCCCTGAACATCGCCAACGAGCTGCTGGTCCGGTCGCGGATGAAGGTGGTGGTGGCCGGCGGCGTGGTGCGGCCGAAGTCGTTCGAGCTGGTCGGCCCGCTGGGCGGGGCGCTGCTGCGCGAGGTCACCCTGGACGTCGCCCTGCTCGGCGTGGACGCGATCGACCCGCAGCTCGGCGCGGCCGCCCACCACGAGGGCGAGGCCGCGATGAACAGCCTGATGGTGGCCCGGGCCAAGCGGGTGGTCGTCATCGCCGACTCGTCCAAGCTGGGTGGGCACGCCTTCGCCCGGATCTGCCCGGTGGACCGGATCGAGACGCTGGTGACCGACTCCGGCGCGTCGCCCGCCGTGGTGCAGGCGTTCCGGGACGCCGGCGTCCACGTCGTCTGCGCCTAGGTGTAGGAAGGGCCCCGCGACGCGCCGCTGGGTGCCGGGTACCGCCCGGCGGCCGCATACCCCGTACGGTGACCCCTGTCACAGGAGCTCGTTCGGGGGAGGTCAGCTTGTCGGCTGTCCTGGAGACAGAGGGTCTCCGTAAGACGTACCGAAGTCGTCGGCGCGGGGTTCGGCACGCGCTCGACGGCTTCGACATGCGGGTCGAGGCCGGGCAGGTGCACGGCTTCCTCGGCCCCAACGGCTCGGGCAAGACGACCACGCTGCGGACGCTGCTCGGACTGATCCGGCCCGACGGCGGCCGGATGGCGATCCTCGGCCAGGAGGTGCCGGAGGCGCTGCCTACGGTGGCCGGGCAGGTCGGCGCCATCGTGGAGAGCCCCCAGTTCTTCCCGAACTTCACCGCCCGGGACACGCTGTCCCTGCTCGCCGAGGCCGGCGAGGTGCCGCGGCAGCGGATCGACGAGGTGCTGGAGCTGGTCGGGCTGCGCGATCGGGCCGGCGAGCGGGTCAAGACGTACTCGCTCGGCATGAAGCAGCGGCTCGCCGTCGCCTCGGCCCTGCTGAAGAACCCGAGGCTGCTCATCCTGGACGAGCCGGCCAACGGCCTTGACCCGGGCGGCATCCGGGAGATGCGTACGCTGATGCGCAACCTCGCCGAATCCGGTATGACCGTGGTGCTTTCCAGCCACATCCTCGGCGAGATCCAGCTGATCTGCGACTCGGTCACCATCATCTCGCTGGGCCGCCGGGTGGCCTTCGGCCCGGTCGGGGAGGTACTCGCGCAGCACTCCACCGGCGGGCTCCGGGTGCGGTTGGAGGCGGTCACCGACCTGCCGGCCGCCGCCGACACGCTGATCCGGGCCGGGATCCGGGTGACCGGACACGCCGACCACCTGACGCTCGCCGGGGTGGACAAGCCGGCCGCGGTGACCCGGCTCCTCGCCGAACAGGGCCTCTATGTCAGCGAGCTCGCCCCGGTCGCCGTCGACCTGGAGAGCGTCTTCCTCGAACTGACCGCCACCGCGCCGGTACCCGGCCAGCACCGGCAGGTCGACCAGTCCACGAAGGTCGGCGGGCCGGTGCAGCCCGACGCGACCACGGGAGTGTGGGGCGCGTGAGTCTCTACCGTACTGAGCTGCGCCGGCTGGCCAAGCGGCGCTTCGCCCGCTGGCTGACGCTGCTGGGCCTGCTGGTCCTGGCGGCCGTGGTCCTCGGGGTCTTCTTCACCAACTCCAAGATCGACGCCGGCGCGCGAGCAACCGCCGAGCGCCGGGCCGAGCAGCAGTACCAGGAGCAGGTCCGCTTCATCGAGCAGGAACGCGTTGCGTGCGAGCAGGCCAAGGCCGCCGGTACGGCGGACAACGGCCGCTTCCCTCCGGAATGCTCGATGATCTCGCCCCCGCCGCGGGAGGCGTTCCAGGCGCAGTGGTTCCTCCCCCCGAGCTTCGACTTCCGAAAGGACTTCGGCTTCCTGCTGCTGCCGTTGGCGGCGATCCTCTCGCTGGTCGGGTTCGTCGTCGGCGCCTCCTTCGTCGGGGCGGAGTGGAACACCGGCGGCATGATGAACCTGCTGCTGTGGCGGCCGAAGCGGCTGAAGGTCCTGCTCACCAAGCTGGCCGCGCTGCTCACCGGCCTGCTCGCGTTGGCGGTGCCGGCCACGGCGCTCTGGTTCGGCAGCTTCTGGCTGGTCGCCATGTTCCGTGGCAGCACCGACAAGATGACCTCCGGGGCCTGGCAGTCGTTCGCCCTCACCGGACTGCGCGGGTTGGTGCTCGCGCTGGTCTCCGCGACGCTCGGCTTCGCGCTCGCCTCGCTCGGGCGGCACACCGCGATGGCGCTGGGCGGGGCGGTCGCGGTGATGGTGGTGGGCCAGTTCGGCCTCGGCATCCTGCTGACCATGGCCGGGGTGCGCTTCGCCGAAGCGTGGCTGCTGCCCACGTACGCGCTCGCCTGGATGCGGAAGAAGGTGACGCTGGAGAACTGGGAAGCCTGCAAGGCCACCCCCTTCGGCGAGTGCAGGCCGGAGACCCTGGACATCACCTGGCAGCAGTCCTCCGTGCTGCTGGCCGTCGGGGTGACGGTGATCCTCGGCGCGGCGCTCTGGGCGATGCGGCGGCGCGACATCTCCTGAAACCGAGCGGTCACGTTCGGGCACTGTCGTCCGATGCGGTCGCGGCCGGGCCTGGTTAGGCTGGTGTCCCCGGTCGGCCTCGTGCCGCCCGTCAGCCCGTACGAGGAGCGCCATGCAGCCCGCCGACCCCGCCGCCACCACTCAGCCGGCCGCGGCCGACCGGGGCGGGGAACAGGTTAGGGCGGTGGGCGACCCCGGGCCGTTGGTTCCGCCGCCCCGCTCGGCACCGGGCAGCGAAGGTGTCGCCGTCCCACAGCCTCGAACCGCGTCGGAGGCGCTCACCGACGACGGCCCGGAGTCCGAGCACGAGCCGGTCGTGGACCCCCCCGCTTCGGGCGCCGGGCTCACCGCACGGGAGCGGGACATCCTCGCCTTCGAGCAGCAGTGGTGGAAGCACGCCGGGGCCAAGGAGCAGGCCATCCGGGACACCTTCGGGCTCTCCGCGACCCGCTACTACCAACTCCTCAACGCGTTGCTCGACCATCCGGCCGCGCTGGCCGCCGAGCCGCTGCTGATCGGCCGGCTGCGCCGGTTGCGGTCCTCACGCGCGCGCAACCGGCGTCGGTGACCTGCCGCGAAGCGGCGGGCCGCGCCGGCATGTCGCCCGCCGGTCCGGGTAGGCGGGCGGCGAGGGAGGGAGCGCACAGATGGGGGCACCAGACCGCCGGTACCCGACCGGGACCCGACCGGCGCGGCCCGTCGGGGCGGCGCCCATGATGCGGGTACGCTCCGCCTCCGTCCCGGCGCCGGGCCGGCTGGAGAACGAGGACGTGGTCTTCCGGTTCGGCCCGCTGGTCGGGGTGCTCGACGGGGCGACCGTGCCGGAGGGCTTCGACACCGGCTGCGTGCACGGACCCGCCTGGTATGTCCGGCACCTCGCCGCCCGGATCGGCCTGGCGGTCGCGGCCCGGCCGGCGGCAACTCTGATGAGCAGCCTGGCGGCGGCGATCCTCGCGGTTCGCGCCGATCATGGGCTCGGCTGCGACCTGGACCATCCGGGCACCCCGTCGGCCACGGTCTGCCTGCTCCGAGAGGGCGGCGAGCAGGTCGACTACCTGGTGCTCTGCGACAGTCCGCTGGTGCTGGACGTCGGAGGCCAGGTGAGCGTGGTCTCCGACGACCGGCTGGAGGTCGCGATGGCGGAGCTGCGCCGCACCGCGGCCGGCCTGCCCGGGGGCGAGGTCGATCCGGTGACCCGGTTCCGGCAGGCGGTCATGGTGCAGCGGGAGCGGATGAACAAGACGCACGGGTACTGGGCGGCCGCCACCGACCCGGACGCGGCGTACCACGCGCTGACCGGGACGCTGCCGCTGCGCGGGCCCGGGGCGCTGCGCCGGGCGGCATTGCTGAGCGACGGCGCCTCCTGCGCGGTCGAGCAGTTCGGGCTCTTCGACTGGGCGGGGCTGCTGGACGTGACGGCGGCCGAGGGCCCCGAGGGGCTGATCGGCCGGGTCCGGGCCGCCGAGCGCGACCACCCGGACCGGCTGCGCCGGCGGAAGCGGACCGACGACGCCTCGGTGGTGTTCTGTGAGTTCGACCCGGCCGACTGAGCCGGTCGCGGGCGCGGGGACGGCCGGCCGACAGCGGAGCGTGAGGTGGAACACGGACGCGGTCCGACCGGCTGGTACGGCCCGACGGACCGCCAGTCCGTGCCCAAAGGGCTGGACTCGGGCCGGTAGGGGCGGCAGACTGCGGCACGTGACGGGTGCGGTGCGGCTGGAGCCGGTGGACGAGCGGAACCTGGAGCCGTTGCTGTCAGTAGCGGCCGCCGAGGCGGAGCCCGAGGACGTCATGCCCCCGGTCGACGCCCCGGCCGGCTGGTCGCTCGCCCGCCGCGAAGCCTTCCGGGACTTCCACCGGGCCAGCTTCGGCGGTCTGGACGGCGCCACCCGCACCCGGATGTACGCCATCCTGGCCGGCGGCGAGGTGGTCGGCATGGTGCGCATGAGCCGGTGCGACGAGCCCGGCACAGTGGAGACCGGGATGTGGCTCGGTCGTTCGGCCCGGGGTCAGGGTCTCGGCGCGGCGGCGCTGCGGGAGCTGCTGAACGAGGCCGCCGGGGCCGGGATGCGTACCGTCGTGGCGGAGACGACGCCGGACAACACCGGCGCGATATCGGTACTCAAGAAATGCGGCGCAAAATTGCGCGAGGACGACGGCAAGGTGCGCGCCGAAATGTGTCTGGATTCGACTCTCCCGGCCCTCTGAGCCCGCTTGCTTGCCGCTCGTTAAATATCGTCTCCTCCCTGCTCGACGCAACCTCTCTGACCGTTTTACGCGGTTCTGTCCGGAGCCCGGCGGCGTATCCGAATACGCCGTGACGGGCGCCTCGGTAATTGCGTCTAAATGTTTCGCGAGTATGCCGTGGGGTACTGCCCGCCGGGTCCGCAAATACGGGACGCCCGGTCGCAGGCCCTTCTCGCTATCCCCGGTAGCTGTCTGCCTGCCTGCCCACCTGCAGCCGGTGCCCGCGTCCGCCGGGGAGCGAAGGAGAGCTGATGAAGAGCGGAGCACGGATCGGACTCGCGGTCGGCCTGGGCTACGTCCTCGGCCGTCGGAAGAAGTTGCGGACCGCCCTCACCCTGGCCGCCGCGGTGGCCGCGGGGCGGGCCAGCCGTAACCCCGGCGGGCTGCTGAAGTACGGCTCGGACCTGTTGACCGCGTCCCCCCAGCTGAGCACTCTGGCCAAGCTCGGCGGGCCGCTGGCCACGGCCGGCAAGGCCGCGGCGACCGTCGCCGCCGGCAACGGCATCGACGCGCTGAGCGGCAAGCTGCGCGGCGGCGCGGACGCGCTGCGTCGCAGGTCCGGCACCGAACAGCCGGAGCAGGGCGTTGCCGCGGACGAGCGGTCCGCGCCCGACGAGGAGCAGGAGCTCGAGGACCAGCCGGAGGCGCAGGATGCCGACGAGGACCGCGCGGAGCGGCCGGTCGTCGTCCGTGGGCGGAGGCGGTGACCATGGCGGGCAACGTGAACCCCGGTGGCCTCGCCGACAAGGCCCGCGACCAGCTCGGTGCCGAGCTCCGCAACCTGGCCGGCGCGATCGGTGAGCGGGCCGTCTCGGTGGTGACGGAGCGGATCACCGGCGCCACCGGGCGGCTCAGCGAGTACGCCAAGCAGGGCGGCGGACCCGGCCTGGTCGCCGCTGCCACCGGCGCGCAGAAGCTCGCCGAGGGCAGCTCCCCGATGAAGGCCATGTTCCATGCCGGCCTGGCCGGCGGTAAGGAGAAGCTGATGTCGGCCCTCGGTGGCGGTGGCGGCAAGGGTGGCAAGGGCGGCAAGAAGAAGCTCAAGGTCACCAACATCGTGGAGACCATCGAGGTCGGCGTCCCGGTCCGGGTCGCCTACAACCAGTGGACCCAGTTCGGCGACTTCCCGAGCTTCATGAAGAAGGTCGAGAGCGTCGACGCGGAGAGCGACGAGAAGCTCGCCTGGAAGGCGCAGGTCTTCTGGTCGCACCGCACCTGGGAGTCGACCATCATCCGGCAGATCCCGGACAAGCTGATCCACTGGCGGTCCAAGGGCGAGAAGGGCTTCGTGGACGGCACGGTGAGCTTCCACGCGGTGAGCCCGGACCTGACCCGGATCCTGGTTGTCCTGGAGTACCACCCGCAGGGCCTCTTCGAGCACACCGGCAACCTGTGGCGGGCCCAGGGCCGCCGCGTCCGGCTGGAGCTGAAGCACTTCGTCCGGCACGTGATGACCCAGACCGTCCTCGACCCGGACTCGGTCCAGGGCTGGCGCGGTGAGATCGAGGATTCCAAGGTGGTCAAGGACCACGAGACCGCGCTGCGCGATGAGCAGGAGGCCCGCGAGCGGCAGGAGCGGGGTCGGGCGGCGGAGCCGGAGGAGGAGCGCGAGGAGCGCGCGGAGCGCCGGCCCGCCGAGCGCGGCCGTCGCCAACCGCCGCAGCGCCGCCGTCCTTCGAAGGACGAGTACGACGAGTACGAGGACGAGTACGAGGCCTACGAGGAGGGCGAGGACTTCGACGAGGGGTACGAGGAGAAGCCCGAGGAGCACCCCCCGCCGCGCCGCCGGCCGCCGGAGCGGGCCCGTCGCCCGCAGCCGCGCGAGGAGCAGCCGGAGCGGCCCCGTCGCCCCCTGCCCCGTGAGGAGCGGCCGGAGCGTCCCCGCCCGGCAGCCCGACGTGCCCCGGAAGCCCCCCGACGGCCGGTGGTCCGCCGCCGGCGAGAGGAGCGTGAGGAATGACCATCGCGACGACGACTAACGGCCAGACCGGCGGTGCGCTGGAGCGAAGCGGCAGCGGCGGCAGCAACCTGGCCGACGTGGTGGAGACCGTGCTGGACAAGGGCGTGGTGATCGACGCCCAGGTGTCGGTCGCCGTGGTCGGCATCCAGCTCCTCGAGATCAACGCCCGCGTCGTGATCGCCAGCGTCGAGACGTACCTGGGGTTCGCTCAGGCGGTCGACCGGCTGAGCATCGTGCCGAAGGGCCAGAAGGGGCTCCCCGACCTGGTCGAGGACGCGTCCGGCGCGGTGACCAAGGGCAAGGCGCTGGGCGGCCTCGGCCAGGCAGCCAAGGAGATCAGCGGAGCGCTGGCGGAGTCGCTGTATGACCGTGACCAGGAGCGGCCGCGTCGACGCAGAGAGGAGGAGCGCTGAGATGGCCGAGACGGGACTGTTCATCTACGGCATCGTGCCGTCCGATGTGGAGCCGACGTCGGACGCCGTGGGGGTCGGCGACCCGCCGGGTGAGATCGTCGCGATCCGGCACGGCGAACTGGCCGCGCTGGCCAGCGAGGTGGGGCTGGAGGAGCCGATGGGCCGGCCGGCCGACCTGACCGCGTACCAGATGCTGCTGGACGGGACGGCGGCGGTGGCGCCGGTGCTGCCGGTCCGGTTCGGCACGGTGGTGACCGGGCCGGACGCGGTGGAGGACCTGCTGGGCGCGCACCACGACCGGTTCGCCGCCGCGCTCGAGGAGTTCGAGGACCGGGTCCAGTACACGGTGCACGGCCGCTTCGACGAGCAGGCGGTGATCAGCGAGATCCTGGCCGCGAACCCGTCCGCCGCCGCGCTGGCCGAGCAGGTACGCGGCCGGCCGGAGGCGGAGAGCCGGGAGCAGCGGATCCGGCTCGGCGAGATGATCGGCCAGGTGGTGGAGCTGAGCCGGGAGGCGGAGAACCGCGAGCTGATCGACGCCCTCACCCCGTACGCGGTGGTGCACGCGCCCCGGCAGCCGAGCCACGAACTGGACGCGGTGAACGTAGCCTTCCTGGTCCGGACGGACCACGAGGACGACTTCGTCCGGGTCGTGGAGGACTTCGCCGAGCAGCGGCGGGACCTGATCCGGATGCGGCTGCTCGGCCCGCTCGCCCCGTACGACTTCGTCGACGCCGACCAGCTGGTGGGGTGATCGGTGGGCATCCTCTGGGGCTTGCTGACCTGGCCGTACGCCCCGGTGCGGGGGCTGACGGCGGTGGTCAGGGTGATGGCTCGGGAGGCGGAGTCGCAGCAGTACAACCCGGTCAACATCCGGCGGGAGCTGGAGGAGCTGGACCGGGCGGCGGCGGCCGGCGAGATCACCGAGCGGGAGCGGGACCGGAGGCAGCAGCAGGTCCTGGAACGGTTGGCCGAGCCGGCCGCCGGCACCGGGCCTACGCGCCCCAGCGCCGGTCGACGAGCCCCGCCTGCCGGGCAGCGGCGGCCGGTTGTCCGCCGCGCCGGCCGACGGGGCGACCAGGAGCGCGGGTGAGGGAGATGAGATGGCACCAGGACGGATCCGCGGCGACGGCGACCGGGAGCGCTGGCCCGACCGCGGCGCCCGCGACGACGACGACCGGTACGCCGACGAGGTGGAGTACGAGCCGGTGTCGGCCGCCGAGGCGGCCCGGGAGGGGCTGCGCCAGATCGTCGGGCTGACCGGCAAGGACCCGCTCGGGATCACCTCGATCGAGGCCACCGACGACGGCTGGCTCATCGGGGTGGAGGTGGTCGAGGACCACCGGATTCCCGCCTCAACCGACCTGCTCGGCCTCTACGAGGTCGAACTCGACGTGGCAGGCGGCCTGCTGGGCTACCGGCGGACCCGGCGCTACCAGCGCGGAAAGGGGGACTGAGATGACCACTGCGCGGACTTCCTCGATCGTCCAGAACTCCGGCCAGATCCTGCCGGCCGGGCACGAGCCGGCGAACCTGGGCGACATCCTCGAACGGGTGCTCGACCGGGGCATCATCATCGCCGGCGACATCCGGGTCAGCCTGCTCGACATCGAGCTGCTGACGCTGAAGCTGCGGCTGGTCATCGCCTCCGTCGACACCGCGCGGCAGATCGGCATCGACTGGTGGGAGCACGACCCGTGGCTGAGCTCCCGGGCCCGGCCGCCGGTCGAGCCCGGCCCGCGCGACCCGGAGGAGGTCGAGGCGGAGCGGCGCCCTCGGGTCGCCCGCCGGGCCGAGCGCGCGAGGAGGGAGGAGCGGGATGAGTACGACCGCTGAGACCACGCCTGCCGGCGGCGCGCCGGGCACCGGGACGGGGGTCTGGCTGCACGGCGTGGTCGCCGACGCGGATCCGGCCGTGCTGGCCGGGATCACCGGCATGGACGGCAGGCCGGTCCGCGCGGTCCGGGCCGTCGGCCTGGTCGCGGTGGTCAGCGCGGCCCCACTCACCGAGTACGGCGAGGAGGCGCTGCGCCGCAACCTGGAGGACCTGGCCTGGCTGGAGCGGGCGGCGCGGACCCACCACGCGGTGGTGGACGCGCTGTCCCGGGCCGGCGCGGTGGTGCCCGCCCGGCTGGCCACCGTGTACCGCGACGACGACCGGGTGGCCCGGGTGCTCACCGAGCGGCGCGACGAGCTGGCCGGCACGCTGGCCGGGCTGACCGGCCGCGAGGAGTGGGGCGTCAAGGGGTACGTCGTCCCCGGCGCGGTGCCCCGGTCCGCGGAACCCGCCGGCGAGGGCGGTACCGGTGCGGCGTACCTGCGGCGGCGCAGGGCCCAGCTGACCGCCCGGGAGGAGGGGCAGCGGATCGCCGCCGAGGCTGCCGCCACCGTCCACACCGCACTAGCCGGGTACGCGGTGGCCGCCCGCCGGCACGCCCCGCAGGACCGGCGGCTCTCCGGCGCGGCGACCGCGATGGTGTTGAACGGCGCGTACCTGATCGACCGGGCCGCCCTCGACGGTTTCTCCGAGCTGGTCGGGGCTCTCGCGGACCGGCATCCGGAGCTCCGGCTGGAGCTGACCGGGCCCTGGCCGCCGTACTCCTTCGTGACCGAACCATCGGCGGAGCCGGCACCCGCGGTGCGGGAGCGGGCATGACCGCCGATCGGAGGCCGGCATGGGCGTGACCTCGCTCGCGCCGAGCAGCGCGGACGACCCGCTGACCTACCGGCCGGTGGCGCTGGTCGACCTGCTCGACCGGGTGCTCGCCACCGGGGTGGTGATCACCGGTGACATCACCCTCGCCATCGCCGACATCGACCTGGTCCGGATCTCGCTGCGCGCCCTGATCGCCTCGGTCGGCGCGCTGGCCCGGCCCGAGCCGCCGGACGCCGACGGTCCGTTCATTGTGGAGGCCAAGCCGTGACCGATCGGGACGAGGCGGCGGACCTCGCGGCGGCGCTGGGTGAGCCGCGATGGCAGGCACCCCGGGTGACCCCGCTGGACCGCCGCCTGGCAGTGGACCGGGACTCGGTCGAGCGCGGCCTGGCCAGCCTGGTGCTCACCGTGATCGAGCTGCTGCGTCAGCTGATGGAACGGCAGGCGCTGCGCCGAGTGGACGTCGGCGACCTCACCGAGGAGCAGATCGAGCGGATCGGCGCCACGCTGATGGCGCTGGAGGAGCAGATGACCGAGCTCCGCGAGTACTTCGGTCTCGCCCCGGAGGACCTCAACCTCGACCTCGGGCCGCTGGGCCCGCTGCTGCCCACCGACTGACCGGTCACGCCTGCCGCGAGGCTGCGTACGCGGCGAGCCAGGCGACCTGGGTGAGGTCCAGCGAGGGGCGGACGCGTTTGCGGGCGGCCTCGACGTGGGCGGCGGTGACCGTGGAGGCGGTCAGCGACTCCCGCATCGCGGCGAGGGCCGACTCGCGGACCAGCGCCGCGCAGTCGGCCGCCGAGAAGCCCTCCAGCTCCGCGCCCAGCCCGGCCAGGTCCACGTCCGCGGCGAGCGGCACGTTGCGGGCGGCGGCGCGGAGGATCTCCGACCGGGCCGGGCCGTCCGGCGGCGGCACGTAGACCAGGCGTTCCAGCCTGCCCGGACGCAGCAGCGCGGGGTCCACCAGATCCGGTCGGTTGGTCGCGCCGACCACCACCACGTTGCGCAGGGCCTCCACCCCGTCCAGCTCGGTCAGCAGCGCGGCGACCACCCGGTCCGTCGTACCCCCGTCGGTGGCCTGGCCGCGGACCGGGGCGAGCGCGTCCACCTCGTCGAGGAAGATCAGCGTGGGCGCGGCCTCGCGGGCCCGGCGGAACAGCTCCCGGACCGCGCGTTCGCTCTCGCCCACCCACTTCGAGAGCAGCTCCGCGCCCTTCACCGAGAGCACGTTCGCCCGGCCGGAGCCGGCCAGCGCGGTCACCAGGTACGTCTTGCCGCAGCCCGGCGGCCCGTAGAGCAGCACGCCGCGCGGCGGCCGCACGCCCAGCCGGGCGAAGGTGTCCGGGTAGGTCAGCGGCCAGAGCACCGACTCGGTCAGCATCTCCTTGACCTCGTGCAGGTCGCCGACGTCGTCGAGGGTCACCGACGCCAGCTCCAGGGTGGACGCCGCCATCGTGGTCGGCCGGACCACCTCCAGCGCGGCGGCGAAGTCGGCCATCGCCACGGTCGGTGTCTCCGCCACCTTCTGCCGCAGCGCCGCGCGCACCCCGGCCTCGCGGACCAGTGCGGCCAGGTCGGCGGCAACGAAGCCGGGGGTACGCCCGGCCACCTCGTCCAGCCGGACGTCCTCGGCGAGCGGGACCTGGCGGGTGAGCACCGTCAACTGCTCCCGGCGTAGTGCCTGGTCGGGCAGGCGGACGGTGATCCGCAGCGAGAGCAGGTCCGGGGCGCGTAGCGCCGGGTCCACCGCCTCCGGCCGGCTGGTCGTGCAGACCACGGCGGCCCCGGCCCCGAGGGTCTCGGCGAGCACCTGCCGGAACACGGTGGCCACCGGGCCCGGTTCGTCGGTCGGGGCGAGCGCCTCCACGTCGGTGACCAGGAGGACGGCCGGGCCGTCCGCGCGTACCGCGGTGGCGGCGGCGCGCAGCCGCTGGGCCGCGGCCTCGTTGCTCAGCGCCGCCACCTCGGGCGCCCAGAGCGGGCAGACCCGGGCCCGGACCCGGGCGGCGGCCGCGCGGACCAGCGCCGACTTGCCGGAGCCGGCCGGACCACTGACCAGTACGCCGAGCGAGATGGTGGTGCCCAACCGGCCGAGCACCTCCCGGTGGTGGAAGCCGAGGTCGAGCAGTTCGATCAGCTCCTCGGCCTGCGCCCGGAGCCCGGGCAGGTCGTCGACGGTCGGCGCCTGGTCCGGCTCGACCAGTTCGGGCCGGGACTCGGTTGCCAAGGCCCATTCCGTCCCCGCTCCCGCCGGCCGGTTCACCGGGGCCCGGCCGCCGGCCCCGGTCGTCGGACCGGTGCCACCGGTCAGCCGACCGCTCGCGTCCTGGCCGACCGGGGCGGAGCCGTGGGCGGCCGTGCCGTGCTCCCAGCCGACGACGGTGTCCATGGTGACCAGTGCGCCAGGGTCCGGCTCGACGGTGACCACGGTGAGCAGGGTGCTGGTCCAGGCGTACCCGACGGTGTTGGCCAGGCTGCGCCGGGCCGCATCGACCAGGGTGCGGATCGAGGCGTCGGGTTGCACGTCCTGCGGCAGCAGCGAGACGTCGTCCCCGGCGGTGACCACCTTGCCGAGCAGCGCGAGGCGCAGCATCTCCGGGGAGACCGCGGCGATGATCTCGACCGGGCCGGTCAGGGTCACCCGCCGCGCGGCGGTAACCGGCGCCCGGCTCACCGCCACCTGTCCGCCGTCGCGGATACCCAGGTTGCCGAGCAGCAGGTCGTCGGCGTACAGCAGGCCGGTGCTCGCGGTCTGCTCGGCCGCGGCCGCGATGCCGGCGGTCACCCGGCGGCCAGCCAGTCGGACCGGGTCGCCGGGGCGCAGCGCCAGCGCGGCCAGCACCTCGGGGTGCAGGCGGACGACGCCGCGTCGCGCGTCGAGCGCCGCCGGGCGCAGGCTCGCGGTCAGGGTCAGGTCGGGTTCCCCCACCGCCCGACAGTAGCCGCCGGCGCCACCTCCTGCGTCACCGCTGCGCGCCGTTCGTCAGCTCGGCGATGAGGCGAGTGCTCAGCGCGCCGCCGGCCCGCCCGGCGAAGAGGGTCATCTCGTACGCGACCGTGCCGAGGTTGGCCGACCGGTCGGCGACCACGCCGAGCACCCCTCCGCTGCTGATCGCGCTGATCAGCAGATAACCCTCGGACATGTCCACGATCACCCGGTTCAACCCGCCGAGGGCGTACCAGTTGGCCGCGCCTCCCGCCAGGCTGGTCATTCCAGAGACGACGGCGGCGAGCCGCTCCGCGTTTGCCCGGTCCTTGCTCGCGGACATGGCCATCAGCAGGCCGTCCGGCGAGACCGCGATCGCCTCCATCACCCCGGGGGTGCTCGAGGTGAACGAGTCGAGCAGCCAGTTGAAGGTGCGGGCCTCCGGGCTGAGTCCCCCGGCGCGTTTCTGCTGGTCGACGTCGTCCTGCATGATCTGTCTCCTCCGGCGCGGGGACTCTGCCGGTGCCCGGGTCGTCGAGGCAGTCCCGTCCACCGGACCGGAAACTAACCGACCCACCCAGGGCATGAGTGCCCTCGCTGAGTCAGCTTCATGTCACTTCGACCGATATCACATCACGTTGATTCTCTCGGCACGGAGCGTTCCGTCCGGCGGGCGTCCTGCATGGATCGGGTGCGGTTTGCGAGTGAAGGTGTGAATTCACGTGATCCGAATGCATCCCGTTGGACGCTCGGGACGTCCGGCGTAGGTGGATCTCAGCCAACGCTCAGGATCAGCGCCGTACGGTGAGCCGCATGAGATCTCCGCTGTCGGCCGCGCGGGTCCGGCGCGCCCTGGCCACCCGCCGACGCCGCGTGGTCGCCGCGTCGGTGGTGGTCGTCCTGGTGGCGGCCGTGGCGGTCTGGGTGGCCCGGCCGGAGCGGCCCGACTTCCGGACCGAGGCGGCGATGGTCAGCGTCCGCTCCGGACCGGACGGCGACCAGCCGATCGACCTGGACACCACCCTCTACCTGCCGGAGGACGCCTCGGCCGACCGCAAGGTGCCCGCCGTGCTGCTGGCGCACGGCTTCGGCGGCACCAAGGAGTCGGTCCGGACCGACGCGGAGGACCTGGTCCGCCGCGGGTACGCGGTGCTCACCTGGACGGCCCGCGGCTTCGGCCGCAGCGGCGGCGAGATCCACCTGGACAGCCCGGACTACGAGGTCCGGGACGCGCAAGGCCTGCTCGACCGGCTCGCCGCCCGGCCGGAGATCCGCACCGACGCCGCCGGCGACCCCCGGGTCGGCGTGGTCGGCGGCTCATACGGCGGCGGGCTGGCCCTGCTGCTCGCCGCCCAGGACCGGCGGGTCGACGCGATCGTCCCGATGATCACCTGGAACGACCTCTCCCGCGCCTTCCTGCCGGAGAGCACCGGGAAGGCCCCCACGGAGGGCGTGTTCAAGAAGGGCTGGGCCGGCATCTTCTTCGGTGGCGGCGGTAGCGCCGGCTCCGGCCCGGCCGGGCTCTCCGGCACCGCCGCCGCCCAGCCCGAGGGCGCCCCGGCGGCGGGCGGCCCGCCCAGCCCGCGCCCCGGCTCGGGGCCCGGCTCCGGTCGCGCCCCCGGCGGCGCCGCCGACCCGTCCTGCGGCCGGTTCGCCGCGGACGTCTGCGCCGCGTACCTGCGGATAGCCACCACCGGCCGGGCCGACGCCGAGGCGGTGGCCCTGCTGCGCCGGTCCAGCCCGGCCGGCGTGCTCGACCGGATCACGGCGCCCACCCTGCTGGTGCAGGGCGAGGCGGACAGCCTCTTCCCGCTCGCCGAGGCGGACGCCAACGCCCGCGGCATCGCCGCCGCCGGCACCCCCGTGCGGGTGGCCTGGTTCACCGGCGGTCACGACGGCGGCGAGGGGCCGCAGAGCGACTCCGACCGGGTGCGGTTCCTGACCGCGCAGTGGCTCGACCACTACGTCAAGGGCGAGGGCGACGACCCGGGCGAGGGCTTCACCTTCTCCCGGATCGCCGGCTTCGACGCGCTCGACCGCGGCCTGGTGGCGACCGGCTACCGCACCACCGACTACCCCGGGGTGACCGGGGACGGGCGCCGCGAGGTGCCGGTCACCGGCCCCGCCCAGCCGATCGCCAACCCGCCCAACGGCAACCCGGCGGCCATCTCCTCGGTGCCGTTCGCCGGGACGCTCGGCTCGCTGCTCGACGGGGTGGCCGGCGACATCCCCGGGCAGCACGCCCGGTTCGAGTCCGCGCCGCTGACCGAGGCGGTCGACGTGGCCGGCGCGCCGACGGTCCGGATCCGGGCCGCGTCGCCGACCGGCGAGGCCGTGCTCTTCGTCAAGCTCTACGACGTCGACCCGAACGGCGCCGCCACCCTGCCCGACGGGCTGGTCGCCCCGGTCCGGCTGACCGGCCTGCCGAAGACCATCGACGCGGCCCAGCCGGTTGCCGTCACCCTCCCGGCGATCGTCCGCCGGATCGAGGCCGGGCACCGGCTGCGGGTCGTCGTCGCGACCTCCGACCAGGCGTACGCCACCCCGGCCGAGCCCACCGTCTACACGGTCGCCCCGGGCAGCGGGCCGGTGACCCTGCCGACCGTCGACGCCGAGCCCATCCCCACCGCGGCCACGGTCTGGCGCTGGGTGCTGGCCGGCCTGCTCGCCGCGATCGCGGTCGGGCTCGTCGCGGTCGTCCTGGTCGCCCGCCGGCGGCACCGCCGCCAGGACAGCTCCATCCACCCGCGGTACGCCGACATCCCGCTCGCCGTGCGCCAGCTCCGCAAGGAGTACGCGGACGGCTTCGTCGCGGTCTCCAACGTGGACTTCGAGGTGCACCCCGGTCAGGTGGTCGGCCTGCTCGGGCCGAACGGCGCCGGCAAGACCACCACGCTGCGGGTGCTGATGGGGCTGACCCAGCCGACGGCGGGAGAGATCTACGTCTTCGGGCACCGGCTGGTGCCCGGCTCGCCGGTGCTCTCCCGGATCGGCGCGCTGGTGGAAGGGCCGGGCTTCCTGCCGCACCTGTCCGGGCTGGAGAACCTGAGGGCGTACTGGCGGGCGACCGGGCGGCCCTGGGCGGACGCGCACTTCGACGAGGCGCTGGAGATCGCCGGCCTGGGCGCCTCGGTGCACCGGCGGACGAAGAACTACAGCCACGGCATGCGGCAGCGGCTGGCCATCGCGCAGGCCATGCTGGGCCTGCCCGAGCTGCTGGTGCTGGACGAGCCGACCGACGGGCTGGACCCGCCGCAGATCGCCGAGATGCGTCGGGTGCTGCAGCGGTACGCCACCGACGGCCGGGCGGTGCTGGTCTCCAGTCACCTGCTGGCCGAGGTGGAGCAGACCTGCACCCACGCGGTGGTGGTGAACAAGGGGCGGATTGTCGCCTCCGGCCCGGTCGAGGAGATCGTCGGCGAGTCGCCGAGCGTGCTCTTCGAGGTGACCGACCCGGACGCCGCCCGCACGGTGCTCGACCGGCTGGACGGCGTCCGGGTGCTGCCGGACGGCGACGGCGGCCTGGTGGTGGACACCAACGGCACTGCCCGCAGTGAGGTGGTGGCCGAGCTGGTGCGGGCCGGGATCGGGGTGGACCGGGTGGTGCCGCGGCGCCGCCTGGAGGACGCCTTCCTCGCCCTGGTCGGCGAGAACTCTCGGGGAAGCGGGGACCGGTGATGGCTCAGTCGTCTTCCGTCGGCGCGGTTGGCCGGACCGGCCCAGGTGGCGCCGCGCCGGGGTACCGGCCGTCGGCCACCCTGCCGTTCGTGGCGGAGTTCCGCCGGCAGGCGTCGCGGCGGCGTACCCAGTTGGCGCTCGGGTTCATGCTGCTGCTGCCGCTGATCATCCTGGTCGCCTTCCAGTTCGACTCCGGTGACGACGACCGGGGCGGCCGGGGCGAGTTCTCCAGCCTGGCCGACCTGGCCACCTCCGGCGGGCTGAACTTCACCCTGTTCACGATCCTGGTCTCGGCGTCGTTCCTGCTGGTCGTGGTGGTGGCGCTGTTCTGCGGGGACACGGTGGCCAGCGAGGCGAGCTGGGGCAGCCTCCGCTACCTGCTGGCCATCCCGGTGCCCCGGGCCCGGCTGCTCACGGTGAAGCTGCTGGTCGCGCTCGCGTACTCGGCGTTGGCCCTGCTGCTGCTCGCCGGCACCGCCCTGGTCGCCGGGACCCTTCGCTACGGCTGGTCGCCGCTGCGCAGCCAGGTCGCCGCCGAACTGGCCCCGACCGAGGGCCTGTTGCGGCTGGTGGCGGTGCTCGGCTATCTGGCGGTCGTACTCCTGGTGGTGGCCGGCCTGGCGTTCCTGCTCTCGGTGACCACGGACGCCGCGCTCGGCGCGGTCGGCGGCGCGGTGCTGCTCTGGATCCTCTCCAGCATCCTGGACCAGATCACCGCGCTCGGCGTGCTGCGCTCCTTCCTGCCGACCCACTACAGCAGCGCCTGGCTCGGGTTGCTCTCCACGCCGATGCAGACCGACGACGTGGTGCGGGGCGCCATCTCGGCGGTCAGCTACGCGACGCTCTTCTGGGCGCTGGCCTTCTGGCGCTTCACCCGCAAGGACGTCACCAGCTGACCGCGGAGGCGATGTCGTCTCCTCCGCTCCCTTTTGGAGCTGCCCCGTGCAGGCCGCCGCCGGCTGCCGCCTCGGCTGGGTCGAACCGCCGAGCTGTGGGTCAGGGCGACGAGTCGGTGGCGACCGCCGCTCAGGGAGCCGGGGTCGACGTCGCGCGCCGGTCGGTGAACGCCCACCGCAGCTGCGGTTCCACGGCCCAGCCGAAGAGCCGCCGGACGGGAGAGGAGGCCAGGACTCCCGTCGCGAGGACGGCGAGCGCACTGATGGTCAGTACGCCGGCGAAGGATTTGACGAACGGCGAGTGCTGGAACTTGTAGGCGAGCGCGATCTGAACGATGAACCCGTGCAGCAGGTAGGTGTACTGGGTGCCGGCGGCGAGCGGGGTGAGCAGATTGCGGTTCGCCGGCACCAGGGCGAGAAAGGCGACACTGAGCACCAGCGCGGCCGCGGCCAGGCCGAGTGCGCCGATGGCCCACGTCCCCCAGCTGACGTCCAGTTGCGCGTGCCCGTCGTGCCGGTAGAACCAACCAGTGGGCAGCTGCGGGGCGTAGTGGTAGACGGCGATCAGGGCTGCGGCGAACACCAGGACGGCGGCGGGGCGCAGCCACCGGGTGTCCCGGATCCATTCGAGGTGTTCGCGCCGGACGGTGAGGCCGAGCACGAAGAACGGGAGGAACTGGAGGATCCGGGCCAGGTCCAGTTCCCCGGAGAGCGAGGCGGCGCCCGAGGCGAGCATGACGACGGTCGCCACCGCGACCGGTGCGCGCAGGTTGAGCCAGAGCGGTGCGGTGACCCGCCAGACGAACAGGGCGACCAGGAACCAGGTCAGGTAGAAGGGCGTGACCAGGTCGATCGGGTGGGACTCGTCCAGGCGGTAGTTGTTGTACAGCTGGTATGCGGTGGCGAAGATCAGATAGGGCACCAGGGTGCTGGTGAGGAGCCTGCGCAGCCGGCCGGGATGAGAGGCGTCCGCGGCGAAGGAGCGGGAGAGGTAGCCGCTGATCATGACGAACAGCGGCATGTGGAAGGCGTACACCAGCAGGTAGAGAGCCCGCACGCCGCGCATCTCGTCCGGGGCGCCGGCGAGTGGGCCCCAGGTGTGGCCGAGGACGACCAGGGCGGTAGCCAGGAGTTTCGCGTTGTCGAGATAGGCGTCCCGGGAGGGCCGGGACATGGTGGCGCGATCGGCTGGGGTGGCTTGGCGGGGCAGAGCTGGGACGGGCATGGCGGGGGCTTTCGCGAGTAGGGCAGCGCGTCGGGGCGGGACGACGTGGCACCGGCTGGGAGCCCACGGTGGCAACTGCCCGGGGTGAGGCGCCGTGGCCGGCTCATGCTAGTGCGCCGGCCGCCGCCGACCTCGTCGCGGTCGCTCCGCAACTGGCGTACGCCGTGCTCGTCGCCGCCGTGATCGCGGTGCTCGCCTGGAACACCGGGGTGCAGCGGCTGGGCGCGGTGAACGCCGCGCTCTTCATGAACCTGGTCCCGGTGACCACCTTCGTCGTGCAGACCGCCCGCGGCTACCGGCCCGGCGCGGTGGAGCTGGTCGGCGCGGCCCTGACCATCGCCGCCCTGGTCGCCGCCAACCTGGCCACCCGCCCCCGCACCGCCGCCCCCGGTCGCCGCCGCGCCCCCCGCGGCCACCGCCGTCACCGACCGCGCGGCGATCGTCGACCAGGTCGCCGTGGTGGCGCATTGAGCCGGGCGGCGGCTCACACCGTGGGAACCGCCGGTGGCGATGGCGGGAGAAGTGCATAGACTCGGCGGCACAACTGCATACCTCATCCAGAGGGGCTGAGGGATACGGCCCGACGACGCCCCGGCAACCACCCGCGCGCTCGACGACGAGCGAGGAGCGGGCAGGTGCCAATTCCGTCCCCGCCGCAGGGTGCGATGCGGGGAAAGATGAGAGGACTCCTCGACATGACGTCGACGCTTCCCGCCACGTCCGGCATCGACACCACCCTCAGCCCGGCCCGCGCCCTGGTCTGTCGGGCCTGTTCCGCGCGCTACCCGCTGGCCGCGCAGCACGCCTGCTACGAGTGCTTCGGCCCGCTCGAGGTCGACTACGACACCGCCGCCCTCGCCGCCGTCACCCGGGAGCAGATCGAGGCCGGTCCCAAGAATCTCTGGCGGTACGCCGCGCTGCTCCCCGCCGGCCAGGACCCGGCGACCCGGGTGACCCTCAATCCGGGGCTCACCCCGCTGGTCGCCGCCCCGCACCTCGCCGCTGAGCTGGGCATCACCGCCCCGCTCTGGGTCAAGGACGACAGCGCCAACCCCACCCACTCGTTCAAGGACAGGGTGGTGTCGGTGGCGCTGACCGCCGCCCGGGCGCTCGGCTTCACCCGGTTCGCCTGCGCATCCACCGGCAACCTGGCCAACTCGGTGGCCGCGCACGCGGCTCGGGCCGGAGCTCCGTCGGTGGTCTTCATCCCCGGCGACCTGGAGCAGGGCAAGGTGGTGACCACCGCCGTCTACGGCGGCGAGCTGGTCGCCATCGACGGCTCGTACGACGACGTGAACCGGCTCTGCGGCGAGCTGGTGGAGACCGACGAGTTCGAGGACACCGCGTTCGTCAACGTCAACGTCCGGCCGTACTACGCCGAGGGGTCCAAGACCCTCGGGTACGAGGTGGCCGAGCAGCTCGGCTGGCGGATTCCCGCGCAGGTGGTCATCCCGATGGCCAGCGGAGAGTTGCTCACGAAGATCGACAGGGCGTTCTCCGAGCTGGTCGAGATCGGCCTGGTCGAGGCGCCGGCCGGCGGCTGGAAGGTCTTCGGCGCCCAGTCGGCCGGGTGCAACCCGATCGCCACCGCGCTGCACTCCGAAAGCGACACCATCACCCCGGTCAAGCCGACCGGCATCGCCAAGTCGCTCAACATCGGCGACCCGGCCGCCGGCCTGTACGCGCTGGAGGCGGTGCGCCGCACCGGCGGCTGGATGGAGTACGCCGCCGACGACGAGATCCGGGCCGGCATCCGGCTGCTCGCCCGGACCACCGGGGTGTTCGCCGAGACGGCCGGCGGGGTCACCGTGGCGGTGCTGCGCAAGCTGGTCGAATCCGGCCGGCTCGAGCCGACGGCGGAGACGGTCGTCTTCAACACCGGCGAGGGCCTCAAGACCATCGACGCCGTTGCCGCCCAGGTCGGCCCCACCCACCGGATCAAGCCGTCCCTCCGCGCGGCCCGCGACGCCGGCCTGCTCGGCTGACCGGGAATCGCCCGGACGGGGGATCGGGCCGATCCGCCGGGTAACTGGCTTTTCGCTGTGAGTGCGGAAAACCCGCCGCTAAGGACTTGACGGGCAGGATTCGGACGGCGCAAGATGCTCCGTGCGGGAGGGCGTTTCGCCGGAGACTTTCAGTTCTTTCGACCCAGCGCCGAAGGCGTTGTGCGATCGTCCCTCCCGACCAACGTCGCGATCGGGGCCAGCGGAAATTCGCTGGCCCCGATCGCTGTTCGGGGTGCACCCTCGGTGGCATGCGGATCACGATCGCGCCGTTCGACGCGGCCGACCCGGCGGCGGTCGACGAGGCCTACCGGATCGGTGCGGCGGTCGAGAAGGCCGACGTACCAGACTTCCCGCCGTTCTGCCGGCAGCGGTTCACCGCCGCCGTCCGGCACCCCATGCCGGGCACGGCGCGGCTCTGGGCGCTGGCCCGGCTCGACGGGGTGCCGGCCGGTTACCTCGCGCTCGATCTCCCGCAGCTTGACAACATCGACAACTCCGACGTCGAGCTGGTGGTGCATCCGGCGTACCGGCGCCGGGGCGTCGGACGGGCGCTGCACGAGTACGGCCTGCGCCTGCTGCGCGAGCGCGGCCGCAAGCGGGTCATCGGGGCGACCGTCTCGGCGTTGCCCGGGGGAGTGGCCCGGCCCGAGGCGGGCGACGCCTTCGCCACCGCGATGGGCGCCCGGCCGGCGCTCGCCGAGGTGCGCCGCCGGCTGGACACCGGCCGGCTCGACCAGGCGGCCCTCGACGCCCTGGCCGCCGACGCGCGGACGCACGCGACCGGTTACCGGATCGTCCGCTGGCGCGGCGACACCCCCGAGGAGTACGCCGCCGACGTGGCGTACCTCGACGGCCGGCTGATGGCCGACGCGCCCCTCGGGGACCTGGAGTGGGAGCCGGAGCGGGTCGACGTGGAGCGGCTGCGGGGCACGGAACGGGCGCTGAACGCCCGGGGCCGCCGCCGGTACCACCACGCGGCGGTGCACGAGGCCTCCGACCGGGTGGTCGCGTGGACCCTGATCGACCTCGGGCCGAACGCCGACTGGCATGCCTACCAGCAGATCACCATCGTCGACCCGGCGCATCGGGGGCACCGGCTCGGTCTGCTCACCAAGGTCGAGAACCTGCGGTACGTGCTCGATCACGAGCCGGCCCTGCGGGCGATCGACACCTGGAACGCCGCCGAGAACCAGCACATGATCGCGATCAACGAGCAGCTCGGCTTCCGGCCGGTGGACGCCTGGACGGACTGGCAGCTGACGATCTGAGTTGTGACACCGCCCTACTGATCGTGGGGCTTCCTGTTGCATGATGGCGGGCATGACGGAGAGCCCGCACCCCCTGTACGACAGGCACGCCGACACCCTCAACCGTGCGCTGACCGCGATCACGGAGCGCGGGTACTGGTCCGCCTACCCGGAGTCGCCCAGCCCCCGGGTCTACGGCGAGACCGCCGCCGCCGACGGCAGGGCCGCCTTCGAGGCGTACCTCAACGCCGACTTCCCGCTCGACCAGCCGGGTGACGGCGAGACCGTCGCCACCGAGGCGAGCCCGTTCGGCCTGGAGCTGAACGTCCGCTACCCGCACGCCGCGGCCGACCAGCTGGTGGGCGCCGCGACGGTCGCGCTGCCGGCCTGGCGCGACGCCGGCCCGCAGGCCCGGGTGGGCGTCTGCCTGGAGATCCTCGACCGGCTGCACAAGCACATCTTCGAGCTGGCCAACGCGGTGCAGTTCACCAGCGGCCAGGCCTTCGTGATGGCCTTCCAGGCCGGCGGCGCGCACGCGCTGGACCGCGCGCTGGAGGCGATCGCCTACGCGTACGCGGAGATGACCCGGCACCCGGGGACGGCCGGCTGGGAGAAGGCCGCCGGCAAGGGCGACCCGCTGCGGATGACCAAGACGTTCCACGTGGTGCCCCGCGGGGTGGCCCTGGTCATCGGCTGCAACACCTTCCCGACCTGGAACTCGTACCCCG
The DNA here is from genome assembly GCF_900091465.1 of Micromonospora rhizosphaerae. Classification (NCBI taxonomy): domain Bacteria; kingdom Bacillati; phylum Actinomycetota; class Actinomycetes; order Micromonosporales; family Micromonosporaceae; genus Micromonospora; species Micromonospora rhizosphaerae. The sequence goes on along the minus strand of NZ_FMHV01000002.1, from coordinate 372,717 downwards.
GCCTCTTCGCCTCGCTGGTCACCGGCAACCCGGTCATCGTCAAGCCGCACCCGCGCGCGGTGCTGCCGCTGGCCATCACCGTGAGGTACGCCCGGGAGGTGCTCGCCGAGGCCGGTTTCGACCCGAACCTGGTGCTGCTGGCCCCGGAGGCCCCCGGCGAGAAGCTCGCCTCCACCCTCGCCCTGCACCCGGCCGTGAAGATCGTCGACTTCACCGGCTCCACCGAGTACGGCGACTGGCTGGAGGCGAACGCCCGACAGGCGGCCGTCTACACGGAGAAGGCCGGCCTGAACACGGTCGTGATCGACTCCACCGACGACTTCGCCGGGATGTGCCGCAACCTCGGCTTCACGCTGACCTTGTACAGCGGTCAGATGTGCACCACCTCGCAGAACCTGCTGATCCCCCGGGGCGGCATCGAGACCGACCAGGGGCACAAGAGCTTCGAGGAGGTGGCCGCCGGGATCGCCACGGCGGTCGGCAAGCTGACCGCCGACCCGGCCCGGGGCGTCGAGCTGACCGGCGCGATCGTCAACGATGCCGTGCTGGAGCGGCTGGACGAGGTCACCAAGGTCGGCGAGCCGGTGCTGGAGTCGCGGACCGTGGAGCACCCCTCCTTCCCGGGGGCGATCGTGCGTACCCCGACCGTCGTCAAGCTGGACGCGACCGACACCGCGACCTACTCCCGGGAGTGGTTCGGGCCGATCTCGTTCGCCATCGCCACCAACTCGACCGCGCACAGCCTGGAGATCCTGCGTACGACGGTGGGGGAGAAGGGCGCGCTGACCGCGGGGGTCTACTCGACGGACGAGGCGGTGCTGGACGCGGCCGAGGCGGCGGCGATCGAGGCCGGTGTGCACCTGTCCTGCAACCTGACCGGCGGCGTCTTCGTCAACCAGTCGGCGGCCTTCTCCGACTTCCACGGCAGCGGTGCCAACCCGGCCGCCAACGCCGCGCTGACCGATGGCGCGTACGTGGCGAACCGCTTCCGCATCGTGCAGAGCCGTCGCCCGGCGTGACGGCGTGACGAGCGGGCCGCCTTTCCGGACGGGAGGGGCCCGCTCGCTCAGGCGGGGCGGCGCATTTGGAGTTCGCGCAGCGTCGGGATCTTCGGGTGCGGGACGCGTACCCCCGTGTCCACGAAGCCGAGGCGCTGGTAGGCCCGGTAGGCGCGGTCGTTGCCGACCACGACCTCCAGCATCAGCTCGGGCCGGCCGCAGGCCCGGGACCAGGCGGCCACCTCCTCGACCAGGTCGGCGAGGAGCCCGCTGCCCCGCCAGGTCGGGGTGAGGTAGACGGCGTAGATCACGGTGAGCCCCGGCTCGCCCGGGGCCACCGTGCCGCCGGCGTGCCCGACGAACCGGCCGCCGGGGTCGGCGACGAACTGGGCCGTCCCGGGGCCGGTGGAGACCGCGGCGATCCGGGCCGCGTAGTCGGCGTGCGGGCGGGCGGCGGCCTCCGCGACGGTTTCCAGGAAGGCCAGCGGCGCGTCCGCGAGCATCTCCAGTCGGAGCGCCCGCATCCGGGCGGCGTCCTCGGGGCTTACCCGGCGGACGGTTGCGGTGCGGGCCAGGGTGGTCGGCGCGCTGGTCATCAGAACTCCTTCGAGGAGACCTCGCTTCAGGGCGGGGAGGAATCGAACTCCTGCGGAGCAGGGTAGAGATAGCCGCCGCCAAGGTGGACGGGCGTCCCGAGAGCCACAGGTTGTCAGAGGGCGATGCGATAGTTCGCGACCGCGTGGAAGAAGACCGAGGACCTGGCCTACCTCAACGAGGTGTCCTCCGTTCCGCTTCAGCAGGCCCCGCGGCGCCTTCAGACGGCCTTCACCAACTTCTTCGCCAAACGTGCGCAGTTCCCGCGGTTCAAGTCGCGGAAGAAATCGCGGAGGTCGGTGGAGTACACGACCAGCGCTTTCCGCTTCCGGAACGGCGAGCTGACGCTGGCGAAGATGGCGGAGCCGCTGCAGATCGTGTGGTCCCGCCCGCTCCCCGAGGGTGCGAAGCCATCGACGGTGACCGTGTCTCAGGATGCGGCTGGGCGCTGGTTCGTATCCCTGCTGTGCTAGGACGCAGCCGCTCCCCGCCATCGGCGCGGCGATCGGGATAGACGCCGGACTTGACCATCTGCTGACCCTGTCGACCGGGGAAAAGATCACCAACCCTCGACATGAGCGGCGGCTGGCGGTGGCGGCCGGTGGAGCTGGTGTAAGACCTCAACGGGAACCCTCCCGGACGAGGCGGCCGGCGACGAAGCAGGAAGCCTCACAGGCGACCGTCGAATCCCGGTCGTCCAGGGCCGGGAGAATGTCAACTCGCATGCATACCGGAACGACGCCCGCCGCCCTGTGCGGCCCTCGCCTGTGCGGTCGGAGCCTGGCTGGAATGTGCCCGATTTGTGGTCGTGCGCCGTCGTCACGCCTCGTGTAGCGTGCGATTTCGGTCACCGATTCAGCGGCCGTCGCCGATCGCCGAAGCGGTGGTCCGGGCGCGGGCTCGTCCGGCGTTCGGGTTGTGGTACGCCGCGCAGAGTGAGGAATGCACCGTGGCACAGGGCACCGTGAAGTGGTTCAACGCCGAGAAGGGCTACGGCTTCATCGCCGTCGACGGCGGGCAGGACGTCTTCGTTCACTTCTCCGCGATCGAGATGGACGGTTACAAGGCGCTGGACGACGGCCAGCGGGTCGAGTTCGAGATCGCCCAGGGCCAGAAGGGCCCGCAGGCGGAGCGCGTCCGCGTCATCGCCTGATTTCCTCTCTTCCTTGCCGTCCTCCCGGCGGCTGTACCACCCGATCCGGGGCTGCGGTGCGGGCGCGCACCGTGGAAGATCGTGAGCCGTTCCAGCCATCGCTGCTGAGGAGGGTTCATGTCCGACCAGCCCCCGTCGGGTCCCACGGAGCCGGCTTCTCCCCTGCCACCCGATCCGGGCCGACCGGTCGATCCGACGTCGGCCACGTCTCCGGCCGCTGATCCGACGGTGCCGGGGCAGTGGGCCGGACCGGATCCGGCGGGGCCGGGACAGCCGGCCGCTCCGTTCGGCCCGGGGCAACCCGCCGGGCCACCCTTCCCGTGGGATCCGGCCGCCCTGCAGCCGCAGGGCTGGGTCTGGCCCCCGTCCGGTGTCCCCGTGCCCGCCGGCCCGTACCCCGCTCTCCCCGGCCAGCCGTACGGCTGGTATCCGGCCGGCGCGGGCTGCGACCCGAACGACCCGCTGGTCACGCCGCCGAACGCGGGGTTGAGCGGCTGGTTCTCGCGCTGCACGGGGGCGCTGCGCCGCAGTTGGCGGCTACTGATCCCGATCATGCTGCTCACCCAGGCGGCGCCAGCTGCGGCGGTGTCGCTGCTCTCCCTCGGGCTGAACCCGTCGGCCCAGCTGGAGACCCTCCCCGGCGACGGCTCCGCGCCCCTGCCCGACGGCTACCTGGCCGACGTCGCCGCCTTCGGCGGCGCGGTGCTGCTCGGCAGCCTGCTCCTCGGCCTGTTGCAGAGCCTGGGTTGGGCGGCGGGCACCTGGGCGGTCACCCGGCAGGCGGCGGGTGAGCCGGCAGACCTGGGCGGCGCGCTGCGTTACGGGCTGCGCCGGGCTCTCGGGCTGTGGGGTTGGACGCTGCTGAGCTCCGTGCTCATCGGGGTCGGGGTCTGCTTCTGCGTCCTGCCCGGGATCTACCTGGCCTTCGCGACGGCCCTCGCCGGCCCGGTCTACCTCTTCGAGCGGGAGAACCCGATCGGCCGATCCTTCCGGATGTTCCACGAGCGGTTCGGACCCGTGCTGGGCCGGCTGGCGCTGGTCGCGGCGGTGCTGATCGTGGGCAGCGTGGTCGGCGGCGTGCTGGAGTCGGTGGGCATGCTGCCGTTCGGCACCGATCCGCTGGCCACACCCGGCGCGACGGCGGGCGCGGTCGCGGTGATCGTGGTGGCCGCCGTGCTGGTCGTCCCGGTCTACCTGGTGCAGCTCGTCGGGCTGCTCGCCACGTACGCGGAGCAGCGCGCCCACGAGGGTCCGGTGAACGCAGCCCGACTGGCCGCGGAACTCGGCTGAGCGGGGCGATCCTGCTTGCACTCGGCAAGGCAGAGTGCTAAACAGGTGATTGGCACTCGCACACCGTGAGTGCCAATGGTCGGGGCGGTAGGGCCACGGTCAGGCCGGCGTCGATGACGCGGGCGTGGCACATGGCCGGTCGTCGCGGGCTATCCGGCCCGGCCGACGGACGTCGCCGTCGCCAGGTGGCGACGTCCCAAGGTGCGTACACCAGGCGGCCCATCCGGGGCACACTCGGGTGGCCCGTGAGTGTCCAGGAGGACAACGCCGTATGGCCAAGATGATCGCGTTCGACGAAGAGGCGCGCCGCGGCCTCGAGCGGGGCATGAACCAGCTCGCCGACGCCGTGAAGGTGACCCTCGGCCCCAAGGGCCGCAACGTCGTGCTCGAGAAGAAGTGGGGTGCCCCCACCATCACCAACGATGGTGTGAGCATCGCCAAGGAGATCGAGCTCGAGGACCCGTACGAGAAGATCGGCGCCGAGCTGGTCAAGGAGGTCGCGAAGAAGACCGACGACGTGGCCGGTGACGGCACGACGACGGCGACCGTCCTGGCCCAGGCCCTGGTGCGCGAGGGCCTGCGCAACGTGGCCGCCGGTGCCAACCCGATGGCCCTGAAGCGGGGCATCGAGGCCGCTGTGGCCAGCGTCTCGGAGGAGCTGCTCAAGCTCGCCAAGGACGTGGAGACCAAGGAGCAGATCGCCTCCACCGCCTCCATCTCGGCCGGTGACACCAGCGTCGGCGAGATCATCGCCGAGGCGATGGACAAGGTCGGCAAGGAAGGCGTCATCACCGTCGAGGAGAGCAACACCTTCGGCCTGGAGCTGGAGCTCACCGAGGGCATGCGCTTCGACAAGGGCTACATCTCCGCGTACTTCATGACCGACCCGGAGCGTATGGAGGCCGTCTTCGACGACCCGTACCTCCTGATCGTGAACAGCAAGATCTCGTCGGTGAAGGACCTGCTCCCGATCCTCGAGAAGGTCATGCAGTCGGGCAAGCCGCTGCTGATCATCGCCGAGGACATCGAGGGCGAGGCCCTGGCCACCCTGGTGGTCAACAAGGTCCGCGGCACCTTCAAGTCGGTCGCCGTCAAGGCGCCGGGCTTCGGTGACCGCCGCAAGGCCATGCTCGCCGACATCGCCATCCTCACCGGTGGCCAGGTCATCAGCGAGGAGGTCGGCCTCAAGCTGGACGCCGTCGGCCTCGACATGCTGGGCCGCGCCCGCAAGGTCGTGGTGACCAAGGACGAGACCACCATCGTCGACGGTGCCGGCGACGCCGAGCAGATCCAGGGCCGGGTCAACCAGATCCGGGCCGAGATCGAGAAGAGCGACTCCGACTACGACCGGGAGAAGCTGCAGGAGCGGCTGGCCAAGCTGGCCGGTGGCGTCGCGGTGATCAAGGTCGGCGCGGCCACCGAGGTCGAGCTCAAGGAGCGCAAGCACCGCATCGAGGACGCCGTCCGCAACGCGAAGGCCGCCGTCGAGGAGGGCATCGTCCCGGGTGGTGGCGTCGCGCTGGTGCAGGCCGGCAAGACCGCCTTCGACAAGCTGGACCTGGCCGGCGACGAGGCGACCGGCGCGCAGATCGTCAAGATCGCGCTGGACGCCCCGCTGCGGCAGATCGCCGTCAACGCCGGCCTCGAGGGCGGCGTGGTCGTCGAGCACGTCCGCAACCTCGACGCAGGCCACGGCCTCAACGCCGCCAACGGCGAGTACGTCGACCTGATGGCCGCGGGCATCATCGACCCGGCCAAGGTGACCCGCTCGGCGCTGCAGAACGCGTCGTCGATCGCCGCGCTCTTCCTCACCACCGAGGCCGTCGTGGCGGACAAGCCGGAGAAGACCCCGGCCGCCGCGGCTGCTCCGGGTGGCGGGGAGATGGACTTCTGAGTCCAGTTCCAACGCCGAGAGGGGGCGGGCCGCGTCAGCGGTCCGTCCCCTCTCCGTTTTCCTATGTCGGCAGTGGCCGCTGGTTGCGCCGTTTCTGCGCCCGGTCGTACGGCGGTCGGATCCGGATCGGCTCGTCCACCAGTTCCAGCGGTTCCTCGGCGGCCTGTTCGTCGACGCTGGTCATCTCCGCCAGTTGCTCGGCGTCGCCGTAGTCGAGTCGGTCGAACGGCAGTTGCCCGGGGAGTTCATCGACCGGGGCCATGCTGACCGGTTGGTCTTCGGTCCGTTCGTCATCCGTGGTCATGGCTGCCTCCTCTATGCTGAAACGGTAAGGGGCGTCGATGACCGATGTGGGCGAATGACGTTATTGGCGTCTATATCCCTTTCGCCCTTTTCGTTATTTTGCGGCTCCGTTGCCGATCGCCTTCCGGTACAGGAAGAAAACCCGTTCGATCCGTGCGCCCGCGCTGCCCGAATAGAACGGCACCGGCCCCACCCAGCCGATCTGCGCGGCATCGATCCCCGCCGCGGCCTGGTCCCGCAGGCACCGGCGGAGCAGCACGCCGCCGATGCCCGAGCCCTCGGCCGCCGGGGCGGTGCCCATCGGCCCGAACCAACTCGGCCGCGACGAGCCGTACGCGGCGAAGCCGAGAATTTCGCCGTCCCGCTCCGCGAGGTGTGCCCCCGCCCCGGGCCGGCCCACCGAGCCGGCCAGCTCGGCGTCCCAGGCGCCGCCGAAGGTGGCGCGGGCGAATCCGGCCAGGGCGGGCAGGTCCGCCGGCTCGGCCCGCCGTACCGTCACGCCCCGGTCGGCGAGCCGGCGCTCGGCGGCCTCCGTGGACCGCAGCGCCGGCGAGCCGTCCGACAGGTCCGCGGTCATGTTCCACGCGGTACGGTCCTGCCGGTAGCCCAGCCGCAGCGCGGCGCAGACCGCCGGGGTGTAGCGCACGTCGATGCCCGGCCAGGCGTAGTACGGCGGGTTGCCGGCGAGCAGCAGCTCGGTCGCGCCGAGCCCGGCGAGCCGCCGCTCGGCCTCGCCCAGCAGCGCCCGCCCGACCCCTCGGCGGCGCTCCTCCGGCGTCACCGCCACCAGGTCGACGTGCCCGAGGCGCGGATCCTGCGGCGAGATCGACCCGACCAGCACCCCGACCAGTTCCGGTCCGCGGACCGCGCCGATCAGGGCCACCGGCCGGTCCGTCGCCGCCCGGGTGACCAGAGCGTCGAGGATGGCCGGTGCCTCGGCCGCGTCCTCGGGCAGGTCGAGCGCTCGCCGGCAGAGGTCGACGACCTCGGGCAGCCGGTCATGGCTCGGCTCGATGATCTCCGCGTCCATGGTGGCCGACCCTAGGCCATCCGCCTGCCCGGCGACACCGCCCGACCGGCCCACCGGCCCTCGCCGTGCCCGCCCCGGCCCACGGGCTCCCGCGCCGTGCCGGCTGTTAAGAAGGGGCCCCTGCTATGCCCGAGGCGTTAACAGGGGGCCCCTCCTAATGAGTTCTGGGAGTGAGCCATCCGGCAAACTCCTGGTGGGTAGGTAGCCGCCGGCGGGTGAGCACTTGCTGTTCCTGGACGTCGAGTCCTGATGAAAGATCGTGCCCCTGCCGGTCGGTGAGGAGAGTTGATCGCTGATGGGATGTCGTGCCCGCCCGGTTGTGGCGTGAGCACTGCTTCATTAGGTCGCTGATGGTTCTCCTGCCGGCTACTGACCGTGTTTGCGATCGGAGGCGGGAGACGCGGTGCTGTTCGTGGGAGATGACTGGGCCGAAGACCATCACGACGTTGAGTTGATGGATGCGGCTGGGCGCACCCTGGCCAGGGCCAGGTTGCCCGAGGGCGTCGCAGGGATCACGCGACTGCACGCGATGATCGGCGCGCAGCTCGGCGAGGACGCCGACGGCGCCGGGCAGGTCACGATTGGGATCGAGACCGACCGAGGGCCGTGGGTGCAGGCGTTGATCGCGGCGGGGTACACCGTGTTGGCGGTCAATCCGTTGCAGGCGGCCCGTTACCGTGACCGTCTCGGGGTGTCCGGTGCCAAGAGCGACGCCGCCGACGCGCACATGCTGGCCGACATGGTCCGTACCGACGGCCACCAACTGCGCCGGGTCGCCGGTGACAGTGCCGGATCCGAGGCGGTCAAGGTGGTCGCCCGGATGCACAAGACACTGATCTGGGAACGCACCCGCGCCAGCCAGCGGTTGCGGCACGCGTTGCGGGAGTACTTCCCTGCCGCGTTGGCCGCGTTTGACGATCTCGACGCCGCCGACACCCTTGAGTTGCTGGCCAGGGCCCCGGACCCGGCCAGCGCCGCGAGGCTGAGCATCAGCCAGATCAGCGCGGCCCTCAAACGGGCCCGCCGCCGCGACATCCCGGCCAAGGCCGCAGCGATTCAGGCCGTCCTGCGCGCCGAGCACCTCAGCCAGCCCGCCGTGGTCACCGCCGCCTACGCCGCCTCGGTCCGGGCGCTGATCGCGGTCCTGGGCACGCTCAACGAGCAGGTCAAGGCCCTGCAAGGGCAGGTCGAGGCCTATTTTGGCCAGCACCCGGACGCTGAGATCATCCTGTCCCAACCGGGACTGGGCACGATCCTCGGCGCCCGGGTGCTCGCCGAGTTCGGCGACGCGGCCGACCGCTACACCTCGGCCAAGGCCCGCAAGAACTACGCCGGCACCAGCCCGATCACCCGCGCCTCGGGTAAGAAACGCACCGTCGCTGCCCGGTTCGTGCACAACGACCGGCTCATCGACGCGCTGATGACCCAAGCGTTCGCGTCGCTGAACACCTCGCCCGGCGCCCGCGCCTACTACGACCGGCAACGCGCCCGCGGCGCCAGCTACAACGCCGCGCTGCGGCAACTCGCCAACCGGCTCGTCGGCATCCTGCACGGATGCCTCAAAACCGGCGCGCTCTACGACGAGGCGACCGCCTGGTCGCATCACCTCAACGAGGCCGCTGCTTGACATTCAAGCTCCTGGGATGTCTTTCAGCCCGCCCGCGCGGCGCGGACCGCCGCGTACGCGTCGACCAGGCCGGCACCGACCAGGTCGGCCTCGCCCCCGCAGCGGTTCGCGCTCGGGTGGTTCGGGTGGGAGACCACGCCGGCCGGGCCGGCGGTGTCGCGGAGGATCCGCCGGGTGCGAGCCAGGTCGCCGACCAGCGCCGGGTTGGCCGACCACATCAGCGCCACCACCCCGGCGACGTGCGGCGTCGCCATCGAGGTGCCGGGCAGCGTGGCGTAACCGCCACCGGGGTACGCGGACAGGACGTCGGCACCGGGCGCGACGAGGTCGGGCTTGTCGACGCCACCGGTGGCCGGGCCCCGGCCGGAGAAGGTGGTCAGCTGCCGTTCGCGGTTCACCGCGCCGACGGTCAGCACGTCCGGGTAGGGCGCTGGCGGGTCCGCGATCGAGCCGCAGTACGGGCCGGTGTTGCCGGCCGCGGCGACCACCAGGATGCCGGCCGTGGCCAGCGCGGCGGTGGCCGGCCGGAGCGCTCCCGGGTCGCACCCCTCGATCGGCGGGCAGCCCCAGGAGTTGGTCAGCACGTCCGGCGCCCGGGCCGGCCGCCCGTCGGTGAACGGGTCACCGCCGAGCGGGAACGGCGCCAGCATGAACTGCAGGCAGTCCAGATAGCGCGCCGGGTTGCCGATGTTGCGGTCCAGGTTGACGCAGCCCACCCAGCGGGCCCCGGGCGCCACCCCGATCCCGCCGCGGCCGACCGCGCTGCCGGTCGTGTGGGTGCCGTGGCCGCTCTGGTCGTTCGGCGTACGGGTGTGCGACCACGGGTCGTACCAGGAGTCGTCGCCGCCGCGGAAGCCGTCGGCCAGCGCCGGGTGCCCACCGTCCACGCCCGAGTCCGAGCTGCCGACCACGATGCCGGAGCCGGTCACGCCCAGCTCGGGCCAGACCCGGTCCGCCCCGATCAGGGAGACGTTCCAGGCCGGGCCGCCGGGTGGCGGCAGGTGGCCACGGGCGGCCGGGGCCGCCGCCGGCAGCGGGCGCAGCCGCTGGCTGACCAGCACCCGGGCCACCTCGGGACGGCCGGAGAGCCACGCCCGCACGCCCGGGCCGCCGTCCGTCTCGATCGCGTTGACCAGGTAGTACGGCGTCGGGTGCAGGCGTAGCCGGGTCAGTTCCCGGCGCAGGTTCCCCTGGGTCCGGTCGGCCGTGGCCACCAGCCGCCGGTAGACCTCCGCGGCACGGACGTCCCGCCCGGCCCGTCCCGGTGCCCCGGCCGGGATACCGGTCAGGTCGGCCTGCTCGCGCAGCACCACCAGCAGTCGTTCGCCGTACAGGCCGGGCCGGCCCGGGCCAAGGTGGACCACCGCCACCGCGAGCAGCAGGACGGCGGCGGTCGCCCCGGCCACCCGGCGGCTCGGCGTCCCGGCGCCCGGCCGGGCCAGCAGGACGGCGTACCCGATGGCGAGCAGCACCGCGACGGCGAGCCCGGCGCCGGTCGCGACGGCGACCCAGAACGGCACGTCGCGGGCGGCCACCAGCAGCACCGTGATCTCTTCCGGGTCGGCGAAGGCCAGCGGGCCGAGCACGCCGAGCCCGACCAGCCAGCGGACCGGGGCGCCACCGGCCGGGCGGCCCGCGCGGTGCGCCGCCGCGTGCAGCGCGGCCAGCACGAAGCCGGCCGGTGGCAGCAGGAACAGGGCCGGCAGCTGCGCCCCCGACTGCCCGGCGCCAGCGGCGACCAGCGTCAGGGTTACCCCGGCGACCAGCCCGCCGACCAGCACCAACCGGGCCGGCCGGGCCGGCGTGCCCACGGTGAAGTGCGTCCAGAAGGCGGCGTCGAGCAGCACCCCGGCGAGCGCGCCCAGCGCGGCGGCGGCGAGCGCGGCGAGCAGCGTCTCCAGCAGCCCGCCCAGCGCGCCCAGCCACGCCCAGGGCAGCAGTAGCGCCAGCCCGGCCGCGACCCCGAGCAGGGTCACCGGCTGCGGTGGTCGCCGAGCCTCGGCGTGCGGGACGGCCGCTCGGCGGCGGTGCAGGAGCCGGTCGAGGACGGCTGTGAGCAGCGCGGCGGTGGCGGCCAGCGCGGCCAGGTAGGCCTCCTGGTGCACCGGGGGCACGGTCCGCAGCAGGGTCAGCGCGCCGAGTGCGAGCGTCGCGGCCAGCCAGGCACGGCCGGTGGCCCGGACCGCCGGGGCGCGGGGCAGCAGGGCGAGCGCCAGCGTGGGCGCGCCCACCAGCAGGACCGTGCCCAGGGCGACCACCGGCCAGGTCAGCACCGCCCGGTCCAGGCCGGCCGCCAGCACCGCCTGGTCGACCGCCCAGCCGACGCCCTGTCCGGCCACCGTGACCAGCACGGCCCAACCGCCGGTCAGCACCGCCGCGACCACCGGCCACGGTCCGGTCCCACCCGGACCGGGAAGCGGCGGCGCGGGGGGCGGCGGGACGGGTGGACCGGCGGGTGGTGGGGGACCGACCTCCATGCCCAGTACCGTACGGCGGGACCGGTTCGTGCCGCGGAACGGCCGGGACGGTTACCGTGGACGGGTGCGCGACCCCAACGTGTCCCGATCCGTGGCCGGTCAGCTCTCCGCCGAGCGCCGCGCCGACGACCTGCGCCGACTCCGCGCCGAGCGGTTCGACGTGCTGGTCATCGGCGGCGGGGTGACCGGGGCGGGGGCCGCCCTCGACGCGGCGTCCCGAGGGCTCAAGGTGGCCCTGGTGGAGGCGCGCGACTACGCCGCCGGCACCTCCAGCCGGTCCAGCAAGCTCATCCACGGCGGGCTGCGCTACCTGGAGCAGTTGGAGTTCCACCTGGTCCATGAGGCGCTCACCGAGCGCGGGCTGCTCGCCACCCGGCTCGCGCCGCACCTGGTCCGGCCGGTCCCGTTCCTGGTCCCGCTCCCCGCCCGTCGCGGCCTGCACGACCTGCCCTCGCGGGTCTTCCGCCGCTCCTACTACGGCGCCGGGGTGGCCACCTACGACGCCTTCGCCGGGATGTTCGGCGGGGGGCGGGGCATGCCGCTGCACCGACACCTGACCCGCGAGGGCGCCCGCCGGGTCTTCCCGAGCCTGCGGGCCGACACCCTTGCCGGGGCGATCCGCTACTACGACGGGCAGGTCGACGACGCCCGGCTGGTGGTGACGCTCGCCCGCACCGCGGCCAGCCTGGGCGCCACCGTGGTGACCAGCGCCCGCGCCGTCGGCCTGATCCGGCAGGCCCGCGAGGTGACCGGGGTCCGGGTCCGCGACCTGGAGGCGCCCGCCGGCTCGCCCGATGCCGAGTTCGAGGTACGCGCCCGCACGGTGATCGCCGCCACCGGGGTGTGGAGCGACGACATGTCCCGGATGCTCAACGATGTCGGGCTCCGCCCCGGCCTGCGGGTCCGGGCCTCCAAGGGCGTGCACCTGGTGGTGCCCCGCTCGGCGATCACCGGCGAGGCCGGGCTGATCCTGCGGACCGCCACCAGCGTGCTCTTCGTCATCCCGTGGGGCGGCCACTGGATCATCGGCACCACCGACACCGACTGGCGGCTGGACCGGTCCCACCCGGCGGCCAGCGCGAAGGACATCGACTACCTGCTGGAACAGGTCAACAGCGTGCTCGACCGGCCGCTCACCAAGGACGACATCGAGGGCGTCTACGCCGGGCTGCGCCCGCTGCTGGCCGGCGAGGCGGACTCCACCTCCAAGCTCTCCCGCGAGCACGCGGTCGTCGAGCCGATGCTCGGGCTGCTGCTGGTCGCCGGGGGCAAGTACACGACGTACCGGGTGATGGCCTCGGACGTGGTCGACCGGGCGGCGCGCCGGCTCGGCGCGGTGCGCCCCTCGCGTACCGCCGACCTGCCGCTGCTCGGCGCCGACGGGTACGCCTCGACGTGGCGCGACCGGGCCGACCTGGCCCGCCGTCACGGGGTGCCGGTCGGGGTGGTCGAGCACCTGCTGGAGCGGTACGGCACGCTCACCCTCGACCTGCTCGCCCTGGTCGACGCCGACCCGCTGCTCGCCTCCCCGCTCGCCGGCGCCCCGGAGTACCTGGCCGCCGAGGTCGCGTACGCGGCGCGGGCCGAGGGGGCGCTGCACCTCGAGGACGTGCTGACCCGGCGGACCCGGATCTCCATCGAGACCAGCCACCGCGGCCTGGACTCGGCGGAGCACGCCGCCGAGCTGATGGGCGCGGTGCTCGGCTGGGACGAGGCGACCCGGGCCCGCGAGGTCGCGCACTACCGGGCCCGGGTGGAGGCCGAACGGCAGTCTCAGCTGATGCCGGACGACGTGGCCGCCGATGCGGCCCGGCTCGGCGCCCCCGACGTCCGGGGGTTCGCGGCCGACCGGGGCGCCGACGGCGACGTGGCCGAACCCTCGCCCTCCCGGTAGCCGATCCGCTCCGGCACGGGCCGACGATCATCGCCCGGCCACTCGGCGGGTTCCGACGCAACCTACGGTGGGGTAGGTTGCTCTGCGTGGTTCGCCCTTCTTGGTCGCGCGTCGTACCTTTTTCGGCCGGCGTCCTGCTGGCGATCGCCCTGACCGGCTGCTCTCTGGTCGGCCGGGCCGAGGGTTCCACGACACCGGGGCAGGCGGGGCCGGCCTCCAGCGCGTCGGCGCCCACCGGGTCGCGGCGGGTCTCGCTGATGCAGACGCTGGGCGCGGACGGCCCGGTCCGGTCGCTCACCGTGGAGCCGAACGGAAAGTGGAACTGCCAGGACTGCGCCGGCGACGGGGTCAACTCGACCGGCGCGCTCACCCCGGAGCAGGTGCAGCGGTTGCAGCAGATGCTCGCCGACCCGGGCCTGGCGAACGAGACCGACGAGGCGCGCCGCTACCGGCTGGCCTGCATCGACGCGTTGACCTCCACGCTGCTCATCCCGCCGGGCCTGACCATCACCTCGCAGGACTGCCCCGGCGAGGAGCGGACGCCGATCGCCGGCGAGATCCTGCTGCTGATCACCCAGGCCACCCCGGCCGAGGTCACTGGCTGACCGAGCCGCCCCGCCGGCAGCGGTCACCGGGGCCGCCGGTCAGAGCACCTTGCCGGGGTTGAAGAGGCCCTGCGGGTCCAGTGCCGCCTTGATCGCCTGGTGCACCCGGACCCCGACCGGGCCGATCTCCCGAGCCAACCAGTCCCGCTTGAGCAGCCCCACGCCGTGCTCGCCGGTGCAGGTGCCGCCCAGCTCCAGCCCGAGGCGCATGATCTCGTCGAAGGCCCGGCGACCGCGCTCGACGCTGGCCGGATCGGCCCGGTCGACCACGATGTTCGGGTGCATGTTGCCGTCGCCGGCGTGGCCGACCACGCCGATCGGCACGTCGCACTCCTCGGCGATCCGGGCCACCCCGTCCAGCAGCGCCGCCAGCGAGCCCCGCGGCACCGCCACGTCGTCGATCACCAGGCCGCCGTTGCCGCCCGGGTACGCGGCCGCGGCGTACCGCTCCATCGCCGGGTGGGCCAGTCGCCGGGCCTGGAGCAGCGCCGCCGCCTCGACCCCGTCGGTGGCCGCGTAGACCTCGTCGGCGCCGGCCGCCGCGCAGACCTCGGCGATCCGGGCCAGGTCGTCCGCCGCCCGGGAGCCGGTGTCCACGGCGGCCAGCAGCAGCGCCTGCGCGTCGGTGCGCAGCCCCATCGGCTGGTACGCCTCGATGGCCCGCAGGTGGGTCCGGTCCAGCAGTTCCAGCAGGCTCGGGCTCAGCCCCCGCTCGGCGATCCCGGCCACCGCAGTGCCGGCCGCAGTGGTGGCTCCGAAGACCGCGACCAGGGTCAGCGACTCCTCCGGCGCGGGCCGGAGCGAGACGGTGATCTCGGTAATCACCCCGAGGGTGCCCTCGGAGCCGACGAAGAGCCGGGTCAGGTCGTACCCGGCGACGCCCTTGGCGGTACGCCGGCCGGTGCGCAGCACCTCGCCGGAGGCGAGCACCACCTCCAGGCCGAGCACGTACTCGGCGGTCACCCCGTACTTGACGCAGCACATGCCGCCGGCGTTGGTCGAGACGTTGCCGCCGATGGTGGAGGACTCCCAGGAGCCCGGGTCGGGCGGGTAGTAGAGGCCCTGCTTGGCCACCGCGCCGGCCAGCGTCGCGTTGACCACCCCGGGCTGCACCACGGCGATCCGGCTCACCGGGTCGATCTCCAGGATCTCGTCCATCGCGACCGTGCTCAGCACCACCGCCCCGTCGACCGCGTTCGCCGCCCCGGCCAGGCCGGTCCGGGCTCCCTGCGGCACCACCGGCACGCCGTGCCGGGCGGCCGCCCGGACCACCGCGACGACCTCCTCGGTGCTGCGCGGCCGGGTGACCAAGAGCGGGGTCCCGGCGGCGCAGAGGTCGGCCTCGTCCCGCTCGTGCATCCGGAGCAGGTCCGGGTCGGTCAGCACGGCGGCGTCACCGAGCGCGGCCCGCAGGTCGTCGAGGAGTAGGGAGCCGGACATGCCGGGAAGGCTAGTGTTCCGGGAAGCCGATCATCAACCGGCGGTTCCCACGGGTTAGATTCCCGCCATGCTGTATTTGGACCGGCCAGCCGTGCCCTGGCGGGGACGGCTCTGGTCGCATCTGATCAGCGACGTCTCCTACGCCGAGTTGCACGCCTTCGCCGAGGCGCTCGGCGCACCGCGCCGGGGCTTCGACCGGGACCACTACGACATCCCGGCCGAGCGGTTCCGGGTGGCGGTCTGGCTGGGCGCCCGGGTGGTGCCGAGCCGGGAGCTGGTCCGGCTGCTGCGCGACTCCGGCCTGCGCCGTCCCAAGCATCTGGTCGACCCCAGCTGAGCCGGCCGTCCGGGGATCTGTCCGAGCAAGCGGGAAGTGCAGGATCGCGGGGCGGGTCACGCCGGTGCGCGGAGCGCCGCCAGTTCGCGGGTGAGGTTGGCGCGGGCGGGGGTTTCCCAGCGGCGCGCCAGCGGCGGGAGGCGGAAGAGCGCGGGCAGGGCGAGCAGGCCGTCGAGCACCCGGGCCCGGCCGGCCCGGAAGGCCGGTTCCGGCACGTGCGCGTACTCGCGGCGGACGGCCGCGGCGTAGCGGTCGTACTCGGGTGGCGGGCTGGCCAGGATCGCCAGGTCGGCGTCGCAGAGCAGGGCGCCGTCCGGGTCGTCGCCGGCCACCGCGTGCCCGGCGGTGAGCAGCACCAGTCGGCGTACCTCGGCCACCCCGCCGGCCGACAGCCCCGCGCCGGCGAGCAGGGCGCCGGCGAGCGCGGCACTGGCCCGCTCGTTGGCGTCGCCACCGGCCCGGGGGTCGTAGATCGCGTCGTGGCACCAGGCGGCCAGCCGGACCAGGTCCGGTCGCCGGGCCAGCCCCGCGTGCGCGTCGATCACGTCGAGCACGAGGGTCAGGTGGGCCAGCGCGTGGTAGTGCCGGTGCGGCTCGCGCCAGGCGGCGAGCAGCCGCTCCCCGGCCCGGTCCACCCCGGCAGGATCGGACGCCCCG
Organism: Micromonospora rhizosphaerae; assembly: GCF_900091465.1. Classification (NCBI taxonomy): domain Bacteria; kingdom Bacillati; phylum Actinomycetota; class Actinomycetes; order Micromonosporales; family Micromonosporaceae; genus Micromonospora; species Micromonospora rhizosphaerae. Next base: position 356,418 of record NZ_FMHV01000002.1, on the reverse strand, counting down.
GCGCCCCGGGCGGCGTCGCGCCACCGCTCGATCAGGTCTCCCACCCGGTGCAGTCTGCCCCACGGGCGCCGGCGGGCGAGGATTCACCCGGTACGACGCGGGTAGTCCCCGCCGTGGCCCAGGACCAAGGACCTCCGCTTGTGCGACGTACCGACCTGAAGAGCGGGCTCGTCGACGTCGACGAGCAGCGGATCGCAGAAGCGGTGGAGCAGCTGCGCAACCGGGGGAAGGCCACCCTGCAGGACCGGCTGCACCGGGTCCGGATGGCGCTGGGCCTGGCCGCCCAGGCGGGGCTGGCCGCCGCGCTGTCCTGGGTCATCTCCCACGATGTCCTGGGCAACCCGCAGCCGGTCTTCGCCCCGATCTCGGCGGTCGGCACGCTGGCCGCGTCCGTCGGTCAGCGGCTGCGCCGGACCGTCGAGCTGATCATCGGGGTCGCGGTCGGGGTGGCACTCGGGGATGCCCTGATCTACCTGCTCGGCGCCGGCGGGTGGCAGCTGGGGCTGGTGGTGACCGCCGCCATCCTGCTGACCATCTTCTTCGGCGGGAGCGTGGCGATCGTGATCCAGGCCGCGGCCACCGCGGTGCTGATCGTCACGCTCAGCCCGATGACCCAGAACCTGGAGATACCACGCTTCGTGGACGCCTTCATCGGCGGTGGGATCGCGTTGGTGGTCACCGCGATCCTGCTGCCGCTCAACCCGCTCCGGGTGATCAACCGGGCCGCCCGCCCGGCGCTGGACCTGCTCGCCGGGCAGCTGGACAGCACCGCCGAGGCGCTGCGCAACCGGGACCGCAACGCGGCGCAGCAGGCGCTGTTCCGGCTGCGGGCGAACAAGGACGAGCTGGCGGCGTTCAGCGAGGCGATCGAGGGAGCCAAGGAGACCAGCAGGCTCTCCCCGGCCCGCTGGCACCGCCGGGACGAGCTGATCCACTACGCCGAGGCGGCCGAACCGATCGACCGGGCGATGCGCAACAGCGGCACGTTGATCCGTCGCGCGGTCACCCTGATCGAGGACGAGGAGCCGATTCCGGAACCGATGCCCGACTCGGTGAGCCACCTCGCCGAGTCGGTCCGCCTGCTCCGGCACGAGTTCGCCGCGGGCCAGGAACCGAACAGGGCCCGGGAGCGGGCCCTGCGCGCGGTAAGCGAGGCCGGCCGGGCGTACACGGACGGGGTGGGCTTCTCCGGCAGCGTGGTGATCGCCCAGGTGCGTACCGCCGCCAGCGACCTCCTGGTGGCCTCCGGGATCGACCAGGAGGAGGCGAACCGGCTGATCCGGCAGGCGTTCGGCGGAACGGAGCAGCGGCCGAGCGGCGAGGCCGAGGAGGAAGCCGCGCCGAAACCGCCGGTAGCGCCCCCGATCGGATGACGGCAGGGGACCTCCGGTCGAGGAGGCGCCGCAAGAACCGGGCGCCCGCTCAGGCGAGCCCGGCCAGGGCGGCGAGCAGGCGATCGACCTCGGCGGTGGTGCTGCCGAGGCCGATGCTGGCCCGCAGCGCGGTGGGAGGCAGGTTTCGCCGCCCGCTCCGGGCGGCCGCCTCGGCGAGCAGCCGCCGGGCCAGCGGGTGGGCGCAGAAGAGGCCATCCCGGACGCCGATCCGGTGGCTGGTCGCCAGGTGGGCGGCCACCTCGGCGGAGTCCCGGCCGGCGACCACGAAGGAGACGATGCCCACCCGGGGCGCGTCCGGGCCGAAGGTGCGCAGCTCCACGACGTGCGGCAGCGCGGCGAGTCCGTCCCGCAGCCGGATCAGCAGTTCCTGCTCCCGGGCGTGCAGCGCGTCCCGGTCGGCGTCCGCGAGCGCGGCGCAGACCGCGGCGAGGGCCACCGCGCCGAGCAGGTTCGGGGTGCCGGCCTCGTGCCGCGCCGGGCCGGTGGCCCAGCGCACCTCATGGGTGCCCGCACCGACGTGACTGGTGGCGCCGCCCCCGGCCAGGTACGGCGCAGCGGCGTCCAGCCAGTCCGACCGCCCGACGAGCACGCCCGCGCCGAACGGGGCGTACAGCTTGTGGCCGGAGAGCGCCAGGTAGTCCACGTCCAGCGCGGCGAGGTCGACCGGCGCGTGCGGGGCGAGCTGCGCGGCGTCCACCAGGATCCGGGCGGAGTGCCGGCGGGCGGCCCGGGCCAGCTCCGCCACCGGCCAGCGCTCGCCGGTCACGTTGCTCGCGCCGGTCACCGCGACCAGCACCGGCAGGCCCGGCCGGGCATCCCGGCGCAGCTCGGCGAGGGCGGCGTCCAGCGAGCGGACCGCCTCGGCGGGGCTGGCCGGCACCGGCAGCCGGACCGAGCCGCGCGGCCAGGGCAGCAGGTTGGCGTGATGCTCCCCGGCGAAGGTCACCACGGTGGTGCCGGCGGGCAGCGCCCGGGCCAGCAGGTTGACCGCGTCGGTGGTGTTCCGGGTGAAGACCACGTGGTCGTCGGCGCGGGCGCCGAGGAAGTCGCCGACCGTCTGCCGGGCCCGCTCGTAGGCCAGCGTGCAGCGCCGCGACAGCGCCCCGGCGCCGCGGTGCACGCTCGCGTACCAGGGGAGGAGCTCGGCCACCGCGTCGGCGGCGGCTCGCGCGCACGGCGCGCTGGCCGCGTGGTCGAGGTTGATCTCCCCCGGCACGCCGAGCACGGCGAGCGGGTCCGGCCCGGCCGGCCGGGCCGGGAGCGCGGGGGGTACGAGGGTGACGGTCATGCCGGAACCTCCGAGGTCCAGGGACCCCGGGGGTGGGCACCGGGACGGGGTCCGCGCTTGCCCAGCACGGTTCGGGCTGGGCCCGGTCATCACCCGGGGCACCCCACCGCGAACTCGACGAGGGTTGCCGGCCAGCAAGCCGGGGCTTGACGCTGGCGCTCGTGACCTTCCCGGCAGCATAGCGACCGGAATGCGGCCGGACCAGCCGGCCGCGGGTGACTACGCTGACCGCATGGCCGACACCCCGTCCGGCGGAGCCCCGCCGCCGCCGCCCGTGCCCGCCGCCCCGCCACCGGGCACGGCCGCCCCCCGGATGCCGTTGCGCCGGCTCGGCTGGCGGCGGTTCCTGGTGCTCGCCGGGGTCGTCCTGCTGATCGCCGCCGGCGCGGTGTTCATGCTCTACACACTCGGCTCCAACCTCGGCCCGGAAGCGCTGCTGATCGGCGTGATCGCGGCGGTCCTGCCGGTGCCGGTGCTGGTCTCCTGCTTCCTCTGGCTGGACCGCTACGAGCCGGAACCGCTGAAATACCTGATCTTCTGCTTCGGCTGGGGCGCGTTCGTCGCCACGGCCATCTCGCTGGTGGTCAACGAGACCTTCGCGGGGCTGTTCAAGGGCTGGGGGCTGCCCACGGCGCTGACCGCCGTGCTGGTCGCCCCGTTCATCGAGGAGCTGACCAAGGCGCTCGGGCCCATCCTGCTGCTGATCTTCCGGCGCCGGGAGTGGTCCGGGGTCACCGACGCCCTGGTCTACTGTGGGCTCTCCGCGATCGGCTTCGCCATGGTGGAGAACATCCTCTACCTCGGCGGCTACGGGTACGCCTCCGGCGTCGAGCAGTACGGCCCGGCCACCGCCGCCACCCGGGTCATCGCCATCTTCATCGTCCGGATCCTGCTGTTCGGCTTCGCCCACCCGCTGTTCACCTCGATGACCGGGGTGGGCCTGGGCGTCGCCGCGCGGACGGCCGACCGGCGGGTGCGGATCCTCGCCCCGATCGCCGGCCTGCTGCTGGCGATGATGCTGCACGGCACCTGGAACCTGCTGCCCTCGCTCGCCGTGGCCACCGGCCAGCCGCTGATCGCCCTGTACGGCTACATCGGCGTGATGGTGCCGATCTTCTTCGGCATGGTGGGGCTGGCGATCTGGCTGCGCGCCTGGGAGGGGCGGCTCACCGAGCGGACGCTGCCGGACTACGTGCGGGCCGGCTGGCTCACCCCGCCCGAGGTGGCGGCGCTGGGCAGTCTCGGCCGGCGGCACGCGGCCCGCACCTGGGCCCGCCGGGTGGCCGGCGACGGTGGGGTCAAGGCGATGCGCGGCTACCAGTTCGCGGCGACCCGGCTGGCCCTGCTGCGGGACGGCATGCGTCGGGGACTGGACCGCAAGGCGGCGGACCGGGAACGGACGGCCCGGGAGGAGCGGGAGTTGCTGGACGCGATCGCCGCGTACCGGTCCTTCTTCGTCGGGCGGGACCCGCAGGCACCCGTCGGGGTCTGGGACGGGCACCGCTACCACCTGCGGTTCCCGGACGGATCACGGCGGTCGGTGGAGGCGCCGGACGAGCCGGTGGTGCCGATCCCGGTGGTGCTCGCCCCGCCGCCGCCCCCGGCGTACCCGGCCGGCTACGGCCCGCCCGGCTGGTACGGCCCCCGGCCGGCCGCCCCCTGGCCGCCCGGGTCCCGCTGACGCCGGGCGGGCAGTGCTCCGCCGGGCCGGTGGCGATCGGCGAGGCCGGCGTGGTCAGGTCATCAGTCTGGTCATGAAGTCGCCGAGGCCCTGGAAGATCGCCATCAGCCCCGCGCCGATCCCCTTGAACATCGCCGCCGCCCCGTCCGGCCGGAACGCCATGAAGAAGATCAAGAACGCGATGAAGGTCCAGAACAAGAGCTTCCTCAGCAGTTCCGGCATCATCCCTCCCCAGGGCCCTGGTCGGCCCTGGCTTCCCCTGGAAGCAGAGCCCAAACGGGACGGGGAGTCGGTGCGGCGGCGCCCGTCGGGGCGGTCGGCTCAGAGGTAGAGGCCGGTGGAGCCGGCCTCCTTCTCCACCCGCTCGGCGGCGACCGCGTGCACGTCGCGTTCGCGCAGCAGGACGTACCCCCGACCGTGCAGCTCAACCTCCGAGCGGTCGTCCGGGTCGAAGAGCACCCGGTCGCCGGAGACGATGGACCGGACGCTCGGACCCACCCCCACGGCGGTCGCCCAGGCCAGGCGCTTGCCCATTGTGGCAGTGGCCGGGATCACGATACCGGCGGTGGAGCGGCGCTCACCCTCGCTGCCCTCCGTGCGCACCAGGACGCGGTCGTGCAGCAGGCGGATCGGCAGGCCGGCGTCGAGGTTCTGGTCGGCGGTCACGCCGCAGACGGTACCCCGTCATCCCGGGCCGCTCCGCCGGTGGTTGCCCGGACACCGCCCTGGGCAATGTGTGGTGGAACCGTCCTACGGTGGGTCGAACCGGCGTATCCTGTCACCCTTGTCTCCGTGGGCGGACCGTCATGCAGGAGGTGCGCTTGAGCCGCTTCGAGCGGATACGCGGACGGCTCCGCCGCGCGTACGAGTCGGGCCGGGAGTCGGTGCGCGCGGAGCGCGCCGAGGCCCGGGACGGGCCCGAGGAGTCGGGGCTGGCCTCGCCGGCCTCGCCCGGGCCGGAGGCGCCACCGTCGGCGACGGTGGTCGGCGCGGAGCCCCCCGCCGCCATGCACACCTCCACCTCTAGCCGGGACGACGCCGACGTGCCGCACGCGCTGCGCATCGCCGCCGCCTGGTCGTGGCGACTGATCGTGATCGGCATCGTGACCTGGGCGCTGCTCAAGATCGTCGGCACCATCCGGATCGTGATCATCCCGGTGGCGATCGCGCTGCTGCTCTCCGCGCTGCTCGCCCCGGCGGTCGGCTGGCTGCTCAAGGCCCGCTTCCCCCGGTCGCTGGCGACCGCGGTGGTGCTGGTCGGCGGCCTGGTCGCGGTGATCGGCACGCTGACCCTGGTGGTGAACGAGTTCATCCAGGGCGTGCCGGACCTCAGCGACAAGTCCTCCCAGGGCGTCCGGCAGATCCAGAACTGGCTCAAGACCGGCCCGCTGCACCTCTCCGACGGTCAGCTCAACACCTACATCAACGAGGCGCAGAGCTGGATCAGCGGCAACACCAAGACGTTCACCAGCGGTGCGCTCTCCGCCACGGCGACGCTCGCCGAGGTGCTGACCGGCACCATCCTGGTGCTCTTCGCCACCTTCTTCTTCCTCCGCGACGGCAAACAGATCTGGCGGTTCCTGGTCCGGCTGCTCCCGGTGGCCGCCCGGTGGAAGGTCGACGACGCCGGCCGGGCCTCCTGGGCCACGCTCGGCGCCTACGTCCGGGCCACCGTGCTGGTCGCCTTCATCGACGCGGTCGGCATCGGCATCTTCCTGGTCATCTTCGACGTCCCGTTCGCCTTCCCGCTGGCCGCCCTGGTCTTCCTGGGCGCCTTCATCCCGATCGTCGGCGCAGCGCTCTCCGGCGGTGTGGCGGTGCTGGTGGCGCTCGTCGACAGCGGCCTGGTCACGGCATTGATCATCCTCGGGGTGGTGATCGGCGTGCAGCAGCTGGAGGGGCACGTGCTCCAGCCGCTGATCATGGGCCGAGCGGTGGCCATCCACCCGCTCGCGGTGATCATCGGCATCGCGGCCGGGGTGGTCCTGGCCGGGATCGCCGGCGCGCTGGTGGCGGTGCCGCTGATCGCGGTGCTCAACACGGCGGTCCGGCGGCTCGCCGCGAGGACGGTGCCCGACACCCCGCCGGACGCGGTGGTGGTCGCCTCCCAGGCCCCCTGACTCAGCTCTTCCCGAGGCGTTCCAGGGCGCCCCGGGCCACGTCCGGGCGGGTGGTGTACCAGAACGGCGGGAGCGAACGTCGCAGGAACGGGCCGTAGCCTCGGGCGGTCTCCAGCCGGGAGTCGAGCACCGCGACCACACCGCGGTCGCCGGTCGCCCGGATCAGCCGCCCGACGCCCTGGGCCAGCCGGACCGCCGCGATCGGCACGCTGACCGCGGCGAAGCCGGAGCCGCCGCTCGCGTCCACCGCGGCCGCCCGGGCCGCCGCGAGCGGCTCGTCCGGGCGCGGGAAGGGCAGCCGGTCGATCACCACGAGCTGGCAGGAGTCGCCCGGCACGTCCACCCCCTGCCAGAGCGACATCACCCCGAACAGGCAGCTGGCTCGCTCCTCCCGGAACCGCCGGACCAGCAGCGGCAGCGCCTCCTCGCCCTGGAGCAGCACCGGCAGGTCGGTCCGCGCGCGGAGCAGCTCCGCCGCCTGCTGCGCGGCCCGCCGGGAGGAGAAGAGCCCGAGGGTACGCCCACCGAGCGCCCCCACCAGCGCGAGCAGCTCCTCCCCGGCCGCCGGGGGCAGCCCGGAGACGCTGGGCCGGGGCAGGTGCGCGGCGACGTAGAGGATGCCCTGCCGGGCGTAGTCGAAGGGGGAGCCGACGTCGAGCGAGCGCCAGCCCGGCCCCTCGGTGGCCGGGACGGTCCCGGTGGCGGCCCGGCTACCGGCGGCGCTGGCGACCACGCCACGGCCGGCCGAGCCGGCGGGAGCGGTGGCGGCGGCCAGCGCGGCGGCGGCCGGGGACGGCGGGGCGGGCGGGGGAGCGTCCAGGCCGAGCGCCCGGGCCACCGTGTCGAACCGGCCGCCCAGCGAAAGGGTGGCCGAGGTGGCGACCACGGTGCGCTCGTCGTACAGGTGGGTGGCGAGGGTGCCGGCCACGGAGAGCGGCGCGACCACGAGGGCGCGCCGGCTGCCGTTGTCGGGCTTCTCCACCCAGGCGACGTCGTGGTCGGCCTCCTCCAGCAGCCGCTGGGCGGTGGTGGAGAGCTCATCCAGCACCGCTTTGGCCTGCTGCTTGCGGACCGGGTCCGGATCGTCGGCCTTCACGTCGCCGATCGCCTCCAGCGCGGCCCGGGTCGCCGCGTCGAGCAGCGTGCAGGCCTCGCGCAGCGGGCTGGGCAGGCCGCCGGTGATCCGCCCGGCCGGCGCCTCGGCCAGCCCGACGGCGAGGGCGTCCCCGGCCTCGGTGAGCCGCTCGGCGACCTCCGGACGCAGCAGCGGCCGGGCCCGGCGGGCGGACCGGTCGATCAGCTCCGGCACCAGCTCGGCCTGGGCGGCGGAGGAGACCCGGTCGGCCAGCTCGTGCGCCTCGTCGACGATGAGCACCTTGTGCGGCGGCACGATCTGCCGGCCGGCGAGCATGTCGACCGCCAGCAGGCTGTGGTTGGTGACCACGATGTCCGCCTCCCGGGCCCGGGCCCGGGACGCCTCGGCGAAGCACTCCGCCCCGAACGGGCAGCGGCTCGCCCCGACGCACTCCCGGGCCGGCATCGACACCAGCCGCCAGGCCTGGTCGTCCACGCCCGGGTCCAGCTCGTCGCGGTCGCCGGTGTCGGTCTCCATGGCCCAGTCGCGCAATCGCTGGATCTGCTTGCCGAGCCGGCCGGCCTCACCGAGCCATTTCGTCCCGCCGGCGGGCCGGGACGCCGGGGCGTCGAAGAGGGTGTCCTCCGGCTCCTCCTCGGTCGAGTTGTCCAGCCGAGCCAGGCACAGGTAGTGGTGCCGGCCCTTGAGCACGGCGAAGGTGGGCCGGCGGCCGAGCAGCGGCTCCACCGCATCGGCGAGCCGGGGCAGGTCGTGGTCGACCAGCTGGGACTGCAACGCCAGGGTGGCGGTGGAGACCACCACCGGGCCGTCCACGGTCAGCGCCGGGGCGAGGTACGCCAGCGACTTGCCGGTGCCCGTGCCGGCCTGGACCAGCAGGTGGTCGCCGGAGGCGATGCTGTCGCAGATCGCCGCGGCCATCTGCTGCTGGCCCGGACGGGCGGTGCCGCCGGGCACCGCGCCGACCGCCGCCGCCAGCAGCTCCGTCCCGCTCGGCCGGCTGCCCCGGCGCTTCCGGGCGGCTGCGGGACCGGTGGCGGCGCGGGGCGGAGTCACCGTGCGACGGTACCTGCCGCCGCCGACACCGGCCGCGCCGATCCGCCGCGTGGCGTGGTCACGGTACGGATTCCGGCGGGTCGCGTCCGGTTACCTGCCGATCGCGTCGCGTTGCCGGAATCGGCTAGGGTGCCAGTCATGCCGAGCGACGTGGTCCGCGTGATCTACCGCAAGTACGACGGCAGCGCCCACCGCGACTACCCGGCCCGCCGGCTCACCGAGGACGACCTCGGCGTCTGGCTCGGCGTGCCGGCCGGCACAGAGTCCGTCTACCATGGCCGTCCCTCGGTCGAGCAGATCCCGTTCGTGCTGCTGGTGCCGCACCACGGCTGGTGGACGGGGATGTTCAACCCGCCGCCGCGGACCAGCGAGGTCTACTGCGACATCGCCACCCCGGCCGGGTGGGAGGGCGACGACACGGTCCACCTGATCGATCTCGACCTCGACGTGGTGCGCCGCCGGGCGACCGGCGTGGTCGAGCTGCGGGACGAGGACGAGTTCGCCGAGCACCGGGCGCGGTTCGGTTACCCGGACGAGGTGGTGGCGGAGGCGGAGGCGGCGGCCCGCTGGCTCTTCCGCGCGCTCGGCGACGGCACCGAGCCGTTCGCCACGTCGTACCGGAAGTGGCTGGCCCTGGTGGTCTGACCGGGCCTCACCAGCGCAGCGGCCAGATGTCCTCCGGGCCGAACTCCGGCAGGTCGGCCAGCTTCTCCGGGTTGAGCTGGTTGAAGACGCCGGTGATCCGCCCCCCGTGTACGGCGAACCCGATGACCAGGCGAACCGGACGACCGTCCCGGTGGACGGTTTCCAGCTGCCAACCGAGGGCGCCGTTGACCAGCGCCGGCCGGGCCAGCAGCCGACCGCTGTACCGGTCGGCCTGGCCGAAGAGCCCGAGGATGAAGCGGGCCACCGCGTCGGCGCCGACCACCGGCCGGCGGGCCGCCGGGAAGTGGCCGCCGCTGTCGCCGACCAGGACCACGTCCGGGGCGAGCACCCGGATCAGCCGGTCGAGCTCGCCGGACTCGACGGCGGCGGTGAAAGCGGCCAGCACCCGCTGCTGCTCGGCCAGGTCGGCGGTGTGCCGGGGGACGTCCGGCCCGGTGACCGTCCGGCGGGCCCGGGAGGCGAGCTGGCGGGCCGCGGCGGGAGTGGTGCCGAGCACCTCGGCGATGGTGGCGAACGGCACCGCGAAGACGTCGTGCAGGACGAACGCCACCCGCTGCTCCGGGGCGAGCCGTTCCAGCACCACCAGCAGCGCGGTGCCGAGTTGGTCGGTCCGAACCGCCCGCTCGGCCGGGTCGGGGGCGAAGCCGTCCGTCGCGGGGACGGCGGTCACCACCGGCTCCGGCAGCCACTGACCGGGGTACGTCTCCCGGCGCACCCGCGCCGAGCGCAGCACATCCAGGCAGATCCGGGAGCAGGTGGTGGTCAGCCAGGCGCGCAGCTGGCGGATCTCCGCACGGGTGGACGGATCGGCGAGCGCGCCTGCGTACCGCAGCCAGGTCTCCTGCACGGCGTCCTCGGCCTCGCTCCGGCTACCCAGCATCCGGTACGCCACCGCCATCAGGTGCCCCCGCTCGGCCTCGAACTCCGTCGCCAGATCCCCCACCACGCTCTCCCTCCCCGTTCTCTCTCCGCCGGACACATTCTCCCCCTCCGCTGGGACGCCCCCCAAACGTGCCACCGGCCCCGGCTTCTCCGGCGGGGTGGGGTGGCCCGGGGGAGGTCGTGGGGAGGCGGGCGGGGGTGGATGGGTGATGATCCGGGGATGAGCGGAGTCGATGAGTCCGGGATCGTGGGTCCCGAGGGCGGCAAGATGCGGGAGCTGCTCCGGGTGGCGCCCGACGGTGGGGCGGTCGACCTGGCGGGGATCGATCAGCGGTCGACGCCCGGCCTGCCGGCGGCGGCCGGGAACGGGAGGCGGCGCAAGGACTGGGCCGGTCAGCAGGTCGAGCTGCTCGGCGCGGGACTCGGCCGCGAGCAGGAGATGCTGTACGCCGAGGCGAAGAGCGCGGCCGGGCCGGAGGCCCCCGCCAGCGCTCCGACGAGGGCGGGAGCCCACCTCAACGGCGACCGGCCGCGCCGGCTGCTGCTGGTGCTCCAGGCGATGGACTGCGGCGGCAAGGACGGCACGATCAAGCGGGTGGCCGGCGCGATGAACCCGCTCGGCCTGCACATCCGCTCCTTCGGCCCGCCGACGGAGGAGGAACTGCGGCACGACTTCCTGTGGCGGGTCCGCCAGGCCCTGCCGCCGCCCGGCCACGTCGGGATCTTCAACCGGTCGCACTACGAGGACGTACTCGTCGCCCGGGTCGAGTCGCTGGTCGACGAGGCCACCTGGCGGGCCCGGTACGACGCGATCAACGCCTTCGAGCGCGAGCTGACCCACGGGGCGGTGACCCTGGTCAAGGTGATGCTGCACATCTCCCGCGAGGAGCAGGGCGAGCGGCTGATGGAGCGGTTGACCGATCCGCGGAAGTACTGGAAGTACAACCCGAGCGACCTGGACTCCCGGGCCCGCTGGGACGACTACCAGGCCGCGTACGCCGAGGCGCTGGGCCGGTGCGGCACGGACGCCGCCCCCTGGTTCGTGGTGCCGGCGGACCGGAAGTGGTACCGGGACTGGGCGGTCGCCCACCTGCTCCGCGAGACGTTCGACGGACTTGATCTGGGGTATCCGGCAGCCGGTTTCGACGTGGAGCGGGAGCGTCAGCGGTTGCGGGCCGCAAGCGAGCGGAGAAAGGTGAACGCCAGGTAAACGAGCGGTGAATCGGGCCTGACCAGGGGTGGGCCGCCTAATGCCGCGTTCTCCGGGGTACCTAGCATGCGCAGAGCAGACGCCCGGGGCGTCGCCACCCTTTCACTGAGACGACGAGGTCCGTGCTGTGAAGTTTTCCTTCCGCCCCACCGAGGGCGCCTTCTACGAGCTCTTCACCAGGGCCGCGCAGAACCTGGTGCGGGGTACCGAGGTGCTCAACGAGCTGGGCCTGCCCGGCGCCGACGTGCAGTCGGTCAGCGAGCGGCTCACCGAGGTCGAGCACGACAGCGACCAGATCACCCACGAGCTGTACAAGAAGATCAACTCCACCTTCATCACCCCGTTCGACCGGGAGGACATCTACCGTCTGGGCTCGCTCCTCGACGACGTGATGGACCACCTGGAGGCGGTCGGCAACCTGCTCTACCTGTACGGCCTGACCAAGCTCCCCGCGCTGCCGCGCGAGCTGCACGAGCTGCTCAACGTCCTCGACCAGCAGGCCAAGCTGACCGCCGAGGCGATGCCCCGGCTGAAGTCGATGAAGGACCTCGAGGACTACTGGATCGAGTGCAACCGCCTCGAGAACGACGGCGACCAGGCGTACCGGATGCTGCTGGTCCGCCTCTTCTCCGGCGAGTACGACGCGCTCACCGTGCTGAAGATGAAGGAGGTGGCCGACGAGCTGGAGGCCGCCTGCGACGCCTTCGAGCACGTGGCCAACACCGTCGAGACCATCGCGGTCAAGGAGTCCTGATCCTGTGACCCCCGAACTCATCGCCGTGCTGGCGGTGATCGTGGTGGCCTTGGCGTTCGACTACACCAACGGCTTCCACGATGCCGCCAACGCGATCGCGACCAGCGTCTCCACCCGGGCGCTGACCCCCCGGATCGCCCTGCTGCTGGCCGCGGTCGGCAACTTCGTCGGCGCGCACTTCGGCGCCGGCGTGGCCAAGACCGTCGGCGACGGCCTGGTCACGCTGCCCACCGGGGTGGCCAGCCTGGGGGTGGTCTTCGCCGGCGTGCTCGGCGCCATCGCCTGGAACCTGATCACCTGGTACTTCGGCCTGCCGTCGTCCTCCTCGCACGCCCTCTTCGGCGGACTGGTCGGGGCGACCCTGCTCGCCACCGGCGGCGTGGTGCAGTGGGCCAACATCGGCGCGAAGGTCATCATCCCGATGATCCTGTCGCCGATCGTCGGCCTCACCCTGGGCTACCTGGTGATGCTGGCCATCCTCTGGCTGTTCCGGAAGGGGCACCCGGGCAAGCTCAACCGGGGCTTCCGCTGGGCGCAGACCCTCTCGGCGGCAGCCATGTCGGTCGGCCACGGTATGCAGGACGCCGCGAAGACCATGGGCATCGTGGTCCTGGCCCTCTACACCGGTGGCTTCCAGGACGACAAGACGCACATCCCCGGCTGGGTGTTCTGGACCTCCGCGGCGATGCTGGCGCTCGGCACGTACGCCGGTGGTTGGCGGATCATCCGGACCCTGGGCCGGAAGATCATCGACCTGGGCCCGCCGGAGGGCTTCGCCGCCGAGACGGTGGCCAGCGCGGTGCTCTACTTCAACGCCCTGGTGCTCAAGGCCCCGATCTCCACCACCCACACGATCACCTCGGCGATCATGGGGGTGGGCGCGACCAAGCGCCTCACTGCGGTCCGCTGGAACGTCGCCGGCAACATCGTGGTCGCCTGGATCATCACGTTCCCGGCTGCCGCGGCGATCGCCTGCCTCACCTACCTGGTGGTCCGGCCGCTGTTCTGACGCCGACCGTCCGTTGAGAGGCCTCCCGCCACGGTGGGGGGCCTCTCACGCGTAGTCGACCCCGATCCGGTCCCGGATGTCGTCCAGGAGCGCCATCACGTCCAGCGTCGCGGCGTGCGGGACCAGCGGGCTCTCGGTCAGCCCGGCGGCCAGGCAGCGCTGCACCTCGGCGGCCTCGTCCTGGTAGCCGCCGCCGATCAGCTCGGCGGGGAGGGTCTCCGGCTCGGCGCCGGCCCGGTGCAGCACCGCCGACCCGGGCCGGAAGAACGGCTCGGGCAGGTCGATCCGGCCGGTCGTGCCGGTGATCGAGGCGGCGATCGCGGTGGCACCGATCAGCCCGCAGCTCAGCGTGGCCACCGCGCCCGAGTCCCAGCCGAGGACGATGCCGGTGTTCTCGTCCACGCCCTCGGGGCTCAGCTTCGCCCAAGCGTGCACGTGCTGCGGCACCCCGAGCAGCAGGTGGGCCAGACTCACCGGGTACACGCCGAGGTCGAGCAGGGCGCCGCCGCCCAGCGTCCGGGCCCGCATCCGGTGCTCGGGCGGGAACGGCCCGGCCACCCCGAAGTCCGCCCGAACGCTGGTCACCTCGCCGATCGCGCCGTCGCGGACCAGGTCGAGCACCCGGCGGACGAGCGGGTTGGTCCGCATCCACATCGCCTCCATCAGGAAGACCCCGCGGGCCCGGGCCGTCTCAATCAGCTCGGTGCTGGTGGCCAGGTCGAGCGTGAACGGCTTCTCCAGCAGCACGGCCCGCGCCGCGGCGAGGCAGGTCATGGCCGCCTCGTGATGGGCGGCGTGCGGGGTGGCCACGTAGATCACGTCCAGCTCCGGGTCCGCGGCCAGCTCCGCCCAGGAGGCGTACGCCCGGGGGATGCCGTGCCGGGCGGCGAACCGTTCGGCACTCTCGGGGGTGCGGGAGCCGACCGCGACCAGCTCGGCGTCCGGCACCAGCCGCAGATCCTCGGCGAAGCGGCCGGCGATGTGTCCGGTGGCCAGGATTCCCCAACGTGCCATGGCGGCACGCTATCCCGGACCGCCTGCGAGGATGATCCACCGATCGGGAACTAGGCTCGCGGAATGACGATCGAAGGCTTCGCCGCACCCCCCGCCCTGGTGGCGCACGCGCGCCGGTTCCGCGCCGAGGGCGGGACGCCGGCGGCGCCCCGGGTCGCGGCCACCGTGCTGCTGCTCCGCCCCGCCGGGGCCGACTTCGAGGTGTACGTCATCCGCCGGGTCGCCGCCATGGCCTTCGGCGGCATGTACGCCTTCCCTGGCGGCGGGGTGGACCCCTCCGATTCCCAGGCCCACCTGGACTGGGCCGGCCCGGAGCCGGCCGACTGGGCGGCCCGCCTCGGGCAGCCACCGGCCGCCGCCCAGGCCGTGGTCTGCGCCGCCGCCCGGGAGGTCTTCGAGGAGGCCGGCGTGCTGCTGGCGGGCCCGGCCGCCTCGGCCGTGGTGGGCGACGTCAGCGGCGACGACTGGGAGACCGCCCGGCAGGACCTGGAGGCCCGCCGGGTGGGCTTCGCCGACCTGCTCGCCAGGCGTCGGCTCACCCTCCGCTCCGACCTGCTGCTGCCGTGGAGTCGGTGGATCACCCCGGAGTTCGAGCCGCGCCGCTTCGACACGTACTTCTTCGTGGCCCTGCTCCCGGAGGGGCAGCGGACCCGGGACGTCTCCGGCGAGGCCGACCACACCATGTGGGTCCGCCCGGCGGACGCCCTGGCCCGGGCGGAGGCCGGAGAGCTCACCATGCTGCCCCCGACCATGGTCACCCTGGCCCAGGTCGCCGCCGCCGGCAACCTGCCCGGCGTGGCCAGGGCGGCGGCCACCCGCGACGCCGCCACCCCCGTCACCCCCCGCCTCGACCTCCCCGAGGACGGCGACCCCCGCTTCATCCTCGACTGACCCGCCGCTCCACCCCGCCGATCTTGCACTTACGGTGGGTGCAAAGGGGATGAACCGTCCCCGATCGTCAACCACAACCGCAAGATCGCCGGAGGTGCGCTGAGCGCGGGGGGTGTCCGGGAACCAGCGGCTCAGCCGAAGCGGCCGGTGATGTAGTCCTCGGTCTTCTTCACGCTCGGGTTGCTGAAGATCTTCTGAGTGTTGTCGTACTCGATCAGTCGGCCGGGGTCGCCGGTCTTCTCGATGGAGAAGAAGGCGGTCCGGTCCGACACCCGGGCGGCCTGCTGCATGTTGTGCGTGACGATGATGATGGTGAACTTGTCCTTGAGCTGGAACATCAGGTCCTCGATGGCCAGCGTCGAGATCGGGTCGAGCGCCGAGCAGGGCTCGTCCATCAGCACCACCTGCGGCTCGACCGCGATGGTGCGGGCGATGCAGAGCCGCTGCTGCTGACCGCCGGACAGGCCGGCGCCCGGCTTGCCCAGCCGGTCCTTGACCTCGTCCCAGAGGTTGGCCGAGCGGAGCGCCTTCTCCGCGGCCTCCTCCAGGATCGACTTCCGCTTCACGCCGTTGAGCCGCAGCCCGGCCACCACGTTGTCGAAGATGCTCATGGTGGGGAACGGGTTGGGCCGCTGGAAGACCATGCCGATCATGCGGCGGACCGCGGTGACGTCCACGTCCCGGTCGTAGATGTCCTGGTCGTCGATGGTCAGGCTGCCCTCGACCCGGGCGCCGGGGAGCACCTCGTGCATCCGGTTGATGGACCGCAGGAAGGTCGACTTCCCGCAGCCCGAGGGCCCGATCAGGGCGGTGACCGTCTTCGGCTCGACGGTCAGGTTGATGTTCTCAATCGCCTTGAAGCTGCCGTAGTAGGCGGTGACGTTCGTGGCTTCGATGCGCTTGGCCATGGTGGCGGTACCTCCGGGGTTCATCGGCCGAGCCGGTTGCGACGGGCCAGCAACTTCGCCGCAATGGTCAGGATGAGGACGAGGGCGACCAGGGTCAGCGCCGCGGTCCACGCCCGCGCCGGTGCGTACTTCGACGCATCACCGGCCTGCTGGTAGACGAAGAGAGCCAGCGACGACTGGTTGTTCTCGAGCGGGTTGAAGTTGATCGCCGCGCCGCCGCCGGCGACGAGCAGCACCGGGGCGGTCTCGCCGGCGGCCCGCGCGATGGCGAGCATCACACCGGTGACGATGCCCGGCAGCGCCGTGGGCAGCACCACCCGCAGGATGGTCTTCCACTTCGGCACGCCGAGGGCGTACGCGCCCTCGCGCAGCGGCGCCGGGACCAGGCGGAGCATCTCCTCCGTGGAACGGACCACGGTCGGGAGCATCAGCACGCTGAGCGCCAGCGCGGCGGCGAAGCCGGAGAAGCCCGGCCGGCCGTCGTTGAAGATCGGCGACACGATCAGCACCCAGAACGCCAGGATGAACAGGCCGGCGACGATCGACGGGATGCCCGTCATCACGTCCACGAAGAACCGGATCGCCAGGGCGAACCGGCCCCGGCCGTACTCGACGACGTAGATCGCGCAGAGGATGCCGAGCGGGACGGTGATCAGGGTGGCGATGCCGACCTGCTCCAGCGTGCCGACGATGGCGTGGTAGGCGCCGCCGTTCGCGTCCCGCGCGCCGATGTTGTTCATCGAGGTGCCGAAGAAGTTGCCGTCCAGGCGCTCCACGCCCTTGCTGACCAGCGTCCAGACCACCGAGGCCAGCGGCAGCACCGCCAGCACGAAGGCGGAGTGGATCAGCGCGCTCCAGGCGCGGTTGCGCGCCGCCCGGCGACCCTCCACCGCGTTCGCGGCGGTGAATAGGCCGGCCAGGTAGAGCAGCGCGGCGACCACCACGACGAGCACCGGGCCACCGATGCCCGTGCCGTAGACGACGCCGGCGGCGACCAGGAGGGCCGCGAGGGCGATGACGGGTGCGGCGTACCTCGGGAGCCGCCGGGCCCGCAGGGTGGTGGGCTGAACCGGCGGCCGGGTGCGGTGGTTCATGACAGCGCTGGTCATGCGGCCGACTCCCTGAACTCGCGGCGGCGGTAGATGATCGCCCGCGCCGTGATGTTGACGATCAGCGTGATGGTGAAGAGCACCAGGCCGGAGGCGATCAGCGCGCCCCGACCGGTGTCGTTCGCCTCGCCGAACGCGTTGGCGATGTTCGCGGCGATGGTGTTGCCGCCGTTCTGGATCAGGTTGAACGAGATGCCGAACGTGATGCCGAGGGTCATCGCGAGCGCGATGGTCTCGCCGAGCGCGCGGCCCAGGCCGAGCATCACCGCGGCGATGATGCCCGGACGCCCGTACGGCAGCACGGCGGTGCGGATCATCTCCCAGCGGGTGGCGCCCAGCGCGAGGGCGGCCTCCTCGTTGGCGGTCGGGGTCTGCAGGAACACCTCGCGGGAGAGCGACGTGATGATCGGCAGCACCATGATCGCCAGCACGAGCGCGCCGAGCATGACCGACCTACCGAAGGGGCCGTCGCCGCCGAAGATCGGGATCCAGCCGAAGTACTCGTTCAGCCAGGTGGAGAAGTCCCGTACCGGGTTGATGAAGACGTCCCGGCCCCAGAGGCCGAAGACGACGCTGGGCACTGCGGCCAGCAGGTCGATCAGGAAGCCGAGGGCGGTGCCCAGCCGGCGCGGGGCGTAGTGGGACAGGTAGAGCGCGATGCCCAGGGCCACCGGAACCGCGACGAGCAGCGCGAGCGCGGAGCTGAGCACGGTGCCGAAGGCGAGCGTGCCGATCCCGAACTTCGGCTGGGCCTCGTTGGGCGACCAGCCCTCGTAGGTCCAGAAGTTCTCGGTGTCCGCGCGGAGCGCCGGGACCGCCTTGGTGATCAGGAAGACCGCGATCGCCGCGATGATGACCAGCACGGCGGTGCCGGCGGCCAGGGTGAGCCCACGGAACGCGCGTTCCGCGCCGAAGGCCCGCGCCCGGGGCAGCGAACCGCCGCCGCCCATCCCGTTCCCACCCGGGACACGGGTGCCGACATAAGTCTCGGCCACACGCGCCGATGCACCGGCGGGCCACTCGTGACCTGAGGCCACGCGGGTCCCGCCGGTGCCGGCGTGCGCCGAGCTGGGAGGGGTTTCACCCATCTGCTCGCTCGCTTCGAATTGAGAAGGTGGTGTTGCTCGGGACGGTCAGGAGAGGTTCTTGACCGCGGCCTCGACCTTGGTGCGGACCGAGTCCGGCAGCGGGGCGTAGCCGAGTTCGCTCAGCTGGGTCTGGCCCTCGCTGCTGGCGGCGTAGCCGAGCAGCCCCTTGACCAGCGGCAGCTTGTCGGCAGCCAGGCCCTTGCTGCAGACGATCTCGTAGGTCGCCAGGACGATCGGGTACGCCCCGGCCTCGGTGGTGTTGTAGTCGATCGACAGCTTCAGGTCGTCGCCCTGGCCCTCGACCTTGGCGCCGGCGATGGTCTTGCCGGCGGCCTCGCCGGTCAGCTCGGTGTACTCACCGGCACCGTTCTTGATCTTGGTCATCTTGAGGCCGGAGTTCTCGGCGAAGGACAGCTCCATGTAGCCGATCGAGCCGTCCGCGCCCTTGACCGCGCTGGCCACGCCGTCCGAGCCCTTGGCGCCGGTGCCGCCCGGAGCCTTCCAGGCCTTGCCCTTGTCGAAGGTCCAGTCCGCCTCGGCGGTCTTGGACAGGTACTTGGTGAAGTTGTCGGTGGTGCCGGACTCGTCCGAGCGGTGCACCGTCTGGATGGTGGTCGACGGCAGCTTGGCGTCCGGGTTGTCGGCCTTGATCGCCGCGTCGTCCCACTTGGTCACCTTGCCGGCGAAGATCTTCGCCAGGGTGGCCGGGCTGAGCTGGAGGTTGTCCACGCCGCTGACGTTGTAGGCGACCGCGATCGGGCCGATCACCATCGGCAGGTGGATGGCCTGGCCGCCGGAGCACTTGGCATCGGCCTGCGGCTGCTCCTCCGGCTTCAGCGCGGAGTCGGAGCCGGCGAAGTCGGCGGTGCCGGCGATGAAGGCCTGGATGCCCGCGCCCGAGCCGGAGGGCTCGTAGTTGATCGTCGTACCGGAGCACTTCTGCTGGTACGCCTTGATCCACTCGGCCATGGCGTTCTTCTGAGCGGAGGAGCCCTGCGCGTTCAGCGTGCCCTTGCCGCAGTCGACGGCGGCGGCCGAACCGGAGGCGGAGGTGCCGGTCGGCTCGTTGTTGTCCGAGCCGCAGGCGCTGAGACCGAGCACCGCGGTAAGAGCGAGGCAGGCGATGGCGCCGTGCCGCTGGAGCTTCACCTGAGGGGTTTCCCTTCACGTCTTTGGTCAGGTCGCCCGGATGGGCCCGGGTGCCGGCGCTGACCGGCTGAAACGAAAGTTAGGAGCCCCAGGTAGCCGGTTTGCCGGTCGGGAGTGAACGGCAGGTGAACAGGTGCGACCGGCCGGGTGGACATGGCCTGAGTAGAGGTTGTCCTTTTCGTGAACTCGCCGCCCGGTATCGCTAATAGTACGATTTTTCCGGGCGGTTGTGACTCTGCCGAGTCCGGCGCGTGATGCCCTCGTGACCGATGCGCGGGACGCGTCGGGTTGACGTCGCGGCCGTGGAGTCAGCCGAGCTGGTAGTGCACGTGCGCGGACCAGCGGGCGAAGCCGAGCCGTTCGTAGAGCGCCACCGCGCTGGTGTTGGACTCGTCGACGTAGAGCATCACCCGGTCCAGGCCCCGCCGGTCCCGCAGGTAGGCCAGTCCGGCCGCGGTCAGCGCCTTGCCGAGCCCGCCGCCGTGTGCCGCCGGGTCCACCCCGAGCACGTACACCTCGCCGATCCGGGCCGAGCCGGGG
Source organism: Micromonospora rhizosphaerae (assembly GCF_900091465.1). NCBI lineage: Bacteria > Bacillati > Actinomycetota > Actinomycetes > Micromonosporales > Micromonosporaceae > Micromonospora > Micromonospora rhizosphaerae. The sequence continues at coordinate 336,566 of NZ_FMHV01000002.1, read as the reverse complement.
CGCTCGTGCACCTTGGTCCAGTGGAAGCCGAGCAGCCGGCCGGTCGCGGACTCGACGGCGAGCAGGAAGCCGGCCGGGTCGAACCACGGCTCGGCGAGACGTACCCGCAGGTCGGCCGGGGTCCAGCGGCCCTGTTCGGGGTGCTGCGCGAAGGCCCGGGCGTTGAGCGCCAGCCACGCCTCGTCGTCCTCGCCCGGCCGGAAGGCTCGTAGCTCCACCCCGTCGGCGAGGTGGGGCTCGGGCAGCGCGGCGGCCAGCGATCGGCGCAGCTGCCAGAGCACCCGGGCGCGGGCGAAGCCGAGGTCGACCGCCAGCGCGGCGGCCGACGGGTGGTCGCCGTGCGCCCAGGCGCGCAGCGGTCCGGCAGCCGCGGCCAGCACCCCGCGCGCCAGCGCCCGGCCGGTGCCGCGCCGCCGGTACGTCGGGTGCACCACCAGCTCCACGCCGATGCCGGTCGCGGCGTCGGTGGTGTCGAGGTGGGCGTAGCCGGTGAGCGTGTTGTCGGCCGCCCGGGCGGTCAGGTGCACGGCGGGGGCCTCGGGATCCCGCAGCCGCAGCAGCACGTGCTCGTCGAGCGGGTCGGCGCCGTCCGCGTCCCCGGCGATCCGGGCCAGCGCCAGCACCTCGGCGACCTCGACCGGCGCCAGCCGGTCGGCGCGGGCGACACGGTCGACGGTCGGCTCGGTGCTGCTCACCCCGTCACCGTAGCGGCCGGGGCGCGGCCGATCATGCCGGACGCGCGTACCCGTGGAGCGACACGCGTCACGGTGAGCGGCGCGGCCCGCCGCCGGGCCGGCCCCGGTGGCGCCCGTCCGCCGGAGCCGTCACGTGGTGCCGCTGGGCAGCGCCTCGAGCTGGAACCGGGCCAGTAGCGCCGGCAGGAGGCTCTGCAGCGCCTCGACGGTGCCCTGCCGGTCGCCGCCGGCGTCGTGCATCAGCACGATCGAGCCCGGCGCGATCCCGCCCAGCACCGCCGCGGTGATCATCGCAGCGCCGGGGGACTTCCAGTCCGACGGGTCGACGGCCCAGTGCAGCGGGGTCATCCCCAGCTCCTCGGAGACCGACACCACCGGGTCGGTCCAGGCCCCGCCGGGCTGCCGGAAGTAGGCGATCGCCGCGTTCGGCACCGCCGCCCGGATCGCGGCGTTGGTGCGGAGCAGGTCATCCCGGATCGCGTCCGGCGGGCGGCTGCCCAGGGTGACGTCATGGTGCCAGGAGTGGTTGCAGAGGGTGTGGCCGTCGGCGACGATCGCCTGGATGAGGTCCGGGTGGGACTGGACGTTCTCGCCGACCACGCAGAAGGTCGCCTTGACGCCGTGCTCGCGGAGCAGCGCGAGCACCTCCGGGGTGTACTGCGGGTCCGGCCCGTCGTCGAAGGTCAGCGCCACCCGGGGCGAGCCGGTGGACACCTGGGTGCCGAAGGGGCCGGCGGCATCCGCGTAGGTGCGCCGTCCGCCGGCCGGCGTCGGGCCCGAGGTGGAAGCTTCGGGGGATGCGGTGGGAGCCGCAGGGGATTCCGTGACGGTCGGCGGCTGATCGGCGTAGTCCGGTCGGGTGACGCTCGCCGGGACGCCGGTGCGCTCACTCGGCGGGTCGGGGACCAGGCTGCGACCGAGTCCGTACGCCGAGCCGAGCAGCGCGGCCAGCACCAGGATCACCGTCCCGGCCGCGCGGACCGTACCGCCCCGCATCAGAAGCCCCGACCGTTCGGCCCGCGGCACGGACCCGTCGTCGCCCCCGCGGTCACCGCACGCACCGTCGCCTCCCTTTTAGAGCAAACCCGGCACAAAGTGTAAAACCGGATCCGCCCTTAAAAGGGATGTGCAGGAATTAATCCCCCAAGAAGGGACAGTTGGGAGTTGCCGGTCAGACCGGCAGTGGAGCGGGCTCGGACTCCGGCAGCGAACGGGACGGGGGGACGACGAACTTGTAGCCGACCTGGCGCACGGTGCCGATCATCGACTCGTACTCCGAGCCGAGCTTGGCCCGCAGCCGCCGGACATGCACGTCCACCGTCCGGGTGCCGCCGAAGTAGTCGTAGCCCCAGACCTCGCGGAGCAGCTGGTCCCGGGTGAACACCCGGCCCGGGTGCTGGGCCAGGAACTTCAGCAGCTCGAACTCCTTGTAGGTGAGGTCGAGCGGGCGGCCCTTGAGCTTCGCCGCGTAGGTGTCCGGGTCGATGGTCAGCTCGCCGGCCCGGATCGAGCCGCTGGCGCCGGCGGTCGCGTTGCTGAGCCGGCCGACGGCCAGCCGCAGCCGGGCCTCCACCTCGGCGGGGCCCGCCCCGGCCAGGATGACGTCGTCCACGCCCCAGTCGGCGTTCAGCGCGATCAGGCCGGCCTCGGTTACCACCGCGACCAGTGGCACGCCGAGCCCGGTGGCGTGGAGCACTCGACAGGTCGCCCGGGCCTCGCTCAGCTCGGAGCGGGCGTCCACCAGGACCGCGTCCGGGCTCGGGCCGGCGACCAGCGTCCGGACGTCGCGTGGCGCGGTGCGGACCGAGTGCGGCAGCAGGTCGAGTGCCGGCAGTACCGCCGATGGTTCGCCTGCGCGTGCGGTCACCAGCAGCAGGATCTCCACACGATCACCTCCGTCCCGGCGGCCCTTCGGCCGCGCGCGACCAGCGGGACACCCATCGGCGGGGTGGCGCTGAGAACTTGCGTGGGTCCCGGCGTCGCTGACGGGCGGGTAACGGCTTGAGCGTAACCGATGGCCTGACCTTCACCTTTGCGTCTTTTCCCGTTTGTCTGATCTGCCCATGATCGCGGCCGAGGTTTTAACGTTGCCGAAACCGCGGCCTCCGCCGGAGCGGCCTGGTCTGGCACGATCGGATCGTGTTTTCCTCGACCTCGCCCGAGACCGGCCGCGACCCCTGGGCCGGCGATGCCCGTCCGGGGCCGGCCGACCCCTCCCGTGGCTATCCGCCGGGCCCGCGTACCGGCCCGGCCGCCGACGACGGCGGGGACCGGCGGGACCGGCGTGGGCCGCGTCGGCTCCGCAAGGGCGGGCCGGGTTGGCGGCCAGACGACGAGCCCGCCGACGACGCCCCCGTGGAGGAGGTGCCGGCGGTTCCGGTACGCCGACCGCTGGCGCTCACCGTCGCCGGCTTCGCCGCGCTGCTGGGCGTCGGCCTGGTGCTCGGCGCACAGACCGCCGGGCCCGGGCACCGGCTGCCGTTCGCGTTCATCATCTTCGGCGTCCAACTGCTCTTCGTGCTGGCCTGGACGATGGCCATGCGGCCGCCCGCGCTGCTGCTGGTCGCCCTGGTCAGCGCCGGCGTCGCCGCGGCCGCCGACGCCGCCGCCGTGCGCTCCGACATCGCCGGGCTGGCCCCGCTCGGGTACGTGGCCGTCGGCGGCTTCGTCCTCGGCGTGCTCGGCCAGCTGGTCCGTCGGGTCGACCGGGTCCGGGTGACCGACTCGCTCGGCAGCACCCTGCTCATCGTGGTGGGCGTCGTCGCGTTCGGCACACTGATCGTGCTGAGCCGTATCCCGGCCGGCACCCAGGCCATCACCATCTGCCTGGGTGCCACGGCCGTCGCGCTCACCGTGGCCCGCCTGACCGACGCGGTTGCGCCGTGGCCCCGGCTCGCCCCGCAGGTGCCGCGCGGCGCGGCCGGCGTGGTCGCCGGCGCGATGATCGGCACGCTGACCAGCGCGGTGCTCGGCAGTTACCTGGTCGGGTTCACGCCGACCAGCGCGGCGCTGATCGGCCTGGTCACCGCCGCCACGGCCGTGCTCGCCGACCTCGCCGTCGGATACGCGGAGGCGGGCCGGCTGATGGCCGGCGAGCCGCCGACCATGTGGATCGCCCGGCACATGCAGGGGCCGCTGGGCGGCTTCGCGCTCGCCGCACCCGCCGCCTACGCCATGTGCGTGCTCTTCCTCTGAGCGGGCGATTGGGGAATCGACGCCTCGGGTAAGTACGGTTGCGCCGGGAGGCAGCGACCGGCAGCGAGGACAGGAGGCGGCGTGGCAGAAGCGTACCCGGCGTACGAGGAGCGGCCCCGGCGACGCGGGCGGAAGGTGCTGATCGGCCTCGTCGTCCTGCTGCTGATCCTGGGCGGGCTGCTGGTCGCCGCCGACCGGGTGGCGGCCGGGGTGGCCGAGCGGGCCATCGCCGACCAGGTGAAGCAGGAGGTCGCCAAGAAGAACGCGCAGTCCGCGCCGCCGCAGGTCGACATCGGCGGCTTCCCGTTCCTCACCCAGGTGCTCGCCGGGAAGTACGAGCGCATCTCGATCGTGCTGAAGGACGTGCAGGGCCCGGTGCAGGGTGGCACGGTCAGTGTCCCGCAGCTCGACGTGGACGCCCGCAACGTGAAGGCCTCGCTGGACACCATCCGGTCCGGCCAGGGCGACGTGGTCGCCGAGAGCGTCGACGGCACCGGCACGATCACCTACGACAGCCTGGCCAAGCTACTCGGCCGGCCGGGGCTCACCCTCGGCGAGCGGGACGGCAAGCTGGTGGTCAATGCCCCGGTGGACATCCTGGGCGCCAAGCTGACGGTCACCGGCACCGCCGACGTGACCGTGGCGAAGGGCAAGGTGGCGCTGCGCTTCAACGACCTGAACGCCGAGGGGCTGCCGAACCTCCCGATGGCCCGGACGCTGCTGGCCAACTACGCCAAGAGCATCTCGATCGACGTGCCCCTGCCGGAGCTGCCGTTCCAGCTCAACGTCCGCAAGGTCGAGCCGCGGCCCGAAGGGCTGACGGTGACCGCCGACGCCCGGAACGTACCCATCAACGCGGCCGGCTGACCGGCCCCGCCATCCGTGCTCACGGCCCGACCCGGTCGGGCCGTCGGCCTGCCCGGGTCGGGCCGCGCGTCCCGGATGCTGGTCGATCCGGTGGCGGGTCCGGGAGCGGCTGGTAGGCTCCGTGCCCATGGGGACGCTCCTCACCAAACGGCGCGCGGTCGACCTGTGCCGCGTGGCCACCTGCCTGTGTCGCCCTGTCATCTGACGGCGGGGCTGTCCTCGGCCGCCTAGCGGCCATCCCGGCACGCAGGGTCCGCGTACCCTCCGGTGCTCCTTTGATCGCCCGGCAGCGGCGCCGTCGCACGAACCCGTGATCCGTTCCTAGCTCTGGGTCCCGCGCGTGGTGCGACAATCATCTACTTCGATCTCCGCGCGCTGGCTCACCATCCATCCTCACCAGGGAGTGATCTGATGAGTCGCGACACCGCACTCGTCTCGGCCGAGTGGGCCGAGAAGAACATCGACGGCCCGGGCGTCGTCTTCGTCGAGGTCGACGAGGACACCTCGGCCTACGACACCGGCCACATCGCCGGTGCGATCAAGCTCGACTGGCGGACCGACCTCCAGGACCCGGTCCGGCGGGACTTCGTCAACAAGAGTCAGTTCGAGGCGCTGCTCTCCGAACGCGGCATCGCCAACGACGACACCGTGATCCTGTACGGCGGCAACAACAACTGGTTCGCCGCGTACGCGTACTGGTACTTCAAGCTCTACGGCCACCGGGACGTCAAGCTGCTCGACGGCGGCCGCAAGAAGTGGGAGCTGGACGCCCGTCCGCTGGTCACCGACGCCGTGTCCCGCCCGAGGACCGAGTACGTCGCGCAGGAGCCGGACACCTCGATCCGCGCGTTCCGCGACGAGGTGGTCGCCGCGATCGGCACCAAGAACCTGGTCGATGTGCGTAGCCCCGACGAGTACGCCGGCCGGCTGCTCGCCCCCGCCCACCTGCCGCAGGAGCAGGCGCAGCGGGCAGGCCACGTGCCGACCGCGATCAGCGTGCCGTGGTCCAAGGCGGCCAACGAGGACGGCACCTTCAAGTCCGACGACGCGCTGCGCAAGATCTACGCGGCCGCCGGCCTGGACGACAGCAAGGAGACCATCGCGTACTGCCGGATCGGTGAGCGCTCCTCGCACACCTGGTTCGTGCTTCAGGAGCTGCTCGGCCACGCCAACGTGAAGAACTACGACGGATCCTGGACCGAGTACGGCTCGCTGGTCGGCGTTCCGGTGGCGCTCGGCGATGAGCCGGGGGAGGCCTGAGCCATGACTGCTCCCGCTGCTCCCACCGCCGCTGGCTGCGCCGCTCCGGACCAGGCCGCGCCGCTGCCGGCCAGCCTGGACCTGGAGAAGGAGACCGTCATCACCGGCGTCGTCCGCTCCGAGGCGGGCGAGGCCGTGCCCGGCGCGTACGTCCGACTGCTCGACTCCACCGGCGAATTCACCGCCGAGGTGGTCACCTCCCCGGCCGGCCAGTTCCGGTTCTTCGCCGCGCCGGGCAGCTGGACCCTGCGGGCGCTCTCCCGACACGGCAACGGCGACGTCGCCGTGACCGCCGCCCGCGGCATCAACGAGGTGGCCGTGACCGTCGCCAGCTGACCCACGCTCTGATTCCGTGGCCCGTCGTCCCCACCGGGGCGGCGGGCCACGTGCCGTTCCGGTGGCGCCGCCGGGGGCGTCGCCACCGCGTGACACGATGGCGCGGTGAACGCTGTCCCGGCGGGGTACGCCCCACCGACCGGTCCCGACCGGCCCGCGCCCGGCCGGCGGTGGCTGCGCTGGCTGCTGGCCGCGACCGTGGCGTGGGCGGTGCTGCTCGCCGTGCTCACCTGGAACTCCGTCCGCGACGACCCGCCGACGGTCCGCGAGCAGCGCACCCTGGCCGAGGCCGGGCCGGTGGTCGACCGGGCGGTCGGCGAGTTGCTGGCCGCCGTCGGCGACGGTGGCGTGGCGACGCTCGCCCCGGACCGCATCGGGCAAGGCTGCCGGATCACCCCGTTGACGGATGGGGCCGCCCTGGAACGCCGGGTGGATGTTCGCGTCGCCGGCGACGACGTGCGCGGGCTGCTCCAGCGCGTGGCCGACCGACTGCCGGCGAGCTGGCGGGCCGGGGTCTCGGTGACCAGCGAGGGGCCGGTGCTGCGCGCCGATGCGGGCGAGTTCGTCACGGTCGAGGGCCGGTCCACCGGCCCGGGGCGGGTGCGGCTCACCGCCGACACCGGCTGCCGGCCGATCGGCTCCGGCTACCGTGCCCCGCAGGCGCGGGCCGGAGCGGAGGCGACGGCGGTCGCCGAGGCGCTGCGCGCGCTCGGCGGGCCGGCCGGGCTGACCCCCGCACTATCCGCCGCGCCCTGCCCCAGTGGCGGCCGCGTCGCCCACACCGCCCGGGCCACCACCGGGGCCGGGCCGAAGCCTCTGGCCACCGCACTCGCCCCGGTCGCCGCCGGCGCCGTCGTCCTGGACACCGTCGACGCGTACGCCTATCGTCGCGGCCCCGTCACCGTCCTCGCCGAGCGCACCGGCGACCAGATCCATGTCACGGCCACCACCCCCTGCACCCCCTGACCCCCAGCCCTCACTCACCCACGCCCCACCTCTCGTTGATCATGAGGTTGTTGTCCCTCCCCGCGGCGTGTCGTGACGACAACTTCATGATCACGAGGGGGAGGTGAAGGGGGAAGGCGGCGCCGGGGCGGGTCAGTGGGCGCCATGCTGCTCGTGGGGCGTGCGGCTGCGGCCGAGGGCGTCGACCCGGCCCCAGCGGCCCGGTATGTCGAGCAGCTCGACCCGGCCCATCCGATCCGGCACCGCGGGGTCGATGATCAGGTGCTCACCCTGCGGATCGAGGCCGAGCATCACCCGGAGCAGCAACAGCGGCGTGCCCGCGGACCAGGCCTGCGGACTGCACGCGGTCGGGTACTGCACCGGATAGTCGGTGAGGTCACTCTCGTATCCGGCGAACGCCTCGGGCAGCCGCCCTTCGAAGTACCAGGAGGCGCCGATGATCGCATCGCAGATCCGACCGGCCTCCTCGCGAAAACCGTACCTCCAGAGCCCCCAGGCGATGATCGAGTTGTCGAACGGCCATACCGTCCCGACGTGGTAGCCGATCGGGTTGTACCGCCCCTGGTCGTCGGCGAGGGTACGTATCCCCCAACCGGAGAAGAGCCGCGGCCCGAGCAGGTGCTGGACGACCAGACCCGCGCGTGCTTCGTCGACGATCCCGCTCCACAGCAGGTGCCCCATGTTGGAGGACAGGGCGTCGACGTGTCGGCCCTCGGGGTCCAGCGCTTGGGCGTAGTACTCCCGCTCGGGGATCCAGAACTCCCGGTTGAACCGCTCCTTGAGCGCGGCCGCTTCGCGTTCCAGCCGCTCGGCGTACGCGGGATCGTTCCAGAATGTCCGGGCCAGTCGTGCGCCCCGCCGCTTCGCGTCGTAGGCGTACCCCTGCAGCTCACAGGTGGCGAGGGGATACTCCGGCAGCCGGCCGTCCCGGTAGGAGACGGAGTCCCAGGAGTCCTTCCAGCACTGGTTCTTCAGGCCGGTCTCCGGGTTGCGGGTCTGGTACCAGATGTACCCGGTGCCGAGCAGGTCCCCGTACGTGTCGATCCAGTTCAGCGCGGCCCGGGCCGGGAACTCCAACTGCCGCACCAGCGCGGCGTCGCCGGTCCACCGCTCGTACTCGTCGAGCAGGATCACGAAGAGCGGCGTGGAGTCGGCCGAGCCGTAGTACGGGGAGTGCGGCTGCTCCTCGAAGCCCGTGGTCTCGCCGTATCGAAGCTCGTGCAGGATCTTGCCGGGCTCCTCGTCCCGGAAGTCGTCCAGCCGGCTGCCCTGCAGGGCAGCCAACATCAGGATGGTGGGCGGGACCAGGTCCGGCAGGAAGGGCAGCGCCTGCAGCGAGGTGAAGATGCTGTCCCGGCCGAAGAGGGTCATGAACCAGGGCAGACCGGCGGCGAGCAGCCGCACGCCGAGCGCGATCGACTCGTACCTGAGTGCCGCCAGGTCGTTCAGGCTGCGCCGGTACGCCGTGGAGACCGACTGGCAGTCGCAGCTGAGCTTCGGCGCCTGGTTGATGAGTTCGTCCTGCTCGGCGTGGATCGCCGCGGCCGTGCGGTGGCCGCCGAGTGGCAGGGTGGCGCGGATGTCCTCGCCCCGCGCGCCGTAGATGACCGCCGCGACGTGCAGCCGGGTCGTCCACTCCCCGTGCGGGCCGATCCGGAGCCGGAAGGTCATGCCGGACTCGTCGATCTCACCGGGCGCGCTCGTGCTGATCACCGTCTCCCGGTGGAAGCCCCCTCGGCGGTAGGTGAGCCGGAGCTCGTTCTCCCCCGCCGTCGGAGTGGTCCGGCCCTTCTTGTGCCGCTGGTGCTTGATCTCGAAGAGGTCGGCAAAGTCGGCGCCGATGTCCAGCCGGAGGGTGAACTCGGCCTCCTGGACCGAGTGGTTGAGGACGGTCAGTTCCTCCTCAAAACTGGCGCCGATCGAACGGCTGCGGATCACCGAGACCTTGGCGTCGAGGTAGTGCGTCGGCTCGCCCGGCACCAGGAAGTACCGGGTCTGGTACGACTGGGCGTCGTCGATGGAGAGGGCCTGCAGCCGTTCCCCGTTCAGGGTGAGCAGCCAGGTGGAGATGAAGCGGGTGTCGAACGAGAAGAGCCCGGTCGGGAAGTCGAAGGACGGCTCGATGTTTCCCCGCTGGTCGCTGACCAGGAAGGTGTTGCCGTCCAGGATGCTGACCCGCTCCTTCATCGCGCCCGTCCGGCCTGCGCCCGGGCTGTCGCCCGGGGGTCCCGGGTGCCCGGCGGATCGGGGAAGAAGCGTCGGAAGGCGAGGAAGAGCACCACGTTGCCGCTGAAGGTGGCCTCGTTCCGGAACACGGCGGCGATGCCCTGCGCCTCGCCGATGATCAGCCGCTCGAAGAGGTCGACGCTGCTGGTCCAGGTCGCGTCGGCCGGCCGGCGTTCGCGGCTGACCTGGACCGAGCCCGGCCGCAGCTCGATCAGCCAGTGCTCGGTGCGGTTGCCCGTGGCCAGGTCGATCTGGAGGGTCCCGGCGGTCGGGGTGCGGAGCACCGCCGGGGCGCGCGCCGGTAGCGACGCGAAGAACCGCTCGACCGCCTCACTCACATCCGAATCGTAGGCAGTGGCCCGACATGTCGGGTAAGTATCGGCACTCGAAGCAGAACGGGCATGCCGCGCGGCGGCGGAGGGGCGGCCTCAGTAGACCAGCGCTTGCGCGCCCTCGGCCATCGCCTCCTCGACGAAGACCGCCGCGCCGGCGATCCGTACGCCGGGGATGACGTCGTCCGCGCCGATGTCCCGGCGGGCGGCGCACTGCGTGCAGGCGGTGACTTTGCCGGTGGCCAGGATCACGTGCAGCAGCTCGGCCAGCGGCGCGGAGTGCGGCAGCTCGAAATCCTGAGCCCGGCCGGGGAGCGCGAACCAGGTGGACTCACCGGTCAGCCAGAGCGACACGTCGACCCCGGCGGCCGCCGCGGTGGCGGCGACGGTGAAGGCCTGGGCGCACCGCTCCGGTGCGTCGGCGCCGGCGGTTGCCTTGACGACGAGAGTGCGGGCCATGGCGCCCAGCATAGGATGACCGGGATGGTTACCGAGATCGGGTTCGTCAGCCTGCTGGTCGCCGGCCTGGGTGCGCTCGCCGGTGGCCTGGTCTACCTTGCCGTACGCATGTCGAGGGGTAATTGGTGAGCGACGAGAATCCGCTGCAGCCGCCGTGGCTCAACGCGCCGCCGGTCGACCCGTACCCGTACGAGGAGAGCCACGACCTGCGCGTCGGTCCCAAGCTGCACCCGAGCCTGGACGGCCTGCTGCCGTACATCGGGGTGTGGCGCGGCCGCGGCCGGGGCGGTTTCCCGAGCGTCGAGGACTTCGACTTCGCCCAGGAGATCCGGATCAGCCACGACGGCCGGCCGTTCCTGTTCTACGAGTCCCGGGCGTGGATCCTCGACGAGCAGAGCCGGCCGGTCCGCGCGGCCGGGCGTGAGGTCGGCTGGTGGCGCCCGGTCTTCGACGGCGAGCGGGTCACCGACGAGCTGGAAGCCCTGATGACCACGCCCACCGGCGTGATGGAGCTGTACATCGGCAAGCGCCGGGGCACCCAGATCGAGTTCGCCACCGACGCGGTGCTGCGCACCGCGACGGCCAAGGAGGTCACGGCTGGCGCGCGCCTCTTCGGCATCGTCGAGGGCGCGCTGCTCTACGCCCAGGAGATGGCCGCCATGGGTCACCCCCTGAGCCCGCACCTCTCCGCCCGCCTGATCCGCGTCGGCGGCTGAGGCCCCGGCCTCACGGGACGGGGAAGCCCAGCAGGGACTGCAGGTCGGGGGTCCGCAGGGACTGCGCTCGGGGGTAGCCGTCGAGGGAGCGGACCTCGACCAGGCCGCGGACCGACGAGGTGAGCCAGACGCCGTCGGCGGCGCGCAGCTCGGCGGGGGTGACCATCCGTTCGGCGGCGGTGAGGCCGAGCTCGCCGGCGTGGTCCAGGAGCCACCGGGCGGTGACCCCGGGCAGGATGCCGGTCGCCGCGGCCGGCACCGTGCAGAGCGTCGAGCCGGCCAGCCAGACCACGCTGGCGCTCGGCCCCTCCAGCACGTACTCGTCGGTGGAGACCCAGAGCACGTCGGCCACGCCGTTGCGGGTCGCCCAGCGCCGGGCGGCGCTGCTGGCCCCGTAGGAGGTGGACTTGATCCCGGCGGGCAGCCAGTCCAGGCCGGGACGGGCCTTGGCGGGCACGCCGAGGGAGAGGGTGGCGACGCTCACCCCGTCCCGGCGGGCCTGCTGGGACTCCGCCGGCACCTGGCCGAGCGTGGCGTAGACGGTCGGCGGCCCGCCGCCCTCCGGCCCCCGGGTGCAGACCAGCCGCAGCGCCCCCTCCACCTCGGCGGGCCAGCCGGCGCGGACCGTGTCGAGCAGCTCGACCAGGGTGCCGTCGGGCGGTAGCACCAGCTCCACCGCGGCCGCGCCGGCCCGCAGCCGGGCCAGGTGCGCCTCGATCAGCCAGGGTTGGCCGTCGCGCAGGTGCATGGTCTCGAACAGGCCGTCGCCGCGCAGCACGCCCAGGTCGTCGCCGCGCAGCACCGGCTCCCCGGGCGGTACGACACCCCGCCCGAGCACGGCCATCCGCGATGCCACCATGACCGCCGAGCTTAGTGGCGTACGACATCGGCGGCCGGCCCGGCGCGGCGGCCGAACTATGATCGGACGGTGTCCGAATCCTCCCTCGCGGAACTGCTCCGCTCCCGCGGGCTGCGGCTGACGGCGCAGCGGCAGCTGGTGCTGCAGGCGGTGCTGGAGCTGGGGCACGCCACGCCGGAGCAGGTGCACTCGGCGGTCCGGGAGGTCGCCGCCGGGGTCAACATCACCACCATCTACCGGACGCTGGAGCTGCTGGAACGCCTCGGCCTGGTGACCCACACCCACCTCTCGCACGGCTCGCCGACCTACCACGCGGCCGGCGAGCACCAGCACGTCCACCTGGTCTGCCGGGAGTGCGGCGCGATCGACGAGATCGATCCGGAGCTGCTCCGCCCACTCGCCGACCAGCTGGCCGGGCAGCGGGGGTTCCAGGTCGACATCGGGCACGTGGCCCTCTTCGGGGTCTGCGGCCAGTGCGAGAACGGGGAAGAGAAATGATCGACATCACGGGCGCGGTGGCCGCCGAGGCGATCGACGAGGAGACCCGGGACCAGCCCGAGCCCGCGCACCGGGCGGCCGGCGTGCGCGGGGTGGCCGCCCACTACGGCGACCCGATGCGCGAGCAGCGCACCCTCGCCACCGCCGTCGGCCTGGTCGACCGGTCACACCGGGGCGTGGTGGCGGTGCCCGGCGAGGAGCGGATCGGCTGGCTGCACACCCTCACCAGCCAGCACCTCGCCGCGCTCACCGCCGACCAGGGCACCGAGCTGCTGGTGCTCTCCCCGCACGGGCACATCGAGCAGCACGCCATGGTCGTCGAGGACGGCGTGACCACCTGGCTGGACACCGAGCCGGGCGCCACCGAGGGCCTCCTGTCGTACCTGGAGAAGATGCGCTTCTTCAGCCGGGTCGACCCGCGCGACGCCACCGCCGACCACGCCCTGCTCTCCCTGGTCGGGCCGGAGGCCACCGGCGCGCTCGACACGCTCGGCGTCGGCGGGCTCGCCGAGCCGGAATTGGTCGCGGTGCCGGGTCCGAAGTTCCGCTCCGGCGAGGTCCCGCAGCGGCCGAGCATCGTGTACGACGTCAAGCCGCTGCCGATCGGCGGCTGGGCCCGGCGGGTGCCGCTCGGCGTGGATTTGCTGGTGCCCCGGGAGGCGATGACGCAGGTGGTGGACGAGCTGCGCGGCGCGGGGGTGCCGGTGGCCGGGCTGTGGGCGTACGAGGCGGTCCGGGTGGCCGCCCGGCGGGCCCGGGTCGGAGTGGACACCGACCACCGGACCATCCCGGCCGAGGTGGACCTGATCGCCCCGGCCGTGCACCTCGACAAGGGCTGCTACCGCGGGCAGGAGACGGTGGCCCGGGTGCACAACCTGGGCAGGCCGCCGCGTCGCCTCGTACTGCTGCACCTGGACGGGATGACCACCGACCAGCCGCTCGCCGCCGGTACGCCGGTGACCCTCGACGGCCGGGCGGTCGGCTTCGTCGGCACCGCCGTGCACCACTACGAGCTGGGCCAGATCGCCCTCGCGGTGGTGAAGCGCAACGTTCCCGACGACGCCCGCCTGCTGATCGGCGAGACGGCCGCGGCCATCGACCGGGGCTGAGCGGGGCGTCTAGGATCGCCGGCATGACGACAGGGACGTTGATCACGGTTGCCCCCACCGGCGCGGAGTCGGCCAAGGCGGAGGTGCCGGCGCTGCCGGTGACCCTCGACGAGTTGCTGCTGACCGCCAAGGAGTGCGAGGCGCTCGGCGCCGCCGTGATCCACGTCCACATCCGCGACGACGAGGCCAGGCCGACCCTCGACCAGGGCCGGCTGCGCGAGACCGTGGCCGCGCTGCGGGAGGGCACCGACCTGATCGTGCAGCTCTCCTCCGGCGGCGCGGTGACCGACCCGGAGGCGGACCGGCTCGCCGTGCTCGACGCCGGGCCCGACATGGCCTCCTGCACCATGGGCACGGTCAACTTCGGCGACGACGTCTTCCTCAACCGCTGGGAGTTCATCGTCGACCTGCACACCCGGATGCAGGAGCGCGGCATCGTGCCCGAGTACGAGATCTTCGAGCTGGGCCACCTGACCTCGCTTCAGCGCCTGCTCGGGAAGTACGGGCTGCCGCACGGCGGGCACGTGCACGTCGACTTCGTGATGGGCGTCCCGGGCGCCATGCCGGGCACCACCGAGACCCTTGTCGCGGCCCGGCAGATGCTGCGCGACCTGCCGGAGGGGACCACCTTCTCGGCCACCGGCATCGGCCGCACGACCATCCCGGTGATGCTGGCCTCGCTGTCGGCCGGCGGGCACCTGCGGGTCGGTTTGGAGGACACCATCACCTACGCCAAGGGTCGGCCGGTGGAGTCCAACATGCAGCTGGTCGCCCGCGCGGTCGGCTTCGCCCAGCTCGCCCAGCGTCCGCCGCTGACCACCGCCGAGGCCCGCCAGCTCCTCGGCCGGTAAGGCCGGCCCGGCTCGCCACTCCTGTACGCCCGCGGCTGACGCCGCTGGTCACCCCGGTGCCGGGCCCGTCGGGGGCGTCGGTACCGTCCACCCCGTGGGAAAGACGTACGAGGGCGGCGTGCCGCTCGCCGAGGTGGTTCGCTCCGGTTTCGTGGAGGGGCTGCACCGCGGCTCGGTGGTGGTGCTGGACGCGAGCGGCTCGACGCTGGCCGGAGCCGGGGACGTGAGCTCCCCGATCTTCCCCCGCTCGTCCAACAAGCCCATGCAGGCCATCGGGATGCTCCGCGCCGGGCTGCCGCTGACCGATCCGGCGGACATCGCGCTGGTCTCGGCGAGCCACGCCGGCGAGGAGTTCCACCTGGCCAGGGTCGCCGCGCTGCTCCGCGGCGCCGGGCTGGACGAGTCGGCCCTGCACTGCCCGCCCGACCTGCCGGTCGGCGAGGCGGCCCGGGAGGCGGTGCTGCGGGCCGGCGGTGGCCCCACGCGCACCCAGATGAACTGCTCCGGCAAGCACACCGGAATGCTGCTGACCTGTCTCGCCAACGGCTGGCCGCTGGACGGGTACTGGCGGCCCGAGCACCCGCTCCAGCAGCGGTTGCGGGCCGCGATCGAGGAGTTCACCGGCGAGGAGGTGGCGGCGATCGGGGTGGACGGCTGCGGCGCCCCGGTGCTCGCCGTCTCGCTCACCGGGCTGGCCCGGGCCTACCTGCGGCTGGTCTCGGCGGAGCCCGGCACCGTCGAGCGGACCGTGGCCGACGCGATGCGGGCGTACCCGGAGCTGGTGGGCGGCACGCGGGCCGACGACACCCGGCTCATGCGGGGAGTCCCGGGTGCCCTGGCCAAGGTCGGGGCCGAGGGGGTCATCGCGGCCGCCGTCCCCGGCGTCGGCGCGGTCGCCGTCAAGATCGACGACGGAGCCGGCCGCGCCCGGATGCCGGTGCTGGTCGCCGCGCTGCGCCGGCTCGGCCTCGACGCCCCGGTGCTGACCGAGTACGCCGAGTTGCCGCTGCTCGGCGGCGGCCTGCCGGTGGGCGCGGTCCGCGCGGTCTGGTGACCCGTCGCGCCTCAGGCAGCCACCCGCTCAGCGTCGATCCGCGCCGACGGCCCGCCGGCGGGTAACGGGCTGTCCTGCCGGGTGGTTCAGCGGAGGAAGTCGAGCAGGGCGGCGTTGACCGGCTCCGGGCGTTCCAGTGGGAGCAGGTGGGCGGCGTCCGGCACGTCCGGCAGGCGCACCGCGCCGGGCACCTCGGCCGCGATCCGGTCGGCGAGCCGGGCGATGTCCGGTACGTCCGCCACGCCGGCCCCGACCAGCACCGGCACCCGCAGCTCGCCGAGCCGCTCGATCGCCGGCGGGTCGAGCTCGGCCACCTCGACAGCGCTGAGCGCCTGCTCGGCGGCGAGGGCCCGCCGGTCCATCTCCTCGGCGAACCGGACCAGCTCAGGGTCCACGTCTTCAGGCCGGCGGGCCGGGCCGACCACCCAGAACCGCACCTCGGCGGCGGCGCTCGCCGCGAAGTCCTCCGGGTCCACCTCGCCGATCAGGGCCTCCCAGAGCCGCTCGGTCTCCTCCGACCACTCGTTGCCGGACACGGGGCTGCCGAAGAGCGCCAGCGCGGAGATCCGCTCCGGATGGGCCAGCGCGGTGTCCACCGCGACCGCGCCGCCGAACGAGCAGCCGACCAGGGCGGCCCGCTCGATGTCGAGGGCGTCCAGCAATCCCGCCACGTCGTCATGGTGGGCGAACGGGGCCGGCGGCAGCTCGGAGTCTCCGTAGCCGCGCAGGTCGAGGGCGATGACCCGGTGGCGCGCGGCGAGCGCTGGCAGCTGTTCCCGCCACATTCGCCGGTCGGCGATGCCGGCGTGCAGCAGGATCACCGGCGAGCCGCTGCCCGCCTCGTCGTACGCGAGCATCGCGCCGTTCACTTCGATCTTGGTCACGCCAGGACGGTACGTACCGGACACCCGACGCGCAACAGGCTATCTGAGACGTTGCTAACTCCGGTTAGCGTTTTGCTTGCAGTAGCTAGCAGGCCGGGGTTAGCGTCGAATCATGGCCACCAGCAAGGACCTTCCCGACGTCGGCGGGTTCATTCGCGATCTGCGCCGCAACGCGAAGATCTCGCTGCGGCAGCTCGCCGAGCAGGCCGGCGTCAGTAACCCGTACCTCAGCCAGATCGAGCGCGGCCTGCGCAAGCCGAGCGCCGAGGTGCTCCAGCAGCTGGCCAGCGCCCTCCGGGTCTCCACTCCGGCGATGTACCTGCGCGCCGGGCTGCTCGACGACAAGGAGGGGCAGGGCGTGCTCGCGGCGATCGCCGTCGACTCCGAGCTGACGATGGCGCAGAAGCAGTCGCTCACCCAGATCTACGAGACGTTCCGCCGGGAGAACGCGCGGCTCGCCGAGGCGACCGCTGCGGCCAACGCCGCCACCGAGCCGGCCCCGACGCCCGCCGAGGCGCCGGAGGCCCCCGTCACGCCGGCCGCGACCGGCCCCACGACGCCGGACGGCACCCCGACCGAGGCGGTCCTCGAGTCGGTCGCCGTCACCGAGGCGGGCCCCGCGCCCGCCCCGACCACCGCCGACCCCGAGAAGAAGACCGCGCCGAAGGCGGTCCGGACGGCCGCCGGTGCGGCCGAAGAGGAGAAGTGATGACCCAGCCGAAGACCAACCGCATCCCCGCCCCGCTCTACGCCGCCGCCGGCGCCGGTGAGCTGGCCCTCCAGCAGCTGCGCAAGCTCCCCGCCGTGGTCACCGACCTCGGCACCAAGGTCGTCGCCGACCTCGGCGGTAAGGCCGTCGTCACCGGCTTCGAGCTGCGCCAGAAGGCCACCGAGACGCTGAAGACCGCCAACCTCACCGCGACCGGGCTGCGGGAGAAGGCCGTTTCGGCCGAGTTCGACCGGGACAAGTTCCGCGGGGCCGCCTCCCGCAACGCCTCCGTTCTGCTGGCCGGAGCGCAGGCCGCCCAGGAGCGCGCCGTGGCCACCGCGCACGCCGCTCAGGAGCGGGCCCTGGCCGCGTACGCCGAGCTGGTCGCCCGCGGTGAGCGGGTGGTCGGGGCCGGCGTGCTCGAGGCCGCTGACACGGTGAACGCCGACATCGAGGCGACCGGGGCCGACACGACCGGCAAGCCTGGGGCGACCCCGACTGCCGCCCCGGCCGAGGTGCCGACCCCGGCCGACGTGGCCGAGGCCGCCGACGTCAAGCCGGCCGCCGCGAAGACCCCGCGGACCCGAGCCACCAAGGCCACCGGGGCGAAGGCCGCCGCCGCCACCCCGTCCGCGAAGCTGCCGAAGACCACCAAGCGGACCCGCCCGGCCGCCGAGTAAGTAATTGCACCGGTACGACCCCGGAGGCGTCCTGTCGGACGTTTCCGGGGTCGTCGGCATATGCTGGCCGTCATGGCCCACGCCGCGCCGATCTTCGTGTTCACAGTCACCGCTGTGATCGAGCTGATCCTGCTCGTCTTCGCCCTGGTCATCGAGGGCATCTCGCTCGTGCACGCCATCACCCAGCGCGGCGACGCGTTCTCCGCCATCGGCACCCTGCCCAAGGGCGGCTGGATCGCCATTCTCGCGATCTGCATGGTGCTCACCCTCCTGTTCGGCTTCGGGCCGACCAGCCTCTTCGGACTGATCGGCATCGCGGCTGCCCTCATCTACCTGCTGGACGTCCGGCCCGGTCTGCGCGACCTGCACGACGGCAAAGGCTTCTGGTGAGGGGTTTCCGCTGGCCCCCGCCGCCGGACGGTGGTCCCCGCACCTGGGGTCCCGGCCCGGGAGCGCCCCGCACCGGCCGACCCGCGCTCCCCGAGCCGGAGACCGAGCTGGTCACCACCCCGCACGGCGTACGGCTGGAGCGGCTGGTCACCGGCGCCGGTGACCCGGTCACCGTCTTCGCGCACGGGCTCGGCAACGGGATCGCCACCACCCGCCCGTTCGGCAGCGCGGTCACCGGTCGCAAGATCTTCTTCCAGTTCCGCGGGCACGGTCGCTCCGACTCGCCGCCCGGTCCGTGGAGCTACCTCGACCTGGCCCGGGACCTGCGGGCCATCGCCGACCTCGGTGGCGCCACCCGGGCCTTCGGCGTCAGCCTCGGCGCCGGTGCCCTCTGCCGGCTGCTGGTGGAGAGCCCGGACCGCTTCGACCGGCTGGTCTTCTTCCTGCCCGCGGTGCTGGACAAGCCGCGCGGCGCGGCGGCTCGGGAACGGCTGACCGACCTGCTCGACGCGGTGGAGAGCGGCGACGCCTCCGCCGTCGCCGAGGTCGTGTCGATGGAGCTGCCGGCCGCCGTGCGCAACACGCCGGCCGGCTGGGCGTACCTGCGGCAGCGGCTCGACCAGCTGCTCCGGGACGGGCTCGCCCCCGGGCTGGCCAGCCTGCCCGAGCAGGCGCCGCTGCGGGACGCCGCCGCGCTCGCCTCGGTCACCGCGCCGGCGCTGGTGATCGGCTGCGCCGGCGACGACCTGCACCCGGCGGCGGTCGCCGAGGCGCTCGCCGCCGCGCTGCCGAATGCCACCCTGCACGTGTACGACCGCCCGGGCGTGCTCTGGTCGGAACGCGCCGACCTGCGGGAGCGGATCTCGTCCTTCCTCAACGGGTAACGTCGCCTGTCATGGGCGTCACACATCACGGCCGTACGCACCGACTCGACCTCGCCGACCCCACCCTGCGGGAGTGGGAGTGCACGGTGCTGGCGGCCGATCCCGAACAGGGCATCGTGCTGGACCGGTCGGCCTTCTACCCGGGCGGCGGTGGACAGCCGCCGGACCACGGGGTGCTGCTCTGGCAGGGGGTGCAGACCCGGATCGTGGGCACCCGCAAGGGCGACGACCTCTACCTGATCCCCGCCGAGGGTGATCCGCTGCCGCCGGCCGGCACCACGGTCACCGGCGCCGTCGAGGACGACCGGCGGACCCGGCTGATGCGTACCCACTCCGGGCTGCACGTCCTCTGCGGGGTGGTGTTCCGCGACTTCGGCGCGCTGGTCACCGGTGGCAACATGGAGCCCGGTGACGCCCGGATGGACTTCAACCTCCCCGAGGTGCCGCCGGACTTCAAGAGCCGGATCGAGGAGCTGGTCAACGCCGAGGTGGCCGCGGACCGGGCGGTCGCGGTCCGGGTCCTGCCCCGGGCCGAGGCGCTGGCCCTGCCGGACATCATCCGTACCCAGTCCAACCTGATCCCGCCGGACGAGCAGGAGGTCCGGATCGTCGACATCGTCGGGCTGGACGTGCAGGCCGACGGCGGCACGCACGTCGCCTCGACCGCCCAGATCGGCAAGGTCCAGGTGGTCAAGGTGGAGAGCAAGGGCCGCGCCAACCGCCGGGTCCGGGTCAGGCTGGTCGACTGACGTGGCTCGGGAGGTCGCCGACCGGGGCAGCGTGCACACCACCATGGCCGACCCGGAGGGCAACGAGTTCGACGTGCAGTGACGCTACCCGCGCCGGAGTTCCGGCGGCAGGTGGGCGGCGCGGACGTCGAGCAGCCAGCGCTCGACGGTCTCCTCGTCGGGCCGGTCGGGCAGCGGGGTGCGCACGCTGTCGAAGTCCCGTTCCGCCTCGGCGATCAGTGCCCGCGCCTCGTCCAGCGCCCCACCGGCGACCCGCTCCCCGAAGGCCCGGAACCACTCCGGGTCGTCCAGCCGGATCTGCAGGACGCCCGTGGCGTACAGGAGCCGTCCCTGGTGGACCAGGCGAGCCAGGTGCCGGGCGTGCTTCGCCGAGCGCAGCCGGCCGCCGGCCTGCGACGACTCCAGCTCGGCGCGTCTGACGCCGCGCCGCGACCTGGAGCCGTCGGCGTCGCGCGAGGCCAGCCTGCGGAACTGCTGGGTGGCGTACCCGAGGTAGGCGTCGCGGACCCGGGGTGCGCTGAGAAAGGCCGAGCGGATGGCGATCAGCCGCTCGCCGAACTCCGTCCGGGTCTCGTAACAGTCGTCCGGCAGCCACATCAGCTCGGTGGCGGTGGGATTGCCGCTCAGCGCGAGGCGGCAGTATTTCGCGGCCTCGTGCAGGGTGACGTCCGGCTCGGTGGTCACCACCGACTCCCGGGGCGGGTGCAGGCCGTGGAAGGCCACGGTCGGCGCGGCGAAGACGCCGAGCCGGTCCACGTCCGAGCCGGGGCCGGCCAGGCCGTAGGCGACCGAGCCGACGATCCCGCAGAGCAGCACGTGCATGCCGGCATCATCGCGGATCCGGGTCACTCCGGAAACCCGACTTCGGCTGTCAGGTATTGCTGACAGCCTTTGACCCCATGAGGAAACCGCTGACAGGGAAGATCGCGCTCGTCGCCGGGGCGACCCGGGGCGCGGGCCGGCAGATCGCCGTCCAGCTCGGCGCGGCCGGGGCCACCGTCTATGCCACCGGCCGCAGCACCCGGGAACGCCGGTCCGAGATGAACCGGCCGGAGACCATCGAGGAGACCGCCGAACTGGTCACCGCCGCGGGCGGCACCGGCATCGGCATCGCCGTCGACCACCTGGACCCCGATCAGGTACGCCGCCTGGTCGACCGGATCGACTCCGAGCAGGGCCGTCTCGACGTGCTGGTGAACGACATCTGGGGCGGCGATCCGTTGACCACCTGGCACCGGCCGGTCTGGGAGCAGCCGCTGGACCAGGGCCTCCGCACCCTGCGGCTGGCGATCGACACGCACATCATCACCAGCCACTTCGCCCTGCCGCTGCTCATCCGCCGGCCGGGCGGACTGGTGGTGGAGATGGGGGACGGCACCAACGACTACAACGACGCCAACTACCGGGAGTCCGTCTTCTACGACCTGGCCAAGGTCTCGGTCAACCGGCTCGCCTTCGCCCAGGCGAAGGAGTTGGCGCCGCACGGCTGCACCGCGGTGGCGCTCACCCCCGGCTGGCTGCGCTCCGAGGCGATGCTGGAGCACTTCGGCGTCACCGAGGCCAACTGGCGGGACGGCGCGGCCAAGGACCCGCACTTCGTCATGTCGGAGACGCCGGCCTTCGTCGGGCGCGCGGTGGCCGCCCTCGCCGCCGACCCAGACCGGGCCCGCTGGAACGGCCGGTCCGTCCACGCCGGCGGGCTCGCCCAGGTGTACGGCTTCACCGACCTCGACGGCACCCGCCCGGACTTCTTCCGCTACCACGAGGAGGTGATCGCGGCCGGGAAGCCGGCGGACGACACCGGCTACCGCTGACCCGGCCCGTCCACCGCGGCGGTGCGCGACGCGTCCGGCGCGGCCATGGCCGACCCGTCCGGTGCCGACGCGTCCCGCGGGTCGCCGGCGGCGTAGAGCGCTGCCGACCGTCGTGCCGCCTCGGCGAAGCGGGCTCGCAGCTCCGGCGGGTCGAGCACCTCCACCTCCGGGCCGAGCCGGAGCAGCACGTCGTACGCCACGGGCACGGACTCGACGGGCAGGCGGGTCACCACCCACCCCTGCCCGTCGGGCTCGCCGGCGGCGGCCACCGCCTCGTCGTACGCGAAACGGGCCTCCGCCGCCCAGCGCAGCGCCCGCAGGCCGGCGGGGCTGAGCCGGACGGTGACCCGTTCGGTGAACATGCCCCGGAGGAACGCCTCGGCCTGCTCCCGCCAGTACCCGGCCAGGTCGAAGCCCTCGCCCCGGTCGAAGGTCTCCTCGCCCACCTCGACGCCGACCACCCGGTCCACCCGGTAGGTGCGCACGTCCGCGCCGACCCGGCCGACCAGGTACCAGGTTCCGCTCTTGAGGACCAGCCCGTACGGCTGCACCGAGCGGGCCACCTCCCGCCCACCGCGCCGGTAGCGCAGCTCCACCACCCGGTCGCGCCAGACCGCCCGGGCCAACTCGGTCAGCCACGGCGGCGGCCCGGCCTCCCGGAACCAGCCCGGGACGTCCAGGTGGAACCGCTGTCCCGTGCGGGCGGGCGCGTCCCGCAGGCTCGGCGGCAGTGCGGCCAGCACCTTCAGCTCGGCGGCCGCCACCGCGTCGGCCAACCCCATGTCGCCGGCCGGACCGGGCAGCCCGGCCAGGAAGAGCGCCTCCGCCTCGTCCCGGGTCAGCCCGGTCAGCCGGGTGCGGTAGCCGCCGAGCAGACGGTAGCCGCCGGCCCGGCCGCGATCGGCGTAGACCGGCACCCCGGCGGCGGAGAGCGCCAGCACGTCCCGGTAGACCGTCCGCTCGGAGACCTCCAGCTCCCGGGCCAGTGCGGTCGCGGTCATCGTCTCCCGCGACTGCAGGAGCAGGACCAGCGAGATCAGCCGGGACGCGCGCACCGATCCATCCTGCCCCGCGGCTGCCCCGTCGCCAGTCCGGGTACCCGGCGGTGGCCGCGGATCCTGTCCCTGCCGGTACCAGTACCAGCGAGATCCTCACTGTCGGTGATGACTCGCCGCATCATCGAGCCATGACGCAAACCTTGACGACACCATTCGGATTCGCCTCGACCGCCGATGACGTCCTGGCCGGCGTGGACCTGACCGGCACCCGTGCCGTGGTCACCGGCGCCGCCTCCGGCGTCGGTAGAGAGACCGCCCGGGCCCTGGCCCGCGCCGGCGCCGCCGTCGTCCTCCCCGTGCGCAACGTCGAGGCGGGGAACGTGAACGCGGCCGAGATCGCCCGGTCGACCGGCAATCCAGAAGTCACCGCCGCCCCCCTTGACCTGGCCGACCTCACGTCGGTCCGCGAGTTCGTCGACGCTTGGCAGGGGCCGCTGCACATGCTGGTCAACAACGCCGGGATCATGGCCCTGCCGGAGCTCACCCGTACCCCGCAGGGCCATGAGATGCAGTTCGGGGTCAACTTCCTCGGGCACTTCGCGCTGACCGTCGGACTGCACGACGCCCTGTCGCGGGCCGACGGGGCGCGGATCGTCTCGGTCAGCTCCAACGCCCATCTCTTCGCCCCAGCCGTCCTCGACGACCTCGACTGCCACTCCCGCCCCTACGACCCCATCGGCGCGTACGCCGAGTCGAAGACCGCCAATGTGCTCCTCGCCGTCGAGGCGACCCGCCGCTGGGCGGGCGAGGGCATCCTCGCCAACGCGGTACACCCGGGCGCTGTCGCTACCAAGCTGCAGAAGTACATGGGCGGGTTGCAGTCGCCACCCGAGCTCCACAAGACCCCCGCCCAGGGCGCCGCGACCTCGGTGCTGGTGGCCGCCTCACCGCTGCTGACCGGCGTTGGCGGCCGCTACTTCGAGGACTGCAATGAGGCACCGGTGGTCCGGGAGCGGCCGACCGGCGTGCCCGCCGGGGTCGCCGCGTACGCCGTGGACCCGGAAACCGCCGAACGGCTCTGGACCATCGCAACGGACGTGGCGTCTTGATCCGGAACCCGCGGCACCGGATTGAACGGACGCCTCACCGACCTTGACACAGGCCCTAGGCTCTGCGGTCGTGAACGCACCCCGCCTCGCCGCCCCGGTCGTCGGTGCCGTCGGCCGGTTCCTCTCCGGCGCCGGGCTGCTGCTGCGCGGCATCGGCCTGTACGTGCGCAGCCCCGGCCTGATGCTGCTGGGCGTGCTGCCGGCGCTCATCTCCGGTGCGCTCTTCGTCGCCGCGTTCGCCACCCTGGTGTACTTCGTGGACGACCTCGCCGCGCTGGTCACCCCGTTCGCCGATGACTGGTCTGCGACCCCGCGCGGCCTGGTCCGGGTGATCGCCGGGCCGGCGTTCCTGGGGCTGGGCGGCCTGCTCGCGGTGGTCACCTTCACCGCGGTCACCCTGGTGATCGGTGACCCGTTCTACGAGAAGATCTCCGAGCGGGTCGAGGAGCGGTACGGCGGGACCCCGGGCGCCGTGGAGGTGTCGTTCTGGGCGTCGCTGCGCCGCAGCATCGCCGACTCGGTGCGGCTGGTGGCGATCTCGGCGCTGGTCGGCATCCCGCTCTTCGCGGCCGGCTTCCTCCCGGTGGTGGGCCAGACCGTCGTACCGGTGATCGGCGCGGCCGTGGGCGGCTGGTTCCTGTCCCTGGAGCTGGTGGGCGCGCCCTTCTACCGGCGGGGGATGCGGCTGCCGGACCGCCGCTCGCTGCTGAAGGCGGACCGGCCCACCACGCTCGGCTTCGGCGTGGCCGTCTTCGTCTGCTTCCTGATCCCGCTCGGCGCGGTGCTGGTCATGCCCGCCGCCGTGGCCGGGGCCACCCTGCTCGCCCGCCGGTCACTCGGCCAGTCCATCGAGGAGCGCTGACATGGAGATCACCCTGATCCAGGGGGACATCACCGCCCAGCAGGTGGACGCGGTCGTCAACGCGGCCAACTCGTCGCTGCTCGGCGGCGGGGGAGTGGACGGTGCGATCCACCGCAAGGGCGGGCCGGTGATCCTCGAGGAGTGCCGGGCGCTGCGCGCCTCCCGGTACGGCGGAGGCCTGCCCACCGGCGAGGCGGTGGCCACCACCGCCGGCAACCTGCCGGCTCGCTGGGTGATCCACACCGTCGGGCCGGTCTGGTCGGCGAGCGAGGACCGGTCCGCGCTGCTGCGCGACTGCTACGCCAACGGCCTGCGGATCGCCGACGAGCTGGGCGCGGCCACCGTGGCGTTCCCGCTGATCTCCGCCGGCGTCTACGGCTGGCCGGTCGAGGACGCGGTCCGTCAGGCGCTCTGCGTGCTGCGCCCGGCCTCCCCGACGAACGTCACCGAGGCCCGGCTGGTGCTCTTCGGCGCCGACACGTACGCGACCGCCGAGCGGGTCGCCGCCGCCGGCTGACCCGTCAGTTGAGCTGCCGCAGGCACGACCACTGGGTCGCCACCGGCCGGTAGCCGAGCCGCTCGTTGATCGCGAGCATCGGGGCGTTGGACTCGTCGTTCGAGGTGTAGGCGCAGTTGATCCCGCCGGCGTGGGCGCGGTGCAGCGCGGCGAGCTTGGCCAGCCGAGCCAGCCCTCGTCCACGGTATGCCGGCAGGGTAGCTGTCATGTCCGACCACATCCGGTCGTCATCCCGCTTGACCAGGCTGAAGGCGACCAACGCCCCGTCGACCTCGACGGCCACGCTGGCCTCCCGGTCCAGCCCGAGGTTGTCCCAGACCTCGTAGCGCCAGTTCTCGTAGCCGAGCGCGTCGGAGGGCGTGTCGCCCGGCTCGTCGGAGGAGGCCGCGACGTAGGCGGTGTGCAGCCGGCGCGGATCGAGCCCGGCCAGCGGCAGTAGCCGCACTCCGTCCGGGGCGTCCGGCAGCGGCGGCGTCGCCCGCAGGTCGAGCGCGGAGTAGCGCAGCTCCCGGCTCGGCGTGAAGCCGTGCCGCCGCGCGAACGGGAGCGACTCCGTCAGCACCCAGGTCCGCACCCGGCGGATCCCCAGCGGACGGAGATGGCCGAGCGCCTCGCCCAGCAGCGCGAAGCCGACGCCTTGGCCGCGATACTGCGGGTGGACGTGAAGCAGGGAGATTTCGCCGAAGTCCGCCTCGGACGTACGGCCGTTCCGGTAGGCCGAGACCCAGCCGGCCACCTGGCCGCCGACCTCGGCCACGAACGCGGTCCACTCCTCGCCGGGCGGCGGTTCGGCGATCATCTGGCGGGTCGACTCGACCCCGCGCACCAGGTACGGGTACACCAGCGCACGCAGCGCCACCACTGCGGGCGCGTCCGCGGGGCGGGCGGAACGGATCACGCGGCGTCCCGGACTGCGGCGACGGCCTCGACCTCGACGAGCTGGTCGGGGTAGCCGAGCACGGTCACCCCGAGCAGGGTGCTGGGCGGATCGTGGTCGCCGAAGACGTCCCGGACCACCTCCCAGACGGCCACCAGGTCGGCGCGGTCGGTGCTGGCCACGTACACCGTGGTCTTGACGACGTCGGCGAGCCCGGCCCTGGCGGCGGCCAGTGCGGTGGTCAGGTTGGCCATCACCTGGCGGGCCTGGGCGGCCGGGTCGCCCGGAGCGACGGTGCGGCCCTCGGCGTCCAGCGGGCAGGCGCCGGCGGTGAAGACCAGCCGGGCCGGCGGCACGACATCGGCCGCGTACGCGTACTCGGCGACGTCGGAGAGTTGGGGCGCGCGGATCAGCTGCACGGCGGTCACGACCGCGACCGTAGCCGCCGCTGCCCCGAACGCGCGAGCCGTTAACGCCCGGGCGACTTTCGCGTGAGTCGGAAAAAGTTAGGACCTCAACATCAGAACTTCTGTCCTCGAAAGCTGTTCTTTGCTCCGCGTGGCCATTATCGTCCGGTTAGAAGTTGGTCGATCGGTTGGGGAACTGGAGGCTGGTGTGTCCGGACAACCGCTACGCCGTCTGCTGTCGGCAGCGCTGGGTGCGCTGCTGGCGCTGCCCATAGCCGGCGCCCTGTCGACGCCGGCGTCGGCAGCCGAACCGAGCTTCCGCGCCCTGGTCTTCTCGAAGACCGCGGGGTTCCGGCACGGCTCGATCCCGGTGGGCATCGCGGCGATCCAGAAACTCGGGCAGGAGAACAACTTCGCGGTGGACGCGACGGAGGACGCCGGGGCGTTCACGGACGCGAATCTCGCCCGGTACGACGTGGTTGTCTGGCTCTCGACCACCGGCGACGTGCTCAATGCCGAGCAGCAGTCGGCCTTCGAGCGGTACATCCGCCACGGCGGTGGCTACGCCGGGGTGCACGCCGCCTCGGACACCGAGTACGACTGGCCGTGGTACGGCAAGCTCGTCGGCGCGTACTTCAACTCCCACCCGGCCATCCAGCAGGCCGCGGTGCGGGTGGACGACCATGTGCACCCGTCCACCGAGCCCCTGCCGGACCGGTGGACCCGCACCGACGAGTGGTACAACTACCGCTCCGACCCGCGCGGCAAGGTGCACGTGCTGGCCACGCTGGACGAGCGGACGTACAGCGCGGGAGCGGGCGCGATGGGCCCGAGCCACCCGATCGCCTGGTGCCAGCAGTACGACGGTGGTCGGTCCTGGTACACCGGCGGCGGCCACACCGACGCCTCGTACTCGGAGCCGGCCTTCCTCGAGCACCTGCTCGGCGGCATCCGGACGGCCGCCGGTGCCGTGCCGGCCGACTGCGGCGCGACCGTCGACGACAACTTCGCGCAGGTCACCCTCGCCAAGGGTGCGGACACCACCGGCGAGCCGATGAACCTCGCGGTGCTGCCCGACCGGCGGGTGCTGCACACCTCCCGGGACGGCCGGGTGTTCCTCACCACGCCGGACGGCTCGACCAGCCTCGCCGGCCGGATCCCGGTCTACAACCACGACGAGGACGGCCTGCAGGGTATCGGGGTGGATCCGAACTTCGCCAGCAACGGGTGGATCTACCTCTACTACGCACCACCACTCACCACACCGGAGGGTGACGCGCCGAACGACGGTACGAGCGCGGACTTCGCGCGTTTCGACGGCGTGAACCGGCTGTCCCGGTTCAAGCTCGCCGGCGGCACTCTGGACCTGGCGAGCGAGCATAAGGTCCTCGATGTGCCGGCGAACCGGGGCATCTGCTGCCACGCCGGCGGTGACATCGCCTTCGACGCGGCCGGTAACCTCTACCTCTCGACCGGCGACGACACCAACCCCTTCGCCTCCAACGGCTACAGCCCGATCGACGAGCGCGCCACCCGCAACCCGGCCTACGACGCGCAGCGCTCCTCGGCCAACCCGAACGACCTGCGCGGCAAGGTGCTGCGCATCAAGGTGGCCGCGGACGGCAGCTACCAGGCCCCGGACGGCAACCTCTTCCCGGCCGGCACCGCCGGAACCCGGCCCGAGATCTACGCGATGGGATTCCGTAACCCGTTCCGCTTCAAGGTGGACCCGAAGACCGGCTGGCTCTACCTCGGCGAGTACGGCCCGGACGCCGGGGCCGCCGACCCGAACCGCGGGCCGGCCGGGATGGTGGAGTTCAACCAGATCCGCGCCCCCGGGAACTACGGCTGGCCGTACTGCGTCGGCCCGAACCTCCCGTACAACGACTACGACTTCGCCACCGGGGCCTCCGGGCCGAAGTTCGACTGCGCCGCACCGCGGAACACCTCGCCGCACAACACCGGCAAGCAGGACCTGCCGGCGGCGCAGCCGGCGTGGATCGCGTACGACGACGGGTCGGTGCCCGAGTTCGGCACCGGCAGCGAGTCGCCGATGGGCGGGCCGGTCTACCGCTACGACCCGGAGCTCAAGTCGGACACGAAGTTCCCGGCCTACTACGACGGGACCTTCTTCGCCGGCGACTGGGGGCGCGGCTGGATCAAGAACATCGTCATGGACGGCGCCGGGCAACCGATGACCATCAACCCGTTCCCCGAGCAGGTGGTCCGGCCGATGGACATCGAGTTCGGCCCGGACGGCTCCCTCTACGTCCTCGACTACGGCAGCGGCTACTTCGGTGGCGCTCCCGACTCGGCCGTCTACCGGATCGACTACGTCAAGGGCAAGCGCGCCCCGATCCCCGTGGTCGGCGCCAACCCGACCTCCGGAGCGGCCCCGCTGACCGTCGCCTTCTCCTCGGCGGGCTCGCGCGACCCGGACCCCGGGGACTCCTTCACCTACGCGTGGGACTTCACCGACGACGGCACGGTCGACTCGACCGAGCCGGACCCGGCGTTCACCTACACCACCACGGGGCAGTTCACCGCCCGGCTGACCCTGACCGACCAGGCGGGCACCGCCGGGACGGTGACCGTGCAGATCACGGTCGGCAACACCGCGCCGCGCGTCGAGTTCGCCGCGCCGCCGGCCGGCGGCGTGTTCCAGTTCGGTGACCGGGTGCCGTTCAAGGCGACCGTCACCGACCCGGAGGACGGCGAGATCGACTGCGGGACCGTGCAGATCGACTACGCCCTCGGTCACGACACCCACAGCCACGGGCTGGCCCAGGCGCACGCCTGCGAGGGGGTGCTCGACACCGTGGCCGAGGACGGCCACAGCGCGGACGCAAATCTCTACGGCGTGTTCGCCGCGACCTACACCGACAAGGGCGCGGGCGGCGTACCACCGCTCACCGGGCAGACCCGGCTGGTCCTCCAGCCGCGCGTCCGGCAGGCTGAGCACTTCAGCGAGGCCAACGGCATCCAGGTCGTCGACGCGGGCGGCGCGCACGGTGGCAAGCGCGTCGGATACATCGACAATGGGGACTGGATCGCGTTCGACACGTACAACCTCACCGGGATCACCGGCGTCCAGGCCCGGCTCTCCTCCGGAGGCGGGGGTGGCACCCTCGAGTTCCGGATGGACGCGCCGAACGGACCCCTGGTCGCCAGCATGGCCGTGTCGAACACCGGCGGCTGGGACAACTACGTCGACAGCCCGGTCGTCCCGGTCACCGACCCCGGTGGCACGCACCGGCTCTACCTGGTGTTCAAGGGCTCCGGCGGCGGGCTCTTCGATGTCGACGCGTTCACCTTCCACGGCAAGGGCGTGGCGTCCAGCACCCGCCCCGAGGTGACGGCCTCGGCCGACGTCACCGCGGGACAGGTCCCGGCGACCGTGCACTTCACGGCGAACGGTGACGACCGGGACGGTGACTCGCTCGGCTACGCCTGGGAGTTCGGCGACGGGACGACCTCGACCGAGCAGAACCCGACGCACACCTACACCACCGCCGGCCTGTACACCGCGAAGGTGACCGCGACCGATCCGTCCGGACTCGCCGCGTCCGCCACCGTCAAGGTGAACACTTACCGCGTGGCCCCGCCGTGTGCAGACCCCTCCGCCGAGGTGAACCCGGACGACGACTTCACGGGCGAGGTCATCGACCGGTGCCGGTGGACGGTGCTGCGCGAGGATCCCGCGCACTACCGGCTGGTCGGCGGGTCGCTCCAGATCGACGCGCTCGCCGGTGACATGTACGGCGGCGGCACCGACGCGAAGAACATCCTGCTGCAGGACGTTCCGGCCGGGGCGTGGCAGGCCGTGACCAAGGTGACCGTCGATCACACGGACGCCTGGGAGCAGGCGGGCCTCATCGTCCACGGTGACGACGCGAACTTCATCAAGTTCTCGTTCATCAGGACCGACAGCGGGGTGCGCAACTTCGAGTTCATCCACCAGCAGAACGGCTCGCCGATCGACGGCGGCGCCATCGACCGCTCGCCCAACCTGGCCGTGGACTTCCCGCACACGGTCTGGATGAGGGTCACCAGCGACGGCCGGACGCTGACCGCGGCGTACTCGACCGACGGTGAGCAGTGGACGAACGTCGGGCGACCGCGGGCCATCTCCGCCATCCCGAACCCGAAGGTCGGCGTCGCCGCCTTCAACGGCACCGGCAACCCGGCGTCGTTCGACTCGTTCCGGCTCGACGATGCGCCGCAGAACGCCTGCGCACCGACCACCCCGGAGGCCGGCTACACCAGCCTCTTCGACGGCACCTCGCCGAGCCTGTCCAAGTGGAAGCAGGCCGGCCCGGGCGGCTTCCTGCACGCCTCCGACTGCACGCTGCTGTCGTACGGCGGGCTGGGGCTCTACTGGTACGACCAGAGCTTCACCGACTACAGCCTGAAGCTCGACTGGAAGCTGGCCGGGGATGACAACTCCGGGGTCTTCGTCGGGTTCCCGAACCCGGGCAACGACCCGTGGCTGGCGGTCAACAAGGGCTACGAGATCCAGATCGACGCGACGGACGCGCCGGAGAAGACGACCGGAGCGATCTACAGCTTCCAGTCAGCGGACCTGGCCGCCCGGGACGCCGCGCTCAGGCCCCCGGGCCAGTGGAACTCGTACGAGATCGTCGTGCGGGGGCAGAGCATCGTCGTCTACCTGAACGGCACGAAGATCAACCAGTACGTCAACACCGACCCGGCGCGGATGCAGGCGCCCAGCTACATCGGCATCCAGAACCACGGCGACGGGGACGACGTCTCCTTCCGCAACGTCCGGGTCAAGGAGTTGCCGGCGGACACCACCGCACCCACCACGACGGCGAAGACGGTGCCGGGCGAGCCCGACGGTGCCAACGGCTGGTACCGCTCCGACGTCACGGTGGCGCTGACGGCCACCGACGCCGACAGCGGGGTGGCGCGGACCGAGTACCGGACCGGCGGTGACTGGACCGCCTACACCGGCCCGATCCCGGTCGCCGGCGACGGCGAGCACACGGTGGAGTACCGCTCGGTCGACCTCTCGGGCAACGGCGAGACGATCCGGAAGCTGGTGCTCAAGCTGGACGGGACCACACCGGTCTCCGCCGCGGCCTTCGCCCCCGCGGGCGATGCCGGATGGCACACCGGTTCGGTGCCGGTCACGATCACGGCCACCGATCAGACGTCCGGGGTGGCCAAGGTCGAGTACTCGCTCGACGGCGGGGCGTGGACCGCGTACACGGACTCCGTCGAGGTCCGGGGCGACGGCGAGCACACCCTCCGGTACCGCGCGACGGACCGGGCGGGCAACGTCGAGGACGTGAAGTCGGCCGTACTGAAGATCGATGGCACGGCACCGAGCGTCCTGCTCTCCGGGGTGGCGGCCGGTGTCACGTACGGCGACAGCCAGGATGTGCGGATCACCTTCTCGGCGACCGACGGCACGTCCGGGGTGAAGTCGATCGTCGGGACGCTAGACGGCGAGCCCATCCTCGACGACACCCTCCTGCCGCTCTATCAACTGTCGCTCGGCGAGCACACCCTCGCCGTGGTGGCGACCGACGAGGCGGGTAACCGGTCGACCCGGTCGATCACGTTCGCCGTGACGACGTCCATTGCGGACATGAGCAACCTGGTGGACCGGTTCCGGGCCACCGGCTGGCTCTCCGACCAGAGCGCGACCGAACTGCAGAAGCCACTCGCCAAGGCCGGCAGGTTCGACTCCCGCGGGCTCAGGGAGCAGGCGGTGCGGGAGCTGGAGGCGTTCAAGAACCTGGCCGGGGACCCCCAGGCCGTACCGAACGCCGAGGTGCGAGCCGTCCTGGTACGCGATGCGGATGCCGTGATCGCGCGGCTGGCCGCCGCATCGGGCCGGGCTGTCCGTCGCTGAGTTCAACGGCCGGGATCGGGGGTGCCATGGCACCCCCGGCCCGGCCCTTCCCTAGGCCGACTCGCGCAGCACCAGCTCGGTCGGCAGCACCAGCGCCTGCTCGACGGGCTCGCCGGCCACCATCCGCAGCAGCTGCCGGGTCCCCTGCCGGCCGATGTCCACTATCGGCTGCCGGACCGTGGTCAGCGGCGGATCGGTGTACGCCGCAGTCTCGATGTCGTCGAAGCCGGCCACCGCCACGTCCGCGGGAACCCGCCGTCCCGCCTCCCGCAGGGTTCGCAGGGCGGCGTGCGCCATCAGGTCGGAGGCGGCGAAGACCGCGTCCAGGTCCGGGTGCTCGGCGAGCAGCTGACGCATCGCCGCCGTGCCGGACTTCCGGGTGAAGTCGCCGAACGCGACCAGCCCCGGCAGGCCGGCCGCAGCTCCACCCGGGCATGCCCGGCGGGCGACCCGGCCAGCATCAGCACGAGCTGCTTGTCGGCCGCCTCCAGCTCCTGCGCCGCGCCGCGGATGATCCCCGGGAAGACCTGGTCGTCGGAGAAGACCCGGGCCGCCGCCTCGGGCAGGACCAGGGCGATCGAGTCGGTGCGCTGGGTGACCAGGCTGCGGGCGGCGAGGTTGGGGACGTACCCGAGCTCCGCCACCGCCTGGCGGACCGCCTCCTGGATCGGCTCGGCGACGGTGGTGGAGCCGTTGACCACCCGGGAGACCGTGGCGCGGGGCACCCCTGCCCGTCGGGCCACCGCCTCCAGGGTCGGTCGCTGTGCCGTCGTCATCCGACCCGGAGACCCTCCAGCAGCCGCCGGTCACCGCTCACCCCGAGGGTGTCGAAGCTGATCCGGCCCCAGAGGGCGAGCAACAGGTCGCTCGCGGTGCCGGTGACCTGCACCCGGGCGTGGTGCTCGTCATGGTCGAGGATGGTGGCCGTGTCGAGCAGGGCGACCCCCTCGCCCCGCAGCCGCAGGTACCAGTCCTGGAGGGCGTCGGGCGCGCTCAGCTGCACCACCCCGTGCCACTGGCCCGGTGTCCTGCGCCGACCGCCGGGCAGCCAGGTGTCCAGCACCTCGCTCACCCCGTCGGCGGCGAGCTTCGCCTCGATCGGCTCGCCCGCCGCGATGGCGAGCTGGGCGTCCCACCGGTGGACCGCCGTCTCGTGCGCCATCCGGCGCACCCAGAAGCCGGCCCTCTTCGGCTGCGGCGCCCAGTTCCACGCCGGCGCCTCCGGGTCGAGCCCGTCGAAGAGGGTCATCAGCTGGTCGTACTCCTGCCGGTAGTACTGGGCCGGGGTGAGCCCCGCCGGCGGCTCCTCGTGGTAGCCGCGCGGCGGCGCCGCAGTCGTCCCGGAGCCCGCGAAGCCGCGAACCCAGGCGTAGACCCGGGCGAGGTGGTGGGCGAGATCCGAGACCGTCCAGCCAGGACAGGAGAGCACCGGTGTCTCCGGCGGCGCCTCGGCTACGGCGGCGGCGAAGGCGGGGCCCTCGGTCCGGAGCGCTCCTATCCAGAACTCCTTCGTGCCGTGCAGTCTGCTCATCGCAATCCTCCCGGGGGTGACCGGGCCACCGGTGGGTGCCGCGGCTACCCCTCAGCCTAGGGTGAAAGGCGTGTCAGACGTCTACGCCCAACCGACAACCGGAGCCGATCCCGCCGCGGCCGGGCTGGCGAGATACACCACCCTGCGCCTGGGGGGCCCGGCGGCCCGGTTGACGACCGGCGCCAGCGCCGACGAGATCGTACAAAAGGTGCAGGAGGCGGAGCGGCGGGAGGAGCCGGTGCTGATCCTCGCCGGCGGCAGCAACGTGGTGATCGGCGACCAGGGCTTCCCCGGCACGGTGGTCCTGGTCCGCTCCCGCGGCTTCCGGGTGGTCGCCGAGGACACCGACACGGTCACCGTACGGGTCGAGGCCGGCGAGCCCTGGGACGATCTGGTCGCCGCCACGCTGGCGAACGGCTGGTCGGGCCTGGAGTGCCTCTCCGGGATCCCCGGCTCCGCCGGCGCCACCCCGATCCAGAACGTCGGCGCGTACGGCCAGGAGGTGGCGGAGACCATCACCGGCGTGCAGGTGTACGACCGCACCGACGGCAGTGTCGGCCGGGTCGCCGCCGCGGACTGCGGCTTCGCGTACCGGTCCAGCATCTTCAAGTACAGCGACCGCTGGGTGGTGCTCTCGGTCGACTTCCGGCTGGCCCGCTCGCCGATCTCCGGCCCGGTGCGCTACGCCGAGCTGGCCCGGGCGCTCGGCGTCGAGGTGGGCGACCGGGTGCCGCTGGCCGACGCCCGGGCGATCGTGCTGCGGCTGCGCGCGGGCAAGGGCATGGTGCTCGACGAGGCCGACCCGGACACCCGGTCGGTCGGCTCGTTCTTCACCAATCCCGTGCTGGACCGCCCGGCATTTGAGCTGCTCCGCAAGCGCGCCGCCGACCTGGCCGAGCCACCGTCCTGGCCCTGCCCGGGAGACATGGTGAAGGTCAGTGCCGCCTGGCTGATCGACAAGGCCGGCTTCGCCAAGGGGCATCCCGGCCCGGAGGGGGTCGCCATCTCCAGCAAGCACACCCTCGCCCTCACCAACCGAGGCGGCACCGCCAGCACCCAGGCCCTGGTAACCCTGGCCCGCGAGATCCGCGACGCCGTCCACGACCGCTTCGGCGTCACCCTCCACCCCGAACCCGTCCTCATCAACTGCCTCATCTGACCCCACCCCCAACCCCACCCCCCTCGCGATCTTGCGCTTTTGGTGGGGGCAAAACGCCCGGAAGGGCACGAACCGCGCACCCGAAGTGCAAGATCGGGGAGACGTGGCGGGGGTCAGCGCGGGGAGACGGTGGGCCAGGGGAGGGTTAGTTCGCCGCGGCGCCAGCGGCGGGGGCGGTTTAGGACGGGCCAGCCGGACTGCTTGAGGGCGGTGACGGCCTGGACCCAGCGGTGGCGGGGGCCGAAGGGGGCGTAGCCGGCGGCGGCGTGCCAGGCGTCGTCGAGGGCGCGGATCAGGTCGTGGATCCGCTCCCCGGGGACGTTGCGGTGGATCAGCGCCTTGGGCAGCCGCTCGGCGAGCTGGGCCGGGCTCTCGAGCGTCGCCAGGCGAGCCGCCAGGGTCAGGGTGCGGGGCCCCTCGGCGCCGAGCAGCACCCAGCTTCCCAGCCGGCCCAGCTCGTCGGAGGTCCCCTCGACCAGCAGCCCGCCCGGGGCCAGCCGGTCGGTCATCGTCCGCCAGGCCGCGCCGACCTCGCTCTCGTCGTACTGCCGCAGGACGTTGAACGCGCGGACCAGGGCGGGGCGGAGGCCGGCCAGCTCGAAGCCGCCTCGGGTGAACGTCAGCCCGGGCGGGTCGGCGGCCGGCTGGGCGGCGGCGACGCGTAACGGATCGATCTCCAGCCCGACCACCCGGACGTCGGCGCGGACCCCGGCCGCCAGCCGGGCCCGCAGCTCGACCGTGGTGATCGGGGTGGCGCCGTAACCCAGGTCGACCACCAGCGGGTCGGCCGCCGCGCGCAACGTGTCGCCGCAGGTCTCGACGATCCAGTTGTCCACCCGGCGGAGCCGGTTCGGGTTCGTCGTTCCCCGGGTGACCACGCCCAGCGGCCGGCGTTGGGTCACCTCAGCTCACCCGGTGCACCTTGTGCTGGGCGGCCTGGGCCAGCGGGCGGACCACCAGCCGGTCCACGTTGACATGGTGCGGGCGGGTGGCGCACCAGGCGATGCAGTCGGCGATGTCCTCGGCCACCAGCGGCTCGGCCACCCCGGCGTAGACGGCGGCGGCCTTATCCTCGTCGCCGTCGAAGCGGACCAGGCCGAACTCCTCGGTCTTCACCATCCCGGGGTCGATCTCGATCACCCGGATCGGTCGCCCGCAGAGCTCCAGCCGGAGCGTGCCGGCGAGCGCCGTCTGCGCGTGCTTGGCCGCGGTGTAGCCGCCCCCGCCCTCGTAGACCACGAAGCCGGCGGTGGAGCTGACGATCACGATGGTGCCGGCGCCGGAGCCTTCCAGCGCGGGCAGCAGCGCCTGGGTGACCCGGAGCGTGCCCAGCACGTTGACGTCGTACATCCACTGCCAGTCGCCCACCGAGCCGGCCTCGACGGGGTCGAGGCCGCGGGCACCGCCGGCGTTGTTGACCAGCAGGGTCACCGGCCCGGGCGCCGCGGCGGCGGCCGCGGCCAGGCCGGCGACCGACTCGTCGGAGGTGACGTCGCAGGCCACCGCGGTGGCGGCGCCGCCGGCCGCGGTGATCTCATCGACCAGTTCGGCCAGCCGGTCGGTACGCCGCGCGGCGGCGAGCACGTGGAAACCCTCGGCGGCCAGCCGGCGCGCGGTGGCCGCGCCGATCCCGCTGGACGCCCCGGTGACGATCGCGACGGAGGTCATCCGGTCATTCTCACCCCGCCCATCCGTCACGTGGTGATGAGGTCCGTCACGCCCGGGGCGGGCGGGACGCATTTCCGAAGCCCGATGGGGAACATGACATCCGGCGCGGAGGTTGACTGAGAAGCGCCGGTAGTGCGGGACGGCATCAACCGTGACAGAGGGAGCGGACGTGGCGGAATTGCACACCGGTGTCGGTCGTCAGCGAGGTGCCCGTCCGTGGCCGCGGCCCCGCCGGATCGCCACCCTCTCCGTGCACACGTCGCCGCTGCACCAGCCCGGCACGGGCGATGCCGGCGGCATGAACGTCTACATCCTCGAGGTGGCGCGCCGGTTGGCCGAGGCGGACGTCGAGGTCGAGATCTTCACCCGGGCCACCTCCGGCGACCTGCCGCCGGTGGTGGAGATGGCGCCCGGCGTGCACGTCCGGCACGTCACCTCCGGCCCGCTCGAGGGGCTCACCAAGGAGGAGCTTCCCGGGCAGCTCTGCGCGTTCACCGCCGGGGTGCTCCGCGCCGAGGCGGCCCGCCCGCCGGGCCACTACGACCTGATCCACTCCCACTACTGGCTCTCCGGCCAGGTCGGCTGGCTGGCCAAGGAGCGCTGGGGGGTGCCGCTGGTGCACACCGCGCACACCCTCGCCAAGGTCAAGAACGCCCAGCTCGCCGCCGGTGACCGGCCCGAGCCCAAGGCCCGGGTCATCGGCGAGGAGCAGGTGGTCGCCGAGGCCGACCGGCTGGTCGCCAACACCCGGGTCGAGGCCCGCGACCTGCTCGACCGGTACGACGCCGACCCGGCCCGGGTCGCCGTGGTCGAGCCGGGCGTCGACCTGCACCGGTTCCACCCGGCCGCCGGGGACCAGCACCGCGCGACGCTCGCCGCGCGTCGCCGGCTGGGGCTGCCCACCCACGGGTACGTGGTGGCCTTCGTCGGCCGGATCCAGCCGCTCAAGGCGCCGGACGTGCTGATCCGGGCCGTCGCCGCGCTGCGCGAGCGGGATCCCGCGCTCGCCGACGAGCTGACCGTGGTGATCTGCGGCGGCCCCAGCGGCAGCGGCCTGGACCGGCCGACCGCCCTGATCGAGCTGGCCGCCTCGCTCCGCGTCACCGATCGGGTGCGCTTCCTGCCGCCGCGCACGGGCGAGGACCTGCCCGCGCTCTACCGGGCCGCCGACCTGGTCGCGGTGCCGTCGTACAACGAGTCGTTCGGGCTGGTGGCGCTGGAGGCTCAGGCCTGCGGTACGCCGGTGCTGGCCGCCGCCGTCGGCGGCCTGGTCACCGCCGTCCGCGACGGGGTCAGCGGGGTGCTCATCGACGGCCACGACCCGGTCGACTGGGCGCGCACGCTGGGCCGGCTGTTGCCGGATCGGCTTCGCCGGGCCGCGCTGGGCCGCGGCGCCGAACGGCACGCCCGCGGCTTCTCCTGGGACCGTACGGTCTCCGGACTGCTGGCGGTCTATGGCGAGGCGATCGCCGAGCACCGTGGCCGGCTGGCCGCCCAGCTGGCCGGCGACCCCGCCCTGTCCTGCTCATGGTGACGCGGTCGCCGCGCGGTGGGCGGGGCGGTCCGACCGTAGAGTGGGTCCGATGAGCCGCAAGAGCGAGGTCGCCGCACTGATCGAGTCCGTCTGCGCCGAGCGGGAGCTGGCTTTCGAGTCCACCGGCGAGGCGTCGTACGCGGTCACCCTGCCGGGGACGCACAAGCTCAAGACGATCTGCAACCTGATCGTCGGCGAGCACGCGCTGCGGATCGAGGCGTTCGTGATGCGCCAGCCGGACGAGCGCCGCGAGGAGCTCTGGGCCTGGCTGCTGCAACGCAACGCCCGGATGTACGGGGTGTCGTTCTCGATCGACGCGGTCGGCGACGTCTACCTCACCGGCCGGGTCAACCTTGCCGGCATCGGCGAGGCGGAGCTGGACCGGCTGCTCGGGGCCGTGCTGACCTACGCCGACGAGTCCTTCGACACCATGCTGGAGATCGGCTTCGGCACCGCGATCCGCCGGGAGTGGGAGTGGCGGGTCAAGCGGGGCGAGTCCACCGCCAATCTGGCCGCGTTCGCCCACCTCTTCGAGCCCTCCGCTGGCACCGACCGGGCGCCGGACCGCGGCGAATCGGCCCCGGCGGGAAGCGCCACCTCGACCGCAGGCGGTTCGGACCCGTCCTGACGGGTATGCCGCACTGCGCGGTGCGGTACTGGGACCCACCGCGGGCCGAGGACGGACTGTCGAGGAGCGTGTCCCATGGCTCAGCGCATCAGCTCAGGTCGCGGCGCGGCTGCGACCAGGACCAAACAGCAACCTGGCAACCAGACCCCGGGGACCCCGCGGATCTCCGAATCCGAGATCTCCCGGATGAGGGTGGACGACCTCCGCAGCCAGCTCCGCCGGCGCGGGGTGTCCGGGATATCCGCCCTGCGCAAGCCGGACCTGGTGAAGACGCTGGCGCAGACCCTCCGCGCGGAGAGCCGGGGCGGTGGTGCCGCCCGCAGGCCGACCGGGCCGGCCGGCCGCGCCGCACCAACGAAGAAGGCCGCCGCCAAGAAGGCTCCGGCGAAGAAGGCCGCTGCGGCCAAGGCGGTGCCCGCCGCGAAGGCCACGGGCGCGCGGGCGAGGAAGGCGGCCCCCGCGAAGAAGGCCGCCGCGAAGAGGGCCCCCGCCGCGAAGAGGGCGCCAGCCAAGAAGGCGCCAGCGAAGAAGGCGCCCGCCGCGAAGAGGGCGCCCGCCGCGAAGAGGGCGCCCGCCGCGAAGAAGGCGCCCGCCGCGAAGAAGGCGCCAGCGAAGAAGGCTGCCCCGTCCCGGGCCCGCGCTGCGAAGGCGCCACCCGGTGCGGGTGCGAGGGCGGCGCCGCCCGGGGGCGGCGGCGCGGCGGCGGTGAAGGCGACTCCGGTCCGGACCGGCGGATCTTCGTCCCGTTCGGTGCGGTCGTCCCAGCAGATCACGTCTCTGGAGGATCGTCCCGAGCGTCCGGGCCGGAGCCTGGTGACCGCCAACCACGAGGTGATCCAGCGCTGGGCGCAGTCCCGCAACGCCAAGCCGGCCACCATCGCCGGCACCGAGCGGGAGGGCCGGCCGGGGGTGCTGACGTTCAACATCCCGGGCTATCGGGAGAGCAGCCGGATCCGGGAGATCCCCTGGGACGACTGGTTCCGGACATTCGACCTACGCGGGCTGAACCTGATCTATCAGGAACAGATGCGGGATGGCCGGCAGAGCAACTTCTTCCGTACGGAGAACCCAAATCGCGAGGACGCCTGAGGTTTACGGGAATGGCCGGCGGGAAAGCGTTGTTGGCCAACAGAGGCCCGGAGGATTTGCGACCGGTTGCTGTGACCGGCAAGACAGCGATCTGGGTTGTATCCGGAATCTGGGCGAACTAGCTTTATTGAACCGCGCCACGCTTGGAAACGTTCGGGGGAGCGGCGGATCGATCAGATCCGTGCACCGAGCGAGGCGCAGGGGGAACGGGTGGACAACGCCGTTGGGGGACGGTGCCACCTGTTGAACCGGCGGCGCGAGCGGGCGACGCTTACGGGGGTGAGTGTCGCCCGCCGCCGCCGGGCGTACGGTGCGAGCGCCCATCACGGCCACAGGCCGAGGTGGGCGCTCAGCGCCGTTCGGGGGCCCGTCAGCGGCCGACCGTCACCACCTCCCCCGAGTGGTCGTCCCTGCCGCGCAGGGCCGCCACCCGGCGTTCCCGGGGCGGGCCGGCCAGCAGGTGACCCACCGCCGCGACCAGGCCCAGCCCGCCGACGATCAGCC
Source organism: Micromonospora rhizosphaerae (assembly GCF_900091465.1). NCBI lineage: Bacteria > Bacillati > Actinomycetota > Actinomycetes > Micromonosporales > Micromonosporaceae > Micromonospora > Micromonospora rhizosphaerae. The sequence goes on along the minus strand of NZ_FMHV01000002.1, from coordinate 296,269 downwards.
AGTGCCGGTCGCCCAGGTACTGAAGGCTGACCCCGCCCAGCGCCGGCGCCACGAACGACGCCGCCGGGAAGGTCAGGTAGAAGACCGACTGGTAGCGGGCGCGCAGCTCCGGCGGGGCCAGATCGGCGTTGATCTGCGCGTTCGGCGGTGCGGCGAGCATCGAGCCGACCGTCCAGACCACCGCCGCGCCCAGGTAGACCGCCAGCTCGTCGGCGACGGTGAGGGCGCCGAAGCCGAGCGCCATCAGCCCGGTGGAGACCGACAGCACGGAGGCCTTGCGGTACGGCTCGATCAGCCGGGGCACGAAGAGCTGCCCGAGCACGATCAGCGCGCCGCCGAGCGCCACCACCACGCCGTACGCCGAGGGTCGCAGGCCGTCCGCCCGCATCGCCAGCGGCATGATCGTCGAGGTCTGCATGGTGAGCACGGCCAGCACGAAGGTAAGCCCGACGAAGACCAGGAAGGTGCGGTCGGTCAGCGCGGTGTGCAGCCCGGGCCGCCGCCGGACCGCCAGCTCCCGCCGCCGGACCGCCGGCGCCGGCCGCCGCCCGACCAGGGTCTCGGGCACCTTCCAGCCGATCACGGCGGCGGCGGTGAGCGTGGCGGCAGCGTCCACCAGGAAGAGCGCGACGAAGCTCGCCTCGGCGAGTACGCCGGCCAGCAGCGAGGCGACCGCCATGCCGAGGTTGAACGCCCAGAACTGGAGGTTGAACGCGCGCGAGCGGCGGGCTTCGGGGACCACGTCGACGATCGCCGCGACGAACGCCGGGCTGGGCATCGAGTGGAGCACCCCGAGCAGCGCGGCGAGCACCGCGATCATGGCCAGGTGCCGGCTGAACGCCAGCGCCGCCATCAGCCCGGCCGCGCCGAGGTGGGCGGTGAGCAGGGTGGCCCGCCGGCCCCAGCGGTCGGCCAGCACCCCGCCGAGCAGCACACCGCCCGCCCCGCCCGCCCCGTACGCCCCGACGACCGCCCCGGCGAGCCCCTCCGACGCCCCGCGCGCGTCGGTCAGGTAGAGCGACAGGAAGAGCATCGCGAACGAGCCGGCCCGGTTGATCAGGAGACCGGACCAGAGGTACCAGAAGATGGCGGGGAGCCCGCCCGCGGTGTCGTGCAGCCAGCGCCGCAGGGCCTGCACTCGTCCTCCATGAAGGTTTGTCAACCGGTGCGCAGTCGACGCTAGGCAGTGCGGCGGAGGCGCGCCACCGTGTCCCGGATCACGCGGCGGCCTGGGCCACCTCCGGGGCCGGCGGCTGGACGACGGTGGCCGGTTGGACCGGCGCCGCGGCCTGGAGCTGGGCCGCCCGCCGCTCGCGGGCCGGGCCGGAGACCAGGTGGGCCACGGCCATCACCACGCCGACGCCGGCGCAGCCGAGCCAGAGCGCGGTGTTGCCGGCCTGCTCCCGGACCAGGCCGCCGAGGATCGGGGCGACGGCGCCGGCCACCTGCCAGGAGAGCGAGAAGACGCCCTGGTAACGGCCGCGTAGCGCGGCGGGGGAGAGTTCGGCGATCAGCGTGGCGTTGGACGGGGAGTTGAGCATCTCGCCGAGGGTCCAGATCAGCACGGTGATCCCGTAGAACCAGGCGCTGTCGGCAAACGCGGTCAACCCGAACCCGACGCCCATCACCACCGACGCGAGCGCCAGCACGTGCGACCGGCTCCGGCCGTTGATCAGCCGGGGTACGAAGAGCTGCCCGACCACGATCAGCACCCCGTTGAGCGCGATCACCGAGCCGTAGGTGGCCGGAGTCAGACCGGAGTCGCCCATCGCGATCGGCAGCATCGAGATGTGCTGGAGGAAGACCAGCGCGGCGAACAGGTTGAGCGCCACGAAGCCCAGGTAGACCCGGTCGGTGAGGATGGTGCGCAGCACGCCGGCGGGAGCGTCGCCGCCGCTGCGGGCGGGGGCGGCCGAGGCGGTGCGGGTCTCCTTCACCCGGGTGAAGATGATCAGCGCGGTGACCACGGTAGTGGCCGCATCGACCACGAAGAGCAGCAGGTAGCCGGCCTGCGCGGCGAGGCCGGCGAGCACCGCGGCGCAGGCGAAGCCGAGGTTGATCGCCCAGTAGTTCAGCGAGAAGGCGCGCAGCCGGTCCTTCTCCGGCACCACGTCGATCATCATGGCGCCGAACGCCGGCCGGGCGGCCTCGGCGAACGTGCCGAGCAGCAGCGCGCCCAGCGACACCGCCCAGAGCGGCCGGGCCAGGCCGAGCGCGAGCATCATGGTGGCCGCGCCGAGGTGGGCGGTGAGCAGGGTGGGCCGGCGTCCCCAGCGGTCGGTGAGCGTGCCGCCGACGGTGGTGCCGACCGCGCCGCCGACGCCCCAGAGGCCGAGCACCAGGCCGGCCTGGGACGCCGAGAAGCCGCGCTCCTGGGTGAGGTAGATGGCCAGGAAGACCAGGACGAACGAGCCGAGCCGGTTGATCAGCGTGCCGGTCCAGAGGTACCAGAAGGGCCTTGGCAGCCCGCCGGTCGTGTCCCGGAACCAACTCCGTACCGTCCGCACCGCTCCGCCCCCGCTTCGGTAATGACCGATGTATCTCAAGCGCCTTACAACCTAGTCCCGCCCCGGAACGGCGGTCACCAGCTTTTCCACGTGGTGGTCGTCACGACCGGTCCCCGCACGCCCGCCGACGGCGTACGGCAGGATGATCGGCATGACTGGCATGACTGCGAGCGAGGGGCCCACCGTCGGGACGCTGGTCCTGCTGCGGCACGGGGAGAGCGACTGGAACGCCAAGAACCTCTTCACCGGCTGGGTCGACGTCGACCTGTCCGAGAAGGGCGAGAACGAGGCGCGCCGCGGTGGCGAGCTGATGCGCGAGCACAGCCTGCTGCCGGACGTGGTGCACACGAGCGTCCTGCGTCGGGCGATCCGCACCGCCGAGTTGGCGCTGAACGTCGCCGACCGGCCCTGGATCGCGGTGCGTCGGTCGTGGCGGCTGAACGAGCGGCACTACGGCGCCCTGCAGGGCAAGAACAAGAAGCAGACCCTGGACGAGTACGGCGAGGAGCAGTTCATGCTCTGGCGCCGGTCGTACGACACGCCGCCGCCGCCGATCGACGACAACGACCGGTGGTCCCAGGCGGGCGACTCGCGGTACGCGCTGCTGCCGCCCGAGCTGATGCCGCGCACCGAGTGCCTCAAGGACGTCGTAGAGCGGATGCTGCCGTACTGGTACGACTCGATCGTGCCGGACATCCTGGCCGGCCGGACGGTGCTGGTGGCCGCGCACGGCAACTCGCTGCGCGCCCTGGTCAAGCACCTCGACCAGATCTCCGACGAGGCGATCGCCAAGCTCAACATCCCGACCGGCATCCCGCTGCGCTACGACCTCGACCCGCAGTTGCGTCCGCTGACGCTCGGGGGGACGTACCTCGACCCGGCCGCCGCCAAGGAGGCCGCCGCCGCGGTCGCCAACCAGGGCCGCTGACGTACGCGAGAGGCCCCGGTCCGCACGGACCGGGGCCTCTCGTCGTTTCCCGGCTCAGCCGGCCGAGGGGGTGGTCTCCCCGGTGATCAGGTAGACCACGTGCTCGCCGGCGTTCACCGCGTGGTCGGCGAAGCGCTCGTAGAAGCGGCCAAGCAGGGTGGCGTCGATCGCCGTCTCCACCCCGTACGGCCAGTCGTCGTCCAGAAGCACGCCGAACAGGCTGCGGTGCAGGTCGTCCATGGCGTCGTCGTCCCGGTCCAGCTCGGCCGCCAGGGCGGCGTCCGGCGCGCCCAGCACCTTGCCGATCTTCACGGCCATCCGGTCGGCGATGTCCGCCATGTCGGTGAAGATCGGCCGCAGCTCGGCCGGCACCGCCGGCGAGGGGTGCCGACGCAGCGCCGTCTTGGCCACGTGGTCGGCCAGGTCGCCCATCCGCTCGAGGTCGGCGGAGACGTGCAGCGCGGTGATCACCGTGCGCAGGTCGGTGGCGACCGGTGCCTGGCGGGCGATCAGATCGCAGACCCGCTCCTCGACCTGCCGGTAGACGCCGTCGATCTCGGCGTCGCCGGCGATCACCGCCTCGGCCGCCTGCCGGTCGGCGGTCAGCAGGGCCCGGGTGGCCTGACGCATGGCGGTGCGGACCTCCTCCGCCATGTCCACCAGCAGCCGGCTGACGGCCTGCAGTTCGGCCCGGAACTCGTCGCGCATCGTCACTTCCTGGGGTCGGTGGCAGCCGGCCCGAGGTCGGTGCCGGCGCACGGGTTGAGCAGGTGCGCGACCCACGGTAGGCCGGTGGAACGGACCGGAGGTGAACGCGGGTGAACGACGCGGGACCCGGGGGTGAACTTTCCCGGAAGTGAGAGTGGTTCGTCCCGTTCTGGGCGATAGCCAGGTTAACAATGACCCTACGATCGCCGGGTGGAATGGGCGGTGGCGGTCGTGGTGGCCCTGGCTCTGGTGACCGGACTGGTCGCCGGGCTGCTGCTGCGCCGACGCCGGGAGTGGTGGCGGCGCTGGGCGCGGCCGGGGAGCGGTCGCTCCCGCTGGAGTGCAGGGAGGCTCCCGATTCCGGAGGACCAGCAGGGCGGGCTCCCCGGGCTCGGCCGCAAGACGATCGACTCGCTCCGCGCCGGCGTCGTGGTCCTGGACCCGGACGACGTGCCGGTCCTGATGAATCCGGCCGCCCGGGCCATGGGCCTGCTCCGCACCGGCGCCACGCCGGGCTCCATCGCCGCCCACCCCCTGCTTCGTACGCTGGCCGGGCAGGTCCGCCGCACCGGGGTGCGGCGGGAGATCGAGCTGGATCTGCCGCGCGGCCGCGACAACACCGGTGACAACCCGCTCGGCGTGCACCTGCGGGCGTTGGGTCTCGGCGGCGGCTACATCTCGATCGAGGCGGCCGACGTCACCGAGTCGCACCGGGTGGCCCGGGTCCGGCGGGACTTCGTGGCCAACGTCAGCCACGAGCTGAAAACCCCGATCGGTGCGCTGCAACTGCTCGCCGAGGCGCTGCTGGACGCCACCGAGCCGGCCGGCGACGGGGCGCCCGACCTCTCGGAGGACCTGGTCGCCGCCCGACGGTTCGCCGAGCGGATCCAGCACGAGTCGACCAGACTCGGCCGGCTGGTGCAGGAGCTGCTGGAGCTGACCCGGCTGCAGGGCGCCGAGCCGCAGCCGTCGCCGGAGCCGGTGGCGGTGGACTGGGTGATCGCCGAGGCGATGGACCGCACCCGCACTGCAGCCGCCGCCCGCCGGGTGAACGTCCTGGTCGACGGCGAGCGCGGCCTCACCGTCTACGGCAGCGACACCCAGATCGCCACCGCCGTGGCCAACCTGGTGGAGAACGCCATCAACTACTCGGGCGAGGACACCACGGTACGGATCGCCGCCCGGAGCACCGAGGAGCACATCGAGATCGCGGTGGCCGACCAGGGCATCGGCATCGCGCCGAACGAGGTCGACCGGATCTTCGAGCGGTTCTACCGGGCGGACCAGGCCCGCTCGCGCGCCACCGGCGGCACCGGCCTTGGCCTGGCCATCGTCAAACACATCGCCAGCAACCATGGCGGTCGGGTGGACGTCGCGAGCACTCTTGGTGGGGGGTCGACGTTCACCCTCCGGCTGCCCGCCCGCCCACCGGACGACCTGGAGGCGACACTCTCCTCCGCTGAGATCGAGGCCGGCCCGGCCGAGCTCCGGTAGGTCTGACCGACAGGAAAGGAACACCCGTTGAGCCGCGTACTGGTGGTCGAGGACGAGGAATCGTTCTCCGACGCCCTGTCCTACATGCTCCGCAAGGAGGGCTTCGAGGTCTCCGTCGCCGCGACGGGTCCGTCCGCCCTCACCGAGTTCGACCGGACCGGCGCCGACATCGTGCTGCTCGACCTGATGTTGCCGGAGATGTCGGGCACCGAGGTCTGCCGCCAGCTCCGGCAGCGCTCGCACGTGCCGATCATCATGGTCACCGCCCGGGACAGCGAGATCGACAAGGTCGTCGGCCTGGAGATCGGGGCCGACGACTACGTGACCAAGCCGTACTCCCCGCGGGAGCTGGTGGCCCGGATCCGGGCCGTGCTGCGCCGGCAGAGCGTGGAGGCGACCGAGTCGGGCGCCCCGACGCTCGCCGCCGGCCCGGTCCGGATGGACATCGAGCGGCACGTGGTGAGCGTCGAGGGCGCGGCGGTCCAGCTGCCGCTGAAGGAGTTCGAGCTGCTGGAGCTGCTGCTCCGCAACGCCGGCCGGGTGCTCACCCGCGGGCAGCTGATCGACCGGGTCTGGGGCGCCGACTACGTCGGCGACACCAAGACCCTGGACGTGCACGTCAAGCGGCTCCGCTCCAAGATCGAGCCGGAGCCCTCCGCGCCGCGCTACATCGTCACCGTCCGCGGCCTGGGCTACAAGTTCGAGCCGTGACCGGCCGGCCCTACTGGCGGTGACCGCGGGCACGGAGTCGGGTTGGACCGCCGCCCCGGCGGGTCAGCCCACCCAGCAGTAGCGGCGTTCTGGACGCCCGGCCGCGCCGTAGCGCAGGGTCACCTCGGCGCGTCCCGTGCCCGAGAAGTGCTCCAGGTAGCGGCGGGCGCTGACCCGGGAGATGCCCACCCGGTTGGCGCACTCGGCCGCCGAGAGGGTGCCGTCGTGCTCGCGCAGCGCGCGCTCGACCAGCTCCGCGGTCTCCGGACTGAGGCCCCGGGGCAGGGCCGCGGAGGCGATCGAGCCGCTGCGGGAGAGCACCCGGTCGACATCGGCCTGGTCGCTGACCACGGCGGCGCGCAGTGAGTTGCGCCGGGCGGCGTACTGCTCCAGCCGGCCCCGCAGCTCGTCGAAGCCGAACGGCTTGAGCAGGTAGTTGACCGCGCCGTAGCGGACGGCCCCGCGGACCGCCTCCGCCTCCCGAGCGGCGCTGATCACCAGGATGTCGCAGTCGTGCCGGGCGGCCCGCAGCCGGGTCACCACGTCGAGGCCGAACATGTCGGGCAGGTAGAGGTCGAGCAGCACCAGGTCGGGGCGGAACTCGTCGACCTTGGCGATCGCCTGTTCGCCGGTGCTCGCGGTGCCGACGACCCGGAAGCCGTCGACCCGCTCGACGAAGCCGCAGTGGATCCGGGCGACCATGAAGTCGTCGTCGACGACGAGCACGTCGATCATCGCGCCTCCTCCAATGCCCTGGACACCGACATCCGCGCGGTGAACATCGCCCCCTCCTCGGTGTTCATCACCGCGACCTCGCCGCCGCGACGGTGGCACACCAGCCGGGTGAGCGCCAACCCGATGCCGCGCTCACCGCCCTGGGCCGCCTTGGTGGTGAAGCCGTGAGCGAAGACCTCCTGGGCCAGCTCGGGGGCCACCCCGGGGCCGGAGTCCCGGACGACGATCTCCACGGACGAGGCGTCCTGGCGCAGCTCGACCTCCACCCAGGCGGGTCGGGCCGTCGGGTCGGGCTCGCCCGGATCCGCCGCGCCGGCGTCCCGCCCACCGGCGCCGACCGGCGTCTCCCGCCCGCTTCCAGGGGTACGCCCTGCCCGCTCCCGGCTGCCGGCCACCGCCTCGACGGCGTTGTCGACCAGGTTGCCCAGCACCGTCGCGACGTCAGCCGAGACCTCGGGCTCCAGCCGGTCGAGCCCGGTCCGCTCGGAGATCCGCAGCTCCACCCGGCGTTCGGCGGCCACCGCCGACTTCGCCATCAGCAGCGCGGCCACCGCGGTGTCGTGGATCCGGCTGGTGATCGTCAGGTCCAGTGAGGCGCGGTGCCGGCTCAGCGCGTCGACGTACCGGACCACCTCGTCGTGCTCGCCGATCTGGATCAGCCCGGAGATGGTGTGCAGCTGGTTGGCGAACTCGTGGGTCTGCGCCCGGAGCAGCTCGGTGGTGCTCCGGAACGAGCCGATCTCCTGCTCCAGCCGGGCCAGCTCGGTCCGGTCCCGCAGCGTGGTCACCGAGCCGAGCCGGCGGCCGTCCTTCCGGACCGTCATCCGGTTCATCACCAGCACCCGGCCGCGCCGGACCACGACCTGGTCGCGCGCCTCGGGGCCGGTGCCGGCGCCGGCCAGCACGTCCCGCAGCCGGCCGGAGATCCCCAGCTCGGACAGGCTGCGACCGAGGCAGTGTTCGGGTAGGCCGAGCAGGCGTCGGCCGACTCCGTTCACCAGCGTGACCCGTAGCTGCGGGTCCAGCGCGATCACCCCCTCGGCGATGCCGTGCAGCAGTGCCTCCCGGTGCTCGGCGAGCCCGGCGATCTCCCGCGGTTCCAGGCCCAGGGTCTGCCGCTTGATCCGCCGAGCCAGCAGCCAGGACCCCACCACCCCGAGCAGGCTCGCGATGCCGAGGTAGGTCAAGAGGTACGACGATGCCCCGACCAGCCGTTCCAACCAGGTCGGCGACGCCTCACCGATCACCACCACGCCCAGATAGCGCCCCAGGTTCTCCTCGCGGGCACCGAGCACGGGCACCTGGGCGACCAGTTCCCGGGATCCGTCGACCTCCAGCTCGCCGAACCAGCTCCGGCCCTCGGCCACCTGGCGATCGCCCAGCATTACGGGCGAGCCGACCAGGGTCGGGTTGGTGGAACTGACCACCCGACCCCGCGCGTCGGCCACGGTCACCGAGGTCACCCCGGACCGGGTCGCCATGTTCTGCACCAGTGGCGCGATCGTCTCGGCCGGCACCGGCTGGTTGAGCCGGTCGCGCAGCAGTCTGTCGGCGGCGAGCTGCTCGCCGAGGGCCGCCACGCGATCCCCCTCCACCCGCTTGAAGGTGGCCTCGGACTGGGCCAGCGAGACGGCGGCGACGGCCACCAGCACGACGACGATGATCGCGAGCTGGAGGACCAGCAGCTGCCCGGCCAGCGTGCGGCGGCGGGACGTGATCGCGACCACAAAGACCTCAACTTCCGCTGGTGACACAACGCAGACAAGTTGCCCACGTGGAGGCCACCATCTTGCCGCTGGACTCATTCGAAACGGAAGAGAAACAAGATGGCAACTAGGAGAAACGTGCTGGTCATGGGGGTCGCCGCCGCCACGGCGCTGGCCCTGGCTGCCTGCGGCGCCACCGCCGACAAGAACGAGGGCGGCGCCAGCGACGGCAAGCCGGTCACCGGTCTGCGGATCATGGTGCCGAACACCCCCGGCGGCGGGTACGACACCACGGCCCGTACCGCCGCGAAGGTGATGGAGGACGCCAAGATCGCTACCGGCGTGCAGGTCTTCAACCTGCCCGGCGCGGGCGGCACGGTCGGCCTCCAGCGGACCGTGAACGAGAAGGGCAACGGCAAGCTCGCCATGCAGATGGGGCTCGGCGTGGTCGGTGCCTCGTACACCTCCAAGTCGGCGGCGACGCTCACCCAGACCACCCCGCTGGCGAAGCTGATCGAGGAGGCCGGCGCCATCGTGGTGCCGAAGGACTCCCCGTACAAGACCATCAACGACCTGGTCGCGGCCTGGAAGGCCAACCCGAAGGGGATCGCGGTCGGTGGCGGCTCGTCGCCCGGCGGCCCGGACCACCTGCTGCCGATGCAGCTCGCGAAGACCGTCGGCATCGACCCCCGTCAGGTCAACTTCGTGTCCTACGACGGCGGCGGCGAGCTGCTGCCGGCCGTGCTCGGCGGCAAGGTGGCCTTCGGCGCCAGCGGCTTCGGCGAGTTCCTCGACCAGGTCGAGGCCGGCCAGATCCGCGTCCTCGCGGTGACCAGCGAGGCGCCGATCGAGGCGCTCAAGGACGTGCCGACCCTCAAGTCGTCCGGCATCGACCTGGTCTTCACCAACTGGCGGGGCATCGTCGCGCCCCCCGGCATCAGCGACGCCGACAAGAAGGTCTGGATCGACGCGCTGACCAAGATGCACGAGTCGGACGAGTGGAAGGCCGAGCTGAAGAAGCGCGGCTGGACCGACGCCTTCGTCACCGGCGACGAGTTCGGCACCTTCCTGACCGAGCAGGACAAGGCCGTGGCCGACGTGCTCAAGCAGCTCGGGTTGGCATGAGCGGGATGACCACCCGACCGGACCGGGGCGGCGAGCAGCCGCCCCGGCCCCCGGCCGTGGAGACATCCGTACCGCCGATCCCGGAGCAGCCGGGCGCGGAGCGTACGTCGCCGGAGGCGGCGCGGGCAGCGACGGCCGACGTCCCGCCGACCGTCGCGGACCCGGCGGTGGAGGACGGCCCGGCGCCGAAGCCCGACCGGGCCCAGTACGGCGTCTGCGCCTTCCTGGCCCTCGTCGGTGCTTTCGTCATCGTCGACGCGACCCGCATCGGGCATGCGGTGAACAGCGCCGACCCGATCGGCCCCAAGCCGGTGCCGATTTTGCTGGGCGTGCTGCTGCTGATCGTCGCGGCGATCTACGCGGTGGACGTGGCCCGGGGCGGCGCGGGCGAGCCGGAGGCCGGCGAGGACGTCGACCTGACCACCCCGATCGACTGGCGGACCGTGCTGTTGCTGATCGGCGCGTTCCTGGTCAACGCGGTGCTGATCGACCGGCTCGGTTGGGTGATCAGCGGGACGCTCCTCTTCTGGGGCTCCGCGTTCGCGCTGGGCAACCGGCACTACGTGCGCAACCTGCTGATCGCCGTCGCGCTGTCGCTGATCACGTTCTACACCTTCGCCATCGGGCTCGACATCAACCTGCCCGCCGGCGTGCTGCAAGGGATCCTGTAGATGGACAACCTCGCCAACCTGCTCGACGGGTTCGCCAACGTGGTGACCCCGATGAACCTGCTGTTCGCGCTGCTCGGCGTGACCATCGGCACCGCCGTCGGGGTGCTGCCCGGCATCGGGCCGGCGATGACGGTGGCACTGCTGCTGCCGGTCACCTACGGGATGGAGCCGGCGCAGGCGCTCATCATGTTCGCCGGCATCTTCTACGGCGGCATGTACGGCGGCTCGACCACCTCGATCCTGCTGAACACGCCCGGCGAGTCGTCCTCGGTGGTGACCGCGATCGAGGGCAACAAGATGGCGAAGGCGGGCCGGGCCGCGCAGGCGCTGGCCACCGCCGCGATCGGCTCGTTCGTCGCCGGCACCATCGCCACCCTGCTGCTGGTGTTGGTCGCCCCGCCGGTGGTGCAGTTCGCGGTCAGCCTCGGCGCGCCCGACTACTTCGCGCTGATGCTGCTGGCCTTCGTGGCGGTCACCGCGGTGCTCGGCGCGTCCCGGGTGCGCGGCTTCGCCTCGCTGCTGCTCGGCCTGACCATCGGCGTGATCGGAATCGACCAGACCGGTCAGCAGCGGCTCACCTTCGGGCTGCCGCAGCTCGCCGACGGCATCGACGTGGTCGTGGTGGCGGTCGGCATCTTCGCCGTGGGCGAGGCGCTCTGGATCGCCGCGCACCTGCGCCGCAAGGCTGGCGAGGTGATCCCGGTGGGGCAGCCCTGGATGGGGAAGCAGGACTGGAAGCGGTCCTGGAAGCCGTGGCTGCGCGGCACCGCCCTCGGGTTCCCGTTCGGCGCGGTGCCGGCCGGCGGGGCGGAGATCCCGACCTTCCTGTCGTACGTCACCGAGAAGAAGCTGTCGAAGCATTCGGAGGAGTTCGGCCGGGGCGCGATCGAGGGTGTCGCCGGACCGGAGGCGGCCAACAACGCCTCGGCCGCGGGCACGCTGGTGCCGATGCTCGCCCTCGGCCTGCCCACCAACGCCACCGCCGCGGTGATGCTGGCCGCCTTCCAGGGGTACGGCATCCAGCCCGGCCCGCTGCTCTTCACCCGGGAGTCCACCCTGGTCTGGACGCTGATCGCCAGCCTCTTCATCGGCAACCTGCTGCTGCTGGTGCTCAACCTGCCGCTCGCCCCGGCCTGGGCGCGGCTGCTGCGGATCCCGCGCCCGTACCTCTACGCCGGCATCCTCTTCTTCGCCTCGATGGGCGCGTACGCGGTCAACGCCCAGCCGTTCGACCTGTTCCTGCTGCTCGCCCTCGGTTTGCTCGGCTTCGGCATGCGGCGGTTCGGGCTGCCGATCCTGCCGCTGATCGTCGGGGTCATCCTCGGCCCGCGCGCCGAACTGCAGGGCCGGCGGGCGCTGCAGCTCTCCGGCGGCGAGCTGCACGGCCTGATCGGCGGCTGGGTGTCCTGGCTGATCTACGCCACGGTCGCCGTGGTGCTGCTCTGGCCGCTGATCGGCCGGTTCGTGGTTCGTCCGCTGCGAGGAAGGTTGGTGACCGGATGACCGTGCTGGTGGGTTACGTGCCCTCGCCGCTCGGCGAGGCGGCCCTGGCGGCTGCCGTGGAGCAGGCCCGGTTCCGGGACGAGCCGCTGCTGGTGGTGAACACCTCGCGCGGCGACGCGTACGTCGATCCGCGCTTCGCCCAGGAGGGCGATCTGGAGCGGGTGGTCCGCGAGCTGACCGCCGCGGGCGTGCCCCACACGGTCCGGCAGTTGATGCGGGGCCGGGACGCCGCCGAGGAGATCGTGGAGATCGCCGAGGCGGAGGACGTGTCGCTGGTGGTGATCGGGATCCGGCACCGGACCCCGGTGGGCAAGCTGATCATGGGGTCGAACGCCCAGGAGATCCTGCTCCGGGTCTCCTGCCCGGTGCTCGCGGTCAAGGCCGACTGAATGCCAAGTCGACGTCGACGGGGGCTCCCGGTCTGAAGGGAGTCCCCGTGCGCACCCAGAATGGCCTGCTGCTCGCACACACCATCGTCGTGCAGGCGGTCACCTTCATGCTCCGCCCGGCGTCCGCGTACCGGGCGCTGGACCTCGACGTGCCGTCGGCCTGGCTGGGCGTGCTCGGGGCCAGCTTCGCCGTCGTACCGCTGATGCTGGCGGTCCCCTCCGGCCACGCGGTCGACCGGTTCGGCGAACGCCGGATCGCGCTGGCCGGGTCGGGCCTGCTCGCCGCCGCCGGTCTCTGCTTCGTCCTGCTCGCCGACTCGGTCGTCGGCCTGGTGCTCGCCAGCATGGTCCTCGGCACCGGACACCTCTGCTCGGTGGTCGCGCAGCAGGCCCTGGTCGCCAACCGCACCCCGGCCGACCGCTACGACGCCGCATTCGGCTACTACACCTTCGCCGCCTCGCTGGGCCAGGCGCTCGGGCCCGGCCTGATCGTGGCCTTCGGCGGGGACCGTCCGATCCCGGACACCCGGGCCATCTTCCTCGGGGCCACCGCGCTCGCCCTGCCGCTGCTGGTCGCCGCCGGGTTCCTGCGCCCGTCCGGTCACCACCGGCGGGCCGCCGAGTCCGGCGCGGGCGGGATGCGGGACCTGCTCCGCCAGCCGGGTCTGGTGCGGGCCCTCACGGTGAGCTGCGTCGTCCTGGCTGCGGTCGACATCAGCCTGGTCTACCTGCCCGCCCTCGGCACCGAACGCGGCATCGCGGCCGGCTCGATCGGCGTGCTGCTCGGGCTACGGGCGGCCGCGTCCATGGCCTCCCGGCTGCTGCTCGGTCGGCTGGCCGCGGCCCTCGGCCGGCGCCGGCTGCTGATCGGCACCGTCGCCCTCTCCGCCGCCGGTCTCGGGCTGCTGCTGCCGCCCCTGCCGTTCTGGGCGATGGCCGTGGTGGTCATCGTCGCCGGGCTCGGGCTGGGCGCCGGGCAGCCGCTGACCATGTCGTTCCTGGCCGAGTCCGCCCCGCCCGGCCTGCGCGGTCGGGCGATGTCCCTGCGGCTGACCGGCAACCGGCTCGGGCAGGTGCTGATCCCCAGCGCCGCCGGGGTGCTGGCGGCCGGCGCCGGGGCGGCGGGGGTGCTTGCCTGCACCGCCGCGGGCCTGGCCGGCGCGGCCGTCGCCGCCACCGGCCTGCGCCGGTCCCCGGAAACCTGAGGTCAGCCCTCGCTGGCCGGGTGGGGGGCGATCTGGCCCTGGCGCACCCGGGCCGCGCACAGTTCCGCCAGCTTCGCGTACGCAGGCGCGCCGATCAGTGCGCTCAGCTCCGGGCCGTACGAGACGTACATCGGCTCGGTGCCCACGTGCGCGTCGGTGGAGGAGGTGCACCACCAGTCCAGGTCGTGCCCGCCCGCGCCCCAGCCCCGCCGGTCGAACTCGGAGAGCGTGGAGATCAGCACCTTGGTGTTGTCCGTGCGCTTGTGCCACTCCTGGTCGCGGCGGATCGGCAGCTGCCAGCAGACGTCCGGCTTGTACTCCAGCGGGTGCACCCCGTCGCGCAGCGCCTGGGCGTGCAGGGCGCAGCCGCCCCCGCCGGGGAAGTCGGGGTCGTTGAGGAAGACGCACGGCGCGTCGACGTCGCGGGTGGCGGTGCGCCGGGCCGGGTTCTTGCCGTCGATGGTGTCGTTCTCGGTCCAGTTCTTGAAACCCCGGCGGAAGTGCTGCCAGGTCTGCGGGGTGAGTCGCTTGACCGCGGCGCGCACCCGCTTCTCGTCGTCCGAGTCGGTGAAGAAGGCCCCGTGCGAGCAGCAGCCGTCGGCGGCCCGGCCGGCGATGATGCCGTGGCAGCCCTTGCCGAAAATGCAGGTCCAGCGGGACAGCAGCCAGGTCAGGTCGGCCCGGATCAGGTGCTTCTCGTCCGCCGGGTCGGGGAACTCGATCCACTCCCGGGGGAAGTCCAGCTCCACCTCCCGACTGCGTGGGTCGTCGGGGTCGTCCACCAGCACCTGCAGCTCGATCTGGCCTGTCACCCGGACCAGCGTACGCGCGGTGTCCCTCGCCGGCTGGCGAGCCAGCCAAACGTGTTGGCCCTAGGGTCATCAGCATGCGACTGGGTGTCCTCGACGTCGGATCGAACACGGTGCACCTGCTGGTGGTCGACGCCCATCACGGCGCGCACCCCTGGCCGGCGCACTCGGAAAAGGTGGTGCTGCGGCTGGCCGAGCAGATCGGCCCGGGCGGCGCGCTGACCGAGGCGGGCGCGGACGCGCTGGTCAAGGCCGTCGGGACGGCCCGCGCCGCGGCGTCCAGATTGCAGACCGACGACCTGCTCGCCTTCGCCACCTCCGCGGTCCGGGACGCCACCAACGCCGCCGAGGTGCTGGCCCGGGTCCGCGACGAGACCGGCGTACGGCTCGAGGTGCTCTCCGGCGCGGACGAGGCGCGGATGACCTTCCTCGCGGTCCGGCGATGGTTCGGCTGGTCGGCCGGGCGGCTGCTGGTGATGGACATCGGCGGCGGCTCGCTGGAGCTGGCGGCCGGCATCGACGAGGACCCCGACGCTGCCATGTCGCTGCCGCTCGGGGCCGGGCGGCTGAGCCGGGAGCGGCTGCGGGTCGACCCCTCGGGCGCCGTGCCGCCGTCGGCCGAGGCCGTGGAGGAACTGCGGGAGCACGTGCACGGGCAGCTCGACCGGGTGGTGAAGAACATGGCCGAGGTGGGCTGGGAGCGCCCGGTCGCCACCTCGAAGACGTTCCGCATGCTGGCCCGTTTGGCCGGCGCGGCGCCGTCCGGCGCCGGGCTCTGGGCCCGGCGCAGCCTGACCCGCACCGGGCTGCGCCAGGTGCTGGGCTTCATCCGGCACATCCCGCCGGGGCAGCTGCACGAGCTGGAGGGGGTGAGCACCGCCCGGGCCCACCAGCTGCTGGCCGGGGCGGTGGTGGCCGAGGCGGTGATGCGCCGGCTCGACGTCGACGCGCTGGACATCTGCCCCTGGGCGCTCCGCGAGGGGGTCATCCTCAGACGGCTGGATCAGCTCGCGCCGCTGTGATCTCGGTCGGTCGTTCTGGGCGCTTTGCGGATGCTCGTCCTGATGCCGTGCGGGGGGCGGGCTACCCTGAGGGGCGTGACTTCCCGCGTCCCGGTGCTCCTCTCCACTTCCTCGGTCTTCCCTGAGCGGACCGCGGCGGCGTTCCAGATGGCCGCGGCGCTCGGCTACGACGGCCTCGAGGTGATGGTCTGGACCGACGTCGTGAGCCAGGACCCCGGCGCCCTGCGCGGGCTCTCCGACCACTACGGCGTGCCGGTGCTCTCCGTCCACGCGCCCTGCCTGCTGGTCACCCAGCGGGTGTGGAGTCCGGATCCGTGGGAGCGGCTGCGCAAGGCCGCCGAGTTGGCGGAGACCCTGGAGGCGCCCACCGTCGTGGTGCATCCGCCGTTCACCTGGCAGCGCGACTACGCCCGGAACTTCGCCGACGGCCTCGAGCGGATCGCCGGGCAGTTCGGCGGACTGCGCTTCGCGGTGGAGAACATGTACCCGGTCCGGATGGCGGGACGGCAGTTCGTCCCGTACGTCCCCGGCTGGGACCCCACCGAGACCGGCTACGCCTCCTACACCCTCGACCTGTCGCACTGCGCCGCCTCGCGCACCGATGCCCTGGAGATGGCGGACCGGATGGGCGCCGGGCTGGCGCATGTGCACCTCGGCGACGGCACCGGCGAGGGGCGCGACGAGCACCTGGTGCCGGGGCGCGGCAGCCAGCCCTGCGCCGAGCTGCTCCGCTCGCTCGCCGGCCGGGGCTTCACCGGCTCTGTCGCGGTGGAGGTGACCACCCGGGGCGCGAAGAGCCGCGCCGTCCGTGAGGACGACCTCCGCGAGGCCCTCGCCTTCGCCCGCGCCAACCTGACCGCCCCCTCCCCGGTCGACGCCTGAGCCGGCCGTTTCTCCGCGGTGATCAAGAGGCCTGCGTCCTCCGGACGCCGGCCTTCGGACGCAAACCTCTTGATCAACCGTCTGAACCGCGGGCGGGGCGGGTCAGAGGGCCGGGGCGAGGGAGTCGGCGGTGGCGGCGACGGTGACCTGGTCGCCGATGGCGGCCCGCTTGCGGGCCCGGTGGGCGGCCACGTGGGAGCGGGTGGCGCAGCGCTCCGAGCAGAACCGCCGGCAGCAGTTCGACGAGGTGTCCAGGTAGACGTTGCCGCAGCGCTCATCGGCGCAGACGCCGAACCGGGCGCTGCCGTACTCGCAGAGCCAGACCGACAGGCCCCAGACGGCGCCGGCCAGGAACTCCGCGCTGACCGAGGCGCCCCGGCTGGTCACGTGCATGTGCCAGTCGCTGGAGTCGTGGCCGGAGATGCGCGGCTGCACCGGGAACGACTCGAGCAGCGCGTTCAGTTCCGCCACCGCCTGGGCGTCCCGCCCCGAGGTGCCGTACTCGAAGACGTCGCGCAGGCGCTTCTGTGCCCGCCGGAAGATCGCCAGGTCCCGCTCGGCGACCTCGTCGCGCATCCACGCGTTGTCGTCCGGGAAGAGGGCCCGCAGGTCGTCGAGGTCGTCCAGACGGGCGTTGACGAGATCAACGCCGGTCCGGGCGTACGCGTCGAAGTTCACGACACCAACGGTAGACGACTCACGGGCTTCGCGGCGCGTCGATGTAGTGCGGCAGAAACCGCGCGTAACCGTCCGTGATGAGGCTCTCGCTCTCGCGTACGCCCGCGCCGGCCGACTCGCCGTCGACGATCCAGCTCCCCAGCACCATCCGGCTGCCGGCGAACTCGGGCAGCGCCCGGAACTGCTGGTAGCAGAAGCCCTCGTCGCCGTAGCTCCCCGGATTGGTGATCTCGGTGCCGGACATGACGATCCGCACCGAGCCGCCCTCCCGACCGAGCAGCGGCTTCGCCACGTACTCGGTCATCCCGCGCGGCGAGTCCAAATACGCCGGGAGCAGGTACTCGTGGCCCGGATAGAGTTCCCAGAGCACGGCGAGCAGCGCCTTGTTCGACAGCAGCAGCTTCCAGGCCGGCTCGATCCAGGTGGTCGGGGTGCCCGGCGCCAGCGCCAGCGGCCCGTACGGCTCGGCCAGCATCCACTCCCACGGATAGAGCTTGAAGCAGGTGGTGACCGGGCGGTCGGCGGCGTCGACGAAGCGCCGGCCGTCCCAGCCGATGTGCTGGATCGGCAGCAACTCGACGTCCAGCCCGGCCTGCCGGGCGGTCTCTGCCAGGTAGCCGGCGGTGATCTGGTCCTCGCCGGACTCCTCCTCGTTCGACCAGGCCACATGCACCCGCTTGTCGTGCAGGTCGGCGCCGATCTTCGCCCACGCCCCGACGAGCCGCTCGTGCAGGCTGTTCCACTGGTCCAGCTCGGGCCGGGTGTGCTCCAACCAGTACCACTGGATGATGCTCGCCTCGACCAGCGCGGTCGGGGTGTCGGCGTTGTACTCCAGCAGCTTGGGCGGCCACGAGCCGTCGTACCAGAGGTCGAAGCGGCCGTAGAGGGCCGGCGGCGCCTCGCGCAGCGACCGGGCGACCGCCTCGGCCGCCCAGGCCGGGATGCCGAACTCGGCGTACCGGCCACGGGTCACGATGTGCTCGGCGGCGGCCACCGACATCCGGTGCAGCTCCTCGGTCGCCTCCTCCAGCCGGAGCACCTCGTCCAGCGAGAAGGCGTACGCGGCGGTCTCGTCCCAGTACGACATGATCCCGCCGTCGGGCAGTTCGGTGTCGACGTACACCAGGCCCTGCGAGCGGATGGTGGCGTCCCAGTCCGGGCGGGGGCTGCTCTCCTCGCGCCGCACCTCAGCCGCCGCAGGAGGCCAGGTGGGTGCCGAAGCCGCCGCGCTCGGGCACGGCCGCTGCGACCGGCTCCGGGGCGGCCCGGTCGGCGGCCGGCGCGGGGACGCGCAGCGCCAGCGCGACGCTGTCGCCGCCACCGCCGGCCGGGCCGAGCGCGCAGTCGTCATCGTCGTCGTCGGTCATGTTGCAACCGGAGAGGGCGAGCGCCAGGGCGGTCAGCGCGCCGAGCTGCACGGTGGCCGACCGGAGCCGGCGTCGGGGGCGTCGTTCCACATGATCGTTTGTAGCCGATCCGCGCCAGCCCCCTTCCGCCCGCCAGCGGTGCGGGGCGAAGCCCCCGGTTGACGCATGGCGTTATGAAGGGCCCTCCGCACACCGTCGCCGCCCCCCGGCGCGGGCCCGTGCACGGGCGTTACGCTCGGCTCATGCTCCGTTCCGTCATCCTCGCCGCCTCCCGGTCATCCCGGGTCGAGCGGCTCGTCGCGACGGCCCCGTTCACCCGGGACGTCGTCCGCCGGTTCGTCGCCGGCGCCGGCACCGACGACGCGCTGCGCGCGACCCGCGAACTCGTCGCCGACGGCCTCGCGGTCACCCTCGACAACCTCGGTGAGGACACCGTCACCTCCGACCAGGCGAACGCCACCCGGGACGAATACCTCAAGCTGCTGCGGCTGCTCTCCGCCGCCGGGCTCACCCCGGCCGCCGAGGTGAGCGTGAAGCTCTCCGCGCTCGGGCAGAAGTTCGACGAGCAGCTGGCCTACGACAACGCGCGGGCGATCTGCGCGGCGGCCGACGGGGCGGGGACCACGGTCACCCTGGACATGGAGGACCACACCACCACCGACTCGACCCTGGACATCCTGGCCAAGCTGCGCAAGGACTACCCGTCGACCGGGGCGGTGCTCCAGGCGTACCTGCGGCGCACCGAGTCGGACTGCCGGGAGCTGGCCGGGCCGGGTTCGCGGGTACGGCTCTGCAAGGGCGCGTACAAGGAGCCGGAGTCGGTGGCGTACCAGTCCACCGGGGAGGTGGACAAGTCGTACGTGCGCTGCCTGAACATCCTGATGTCCGGTGACGGCTATCCGATGCTGGCCACCCACGACCCGCGCCTGATCGCCATCGGCGAGGACCGGGCGCGCTGGTTCGACCGCAGCCCGGACCGCTTCGAGTTCCAGATGCTGTACGGCATCCGGCCCGAGGAGCAGGCCCGCCTGGTCGGCGAGGGCTACACCATGCGCACCTACGTCCCGTACGGCGACGAGTGGTACGGCTACCTGATGCGCCGGCTCGCCGAGCGCCCCGCCAACCTGGCGTTCTTCGGCCGCGCCCTGATCTCCAAGAAGTGAGTCAGCCGTTCGACCAGGCCCGGGTGCTCAGCACCAGGCGGTAGCCGTCCGGGTCGGCGAATGTCACCCCCCAGCGGTCCCGGTACGGGCCGGCGGAGACTCGCGTCCCGCCGGCCCGTTCCAGTCGGTCGACCAGTTCGCCGCCGACCGGCCCGTCGAGGTAGAGCACGACCCTCTTGACGCATAAAGCTAATGCCATTAGCCTTATGGCTATGACTGTTAGCCAGGTGCGGCGGGACGGCGGCACGATCGCGTACGAGGTGCACGGTGCGGGACCGCTGGTGGTCCTGTCGCACGGCATGGGGGAGAACCGACGGTCCTTCCGCCACCTGATCCCACTGCTGGTCCGGGCCGGTTACCGGGTGGCCTCGGTGGACGTGCGCGGGCACGGCGACTCCAGCGCCCACTGGCCGTCGTACGCCCCGGCGGAGGTCGGTGCCGACCTGCTGGCCGTGGTCCGGGCGCTCGGCTGCTCGGCCACCCTGGTCGGCAGCTCGTCCAGCGCGGCGGCCGTGGTCTTCGCCGCCGCCGACGCGCCCGACTTGGTTGACGGCGTGGTGCAGGTCAGCCCGTTCGTCGCCCCGCCGAGCCCGAACCTCGTCATGCGGGTGGCGCAGGCGGTGGTGCTGCGCAGCCCGCGCCTGTTCGGGATGTTCCACCGGACGCTCTTCCCCTGCGACCGACCCGCGGACGACGCCGCGTACCGGAAGGAGATGGTCGCGGGGCTGCGCGGCCGGATGGCGGCGGTGCGGGGGGTGATCGAGCCCGTCGAGCCGCACTGGACGGCGCAGGCCGCCGCGGTGCGCCAGCCGGTCCTGGTGCTGATGGGCACGAAGGACCCGGACTTCACGGACCCGGGCGCCGAGGCGCGGGCCGCCCGGCGGCAGTTCGCCACCGCCGAGGCGCGCATGATCAACGACTCCGGTCACTACCCGCACGCGGACCGGCCGGCGGAGACCGCCGCGCAGCTCGTCGACTTCCTGGCGGTGGTGTCCCGTGCCTAGGGCCGGGCTCACCCCGCAGGCGGTGGTCCGCGAGGCGGCCCGTTTGGCCGACGAGGTCGGCTACGAGCGGCTGACGCTGGCCGCGCTCGCCGGCCGGCTGGGTGTCGCGCTGCCCAGCCTCTACAAGCACGTCAAGGGCGCGGACGCGCTGGCCCAACGGCTCTCCGCGCTGGCCACCGCGGAGCTCGCCACCGAGCTGACCACCGCCGCCGCGGGCCGGGCCGGCTTCGACGCGCTGCGCGCCGTCGCGGCCGCCTACCGGGGTTACGCCCGCCGGCATCCCGGCCGCTACCCGGCCACCCAGCGGGTGCCCGACCCCGCCGACCCGGAGCACGTCGCGGCCGGCGAGCGGGCCGTCGGCGCGATCTACGCGATCCTGCTCGGGTACGGCCTGAGCGGCGACGCCGCGGTCGACGCCACGCGGATGTTCCGCAGCGCCGTGCACGGCTTCGTCAGCTTGGAGGCGGCCGGCGGGTTCGGGCTGCCCCGGGACATCGACCGTTCCTTCGACCAGATGGTGGCCGCCCTGGACACCGCGTACCGGGACTGGAGGTCCTGATGATGGCCGTGCTGCTGGCGCTCGCCTTCCTGCTGGAGCCGGCGATGCTCGTCGCCGCCGGCTGGTGGGGCTTCAGCCTCGACGCCGGGCTGGCCGTACGCCTGGCCGCCGGGCTCGGCGCGCCACTACTGATCACGGTGGTCTGGGGCATCTTCTGCTCGCCCAAGGCCAGCGTGCCGCTCGCCGCCCCGGCCAAGACCGCCATCCAGGCGGCCTGCTTCGTGACCGGTGGTCTGCTGCTGGCGCTGGCCGGCCGACCGGTGCCGGGGATCCTGCTGGTGGTTCTCTGGGCGGCGAACACGACGCTGCTCCGCCTGGCGGGCGATCCGGCCTGACCCCGTCGCCCCTGAGGGGCGGTGGCGCCCACCCGCCTCAAAAGCGCGGGTGGCTCTGGCCCGATCGTCCGACGGGTCGTACCCTTCGCCGGTGACCGACGGCCACCAGCAGCCCGACCAGCCGGGCCAGGGCGGAGTGAACCAACCACGACCGCGCCGGCGCTGGGCGCTGTGGGCGGCGCTCGCGGTGGTCCTCGTGGTCCTGACCTGCGGCGTGCCGGCGGTGCTGCTGGTCGGCGTGGTCAGCGACGCGGCCGGGCGCCCGGCCGCGCCCCGATCCGACGATCCCGCCGCCGCGGCCGCCCGCCGCCTCGGCGAGCGGATGGCCGCGCAACTCGACCGCCAGGCGAGCGCGCTGCTCACCGGCGACCGGGCCGGCTTCCTCGCCATCGCCGAGCCGACCGCCCGGGCCGCCCTGACCCGCCGGTACGCCGCGCTGCGAACCTTGCGGGTGACCGTTTGGCGGCCGGAGTCGGACGGCGTGCCGACCCCGGTGGACGGGCAGCCGGGGGAGTGGCGCCTGCCGGTCGCCGTCGAGTACTGCTTCGTCGTGCCCGGCTGCACGCCGAGCACCGTGCTGATCGGCACCCGGTGGCGGGCGGCCGGGGAGCAGCCCCGGCTGGTCGCGGTCGAGGAGTCCCGGTCGACGCCGGCGGGGGCCCGGCCGTGGGAGGTCAGCGACTTGGCGGTGGCGGTGGGGAAGCGCGCGGTCGTCGCCACGACCCCGGCCCTGCGGGCCAAGCTGCCCGGCCTGCTGACCCAGGCCGAGGCGGCGGCGAAGGTCGCCGACCTGTACGCGGTCGGCGGCGCACCTCCGGACCGTTACCTGGTCTTCTACGCCGGGCGGGCGGAGTGGCAGCGCTGGTACGGCGGCGGGCGACCCAAGTGGACCGCCGGGTACGCCGTCGGCGTCGGCGGCGGCCGCCACGACGTCGTGCTAAACGCCCAGAGCCTGGTGCCCGGCGGAGTCGACGACCTGCTCCGGCACGAGCTGACCCACGCCGCCTCGCTGCCCGACCGGGGGTACTCCGACCAGGCCAACTGGTGGCTGGTGGAGGGCCTCGCCGAGTACGCCGGCGCGGACGGCCAGCCGGTGGGCCGCTACGAGGGGCTGGCCGAGGTGCGGAAGCTCGTCCGAGGCGGCTGGAACGGCCGGCTGGACGGGCTGGCGCCGGCCGACGGCGCGGCCGACGACCGGGTCGGCGGCAGCTACGGGGTCGGCTACCTGGCCGTCCGGCACCTGGTGGACCGGTACGGCGAGCAGCGCCTGCTCGACTTCTTCAAGGCCGTGGTGCACGAGCGCAGGTCGGCCGATGAGGCGTCCGAGCAGGTGTTCGGTGAGCGGTGGTCCTCCCTGCACGACGACTGCCTGAGCTACGTCCGCGCCGTGGCCGGCTGAGGCGCCGCCGCTCGGCGGTAGGGACCTCGACGCAGGCTCGTAGCATGGGCCGGTGGCCCGCACCCACTCGCCGCGGCTGCCCGCAGCCCCGCGGCCCCGCCTGCTCATCGCCCTGCTCGCCGTCGTCGCCCTGGCCGGCACCACCGCCGCCTCCTGCGGCGACGAGAAGTCCTCCGTCGCGCTGGCCGAGGTGGGGAGGTCCGCCGTCGCCGAGGTGATCGACGCCCCGGCCACCGTGACCGCCCGGGCCGCCGCGACCCTCACCGCGGCCGCCGACGGCACCCTGGCCAGCCTGCGCGTCCAGCCCGGCCAGCGGGTCCGCCGCGGCCAGGTGCTCGCCGTCATCAGCTCGCCGTCCGCGCAGGACCGGCTCGAGCAGGCCCGGGACGCACTCCGCGCGGCGAAGCGGGCCGGTCGGGGCGTCGGCGTCGGCGACCTGGGCGGGAGCCGGCGCGGCACCGACCGGGCCGCCGCCGAGGCGTTCGACGCGGCGCGGGCCGCCGCCGGGAAGGTCGGCGATCCGCAGCTGCGGTCCGCGCTGCTGCTCCAGGTCGAGTCCGCGCAGCGGCAGTACGAGGCGGCCGCCCGCGCCGCCGACCAGGCGGTCCGCGCGGTGCAGCGCGGGGTGGCCGGGCTGAACTCCGCCGTCGGCGCGCTCTCCAGCGCGCAACGGCTGCAGGCGCAGCAGGCGTACGACCTGGCGAAGGCGACCGTCGACGCGCTCACCCTGCGCGCCCCGATCGACGGGGTGGTGCAGCCCGGCGGCGCCCGGGCCGGCGGCGGCTCGACCGAGCTGGCCGACCTGCTCGGGGCGACCGGCGGCGGCTCCCAGGCCGGCCTGGATCCGTCGGCCTTCGCGCCCACCCAGGCCGGTCCGCCGCCCGGGGTGGACGACGCCGTGCCGGCCGGCGGCCGGGTCAGCGCCGGAACGCCGGTGCTCACCATCGTGGACACCGCCGAGCTCGGCCTGCTCGCCGAGGTCGACGAGACCGATGTGCTGCTGGTCCGGCCGGGGCTGGTGGCGACGGTCGAACTGGACGCGGTGACCGGCGGGACGTACGACGCGAAGGTGCGGTCGGTGGACGTGCTGCCGACCACCTCCGCCCGCGGCGGGGTGACCTACCGGGTGCGGCTCGCCCTCGGCAGGGGCCACCTCGGCGAGGGGGAGGTCGCACCCACTCCCCGCCCCGGCATGAACGCCGTGGTCCACCTCCGGGTACGCGAGGCGACCGACGCCGTCACCGTCCCCGCCTCGGCGGTCTTCTCCGCCGACGGGCGGGACGCGGTCTGGGTGGTCCGGGACGGGAAGGCGGACCGGGCGCCGGTGACGGTGGGTGTGCAGGGGCAGGACCTGGTGCAGATCGTGAGTGGCGTGCAGGCCGGTGACCGGGTGGTGGTCCGCGGCGCCGACCAGGTCCGCGACGGCCAGGAGCTCAGATGACCGTGCCGCTACCCGCCGGGGCGCCGGCGATCGAGGCCGTGGACGTGTCCCGGACGTACCAGCTGGACGGGGTGTCGGTGCCGGCGCTGCGCGGCGTGTCGCTCACCATCGCACCCGGCGACTACGTCGCCGTGGTCGGGCCGTCCGGCTCCGGGAAGTCCACCCTGATGCACCTGCTCGGCGGGCTGGACCGGCCGACCGGGGGTCGGCTGGTGATCGGCGGGCGGGACGTCGCCACCCTCTCCGCGCCGGAGCTGGCGGCGCTGCGCAACGAGACGATCGGCTTCGTGTTCCAGGCGTTCCACCTGCTGCCGCGTACCTCGGCGGTGGACAACGTGGCGCTGCCGCTGGTCTACCGGGGGGTCGGGGCCCGGCAGCGGCGGGAGCGGGCGGCGGCGATGCTCGGCCGGGTGGGGCTCGGGCACCGGCTGGACCACCGGCCCAACCAGCTCTCGGGCGGGGAGCAGCAGCGGGTGGCGATTGCCCGCGCCCTGGTCACCGACCCGGCGGTGCTGCTCGCGGACGAGCCGACCGGCAACCTGGACAGCGTGACCGGCGAGACGGTGCTGAACCTGCTGGAGCGGTTGAACGCCGAGTCCGGGGTGGCGCTGGTGATGGTGACGCACGACCAGGAGGTTGCCGCCCGTGCCCGCCGGCGGATCGCGATGCGGGACGGCCTGGTCCGCTCCGACAGCGGCGGGCCGGCGTCCCAGCCGGACGGTGCCTTTCATGATCGACCCCTGTCCGGGGGCGACGACCGACCTGACACACTGGAGCCCGCTCCCAGCGCGGAGTCCCGGTCCGCGTCCGGAAGCGGCCCGGGGCTCCCGTCCGGTGGCTCCGGTGGCGCCGCCGGAGCCACCGGTGGAGGTGGCGCGTGAGGATCGCCGAGGCGTGGCGGGTGGCGCTGGACGCGCTGCGGGCCAACCGGATGCGCAGCGCGCTGACCATGCTCGGCGTGATCATCGGCGTCGCGTCCGTGGTGGTGCTGGTCTCCATCGGCACCGGCACCAAGCAGAAGGTCGAGCAGCAGGTCGAGGGGCTCGGCTCCAATCTGCTCCTGGTGGTCCCCGGCAAGTTGGACGTGGGCACCGCCCCGGTGGTCTCCCCGATGACTTTGAAGGACGTGGACGCCGTCTCTCGGGTCGTGGGCGACCCCGGCCGGGTGGCGGTCAGCATCGCCTCCGGCGCGACCGCGCGCGCCGGCAACCGCTCCGACTTCACCACCGTGCAGGGCGTGCTGGAGACCACCCCGACGGTCTTCACCCGCTCGCTGGCCCGGGGTCGCTACCTCAGCGGGGCCGACGTGGACACCAGCCGCCGGGTCGCCGTGCTCGGCGCGTCCGTGGCGAACGCGCTCTTCCCCGACCGCGACCCGATCGGCCAGCAGGTCGCGCTGGCCGGCGTTCGGTTCCGGGTGATCGGGGTCTTCGCGCCGCTCGGGCAGAGCCTGGGCGTGGACCGGGACGACGAGGTGCACGTGCCGGTCACCGCGGCCCAGCGGCTCTGGGGCACCCAGCGGGTCGACGGCATCGCGGTCAAGGCGCCGGACCGGGAGCGGATCGGCGAGCTGGGCGACCGGATCGTCGCCGAGCTGTCCCGGCGGCACCCGGACACCGAGTTCAGCGCGGTGACCCAGCAGCAGATCCTCGGCGTGCTCGGCGACATCCTCGGCGTGCTCACCGGGGTGCTGGCGGCCATCGCCGGCATCTCGCTGCTCGTCGGTGGGGTCGGCGTCTCGAACATCATGCTGGTCTCGGTCCGCGAACGGACCCGGGAGATCGGGCTGCGCAAGGCGGTCGGCGCCCGGCCGCGGGACATCGGCGTGCAGTTCCTGTTGGAGGCGGTGCTGCTCACCTCGATCGGCGGGTTGACCGGGATGGCGCTCGGGGTGGGCACCGCGCTGCTGGTGGACGCTGTCTCGCCGATCCCGGCCGCGATCACCTGGTGGTCGTTGGCGCTCGCGTTCGGGGTGTCGGCGGCGGTCGGCATCGTCTTCGGGGTGGTCCCGGCCCAGCGCGCCGGCCGGCTGGACCCGGTGGTGGCACTGCGCGCAGAGTGATCCCCGGCACCTGCCGGGTAGGAACGGGACGACGAACCCAACCGGGCGGAAAACGGCAGGTCAATGCCGGGGAAACGGCGGTCGGCGCATGATCAGTTACAGGAAGGGATCGCGCCGGTCACAGCCGTCCCGCTACCGTACTGGTAACACGCGCGTTGCCTGACCTGGCGGGAGGACCCCGTCCGGTGGCACGCGCCGGGCATGGGAATGGGTCGGTGAGCCATGGCCGGGTCGCAGTCCGACGGTCGACTGTCGGATGTCAGGTTCCTGACCGTCGCCGAGGTGGCGACGGTCATGCGGGTTTCCAAGATGACGGTCTACCGTCTCGTGCACAGCGGCGAGCTGACCGCGGTGCGGGTCGGCCGGTCGTTCCGGGTGCCCGAGCACGCGGTGCACGAATACCTCCGGGGCGCGTTTCAAGAAAGCGCCTGACCCGCCACCGAGTGCGACGTAACGGGCATCGACGGGGGCGCGTTGGTCCTGCTGACGCAGTACGGCTACCCTGGACCCCGACCGTGACCGCACCCCGGTGCGCCCCGCCCACCACGCTGGTCCGGTCCGTTGTCCGCAAGCGGTCACCGACGCCACCCGCGGTGGTGTCACCCGGTCCGCCCCGCACGTTGCATTGAAAGGCTGTCGTATGGGCTCGGTGGTCAAGAAGCGCCGCAAGCGCATGGCTAAGAAGAAGCACCGCAAGCTGCTGCGCAAGACCCGCGTCCAGCGTCGCCGTCTCGGCAAGTGACCGGGCCGGGCCACCGCCCGGCAACCGGCACCACTTGCCAACTGTCGACCCTCGGAGGCTCAGGTGATCAGGCCGTGGACATCTCGGCTCGATCCCGCCTGCCGGACAAGGCGCACGACATGACCCCCGGTGGCACCCCAGGTGCTCCGGGGGTCGTCGTCGTGACCGGGGTCGGCCGCTATCTCGGCGCGCACGTCGCCGCCCGGCTCGCCGCCGACCCCCGGATCGAACGCGTCATCGGGGTGGACCCGGCGACTCCCGGCCCCGAGTTCACCCACCTCCTCGACCGGGTCGAACGGATCCGGATCGACCTCGACTCGCTCGGTGGCCTCCTCGCCGACCTCGACGTCGACGCCGTGGTGCACCTCGCCCTGGTCAGCGCCGCCGACCCGCAGCACGGCGGCCGGGCGGCGATGAAGGAACAGAACGTCATCGGCACCATGCAGCTGCTCGCCGCCTGCCAGCGGGCGCCCCGGCTGCGCAAGCTGGTGGTCCGCTCCTCCACCGCCGCGTACGGCGCGTCGTTCCGCGACCCGGCCGTCTTCACCGAGGAGACCGAGCCGCGCGAGGTGCCGCGCGGCGGTTTCGCCCGCGACATCCTCGACATCGAGGGGTACGTCCGCGGGTTCCGCCGGCGTCGCCCGGACGTCACCGACACCGTGCTGCGGTTCGCGCCGTTCATCGGGTCCACCGCAGACACCACGCTGACCCGCTACTTCTCCCAGCCGGTGGTCCCCACCGTGTTCGGCCGCGACCCCCGGCTCCAGTTCGTCCACTTCGACGACGCGCTCGAGGTGCTGCACCGGTCGATCGTCGAGGACCATCCGGGGACGTACAACGTCGCCGGCCCGGGCGTGCTCTCCCTCTCCCAGGCGATCCGGCGGGCCGGCCGGGTCGGCATGCCGGTGCTGGAGCCGGGCCTCTCCGGCGCCGCCGCGATCGCCCGCAGCCTGGGCTTCGGTCGGTACGGGTTGGACCAGGTCGACCTCTTCGTGCACGGTCGGGTGGTGGACACCACCAGGCTGGAACAGGAGTACGGCTTCACGCCCCGCTCGACGGCGGCCGCCTTCGACGACTTCATCCGGGCCCACCATGGCGGGGTGGTGGTGACCCGGGACCAGCTCGCCGCGGCCGAGCAGCTTGTCCTCGACGGGATCCGGCAGGTCCGGGCCGCCGTGCGGGAGCGGTCATGACCCCCGCCGAGGAGCGCCGCAACGGCGCCGCGGTCAACGGCCGGTACGACGTACCCCTGACCGCCGGGGAAGGGAACGCGGAGCCGGTGCGGAGCAACGGACGCCGCCGGACGACGGCGACCGACCGGCCTCGACGGACGGGCCCGGCCGCGCACGACGAGCCGGACACCGCCGCGACGGACGAGCCGGTCGTCGGGGCGAACGGCCGACCCGGGACGCCCGATGCGGCCACGCCGGACGATGCGACCCCGGGTGACGCCACCTCGGGCGATAGCGGCGTGGTGGCGTCAAGCGGGCCGGCGGTGCCGGACCGGCGGGATCACTGGGACCACAGGGTCGCGGGCGCGCTGGCCTTCCTGCGCCGGCGGCTCTCCGGCGACTACGAGGTGGATGAGTTCGGCTTCGACCGGGACCTCACCGACGCGGTCTTTCACCCGCTGGTGCGGCTGCTCTACCGGGACTGGTTCCGTACCGAGGTCAGCGGCCTGGAGAATGTGCCGGCCGACGGGCCCGGCCTGGTGGTGGGCAACCACTCCGGCACGGTGGCGTTGGACGCCCTGATCCTCTCCGCCGCGCTGCACGATCAGCACCCCGCCCACCGCTACCTGCGGCTGCTCGGCGCCGACCTGGTCTTCCGGATGCCGGTGGTCTCCGAGATCGCCCGCAAGACCGGCGGCACGGTCGCCTGCAACCCGGACGCGGAACGGCTGCTGGGTAACGGTGAGCTGGTCGGCGTCTTCCCCGAGGGGTTCAAGGGCGTCGGCAAGCTCTACTCCGACCGCTACAAGCTCCAGCGGTTCGGCCGGGGTGGCTTCGTCTCGGCGGCACTGCGCACCGGCACGCCGATCGTGCCGGTGGCGATCGTCGGCGGCGAGGAGATCTATCCGATGCTGGCCGACATCAAGCCCCTCGCCCGGCTGCTCAAGCTCCCCTACTTCCCGGTGACGCCCACCTTCCCCTGGCTGGGGCCGCTGGGCATGGTGCCGCTGCCGAGCAAGTGGCTGATCGAGTTCTGTCCGCCGATCCCCACCGCGCACCTGACCGACTCGGCCGACGACCCGATGGTCGTCTTCAACCTCGCCGACCAGGTCCGGGAGACCATCCAGCAGACCCTGCACAAGCTGCTCGAACGACGCCCCGACCCGTTTGGCCCCTGACGCCGTCGGGTCGACCTCCGCACAGCCTCCCGCCCGCTGCTGCCTCCCGCGCAACGGAGCCGGCGGCTTCCCGCAAGCTGCTGCCTCGGCGTGGGCGTCAGTGGGTGCGGCGGCGCCGGTGCAGGGCGAGGCCGGCGGTGACCGCCCCGGCGATCAGCCCGGCGGCGGCCGTCGACGGCAAGGCGATCTTGGCGGCGCGGCGGCCGGTGCGGAAGTCCCGCACCTCCCAGCCGCGCTCGCGGGCCTGCCGGAGCAGATCGGTGTCCGGGTTGATCGCCACCGCGCGGCCCACAGTGGAGAGCATCGGCAGATCGTTGGCGGAGTCGCTGTAGGCGGCGCAGCGGGTCAGATCCAGCCCCTCCACCGCGGCGAGCTGGGTCACCGCCTCGGCCTTGGCCGGCCCGTGCATCAGGTCGCCGACCAGCCGGCCGGTGTACGCGCCGTCGACCACCTCGGCGACCGTGCCGATAGCGCCCGTCAGGCCGAGCCGGGCGGCGATCACCCGACCGATCTCCACCGGGGCGGCGCTGACCAGCCAGACCCGCTCGCCCGCGTCGAGGTGGCGCTGCGCCAGCTTGCGGCTGCCGACCCAGATCCGCGGGGCCATCAGCTCGTCGAAGATCTCCTCGGCGAGCCGTTCCACGTCCTGCACCCGCCAGCCCTCGATGAAGGCGAGCGCCGCCTCCTTGGCCTGCGACATGTCGCCGGCGTGCTCGGTGGCGAGCAGCCGGAACCTCGCCTGCTGCCAGGCGAACCGGGCCAGGTCGCCGGTGGTGAAGTACTTCCGGGCGGCCAGCCCGCGGGCGAACCAGTAGATCGAGGCGCCCTGCATCATCGTGTTGTCCACGTCGAAGAAGGCCGCCGCGGTGGGGTCGGGTGTGGACGTGGCCGGTGGCGCCTGCTCGGTCTCCGCCCAACCGGCGGTGTGGCCGTGGACGTCGGTGCTGACCGTGAGCTTGCGGGTGCGGGCCACGCGACCTCCCTCCGCTCGACGACCGCGACGCGTTGTCCCCCGCGAGCGTAGCCGGAGGCCGGGGACGCCCGGTCGTCCGCGCGGGGAACCGCCTCGCGGACGGCTGCCGCGCCACGATGACCGGTCAGCGACCGGGGCAGGTGCCCGGAGCCGGGCCGAGCGCGTCGCTGACGACCGGCGCCGGCAGGCCGCAGACGATCGCCGCGCGCAGCGCGTCGGAGCGGGTGCGTACTGCGTCGAGCAGGGCGAGCGACCGGTGGGTCCGGTCCCGCTCGACGTGGTCCGTCCGGTCGAGCAGCCCGCTGACCGCCTGCCGCTGGCCGGTGAGGAAGGCGTTGACCGCGTCCAGACCGGCCGGGTCGGCGCGCTGCACCGCGACGGTGGTCAGCAGCCGTACGCCCTGCCGGGTGTCGGCGTCCATGTCGTCCAGGACGGCGCCGAAGCCGAGCCGGTCGCCGTGCACCTTGGCGGCCTCGTCGAGCCGAGTCCGGGCGAAGTCGAGGAAGAGCTGGCCCCGGCTGATGTCCGAGCTGGTCAGGGCAAGCTGGGCCCGTTCCGTGGAGCGCTTCATGCCGTAGAGCGCATCACCGGGCACCGCGTTCTCGCTGGCGGCCGAGATGCCGGAGAGGGCCAGCGCTCCGACGGCCACCCCGACCAGGATCGCGCCCCGGGCGCGGGCCCGCCGGGCGGTGACCGCCGGCAGGAGCGGGCCGCGCGCCGCGCCGGTCGGCGCCGTCGTGTCGGTCTTCGCCGTCGCCGGGGCGCCGAGGCCCTCGCGTTCGGCGGTGGCGACGAGCATGGCCCGGAGCCCGGTCCGGAAGTCCGCGTCGACCTCGACGGTCGGCCGGTCGGTGGTGAGTCGCCGACTGACCGCGACGAGCGTGGCGAGTTCCCGGTCGGCGGGGGAGCGGCCGTGGTGACGCCGGCCGCCGTTTGCCTCCTCGAGAAGCTGCGCGAAGCGCTCGGAACGCCGACGGGAGAAGAGGTCGCTGTCCACCGCAGGCACCTCCTCTCGCTGGTCACGGCCGGTGGGCCGTGGTCGTCACCAGCGACCGGTGGCAGCGTGACGACGACGGACGGCGGCGTGACCGCCGCGTTCACCGAACCGGGTGGCCCGGGGGCGCCGGGACAACCACTGGTCGCACTCGGAGAAACGGTTCGGGGTGGGTACCGGTTACGGGGCCGGCGCAGGCGAAATCACGAAGAGTGATTCTCGTCACGCTGGCACGCGAGCGGCGCGCCCGCCCCCGTTGGTCGGGACGGGCGGGAACGGGCTGCGGGATCAGGGCTGGAAGCCGTCGGGCAGCAGCCGGGCCAGGGCCCGCACCGCCCGGTACTGCAGAGCCTTGATCGCGCCCTCGTTCTTGCCCATGGCCCGGGCGGTCTCGGCGACCGAGAAGCCCTGCAGGAAGCGGAGCACGATGCACTCCTGCTGCTCGGGGTTGAGCTGCTTCACGGCGGTGAGGAGGGCGACGTTGGTGATGTGCTCGACCACCGCCGACTCCGGGCTGCCCTCCGGCCCGCGGTCCTCCCGGTCGGCGTCGAGCACGTCGCCGGTGGTCACCTCGAGCCGGTAGCGGCCGGACTTGAAGTGATCGGCCACCAGGTTCCGGGCGATGGTGACCAGCCAGGCGCCGAGGTCCCGGCCCTGCCAGGTGAAGCTGCCGATCCGCTTGAGCGCCCGGAGGAAGGTGTCGGAGGTCAGGTCCTCGGCCAGTTGCCGGTTGCCGACCCGGAAGTAGACGAACCGGAAGACGGTGTCGACGTACCGGTCGTAGATCAGGCCGAAGGCCTCCGCCTCGCCGGCCTGGGCGCGCTCGACCAGGGCCCAGACCTCCGTGGCCGGGTCGGACGGGTCGGGACGGCTCGGGTAGCCGGTGGCCGGGGCGGCCTCGGCGGGCACCTTGGGCAGCACGGCCGTGTCGGCGGCCGGCACCTTCGGCAGCACCTCCGTGTCGGTGGCCGACACCGCCGGCAGGACGGCGGTCTCGCTGTTCGACGGGTCGCTCATCGCCGGTGCCTCCCCGGCCCGGCGGCCCTGTGACGGCATGGTGGGGCGGGCCGGCGCGCCCACCCGGGCGCCGGCCGGCTTGGCGTTGCCGCCCGGCAGTGCCGGCCGGGGCGGCGCCTCGTTGTGGTGCGACCGGTTGCGCACCCGCCGGGCCCCGTCGCCGCGGACGGCCAGGCTCCACATTCCCTCCGCCGAGTTGCGCGCCGACTCCAGTCGGTCGTTGACCGGCGTCCTCGGCGCCGGACCGCTCAGAGCGGCCGGGCGCTCCGCGTAACCGAAGGTGCTCACCGCGCCTCCCCGTTCCGGACGGGGCGCGGCCGCGCTGGGCGCCGCGTCGCTGTGGCGGGACGGGGTACGCGCCGGTCGGGCACGGCCGGGCCGGGACGTGCCGACGCGCGGCAGATCCCCTTGAGGTGCTGGTCCAATGCGCTCACAGGCACGGGGGCCTCCTCAGGCTGAGGGGTGTCGACTCACGGCAAATCGGGTGAGCCGACCCGAGTGATGATAGGGCCAACGTCACCCGCGCGTGGCAAGTCCGTTACACAGGGCGGAAGTATTTCCTTCCGCGTCGCACGGATGGCGGACCGGTTGTCCGTCGTATGCGGTTGACTTTGACACCGGAAGCTGGTCCGGAGTGGAAAGTCCTGGTCGGAGCGATTTCGTTTTCGCCTTCGGCGTGTCGAGGCGCGCTCCCGCGACCGCCCGCCCGGCGTGTCGCCCGGCGGGTCGGGCGGCAGTGGACGGCTGGAGACGCGTCCCGTCGGCGGGACCGGAGCGCTCGTCCGGGCCGGACGGTCCGCAAGCATGGCCGGGCGGCCGGTGCTGTGCCAGACTCAGCCACCGTGCAGGAAGCAGCCGACAGCTCCGCGCCGAACCTCGCCGACCGGCTCAGCCGGGCGGCCGTCGCCCACGGCGACCGTCCCGCCGTGCACTGGCGGGACCGCACCCTGACCTGGTCTGAACTGGACGCCGCGGTGACTGAGACGGCCCGCGCCCTGGCCGCCTCGACGCCGGCCGGGACGTCCGGGCATCCGCCCCGGGTGGCCGTCTCGTTCGGCAACTCGCCGGACTTCGTGATCAGCTACCTCGCCACGTTGCGCGCCGGGCTCGTCTCGGTGCCAATCAACCCCGGCCTGACCGCCCGGGAGCTGCGGCACGTGCTCGCCGACTCCGGGGCCGCCGTGCTGATCTGCGCCGAGGAGGTCCGCGACCGGGTCGCCGACCTCGCCGCCGAGCTGCCCGCGCTGACCGCCGTGCACACCACCCCGCCGGTGACCGACGATGACGCCACGACGTCTTTCCCGGCCCGGGGCGGCGAGGACCTCGCGGTGCTGCTCTACACCTCGGGCACCGAGGGCCGGCCGAAGGGCGCCATGCTCCCGCACCGCGCGCTGGCCGCCAACCACGAGCAGATCGACCGGATCAGCCCACCGGTGGTCGGGCCCGACGACACCGTCCTGCTGGCCCTGCCGCTCTTCCACGCGTACGGGTTGAACTCGGGGCTGGGGGCCGTCGTCCACCACGGCGCGACCGGCGTGCTCGTCGACGACCTCGGTCCGACCGGGGGGCTCGCCGAGATCGCCCGGCACCGGGTCAGCGTGCTGGTCGGCGTACCGTCGATGTTTCTGGCCTGGGCCGACGCGGAGGGTGAGGCGGTGGCCGAGGCGATGGCGTCGGTCCGGGTCGCGGTCTGCGGC
Source organism: Micromonospora rhizosphaerae (assembly GCF_900091465.1). Classification (NCBI taxonomy): domain Bacteria; kingdom Bacillati; phylum Actinomycetota; class Actinomycetes; order Micromonosporales; family Micromonosporaceae; genus Micromonospora; species Micromonospora rhizosphaerae. The sequence goes on along the minus strand of NZ_FMHV01000002.1, from coordinate 262,093 downwards.
GCGGCGCCGCTGCCGCCGGCCACCGCGGCGCGCTTCACCGAGGTCACGGGCCGGCCGGTGCATGTCGGGTACGGCCTGACCGAGACCGCCCCGGTGCTCACCTCCACCCTGGTCGGCGGGGAGCCGAAGCCCGGCTCGATCGGCCGGCCGCTGCCGGGTGTCGAGGCGCGGCTGGTCGGGCCGGACGGCGCGGAGCTGTGGCGGGACGGCGCGGCCGCGCCGGAGGACGACCCGGACGACCTGGACCTCTCCGACGCAGCGCCGGGCACCGACCCGGGCGAGATCGTGGTTCGGGGTGCCAACCTCTTCACCGGCTACTGGCCGGACGGCCGGGGCGGCCCGGACGACGAGGGCTGGTGGGCCACCGGTGACGTCGCGTACGCCGACGACGAGGGCGACCTCTTCCTGGTCGACCGGCTCGGCGAGCTGATCCTGGTGAACGGCTTCAACGTGTATCCGCACGAGGTCGAGTTGGTGCTCGGGGCGCATCCCGGGGTGGCCGGGTCGGCGGTACTGGGCGTGCCGCACCCGCGCACCGGCGAGACTGTCCAGGCGTACGTGGTGCGGTCGGCGGGCTCGGCGGTGACCGGGGAAGAGCTGCTCGCCCACTGCGCCCGTAACCTGGCCCGGTTTAAGTGCCCGACCGCCGTCGAGTTCGTCGACACGCTGCCGTACTCGGTGATCGGCAAGGTACGCAAGACCCAGCTCCGGCCGGCGGCGCCCCCGGTGCCGTCGCCGGCGCCGTCGACCGACACCCGCACGGAGGTACCCGATGTCCACTGAAGCCCGGCTCACCCTGATCACCCGGCCCGGCTGCCATCTCTGCGAGGACGCGAAGGCGGCGCTGGACCGGGTGGTGGCGGTCACCGGCGACCGGTGGATCGAGAAGGACGTCACGGACGACATCGAGCTGGAACGCGAGTACGGCGACCGGCTGCCGGTGGTGCTGCTCGACGGCAAGGAGCACGGCTACTGGCGGGTCGAGGAGGAGCGGCTGCTGCGGGACCTGACCACCCCGCAGCTCTGAGCGGGATTCCGGCGGCGGCGCCGGCCTGCCTTATGGTGCAGCGATGACCCCTGCGCGGCACCACCTGGTATGGGACTGGAACGGCACCCTGCTCGACGATCTCGACCTGGTGGTGCAGGCCACCAACGTCGCCTTCGCCAGCGCCGGGGGGCCGGCCGTCACCGTCGACGAGCACCGGGCGAGGTTCCGCCGGCCGATCGCCGAGTACTACGCCGAGATGCTCGGGCGGGCGGTCGACGACGAGGCGTTCGGGCGGCTGGACCAGATCTTCCACGACGCGTACCGGGCGGGGCTGACCACCTGCGAGCTGGCGGCCGACGCGACCGCGGCGATCGCGGCGTGGCCGGGCAGCCAGTCGCTGCTCTCCATGTGGTTCCACGACGAGCTGGTGCCGACCGTGCACACCTACGGGCTGACCCCGCACTTCACCCGGGTCGACGGGCTGCGGGACGCGGTCGGCGGGGGCGTCAAGGCCGGGTGGCTGGCGAAGCACCTGGCCGAGCTGGGCCTGGACGGCAGCCAGGTGGTGCTGATCGGCGACTCCCTCGACGACGCCGACGCCGCCGAGTCGGTCGGCGCCCGCTGCGTCCTCTACACCGGCGGCCTCTCCGACCCGGCCCGGCTCCGCGCCTCCGCCCACCCCACCGCCGACACCCTGACGGCCGCGGTAACCCTCGCCACCACCCTCCCCTGATCCTTCGCCGCCGGCTGCGCCCCGCCCTGCGCGTTGATCATGAAGTTGTTTGCCTCCACACCGGCGTGTCGTGGCAACAACTTCATGATCGACTCCGGCGTGTCGCGCCGGAGAGGCGTGACACACCGCTACCGAGCGCGTGCGATTGGTCAGAGAAGTCGGGATTGAGCAATAATCGCCGAGCGGCGCCAACGGTGCGCGCGCAATCGATCTTGTGGAATGGAGGGCAGGTGAAGGCGCGTCGCGGGCCAGCAAGATCGCGATTTGTGCACGTCTTCACAAGCGCCTACTCTGTAATTCCGACGCGCCCTGCTAGCACAGCCGGCAACATCGGTCGCCAGCGGGAGTCCCGAAACGACCGGCCACCGACGCTGGTCGAGGATCGCACCGCACGGAGTCTCATGAGTCAGCACCGTCACCCTGGCGCGCCCGGTCGCGCCGGTGCCGTACCGGCGCTCCCGGACCTGCCCGAGGCGACCGTGGCGCGGCTCCCGGAATACCTCCGTGCCCTGCACAATCTCGCCGACGCCGGCCACGAGACGGTCTCCAGCGAGGGGCTCGCGAACGCGGCCGGGGTCAACTCGGCCAAGCTCCGCAAGGACCTCTCCCACCTCGGGTCGTACGGCACCAGGGGAGTCGGCTACGACGTCGGGCTGCTGATCGACCAGATCGAGTTCGTGCTCGGGCTCACCCAGCGTCGGGCGGTCGCCCTGGTCGGGGTGGGTAATCTCGGTCACGCCCTGGCCGGCTACGACGGTTTCGCCAGCCGCGGTTTCCGGATCGCCGCACTCTTCGACGCGGACCCGTCCCGGGTCGGCGAGGAGATCAACGGCCTGGTCGTACGGCACGTCGAGGAGCTGCCCCGGGTCGCCGCCGAGGAGTCGATCTCGATCGGCGTGATCGCCACCCCGGCCCAGGCCGCCCAGCGGGTGGCCGACCAGCTGGTCGCCGTCGGCGTGACGAGCATCCTCAACTTCGCGCCGTGCGTACTCTCGGTTCCGGAGGGGGTCGACGTGCGCAAGGTCGACCTCGCGATCGAGCTGCAGATCCTGTCCTTCCACGAGCACCGCAAGGCGTCGCTGACCGCGCTTCCCGCCACCGGCGGGTCCGCCCTCACCGCCCTGCCCGGCGGGCTCGCGGCCACCGACACCCAGGAGGCGATCGGCACGTGAAACTGCTCGTCGTCGGCGCGTCCTACCGCACGGCTCCGGTCGCCACGCTGGAGCAGCTGGCGGTCGCCCCGGCCGATCTCACCCGCACCCTGGACCGGCTGGTCGCCCAGCCGTACGTGGCCGAGGCCGTGCTCGTCTCCACCTGCAACCGGGTGGAGGTCTACGCGGCCGTCTCCGGGTTCCACGGCGGTCTCGGCGACATCTGCGCGGTCCTCGCCGAGCAGGCCGGCTCCCCGCCGGTGGCGCTCGCCAACCACCTCTACGTGCACTACGACGCCGCCGCCGTCGACCACGTCTTCCGGGTCGCCGCCGGGCTGGACTCGATGGTGGTGGGCGAGGCGCAGATCCTCGGCCAGCTCCGGGACGCGTACCACTGGGCCAGCGGCGCCGACTCCGCCGGCCGGCTGCTGCACGAGCTGATGCAGCAGGCGCTGCGGGTGGGCAAGCGCGCGCACGCCGAGACCGGCATCGACCGGGCCGGTCAGAGCGTGGTCACCGCCGCGCTCGACCTGGCGGCCGGCCACTTCGACGGCGACCTCGCCGGCCGCCCGGCCATGGTGGTCGGGGCCGGCGCGATGGGCGCGCTGGGCGTGGCGACGCTCTCCCGGCTGGGCGCCGGGCCGCTCACCGTGACCAACCGTGGCGCCGACCGGGCGGTCCGGCTGGCCGCGTCGTACGGCGCCAGCGCCGTCCCGATGGCCGAGCTGGTCGACGCCCTCGCCACGGTGGACATCGTAGTGGCCGCCACGGCGGCCACCGAACCGGTCCTCACCCGCGACGTGGTGACCCGGGCGCTCGCCCGCCGGGACGCCGACCGGGGCCCGCTCGTCCTGCTCGACCTCGCCGTGCCGCGGGACGTCGAGGCGGGCGTCGCCGAGCTGCCCGGCGTCGAGATCATCGACATCGACCGGATGGCCGCCCTCCTCGCCGAGGGGGAGGCCGCCGCCGACGCCGCCGAGGTGGCCCGGATCGTCGCCGGCGAGGTCGAGTCGTTCCTCAGCTGGCTGCGCGGCGCCGACGTGGCGCCCACCGTGGCCGCGCTGCGCGGCCGGGCCGACGACGTGGTCACCGCCGAGCTGCGCCGGCTCGCCCAGCGCCGCCCCGACTTCAGCGACGACCAGCGCGCCGAGGTCGCCCGGACGGTGCACCGGGTGGTGCAGCGGCTGCTGCACCAGCCCACCGTGCGGGTCCGCCAGCTCGCTGCCGAGCCGGGCGGGGACCAGTACGCCGCGCTGCTGCGCGAGCTCTTCGACCTCGAGGTGCCGCAGACCTCCCCGGTCGACACCGTCCCCGACGTGGTGGAGATCGACGCCGCCGGCCGGCCGTCGTTCGACGTCGCCGACGTCCCGTCCACCGGAGGTGAGCGATGACCGCCACCCTGCGCCTCGGCACCCGGGGCAGCGCCCTGGCGATGGCCCAGTCCGGCCAGGTCGCCGAGGCGCTGACCGCGGCCACCGGCCGGGAGGTCGAGCTGGTCGAGGTGGTGACCGCAGGCGACCGCTCCTCCGCCCCGGTGCACCGGCTCGGGGTCGGCGTCTTCGTTTCCGCGCTGCGCGACGCGCTGGCCGCCCGGACCATCGACTTCGCCGTGCACTCCTACAAGGACCTGCCCACGGCGGCGGCGCCCGGGCTGCACATCGCGGCGGTGCCGCCCCGGCAGGATCCGCGCGACGCGCTGGTCGCGCGGGACGGCCGTACCCTCGCCGAGTTGCCGCCCGGCGCCCTCGTGGGCACCGGCGCGCTGCGTCGGATCGCCCAGCTGCACGCGCTCGGAATGCAGCTGGAGGTCACCCCGCTCCGGGGCAACGTGGACACCCGCCTGCGGCGGGTGCTCGGCCCGGACGCCGACCTCGACGCGGTTGTCCTGGCCCGGGCCGGGTTGGCCCGGCTGGGGCGGACCGACGTGATCACCGAGACGCTCGACCCGATGCTGATGCTGCCCGCGCCCGCCCAGGGCGCGCTGGCGGTGGAGTGCCGGCTCGACGACCCGGACCTGGTCGAGCTGCTCTCGGTGCTCGACCACGCACCGTCCCGGGCCGCGGTCACCGCGGAACGGGCGCTGCTGGCCACCCTGGAGGCCGGGTGCACGGCACCCGTCGCCGCCTACGGCGAGCTCGCCGAGGGTGATGCCGGCGTTGAGCTCTACCTGCGCGGGGCGGTGATCAGCCCGGACGGCACCCGTGACCTCCGGCTGTCCCGCACCGGAACGCCCGCCGACGCGGCGGAGATCGGCAAGGCACTCGCCGCCGAGCTCCTCGAACTCGGCGCCGACTCGATCCTCGGCCAAGAAGGACACGCCGGTCCGGGGACCCAGCAATTTGGGAGCACAGAATGACCCGCACCCGTAAGCCCGCAGGCCGTATCGCGTTCGTCGGGGCCGGCCCCGGCGACCCGGGCCTGCTGACCCGCCGGGCGCACGACGCCCTGGTCGACGCCGACCAGGTGGTGTACGACCGGGGGATCCCCGAGTCGCTGCTCGACGCCGTCCGCGCCCAGGCCAAGTCCGACGCCCAGTTCAGCCCAGCCGAGGGCGTACCGGGGGACGTGGCGAAGGTGCTGATCTCCGCGGCCCGCTCCGGGCTGAACGCGGTGCACCTGGTCGCCGGTGACCCGTTCGGCCACGAGTCGGTGGTCAAGGAGGTGCAGGCGGTGGCGCGTACCGCCGCGCGCTTCGAGGTGATCCCGGGTGTCGGCCAGGCCGAGGGCGTGGCCACCTACGCCGGTGTGCCGCTGCCGGGGGTGCGCACCGTCGCCGACGTCGAGGACGTCAACACGCTGGACTTCGACGCGCTCGCCGCGGCCGTCGCCCGGGGCTCGCTGGCGCTGGCCGTGGACGCCGGCGACCTCGCGGCGATCCGGGACGGCCTGCTGGCCGCCGGCGTCGACGGCGGGACCCCCGTCGGGGTGACCGGCGACGGCACCGGCGAGACGCAGTACACCACCACGTCGACCGTGGACTCCTTCGTCGCGGCGGCGCTCGGCTTCACCGGCCGGGTCGTGCTCACCGTCGGCGAGGGCGTCGGCCAGCGGGACAAGCTGAGCTGGTGGGAGAACCGGCCGCTCTACGGCTGGAAGGTGCTCGTGCCCCGGACCAAGGAGCAGGCCGGCGCGATGAGCGCCCGGCTGCGCGCGTACGGGGCGATCCCGTGCGAGGTGCCGACCATCGCGGTCGAGCCGCCGCGTACCCCGGCCCAGATGGAGCGGGCGGTCAAGGGCCTGGTCGACGGCCGGTACGCCTGGGTGATCTTCACCTCGGTGAACGCGGTCCGCGCGGTCTGGGAGAAGTTCGCCGAGCACGGCCTGGACGCCCGGCACTTCGGCGGCGTCAAGATCGCCTGCATCGGCGAGGCCACCGCCGACGCGGTCCGCGCCTTCGGCATCCAGCCGGAGCTGGTGCCGTCCGGGGAGCAGTCCTCGGAGGGGCTGCTGGCCGAGTTCTCGCCGCACGACGAGGTCCTCGACCCGGTGGGCCGGGTGCTGCTGCCGCGCGCCGACATCGCCACCGAGACCCTCGCCGCGGGGCTCACCGAGCGCGGCTGGGAGGTCGACGACGTGACTGCGTACCGGACGGTCCGGGCCGCGCCGCCGCCCGCCGAGATCCGGGACGCGATCAAGTCGGGTGGCTTCGACGCGGTGCTCTTCACCTCGTCCTCCACCGTCCGGAACCTGGTCGGCATCGCCGGGAAGCCGCATGCGCGTACCGTTGTCGCTGTGATCGGGCCCAAGACGGCGGAGACCGCGACGGAGTTCGGCCTGCGGGTCGACGTGCAGCCGCCGCACGCCTCGGTGCCCGACCTGGTGGAGGCGCTCGCCGCCTACGCCGTCGAGCTGCGCGAGAAGCTCGCCGCCATGCCGGCCAAGCAGCGCCGTGGTTCGAAGGTGCAGGGGCCGACCGCCCTGAGGTTCCGGTAGTCGCTAGGGAGGCCCCCATGCCGTACCCCGAGATCCGACCCCGCCGGCTGCGTCGCAACGCGGCCGTGCGGCGGCTGGTCTCCGAGACCCGCGTCGACCCGGCCGAGCTGGTCGTGCCGATGTTCGTCAAGGAGGGGCTGACCGAGCCCCGGGCCATCGCGTCGCTCCCGGGGGTGCTCCAGCACTCCCGGGACTCGCTGCGCAAGGCCGCCGTCGAGGCGGTCCAGGCCGGGGTCGGCGGGATCATGCTCTTCGGGGTGCCGGCCGAGCGGGACGCCACCGGCTCCGGTGCCATCGACCCGAACGGCATCCTCAACCTGGCGATCCGCGACGTGGTCTCCGAGGTGGGGGACGCCACCGTGGTGATGAGCGACCTCTGCCTGGACGAGTTCACCTCGCACGGGCACTGCGGACTGCTCACCCCGGACGGCGCCGTGGACAACGACGCCACCCTCGGGGCGTACGCCGAGATGGCGGTGGCCCAGGCCGCCGCCGGGGTCGGCGTGGTCGGGCCGTCCGGGATGATGGACGGCCAGGTCGGCGTCGTCCGCCGGGCTCTCGACGCCGCCGGCCACCAGGACGTGGCCGTGCTGGCGTACGCGGTGAAGTACGCCTCGGCCTTCTACGGCCCGTTCCGCGACGCGGTGGAGTCGGCCCTGGACGGCGACCGGCGCACCTACCAGCAGGACCCGGCGAACCTGCGCGAGTCGCTGCGCGAGGTCGAGCTGGACGTCGCTGAGGGCGCCGACATGGTGATGGTCAAGCCGGCGCTGCCCTACCTCGACGTGGTGTCGGCGGTCCGGGCCGCGGTGAACGTCCCGGTCGCCGCCTACCAGGTCTCCGGCGAGTACGCGATGGTCGAGGCGGCCGCCGCGAACGGCTGGATCGACCGGGAGCGGGTGATGCTGGAGACGCTCACCTCGATCCGTCGGGCCGGCGCGCAGATCATCCTCACCTACTGGGCGGTCGAGGCCGCCCAGTTGCTCCGCGAGCGCTACTGAAGGCTGACGGTTACCACCCGGGCAACCTCGGACACCGGGTAGACCTTGCGGGGCGGCTCGGGTAGCTGCGCCCAGACCACCCGGACCGTCGTGTCGTCGACCCAGGCGGTGCCCCAGGTCCCGCTGTCCGTGAGGCCGTAGACGACATCGGCCGTCCCGACGCGCTGGTCGGCCCGGCGCTGTCCGGTCGCGGTGTCCAGGATCGCCACTCGGTACTCCAGGGCCCGCCGGCCACTCGGGCGGCGGTAGGGGACCGCGACGAGGCTGCCGTCCGGGGAGAGCCGGATCGACGACGCACACTCCCCGGCCACGGTGGGGCGGGACAGCCGGGTCCCGCCGGCCAGCCGGCGCACGTCGAGCCGGCAGCGGGTCATGTCGGGCGGGCCGGTCACCGACACCACCCGGCCCGCCGCCACGTCGGCGCCGCCGAAGGGCAGTTCGCCGTCGACCTTCGTCGTGACCCGGATCAGGGTCCTCTCCCGGCCCGTGCTCAGCTCGTGGCCCACCAGGCCGATGCCGTCCCGCACCAGGTAGGCGTACCGTGCGTCGGCGCCCACCAGCTTGAGGGCCTGTCCCTTGACCCGGACCTCCCGGCTGAGTTCGACTCGGTCGTCCGCGCCCAGCACCATGAGCCTGATCGACAGGCCCGCCACGTTCGGGCCGTCCCTGCGCTGCACACCGGGCATGAGATCGGTGAGCTTGAGGCCGACCAGCCGCCCGTCGGGCAGGGCCACAGTGCCTTCCCACCCGGCGGGCACCCGGTGCCGGACCACCGTGCCATTGGCCATCACCTCGTCCGCGACACCGCCCACCAGGCCGATCTCCGGTCCGCCCCGCAGCGGCTGGGCAGTGGCGCCGCCTCCGGCGATGATGAGCCGCTGCGCCGGCATGCGGGGTGGTGCCGGCGTGGTGGGGGCGGTGCCGGTCGGCGGGACCGACGGCGCCGACACCGGGGCGGGTGCCCGGCCGTTGCCGGCGAGCAGCGGCACGGCCCCGCCGGCGAGCCCGACCAGTACGACCAGGCCGCCCGCGGCTGCTGCGGCCCGGCGGCGCCGCCGGGCGCGCGCCCGCCGGCGCACGTTCGCCAGGTCCGCCGCGTGCGGCGGGGTCACCCACGCGGCCCGGTGCACCAGGTCCGCCAGGTCATCGGGTACGACGTCCACGATCACTCCTTCTCGGCCAGCGCCACGCGCAGCCCGGCCAGGCCACGGGAGAGGCGGCTGCGAACCGTGCCCTCGGTCAAATTGAGCACCGCGGCGGTCTCGGCGGTGGAGAGGTCCAGCAGGACCCGGCAGACGATCACGGTCCGCTGGCCGGCCGGCAGCCGGTCCAGCGCCGACCGGGCGGCCAGGCCGGCCGGATCGGGGCCCGGCGCCATCGGCGCCTGCCACTCGTCGGCCGGTGGCCGCTCCCGGCGGACCTTCCGCCACCAGGAGGTGGCCCAGTTCAGCCCGACCCGGAACACCCACCCGGCCGGGTTGTCGAGGCGCCGCACCCGGTCCCACCGCGCGTATGCCCGGGCCATCGCCTCGTCAGCGGCCTCCCGCGCCACGGCGACGTCCCCGACGGCCAGCGCGAGCGCCCGATGGATCCGGTCCACGTGGTCCCGGTAGAACTGCTCGAACGGCAGGGCCGGCGGATCGCGTTCCCAGTCGGCGAGGTGGCGCGGCAGCTCCTGCCTGGCATCGGCCGGCGCTGCCGGCTGGCTTCCCATGTCATCTACACGCACGACGACGGCCGCCTGTTCCATCCGTGCACGCTGATTCTTCCGGTGGTCCGGCGGCTGCCGGCTCTGCCCCGCCGCAACCCGTCATGCGCAGCCGCGACCGTGGTGCGCCGCCGCGACCCGTGGTGCGCCACCCCGACCTGCGGGCTTCCGCGCTCGATCCACCGCCGACCGGCCCGACCATCGGCCACTTCCCGCTCGCCGGGCTGGTCCGGCAGGCCCGCCGCACCGCCGGGCTCGGTCAGCGGCAGATGGCCCGCTTCGCCAAGGTGGCGCCGTCGACCGTGGGCCGGGAGGCACGCCGCCGGCGCAGCCAGTGGGAGGTCCGGGTGGCGAAGTACCGGGGCGTGCCGCCCCCGAAGGAGCCGCGGGTCTGGGACTGAAACGGCCCGCCGTCCAGCCGGTGAGCTGGACGACGGGCCGCCTCAAGGAACGACCGTCAGTCGTCGTTGGTGATGGTGCCGACCGCGACCGGGTCGGCCAGCCGCAGGCCTGGCGCGCCCGCCACCAGCAGGGTCAGCTGCTCGTCCGCCTCGACCTTCCGGTCACCGCGCACGGTCACCGGGAAGTCGATCGACGTCTGGCCCGCCGCCAGGGTCCGGCAGCCGACGTACGGGTCGTAGTCTGACCCGGCCGCGGCCGTGGTGCCGTAGGTGGCGGCGCAGATCTGCGCCGGCTCGGAGAGCGGGCGCGACACGGTCACCCTGAACGTCAGGGCGGTGTCGCCCTTGTCGCCCTCGGCCACCGACGCGTTCGCGACGGTCAGCGACGCGCGGGAGCGGAACCGGGCCACCTGCGGGTCGTGGTCGCTGGCCCCGCGGTCGCCGATGCCCTCCGCGTCGGCCGGGTAGTCGGCGTTGATGTGGGCCGAGCGCATCTGCACCAGGTCGCCGTGGAGCTTGTCGTTGGCGAAGAGGTTGTCCAGCGTCTGCGCCTGCCCCTGGAAGGTGTACGAGTACGCCGCCACGGGCACCTCGGCGACCAGGTCGTCCCAGAGGTTGTGCATCCCGGCCTCGTACAGCGGGCCGAGCTGGTCCGACGGGGTCGGGTTCGCGGCGGTGGCGATCGGGTCGTCCGGGCGCGGGAAGACGTTCAGGTCACCGCCGTAGATCACCCGGGCGTTCGGGTCGTTCGCCTCGATGGCCTTGACCAGCGCCGCGCCGTACGCGGCCTGCTCGCGCCGCTGCCCGACCCGCGCATCCGGGGTGGACGAGTAGTGGTTGCTCACCGCCCAGAGCGTGTAGTGCTCGGTCGAGCCGGGCGTCGCCGCCACGGTGAACTTGCCGACCTGCGGGGCGCGGGTGTAGACGTTCGAGCCGTCCACCCCGGTGGTGCGGTCGACGTCGGCCGGCAGTACCGCGTTGAGCGCCTTCGGGTTCTGCACATCGAGGTTGTACGGCAGCCCCGCCGAGCGGTACTCCACCGTCGGGGCGGAGCCCAGCACCGGGTCGGCCGCGGTCGGCTGTGCCAGCTTCAGGCGGTCGGTGCGGTAGAGGAACGCCGACGTGATGCCGCGGGCGTCCGCGCCGTTGCGGTCGTACGCCGCCGCGTAGGCCGGGCCGCCGTTGGCCGCGATGGTGAGCGCCAACTCCTGGATGGTGTCCGGCGCGCCGTCGGCGTTGGTGTCGCCGCAGACCAGCTTGCCGTCCGCGATCGAGCAGATGTCCTGGTCCTCTGCCTCCTGCACCATCACCAGGTCAGGGCTGTGCAGGTCGTTGACGATCTGCCGGGCCTCGGCGCCGAGCCGGGCGGTGTACTCCGCCTCGTCTGCCGGCACGTAGTCGAACGGCGGGTCGACCCCGATGCAGCCGAGGTTGCCGGCGAAGTCGCAGCCGTCGAAGGGGTCGTCCCGGTAGTCGTACAGGTTCTCCACGTTGAAGGTCGCCACCGCGACCTCCTGGTCGCGGTTCGCCGGCTGCGGCGGGTTGTTCGCCGACGGGTCGGCGCCCCCGGTCAGCGTGAGCTGCTCCGGCTGGACGCTGTACTTGCTGAAGCCGTACGAGACGGCGCCGAGGGCGTCCTCGGTGAGCGTGTCGAAGGTCCGGGCCGGGGGCAGCAGCGCGGCGCTGTCACCCTCGGTGGCCTTGACCCCGCCGCCGCCCAGCAGGATCCGCTGGCCGTTGCCGTTGTCGAACCGCTCGCCCGGAACGTCGTCCAGCGGGTGCGAGTCCCGGAACACCCGGCGGGTGTACGGGTCGGTCCGCTGCATCAGCGGGTCCTCCCGGTCCACCACCCAGATCTCCGAGTCGGCGGTGGAGCCGAAGACGTCCCGGGGGCTGGTCACGCCGCTGCCAGCGCGGACCCGCAGCCGGGCGCCCTCGTGCCGCTCCCAGAACCGGTCGGCGGTGGCCGCGTCGGCCGGCGGCGTCGCGTTGTCCACCTGGACGGCGGTGTCGACGTCCAGCCCGGAGTCGAGCTTGCGCACGAGCGAGGCGCTGGAGAGCTGGGTCTGGTTGAAGAACTCGGACACCCGGCCGCGCAGCACCACCTCGTCGCCGACGGTCGGCGCGTAGCCGCCGATCAGCGTGGTGAACGAGCCCATGAAGACGAAGATGCCGTCCGAGCTCAGCGGGTCGCCGTCCTCGGTGCCCTTGCGGCTCTGCACGTAGAAGCCGTGCTGCCGGGCGCCGGCCGAGGAGAGGGTGAGCGACTTCTGCGTGATCACGCCGCGCACGTCGTACAGGGTGGAGCTGGTGCCGTTGCCGCTGGTCGGGGCGAGCGGCGACCGGTCGGTGCGACCGTTCTCGTCATCGCCGGTGCGGCCCTGCACCTGGCCCACCGACAGCACGGTGGTGACCTGCACGGTCAGCGTGCAGCTCGCGGTGCCGCCGTCGGCGTCGGTCGAGGTGAGGGTGACCGCGTACGAGCCGACCGGGAGGCCGGTGGCGGTCACCGTGGCGGTGGCGGTGCCACCGACGCCGGTGGCCGGGCTGAAGGCGGTACGGCTGATCGAGCCGGTCGCCGGCGCGGGGCTCACCGCGGTGACCGCGAGGTCGGTGATCGTGTCGTCCGCGTCGGTGGCGGTCACCTCGCGGGTCGCGGTCGCGCCCGCCTCGACGGCCAGCGGGCCGCCGCAGGTCAGCGTCGCCGGCTGGTCGACCGGGCCGCCGTTGTCGAGGGCGTGCGCGCCGAGGCCGTCGAAGGTGTCGACCGCGAAGCCGACCCACTGGGCGGCCGGGTCGAAGGCGTTGGACGCGTCGGTGTCCCCGGCGGTGACCGAGGGCAGCCGACGCAGGGTGTTGTCGGCGGTGCTGGTGAGGCCGCTGCCCCACTCGGTGCCCGGGTCGAAGCCGACCTGGCCGATCGAGTCGAGCACGGTACCGCCCTTGGTCAGCACGATCGCGTCGTTGCCGTTGAACAGCGAGGAGCCGTACGTCTGGTCCGCCTGGGCGAGGATCGCGGACGCGGCCGACGCGGCTGCGAAGACGAAGACGTCACCGGCGGCGACGGTGCCTTTCAGGGCGATGTTGGTCGAGGTGGCGGCACCGTTGAAGTGGATCTTGAGCTGGTAGTTGCCGGCGGTCAGGTCGACCGCGGCGCCGGTGCCGTTGTAGAGCTCGATCGCCTTGTTGTTGGACGAGCCCTCGACGTACTCGGAGATGAACAGGTCGGTGGGCGCGGCGCTGGCCGCGGTCGGCGCGACGCCGATGGCCGTGGCGGAGACGGCGGCGGCGGTCGCGAGCGCGGCAAGGGGGCGGCGCGGGCGCATTAAGCCTCCACGATGGGTGGACGGGAACAAACGCACGTTAAGGGCCGTTCCGCTGCCCCGTCCATCCCCCCGGCAGTCCGTATGGTGAACTTCCGGTCACCGCGCAGTGTCCAGTCGATGCACCAGCTCGGCGACGTCCACGCTGTACTCGCACCAGTCCCGGTCGGGGCGGTAGCCCAACTCGGCATTGACCTTCAGCATCGCCTCGTTGGCCTGGGCGTTCCAGGTCTGCACCTCGACCAGCTCCGGCTCGGCCGAGCGCAGCTCCAGCAGCATCCGGGCCTTGATCGCCCGGTCGATGCCGTAACCCCGGTGGTCCTGCACCACGATCGTGTCGTACTGGTCGGCCCGGGTGGGGTGCTGGGCCGGCACCACCACCTCGGTCAGCCCGGCCACCTCCCCGGTCTGCTCGTGCCGGGCGAGCACGATGTAGGGCTTCATGCCGCGCCGATGCAGCGTGTCCAGGCTGTCCCGGAGCCGCTGCGGGTCGTACGAGCTGGGGCGCAACTCGCCGTCCTCGACGTCGCGCATCGCCGCCTTCGCCCGCGCGTACGCCTCGATCAGGTCGTCCGGCGGGCCGCCCGGGCAGAACTCCAGGTGGTAGCCCGCGCCGACGCCGGTGGCCATCTCGGCCAGCGTCGGCCAGTCCACCGCGCCCAGGTCGAGCACGCTGCGGGTCTCGACGTACTCCCGGGTGAAGCTGAGCGACTCGTAGAAGGCCACGGCGGGGGTGTCGCCGACCACCTCGACGCCGATCGACTGGAAGCCCTCGTCCCGGATCCGGCGGGCCGCCAGCTTGACCAGGGTGCGGCCGAGCCCGGTGCGCCGGACCGACGGGTGCACCAGCACCTCCAGCACCCCGATGCCGCCGAGGAGCAGCACGTTGACGTGGCCCAGGGTCGGGCCCGGGGTGCCGTCCGCGGCCGGCTCCGCCTGGGCGAGCCAGGAGATCCGCCGCTCACCGGGCATCACCTCGGAGAGGTATTCCCGCAGTGAACTCGCCCGCCAGGGGGGATCCTGCGGGAGGTCGGCCGCCAGGACCGCGTTCAGCGTGTCCAGCAGCGACGCGATCTCGGCGGACGACGCGGCCCGGGGATCCCACTCGCGCACCATCACCCGTCTAGCTTGCCGCCAACGGCGGCCGGGCGGAAGTATCCAGTTCTCCAAATGTATGCGGACGGTCACTTCACGTACGGCTGAGGCGTCCGTACTCGTCCGCCTTGTCGAAGACGTCCTGGGCGTATCGGCGCACGTCGTTGTAGGAGAGGATGGCGCCCCACCAGTCGCCCGGGATGGTCATGTTGCGACCGGCCTTGCAGAGGTATTCGCCGGCGGCGAGGGCGGCGTCGTCGATGTCGTGCGGGTCCTTCACGCCGTCGTTGTCGGCGTCCGCGCCGATCTCGCGCCAGGTGCTCGGGATGAACTGCATCGGCCCGATCGCCCGGTCGTAGACCGTGTCCCGGTCGAGCTGGCCCCGGTCGGTGTCGAGGATCCGGGACCGGCCGCCCTGCCCGTCGAGCCGGTCGCCGATGATCTCCGGCTCGGCCCGGCCGGTGGACTTGAGGGTGGCGCCGTTGGCCGCGCCGTGCCGGGACTCGACGTACCCGATGGCGGCCAGCGTGGTCCAGCTGAGCTGGCAGCTCCGGTGCGTCTCGGCCAGCACCAGCTCGGCGTAGCCGTACGCCTGCATGGCCACCAGCGGGATGCCGGTCCGCGCGCTGACCTGCTGCGCCCAGCCGGCGAGCGCGTCCGCCGGCCGGCCGGTGGGTGCCGGGCCGCCGACCGGCCCGGTGGGCTGCGCCGTGCCGGTCGGCGGGGCAGTGCCGGGAAGCCCCGTCGCGCCGGGCAGGCCCGGGGGCACCACTCCGCCGGTCGCCCCGGGCAGCACGCCACCCTGGGGTACGCCGGTGCTGGTCGCGGTGGCGTCGACGGCCACGGGTTTCGGCTGACGTGCCGTCGCCGGCACCAGCAGCGCGCCCGCCGCCGCGGTGGCGGCCACCAGGCCGAGCAGGAACACCCCGGGCAGGGCGGCCCGGCCGCTGGGGCGGCGGGACCAGGCCCGGGTGGCCCGGGCCGCGCCGACGGCCAACTGCCGGGGCGGTGGCATCCGGCGACGCCGGGTGGCGGCCTTCCCGGTCGGCTCCGGCTCCGCCGGCTCGGCCTTCGGGGCGATGCCGTCCGTCGTCCCGCCGTCGTCGGCTTTCGGGCCGGCGACGCTGTCCGTCGTCCCGCCCCCGTCGGCTTTCGGGGCGGCGGCGGTCTTGTCCACCTTGTCGGCCGCCCGGGCAGCGCCCACGGGCTTGTCCACCTTGTCGGCCGGCGAATCGGCGGTCTCGCCGCGGGGCCGCGGGAGCGGCGGCGAAGGCGGGAGGGCGGACCCGTCGGGCGGCGCGGCCGGTCGCAGGGGCCGAACCCTCGATCTGTCCTCGCCGTCCACCACCCGTCGAGTATCACCCATGTCCCCCCGGCCGTCAGGCCCGGTCGTACGCTGATGGCATGCCCCGGTACGAGTTCCGCTGCCGCGCCTGCGGCGACACCTTCGAGGTCAACCGGCCGATGGCCGAGGCCGGCGAGCCGGCGTCCTGCCCCCAGGGGCACGCCGACACGGTCAAGCTGCTCTCCACCGTCGCGGTCACCGGCCGGGGCGGCGCCGGCCCGATCGGCGGATCGCCCGCCCCCGCCGGCGGTGGCTGCTGCGGCGGTGCCTGCGGCTGCTGACCACCACCGCCGACCTCGTCCCGCCGGTCGGCCGTACCTCGCCGGTGACGAGGTCGAGTGGCACCTTGGGTCGGAATCCGCCCGACCGTTCTCACGATGCGTGATCGCGTGACCATAGGGCAGTATGAGACCGACGTCAGGGGCGGAGGTTCCACGCATGTCGCCACGGATCCACCTCCCGAGCGGGTGGGTGACCTTTGTGTTCACCGACATCGAGGGCTCGACGCGGCTGGCCCAGCTGCTCGGTCCGGGCTACCGCCCGGTGCTGCGGGAACACCGCCGGTTGCTGCGCCGCACCCTGGCCGGGACGGACGGCGCGGAGGTGCTGACCGAAGGTGACTCGTTCTTCCTCGCGTTCGGGGACGCGGCCGCGGCGCTCACCGCCTGCCTGACCGCGCAGCGGGCGCTGGCCAGCCACGACTGGCCCACCCCGGAGGCCGCGCCGCGGGTGCGGATGGGCCTGCACACCGGGTACGCCGAACCCGGCGACGGCGAGTACGCCAGCCCCGAGGTGCATCGGGCCGCGCGGATCGCCGCCGCCGCCCACGGCGGCCAGGTGCTCTGCTCGGCGGCGACCGCCCGGCACGCCGACCCGCTGCCGGACGGGGCGTCCCTGTTGGACCTCGGGCTGCACCGGCTGCGCGGCTTCGACGACCGGGAACGACTCTTCCAACTGATTGCGCCCGGGCTGGAACGGCGGTTCCCGCGGCCGCGTACCGCCGACGCGGTGGCGCACAACCTGCCCACCCAGGTCACCTCGTTCGTCGGCCGGGAGGTGGAGCGGGCCGAGCTGAAGCGGCTGGTCGAGACGTACCGGCTGGTGACCGTGCTCGGCGCGGGCGGCAGCGGCAAGACGCGACTGGCGGTGGAGCTCGCCTCCGGGGCGGTGGAGGCCTACCCGGACGGGGTGTGGTTCGTCGACATCGCCGCGGTGACCGACCCGGGGTTGGTCGCGTTCGAGATCGCCGCCGTGCTCGGCCTCCGCCCGGAGCCCGGCCGCCCGATGGTGGACACCCTGGTCGAGTACGCGGCCGCCCGCCGCATGCTGATCGTGCTGGACACCTGCGACGCCCAGCCGGCGGCCTCGGCGGAGGTGATCTCCCGCCTCCTGGCCGGTGGCCGGGGGGTCCGGGTGCTCGCCACCAGCCGGGAGTCGTTCGGCCTGCCGGGCGAGCTGGTGTGGCGGATTCCGCCGCTCTCGGTGGATCCCCGGCTGGACGGCGTGGAGAGCGACGCGGTGGCCCTGCTGCTGGAACGGACGGCGGCGGCCCGCGGCGGCCGGCCGCCGGACCCGGCCGAGCAGTCCGACCTGCGGCGGGTGGTGCAGCGGCTGGACGGGCTGCCGCTCGCCATCGAGCTGGCCGCGGCTCGGCTGCGGGTGCTCTCGGCCGGGCAGCTCGCCGAGCGCCTCGACGACATGCTCGGCACCCTGGACGCGGGCCGGGACGAGCCCGAGCCCCGGCCGGCGGAGAGTGGCTGGAGCGGCAACCAGCAGGACACCGTGGACCTGGTGGCCGCCGCGGCCCGGATCAGCCCACCCACCCGGGCCAGCCGGGCGGTGCAGCGGTCGGCCAGCGAACGGCACCTCACCATGCAGGCCACGGTCACCTGGTCGTACCGGACGCTGGGGGCGCGCTCGGCGCGGCTGCTGCGCTGGCTGTCGGTCTTCGCCGGCCCGGTCGACCTGCCCACGGTGCAGTGGCTGCTCGACGACGATCCGCTCGACCCGCTCTCGGTCCTGGTGGACAAGTCGATGGTGCTGGCCGAGCCGCACGCCTCGGGCAGCACCTACCGGATGCTCGACCCGATCCGCGCGTACGCGGCCCGGCGGCTGATCGAGGCCGGCGAGGAGCAGACCGCCCGGGACCGGCACGTCGCCTGGTGCAGCCACGCCCTGCAACGCGCCCATCTCGGCCCGGACGGGCGACCGGTGACCCTCTCCCTCTACGCGCTGGACCCGCTCGCCGGGGAGGTACGCGCCGCGCTGCGCTGGTGCGCCACCGGTGGCAGCCCCCGGTCCGGGCTGCGGCTGGCCGGCGGTCTGGATCAGTGGTGGCGGGAGCGGGGACTGGCCCGGGAGGGCCGGCTCTGGCTGTTCCGGCTCTACGGCCGCATCGCCGAGACCGGCGAGGTGATCCCCGAGGCGGAGCTGGCGGCCGCGTACCACATGCACTCGCTGCACGCCGGGGCGGACGGCGAGTTCGGTGAGGAGCTGCGCTACTCCCAGCGCGCCGAGGCGGCCGCGCGGCAGGCCGGCGACCTGGGGCTGCTCGCCCGGGTCCTCGCGGGCCGGGCCGCTCCGCTGGTCGACATGGGACAGTTCGCCGAGGCCGAGCGGGTCTGCCGCGAGGTCATCGACTGGGCGCACGAGCAGGACGTGGTCTCCGACGCGCTGCTCGCCATCTACAACCTCGCCGAGCTGCTCTGGCGGCGGGGTGCCCTGGACGAGGCGGCCGACCTGATCGGCGCGGCCCGTCCGGTGGAGGCGGCCCGCCCGGTCGAGCGGGGCCGCCGCTCGGTGGACATGCTGCTCGGCATGGTGGCGCTGGCCCGGGGGGACCTGGTCGCGGCGCATGAACACCTGCAGGTCGCGCTCCGCTCCCGGATGAGCCACGGCTACCTCGGCCGGGCCTGCGACACGGTGAACGCGATCGCGGTGCGCTGCGCGCTCGGCCAGGAGCCGCTGACCGCGGCCCGGCTCTTCGGGGCCGCGCAGGCGACCCGGGCGGACCTGCGCGCCATCCCGGGCATCTACGGCCCGTACTGGCTGGAACGGCAGGCGGAGCTGCGCCGGGTGCTCGGCGACGCGGCGTTCGACGCCGCGTACGGCGAGGGCGGCGAACTGGGGCTGGAGGAGGCGGCGGCGCTGGCGCTCGGCGTGGAGCACCCCGACCTGGGGGCCGGTCTGGTCCGCTTCGGTGCCGCCGACGTCGACGCCCACCCCGCCGACGCCGCCGCGCCCCGCCAACCCGCCCCCGCCCCGGACCACGACCCCGCCACCCATACGGACCACGCCTGAACCCGCCCCCTCGCCGTCCCGTCCTGGCGACGGGTTGATCAAGAGGCCTGCGTCCAGGCCGAATCCGGACGCAAACCTCTTGATCGACAGAAAGGAGGCGGGAGTGGATCAGCGCAGGGCGGCGCGGCGCTCGGCGTCGGCCTTCATCCGGGCGGCGCGGTCGATGTCGGACTGCTGGACGGCGGCGACGGAGCCGAAGACGCTGACCGCCTCGTAGTACGTCCAGGCCAGGCTGTAGCAGGCCGGCCGGACCACGTAGCTGTACGTCGCGCAGACCCGCTTGAGGTCGGCGTAGAAGGCGCTGTCCAGGCGGGACTTGTTGGCCGAGAACAGGCCCATCGCCTTGTAGTTGCGGTAGCCGAAGTCGTGCCGGTAGCAGGAGAGCGCGAAGTTGAACCCGAGCGGGTTGTCCGGGCTGGAGGAGCAGTAGTCGGTCGACCAGTCGAAGGCGTACTCGGACCAGGCGGCCTTGTTCAGGCGGGCGGCGTTCCAGGCGTTGTAGCTGGTGGCGCTGGTCTGGGTCCAGCTGTAGAGCACGCTCAGCTTCTGCTCCCTGCTCACGGCGGCGGCCGCGGGGGAGGCCACGCCGAGCACGATGAGCAGCGCGAACGTGCCGGAGGCGAGGAGGGTGACGAGGCGTCTGGACACGGGTACCTCCGCGGGGGTGTCTGCGGTACGGCGGTCACCGGCGGGTCACCGGATGTCGATCAGTGTCGATTAATCCCGCGACGCCGGGCGATGGGCGGCGCGAACTGTTGATGACATGCGTCCAAACAGACGAATGCCCCGGACGCCGCGGCGTCCGGGGCATTCGCTCAGCCGTCAGTGCACGAAGTGCGGCGGGCTGACCGGGCTCTCGTTCCACAACCGGTCGAGCGCGGTCACGTAGTAGGTGTACCGCTGCCCCGCCTCGGCGGTGCTGTCCACCCAGGACTGTGCGTCCTCGGCGGTGCCGCGGATCGTGGCGACCAGGTGGGCGGCGTCGGCGAAGTCGCACGTCTGGGCGATGGCGGCCCCGTCGAACCGGTAGATCGCGTACCCCGTGGCGGTGCCGAGCGGGCCCTCGCCGTTCGCCGGCTGCCGCCAGGTCAGGCGTACCCCGTCGGCCTGCCGCTCGGAGCCGGTGACCACCGGGGCGAGCAGCGGCTGAGCCGGCAGGTGCGGCATGGCCGGGACCAGCGCGGGCCGGGAGTAGTGCTCGGCGGCGTAGATGTCCGTGGCGCCGAGCCGGTTCGCCCGCACCTGCACGGCCGAGAAGTGCACGTTGCCGAGCACCTCCGGGTACGACCGGTTCAGCGTCAGGTGGTTCGACAGCTCGTGCGGGTTCTGCCAGAACGGCCCGTACACCGGCTCACCGCTCTTGTAGTCGGCCTGTCCGATGTAGAGCTGGACCCGGGTGCCGCGCACCGTCTCGGCCCACCACGGCACCAGGCGGGCGTAGTCGGCGGCCGGGTACTGGCCGATGTACCAGTAGAGCTGCGGCACGACGTAGTCGATCCACTCCTCCTTGACCCACTTGCGGGTGTCGGCGGAGATGATGTCGTACGACTGGCTGCCGGTGGTGTCCGAGCCGGCCGGGTCCGCGGACTTGTTGCGCCAGATGCCGAACGGGCTGACCCCGAACTTCACCCACGGCTTGGCCGCCTTGATCTTGGCGTTCATCTCCTGGATCAGCAGGTTGATGTTGTCCCGCCGCCAGTCCGCCTGGTTCGTGAAGCCCCGGTTGAACTCCGCGAAGGTGGCGTCGTCCGGCACCTGGTAGGTGCCGCTCGGGTACGGGTAGAAGTAGTCGTCGAAGTGCACGCCGTCGATGTCGTACCGGTTGACGGCGTCCATCATCGCGGTCTGGACGAACTCGCGGACCTCGGGGATGCCGGGGTTGTAGTAGAGCCGGCTGCCGGCGACCCCGGCCGGCGGGTAGGCGAACACCCAGTCCGGGTGCTGCCGGACCGGGTGGTTCGGGGCCAGCTTCGAGATGTCCGCGCCGGCGCCGCTCGGGGCCGGCATGGAGACCCGGTACGGGTTGAACCAGGCGTGGAACTCCAGGTTCCGCTTGTGCGACTCCTCCACCAGGAAGGCCAGCGGGTCCCAGCCCGGGTCCTGGCCGCGCACCCCCGTCAGGTACTCAGACCAGGGCTCGTACGACGACGGCCAGAACGCGTCGGCGGTCGGGCGGACCTGGACCACGACGGCGTTGTGGTGGAGCCTCTGGGCCAGGTCGAGCCAGCCCAGGTACTCCGCCTTCTGCTTGGCGACCTGATCCGGGGCGGTCTGGGAGGCCTTGCTGGGCCAGTCGATGTTCGTCACCGACGCGATCCACATCGCCCGCAACTGACGCTTCGGGGTGGCCGGGTCGGTGGTGCAGGTGGTGGTGCTGGGGGCGGTCGCCGGGTCGGTCTCCGCGGCGCTCGCGGGGCCGGCGGCGACGAGCGCGCCGAGCAGTGCTACGGCGAGCCCGGCGGCTCTGAGCCGAGTTGCCTTCATGCGGTGCGGTCCCTTCGTTGGGGGCTCCCGTGGCGGGGTTCGGACACGACGGACGCCCCGCGCATCCGGCAAGATTCGCCGCAGAGTATCGGTCGCTGGTAGAAAACTTTCACCATTGGCCCGGGTCGCGCAAGACTTCCGGACGGATCGATGGGCAGGTGCGGCCAAACGTCCGACGGTGGGCTCGGCCCCACGCTGCGCCGTGACCTTTTCGACACGATGTGGCATGGTTCGCAACCCGCAGGGCTGGGTAGCTTGGCCGGTCACGCGCCGCCAGCCCGGTGGTCGCGCGGTGGAGAGGGTGATCGCCGTTGTCAGTGCTGCGGACCAAACCGATCAAGGACGTGGTGGCCCAGGGTGCGGCCGACGGCACCGGAGGCCGGCCGGGGCTGCGCCGCCGGCTCCGCGCGGTCGACCTGATGGGCTTCGGGATCGGCATGGTGATCGGCACCGGGATCTTCACGCTGACCGGCATCGAGGCGAAGAACCACGCCGGCCCCGGGGTGGTGGTCTCGTTCGCCGTCGCGGGCGTGGTCGCCCTGCTCGCCGCGCTCTGCTACGCCGAGCTGGCTTCCTGCGTGCCGACCGCCGGCAGCGCCTACACCTACGCGTACGCGACCATGGGCGAGATCGTCGCGTGGATCATCGGCTGGGACCTGCTGCTGGAGTTCGCGCTCGGCTCGGCGGTGGTGGGCAGAGGCTGGTCCGGCTATCTCGCCGAGCTGTTGGACCTGCCCACCGCCTGGTTCGGCGAGGAGGGCAGCATCGTCAACCTCGGCGCCGTCGCCATCGTGCTGATCCTCGGGCTGGTGGCCATCGTCGGCATCCGCGAGTCCGCCCGGGTGGCCAACCTGCTGGTCCTGGTCAAGGTGGCCATCTGCGTGTTCGTCGTGGTGGCCGGGCTGTTCTTCGTGAGGGCGGCCAACCTCAGCCCGTTCATCCCGTCGGCCGAGCCGGCCTCCAGCGGTGAGGACGGCATCCGGCAGCCGGTCACCCAGGCCATCTTCGGGCTGGAGCCGTCGGTCTTCGGCTTCGCCGGGGTGCTCACCGCCGCCGCCGTGGTCTTCTTCGCGTACACCGGCTTCGAGGCCGTGGCGAACCTCGGCGAGGAGACGAAGAAGCCGCGCCGGGACCTGCCGCTGGGCTTGCTCGGCACGCTGGCGATTTCCACCGTGCTGTACATCGGCGTCTCGCTGGTGGTGGTCGGCATGGTGCCGTACACCGAGATCGACGAGGGCGCTCCGATCGCCTCGGCCTTCGAGGCGGCTGGCGCCCGCTGGGCGGCCAACCTCGTTTCCATCGCGGCCATCGCCGGCCTGACCAGCGTGATCCTGGTCGGCCTGGTGGCGATGGGCCGGATTGGCTTCGCCATCGCCCGCGACGGGCTGGTTCCGCCGTCGATCGCCAAGGTGCATCCGCGCTGGGGCACCCCGTACCGGATCTCGGCGATCATGACGGTCGGGGTCGCGCTGCTCGCCGGCTTCCTGCCGCTCTCCGCGCTGGCCGACCTGGTCAGCATCGGCGCGCTCTTAGCGTTCGTGCTGGTCTCCGTCGCCGTGCCGATCCTGCGCCGCAGCCGTCCCGACCTGACCCGGCCGTTCAAGGTGCCGTTCTCCCCGGTGCTACCGATCATCTCGGCGCTGGCCTGCCTCTACCTGATGCTCAACCTGTCCGTGGAGACCTGGATCCGGTTCCTGGCCTGGATGCTGCTCGGCGGTCTCATCTACTTCGGCTACGGCTACCGCCGCAACCGCCTCGCCCGCCGCGAGCACGCCCACCCGGAGGAACCCACCCCCATCGCCCACTGACCCCGACCCCACCCGCCGGGGTGACCGCGGTCGCGCCCATACCACAGGCTCCTACAACGTTGTAAGCAACGTTGTAAAAGGGTACCGACGGGGTACAGTGCCGGCAGTACCGACGCCGGGAGGGTGGGCAGTGCGGCACAGGCTCAAGGACGTCGCCGAGCGGGCCGGCGTGTCGGTGAAGACCGTCTCCAACGTGGTCAACGGGTACCTGCACGTCCGGCCGGACACCCGGGCCCGGGTCGAGGAGGCGATCGCCGAACTCAACTACCGCCCCAACCTGTCGGCGCGCAACCTGCGCAAGGGGCGTACCGGGGTGATCGCCCTGGGCGTTCCCGAGCTGGACATCCCGTACTTCGCCGAGCTGGCCCGGCACGTCGTCACCGCCGCCGCCGAGCACGGCTGGACGGTGCTCATCCACCAGACCGGAGGTGGCCCGGAGCAGGAGCGGAAGGTCGCCTCGGGGATAGGCGACCACATGATCGACGGGCTGATCTTCAGCCCGCTGGCGCTCACCGCCGACGACCTCTCCGGCCTCGACGGCATGCCGATGGTGCTGCTCGGCGAGCGGGTCGACCACGGCCCGGCCGACCACGTGGTGGTCGACAACGTGGCCGCGGCCCGGGAGATCACCGCCCACCTGATCGAGCTCGGCCGCCGCCGGATCGCCGCCATCGGCTCGCAGCGCACCCCCGAGGGCGCCAGCGCCCGGCTCCGCCTGGCCGGCTACACCGCCGCCCTCGACTCCGCCCGCATCGGCTACGACGAGCGCCTGGTGGCGCCCGCGCCGGCCTGGCACCGCGCGGACGGCGCGGCCGCCATGCGCGACCTGCTCGCCTCCGGGGTACGCCCCGACGCGGTCTTCTGTTTCAACGACACCCTCGCCCTCGGCGCGCTGCGCGCGCTGCACGAGGCCGGGCTGCGGGTGCCCGAGGACGTCGCGGTGGCCGGCTTCGACGACATCGAGGACGGCCGCTTCTCGATCCCCACCCTCACCACCGTCTCCCCGGACAAGGAGCGCATCGCCCGGCTCGCGGTCGAGCTGCTGGCCGGCCGCATCGACGGCGATCGCCAGGCCCCACCGAGGGAGCTGACCGCCCCCCACCGCCTCGCCCTCCGCGAAAGCACCCACGGCCGCCCCTGACCCACCCCCGCCCACCGCACGCCCGCCCCGCCCGCCGGCCCCCGCCCGCTGGGCCCTTTTCACGGAAAGAGTGCCTTTCCCGCCGCGGACAGGCACTCTTTCCGTGAATTTGCGCGGATCTTGGGCGCGGATCCTGAACGGGTGGGCGGGGTGGGGCGGGTCAGTCGAAGAAGCGGGAGAGGTGGGTGGGGGTGGGGATCGGATCGTCCGCGTGCAGGGGGGTGAGATCGGCGAAGATCGAGGCGCCGTCGCAGGCGGCGTGCAGGGGGTACCAGCGCGGGGTGCCGGGCGGGCGCTGGCCGCAGATGCCCTTGAAGGTCTGCACGTCGAGCAGGCGTACGTGGGTCGGGTCGGCGACCGCGTTCACGTGCCGCCACCAGGGGCTCATCACGTGCAGCACGCCGTCCGGCCGGAGCGCCCGGTGGCACTCGTCGAGCAGCGGCAGGAAATCGATCAGGTGCTCCAGGATGTGCACCGCGAAGAACACGTCCACCGAGTCGTCGGCGAGCGGCAGGGTGCCGGAGAGGTCGGCCACCGCGTCCACCCCGGGCGCGGGGTAGATGTCCAGCCCCAGGTTGCCCGGCCACTGCTTGGTCGCCCCGCAGCCCAGGTCCACCACGACCGGGTCCCGACCGGCGACGCGTACGTTGCACCAGACGCCGAGCACGCCGGCGAGCCGGCCGACCAGGTCGCGGACGAGCCGCAGCTCGACCGGGGTCGCGACCTCCCCGGTCAGGTGCGCGACGCCCCGGTCGAAGCGCACCTCCACCGTCAGCGGGCGCAGCCGGTCGTCGTGCCGGGCCAGGTCGGCCCACGCCTCGGCGAGGAAAACGTCCACCGCCCGCAGCCGCTCGGCCGAGGGCGCGGCCTGCCCGATCGCCACCATGCGCCACCTCCGGGCCGCGCGATACCCAGATCCCCACCCGATATGCGCGGTCAGCCCCCGGGCGAGCTACCCCGAGATGGTGCGCCGGCCGCCCCGACCGGTGGCCCGGATCCGCTGGCGCGGCGGCGGGGCGGCCGGCTTGGGCCGCTTGAGGTGGTAGCGGTGCAGTTCGTTGTTGCCGGGCAGGGACGGGTCCTCGCTCATCGCCACCAGCTCCCAGCCCTGGTCACCGGCCCGGTTCAGGTGGGCCAGCGCGGTGTCGCCGTACGGAGTGACGTCGACCATCGAGCCCTCCGGGCCGTACCAGATGAAGACGACCTCCCAGCCGATGTCGGTGGTGGCCGCCTGGCGCCGGCGGACCAACAGCGCGTACTCCCACTTGAGCATGGGGTCATTCTCACCCGGCGCGACCGGGCCGGCACGGATCAGTCCTCGGCGATCCGTCCGGCGTCCAGCCGCAGCCGCCGGTTGACGCTCACCGCGTCCAGCATTCGCCGGTCGTGGGTCACCAGCAGCAGCGTCCCCGGGTAGCTGGCGAGCGCCGATTCGAGCTGCTCGATCGCGGGGAGGTCGAGATGGTTGGTCGGCTCGTCCAGCACCAGCAGGTTGACTCCGCGCCCCTGGAGCAGGGCCAGCGCCGCGCGGGTCCGCTCGCCGGGGGAGAGGGTCGCCGCCGGGCGCAGCACGTGCGCCGCGCGCAGGCCGAACTTGGCCAGCAGTGTCCGCACGTCCGCGGGCGCCATTTCGGGTACGGCCGCGCCGAAGGCGTCCACCAGGGGCTGGTCGCCGAGGAAGAGCCCGCGGGCCTGGTCCACCTCGCCGACCACCACGCCCGGGCCGAGCGCGGCGTGGCCCTCATCCACCGGCAGCCGGCCGAGCAGCGCGGCGAGCAGGGTGCTCTTGCCGGAGCCGTTCGCCCCGGTGATCGCCACCCGGTCGGCCCAGTCGATCTGGAGGTTCACCGGGCCGAGGGTGAAGCCGCCCCGGCGTACGACGGCACCGCGGAGCGCGGCCACGACGGCGCCGGCGCGGGGCGCGGCGGCGATCTCCATCCGCAGCTCCCACTCCTTGCGCGGCTCCTCGACCACCTCCAGCCGCTCGATCAGCCGCTCGGTCTGCCTGGCCTTCGCGGCCTGCTTCTCGCTGGTCTCGCCGCGGAAGTGCTTGATGACCTTGTCGTTGTCGCTGGCCTTGCGGCGCGCGTTGCGCACGCCCTTCTCCATCCAGGCCCGCTGGGTGCGGGCCCGGGCCTCCAGCGCGGCCCGGGTGTCGGCGTACTCCTCGTACTCCTCCCGGGCGTGCCGGCGGGCCACCTCGCGCTCCTCCAGGTAGGCCGCGTAGCCGCCGCCGTAGTGCCGCACCTGCTGCTGGTGCACGTCCAGCTCCAGCACCCGGTTCACCGTCCGGGTGAGGAACTCGCGGTCGTGGCTGACCAGCACCGTCCCGGCGCGCAGCCCGGTGACGAACTGCTCCAGCCGCTCCAATCCGGCCAGGTCCAGGTCGTTGCTGGGCTCGTCGAGGAGGAAGACGTCGTACCGGCTGAGCAGCAGCGAGGCCAGCCCGGCCCGGGCCGCCTGGCCGCCGGAGAGGGCGGTCATCGGCTGGTCCAGGTCCACGGTCAGCCCCAGCTCCGCGGCCACCTGCTCGGCGCGCTCCTCCAGGTCCGCGCCACCGAGCGCGAGCCAGCGCTCCAGCGCCTCGGCGTACGCGTCGTCGGCGCCGGCCCCGCCCGCGCTCAGCGCCTCGGTGGCGGCGTCGAGGGCGGCCTGCGCCCCGCTGACCCCGGTACGCCGGGCCAGGAAGTCCCGGACCGTCTCGCCCGGCCGGCGCTCCGGCTCCTGCGGCAGGTAGCCGACGGTGGCGGTGGGCGGGTTGAGCGCGACGCTGCCCAGCTCGACCGGCTGGAGCCCGGCGAGGGTACGCAGCAGGGTCGACTTGCCGGCCCCGTTGACCCCGACCAGCCCGACCACGTCGCCCGGGGCGACCACCAGGTCGAGGTCGGAGAAGAGCAGGCGGTCGCCGTGGCCGGCGGCGAGGTCCTTGACGATCAGCGTGGCGCTCATGAGGAGCCCGAGCCTACCGCCGCGTCCACCTGGCGCCGATCGGATAACCCGGTGCATGCGCGCCACGGACCTGAGGGAGACTCACGGTCGTGGTGACCACTCTGGCGATCGACTGTGGCGGTGGCGGGATCAAGGCGTCCGTGCTGGACGCCGCCGGGACGATGCGGGCCCGGCCGCTGCGGGTGCCCACGCCGTACCCGTTGCCGCCGTCGCTCTTCGTCAAGACCCTGCTGAGCCTCGGGGGTCGGCTGCCGGCGGCGGACCGGCTGACGGTCGGCATGCCCGGGATGATCCGGCACGGGGTGGTGGTAGCCACCCCCCACTACGTGACCAGGTCGGGGCCGCGCAGCCGGGTCGATCCGGCTCTGGTGGCCGAGTGGTCCGGGTACGACGCCCGCAGCGCGCTCGCGGACGCGTTCGGGATCCCGGCGCTGGTGCTCAACGACGCCGAGGTGCACGGCGCCGGGGTGGTCGCCGGGACCGGCTGCGAGCTGGTGCTGACCCTGGGCACCGGGCTGGGCAGCGCGCTCTTCGACGGCGGGATGCTCGCCCCGCACCTGGAGCTCTCGCACGCGCCGGTCCGCTGGGGCACCACCTACGACACGTACGTGGGGGAGCCCGAGCGCCGCCGGCTCGGCGACGCGTTCTGGTCCCGGCGGATCCGGCAGGTGGTGGACGGGCTGCGTCCGGTCTTCCGCTGGGACCGGCTCTACCTGGGCGGGGGCAACTCCCGGCTGATCCGCCCGGAACAACTGGCCCGGATGGGCGACGACGTCGTGGTTGTCCCGAACACGGCCGGAATCGTCGGTGGCGTTCGAGCCTGGGACCTGGTGGCCGACCAGTACGACCCCACCCCCTGACGCAACTTCCATGCGAGGAACACTCGCGGCGCCGCCGTTGTTGTGCCAGCGTCGAAGAAGGGCGGCGCGACACGAGGGGGGTGGGTCGAATGGATCTTCTGGCGGACTACCGGCGGGCGACCATGTTCTTCGAAGCGGGTGACCCGACCGGAGCGGCCCGGCTGCTCGAGCCGATCGTCGAGGCGGAACCCGGCAACCGCTCGGTACGGCAGCTGCTGGCCCGGGCGTACTTCCAGTCGGCCCAGCTGAACCGGGCCGAGGAGCAGCTGCGTGAGCTGGTCGACCGGGACCCGAGCGACCACTACGCGCACCACGTGCTGGGCCGGACGCTGGAGCGGCTGAACCGGCACGTCGACGCGCTGCGGCACCTGCGGATCGCCGCGGCGATGTACTCGACCAACGCCGACTACACGGAGGCGCTGCGCCGGGTGGAGAGCCGGGTCAGCGGCGGCCGCTGATCGCTTGCCGCCCGGCCGCTGTCGGCCGGGGGCATGAACGGGGCAGCTCGAAAGGGCTGCCCCGATGCGTCTCCGGGGACGGACGGCCGACCGGCCTACGATGGAGTCGTGAAGCTCAAGCTCGATCTCCACGACATCTTCAACAAGGGCCACGACATCGACCGGGCGCTGCGCGGGATCATGGACGAGGCGGTGGCGAAGAAGGCGACTCTCGTGGAGATCATTCCGGGCAAGGGCTCCGGCCAGCTCAAGAAGCGGGTGCTGCGCTTCCTCGACCAGAAGGACGTCAAGCAGCTCTACCACCGCGTGGAGAAGGACTCCAAGAACTTCGGCCGCCTCTTCGTGCACTTCCGCTGGAAGTAAGAGCCCCGGCTTCCTCGGTTGTGCCGGATCTGTGCCATCTGATCATGACGATCTGCAAAGACGGCACCTGGTCGTACAACGGCGTGTGCTGGCTCTGAGGCTTGGGTAGGACGTGAGCCTCAGGTATGTTGGCCGACGCCGATCCCGAACGGGCGGCGCACTTTCAGGTGGGCTGGTAGCAGTGTGTTGGACGATGAGTCCCGGCTGACCTCGGTACGCGCGACTGCCCTGGGTGCTGTACCCGACGAGGCGCTAGATCGCTTCGCACGCATGGTCGCCAAGATCGTTCGCGTTCCGGTGGCTCTGGTGTCGCTGGTCGACGATGTCCGCCAGTACTTCCCCGGCGCGACCGGGCTGGACCAGCCTTGGGCTACCACCCGGCAGACTCCCCTCAGCCACTCCTTCAGTCGGCAGGTCGTGATGTCGGCCAAACCTCTCGTGATCACCGACGCTCGCGGCGATGATCGCGTGTGCAACAACCCGGCTATCGAGGATCTAGGGGTCGTCGGGTACGCCGGGTTGCCGCTGTTCGACGACCAGGGCAACATCCTCGGCTCCCTGTGCGCGATCGACACCGCGCCCCGGATCTGGACCGACGCAGAGCTTGATCTGCTGGATGATCTGGCCGCCGCCTGTTCGGCGAAGTTGCGGCTGCGCATCACTGCCACCCGAGCCAAGCGTGAGGTAGAGGCGAGGGTTGCTGCCCAGATCGTGGCCGAGCAGCTGTCCAACCGATTGACCCTTGCCTTCGACCGTGGCCAGGCCCTGCTCGCCGCCAGCACCGCATTTGCCAACACGGAGACCCTCGACGGCGTCGTCGCCGCCGTCAGCAACCTCCTCGGCGGCACCCTCGGCCCGTCCCAGGTCGGGTTGTTCATCCGCGACGACCAGGACCGCATCGAGCTGACCAGCTCCACCCAGCTTCCGCCCTGGCTCGCCGACCGGCGACCCATCTCGCTCACCGACCCGCTGCCGGCGACCGACGCCGTCCGTACCAGCACGCCCGTCTTCCTCGACGACAGACCGGCGATCCTCGCCCGCTACCCGCACCTGGCCGAAGAGATCGAAGCGGTGGGCTGGCACGCCATCGCCGCCGCCCCGTTGCCGGGCCCCGGTCGGACCATGGGTGCCCTGTTCTTCGCCTGGCCGGAGCCCCATCCCCTTGAGATCGACGAACAGGCTGTCATCACCTCACTCGCTGGCTACGTCGCCCACGCGCTACAACGGGCCAGCCACCTTCAGGACCGCGTCTTTGCAGCTGAAACCTTGCAACGGGCCATGCTCAGCCAACTTCCCCCGTTGGACCATCTGGAGCTGACCGCTCGCTACCAGCCGGCGCACCACCGCGACCAGGTCGGCGGCGACTGGTACGACGCGGTAAAGATCGATAAGGACCTCGCGATCGTCATCGGGGACGTCGCCGGACACGACATCAACGCCGCCGCGCAGATGGGGCAGCTCCGTTCCATCCTGCGCGGCTACCTCGTCGACCGGCACGAACCACCGTCGGCCCTGCTGCGGCGACTCGACAACGCCAACCACCTTCTCGGCAACCACTCAATCGCCTCAGTGTGCCTGGCCTACGTCGAAACCACGCCCGACGGCTCCCACCTACTGTGGTCCAACGCCGGCCACCCGCCGCCCGTACTCGTCGGCCCCGACGGCAGCGCACGGACACTGCCCGGCCGCGATCCCCTGCTCGGCGCGAGCCGCCTCCTCGGCCGCACCAACCACCGCCTGCCGCTGTCCCCTGGCTCGACACTGCTCCTCTACACCGATGGGCTGATGGAGCGTCGCTCCGAGACGTTGGAAGAAGGCATCGCGAGGCTGCATTCGTGCCTCGCCGCCCACGCACACCTTTCCCTCGACGAGCTGGTCGACGCTGTCATCGCAGCCGTCCCCGATCCAGGTCATGAAGACGACATCGCCGTCCTCGCGCTCCGCATACCCAGGCACCGCCATCCCCCTCCTGAAACCGGTAGGGACGAACAGCAGCCGGGCCGGGAGGCGAGATGACAGAAGGGGATCATCCCGGTTGGCAGGGCGGTTCAGTGGGAGAAGTACAGCCGGACTCGGGTGCCCGTGTCGCCGGTGGCGACGGCAACGTCGTCCGCGAGGCTCCAGGCGAGCCACATCCCACGGCCGCCCTCCTGGTTGTTGCTTGGCGGGACATAGCCGACGGTCTCGTCGGGCAGCCCCGGTCCCTGGTCGGACACCTCAACCACCAGCGTGTCCGCCTCGGACCAGCAGGCCATCTCGACGGACGCCGAGACGCGCAGAGCGTTGATCACCAACTCGTGGGTGGCGAGAACGGTATCGTCGGCCCTGGCAGCCCAGCCGTCGACCAGCCAGGCCAGAGCGCTGCGGCGGGCTGGCCTGCGGATCGTCAGGACTGGTTGGTGGACGTCCACCCCTGCTGATGGCGCTTTTCGAAGCCGTCGAGCAGCAGGTCGAGCGCGAACTCGAACTCGAACTGGTCGTCGCAGCCTCGGCCCACGACCGACCCTTCGTCGTGGGCGGCCACGGCTATCTCCGCGATGTGGGGATACCTGCCTGCCATCTCGCGGAACATGACTGCCTGCAGCTCCGGGTCGGCGGGCAGCGGTGAGGTAGGAAACAGTTCCTGGGTGAACCCCCACACGCGGCTGCCGAGAGCGTGCATCACGTGGTGGGTGAGGTCGACGGAGAAGCCGCCGGCCCGGAACATGCCGACGATCGAGTTCAGGTAGTCCAGCACCACCAGGGTGGGCTGCGAGCGGGACTCGATCACGCGCGACGCCCAGGGGTGGCGCAGGAGCACACGTCGGGCCGAAAGGATGCGCTGGCGGATCGCGGTTCTCCAGTCGGCATCGCCGGCCGGGGGTTCGATCTCGCCGACGATGACGTCGACCATGCCGTCGAGGAGCTGTTCCTTGTTGGCCACGTGCTTGTAGAGCGCCATCGGCACGACGCCCAGCTCCTGGGCGAGGTTACGCATGCTCAGCGTGTCGATCCCCGCCTCGTCGGCGAGCGCGACGGCGGCGCGCAGCACGCGGTCCCGGTTGAGAGGCGCCCGGCGCGTGTCGTCTACCTGCTGGACCATCTCGACCGCCTTCCTGCGGACAGGTGCAGACCGGTACCCCGCTCTTGACGGTGTACGGCGTACACCCTACCCTGATCGACAGGTGTACGCCGTACACCCAAAGTCGTCTTTCAGCGGCCGGTCAGCGGACGCGACCTGAACGAGAGAAGGGACTCCGGGGTGACCGTCTCCGCCAAGCGAGAGTGGCTGCTGCCAGTCGGGCTGATCGTGCTCAGCGCCGCACCTGTGATCGCCGGCGCCGCCCGGGTTGCCGAACTCACCAGTGGTGCGACGGTCACGCAGGACAACGCCCGGTTCTTCGCCTCGCCGGTACCGGTGCTGGTGCACATCTTCAGCGTCACCCTGTACTGCCTGCTGGGAGCGTTCCAGTTCGCCCGTGGCCTCCGCCGCCGCAGACCCGCCTGGCACCGCACCACCGGGCGGCTGCTGGTCCCCTGCGGGCTCGCCGCGGCGCTGTCGGGCCTGTGGATGACGCTGTTCTATCCCCGCCCTCCCAGCGACGGCGAGCTCCTGACCGGCTTCCGGCTCGTCTTCGGCTCAGCCATGGTCGGCTGCATCGTCCTCGGCTTCGCCGCCATCCGGCGTCGGGACATCGCCCGCCACCGCGCCTGGATGGCCCGCGGCTACGCGATCGGTCTCGGCGCGGGTACTCAGGTCCTGACCCACCTGCCCTGGATCCTGCTGGCCGGTCAGCCGCGAGGCCTCGGCCGGGCGCTGCTGATGCTTGCCGGCTGGTTGATCAACCTTGCCGTGACCGAATGGGCGCTCCGCAAGGGGCCGACCAAGCCAACCCCGAGCCTCGGCCTTACCGAGCCTCGCGTGGGCGCTCTTGCCAGCTGAACCGCCCTGGGTTCGGCCGGGGTGATCCCTGCCCGGTCGCGGAAGTCGCTCCCCGGGTGCAGCCACCGAACCGTAGGTGACGTAAATGCGCCACGGCACAGTTCGGACAGCATCGAACAGTGGCGAACAACTGGCGTCTGCCTGAGGCTCCGTCCATGCACCTCACCACCATGAAGCGGACCCTGCTCGCACTGGGTCTGAGCACCGCCCTCACCGGGGTCGCGGCCATGCCCGCCTCGGCCGAGACGGGCACATCGAACACCGCCAGCGCGGCACAGTGGCAGTCGATGGGCCCCAACGCCAGCGGTGGCTATCTCGCGTTCACGCCAGCCATGCCGTCCCGGGTGTATGTGCTGCCTGACCGGGGCGGACGTGTCGACCGGAGCGACGACCACGGTCTGACGTGGCTGCCGCAGGCCAAGTTCGGGATCCCCGATGGCAGAGGAACCCATCTGGCAGCCGATCCCCATGACCCGGACGTCGTCTACGTAGCGGGGATCGTTGCGGGCACTGGGCAGGGCTTTCTGCTGCGCAGTGACGACGCCGCCCGGACGTTCCAAACGGTGCTGGACAGTCCCACCGAAATGTCCGATGTCGTGGTGTCGCCTTCAGGGCAGTACGTATTCGCGGCCGGTGACGCGGGAGTCTTCGTCAGTTCGGACCAGGGCATGCACTGGCTGGCGCTCCCCGGCTCGCCGAACGCGGCGACCCGGCTCGCGCTCGAGGGCGACGACTTGTTCGTCGGCACCCGCGAGGGGATCTACCTCGTCGAGGACGCGCTCGGGACCGCCGGCCCGGCCCGGAAGCTGCCGGTTCCGGGCGATCTCTGGGTGGAGAAGCTGTCGGTCCGCGGGCCGGTCCTGGTCGCCTCCAACCAAGCCCGCGGCGCGGTCTTCTCCACCGACCGCGGCCGCAGCTGGACCCAGCTGTCCGGGCCGTGGGGTGCCGGCGATTCGATCTACCACACCGGGCTGACCGCGACCGGCGAGCTCCAGGTGCAGACGGGCGAGGTGTCGGCCGACGGAACGGGCAAGCAAAACCTGTGGGTGAGCAGCGATCTCGGCCGGACGTGGACCCCCAAGCCGAAAGCGACCAGCGCGCTCGACAACTACAACGACACCGGCAGCTTTCCGGACCGCCCGTACGAGCAGGTCGTGTCGGCGGGTGGCACCGGGATCTTCACGACTCGGGACTCGACTCGCTTCCAGCGCATCGGCGTGCCGGACGCCCAGGTCAACACGCTGGCCGTCGCGGGCTCCGCGCTTGTCGCCGGTACGGCCTACGCGGGTAGCTACCGTTCCACGGCACCCCTGACCGAGAACCTCCAGCCCGGCTACCAGGAGTGGGGGTGGACCGGGCAGAGGACCCCCATCTTCGGCAACGAAATCGATGCGCTGGCCGCCGTACCGGGCGAGCGGGGAGGCGTGCTGAGGACGCGCGGCGGCCTCTGCGGGGGCGACTGCTTCGCCCTGGAGCGCTCGACCAACGGCGGGGCGAGCTGGCGGACTCTGAATGTCGTGGGCGGCGTGTCATGGTCGCTTGCTGTTGACCCCCGCGATCCGTCGAAGGTCTATGCCGCGTCCGTGTACCCCGCCGTAGGCGTGTACTCCAGCCAGGACGGCGGCGCGACCCTCACATTCCACCAGTATCCGGGGATGGAAAGCGTGGGGTCGGTCGCCATTGACCCCCGGACCGACGGAGCCTTGTGGATCGGTGACGCGACCGGCCTCTACCACAGCACGGATTCCGGGTCAACCGCGGACAAGGTGTTCGACGGAGTGGTGATCCGGGTTGCGATCGACCCCACCGACCCCAACCACATCGTGGCCGTCGGACGCAACATGATCAAGGTGAGCCACGACGGCGGCGCGTCGTTCAGCGACGCCGCCGACATCCCCGGAGTGTTCTACAACGACGTCACCTTCGCCCCGGACGGGACGCTGTTCGCGGCCTCGCGTGACAAGTATGAGCCCGGTCAGGGCGTGTTCCGCAGCGACGACGGTGGCCTGCACTGGAGCAACAGTGTCTCCGCGCAGCTCGTCGACCCTGACGTGCACTCGGTGCTGGTCTCGCCCGACGGGCACTGGCTGTTCGCGGGCACGGGGAGCGGCGTGTACCGGCTGGCACTGCGCTGACTCACCGCGCAACAACGGCGCGCGCCGGACCCCTCCCGTCCACTGCGGACGGGAGGGGTCCGGCCCCTCGTCAAGTGGCGGTAACGGCCCGCAACGAACGCGGGACCGCCGCGCCAGGTCACCACCCGCCACTACGCCCGTCCGATCGATGGCCGAGACGCCGAGGTCGCCCGCCACCTCGACCAGTTCGGCACGCGCACGGAGCGACGATCGGGCACGCGAGCGGCTGCTTAGCCGGCGCGGCGGATCGTGACGTTCCGGCCCGAAGGTTTCGATCTTGTTCTCGGGTAACTCAGTCCGTGCCGGACCTAGGAGGCCGTTTCACCGTGAGGGGCGCGGGTAGACGGTGGCTTCATCGGGGAGGAGGCTTCGAGGTGAACTACGCCGATTTCATAGAGGTCGTGGCGAGGCGTGCCGGGGTGCCGTCGGAGAAGGCCGAGGCAGTCAGCCGCGCGACATTGGAAACGTTGACCGACCGGATCACCGCCGGTCAGGCGAGCCATATCGCCGGGCAGCTTCCGGTAGAGCTACGGCAGAATCTGCACAAGACCACCACGGCTATGGGGGCACAGATCGCCGAGTCGTTCGAGCTCGACGAGTTTGTCGAGCGGGTGGCGGCCCGCGCCGGGGTCGACGTGGCGATGGCCGACGCCGGCATGCGGGCCGTGCTCAGCACCATCGGTGAGGTCGTGAGTAAGGACGAGTTGCAGGACCTGGTTTCGCAACTCCCGAAGGAGTTCTGGGAGATCATCCAGGCCGGCGCGCGGGTCGAGGTCAGGCCGCGCAGCGCATAGCGGAGGGACCGCCTCGACCAACGCCCCGTCACGGGTGAGCAGGTATCCGGTGGGCAACAGCCGCGGTGAGCGGGTCGTCAGCCGGGGCGGCGAGCACCGGCATAGGGCATGTTCGACAGCTCGGCCATCCGAACCACGTCACCGGTGTGCGGGGCGTGGACGATCAGCCCGTTGCCGACGTAGATGCCCATGTGATGCACATCGGAGTAGAAGAAGACGAGGTCACCCGTACGGAGATTTTCTCTGCTCACCGGCGTTCCCTCGTTCCACTGGGCGCCCGTGTAGTGGGTCAGGCTCACTCCCGCTGACTTCCAGGCGTACTGGGTCAGGCCGGAGCAGTCGAAGGAGTCCGGGCCGTCGGCACCCCACACGTACGGCTCGCCGATCTGAAGGCAGGCCGTCTTCGCCGCGATGCCACCATCGCCGCTGATCGGGACGGCCGGGCACTGGCCACCGATGAACAGCGAGCTGGTCGACTTGATCGGTGACGTGCTGGACGCGGTGGCGGCGGCCTGTGCGTCGGCCGCCGCCCTGGCCGCGGCGGCCCTGGCGGCGGCGGCCTTGGCAGCGGCGTCCGCCTCGGCTGCGGCGACCTGCTTCTGCAGCGCCTCCAGCCGCTTGATCTCCGTGTCGATCGTCTTCTTCTTGGCGGCGAGGTCGGCCTGCTGGCGCTCCTGGCGCGCGATCAGCACGTCGATCGTCTTCTTCTCGGCGTCGTACGTCGCCTGCTGGCTCGACAGGGAGGTGATCTGTCGCTGTTCCGAGTTTGCCAGGCGGTCCAACATCTCCAGGTTGTCCGCCAACGCCGTCGGCGAGCCGCTGGACAGCAGCGCGTTGAGCGTGGAGACCGAGCCCCCCTTGTAGTAGCGGGTGGCGATCTCCTGGACGCGGCCCCTGGTGACGTCCACGGTCCTGCCGAGTGGCTCGATCTTCGCGTTCAGTTCGGCGGACTTCTTCTTGTTCACCGCCAACTCGGCGCGGACCTTGTTGTACTGCTCGATGACCGGTTCGAGTTTCTGCCAGGCCGCGTCGATCTGGTTCTGCACCTCGGCGGCCGAGGGGGCGGCGTGCGCGTTGGCCGCCGGCAGGATGGCGACGAGGGCGGCCATCACGGCGGCGAGGATCCGGGCGAGCACACGCGATCGGGGCGGGGTTGCCGGCGGGGGTGGCACGGGTCGACTCCTTCGGCGGTTGCTGTCCCCGAGCCCCCACACCGGGACGGACGCTGACCAACACTAGGGAAGGCGGTCTGACCAAAGCAAGGCACCGGTAACGCCCAATTCGCCTCGCTGTCAGCCGGGCACCTTCTGTTAAGCGCCGGGTCAGAGCTGGTAGGTGCGGGCGACGGCGAGCATCTCGGAGCTGTGCGAGCCGACGATGCCGACGTCCGGTGGGCGGGGGCGGAAGCCGGGGAGGCCGGCCAGGTCGTCGCTGGCGTCCATCGCCCGCAGCCCCACCCTCTCCGCCTTCGGAGTCACGGTCAGCGTCACCTCGATCCCCTCCGGTGGCGGGGCGTGGAAGACGATGCCGAAGCCCCACCGGCCCTCCCGCGCCTGCACCGGCACGTCCCGCCCGGCCACCCCCGCCGACTTCACCGTGGCGGTGGACGAGTCGACGTGCAGCGAGGCGAGCCGGACCGGGCGCTGCGGGACGAGCCGCACCCGCAGAACCCGCTGGTCGCCGGCGCGGGTATCCGAGATCACCTCCAGCTTCGGTGCGGGCAGGTTCGCCGCCGGAGCCGGCCCGGCGCGGAGCTCGCCGTCGCCGAGGCCGGGGAAGTCATCGACCACCGAGACCTTGCCCTCGACGTACCCGTCGGTCCAGGGCTGTGGGTCGTCCTCGTGGCTGAGCCAGCGGGCCTGGCCGGTGCCGGCGTCCAGGGCGTACATCAGGTGGGTGGGCACCGGGTGCGCGGCGTCGAAGCGGTCCACGCGGAGCCCGACCCCGGCGAACACCACCGCCGCGAGCCCGGCGGCGAGCGCGGGCAGCGCACCCAGCCGGCGGGCCTGGAGCGCGACCAGGCCGCGCTGCCCGCCGGCCTGCGGGTGCAGCAGGTCGACCACCGGCAGCGCGGCCAGGCCGAGCAGCACCGAGACGAGCGCCGCGACACCGCCCATCGCCATGCCCAGCGCGGGGAAGAGCAGCGCCACGGTGGGCAGCAGGATCACCACGCCGACCGCGCCGGCCAGGGTCACCGCGAGCACCGGCCAGGGGCCGTCGAGCCGGGTGGCCAGCGCGATGACGCCGGCGAGCGCGCCGGCCAGCGCCGGCAGGGTGGCGAGGTACGCCCCACCTGGGACCAGCACGGCGAGCAGCATCCCGAACAGGGCCAGCCA
This sequence comes from Micromonospora rhizosphaerae, assembly GCF_900091465.1. Lineage (NCBI taxonomy): Bacteria > Bacillati > Actinomycetota > Actinomycetes > Micromonosporales > Micromonosporaceae > Micromonospora > Micromonospora rhizosphaerae. The sequence goes on along the minus strand of NZ_FMHV01000002.1, from coordinate 223,865 downwards.
GGCCAGCCCGCCGAACGCGAGGGCGGCCGGGCCGGCCCAGCGCCGGGTGAGCGCGTACCAGGCGAGGAGGACCGCGGCGGCGAGCGCGACCACGGCGAGCCGGTACCAGGTCGGCCGGTACGGGTCGAGCAGTTCGGCGTAGCCGGGGCGGAGGGTGGTGACCGCCGCCCAGAGCAGCGACGCGCCGACTGGGGCGGCCAGGATCGGCGGCAGCGTGAGCCCGAAGCCGGCGACGAGCCGGCCGGTGGTGACCCGGCCGTGGCGCCGGAGCAGCCAGCCGAGGACGCCGACCGTGCCCACGGCGAGCAGAGCCAGCGGCAGGGTGAGCCAACCGGGGTAGCGGACCAGCCCGCCCGGCACCGGGAAGTACGTGGCGTCGTGGTCGGAGCGCAACGCCTTCAGATCGGTACGGCCGAACTCGCGGGCGAGCCCGAGCGCGTTGTCGCCGTGCTGCTGGAGGCTGCGCCGGTCCATCGCCGCCGGCGTGTCCAGCGGCGTGTGGTAGACCGCGCCCCCGTCGATGTACGCCGAGTTCAGCCCGACGAAGTCCCGGTCCAGGAAGGCGGTGAAGTCGGTGTCGTTCGGCAGCGCCCGGTAGATCTCCACCGCGAACGAGGTGCCGACCGGGTGCGGCGCGGCCCGGCCGAAGACGTCCACCAGCTTCGCGTTGTTCCGCGACGTCTCGAACATGATCACCGGGCCGGTCGAGCCGCGCGCCTCCAGGTTGAGCACCACCCCACCGTCGGCGGCCAGCGGGTGACTGGACGCGAACGCCGAGGCGCCGCAGAGGCACGCCTCCTCCGCGTCGGTGAGCACGAAGACGATGTCGTTGCGGGGCCGGGGCCCGGTGGTCAGCGCCCGGGCCACCTCCAGGATGGTGGAGGTGCCGGCTGCGTCGTCGTTGCCGCCCGGCCCGGACTGCACCGAGTCATAGTGGGCGACCAGGAAGACCCGCCCGGTCGGGTCGCTCCCGGGCAGCCGGGCCACCACGTTGCGGACCCGGGCCAGCGTGGCCCCGCCGGCGGCCCCGCTGAGCTGCCCGGCCTCCGGGGCGACGGTGTCCTGCACCTCGGTCTGCAGGCCCAGGCCGCGCAGCACGCCCGCGACGTGCTCGCGGACCTGGTCGTTGGCCGCGCTGCCGGCGACGTGCGGCCGGGCCGCGATCACCCTGACGTTCTCGTACGCCCGGTCGGCGCTGAACTCGGAGGCCGGGGCGTCGGTAGGACGGGGCGCCGGGGTACGCAGGTCGAGCAGCACGCCGGCGCCCACGGCGAGCAGCGCGGCGAGCGCGGCGACGGCGGCGGGCAGCCGGCGGCGCGGCCGGGCCAGTGCCCGGTCCGCGGGGCGGGCGAGGGGTGCGCCCACGGAGACTCCTCGGGGGGTGGGGTCAGGGTGGGATCATCCTGCACCGCCGTGGTCCCCGAGCGGGACTCCGCCCGGCTCGGAACGCGCCCGGAACTGCTGCGTCCGGTACCGGAAGTCGATCCCGGCGTAACATCTGCCGTCCGCTTTGTCGCTCACGAAGCGGTAGGCCCGCGCGTCCCGCCCGCTCCGACGCCGCTCGTGTTGTGTGCGACCGTTGTCTGATACAGGATCAGCAGGGCACTTGGAAGGAGCCCCGACATCACCAGCGATCTCCCGCGTCTCGCGGCGGTGACCCGGCCGCACCGGGGGGCCGGCCTGCCCGGTTCCTCCGTCGTGCCCCAGGCCCTTCCGCACAGCGGCATGGGGCACCACGCCAGCCTGCCGCCGGGGGAGCGGCTGCGGGTCCTGCTGGTCGAGGACGACGAGGGCGATGCCTTCCTGGTCGGCGAGCTCCTCGCCGAGACCAACTCCATGATCGACCTGTTGGTCGCGACCAGCCTCTCCGAGGCCAGGCAGCGGGTGATGGGCGTCGACTGCGTCCTGCTCGACCTCGGCCTGCCCGACGCGCAGGGCCTGGACGGGCTGCGCCGGGCGCTGGAGATGGCCAGCGGCGCCGCGGTCTGCGTACTGACCGGCCGCTCCGACGAGCACCTGGGCATCGTCGCGGTCGCCGAGGGCGCTCAGGACTACCTGGTCAAGGGTGAGGTCGACGGGGTCCTGCTGACCCGGGCGCTGCGCTACGCGGTGGAGCGCAAGCGGGCCGACGAGAACGCCCGGCGACTGCGCGAGGTCGAGCTGCGCCAGGCCGAGTCCGCCCGCCTGGAGCGCGGCCTGCTGCCCCAGCCGCTGATGACCACCGACCAGGTGGCGGTGCACACGTTCTACCGCCCCGGCCGGCACGCTGCCCTGATCGGCGGCGACTTCTACGACGTGGTGCAGACCCGGCCGGACCGGGTCGACCTGATCGTCGGCGACGTCTGCGGGCACGGTGCGGACGAGGCCGCGCTCGGTGTCGAGTTGCGGGTCGCCTGGCGGGCCCTGATCCTGGCCGGAGTGCCGGACGACGAGGTGCTGCCCGCGTTGGAGCAGGTGCTGATGAGCGAGCGCCGGCTCCAGGAGATCTTCGCCACCGTGGCGACCACCCGGCTGTACCTCGACGCCAACCGGGCCACCGTGCGACTCGCCGGTCATCCGCCGCCGCTGCTGCTCAGCGGGGGTAAGGTCGCGCCGGTGCCGGCCGGGGGCGGCCGGCTGCTGGGGGTGCGACCGCGCCGGCCCGTAGCCTTCGACCTGGAGTTCGACACCGATGACTGGTCCCTGCTGATGTACACCGACGGCCTGATCGAGGGACGGGTGGGCACCGGCGACGAGCGGCTCGACGTGCCGGGGCTGACGGACCTGCTCGCCGACCCGGCCGGCCAGGCGGTGCCGCTGGCCGAGCTGCCGGCCTGGCTGGTCGGCCGCGCCGAGCAGCTCAACGGCGGCGCGCTCGCCGACGACGTCGCCATGCTGCTGCTCGCCCGGGGCGGTGGCCGGTGAGGGCTTACGGGCAGGGCTGGACACTGCGCCGCCGAGTCCTCGCGCTGCTGGGCGTGGTCCTGGTGCTGCTGCTCGGGCTGGCCGCCGCCGAGGCCGCGGTGGCGGCCAGGAATCGGCAGAACATCGACGCCGTCCTGCTCCGGACCGGCCCGCTTCAGGTGCAGGCGCAGGAGCTGATGAGCGCCCTGCTCGACCAGGAGACCGCCGTCCGCGGGTACGCGGTGAACGGCAACCGCAACGACCTGGCCCCGTACCAGGGGGGCCTGCAGCGCGAGCAGGACACAGTCGCCTCGATGGAGAAGCTGGCCGCCGACTACCCGGACGTCCTGCGTGCGTTGCGGGTCGTCGAGCAGCGGGCGGAGCAGTGGCGCCGGTCGGTCGCCGAGCCGGTGATCGCCACGATCGAGCGCAGCGGCCCGGCCGCCGGACAGGCGTTGATCACCGACCAGACGCGGCAGCACTTCGACGGCATCCGGGGCTCGGTGGACACCCTCCAGGGGGAGATCCTCACCGTCCGGAAGCAGACCGCCGCCAAGGTCAACCAGACGGGCAACGTGCTGGTGGTCCTGTTGATCGGCGCGGCCCTGGTGGTCGCGGTCGCGGGCGCCGTGATGCTGCTCTCGCTGGACCGGATCCTGATCCGGCCGCTGGCCGCGCTGGTGGAGCAGGTGCGGGCGGTCGCCGACGGCGACTATCAGCACCACATCGAAGGCTCGGGGCCGCCGGAGTTCCGCCGGCTCGCCGACGACATCGACGGGATGCGGCAGAAGATCGCCCGGGAGCTCGCCGAGGTACGCGAGGCCCGGGAGCGGATCGAGTGGGTCAACAGCCAGCTGCAGAAGCAGGCCGAGGAGCTCACCCGTTCCAACCGGGACCTGGAGCAGTTCGCCTACGTCGCCTCGCACGACCTGCAGGAGCCGCTGCGTAAGGTGGCGAGCTTCTGCCAGCTCCTCCAGCGGCGGTACGCCGGCCAGCTCGACGAGCGGGCCGACCAGTACATCGCCTTCGCCGTCGACGGCGCCCAGCGGATGCAGCGCCTGATCAACGATCTGCTCGCGTTCTCCCGGATCGGCCGGCTCACCACCGGCTTCACGGAGGTCGACCTCAACAAGGTGATGGGCGACGTGGCCGGGCAGACCGAGGCCGCCCGGCAGTACTCCGACGCCGAGCTGACCTGGGCCGAGCTGCCGGTGATCCGCGGCGAGGAGCCGCTGCTGACCAACCTGCTGGCCAACCTGGTCAGCAACTCGATCAAGTTCCGCCGTCCCGACGTACCGCCGCGCGTGCACGTCTCGGCCCGGCTGGTCGGCGACGAATGGGAGATCAGCTGCCGGGACAACGGCATCGGGATCGAGCCGGAGTTCGCCGACAAGATCTTCGTGATCTTCCAGCGGCTGCACTCGAAGGACGCGTACCCGGGCACCGGCATCGGGCTGGCGATCGTCAAGAAGATCGTGGAGTACCACGGCGGCCGGGTCTGGGTGGACACCGGCGCCGACGAGGGCACCGAGATCCGGTTCACCCTCCCGGCGCTGCCCGAGGACGTCGAGGCGGCGGCCGAGCAGCGGGCCGCCGAGGACCAGGAGAACTCCGACGCCGAGGCGGAAGCGGCTGGCGACAGTGCCGCTCCGGGCGTGCCCGAGCAGCCCGCGGACCGAGCGTCGATGGCGGACCGCCCCGACGGGGCGGCCGGGCGCGATACAACAGGTGGCATGAAGGAGACGGTGGGATGACGGCGCCGGCAGACGGCAAGAGCCCGATCGAGGTCCTGCTGGTCGAGGACGATCCCGGCGACGTGCTGATGACCCAGGAGGCGTTCGAGGAGCACAAGCTCCGCAACCGGCTGACCGTCGTCTCGGACGGCGCCGAGGCCCTGGCCTACCTGCGTCACGAGGGCCAGTACGGGGACGCGGTGACGCCCGACCTGATCCTGCTCGACCTCAACCTGCCCCGCCGGGACGGCCGGGAGGTGCTCGAGGAGATCAAGAAGGACGAGGAGCTCTGCCGGATCCCGGTCGTGGTGCTCACCACCTCGCAGGCCGACGAGGACATCCTGCGCAGCTACCAGTTGCACGCCAACGCCTACGTGACCAAGCCGGTGGACTTCGAGCGCTTCATCTCCGTGGTCCGGCAGATCGACGAGTTCTTCGTCAGCGTGGTCAAGCTGCCGCCGCGTGGCTGACACCCTGCTGGACGACGTCTGCGGGCTGCTGCGGGAGGCCGCGGCGAAGGTCGTGGTGCCGATGTTCCGCCGGCTCGACGACGCGGAGATTTCCGAGAAGGCACCCGGCGAGGTGGTCACGGTCGCCGACCGCGAGGCCGAGCAGATGATCTCCGCCGGGCTGCGGCGGTTGCGCCCGGGCTCGGTGGTGGTCGGCGAGGAGGGGGTCGCCGACGACCCGGAACTGCTCCGGCACGTGCGCGGCGCAGGCGACGTCTGGCTGGTCGACCCGATCGACGGCACCTCGAACTTCGCCGCCGGCCGGCGTCCGTTCGCGCTGATGGTGGCGCTGCTTACCGACGGTGAGCTGGTGGCCTCCTGGGTGTTCGACCCGCTCGCCGGGAACCTCGCCGCCGGCCGGGTCGGTAAGGGCGCGTGCCTGGACGGGGAGGCGGTGCGGACGACCGGGCCAGCGCCGGCGCTCGGCACGCTGCGCGGCACCGCGAACACCCGATTCCTGCCGCCGGACACGCGCCGGGCGGTGGAGGCGGGCGGCGAGCGGATCAGGGAGCTCCTCCCCGGACAGCACTGCGCCGGCCGGGAGTACCTCGACATCCTCACCGGCGCACAGCAGTTCGTCCTCTTCTGGCGGACCCTGCCCTGGGACCACGCCCCGGGCGCGCTGCTGGTGCGGGAGGCCGGCGGGGTGGCCCGCCGCTTCGACGGCAGCGACTACCACCCGGCGGACGACGGCCAGGGTCTGCTGGTGGCGGCGAACGAAGCGGTCTGGAATGAGGTCCGGGCCGCGTTGCTCGACGGCTGAACCAGCGCTCCGCGACCGCCCCGGCACGCTGCGTCGACAATCGACATCGGCCGAGGTCGGGGGCCTGGCGCGACGCACGCGGTCCGGTATCGTGACCGGCGGTCTCCGCCAGCAGGCCGCCGTCCGGGGCCGGTGGAGCCGCCGCCGCGCAGTGGTCGAACGGGGGCCGGCGGCTGACGGAAGGACGCTTCGTGCCCAGGACCAGGCTCATCCGGCGGCCCGCCCGCCGGTCCCTGCTCGCCCTGCTCGCCGCGGCGGCGCTGCTGCTCGGCGCCGGCCTCGCGCCGGCCAGTGTCGCCGCCGCCGCACCGAACCCGAGCGCGCCGAACGAGGGCGGGACCAAGCAGCTCCGGCAGGCCCTCGCGGCGGCCGCCAAGGGCCACATCGAGGCGAAGGCCCGCCTCGACAACTCCAAGCGCCGGCAGGTGGCGCTGAACGGTCAGCTCAAGCAGATCGAACTCCGGCTGGTCGGGTTGAACTCGCAGGTCGGCGAGGTGGCCGCGCAGTCGTACCGGATGGGCCGGCTGACCCCGGTGTCGATGCTGCTGAAGAGCGCCGACCCCGGGTCGTTCCTGCAGCGGGCCGCCGAGCTGGACCTGATGGCCCAGCGGGACGGCAAGCGGCTGCGCGAGCTCGCCGACGCCAAGGCCGAGGCCGCCCGGGCCAAGGCGGCGATCGACGGCGAGGTGCGCGAGCAGCAGAAGCAGCTCGCCGTGCTGGCGAAGAAGAAGCGGGACGCGGAGCGGGCGCTGGCCGCGGTCAGTTCGGGCAGCGGCTCCGGCTTCGGTGGCCTGTCGGCCACCGCCAAGCCGGCCCCGCGCAACCCCGACGGCTCATGGCCGTCGGAGTCCTGTTCGGTGAACGACCCGACCACGTCCGGCTGCATCACCCCGCGCACCCTGCACATGCTCGAGCAGGCCAAGGCGGCGGGCTACAAGCGGTACGTCTCCTGCTACCGCAGCGGCGGCGACGGCGAGCACCCGAAGGGGCGGGCCTGCGACTTCTCCGCCGCCAGCGGCGGGTTCGAGAACGTCTCGGCGACCGGCGGCGACAAGGCGTACGGCGACAGCCTGGCCAACTGGGCCAAGAACAATGCGAGCCGGCTCGGCATCATGTACGTGATCTGGTATCGGCAGATCTGGATGCCGAACACTGGCTGGCGGTCGTACAGCGGCGGCGGCAGTCCCGCCGCCGACCACACAAACCATGTTCATATCTCGATGTACTGACCCGGAGCGCCGGGAACGCTGCGTACCATCGCCACGGTGAGCAGTTCATCGTCCGACGTCGTGGTGGAGTCCGCGCCAGGCGCCCCGCCCCGGGCCCTGCCGAACGGGCTCGCCGCGTTCCTGGTGTTCCTCTCCAGCGGCGCCGTGCTGGTGTTGGAGACCGTCTCGCTGCGCCTGGTCGGCCCGTACGTCGGGGTGACCCTCCAGGTCACCAGCTCGGTCATCGGCATGGCGCTGGGCGCCATCGCGTACGGGGCGTGGATGGGCGGGTGGCTGGCCGACCGGCGGGACCCGCGCACCCTGCTGGCCCCGGCTCTGGTGCTGGCCGGCATCGCCACCGCGGTCACCCTGCCCGTCGTCCGGTACGCCGGGGAGGCGCTGCGCGGCGGCGCGGCGAGCGCGGTCCTGCTGCTCACCGCGCTGGCGGTGCTGGCGCCGGCGGCGCTGCTGGCCGGGATAACCCCGCTGGTGGTCAAGCTCCAGCTCGCCGACCTCGGCCGGACCGGGCAGGTGGTCGGGCGGCTCTCCAGCATCGGCACCCTGGGCGGGATCACGGCCACCCTGGTCACCGGCTTCGTGCTGGTGGCGGCGCTGCCGAGCACGGTCATCGTGATCGGGCTGGCGGTGCTGCTCGGCGCCACCGGGCTCGGGCTCGGGGCGTACCTGCGGCGGCGGGCCGGGGCCGGGCTTCCCGGTCCCGCGCGGACGAAGGCCGCCCTGGCGGTGCTCGGCCTGGCCGGCGCCGGGCTCTCCGCGGTCGCCCCCAACCCGTGCGACATCGAGACCGCGTACCACTGCGCGAAGGTCGAGGTCGACCCGCAGTGGGTGAACGGGCGGACCCTCTACCTCAACTCGGCCGAGCACTCCTACGTCGACCTGGCCGACCCGACCCACCTGAAGTACGCGTACACCCAGTGGATCGGGCTGGTGGCCGACGCCGCCGCGCCGCAGGGCCAGCGGCTGGCGGCCCTGCACCTCGGCGGCGGCGGCTTCACCATGCCGCGCTACCTGACCGCCACCCGGCCGGGCACGGACAACCTGGTGTTCGAGATCGACGGCGGCCTGATCGACCTGGACCGCCGTGAGCTGGGCGTGCGCACCGGCCCGGAGCTGCGCGCGGAGGTCGGGGACGCCCGGGTGCTGGTCGGCGGCGAGCCGACCGACAGCCGGGACCTGATCATCGGCGACGCCTTCGGCCACCTGGTGGTGCCCTGGCATCTGGCCACCCGGGAGATGGCCGCCGAGATCCGCCGGGTGCTCCGGCCGGGCGGGATCTACGTGCAGAACGTCATCGACTACCCGCCGGGCCGCTTCATCCGCAGCGAACTGGCCACCGTCGCGGCCGAGTTCCGGCACGTCGCGTTGGTCGCCCCGCCGGGCGCGATCACCGGACAGCACGGGTCCAACTTCCTCATCGTCGGCTCGGACGCGCCGCTGCCGTTGGCCGCGGTCCAGGCCGGGCTGCACACCCTGCCCGAAGCGGCCGCCCTGCTCTCCGGCGCGGAGCTCACCGCCTTCGTCGGGGACGCACTGGTGCTGACCGACGACTACGCGCCGGTGGATCAATTGCTCGCGACCGCCTGATCGGGTGACTTTGCTGACCGATTCCGACCCTTCAGGTGTAGCCGGGATGACCTCGGGCAACAACACCGACCATGGGTGGAGCGGTCAGGAACGGCACGCAGCTGCTCGGTGAGCGGTACCGGCTGGTCGAGCAACTCGGCGCGGGCGGCATGTCCGTGGTGTGGCGCGGGTACGACGAGGTGCTCGGCCGCCAGGTCGCAATCAAGGTGCTCGCCTCGCGACTGGCCAGCGACAAGGCCTTCCGGCATCGGATCCGGATCGAGGCGCAGGCCGCCGCGCGGCTCTGCCACCCCAACATCACCAACGTGTACGACTACGGCGAGTCCGAGCAGGTCGGGCTGACCGTGCCGTACGTCGTGATGGAGCTGGTCGACGGCGGCTCGCTGAGCAGCCGGCTAGCCCGCGAGGGGCAGCTGCCCTGGCGCGAGGCGCTGATCATCGGCGCGGAGGTCGCCTCGGCGCTGGCCGCCGCGCACGCCCGGGGCGTGGTGCACCGAGACGTCACCCCCGGCAACGTCATGCTCACCTCGACCGGGGTGAAGGTGGTCGACTTCGGCATCTCGGCGCTGGTCGGGGAGAGCGAGAAGGGCCCGGACGGCGCGCTCCTCGGCACTCCCGCCTACCTCGCCCCGGAGCGGCTCGACAACGGCCAGGTCTCCCCGGCCACCGACGTGTACGCGGTCGGCCTGCTCCTGTATCGGATGCTCACCGGCCGGCTGCCCTGGCGGGCGAGCACCACGACGGAGATGCTCCGGGCGCACATGTACAACGACCCGGATCCGATGCCGTCGGTGACCGGGCTGCCCGCCGAGGTCGGCGAGCTGGTCCGGCGCTGCCTGGCCAAGCGCCCCGGGGACCGCCCGCCCACTGCGGACGTGGCCCGCACCCTCGCCGACGCGGCCGGCATCGCCGCGATCGTGCCGGTCTCGCCGGCGGTCGGGCAGGTCGACCCGGGGCTGGTGGAGAACGCCAGCACCACCATCCTGCCCTGGAGGTCCGACACGGACGCCCTGCCCCTCTCCGGCATCCGTACCCGCACCCGGCTGGCGACGATCCGGCGGCGCAAGGTCGAGGCCGGGGTGGCCGCCGCCGGACTGGTCGCGGTGACGGCGACCATGTGGGGGGTGACCTCACGGAGCCCGGCCAGCGGGGGGATTGAGCCCACCGAGGCCCGGATGGGTATGGCCGAGCCGGTCCCGTGCGAGGTCGACTACGTGCTGCGCCGGGACACCGGCCGGGACTTCGCCGCAGAGCTGACGCTGAGGAACACGGGCACCCGGGAGCTGCGCGACTGGACGATGAGCTTCACCTTCCCTGGTCAGCAGACGGTGACGAAGGCCCAGCCGGCGGTGCAGCAGCAGGGGCGGACCGTGCTGCTCCGGCCGCCCGCCACGGACCCCTCGCTGGCGCCGGGCGCCGCGAAGAAGGTCGCGCTGAGCGGTCGCTACACCGGGAGCAACCCGCTGCCGGTGCAGTTCCGGGTCGGCGACACCACCTGCGGCGTGCAGGTCGCCGGGGTGGCCGGGTCGACGCCGGCGCCGACCACCAAGGCGCCCACGAAGAAGACCACCGCGAAGGGCGGGGGCGGCTCGCACTCCTCGGACGACGGTGGCGGCCGCGACAGGAGCGGCAACGGCAAGGGCGGCGGCAAGGGGAAGAGGTGAGTGACGCTCAGCCGAGCGCGGCGAAGCGCTGCACCTGGTCGATGCTGCCCTCCACGATGAGCACGGTGCGTGGCGCGAGCACCGTGTCCGGCCCGACGTAGCGGAAGCGTTCACCGGGCAGCTTCGCGCCCACCACCCTCACCCCGTACCGGTCCGCCGGAGCCAGCTCGCGCAGCGATTTGCCGACCATCCCCTCCGGTACGCGTACCTTGGCGATGGCGAAGTCGTCGCCGAATTCCATGAAGTCGAGCATCCTGCTGACGATCAGGTGGGCCACCCGCTCACCGATCTCCGCCTCGGGGAAGATCACGTGGTGCGCGCCGACCGAGGACGAGCGGCTACCGCCGGGAGCACACGCTGGAGGCCTACCGGCTGGCGATCCGGATGGGCGCCGACTACATCGAGCCGGACCTGGTCTCGACGAAGGACGGCGTGCTGGTCGCCCGGCACGAGAACGAGATCTCCGGTACGACCGATGTGGCCGCCCACCCCGAGCTCGCTGCCCGCAAGGCGACGAAGATCATCGACGGGGTGCCGGTCACCGGCTGGTTCACCGAGGACTTCACCGTGGCCGAGCTGAAGACGCTGCGGGCCAAGGAGCGGCTGCCCCAGGTGCGGGTGGCCAACACCGCGTTCGACGGGACGTTCCAGGTGCCGACCTTCCAGGAGGTCATCGACCTGGCCCGGACCGAGGGGCGCAACCGGGGGCGGACCATCGGCGTCTACCCGGAGACCAAGCACCCCAGCTACTTCGCCTCGATCGGGCTGGCGCTGGAGGAGCCGCTGGTCGCGGTGCTCAAGGCCAACAACCTGACCCACCGGAACGACCCGGTGATCATCCAGTCCTTCGAGACGGCCAACTTGCGCAAGCTCAACGGAATGATCGACGTCAAGCTGGCCCAGTTGCTCGACGCCCCGACCTGGCCTCCGCCGCCGGCCTGGCCTGGATCGCCGAGTACGCCGACGGCGTCGGCGCGCACAAGAACCTGATCGTGCCGCGGGACGCCGCCGGCAAGCTGCTCGCCCCGACCACCCTGATCCGGGACGCCCACCGGGAGGGCTGGTCGTGCACGCCTGGACGTTCCGCGCGGAGAATCAGTTCCTGCCGGCCGACTTCCGGATCGCGCCGACCCGAACGCCCGCGGCGACATCACCGCCGAGTACGAGCTCTTCTTCAACCTCGGCCTGGACGGCGCCTTCGCCGACCAGCCCGACACGGCGGTCGCGGCCCGCGCCGGTCTCGCCGAACGCTGACCGCTGCCGCCCGGCAAGCTCGGGCCTGATCCACGCCAAGTCGCCGACGTGGGGTGTCCGGTTCATCCGGACACCCCACGTTCGCCTTCCGGCATGGCAGCTGTGCCCCTATGACGCTACGAACCTGATGACGTCAATGAATCGGCCTGGCTGGCGCCCGTGGGAGCTGGCTAGGTGGGCCGTGTTCCGAGTCGCGAACCGGGTCTGCGCAGTACTCCCTTTGGAGCTGCCCCGTCCGTGCGCCCGCCCGAGTTCGGTGCCGGCACTGTCGGAGGGGGGCTGCATGCCCCGTTGATGAGGGCAGCTCCAAAAGGCGCTAGCAGCCAGACCCGGTCGGCGTGCTGGTTCGGTCCCACGTCGGGCTCATCCTCGCGACGGTCGCGAGGCGGGGTGGTGTGTCGGTGCCTTAGGAGCTGATGTCGTAGACGATTCAGCCGGAGTGTCGGCCGCCTGATTCGTTCACGACATCAGTTCGAAAGGCGGGATGGGGTACTACCGAGGCGAGCGCTCGGCGACGTAGGTGCCCCGTCCGGGCTGGCCGGTGATCAGTTCACGGTCGTGCAGCAGGGACAGCGCTCGCGAGGCGGTGTTCATGTGGACCTTGTATGCCTCGGCGAGCTCCCTCGTGGAGGGCAGCTTGTCCCCGGGCTTGAGCTCGCCGCTCCTGATTTTCGCGGTGAGATCGTTGGCGATCTGGCGGTAGGGGGGTTCGGCTGTGGGCATGGTGAGGACTCCGGTTGGTTCGGCAGACCCTCGGAGTTCGGACCCAGAGGTGGGCTCCGGGGTCGTACCGCCGATGAGGGCTGCGGTCGCGGGGCCGGCGGCCCGGTCCGCGTCCCCTTTCCGTGGACCGGGCGGCCCTCCACGCCGGACAGCGACGAGGAAGGTGGCCATGGGCAATGTGCTGAACCTGTTCCGGGCCGTGCGGAAGCGGGGCGGCCCAACCTCTCCGCCGACCTCCGGGTGGTACCGCTCGGAGTCCTGCCGGCCGCTGACCGCGGGGCAGATCCGGGACCGGCAGTTCCGCAACGTGCGGCGTGGCCTCGACCCGGCCGAGGTGCACGCGTTCCTGCACCGGGTCGCCGGCGAGTTGGCCGCGACCCGGCGCGAGCAGGCCCGGACCGCCGAGGAGAACGTCCGGATCAAGCGGGCGCTGCGAAGCTGGCAGTCGGGGTTCGCGCCCGGGGTGCGCCGGTGAGCCGCGAGCGCTTCGTCGTGCACCTGCCGGTGCTCGCCACCGACCTGGCCGCGGCGAAGCGGTTCTTCTTCTGCGACCGGTTGCTCGACGGTCGCCGGCGCTGTCCGCTCCCGGCCGACCACGTTGGTGAGTGCGGGCCCAGCCGGCACCGCTAGGCGACCCGATCACCGAATCGGGCTGCTGCTCAGGACCGCAGCGATGGCGGGGCGCGACACACTCCCCAGTCGATGGATGGCGGCGCGGGCCACCGGCGGTCACCGCCGTTACGGCGGGGGGTTGAGCGCTGTTACGGTTGGCCACCCCGTCCCGATCACTTGTGTGCTTCGGCTACATAGCTCGTGCGTGACGTCACTTCTAGCGTGAGCCGACAAACGATTTCCCTCCCTCCGAGTCCTCACCTGGAGTCGCAATGACGGTCCGGACGACGCGGCGGGTGTTCCTCTCCGCCGCCACGATGATGGCCGCGGCAGTGGCGGCCACGGCCTGTGGCAGCCCGCAGGACACCGCCTCCGGCGGCGGCGACGGCGCCGCACCGGTCAAGGTTGGTCTGGTGTATTCCCAGTCGGGCCCCCTGGCCAGCTACGGAAAGCAGTACATCGAGGGGTTCAAGGCCGGCCTCGACTACGCCACGAAGGGCACCGGCAAGGTCGGCGACCGGAAGATCGAGATCACCGAGGCCGACGACGCGGGCGACCCGGCCAAGGCGGTCTCCGCCGCCAAGGACCTCATCGGCAAGGGCACGAAGATCATCGCCGGCTCCACGTCCTCCGGTGTGGCCCTGCAGGTCGCCCCGATCGCCGCGCAGAACAAGGTTCTCTTCATCTCGGGGCCGGCGGCCACCGACGGGGTCACCGGCGCGAACAAGTACACGTTCCGGTCGGGCCGGCAGTCGTACCAGGACGTGGTGACCGCGAAGTCGTTCATCGGCGACGCGACCGGCAAGAAGGTGGTCGTCTTCGCCCAGGACGGCGCGTTCGGCGACGCGAACGAGGCCGCGGTCAAGAAGGTGATCGGCGGTGCCGGCGCGACCGTCAGCAGCGTCCGGGCCCCGGCCAGCGCCACCGAGTTCACCCCGTTCGCCAGCCAGATCAAGGCCGCCAAGCCGGACCTGCTCTTCGTCGCGTGGGCCGGCACCACCGCCCCCGCGATGTGGCAGACCCTCGACCAGCAGGGCGTGCTCTCCTCCACCACGGTCGTCACCGGCCTCGACATCCGCGCCTCCTGGCCCACCTTCGGCGCCGCCGGCAGCAAGATCTCCTTCCTGTCGCACTACTTCGACGGGGCCAGCGACACCGAGGCCGCCAAGGCGGCCAAGGCCAAGATCCCGGGCGGCACGCTCGACCTGTTCCACCCGGACGGCTTCACCGCCGCCCAGATGGTCGTCCGCGCCGTGCAGGAGGGGGGCGACGACGTCGAGAAGATGGTCAAGGCCCTCGAGGGCTGGAAGTTCGACGGGATCAAGGGCGAGATGACCATCCGCGCCGAGGACCACGCGCTGCTCCAGCCGATGTACCAGGCCAAGCTCAGCGGTAGCGGCACCGCCTTCACGGCGACCGCGGAGAAGACCCTGACCGGTGACGAGACGGCGCCGCCGGTCACCCCGATGAAGGGCTGACCAGTGCTCGCCACCCGCGGTCTGACCTGGCGGATCGGTGAGGTCGCCATCGTCGACAACGTCTACCTCGACCTCGCGCCCGGGGAGTTCCTGGGCGTGATCGGGCCGAACGGTGCCGGCAAGACCTCGCTGTTCAACCTGATCAGCGGCCTGCGCCGGCCCACCGATGGGCGGGTCCTGCTGGACGGGGAGGACATCACTTCCCTCCCGCCGCACCGGCGGGCCCGGCTCGGGCTGGGGCGTACCTTCCAGGCGTCCTCGGTCTTCGGCTCGCTCACCGTGCAGGAGAACGTCCGGCTCGCCGTACAGGCGCACCGGGGTGGCTCGATGAAGCTGTGGCGGCGGGCGGCGGCCGACCGGGAGGTGGCCGCCGCCGCCGACGCGGCGCTCGACCGGGTGGGCCTCGCCCACCGGGGTACGGCGCTGGCCGGCACCCTGGCCCACGGCGAGAAGCGCAAGCTGGAGATCGCCCTGCTCCTCGCCGGGGAGCCGCGGGTGATGCTGCTCGACGAACCAATGGCCGGGGTCAGCGCCGAGGACGTGCCCGAGCTGGTCGCGGTGATCAAGTCGCTGACCGGGGACAGTGGACGGTCGGTGCTGATGGTGGAGCATCACATGGACGTGATCCTGGAGCTGGCCGACCGGATCGCCGTGATGCATCACGGCGCGCTGCTGGCCTGTGACACCCCGGAGACGGTGATGGCCAACGCCACCGTGCAGGAGGCGTACCTGGGGGAGTCGCTATGAGTGAACCCGTCCTCGCGGTCGAGGATCTGTCGGTGCGGATCGCCGGCCTGCACATCCTCCAGGGGGTGTCCTTCACGGTCGCGCCGACCGGGGTGACCGTGCTGCTGGGCCGCAACGGCGTCGGCAAGACCACCACGCTGCGCGCCATCGTCGGCCTGACGCCGCGTAACGGCGAGATCCGCGGCACCATCCGGATGGGCGCGCGGAGCCTGCTCGCCCGCCCCACCCACCGGCTGGTCCGCGACGGGCTCGGCTACGTGCCCGAGGACCGCTGCGTCTTCGCCGGCCTCACCGTCGCGGAGAACCTGCGGCTCGCCGAACGGCGGGGCACCACCCCGGCGTACGACAAGGTCTTCGCCCTCTTCCCCGAGCTGGAGCGGCGCGGACGGCAACGGGCCGGCTCGCTCTCCGGCGGCCAGCAGCAGATGCTGGCGATCGGCCGGGTGCTGCTCAACGACAACCGGCTGCTGCTGATCGACGAGCCGACCAAAGGGCTGGCGCCGAAGGTGGTCACCGAGGTGGCCGAGGTGCTGGAACGGGTGGCGGAATCGGTGCCGGTGCTGCTGGTCGAGCAGAACCTGGCCGTGGTCCGCCGGCTGGCCCGGGACGCGGTGGTGCTCTCCGCCGGCCGGGTGGCCTGGACCGGTGACGCCCGGGAACTGCTGCTGGAGACCGCGCTGACCAAGTCGCTGCTCGGCGTGGGTGCCTCGGAGGTGCATTCATGAGCGCGGTCATTCTGCTGACGCTGACCGGGCTCGGCCTGGCGGCGCTCTACTTCCTGGTCGCGTCCGGGCTCTCCCTGGTCTTCGGCCTGGCCGACGTGCTCAACTTCGCGCACGGGCTGTTCCTCGGCGTCGGCGCGTACGCGACCTGGTGGGCCGCCGGGAACCTGCCGGGGGCGGGCTCGGACGGGTTCGGGTTCGTGGTGGCGGTCGCCTTCGGCGTGCTGGCGGGGGCGCTGGTCGCGGTGCTGGTCGAGTTGGTGCTCATCCGGCCGCTCTACTCCCGCACCATCGAGCAGGTGCTGGTCACGGTCGGCCTCTCGCTGGCCGGCGTGGCGCTCCTCCAGGCCACCTGGGGCGCCGACCCGCGGCCGTTCCCGCGTCCGGCGTGGACCCGGGACGTGACCTCGGTCCTCGGCGCGAACGTGCCGAACGCCGGGCTGCTGCTGATCGTCGCCGCGGTGCTGGTGCTCGGCGCGCTGCTCGCCTTCCTCCGCTGGACCCGGTACGGCCTGGTGATCCGGGCCGGGGTGGAGAACCGGGAGATGGTGACCGCGCTCGGCATCGACGTCCGCAAGGCGTTCACCCTGGTTTTCGCGATCGGCGGGGCGGCCGCCGCGCTGGCCGGCGCGCTGGGCGGGGTCTACTTCGGCACGGTCTCGCCCGGACAGGGCGGTTCGCTGCTGATCTTCGCGTTCATCGTGGTGGTGATCGGCGGGATGGGCTCGGTGGTCGGCTCCGCGTACGCGGCGGTCGCGGTGGGGCTGCTGCAACAGTTCGTCAACTACTACGGCACGTCCGGGCTGGGCGACCTCTGCGTGGTCGGGCTGCTCGCCGTGGTGCTGCTGCTGCGTCCGCAGGGCTTCGCCGGAAAGGTGGCAACGGCATGACCGAGGTCAAGAGTCCGGAGCTTCCGGCGCCGCCCGCGGCGGTGCCCGACGAGCTGACGCCGGGGCGCGTCCGCTGGCACGGGCTGCGGCCGTACCTGCCGCTGGTCGCGCTGGTGGTGGCCGCGATCGTGCCGTACTCGACGGTGAACCTGCCGGGGATCTTCGAGGGGCCGCTGAACTCGCCCGGCACCCTGCAACTGCTCGCCATCTGCCTGGTGTTCGGCGGCCTGGCCGCCGGCTACGACCTGCTCTTCGGGCGGACCGGGATGCTCTCCTTCGGGCACGCCCTTTACTTCGCCGCCGGCGTGTACGGCACCGACGTGCTGGTCACCAAGGCCGGGCTGCCGCTGTGGCAGGCCGCGCTGCTCACCGTCGTCGGCGGGACGATCCTGGCCGCGCTGCTCGGGGCGGTCGCGCTGCGCACCGTCGGCATCGCCTTCGCCATGGTGACGCTCGCCTTCGCCCAGGTCGGCGCGATCCTGGTGGCCCGCAACTTCGGCGGGTGGACCGGCGGTGAGGAGGGGCTGCCGCTGGACGTCTCCGGGCTGCCGACCGCCCTGGTCGGGGTCGCCAACACGGTGAACCTGTACTGGCTGGCGCTGGCGTACCTGGCCCTGGTGGTCTTCGTGGTGCACCGGGTGAGCGGCTCGCCGACCGGGCGGGTGCTGGCCGGGTTGCGCGACGACGAGCGGCGGATCGGGGTGCTCGGGCTCGACCCGTACCGGTTCAAGCTGGTCGCGTTCACCCTGGCCGGCGGCCTGGCGAGCGCCGGCGGGGTGGTCTACTGCCTGATCGTCGGCGGCGCCTCCCCGCACGTCACCTCCTCCGAGCTGACCCTGTCGCTGCTGGTCATGGTCGTGCTCGGCGGCCCGGGCACCCGCTGGGGCCCGGTGCTCGGCGGCATCCTCTACATGTACCTCGACCACCGCCTCACCGCCTTCGGTACCTCGGACGCGGTGAACTCCCTGCCGGCGGTGCTCAGCCGCCCGCTCTCCCAGCCCCTCTTCGTGCTGGGCACGGTCTTCATCCTGGCGGTGTACTTCTTCCCCGGTGGCCTGGCCAGCCTCCGCACCCGCCTCACCCCCGTCCTGACCGCCCTCCGCCGCCGCTGACGTGTCCCCCCGCCCCGGCGGCCGCCCGGGGCGGCTGGCTGATCATGAAGTTATTGTCACGACACGCCGTGGTTGATGGCGATAACTTCATGATCGGCGAGGTTTGAGCGACAGGGGAGGCGGCATGGGGGAGCGGTTGGCGGTTGTCAGCGGTGGAGGGACCGGGATCGGGGCCGCCGTCGCGCGGGGGCTTGTGGCCGACGGGTACGACGTCCTGATCGTCGGGCGGCGGGCCGATGTGCTGCTCGCGACCGCCGAGCGGATCGGGGCGGAGTGCGGGCGGGCGGACGCGGTCAGCGCAATGACCGCCGACCTGACCGACCCGGCGCAGCTCGCCGGGGTCGTCGAGGCGGTGGGCGACCGCTCGGTGGACGCGGTGGTCAACAACGCCGGCGGCTACCTGGGCGGGGACACCGCCACGCTGGCCGGGACCGCGGCGTGGTGGCGGGCCAATTTGGACGTCAACGTGCTCACCGCGGTGCTGCTCACCGAGGCGCTGCTGCCGGCCCTGCGCCGCCCCGGCGGCTGGGTGATTCTGCTCAGCTCGATTGCCGCCCAGCGCGGCGGGGGCGGTCCCTACTCGGCGGCGAAGGCGGCGCTGCACGGCTGGGCGTACGACCTGGCCGGTCAGCTCGGCAAGGAGCAGATCACGGTCAACGTGGTCAGCCCCGGCTACGTCGCCGATACCGAGTTCTTCGGCGACCGGATGACCCCGGAGGGGCACGCGGCCCGGGTGGCGGCCACGTTGGTCGGCCGGGTCGGCCAGCCCGACGACATCGCGGCGGCCGTCCGATATCTGGTCAGCCCCGCCGCGGGCTACGTCACCGGGCAGGTGCTCGGCGTCAACGGCGGCTCGGTCCTCGGCCGCTGACGTCGAACGACGGAAACGACACAGGGGTGGCGACCCCCCGTGCGGCCGCCACCCCTGGAGTCCGTCCTGGGTCAGCTGTTCAACATCTCGTACGCCATCGCCGGCGCCTTCGTCGCCGCGCTCCCGGTCGGCACGGTGATCTTCGGCGTGCTGCCGAAGTCGGCGTACGTGACCACGTACTGATACGCCTTCCGCTCGCCGGCGGCCGGGATCTCCAGCGTCAGCGAGGCGAGGTGCTCGTCGGGGCCGACCAGCGCGGTGAACGGCACCTTCTTGCCGACCTCGCCGAGCGCCGCCGCCTCACCGTCCTCCAGCGCCTGCGCCGCGTTGCCGCTGGTCACATCGATGAAACCGACGTACTTCCCGGGGCCCTGCTCCTCGACGGAGGTGGCCGCCTCGATGAGCGGGCCGGCGTTTCCCTGGTCCGCACCGTCGAAGGTCGGCACCGACCCGCTGTCGGTGAGCTTCGACCGGTCCAGCTCCATCCACTTGTTCGGGAACTTCGGCAGCCCCGGGTGGCCGGTGAGCTTCGCCTTCATCCAGAGCCGATCCTCGATCACCAGGAACGACATCTTCACCGTGATGCCGTCCTTGTCCGGCGGCATGGCGGTGTTGATCTCGAAGGCCTTCGACTCCGGGTCGATTCGGCCGGTGAGGGCGCTGGACGCGTCCTTGCCGGTGAACCGGAACGCCCCCTCCGTACCGTCGGGAACGGCCTCGAGGAGACGCTCCTTCGGCGTGGCGCTCGGGCTCGTCCGCGGCGCTGCGGTCGGGTCGCTCTTCGGGCCGCAACCCCCGATCAGGGCCGTCGCGGCCAGCATGGCGGCGACCGTGCCGACCGCCCGTACGAAGGTGCGGGCGGTGCCCGTTGCCTGTGTCATCGCAGTTCTCTTTCTCGCTTGCCTGGCTCCTGCCGATGACGATGCTGCGGGCCGACACGGCGGAATCGCTGCCGATATGCTGCGGTCCGGCTGCCGGCCACTGCCGTCCGGCGACCCATGGAGGTCTCAGGAGCGGAACAGGCATGTCAGGAACGCTGCGATTCGAGATCCTCGGTCCTCAGCGGGCCTGGTACGCCGACCGGCAACTCGACCTCGGCCCCGGCAAACAGCGCGCCGTACTGGCCGTGCTGCTGCTCTCCGTCGGCCGCCCGGTGCCGACCGGGCAGATCGTCGAGGCGGTCTGGCCGGAGGAGCCGCCCGCCAACGGCCCCAACGTCGTGCAGAAGTACGTCGCCGGGCTGCGCCGGGTGCTGGAACCCGACCGCTCTCCGCGTACGCCGGGGCAGGTGCTGACCCTGACCGACGCGGGCTACCTGCTCCGGGTCGCGCCCGAGGCGGTGGACGCCGTCCGCTTCGAGCGCGCCGTGCACCGGGCTCGACAGCGGCACGCCGGGGGCCGGACGGCCGAGGCGCTCAACGAGTTGAAGGTGGCCCTGGAACTCTGGCAGGGCGAGCCGTTCACCGGGTTCGCCGGCCCGGTCTTCGAGGCGGCCCGGCACCGGCTGGTGGAGCTGCGCGCCGTCGCGCTGGAGACCCGGGTCGAGTTGGAGCTGGAGACCGGGCGGCACCGCGATCTGGTCGGCGAACTGGTCGAGCTGGTGGCCGATTTCCCGGTCCGGGAACGGCTGCGGCACCAGCTCATGTTGGCGCTGTACCGCAGCGGCCGGCAGGCGGAGGCGCTCGCCGCGTACCGGGAGTTCGACGACCTGCTCCGCGGGGAGTACGGCATCGAGCCCGGCGAGGCGCTCCGGGACCTGCACCGGCGCATCCTGCGCTCCGACCCGACGCTCAGCCCGGCCCTGCCGTCCCCGGTCGAGCCGGCCGCCAGTGACCGCCCGACGGCCGGCGTGCCGACACCCGCTGTGCCCGCCCAGACCGGTCCGGCCGGGCCAGAGGAGGCAGCGTCGGGCGTGCCGGCGGATCCGGCCGTGCCTGGTCCGGTCACTCCCGCGAGCACACCCGACCCGGCCGACGCGCCGGCCGGTCGTCCGCCCCCGGTCACCACCGGCCTTGCACCCTCGCCGGTCGGCGGGTTCGCGCCCACGCCGCCGTCAGCCGTCGGATTCCCGCCCGGACCCGTCGGGTCGCCGGTCGCCATGCCCGGGCCATCGGCCGGCCCTGGCTTCGTCCCGCCCGCGACGGTCCTGCCGCCACCGCCGTACGAGCCGGTCGCCGGCCCGCCGTCCCAAGGGGTGCCGCGCTGGCTGAGCGTCGGCGCGACCGTCCTGGGCGCGCTCGCCGCGCTGCTCTCCTTCGGCTTCCTCACCTGGCTGGTGGTGCTCGTCTACGGGATCTGGCGGCGGAGCTGGCGCAACGCGCTCGCCGCCGTCGGCTACCTGTCGTTCGCCGTCACGTTCTTCGTCGTCATCGGCAGCAGCGACCCGGACGCGGAGATGAGCGACCCGGAGGGGTTCCTCTTCCTGGGCTGGGTCCTCGCCTGGATATTCGGCGTCCTGCACGTGGTCCTGCTCAACGGGAGCGTCTGGGCGGCGATCACCGGGGGCACCGGCAAACCGGCGGCACCGGTCGTCGACGACCGACGGGTCCGCCGTGAGCAGGCCCGTTACCTGCTGTACCACTACCCGGCGGCCCGGCAGGAGCTGCACATCGGGCGGCCGGACCTGCCCCGGACCTTCGACGACGGGGGCCTGGTCGACATCAACGCGGTGGGCGAGAAGGTGATCGCCGGGCTGCCCGGGATGACCGCCGAGCAGGGCCGGCAGGTGGCGATGGACCGCTGGCTGCGGGGCCCGTTCGGTTCGATGGAGGACCTGGCCGCCCGCTGCCTCCTCCCGCCGATGCTGACCGACTCCCTCCGCGACCTCCTCGTCTTCCTCCCCCCGCTCCCCGGCGACCCCCCACCCACCACCCTCGACCCGACCCCGCCCCGCCCACGTTGATCAAGAGGTTTGCGGCCCGCAGGAGGCCGGATGGTGACGTAAACCTCTTTATCACCGGCGTCCGGCGGCGGCGGGGAGCGGTGGCGGGGAGACGGCGCTGGTAGAAATGCCGGATGGGTCAGGATCGGGCGGCGGTGCGGGAACGGGCCGAGGCGGTGCTGCGCCGGTTGGCCGGTGAGCACGCCCGGCTCCGCGAGGACCAGTGGCGGGCCATCGAGGCGCTGGTGGTCGATCGGCGGCGGGTGCTCTGCGTGCAGCGCACGGGTTGGGGCAAGTCGGCGGTCTACTTCGTCGCCACCGCCCTGCTGCGGCGGGCCGACGCAGGCCCGGACACGGCCGGACCGACGGTGATCGTCTCGCCGCTGCTGGCGTTGATGCGCAACCAGGTGGAGTCCGCGGCCCGGGCCGGCATCCGGGCTCGCACCATCAACTCGGCCAACCTCGACGAGTGGGACGAGATCACCGCCGAGATCCACGCCGGCACGGTGGACGTCCTGCTGATCAGCCCGGAACGCCTGAACAACCCGGACTTCCGGGACACGGTGCTGCCGAGGCTGGCCGCCACCACCGGCCTGCTGGTGGTGGACGAGGCGCACTGCGTCTCCGACTGGGGCCACGACTTCCGGCCGGACTACCGCCGGCTGCGTACCTTCCTCGGCAACCTCCCGGAGCACACGCCGGTGCTGGCCACCACCGCCACCGCCAACGCCCGGGTCACCGCCGACGTCGCCGAGCAGTTGGGCGACGCCCTGGTGCTGCGCGGCACCCTCGACCGGGAGTCGCTGCGGCTGGGCGTACTCGATCTGCCGAGCCCGGCCCACCGGTTGGCCTGGCTCGCCGACAACCTGGACCGGCTCCCCGGCTCGGGGATCATCTACACCCTGACCGTCGCGGCGGCCGGGGAGACCGCGGAGTTCCTCCGCTCGCGCGGCTGGTCGGTCGCCGCCTACAGCGGGCAGGCCGACGACGCCGACCGCCGGGCCGCCGAGCAGGACCTGCTGGACAACAAGATCAAGGCGCTGGTCGCCACCTCCGCGCTGGGCATGGGCTTCGACAAGCCGGACCTCGGCTTCGTGGTGCACCTCGGCGCGCCGCCCTCGCCGATCGCCTACTACCAGCAGGTCGGCCGGGCCGGCCGGGCCGTCGAGCACGCCGAGGTGCTACTGCTGCCCGGCGTCGAGGACGCGGCCATCTGGCGCTACTTCGCCTCGCTCGCCTTCCCGCCGGAGGAGCAGGTCCGGGCCGTGCTCGCCGCCCTGCACACCGACCGGCCGCTCTCCACCCAGGCCCTGGAACCGATCGTCGACCTGCGTCGGGCCCGACTGGAGCTGATGCTCAAGGTGCTCGACGTGGACGGCGCGGTCCGCCGGGTCCGCGGCGGCTGGCTCGCCACCGGCGAACCCTGGGTCTACGACGAGGCCCGGTTGCGCCGCGTCGCCCAGGCACGCACCGCCGAGCAGCAGGCCATGATGGAGTACGCGGCCACGCCCGGCTGCCGGATGCGCTACCTGCGGGAGTGCCTGGACGACACCGGGGCGGGCGACTGCGGCCGGTGCGACCGCTGCGCCGGGCCGCTCTTCACCCCCGAGGTCTCCGCCGCCGCACTCGCCGCCGCGCAGACCTTCCTCGGCCGCCCCGGCGTGGAGATCGCGCCGAAGAAGCTCTGGCCGACCGGGCTGGAGGCGGTGGGCGTACCGCTGAAGGGGCGGATTCCCCCCGGGGAGCAGGCGCGGCCCGGGCGGGCCGTGGGTCGGCTCTCCGACCTCGGCTGGGGCGGGCGGCTGCGCGGCCTGGTCGGGCCGGAGACGGCGGACGGCACGGTCCCCGACGACGTGGCGGCGGCCGTGGTGGAGGTGCTCAAGGCCTGGGCGCACGGCGACGACCCGTGGCCGCGCCGCCCGGTCGGCGTGGTCGCGATCGGCTCCCGTACCCACCCGACCCTGGTGAAGTCGCTCGCCGAGCGGATCACCACCGTGGGCCGGCTGCCGCTGCTCGGCCGCGTGGTGCCGACCGGCCCGACCGATGCCGGCCGGCCGCGCGGCAACAGCGCCCAGCGGGTACGCACGCTGCACGACGCCTTCACCGTCCCCGACGAGCTGGCCGACGCCCTCGCCGGGTTGGCCGGGCCGGTGCTGCTCGTCGACGACCTGGTCGACTCGGGCTGGACCATGACGATGGTGGCGCGGCTGCTGCGCCGGGCCGGGGCTCCCGACGTGCTCCCGCTCGCCCTCGCCGTCGCCGGCTGATCCGCTCTCCCGCCCCCGCTCGGATCCTCAGCTCTCCCGCCCCCGCGGAGTCGGGGTCGGCCGGTGGCGGTCGTCCGACGGGCGGGAAAAGTTCCCGGGTGGGCCGGATTGCGACCGTCGCCACCGTCACCGGGCGTGCCCGGGCCGGCACCCGCTCCGGCGGTACCGTGGGCGCATGACCGAGCAGCGACCCGTCGTCCAGACGTACGCCGTCACCGGGATGACCTGCGAGCACTGCGTCCGGGCGGTCACCGAGGAACTCTCCGCCCTGCCCGGCGTCGAGGAGGTCCGGGTCGACCTGGCCCGCGGCACGGCCACCGTCGCCAGCACCGAGCCGCTGCCGGTGGAATCCGTCCGGGCGGCGGTGGACGAGGCGGGCTACGAGCTGGCCGGCGGCATTGCCTGAGTCGTCGCCCTGCGCAGCCGCGCCTCCCGCCGGGCCTCCGCTGTCCGGGGGGCCGGAGCTGTCGGCCGGGCCGGAGCTGTCGGCCGGGCCGGACCGGAGCACGGTGCGGTTGGCGCTGGTGGTGGGCGGGCTGGTGCTCGCCGTACTGCTCGGCTTCGGCCTCGGCCGGCTGAACCCGCCGCCGAGCGTCCCGGCCAGCGCTACTCCGGCCTCCGGAGGGCACACCCACCCGCCGGGCACCGGCGCGCACTCCCACGGCGGGGCCCCGGTCGACCAGGCGGGCAGCGCGGACGCGGCCGGCCTCTCGGTCACCGCGGCCGGCTACACCCTCACCCCGTCGAGCGTGGACTTCCCGGCCGGCCGGGCCGGTGAGCTCCGATTCCAGATCCGGGACGAGCGGCGGCGGGCGGTCATCCGGTTCGCCGTGGTGCACGACAAGCCGATGCACCTGATCGTGGTACGCCGCGACCTGACCGGCTATCAGCACCTGCACCCCACCATGGCGCCGGACGGCACCTGGTCGGTACCGCTGACGCTGCCGCAGCCGGGCGTCTGGCGGGCGTACGCGGACTTCACCGCGGTCGCGGACGACGGCCGGCAGACCGCCGTGACCCTCGGGGTCGACCTGACCTCGCCGGGCGGCTACGCACCCCGTCCGCTGCCGGCGCCCGCCACCTCGACCACGGTCGACGGGTTCACCGTCGGCTACGAGGCGACCCCGAAGGCGGGGGAGTCGGTGCCGTTGCGCTTCCGGGTCCGCACCGACGGCGGGGCCGCGCCGCTGGAGCGCTACCTCGGCGCGTACGGCCACCTCGTCGCGCTCCGCGAGGGGGACCTCGGCTACCTGCACGTGCACCCCGAGACCGGGCGGGACGGGGACGTGGTGACGTTCTGGCTGACCGCGCCGGGCCCCGGGCGCTACCGGATGTTCCTGGACTTCCAGGTGGCCGGGGTGGTGCGGACCGCCGCCTTCACCGTGACCGTGCCCTGACCGGCCCGCCCGCGAGCGGTCGATCAGCCGGCCCGGCGGACCGGGCGGCGGGCCAGGTAGCGGAGCAGGTCGCGGATGTGGTGCTTCTCCTCGGCCGGAACGCTCGGGTCGGCAAGCCGCTCCAGGATCACCCGGACGTCCGCCTCCACCGGAGCGTCCTCGGCACGGCGGCGCGGGGCCGGCCCGGCGTCGGGCAGGCCGAGGGCCCGGAAGGCGGCGGCGACGGGCAGGTCGAGGGCGGAGCAGAAGCCGCGCACCTTGGCCAGTTCGGGGTAGTCCTGCCAGTCTCCGGCGAGCCAGCGGAACACGGTGGACCGGCCCACCCCGGTGTGCGTGGCCAGGTCGGTCACCGTCCAGCCGCGCTCTTCGCGGGCGTCGTCGATGGCGCGACGTACGAAGCGCGCGAAGGCCATCTGCGGTGATACCTCTGCGGAACCCATCCCTGCGGGGTCTTCCCTTTCCGGCCGGAGCACCGGACGGTGCGCCTTCCGAGGGTAGTACGGCCGGGGCCCGGAGCAATTGACCGATCGGCCCGTGCGTCGCGAGAAGGGAACCGGCCGGGCCCGCGCCACTAGCCGGCCCGCTCCTCCGCGAGCAGCGACTCCAGCCGGGGCGTGATCGGCCACTGGTCGAGCAGCTCCCGGTACTCCGCCCGCTGCTCGGCGGTCGGGGCAGCTCCGGTCCGGCGGGCCCGGATCAGCAGGTTCCGCGGGGTGTGGCGGGAGTCGACGAACTCGACCACCTCGGTCCGGTAGCCGTGCAGCCGGAGCAGCCCGGCCCGCAGCGCGTCGGTCAGCACGTCCGCGAAGCGCTCGCGCAGGATGCCCTGCCGGGTGAGCAGCTCGTACGGCGCCGGGGCCGGCCGGGATCGCAGCTGGGCCGCGACGTCGTGGTGGCAGCAGGGCGCGGCGAGCACCCACCGGGCGCCCCACCGCACCGCGCGGGAAAGCGCCTCATCGGTGGCGGTGTCGCAGGCGTGCAGTGCCAGCACCAGGTCGGGCGCCGGCTCGACGACCGCGTCGGCGATGGTGCCGGCCACGAAGCTGACCCGGTCCGCCCAGCCCAGCCGCTCGGCCAGCTCGGTGTTGCGTCGACGCTGGTCCTCGCGGACGTCCACCCCGACCAACTCCACGTCGAGGCCGCGCTGGGTGAGGTACCGGTGGGCCGCGAAGGTCAGGTAGGCGTTGCCGCAGCCGAGGTCGACCACGCGCAGGGGGCCGGTCAGGTCGTCCGGCAGGGTCGCGGCCAGTGCCCGCAGGAACGCGTCGACCTGGCGGCGCTTGGCCGCCGAGCCGCCGATCTCCGCGAAGATCGGATCGCCCGGGTCGAGCAGGTAGTCCTTCGCCCGGTCGTGGCCGCTCGGCTGCGTTGCCGGCCGGTTCGCCGCCGCCCGGTGCACCTGCGCCTCGCCCGACTTGGTCACCCGTAGCTGGAGCGTCGCCTCGGCGGTCTCCACGTGCCAGTTCCCGAAGGGCTCGGCGAGCAGCGCGTCGACCGCCGCGTCGGCCTCGGCGCCGGGCGCCACGTTCCGGGTGTACGGCCGGGCGCCGTCCGACGTCGAGATCTGCAACCGCGGGCCGGCCTTGAGGGTGACCGGCCGCAACTCGGCACGGACCACGGAGGGGCGTTGCCCCCGGCGTCGCCCGGCGGCGACCGCCCTGGTCAGGGCGGGGTCGAGCAGCAGCGTCCGCACCTCGGTCAGGGCGGCGTCCAGCGGTTCCGGCATGACTCCATCATCCTTCTCGGCCTCCGGCTCCCTGGACGGGCCGGCTCCTGAGTATCTGTGCGGCCCGCTCCGCGCGGGCTGGCTCGGGGCTGTCCTCGACCGGCAAAGCGAGCGGGAAAACCTCGGTCCGCCGCAGGCGATCGCGTTCCGCCCGCCGACGCGCGCCTTTCGACGGCCGCGGCCGCCGCGAGGTAGCTGAGTGCGGGTGCGCCTTCCGGCCGCCACCCGCCGCGGGCCGTGGCTTCCCGCCCGGCCACCGAGCCGAGGTCACCGGGCCGAGGTGGCCCGGCTGCGGCCCGGCCCGGAAAGCGACATCCCCCGGGACCAGGGAGCGGTGCGGGGGATGTCGAATGTCGCAGCGTCAGTCGGCGGTCGCCTCGGCCGGCGTACCGGTGCCCGAACCACCACCACCACGGCGGCGCCGGCGGCGGCGGGGCTTGGGCGCGTCGCCCTCGGCGGCGCTGGTCGCGACCGACTCGGTGGCCTCGGCGGGGACCACTGCGGTCGGCTCACCGGCCACCACCTCGCCGGCCCTGCGGCGACGCCGGCGGCGCGGGGTGCGGGTGCCCTCCTCGGTCGAGGCCTCGGCGGGCGTCTCGGTGCCGGGCGCGTCACCGCCGCCCCGGCGGCGCTCGCCCCGGCCGCGGCCGTCGCCGCGGCGGGAGCCGCGGCCCTCGCCGCGCCGGGACCGGCCACCGCCGAGGTCCTCCTCGACCTCCGCCGCCAGGCCGGCGCGGGTGCGCTCGGCGGTCGGCAGGGTGCCGGTGACGTCACGGGAGATGTCCAGGTCGGTGTAGAGGTGCGGAGAGGTGTGGTACGTCTCCGGCGGCTCCGGCATCTCCAGGCCCAGCGTCTTGTCGATGATCCGCCAGCGGGGCATGTCGTCCCAGTCGACGAAGGTCACCGCCACGCCGGTCGCCCCGGCCCGGCCGGTACGACCGATCCGGTGGGTGTAGGTGTCCTGGTCCTCGGGGCAGTCGTAGTTGACGACGTGGGTGACGCCGGTGACGTCGAGCCCGCGCGCCGCCACGTCGGTGGCGACCAGGATGTCGATCTTGCCGGCGCGGAACGCCCGCAGCGCCCGTTCCCGGGCGCCCTGGCCCAGGTCACCGTGCACCGCCGCGACCGCGAAGCCGCGGAAGTCGAGGTCCTCGGCGACCCGGTCGGCGGCCCGCTTGGTCCGGGTGAAGATCATGGTGAGACCGCGCCCCTCGGCCTGGAGGATCCGCGCCACGATCTCGATCTTGTTCATCGAGTGGGTGCGGTAGACCAGCTGCTGGGTCTGCGGCGACGGGCCGGTCTCGGCGGTGTGCCCGGCGTGGATCGTCACCGGGTGACGCAGGAAGCGCCGGGACAGGGCGACGATCGGGTCCGGCATGGTGGCCGAGAAGAGCATCGTCTGCCGGTCCTCCGGCAGCATCGCCAGGATCTTCTCGACGTCGTCCAGGAAGCCCAGGTCGAGCATCCGGTCGGCCTCGTCGAGGACCAGCGCGTGCACCCGGTCGAGCCGGAGGTGCTTCTGCTTGGCCAGGTCCAGCAGCCGGCCCGGGGTGCCGACCAGGATCTCGACGCCCTTGCGGAGCGCCTCGATCTGCGGCTCGTAGGCCACGCCGCCGTAGATCGGCAGCACTCGGACCCCCCGGGTGCGACCCGCGGCGGCGAGGTCCTTGGCGACCTGGATGCCCAGCTCGCGGGTGGGTACGACGACCAGCGCCTGCGGCACGCCGTCGCTGCCCTCGCCGGGCGCGAAGACCCGCTCCAGCAGCGGGACGCCGAAGCCGAGGGTCTTGCCGGTGCCGGTCGGTGCCTGGCCGATCAGGTCGGAGCCGCGCAGCGCGATCGGCAGCGCGTACTCCTGGATGGCGAACGCGCGGGTGATGCCGGCGGCGGCCAGCGCCTCGACCGTCTCCGGACGGGCGCCGAGCGCGGCGAAGGTGGGAGCCTCCGGACGGACCGGAGCGGTAGGGGCCAGTACCTGGCCCGTGGTGCCTTGAATCTGCTCGCTCATATGGATTTAGGGGTGCCCTCTCGTGGTGCGCCCCTCATGTCCTCAGGGCGCGATCGGTATGGCGCGGGCCACACGGTCCGGGGCGGAAACGCCGAGCCGGGCCGGGCCGCACGCGCGCCGCGGGGCTGCTGTCGATCAGATCGGCACCCACGGCAACTGTTCCATACTACCTGAACAGCCCCTTGGTCGGTCTGATTCCGCTGATGAAGCGGCGTCCGGACGGGACGGGTGTGACCTGGACCACGCAAGCGGTGACGACCGTCGCGGCCCCCCGCGTCGCACCGCGGAACGGTAGCCTGCGCTCGTGTCCGCCCCGACCGCCCCCGATTCCGCCCTCGTCGATCTGCTCGGCCTGGTGGCGTACGGCGAGCTCCTCGCCTTCGACCGGCTGGCCGCCGACGCCCGACTCGCGCCCGACCTACGGCGCCGGGCCGCGCTGAGCGAGATGGCGGCCGCCGAGATCGGCAACTACCGACGGATCGCCGACCGGATCAGCGTCCTCGGCGTGCTGCCCGACGACGCGATGGCACCGTATGTCGAGGCGCTCCAGGCGTACCACGACTCGACCGAGCCGAAGGACTGGCTGGAGGCGGTTACGAAGGCGTACGTCGGCGACGGCATCACCGACGACTTCCTCCGGGCGATCGCCGGCGCGCTCGACGAGCCCGACCGGCAGCTCGTCCTCGACGTCCTGCACGAGTCCCGGTACGCCGAGTTCGCCGCCGCCGAGATCCGGGCGGCCATCGAGGCGGACCGTCGGGTGGCCAACCGCCTCTCCATGTGGGCCCGGCGGCTGGTCGGGGAGGCGCTCTCCCAGGCCGGACGGGTCGCCGCCGCCGACCGGGGCGCGCTCACCGCGCTGATCGCGCGGCGGGAGGGTGTGGAGGTGCCGGCGCTGTTCCGGCGGCTGACCGCCGCGCACACCGAGCGGATGGCCGCCGTCGGGCTGAACAACTAGTCGACGGCCGGACCGGGCCGGCCGAGGGGGTGCCGGGCCATTGCCCGGCACCGTGGCGGGGGCACCTCGGTCACCCCGCCACGCGAGCCGGAACGGGTTCAGCGGACGGTGAAGCCCACCGCGCGAGGTGCCGCCTCCGCGATCTCGACGTAGGCGACCTTGTTGACCGGCACGATCACCCGCCGGCCCTTCTCGTCGGTCAGGGTGAGGCTGCCCTCGCCCTTGGCGAGAGCGTCGGTCACGATCTGCTCGATCTCGGCCGGCGACTGCGCGCTCTCCAGAACCAGCTCGCGGGGCGCGTACTGCACGCCGATCTTGACCTCCACTGTGCCTCCTCGTCAGGGCGAAAGAGCCGCCAATGGGAAGGCTATCCGATCTCGGGGCCCGATGTTCAGGCTGACTCACCTTGCAGGGGGAAGCTGGCGATGCCACGCCAGGAGAGCGCGGCCACCAGCGCCTCGGCCTCGGCCTTGGGCACCTGCCGGCCGCCGGCCAGCCAGAACTGCGCCGCCGTCTCCGCCGCCCCGACCAGGCCCGAGGCGAGCAGCTCGGCGTGCTCGCGGCTGACGCCGGTGTCCGAGATGATGGTGTCGGTGATCGCGGCGATGCAGCCCTGCTCGACCCGCTCCACCCGCTGCCGTACGGCCGGATCGTTGCGCAGGTCCGACTCGAAGACCAGGCGGAACGCCTCGCTCTCGTGGTCGACGAAGTCGAAGTACGCGCGCACCGACGCGCTGACCCGCTCCTTGTTGTCGTTGGTGCCGCGCATCGCGTCGTGCACCTTCGCCACGATCGCGTCGCAGTGGGTGTCCAGCAGCGCCAGGTAGAGCTCCATCTTGCCCGGGAAGTGCTGGTAGAGCACCGGCTTCGAGACCCCCGCCCGCTCGGCGATGTCGTCCATCGCGGCGGCGTGGTAACCCTGCGCGACGAACACCTCCTGGGCGGCGGCGAGCAGCTGCTTGCGCCGCGCCGAGCGGGGCAGGCGGGTGGGCCGGCCGGCGGTCTGTGCACCGTTCCCCACAGCGGTCATGGGAACCTCCGAGTTTCTTCGTACGAGCCGGCACTTATCACCCGAACCGGCCGGGGTACGTGAACCCCGTTCCGGAATTGGCCCGCCGCTGTAACTTATCGCCACTGTCACCACACGGTAGCCTCAGCGAGGGCGACCAAGGAGCGCGCGGTGAGTGAATCAGGGCAACCCGGAGCCGCCACCCCGGGAGAGCACGGCGACGGGACGGGTCAGCACGACGACCTCGCCCGTTCCGCCAGCGGGTGGGCGCCCTCGGCGACCGGATGGTCGCGGGGCGGAGAGACGGGCCGCGAGCGGGTCCCCGCCTGGCGTCGTTCCGACCGTACCGCAGGCTGGGGCGCCTCGTCGCCCCACCATGGCGACCTGCCGGCCCCGGTGCCGGGCCTGCCTACCGAGGAGTCGTCGGCCCGGGTCAACGGCCATTCCCACGTCAACGGCGTGCACCAGGCCGGGGAGGAGACGCCCGTGGCCCGTCAGGCGCCGGTGAGTGCCCCACCCGCCGACGAGCAGCGCCGGGGGAGTGACAGCGACCGGCTGGCCGTACCTGCCCAGCGGCCGCGGCCGAGCGACGACCAGCCGTCCGCCGAGGTGGGGTCCGGCCCGGCGCGCCACTCCTCGGACGACCCGCCGGCCACCCGCGCCTCCCGCCGGTCGGAGGGGGCGGTGCCGTCCTCCGCGCCGCCGCCCCTGCAGGTCCCGCCCGTCGGCGCCGCCGCCTCCGGCTTCGAGGTGCCGCCCGGCTTCCACGCCCCGACCGTCGACCGCTCCGCCGCCGAGCCGGCTCCGTCCGTGTCGCGCGGCTTGGCAGACCGGTTCCCGACCGAGCCGCCCGCCGAGCCTCTCGCCACGCCGGCCGACGAGCCGGAGTGGCCGGGCCCCGACTGGCAGCGGCCAAGCTGGGAGGGGGGCTGGGCGCCGACCTGGTCGCGCGACGAGGAGCCGGTCGGCCGCCGCGCCCGCGAGGAGCGGGCCGGCGAGTGGGCGCCCGAGCCAACGCCGCCGTACGAGCCGGCGCGCGCCGAGCCAACGCCGCCGTACGAGCCGGCGCGCGCCGAGCCAACGCCGCCGTACGAGCCGGCGCGCGCCGAGCCAACGCCGCCGTACGAGCCGGCGCGCGCCGAGCCAACGCCGCCGTACGAGCCGGCGCGCGCCGAGCCAACGCCGCCGTACGAGCCGGCGCGCGCCGAGCCAACGCCGCCGTACGAGCCGGCGGCGCGGGAGACGATGGACCGACCCTCCTGGGCGGCCGGCGCTCCGGCCGCCACCCCGTTCAGCCCGCCGACGTACGCCCCGCCCACCAGCGCCCCACCGGTTCCGCGCGGGGCGCCGACGAGCGCCCCGCCCGTCCAGCCCGCGGCGCCGGCCAGCGCCCCACCGGTTCAGCGCGAGGCGACCGCCAGCGCCCCGTCCCACATCGCTCCGGCGAGCGCCCCGCCCCGCACCGCTCCGGCGAGCGCCCCGCCCGCCGCATACGATCCGTCACCCGGCCTGGCCCCCGACGCGTCACCCGCGGATGCCTCGCGAGCGGCGGAGGGGCGGGGCGGCGCCCCGTTCCGCCTGCGCCAGGTGGCCCGGGAGGCCTCCGCGACGGCTCCCGCCGAGGTTGCCGGCCACCCGCCGACCCACGCCGCCACCGGACCCGCCCCCGTCACCGGCGGGGTGGCCCACTTCGATCGCACCCCCGCGCCCGCCCCGACGAGCGCACCTCCCTACGCGGCCCGCCGGTCCGCTCCCGAACCGGTGCCGACGGCCGAGCCGGTCGCCGACACCCGGCCGACGGAGCGTGGGTCGGCTGTGCTGCCGCAGCGCGTCCCCGCCGAACCGGACGTGC
Organism: Micromonospora rhizosphaerae; assembly: GCF_900091465.1. Taxonomy (NCBI): domain Bacteria; kingdom Bacillati; phylum Actinomycetota; class Actinomycetes; order Micromonosporales; family Micromonosporaceae; genus Micromonospora; species Micromonospora rhizosphaerae. The sequence goes on along the minus strand of NZ_FMHV01000002.1, from coordinate 190,993 downwards.
CCGTCGTGCCGGAGCCGCCAGCCGTGGAGCCATCCGCCGAAACCCCGGAGCTTGCCCGCATCGCCACCCACCTGCGCCGTGACGACGAGCCCGCGCCGCTGCGGGAGCGGCCCGAGGGGTTCGACGTCAACGCCATCCTCGACGCGGTCCGGGAGGTGGCCGGCGTCCGGGACGCGGCCCTGCGCCGGACCCCGGCCGGTGCGCACAGCCTCCGGCTCGACCTGGCCGACGGCGCCGACCCGGCCGAGGTGAGCCGCCAGGTGGCCCGCCTGCTCCAGGAGCGGATGGGGCTGGCCGCCGCTCCGCAGAACCTGCCGGGGACGCCGGCCGCGCCGCCGCCCCCGGTCCGTCGCCGCTCGGCCGAGGCCCGTGACCGGAGCACCACCGAGGCCCACGATCGGAGCGCCGCCGAGGCTCGCGCCGACCGGAGCGCCACCCGCGCGGACCGCAGCGCCAGCGAAACCCGGGCCAACGAGGGCCGGGTCGGCGCGCCGCGCGCCGGTGAGGCCCCGGACGCGCGGACCGCCGAGGGCCGCGCCGGGGAGAGCCGCTTCGCGCCGGGGCGGCAGCCCGAGGGGCGGGCCGGGCGGCGCGCCGAGGCGGGCGTGGTCGAGGGCCGGGAGGCCGAGGCCGCGACGGCCCGGGTCGGGTCGCCTACCGAGACGGAGCCGCCGCGGCGGCGGCGACAGGCGACCCACCGCGGGCGAGCCGCCGTCGAGGAGACCTCGCTCGCCACCGCGCCGGCCGGTACGCCCACCGGCAGCCCGGTCACGCTCGGCACGTCGTACTCCGGTGGGCAGATGACCGCGACGGAGACGGCGCCGTCGCGACCGCTGGACACCGGCGGCGCGGCGGGCCCCCGGGTGGTGATCGACCACGTCCAGGTGAGCACCTTCGGCCTGGACGCCACCGTCGAGGTGCGCCTGATCGCCGGGACCGAGACCGCGGCGGGCCACTCGACCGGCCCCGCCGTCGACGGCTACGTGCTCCGGCTCTGCGCGGTGGCCGCGGCGGCGGCGGTGGACGAACTGCTGCGCGGCGCGGCCCGGCCGTCGGACCGGGGGCGCTGCTTCGTGGAGCACGCCGCGGTGGTGCCGTTCGGCAACTGCGAGGTGGCCACCGTGGTCGTGCTGCTGGTCTGCGACGGATGGGTGGAGCAGCTCGCCGGCTCCGCGCTGGTCGCCGGCGACCCACGGCAGGCGGTGGTCCGCGCGACGCTGGCCGCGGTGAACCGCCGGCTCGAGGCACTGCTGGCCTGACCGCCGGACCGGGTGTCGGCCGGGGGCGGGCCGGGAAGAGTGTAGGCATGAAGCGCGCCACGCTCTGGCCGGACCACCTTCTGCCCGCACACCACGTACCCCCGCCCTGGCCCGGCCGCGAGGTACGCCTCGACGGCGCCGTCACCTACGTCCGGGAGACCCCGGCCACCGGGCCGGACGCCGAGCCGGCGCTCTACGTGCACGGCCTCGGCGGTTCGTCGCACAACTGGACCGACCTGGCCGGCCTGCTCGCCGACCGGCTGGACGGCCAGGCCATCGACCTGCCCGGCTTCGGGCGCAGCGAGCCGGGCCGGCGCTACACCATTCCCGCCTTCGCCGATCGGGTGGTCCGCTGGATCGAGCACCGCGACCGGGGACCGGTGCACCTGTTCGGCAACTCCCTCGGCGGGGTGATCTCGGTGCGGGTGGCGGCGCTGCGGCCCGACCTGGTGCGCACGTTGACCCTGGTCTCCCCGGCGCTGCCGTTCCTCGACTTCCGCCGTTCCCTCCAGGGGCGGATGCTGCCCCTGCTGGCGATCCCCCGCGGCGAGCGGCTGGCCGCCTGGCGGCTGGCCCAGCTCGCCCCGGAGGCGATGGCCCAGCAGGTGATGGAGGCGTGCATCGCCGACCTGACCCGGATCAGCGAGCAGCGCCGGCAGGAGACGATCGAGGAGATCCGGATCCGCTACGAGGCGGCCCACTACGCCGCCGCGTACGTGCGTACCTTCCGCGGCCTGGTCTCCAGCTTCCTGCTGTCGTACCTGCCCGGGTCGGGCTCGCTGTGGCGGCTGGCCGCGGCGATCCAGGCGCCCACCCTCGTCGTCGGCGGGCGGCAGGACCGGCTGGTCGACATCCGGGTTGCGCCGCAGACCGCCCGGGTCATCCCGGACAGCCGCCTGCTGATGCTCGACGGCGTCGGGCACGTGGCCCAGCTGGAGGTGCCCCGGACGGTGGCGCGGGCGGTGGTCGGGCTGCTCGTCGAAACGGCGGAGCGCGCGCGGCGTCGCGACATGGCAGGGTGAGCCCGATGCCCGCCTCCCCCCGTCCGCGCGCCGGCTCCGCGCGGCCCACGCCTGCCGTCCCCTCGACCGGCCGATCCGGCACCCGTCGGTGGCGGGGCCTGATCGTGGTGCTCGCGTTCCTGGTCGCCGCCGGCGGTGCCGTCGCCGCGGCGGTGCAGCGCCCGTCGGCCGGTGTCGAGGTGCTGGTCGGCGAGCGGTCGGCCAGCCACCCCGCCGCGACCCCGTCGGAGACGGCCCCGGCTGCGACGCTGACGCCGTCGCCCACACCCACCGTCGCGCCCACGCCGGTTCCGACGCGCCCCCAGCCGGTACTGGCCCTGCCCGGGCCGGTGCCGAGCGCCGGTCGCGGCAGTTTCGCGTACGACAACCGGCAGGGCGAGGTGCTGGGCCGGGCCGGCGTGCTGCGCCGCTTCCGGGTGGCCGTGGAGAACGGCTCGGGTGAGGACGTGTACGCCTTCGGCGACGCCGTGCAGCGGGCCCTCGCCGGTCCGGGGAGCTGGGTGGACAGCGGTCGGTTGCGGTTGCAGCGGGTGGCGCCCGGCTCCGGGTTCGACTTCACCATCTATCTCGCCACCACGATCACGGCCGGGCGGTTGTGCCTGCGCGGCGGGATCGACATCCGGGTGGGCGGGCGTCCGTACACGTCCTGTCGGGTGTCGGGCAAGGTGGTGATAAACCTGGACCGGTGGCGTACCTCCGTGCCGCACCTGGTCCGAGAGGGGCTGCCGCTGGACACGTACCGGCTCTACGTGATCAACCACGAGATCGGCCACCAGTTGGGGTACCGCCACGAGCGCTGCCCCGGCGTGGGCCGGCCGGCCCCGGTGATGCAGCAGCAGACGCTCCGCCTCGACGGCTGCGTCGCCAACCCCTGGCCCTACGTGGAGGGGCGACGGTACACCGGGCCGCCGGTCTGATCATCCCTATCGCGTCGATGAGACGCCTTTGGTGGGAAGGGCGCTAAAAGCGGCTTAACGCCCAGATTGCATGGCACGCTGGTGCCATGCCGCCGTCGTCCCCTTTCGACCCCGAGGCCGGTCGGGCACCGGCCCACCCCGGGACAGGTCGCGCGCATGCCGACCTCGGGACCGGTCGCACGCGCCTCGATTTCGACCGCAGGCCGGCCCACCCCGGGTCCGGCCCGCCGACCCACCCTGCGCCGGTCCGGCCCAGCCTGCGGCGGATGCGGCGTCGTCGTCGCCGGGCGCTCCTGCTGCTGCTCGCCCTTTTGGGGGTGGGCGCGACCGCCGTCGGCCTGACCGACCTGGTCCACCGGTCCGCGGACACCCCGCCGGCCGCGTCCGGCCATCCGCAGCTGGCGCAGCGGATGGGGCCGGGTGCGCGGGTGGCACCCGACGCCTACCCGATCGAGGGCTCGGGCAGCTTCGCCGCGGCGGACGGCCGCTCCCCGGTACGCGGGTCCTCCGGGCCGCTGCGGCGCTACCGGGTCGCCGTCGAGCAGGGCACCGGGCAGGACGTCGACGCCTTCGCCGCCACCGTGGACGAGGTGCTCGGCGACCGCCGCGGCTGGATCGCCTCCGGTGAGCTGCGGGTGCAGCGGGTGGCCGAGGCGGTCGCCGCCGACTTCACCATCTACCTCGCCACCCCGGCCACCTCTGAGCAGATGTGCGCCGAAGGCGGCCTGATCACCGAGCGGTACACCTCCTGCCGGCTGCCCGGCCGGGTGATCATCAACCTGGCGCGGTGGATGGAGGCGGTCCCGGACTACGGGGCACCGCTGGAGGTGTACCGGACGTACGTGATCAACCACGAGGTCGGGCACGAGTTCGGTGAGGAGCACCAGGCGTGTCCCGGGTCCGGGCGGCCGGCGCCGGTGATGCAGCAGCAGACGTACGGGCTGGACGGCTGCGTCGCGAACGCCTGGCCGTACGTCGACGGCTCGCGGTACGAGGGCCGTCCAATCGCCGGCGTCTGAGTTATTCCCGCTCCCGCATGTCGGGCTACGTGTCGCTCATCATGGCCGATTGCTGCCCTGCCGAGCGACAATGGCGCGGTTCACCAACGCCGATCCCGGGGAGTCCACCGTGTCGTTGCCCCCGCTCGTCGAGCCCGCCGCCGAGCTGACCGTTGACGAGATCCGCCGCTACTCGCGCCACCTGATCATCCCGGACGTCGGTGTCGAGGGGCAGAAGCGGCTGAAGAACGCTCGGGTGCTCTGCGTCGGCGCGGGCGGTCTCGGCTCGCCGGCCCTGATGTACCTCGCCGCCGCCGGCGTCGGCACGCTCGGCATCATCGACTTCGACACCGTCGACGAGTCCAACCTCCAGCGGCAGATCATCCACGGCGTCTCCGACGTCGGCCGGTCCAAGGCCGAGTCCGCCGCCGCGTCGATCCGCGAGATCAACCCGCTGGTCAAGGTGGAGATCCACAACACCGCGCTGGACCGGGACAACGTCAAGGAGATCTTCTCCCAGTACGACCTGATCGTCGACGGCACGGACAACTTCGCCACCCGCTACATGGTCAACGACGCGGCGGTGCTGCTCGGCAAGCCGTACGTCTGGGGGTCGATCTACCGCTTCGACGGCCAGGCTTCGGTGTTCTGGGCCGAGCACGGCCCCTGCTACCGCTGCCTCTACCCGGAGCCGCCGCCGCCCGGCATGGTCCCGTCCTGCGCCGAGGGCGGCGTGCTCGGCGTGCTCTGCGCCTCGATCGGCTCGATCCAGGTGAACGAGGCGATCAAGCTGCTCACCGGCATCGGCGAGCCGCTGGTCGGCCGGCTCATGGTCTACGACGCCCTGGAGATGAGCTACCGCAAGATCAAGGTTCGTAAGGACCCGAACTGCGTGCTCTGCGGCGCGAACCCGACGGTCACGGAGCTGCTGGAGGACTACGAGGACTTCTGCGGCGCGGTCTCCGAGGAGGCGCAGGAGGCGGTGGTCGACTCGACCATCACCGCGCTGGAGCTCAAGGAGTGGCAGGACGCCGGCAAGGACATCTTCCTGGTCGACGTCCGCGAGCCCGCCGAGTACGAGATCGTCCGGATCCCCGGCTCGACCCTGATCCCGAAGGGCGAGATCATCTCGGGCGAGGCGCTGGCGACGCTCCCGCAGGACCGGCAGATCGTGCTGCACTGCAAGTCGGGCGTCCGCTCCGCCGAGGCGCTCGCCGCGCTGAAGGCGGCCGGTTTCCGGGACGCGGTGCACGTCCAGGGCGGCGTGCTCTCCTGGATCAAGCAGATCGACCCGTCGCTGCCCGCGTACTGAGTCGTCGAGAAGGGGCCCGCTCCTAACCGGACGGGCCCCTTTTCGCTGCCCGGGGTGGGCCGGGTCATCTCGGCCGAGCTACCGAGGCGTAACCACGTTTGCGCCGGTAGCGTGTCCGCCGTGGTGGACTTGGACGCTGCGATCGGCTTCGTCGTGGCACATGGGGACGCGGTGGACCGCGCGCGCCTCTCCCGGCTGCGCACCGGTGCGCCGGTGCCGGCCGAGCTGCTCGACGCGGCCGAGACCGGGCAGGCGCCGGGCGGCGGGTGGCCGGCCACCCTGGGATCGGACGTCGCGTCCGTCGACGCGACCTGCTTCCGCCTGTCCGAGCTGGACGACCTCGGCGGGCTCGGCCGCCCGGCGGCCCGGCACGCGCTGGACTGGCTGGCGGCCCGACAGCTCCCCGACGGCGGCTGGGACGAGGACCCGTCGCTGGCCGGTTTCGCCCCCGAGTGGGCGCAGCCGGGTGACCCCGAGGCCCGGTACTACCTCACCGCCAACGTCGCATTCTGGCTCGCCGTCGGGGGCCTTGACGCCCGCGCCGCCGGTCCGCTGGATCACCGCGTCGGTGGCGCCTACGCGGGCGTCCTGCACGCCGCCGCGCAGTCGCTCGCCGGCGGGCTCAGGTCGGACGGCAGCTGGCCGTCCTTCCTCCCCGCGGGCTGGCTCAGCGCGGCCGTGCTGCACGGCCAGCAGATGTACTACGAGTCGGCGCGGATCCAGGCCGTGCTGGCCGAGCGGATCCCGGAGATGTCCCCGGCGGACGTGGCCTGGCTGGCCGCGACGTTGCGCCACGTCGAGGTGGGCGAGGAGCAGTGGCTGCTGGTCTCGGCGCGCCGGCGGCTCGCCGAGACGCAGCGCAGCGACGGTGGCTGGGACAGCGACGACGGCCATCAGTTCGACGTGCACACCACGCTCCGGGCGATCCGGGCCTGCCGGCCCACGACGCCCGAGGCCCCGGGGGCCGGGACGTCGTTCGTGCTGCCGCAGCCGGCCGCGCTGCCGTCGCCGACCGTGGTGCCGGCACCGCGCCCGGCGCCCGCGTCCGAGGTGGTGCCTCCGCTCGTACCGCCGCCGACCGTGCCACTCCCGCGGCAGGAGCCCGCCGGGCCGTCCGCCCCGCCGGAGCCCGCGCCGCCCGAGCCGGCGGCGCCGACCGCCTGAGCGGCGCCGAGCCACCCGGTGCGGGGCCCCGGGTACCGCTCAGCGCAGGTGACCGTCCCCGGTGACCACGTACTTGGTGCTGGTCAGCTCGGGCAGCCCCATCGGGCCGCGGGCGTGCAGCTTCTGGGTGGAGATGCCGATCTCCGCGCCGAAGCCGAACTCGCCGCCGTCGGTGAACCGGGTGGAGGCGTTCACCATCACCGCCGCCGCGTCGACCCGGGCCACGAACTCCCGGGCGGCGCTCGCCGAGTCGGTGACGATCGCCTCGGTGTGGCCGGTGCCGTACCGCCGGATGTGCGCGACCGCCGCGTCGAGCGAGTCGACGACGGCGACCGAGATGTCGGCCGACAGGTATTCGGTGGCGAAGTCCTCGTCGGTGGCCGGGACGACCGCGTCGGAGTACGCGGCCACCCGGGCGTCGCCGTGCACGGTGACCCCGGCGTCGGCGAAGGCGGCCAGCATCGCCGGTAGGAACGCGTCGGCGATGCCCGCGTGGACCAGCAGCGACTCGGCCGTGTTGCAGGTGGAGAGGCGCTGCGTCTTGGCGTTCAGGGTGATCGCCACCGCTTTGGCCGGGTCGGCGGCCGCGTCGACGTAGACGTGGCAGTTGCCCACCCCGGTCTCGATCACCGGCACCGTCGACTCCTCGACCACCGTGCGGATCAGCGACGCGCCCCCGCGCGGGATCAGCACGTCGACCAGGCCGCGGGCCCGCATCAGCTCCTTGACCGAGTCGCGCGACGTGGCGTCGAGCAGCTGCACCGCGTCGGCCGGCAGGCCGGCCCCGGCCACCGCGTCCCGGAGCACCGCGACCAGCGCCGCGTTCGAATTCGCGGCCGAGGAGGAGCCGCGGAGCAGCGCGGCGTTGCCGGACTTCAGGCAGATCCCGGCGGCGTCCACCGTCACGTTCGGCCGGGCCTCGTAGATGATGCCGACCACCCCGAACGGCACCCGGATCTGCCGCAGCTCCAGGCCGTTCGGCAGGGTCGAGCCGCGGACCACCTCGCCGACCGGGTCGGGCAGCGCGGCCATCTGGCGCAGCGCGTCCGCGATGCCGGCCACCCGTCCCGCGTCCAGGGCGAGCCGGTCCAGCACGGCCGCGCTCAGCCCCGCCTCGCGCCCGGCCGCCAGATCCCTCGCGTTCGCGACCAGGATCTCCGGCGTACGCGCCACCAGCGCGTCGGCCATCGCGCGAAGCGCGGCGTCCTTGGCCGCACGGGTGGCGACGGCCAGCGCCTCCGCGGCGTCCCGGGCTCGCCGGGCCTGCTCGACGACGCTCATCGTGCACTCCTCACAGCAGTACGAGGTCGTCGCGGTGGACAACCTCCCGTTCGTACGCCGGGCCGAGCGCCGCGGCGAGTTCCGAGGTGGAGCGGCCGAGCAGTCCCGGCAGCTCCACCGCGTCGTAGTTGACCAGCCCGCGGGCGACCGACGCGCCCTCGGTGTCCACCAGGTCCACCGGGTCCCCGGCTGTGAACGCGCCGTCCACCGCGGTGATCCCGGCGGGGAGCAGCGACTTGCGCCGGCCCACCACGGCCTGCACCGCCCCCGCGTCCAGGTGCAGCCGGCCGCGGGGCGTGGTGGCGTGGGCCAGCCAGAAGAGCCGGGCGGCGGGGCGCTGCCGTTCCGGGTGGAAGAGCGTGCCGACCGGCTGGCCGGCGAGCGCCTCGGCGGCCAGCGGGGCCGCGGTGAGCACTACCGGGATGCCGAAGCCGGTGGCGATCCGGGCCGCCTCGACCTTGGTCACCATGCCGCCGGTGCCGACCCCGGCGCGCCCGGCCCCGCCGATGTCGATGCCGACGAGATCCGCCTCGCCGTGCACTTCGGCGATCCGGTGGGACGCCGGGCGGGCCGGGTCACCGGTCCAGAGCGCGTCCACGTCCGACAGGAGAACCAGGAGGTCGGCGTGGACCAGCGCGGCCACCAGCGCGGCGAGCCGGTCGTTGTCGCCGAACCGGATCTCCTCGGTGGCCACCGTGTCGTTCTCGTTGACGATCGGCACCGCCCGCAGGTCGAGCAGCTTGCGCAGGGTCCGGTACGCGTTGCGGTAGTGCACTCGCCGGGTCACGTCGTCGACGGTGAGCAGCACCTGCCCGACGGTGCGGCCGTGCCGGGCGAAGCTGGTCGCGTACCGGCCGATCAGCAGGCCCTGCCCGACGCTGGCGGCGGCCTGCTGGGTGGCCAGGTCGCGCGGGCGTCGGGGGAGGCCGAGCGGGGCGAGGCCGGCGGCGATCGCGCCGGAGGAGACCAGCACCACCTCGCGCCCGTCGGCGGCCAGCGCGCCGAGCGTGTCCACCAGCTCGTCCACCCGGGCGTCGTCGAGCCCGCCCGCCGCCGTGGTCAGCGAGGACGAGCCGATCTTGACGACGATCCGCCGGGCCGTCGTGACTGCTTCGCGCACCCGACCATTCTGCGCGGTCGGGTCCGCCGCACCCGCCAGCGTTCCCATATCGTGGCAGCTCGTGACACCTGACGAGTACGTCGAGGCGGTGCTCGACCTGGTCGAGCGGATCCCGCCGGGCCGGGTGATGTCGTACGGGGCGGTGGCCGACGCGCTGGCCGAGCGTTCGGGACGGTCGTCGGCGCGGCTGGTCGGCTCGATCATGGCACGGCACGGGGGCGGGGTGCCCTGGCACCGGGTGGTGAACTCGGCCGGCCGGCTGCCCCCGGGGCACGAGATCGAGGCGCGGGCCCGGCTGCGGGCCGAGGGCTGCCCGTTGCGCGCCTCCGGGGTGGACATGGCGGCGGCGGCCTGGTCGCCCGACGAGGGGATATGACCCGGGCCATAGCCTGAGTAGCATTCCGCGCCATGGACGTGCCGGAGAGGTCGTCGAATCGCGCCGCCGGTCCGTCCCGGGCCGAGGCGCCCGCCGTGCCCGGGCCGCGGGTCACCGCCGACCCGGTCGGGCGGGTTCCGGCCGCCGGCCCGATGCCGCCGGACCGCCTGCCACGCCGGGTGCACGCCGGCTACGCGCTGGGGTCGCTGGCCACCGGCGCGTTCGGGACGGTGCCGGGGCTGCTCCTGCTGCCGTACCTGACCGACACGCTGGGCGTGGCGGCGGGCGTCGCGGCGCTGCTGGTGCTCCTGCCGAAGGCGTGGGACGTGCTGATCAACCCCGTGGCCGGGCGGATCTCCGACCGCACGCGGTCCCGCTGGGGCGCCCGCCGTCCGTACCTGCTGGTCGCCGGGCTGGCGCTGGCCGTGCTCTTCGCTGGCATCTTCGCCGCCCCGTTCGGCGCCGGGCCGGCTGCCGGGGCGTACGTGGCGGTGGCGTTCCTGGCCACCGCGACCGCGTTCGCCTTCTTCCAGGTGCCCTACGTAGCCATGCCGGCCGAGCTGACCGACGACTACGCGGAACGTACCGGGCTGATGAGCTGGCGGATCGCGGTGCTGGCGCTGGCCATCCTGGTCTCCGGTGCGGTGGCGCCGATGGTGGTGACCATCGGCGGAGAGGGCGTGGCGGGGCACCGCTGGATGGGGCTCTTCGTCGCCGCGCTGATCATGGCCGGCGCGGTCGGCGCCTTCCTCGGCACCCGGTCCGCCCCGACCGGCGCGGTCGGGGAGAGCGAGCCCAGTCTGCGGGCCCAGCTCGCGGTCGCTGGCCGGAACCGGCCCTTCCGGGCCCTGCTGGTCTGCTTCGTGGTGCAGTCCGCCGGCGTGGCGACGATGCTGGCGGGGGTCAGCTACTTCGCCGACCAGGTGCTGCGCGACCCGCAGACCGGGCCGACCCTGCTCTTCGCCTGCTTCGTCGGGCCGGCCCTGCTGGTCATGCCGCTCTGGACCCGGGTCGGCGCCCGGATCGGGAAGCTGGCCGCCCTGGTCGCCGCGTCGGTGAGCTTCGCGCTGGGCGCGGCGGCCCTGGTTGCCGCGCCCGCGGCCCCGGCCGCCGCGGTCTACCCGCTGGTGGCGTTGGTCGGCGTCGGGTACGCCGGCCAGCAGGTCTTCGCGCTGGCCATGCTCCCGGACTGCATCGCGTACGACACAGTGCGCACCGGTCGGCGGCAGGCCGGCGTGCTCACCGGCCTCTGGACGGCGGGGGAGACATTCGGGCTCGCCCTCGGCCCCGGCATCTACGGCCTGGTCCTCCAGCTCACCGGCTACACCTCGTCGTCCACCGGAGTGGCGGCCGCCCAGTCCGGCACCGCCCGCCTCGGCGTCCTGCTCGGCTTCACCGTCCTCCCCGCCCTCTTCGTCGCCGCCCCGCTCCCCCTGCTCCGCGCCTACCACCTCACCCCCCGCCGCCTCGCGGCCGCCGTCTCCCACCGCGTCGATCATGGAGTTGTGGCGGGGGATGAAAGCCGCTGACCCGTACGAGAAGGGCGCCACAAGTACATGATCGACGAGGAGAGGGCGGGCGCGTTGCCCGTGGAGGGAGTGCCCGCGGAGCAGGTGTTGGACGAGATCCGGGGGCTGCGGGCGGGGGACCGGCCGACCCACGGCGGACGGTTGTTCGCGTACGTGTACGACCCGGGGGTGCCGGGGCTGGACGAGCTGGCTGCTGCCGCGTACGCGGAGGCCGCACACGTCAATGGGCTCGACCCGACCGCCTTCCCGTCCTTGCTGGCGATGGAGAATGCCCTGGTCGCAGCGGCCGCCCGGCTGCTCGGGGGTGGGCCGGGGACGAGCGCACCGGCGGTGGTCGGCAGCGTCACCGGCGGCGGGACCGAGTCGCTGATCCTGGCCGTGAAGGCGGCCCGGGACGCCCGGCCAGAGCTCGTCGAGCCCCGGATCGTGGTGCCGGTCAGCGGGCACGCCGCCTTCGCCAAGGCGGCCCACTACCTGGGGGTGGCGCTCGACCCGGTGCGGGTCGACCCGGCCACCCTGCGCCCGGCCGCCGCCGACGTGGCCGCCGCGATCCGCCCGGAGACGGTGCTGGTCGCCTGCTCCGCCCCCTCGTACGCGCACGGCGTGGTGGATCCGGTCGCGGAGATCGCGGCCGTCGCGGCGGCCGCCGGGGTGCGCTGCCACGTGGATGCCTGCTTCGGCGGCTGGACGCTGCCCTGGCTGCGGCGGCTCGGCGAGCCGGTGCCGCCGTTCGACTTCACTGTCAACGGGGTCACCTCGATCTCCGTGGACCTGCACAAGTACGCGTACGCCCCGAAGGGGGTGTCGGTGCTGCTGCACCGGGATCCCGCGCTGCGTGCCCCGCAGTACTTCGCGTACGCCGACTGGCCCGGGTACACGATGGTCAACCCGGTGATCTCCTCCACCCGCTCCGGCGGCCCGATCGCCGCCGCGTACGCCACACTGCGCCACCTTGGCGAGGACGGCTACCTGGAGCTTGCCCGGCGGACCCGGGACGCGGTCCGCGCCCTCGCCGAGGCGGTCGCAGATGTGCCGGGGCTGCGGTTGATGGCCGAGCCGGAGTCGACCGTGGTCTGCTTCACCAGCACGGATCCGGAACTCGACCTCTTCGTGCTGGTTGACGAGCTGACCGCGCGCGGCTGGCACACCCAGCCCCAGCTCGCGTACGCCAACCTGCCGGCCAGCGTGCACCTGACGGTGACCGCGGCGGTGGCGCCCCGGGTGGCCGAGTTCGGGCCGGACCTGGCCGACGCCGCGTCGGCGGCCCGGGTGGCCGGGCCGGTGCGGCTCCCGCCGGAGCTGCTGGCCCTGGCCGGGAGCCTGACGCCGGAGGCGCTCACCCCCGAGCTGATCGCCGGGCTGGCCGCCGGCCTCGGCCTCGGCGGCGGTCCCGGTCCGCTGCCGGACCGGATGGCGTCGGTGAACGCGCTGCTCGACGCCGCGCCGGTGCGGCTGCGGGAACGGCTGCTGGTGGAGTTCGTCGGCCTGCTCCAACGCCCGACGTGGTGACCCCTGGCGACGAAGGCCCGGAACCGCGGCGGTTCCGGGCCCTCGCGTTCGGGAGGCGATCGAGCGACCGCCGTCAATCGACGTATGTACCAATATACATGGATAAATGGAGGTTATGGGGCATCCCCATCGTGCGTAGCGTTCCTGCCAACGGAACGACCGACACGGGAGGAAACGAAATGAACGTACGGAAGATCGCCATCGCCGGAGCGGTGAGCCTGGCGGGTCTGGCCCTCGGCCTCGGTGGCGCGGCCGCCGCCGTCTCGGCGATCGGCCCTGGCCCGACGGTCGCCGACCCGATCGGCCCCGGCCCGGGCGTCGTGACGGCCTGGATCGGTCAGACCGTGGCGAAGGCGGCGATCGGGCCGGGCCCGTCGATGCTGACGGCGGCGATCGGGCCGGGCCCGTCGATGCTGACGGCGGCGATCGGGCCGGGCCCGTCGGTGCTGACGGCGGCGATCGGCCCGGGCCCGACCGTCGACCAGGCGTGACACCTCGCGTCGCCCGGCCGGGATCCTCCGGCCGGGCGACGCCGTCTCGTGGGTCACCCCGGCGTCCACCGCGCTGATCGGAGCGGTGCATCGTCGTCTGTCGGTGGTGGACCGGCTCCGTGCGGGACCGACCGGCAGCCCTGGAGGCGATGTCGCATTCGGCCGGGCGGCGGGCGCAGGGCCGCGGCCCGGCCGGTATCGGGCCGGCCGGGCCGGGCCAGTGCCGAGGCGGCGCCCCGGCGGCACGGAACTGGTCGGCCGTCGGCCCACCTGCTGACGGAGCCCCCGCCGCAATCCCGGCGAGGTGGCGCCGTCAGCCCCCGTTTGTGCGCCCCGAGCCGCCGAGTATCGACCGCTTGGCGAACAAACACGTCCGTTGGCGTCTCCTGGTTGCGGCGGGAGCCGGGAAAGTTCCGGATCATCCGCCGAAGGAAACCTCCACATTGAGCGTCGTGGCCGTGCCCGGTACCGCCGACCCGGTCTCCCCTTGGCCGGCCTCGACGATCACCGTCAGCTCGTGATCCGGCCCGTCCGCCACGGTCGTGAACGGCAATTCCACCTCACCCTGCCCGCCCGCCTCCACCGGCTGGGCCAGGCAGGTGATCCGGTTTCCGTTGCGGAAGAAGTTCCAGCAGCTCTGCGCCAGCGCCTCCGCGAGCTGGTCGTCGCCATTGGCTACGTAGCTCACCATCGGGTACTCGACGGCACTCCTGCTGGTGTTCTCGAACGTGACGGAGGTGCTACCGCCACGCCGGCCGCCCGCGTCGCGCGGCCCGTACACCACGTTCGACGCGAGGACGGCGAACACCGGCGGTGCCGACGGCCTCGGTGGGGCGGTGACCGCGCCGCCGGTGCCGCCCGCGTTCGAGGTGGGGGAGAAGCTCAACGGCCCGTCCGTCTGCACGAAGTCGCTGCCGTTCCACCGGAAGCCGCGCCATTGTCGGTGCGACTCGTCCGGAACCCTGCCGTCGACCGGGACCACGTCCGTCACCTCCACCCGGACCAACCCGTCCGGACGGACGCTGAGCGAGTACAACCACTCCGGCTTCTCCTGATCCGACCGGAAGATCCGGCCGAGCACGACGACCCGCCCGGCCGCATCCCGGTCGAACGCCACCACCTGCTCGGGATAACTGCCCTTGCTGACCAGGCAGCGGATCAGGGCGACGGGCTCCTTCACCCCGTCCCGGTCGACGTCGCCGTAGGCACCGACGAAGCCCGAGAGGATGACCTCCCCGGGCCGACCCGGTGGATCGGTCAGGGGGGTGGGACCCGACGCGCACGGCGCGCCCGCGGGCCACTCCGGCACGTCGACAGTGGCGGCGAGCAGGTCGGCCCGGCTGATCGGCCGCTGCGCCCCGCCGGTCGCGGTGGGGGAGGGCATGGGCGTGGCCGTCGCGGTCGGAGATTCGGTGTCCGTCGGGACCGGGGGCAGGGTCCCGGTCGGCGTGGGTGGCCGGCCCTGGTCCCGCCCGATCGTCGCCCAGCCGACCACCGGGATGGTGAGGGTGAGCACCGCCACGGCGGCGGCCGCTGCCGCCGAGCGTCGGCGGCGCCGACGGGCCGTCTCCCGTGCGGCGGTAGGCCCCGCCGGGTGGACGGCCGGCAGCAGGGTTTCGCGGTACGCCGAGAACTCTCCGCCGAGCAGCGCGTCGTCGGGCTCAGCCATGGTCGGTCACCTCGTTCGTGGTGCTCAGATGGTTGGCCAGCGCCGTGCGGCCGCGGTGCAGCCAGGACTTCACCGTTCCCATTGCCACCTGTTCCTGCTTGGCGATCTCGGCGACGGACAGATCGGCCAGGTAGTGCAGCACCACCGCCCGGCGATGGTGCGCGGGCAGCAGCGCCAGCGCCGTGTGCAACGCCACCCGGTCGGGGCTGGGACCGGGGACGTGCTCCTCGCGCTGACGCCGCAGGAACGACTGTGCCGTTCGCAGGCGCCGCCACCGACTCGTGGCGAGGTTCCAGGCGACCCGGCGGACCCAGGCCACCGGGTCGTCGTACCGGGAAACTTGCGACCAGCGGACGAAGGCGCGGCAGAATGCCTCCTGCGCCAGGTCCTGGGCCAGCGAGAGGTCGCCGCAGTACGCGGTGAGCGGCACGGTCAGCGAACGGAAGTGTGCGTGGTACACCTGGTCGAAGTCGGCCGGCTCCTCCGGGTCGCCGCTGGGCTCGTGCCCGACCGCATCCGGCGGGGGTTCGTCGAGCAACGCGTCGATGCTCACCGTCACCTGCCACCTCCCCGTGCGGACCGGTAACTCTTCCTCACACGCCTCGAGACCCGGACCGGTTGCGCTGATCGCTCCACCAGTCCTGTGGTTCACTGTCAGATCGGAGACAGCGAGGGAGGCCTGACGTGCAGTTGCCGGCCGTGCTCGGCGAGCCGATCCGGTTCGTGCTGAACTGGGGGCGCCGCTACTCGCTCTGGGTGTTCAACTTCGGGTTGGCCTGCTGCGCCATCGAGTTCATCGCCACCAGCATGGGTCGGCACGACTTCATCCGGCTAGGGGTCATCCCGTTCGCCCACGGTCCACGGCAGGCCGACCTGATGGTGGTCTCCGGCACGGTCACCGACAAGATGGCGCCGGCGATCAAGCGGCTCTACGACCAGATGCCGGAGCCGAAGTACGTCATCTCCTTCGGCGCCTGCTCCAACTGTGGCGGCCCCTACTGGGACTCGTACTCGGTGACCAAGGGGGTCGACCAGCTCATCCCGGTCGACGTCTACGTGCCCGGCTGCCCGCCCCGGCCGGAGGCGCTGCTGCACGGCATCCTGCGCCTGCAGGAGAAGATCGCCGCGGAGCAGTCCGGCCTCGGCGGGGTGACCCGCCCGGACCGGCTGGCCCCGCCGGCGGACGCCGCCGGGACCGCTCCGCGCCCGGTCGAGTCGCTGACCGCGCCACCGGTGCGTCCCCCGGCCGGCTGAGGTGACGGGTGGCGATCGGGGGCTAGCCTGCGGATCATGACCGAGTCCGTGGACAGGCGCTCCGCTTTCATCATCGACGTGCTGACCGAGGAGTTCGGCACCTCGATCGCGCGGGACCCGGCCGCCTTCCGGCGCAAGTTCCGCAAGATGGCCGCCTCCCCGTTCGCTTTCTACCGGGGCAGCGCGTCGCTGTTCTACGCCGACCAGCGCGGCGACTTCGCCGACGACCGGTTCCTCGACGACCGGACCAGCCGGGTCTGGATCCATGGCGACCTGCACGCGGAGAACTTCGGCACCTACATGAGCGGCTCCGGGCAGTTGGTGTTCAACGTCAACGACTTCGACGAGGCGTACGTCGGGCCGTTCTCCTGGGACCTGAAGCGCTTCGCGGCCAGCGTTGCGCTGCTCGGCTACGCCAAGGCGCTCTCCGACCAGGTCATCGGCGACCTGGTCGCCGGGTTCGCCCGGTCGTACCTGACCGAGCTGCGGGCCATCGCCGCCGGCGGGGACGACGCGATCGGCTCGATCACGCTGGACAACGCCGACGGGGTGCTGCGCCGGGTGCTCCAGCAGGCCCGGCTCAACACCCGGGTCGACCTGCTCGCCACGCAGACCAGCATCGACAACTACGAGCGCCGGTTCTCCCTGCGCGACGGGGTCTTCGAGATCGACCGGGCGGTCCGGGACGAGGTCTGCGGCGCCTTCCAGGAGTACCTGGGCACCCTGCCGCAGGCCACCGCCCGGCTCCGCCCCGTCGAGGCGCGGATCAAGGACGTGGTGCTCCGCAAGGGCGTGGGGATCGGCTCGGCCGGCCTGCCGTCGTACAACCTGCTGCTGGAGGGGCACACCCAGGCGCTGGAGAACGACGTGGTCATCTACATGAAGCAGGCCCAGGTGCCGGCGGTGGCGCGGTACATCGACGACGAGGGGGTCCGCAGCTACTTCCAGCACCAGGGGCACCGGACCGCCGAGTCGCAGCGGGCGCTGCAGGCGCACGCCGACCCGTGGCTCGGCTTCACCGAGCTGGACGGGGTCGGCCAGCTCGTCGCCGAGGTCTCCCCCTACGCGGCGGACCTGGACTGGGCCGACGTCAACGAGCCGGAGGAACTGGCCGGGGTGATCACCGACCTGGGTCGGGCGGTGGCCCGGATGCACTCGGTGGCCGACGACGAGTCCAGCCACGACCTGGTCGACTACTCCACCGAGGAGGCGATCGTGGCCGCGGTCGACGCCGACGCGGACGGCTTTGTCGGCTACCTGGTCGACTTCGCGCACGCGTACGGGCTGCGCGCCCGGGAGGACCACCAGCTCTTCGTGGACCTGTTCCGCAACGGCCGGCTGCCCGGCAGCTGACCGTCGAGCCGTCAGGCGGTGAAGTCCAGCACCACCTTGATGTCGTTCTCCTGGGCGGTGTAGGCCGAGGCGTACTCCGCCACCGGTACCCGGCGAGTGATCAGCGCGGTGAGCCAGGAGTGATCGGCGCGGTCCAGCGCCGCGGCGGCCAGGTCCCAGTGCCGGCGGTTGGCGTTCACCGACCCGAAGACGACATTGTTCTCCAGCACCAGGGTCCGGTTCAGTGCCCCGGCGTCGAAGTCGATCGTCCGCCCGCCGGAGACCCCGGCGAGGCAGACGATGCCGTTCGGCGCGGCCTTGCACATCACGGCGAGCACCACCACCGGCGCGCCGGTGCATTCGACCACCACGTCCGGTTCGAAGTCCAGGTCCTCGACCGGCACCGAGTGGTAGGTCGCGCCGAGCGCCCTGACCAACTCGGGTTTCGGGCCGCTCTTGGCGAGGTCGAGCACGTGCACGGAGAGCCCGCGCTGGACGCCCAGCAGCGCGGCGAGCAGGCCGATCGGGCCGGCGCCGGTGACCAGGACGGTCTGCGGCTGCCACTCGGCCCGGTGCCCGATCCGCTCGATGTGGTCCCACGCCTTGGCGACCACGGTGGTCGGCTCCAGCAGCATGCCCACGTCGGCCAGCTTCGGAGGCAGCCCGACCGCGAACCGGGGTTCCAGCCGCCACCGGTCCCGCGCGAAGCCGGGCAGTGCCTTGATGCCGTGTTCCGTGAACCGCCCGTTGCGGCACATGTCCCACTCGCCGACCGCGCAGTTGGGGCAGGGCACCGGGTCCGGGTGCCGGACGATCCCCGCCACCAGGTCACCCGGTCGCAGCGTGCCGGACGGGTCCTCCAGCACCCGCCCCAGCGCCTCGTGCCCGAGCACCAGGCTGTCCTCGCCGGGCGGCGCCTGGCCGAACTGCCCGGCGATGATCTCGTGGTCGGTGCCGCAGATGCCCACGGCAATGGCCTCGACCAGCACGTCGCCCTCGTCCGCGGCCGGCTCCGGCCAGTCCGGAACGCATCGCAGCGAGTTCGGGGTGCCAGGTGTGACGGTGACAGCACGCACCCCGTTGATTCTTCCCGCCCGGACGGCCGGCCGCGCGGAAACAGCGCATCCGCACGGCCGACACGCGGGCCACCTACATGTTGATCATGTGCCCGGCGAGCCCGTGCAGGGCGTCCTTGACGGCCTCGCTGAGCGTCGGGTGCGCGTGCACGTTGCGCGCCAGCTCGTGCACGGTCAGGTCCCACTGCTGCGCCAGCGTGAGCTCGGGCAGCAGCTCGGTCACGTCCGGTCCGATCAGGTGCCCGCCGAGCAGCTCGCCGTACCTCGCGTCGCTGATCAGCTTGACGAAGCCCACGGTGTCGCCAAGGCCGTGCGCCTTCCCGTTCGCGCTGAAGGGGAACTTCGCCACCCGTACGTCGTGACCCCGCTCCCGGGCCTGCGCCTCGGTCAGCCCGAAGCTCGCCACCTGCGGCTGGCAGTACGTCGCCCGCGGAATCATGGTGTAGTCCAGCTCCATCGTCTCCGCGCCCGCGATCGTCTCGGCGGCCACGATGCCCATCGCCTCGGCGGTGTGCGCGAGCATCAGCTTCGCGGTCACGTCGCCGATCGCGTACAGGTGCGGCACGCTGGTCCGGCACCGGCCGTCGACGTCGATGGCGCCCCGGTGGGTGAGCCGGACCCCGGTCTTCTCCAGGCCGTAGCCGTCGACCCGCGGCGTGAAGCCGATCGCCTGGAGCACCTTGTCGGCCTCCAGCACCCGCTGCTCGCCACCCTTCGACACGGTCACCCGGACCCGGTCGCCGCTCTCGTCGATCGACTCCACGCGGGTCGACGTGAGCACCTCGATGCCGAGCCGCCGGTAGCGACGGGCCAGCTCGGCGGAGACCTCCTCGTCCTCGAGCGGCAGCATCCGGTCGAGGAACTCGACGATCGTGACCCGTACGCCGTAGTTGTGCAGCACGTAGGCGAACTCCACCCCGATCGCGCCCGCCCCGGCGATGACGATGCTCTCCGGCAGCTCCGGGGCGAGGATCTGCTGCTCGTACGTGACGACCCGGTCGCTGAGCGAGGTACCCGGCAGCAGTCGGGTCGTCGCGCCGGTGGCGATGATGCACTGGTCGAAGGTGACGGTCTCCGTGCCGCCACCGTTGCGGGCCACGGTCAGCGTGTGCGGGTCGGTGAAGCCGGCCCGCCCCTCGTACTCGGTGATCCCGTTCTTCTTCATCAGGTACCGGACGCCCTTGGCGCGCCCGTCGGCGACCTTACGGCTTCGCTCGAAGGCGGCCCGGTAGTCGAAGCTGACCTGTCCGTCGACCTGGATGCCGTACGTCTTCGCCTCGTGGGTGAAGAGGTGGGCGAGTTCGGCGTTGCGCAGCAGCGCCTTGGACGGGATACAGCCGACGTTGAGGCACACCCCACCCCAGTACCGCTCCTCGATGATGGCCGTCGACAGCCCCAGCTGTGCCGCGCGGATCGCGGCGACATAGCCTCCTGGACCGGCGCCGAGCACCACCACGTCAAAGTGTGCAGACATGTCTCGATCCAACGTGCCGGCCGCACCCGCTGTCGATGGCGCTGGTCGGGGTGTGGCGACGATCTCCGTCATGGAGGGGCCCTCCACACGCGAGGTCGGGAATTCGGACGGGCCATAGGATCGGCGGCATGACTGGCGATGAGGTCGGTGCCCGGCTGGCCACCCTGTTGGGCGGGGTCGAGGTGACCGTCAGCCTTTCCGGTGGCCAGGCCCACGCCCGGGCCACCGTCGACGTTCCCCCGGCGAGCTGGCGGGATGCGCTGCGCGCCGCCCGGGACGACACCGAGCTGAGCTGCGACTTCTTCGACTGGCTCTCCGCCGTGGACGAGTTGGCCGACGGCTTCGACATCGTCGCCCATCTCTGGTCGACCGCCCACCGGCACGGCCTGCTGCTGCGCACCCGGGTGCCCCGGGACGCCGCCGTGGTGCCGTCGGTGGTGGCCGTCTTCCCCGGCGCCGCCTGGCACGAGCGGGAGACGCACGAGATGTTCGGCATCGGCTTCGACGGGCACCCCGACCTGCGTCCGCTGCTGCTGCCCCCGGAGTTCGAGGGGCACCCGCTGCGCAAGGAGTTCGTCCTCGCCTCCCGGGTGGCCAAGCCCTGGCCGGGCGCGAAGGAGCCGGGCGAGTCCGAGGCCGGCGGCGGACGCCGTCCCATCCGACCGCCGGGCGTGCCGGCGCCGGGGGAGTGGGGCACCACGCCGACGCCCGGCGGAGCGGCCGGGGTGGGCGAGGGCCCGCGCGGCGGCACTCCCGCCCGCCCGGCCCGGGAGCGCCCGGCTCGACCCGCCCCGGGCGAGCGTGCGGCCCGCCCGGCCCCCGGCGAGCGCCCGGCGCGTCCGTTGCCCGGCGAGCGCCCGACCGGGCCGAGTCGGCCGGAACCGGCGGACGCGGACCGCGAGCGGCGAGCGGCCGGCCAGGAACCGACACCCGGCGAGGAACCGACGTCCGAGGGAGGCAGCTGATGCCCGTCTGGTTGGAGCTGATCCTCCGGGTGGCGGGCGTGCTGGTCGCGTTCCTCACCCTGCCGCTGCTGGTCGGGCAGGCCGAGCACAAGGTCATGGCGCACATGCAGGGCCGGCTCGGCCCGATGTACGCGGGCGGCTTCCACGGCTGGGCGCAGCTGATCGCCGACGGGATCAAGTTCGTGCAGAAGGAGGATGTCACCCCGCGCGACGCGGACCGGCCGGTGTTCCGGCTGGCCCCGGCGGTCGCCCTGGTGCCGTACCTGCTCGCCCTGCTGGTGATCCCGCTCGGCCCGGACGACCTGGTCGGGCAGCCGCTGGACATCGGCCTCTTCTTCGTCCTCGCCGTGGTCGGCATCGGCGTGGTGGCGGTGCTGATGTCGGCCTGGGCCTCGGCCAACAAGTACAGCCTGCTCGGCGGGTTGCGCGGAGCGGCCCAGCTTCTCGGCTACGAGCTGCCGTTGGTGCTGGCGGCCGCGTCGGTGGCGATGGCCGCCGGCACGCTCAGCCTCTCCGGCATCGTCGAGGCGTGGCAGCCCTGGTGGCTGCTCTGGCAGGCGCCCGCGATGGTCGTCTTCTTCGTCGCCGGACTGGCCGAGATCCGGCGGCCGCCGTTCGACATGCCGGTCGCCGACTCCGAGCTGGTCTTCGGCTACATGACCGAGTACACCGGCCTCCGCTTCGCGTTCTTCCTGCTCGCCGAGTACGTCGGCATCGTGGTGATCGCCGCGCTGACCACGGTGCTCTTCCTCGGCGGCTGGCAGGGCCCGTTCGGCGATGACTACCTCGGCTGGCTCTGGACCCTGCTCAAGGTCTTCGCGGTCGCGTTTGTGATCATCTGGCTGCGGGTGTCGTACCCGCGCCTGCGCGAGGACCAGCTCCAGCGCCTCTGCTGGCTGGTCCTGGTTCCCCTGGCCCTCGCCCAGCTCGTCCTGACGGCCGCCGTCCGCCTCGCCCTCTGAGCACCTGCGGCCCGCGGCCGGGAGGGTTGCGGCGTGTCGCGGTATCCGGGCAGGCGGACAGCGCGACATGCCGCAACCGGCGTGAGACCGGTCAGCGCAGCGGGGTGTGGGCGGGGTCGACGCGCTCGGCCGGGGGCGGGGGCGGTGGGGGAGTGCCGTCGCCGAACGGGCGGCCGCCGAGGGCCTCCCGGCCGTGCGGGGTGAGCCAGCCCGACAGGTCGGGGCCGAGGGGGACGATGCCGGTCGGGTTGATGTCGCGGTGCACCTGGTAGTAGTGCCGCTTGATGTGGTCGAAGTCGATGGTGTCGCCGAAGCCGGGGGTCTGGAACAGGTCCCGGGCGTACGCCCAGAGCACCGGCATCTCGGTCAGCTTCTGCCGGTTGCACTTGAAGTGGCCGTGGTAGACCGGGTCGAAGCGGGCCAGCGTGGTGAAGAGCCGCACGTCCGCCTCGGTGATGGTGTCGCCGACCAGGTACCGCTGCCCGGCCAGTCGCTCGCTCAGCCAGTCCAGCCGGTCGAAGAGCCGGTGGTACGCCGCCTCGTACGCCTCCTGGGTGCCGGCGAACCCGCACCGGTAGACGCCGTTGTTCACGTCGGCGAAGACCACCGCGTTGACCTCGTCGATCTCGTCCCGCAGCCGCTCCGGGTAGAGCTCGGGCGCCCCTTCCCGGTGGTACGCGGTCCATTCGCTGGACAGGTCCAGGCTCATCTGCCCGTAGTCGTTGGTGGCCACCTGCCCGCTCGGCACGTCGACGATCGCCGGCACGGTGATGCCCCGGTCGTACTCGGGGAACCGCTTGTAGTACGCGTGGGCCAGCCGCTCGATCCCGAGCACCGGGTCCCGGCCGCCCGGGTCCAGGTCGAAGGTCCAGCTCCGGGCGTCGTGCGTCGGCCCGGCCACCGCCATGGAGATGGCGTCCTCCAGCCCGAGCAGGCGGCGGACGATGACCAGCCGGTTCGCCCACGGGCAGGCCCGGCTGACCGCCAGCCGGTACCGGCCGGGCTCCACCGGCCACCCGTCCCGGCCGTCCGCGGTGACCCGCGTGGCGATGTAGCGCTGGTCCCGGGTGAACTCGCCGCCCGGCTCCACGTACTTCCCGCCGGTCCGGGCCTGGATCTCGTCGCCGGTCTCGCTCACGCCGCCTCCTGCGTTGTCGTCCCGGTCCCATCATGGTCGTTCCGGCGGCTGCCCACAGGCCGAGCCGGTGACTGGGGATTCTTCGCCGGCCGCTACCCTGCCGCGGTGACCGATGTGGAGGCGGCGGCCCGACGCTTCATCGCCGACGTGTGGAACGCCGCGCGCGAGGAGTCGGCGTACGAACTGATCGCCGAGGACTGCCCGGGGCTGGGCGGGACCGGGCCGGCGGCGACGCTGGCCTGGCACCGGGACCGGCGCGGCGCCTTCCCGGACCTGCGCTACAAGATCGTCGAGGTGGTGGCCTCCGGGGACCGGGTGGCGGTGCACTGGCGGGCCGCGGGCACCCAGGCCGGCCAGTTCGGCCCGGTGCCGCCGACCGGCCAGGTGGTCAGCTACTCCGGGGCGACGTTCCTGCGCTTCGACGAGACCGGCCGGATCGTGGACGTGTGGAGCGTCAACGAGCTGTTCCAGCTCCTTCAGCAGCTCGGCGTCGAGATGCTCCCGCCAGCCCCCGGCAACGGCGTCTGATCCACCCGGGCCGATCCGCAGGGTGGTGGTCGCGCGCGCCGGGGGCACAGGGCAGGATGGGCGGCATGACCGAGCGCAGTGGCATTCCCGGCGAAGGGCTGGCGAAGGGGCTGGCGGTCACGTTGCGGACGATGACCCGCCGCTCGACCACCCAGCAGTACCCGGACGTCGCCCCCGAGCTGCCACCCCGATCCCGCGGCGTTATCGCGCTGCTGGAGGAGAACTGCACGGTCTGCATGCTCTGCGCCCGGGAGTGCCCGGACTGGTGCATCTACATCGACTCGCACAAGGAGGAGGTGACGGTGCCCGGCGCCGCCCGCCCCCGCCAGCGCAACGTGCTCGACCGGTTCGACATCGACTTCTCGCTCTGCATGTACTGCGGCATCTGCGTCGAGGTCTGCCCCTTCGACGCCCTCTACTGGTCGCCCGAGTTCGAGTACGCCGAGTACGACATCAAGGACCTGCTGCACGACAAGGACCACCTCGGGGAGTGGATGGGCACGGTCCCGCCGCCGCCGGCGCACGACCGCAACGGGGAGCCGGCCAAGGAGGAGACCTCGGCCGCGCGCAAGGCCACCGCCCCGGCTCGCCCCACCGCGGTACGCCCCGAGCGTGGCCCCGCCGCCGGTGGAGGTACGAACCCATGACCGGGGCGGACGTGCTGCTGCTCGCCCTCGGCGCGGTGGCGGTCGGCGCGGGGGTGCTCGTGGTGAGCACCCGGCACCTGGTCCGGGCCGGTCTCTACCTGGTGGTCTGCCTGGGCGCGCTGGCCGGCGACTACCTGGTGCTCACCGCCGAGCTGGTGGCCTGGGTGCAGGTGCTGATCTACGTCGGCGCGGTGGTGGTGCTGCTGCTCTTCGCGGTGATGCTGACCCGGGCCCCGATCGGCGCCTCGGACGACCTGGACCGGCCCGGCTGGCCGGCCGCGCTGATCGGTGGCGGCAGCGGGCTCGGGCTGGCCGTGCTGCTGGTCGACGCCTTCCGCTGGTCGCGGGTCGACCTGCCCGCCGCAGGCACCGCCGACCGCCTAGGTGAGCAGGTGTTCCGCTCCTGGGTGCTGCCGTTCGAGGTGCTCTCGGTGCTGCTGCTGGCGGCCCTGGTCGGCGCCATCGTCCTCTCCCGCCCGGACATCGGCCGCCGTGCCGGGGCCGCCCCGGCAACGAGCAGGGGCGAGCGGTCCGGGCCCACTGTGGGCGGCACCGGAGTCCCGGTCCCGGCCACCGCAGGCGGGACCGGCGGGCCCGCCCGGGCCGCCGTCGGGACGGCCGCTGACGAGGGCGGGCGCGCGTGAGGCCGGTCATCCCGTACGTCACCGCGGCGCTGCTCTTCGGCCTCGGCGTCTACGGCGTGCTGCGCCGCCGCAACGCGGTGCTGGTGCTGATGGCGGTCGAGCTGATGTTGAACGCGGTTAACCTGATCCTGGTCACGGCGGACACCACGGTCCGGGCGCAGCTGCCGCACGCCGGTCAGGTCTTCGCCCTCTTCGTGATCGTGCTCGCCGCCGCCGAGATAGGCGTGGGGCTGGCCATCGTCCTCCAGCTCTACCGGCTGCGGGCCAGCGTCGCCGTCGACGAGGTGCCGCTCACCGAGCCGCCCGCGCTCGTACCGGTCGGGCGGGCCGCCGGCGCGGGCCGGTCGGCGGAGACCGCCGCGCCGCCGTCGACCGGGCGGACCGCCGAGGGGGAGGTGGACCGGTGATCACGCTGCTCGGCGCGGCGCTGCCGGCCGTACCCCTGCTCGCCGGCCTGCTCGGCCTCCTGCTGCCGCCGTCGCCGCGCGGGGCGGTGACCGGCGAGGACCGGGCGCGGCAGGTGGCCATCGGGCTCGGCGTGGCCGGCGCGGCCACCGCGCTGCTCATCGCGGTCGTCCTGCTGGCCCGGGTCGGCGGCCCGGCGGAGAGTTCCACCACGTGGATCGACCTGGGCGGGCTGCGGGTGACCCTCGGGGTCCGGCTGGACGGCACCGCCGCCCTGGTCGCGGTCGCCGTCGCGGCGGTGGCCCTGGCCGTGCAGGTCTACTCGGTCGCCTACCTGAAGCGCGGCCCGCACGACGGCGTCGAGGTCGACCACCGCTACCCGCCGTACGCCGCCCAGATCAGCCTCTTCACCGCCGCGATGCTGACCGTGGTGGTCGCCGGTGACCTGGTCATGCTGCTGGTCGGCTGGGAGGTGATGGGCCTCTGCTCGTACCTGCTCATCGCCCACGACCGCCGGCTGCCGGAGGCGCCGGCCGCCGCGATGAAGGCGTTCCTGGTCACCCGGGTGGGTGACGTCGGCTTCCTGCTCGGCATCGCGCTGCTCGGCGTCTCCGCGGGCAGCTTCAAGATCGCCGACGTGCTCGCCCACGACCACTCCACCGGTACGCTCACCGCCGCCTGTCTGCTGCTGCTCGCCGGGGTGGCGGGCAAGAGCGCCCAGTTCCCACTGCACACCTGGCTGCCCGACGCGATGGCCGGCCCGACCCCGATCTCGGCGCTGATCCACGCCGCCACCATGGTCGCCGCCGGCGTGTACGCGGTGGCCCGGCTCTACCCGCTCTTCGAGCGGGCGCCGGTCGCGCTGACCGTGCTCGGCGTGATGGCCGCGGTCACCCTGCTGCTGGGCGCGTTCGCCGCCACCGCGCAGGACGACATCAAGCGGGTGCTGGCCTGGTCGACGGTCTCCCAGATCGGCTACATGACCGGCGCGCTGGCGGTCGGCGCGCCCTCGGCGGCGCTGTTCCACCTGCTCACCCACGCCGCGTTCAAGGCGTTGCTCTTCCTCGCCGCCGGCGCGGTCATCCACGCCGTCGGCACCACGCTGATGTCCCGGATGGGCGGGCTGCGGCGGGGCATGCCGGTCACCTTCTGGTGCATGCTGGTCGGTCTCGGCGCCCTCGCCGGGGTGCCGCCGCTCTCCGGCTTCTGGAGCAAGGACGGGGTCCTCGCCGCGGCCGAGGCCGCCGCGCTGGACGGCGCCGGCCCGACGCCCACCTGGGTCGGCTGGCTGGTCTGGCTGGCGGGGCTGCTCGGCGTCGCCGTCACCGCCTGGTACGCCACCCGACTGCTGCTGCGCACCTTCCTCGGCCCCAACCGCATGCCCCTGGTGCACCCGCACGACCCGCCGGCACTGATGCGCTGGCCGGTGCTGCTGCTCGCGGTCCCGGCCGCGCTGCTCGGCCTGGCCGGGTTCTGGGGGCCGTTCATCGATCGGATCTTCGCGCCGGCCAGCCAGGCGGAGCTGACCGACTTCGGCTACTCCCTGGTCCACCTGGGCGCGGCGCTGCTGCTGCCGCTGGCGCTCCTGCTGGCCGGTGCGGGCCTGGCCTGGGCCGGCTGGCGCCGGGACCCGGCCGCCGACCCGGCCCGCTTCCTGGGTCCGTTGCGGCCGGTCTTCGCCCGCGCGTTCCGGCTCGACGACGTCCAGCACGCGCTCGTCGTACGCCCGACGACCGCGCTGGCCCGGGCCGTGCGCACCGGTGACGAACTGGTGGTGGACGGCGTGGTGGAGGGCAGCGGACGCGCCGCGGTGGGTCTGGGCGGTGGGCTGGCCGCGCTGCACCGGGCGGCCCTGCCCCGGGCGGCGGCCGGGGTGCTGGCCGGCGCGCTGCTGATCGGCCTCGCGGTAGCGCTGATCGGAGGGTTGCCGTGAGCGCGAGGAGTGAGCCGGGTTTGCGAGCCCCGCAGTCGCGAGCTGAGGGAGCGTCGGCATGAGCCTTGGAGAGTTCCTGCTGGTCGCGGTGCTGGCGGTGCCCGCGCTCGGGGCGCTCGCCGTGGCCGCCACGCCCGGGGACCGGGCCGCCCGGCTGGTCGGCACCGTCGCCGCCGCGCTGACCCTGCTGGCGGCCGTCCCGCTGGTCACCGGCGAGCACGGCTGGTTCGGCTCTGGACCGCGGCCGGCCGTGCGGCCCTGGCACCAGCTCGACCTGCCCTGGGTGCCCGGCCTCGACCTGCGGTTCCACCTCGGCGTGGACGGCATCTCCTGGCCGCTGGTGGTGCTCACCGCCCTGCTCACCCTGCTCTGCTGCGGCTACACGCTCTGGCAGGTGCCCGCGGGCGGCGGCAGCGGACGGGCGCTGGTGGCGCTGCTGCTGGTCGTCGAGGTCGGCATCCTGGGCACCTTCCTCGCCCTGGACCTGGTGCTCTTCTTCGCCTTCTTCGAGGTCGTCCTCCTCCCCATGTACGCGATCATCGCCGGCTGGGGCGGCGAGGACCGGCGGCGGGCGGCCCGCAAGTTCGTCCTCTACACGCTCTTCGGCTCGGTGCTGCTGCTGGTCGGCGTCTACGTCGTGGTCGCCGCCGCCGGCACCGCCGACATCGTCGCGCTGACCGGCGGGGCCGGACTGCCTCGGGGCACCCAGCTCGCCGCCTTCACCCTGCTGGCGCTGGCCTTCGCGGTGAAGAGCCCACTCTGGCCGCTGCACTCCTGGCTGCCGGACGCGCACACCCAGGCACCGACGGTCGGCAGCGTGATCCTCGCCGGGGTGCTGCTCAAGATGGGCACGTACGGCCTGATCCGGGTGGCGGTCGGGGTGGCCCCGGAGGGCGCCCGCTGGGCCGCCCCGGTGCTCGGCGTGCTCGCCGTCGCCGCGATCCTGATCGGATCGCTGGTCTGCCTGGCGCAGGACGAGCTGAAGCGGCTGATCGCGTACTCCAGCGTGGGGCACATGGGCTTCGTGCTGCTCGGGGTGGCCACGCTCACTGCCACCGGCATCCAGGCGGCGCTGATCGGCAACATCGCGCACGGGGTGATCACCGGCCTGCTCTTCTTCCTGGCCGGGGCGGTCAAGGACCGTACCCACACCGGCGCGCTCGCCGACCTGTCCGGGCTGCGGGAGACCGCGCCCCGCCTCGCCGGCCTGCTCGGCTTCGCCGCCGTCGCCTCGCTCGGTCTGCCCGGGCTGGCCGGCTTCTGGGGCGAGGCGTTCGCCGTGATCGCCGCCGTGCGGCGGGGCGGCGGGCTCTGGACCACCCTGGCGGTGCTGGCCG
This sequence comes from Micromonospora rhizosphaerae, assembly GCF_900091465.1. NCBI lineage: Bacteria > Bacillati > Actinomycetota > Actinomycetes > Micromonosporales > Micromonosporaceae > Micromonospora > Micromonospora rhizosphaerae. The sequence goes on along the minus strand of NZ_FMHV01000002.1, from coordinate 162,651 downwards.
CGATCGGCGGAGCGCTCACCGCCGCGTACTTCCTGCGGCTGCTGCGCCGGGTGACCCACGGGCGGCCCAGCACGGCGGTCGGTCGGCTGGCCCCGGGGCTGGCGGGAGCCGAGCTGACCGCCTGGGCGCCGCTGGTGCTCCTCGCGCTGGCCGTCGGCCTCGCCCCGGCGCTGGTGCTCGGCTACGCGTCCGGCCCGGTGAACGCCCTGGTGGAGGTGCTGCGGTGAGGTCGGCTCGGGGCGGGTGCGAGGTGGCGGCGTGAGCCTGGTGCAGAACGTGGACAACGTGGCGCTGCTGCCGGCCTATCTCGCCGCCGGCACGGCCGTGCTCGTGCTCCTGGCCGACCTGCTGGTGGCCCGGGCTGGCGCGACGGTGGCGGTGGCCGCCGCGGGCGCCGTCGCCACCGGGGTCGGCGCGGCAGTGGTGGGGGCGGCCGGGGAACGCCGCACCTTCTGCGTCGGCGCCGACTGCTCCTGGCTGTTCGGCGACCGGGCCGCCCTGGTCGCGGGGGTGTTCGCGCTGCTCACCCTCGGCGTGCTGGCGCTCTCCGGGCCGCTGCTGCGGGCCGGTCGGACGCCGGTGGGGGAGTACTGCTTCCTGCTCGCCTGCTCGATGACCGGCGGCGTGGTGCTCGGCGCGGCGGGGGACCTGATCACCCTGATCGTGGCGCTGGAGACGCTCACCCTGCCGCTCTACGTCCTCGTCGGGCTGCGGCGGGGCAGTCTGGCCAGCGCCGAGGCGGCGGTGACCTTCTTCGTGGTCAGCGTGGTGGCGACCACGCTCACCCTGCTCGGCGCGGCGCTGCTCTACGCGGTGACCGGCGGGCTGCACCTCGGCCGGCTCGGCGCGACCTTCGGGGAGCGGCCCGAGCTGCTGGACCTTCCGCTCACCACGGTCGCCGTGGCGCTGGTCGTGCTGGGGCTGGCCTTCAAGGTGGCGGCGGTGCCGTTCCACGCGTGGGCCCCGGCCACGTACGACGGGGCGCCGCTGCCGATTGCCGCGTACCTCTCCACGGCGTCGAAGCTGGGCGGGGTGGTCGCCCTGCTGGCGGTGGTGCAGACGGCCCTGCCGGCGACCGTCACGGGTCCGGTGCTGGCCCTGCTCGCGGTGCTCACCATGACCGTCGGCAACCTGGTGGCGCTGCGCCAGCGGCGTACCGTCCGGCTGCTCGCCTGGTCCTCGGTGGCCCAGGCCGGCTACATCCTCGCTCCGCTCGGCGCGCTGGCGCTGGCCGCCGGCCGCACCGCCGACGCCTGGGCCGGCGCGTACGCGGCCGCGGTCGCGTACGCGGTCTTCTTCGTCGTCCTGGAGCTGGCCGCCTTCGCGTCGGTGGTGGCCCTGCGCCCGCCGGACGCCGACGGCGGCACCCTGGACGACCTCCGCGGGGCGGCCCGCCGGCACCCGTGGGTCGGGGCGGCGCTCGCGCTCGCACTGGTCGGGCTGGCCGGACTGCCGCCGGGGCTGGCCGGGCTCTTCGCCAAGGTGACCGTGGTCCGCGCGCTGCTGGACGGCGGCGCGGGCTGGCTCGCCCTGGTGGTGGCGATCAACGCGGTGATCGGTCTGGCCTACTACCTCCGGCTCGCCGCCACCCTCTACGCCCCGCCGACACCTGACGCGGTCGTCGATCGTCCTCGTCCGCCCCGGGTAGTGACGTTGGCCCTGGCCGTCGCCACCGCCATCGCCGTGCTCGTCGGCTTCGCCCCGCAGCTCGTGCTGGACCTCGCCGGCTGAAGCCCATCGACACCACCCGTACCGCCAGTAGGCAGTAGTTCTCAGGCAACTATCAGCAATGAGCAGGATGGTTGACGGGTAACCGGTTGTTGAACCGGTCAGCGGAGCCCCCCGCGGGTCCGCGCACCGAAGGAGCGATCGTGCATCACAACCGTCTCAAGACCGCAGCGCTGCTCGGCCTGTTGACCTCGCTGATCCTCGCGGTCGGCTACTGGTTCGGCGGGAGCGGCGGTCTCGTCTTCGCCGTCGTCGTCTCGTTGCTGATGAACGGCGTGACCTACTTCTACTCCGACAAGCTCGCGCTGCGCTCGATGCGGGCGCAACCGGTCAGCGAGGCAGAGTTCCCCGAGCTGTACCGGATGGTGCGGGAGCTGGCCACCGAGGCGCGGCAGCCGATGCCCCGCCTCTACGTCAGCCCGACCTCGCAGCCCAACGCGTTCGCCACCGGGCGCAACCCGCAGAACGCGGCGGTCTGCGTCACGCAGGGCATCACCGAGATCCTCGACTACCGCGAGCTGCGCGGGGTGATCGGGCACGAACTCTCGCACGTCTACAACCGGGACATCCTCATCTCCAGCGTGGCCGCCGGTCTGGCCGGCATCATCACCGCGCTGGCGAACATCGCCTGGTTCATCCCGCTCGGCGGTGGGGACGACGAGGACGGCCCGAACCCGGCCGTGCTGCTGCTCACCCTGATCCTCGGCCCGATCGCGGCGACCATCATCCAGCTCGCGATCAGCCGGAGCCGGGAGTTCCAGGCCGACGAGTCCGGCGCCCAGCTCACCCGCGACCCGCTGGCCCTGGCCAGCGCCCTGCGGAAGATCCACATGGGCACCCAGCGTCGTCCGCTGCCCGCCCAGGGCCAGCTGGCCAGCACCGCCCACCTGATGATCGACAACCCGTTCCGGGGCGGCGCTATCGCCTCGCTCTTCTCCACCCACCCGCGGATGGAGGAGCGGGTCGCCCGGCTGGAGCAGATGGCCGGCAGCGCCGGCCCGGTGCAGTTCCAGCGCTGACGCACTGAGCGCCGTCCGCCCGTGCCCGGTCCGCCGGGCACGGGCGGATGTCTTTTCGGGTACGTCCAGCGCCCGCGGCGGTGTGCGGGCTCTAATCGTTTCCCCTCCGGCACGCCGGGCGTTAGGGTCGAAACGTCTCTCACTCATTACATCCCTGGAGGTCGACGGTGGTCGCACTGCGCCAGTACCTGGGCGTCTGGCGGATCCCCGGAGCCCCGATGCTGCTGATCGCCGGCATCATCGGCCGGCTCGGGATCGGCATGACGCCGCTGGCGCTGCTGCTCGTCGTCGAGGAGGTGACCGACCGGTACTCGCTCGCCGCAGTCGCCGGCGGCATCTACGCCCTCTCCGGTGCCGCCCTGAGCCCGGTCGCCGGTCGGATCGCCGACCGGGTCGGGCCCACGCCGGTCCTGCTGACCACGGCCGTCGCCCACCCCCTGGCGCTGTTCGGGCTGCTCTGGGCGAGCCGGTCAACCGGCAGCCTGGCCCTGATCTACCTGGCCGCCGGGATCGCGGGCGCCACCTACCCGCCGCTGACCGCCGCGATCCGGGGCGCCTGGAACGACCTCACCGGGCCGTCCTCCGGCCGCTTCCACCTGCGGAACACGGCCCTGGCGGCGGAGACCTCCCTCTTCGAGATCGTGTTCGTGCTCGGCCCGCTGCTGGTCGCCGCGTTCGTGCTGGTCGCCGACGCGGCCGCCGCCCTGGTCGGCGCTGCGGTGGTCACCCTGCTCGGGACCGGTGCGGTGGCGCTCGGCCGGGTGATGCGCGGGTGGCAGCCGCACCCGCACGAGCACCACGCCAAGGGACTCGGCCCGCTGCGGGTCGGGGGCTTCCCGGCGCTGCTGCTCTGCGTCGCCAGCCTCGGCATCGCGTTCGGCGCCGCCGGGGTGATCGTGCCGGCCTTCGCCGGCAACGCCACGATCGAGGACCCGGAGAGCCTCGCCGGCCTGCTGCTGGCCGTCTGGGGCATCGGCAGCGCTACCGGCGGCTTCTGGTTCGGCGTACGCAAGCCGGCCCGGAACATGACCCGCCAGTTCGCCTGGCTGCTTGGCGCGGTGGCCGCGAGCTTCGCGGTCTTCGCGGTGATGCCGACTCCGCTGGCGCTCGGGGTCGCGCTGGTGCTCGGCGGAGCCACCATCGCCCCCGCGCTCACCCTGGAGAACACCCTGGTCGGCCGGATCGCCCCGACCGGCATGCTGAACGAGGCGTACACCTGGGTGGTCACCATGTCGGTGGCGGCGAGCGCCGCCGGCGGCGCGGTGGCCGGCCTGATCGTGGACCACGGCGGCGGCGTGCCGTGGGCCTTCCTGTTCGCCGGGGCGGCGGTCGCCGTCGGGGCCGCGGTCGCCGCGCTGCCCGCCGGCCCGATCGCCCGGGCGGAGGCCTCCGCGGTACGCGCCGAGCAGACGCTCGCCGCCTGAATCCTCCTCGACCGGCTGACCGCTTGACCCGTCGTGCCTTCGGCGGGTGGTCTCAAGGCGGACCGCCGGGGTAACAGCCGGTCATGTTCGTCTTCTTCTCGAACCGAATCGGGTGCCTCAGCTCGCTCCTGATCAGCGCCATCCTGACCGTGGTGCTGCTGCTGGTGTTCTCGCGCTGACCTGTTCCCGGGCCGGGTCGCCTTCGCCTGATTTAACTAAAACTGCTATAAACCCGTCAATTCGGATAGTTAGCCTGGCGCGGTGGAGGGTAGGCGGGCCCGCAGGCGCTCACTGATTCATGGCTACGGTGCGGCGCGGCGGTCCAGCTGGCTGGAACTCTTCTTCGACCTGGTGTTCGTTGTCGCCGTGTTCCGGCTCGGCCAGTTGCTGGTGGACGATCCGTCGCTGCGCGGCGTGCTGATCTTTGCCGGTTTGCTGAGCACGATCTGGTGGTTGTGGTTCAGCTTCTCCTATTTCGCCGACCTCTTCGACGACGACCGCCCACCCAGCCGTCTGGTGCAGCTGACCGCGATGCTGGGGGTACTGGTACTGGCCGCCTCGCTCTCCGGCGGGGTGGCCGACGACGCAGACCGCTTCGCGGTGACGTACGGGCTGTTGTTGGCACTGCTCACCGCGATGTACGGGGTTGTCGGGTGGATCGACGTCGAGGCACGGGACTTCTGCTGGTGGAACGCCGTCGGGTTCCTGTCCGGGGCCGTGCTCTGGTTCGGCTCGCTCCTGGCCCCCGCACCAGGCCGCTACTGGGTGTGGGGCGTCGCGCTCGTGGTCAACTCCTTGGTCTCCGGACCACTGGCCTACGGCTGGGTGCGCCGGGCGCCGACGCAGACGTCGCACATGCCGGAGCGGTTTGGTCTGTTCACCATCGTCGTGCTCGGGGAGGCCGTGCTGGCGGTCGCCAACGGAATCGACGCCACGGGTTGGCGACCGGTGGCGGTCGCGATCGGTGTTGGCGGCTTCGTCATCGCGAGCGGGGTGTGGTGGGTGTACTTCATCGCCACGTTCGATCGCGAGGCGGGCAATCGGGTGCTCCGTGCCGGCCGGAGAGCAGTCATCCGGAGCTACCTGTACGCCTACGGCCACTTGCTGGTTTACGGCTCGATCGTGGCTGCGGCCGTCGCCGTCGAGTTGGCTGCCCAGGAGTCGGCACATCATGGACACGGCGTGGCCGGGCGGCTGCTGGGGGGCGCCCAGCTGGTGATGATGGGCAGCTGCGTCGTCATCTATCGCGGGATCGGCGTATCGGTCAGCCAGCGGGTCGCGGTGGCGCAGGCCGGGTTGGCACTCGTCGCGCTGGTGGTCGCATTCGGGGGACTGCCGCCGCTGCTGGCGGTGCTGCTCAGCGCGGCGGCCTGGGTGGTGTTGGCGGCTGTTGAGCAGGCCGATGCCTCGGCCCGGCATCGTTGACGGACCGACGGCGGCCTGCCCCAGCGGGTGAACCGTGGAGCAGGCCGCAGCGTTGTGCCGGGCCGGGCTCAGACGGCGATTCGTCCACCGTCGACGGGCAGGACCGCGCCGTGCACGAAGCTCGACCGGTCGGTGGCCAGGAAGGCGATCGCCTCGGCGATCTCCTCGGCCGTGCCGGGACGTCCGGCGGGTGCCGTGGCGGCCAGTTGGTCGAGGCCGTCCCCCATTCCGGAGGTGCCTTCGGTACGCGTCGGGCCTGGGCTGACCGCGTTCACCCGGACGCCCTGCGGCCCGTACTCGGCGGCCCAGGACTTGGTGAGCAACACCAGCGCGGCCTTGCTGGAACCGTACAGGCCCATCCCGGGGTCCCCGAACTCCGCGACCATCGTGGTCACGTTGATGATCGCACCCCGGCCGCGCTTCGCCATCTCCGGCGCGAGCTCGGCGACCAGGAAGTACGGCGCCTTCACATTCAGCGCGAACACCGAGTCGAAGTCCTGCTCGGTCGTCTGCTCGGTCGGGCCGAACGGGTAGATGCCGGCGTTGTTGACCAGCACGTCGACCTGACCCACCAGCTCCCTGGCCCGCGCGGCCAGCGACCGCGCGGATGCCTCGTCACGCAGGTCGGTGGCCACGAAGTCGGCCCGGCCGCCGGCCGCGCGGATGTCCCGGACCACCTGGTTTCCCCGGACCTCGTCCCGCCCGGAGATGACCACGTGCGCGCCGCGGCCGGCGAGCGCGATCGCGGTGGCGCGGCCGATGCCGCTGGTGCCACCGGTCACCAACGCCGACTTTCCCTGCAGTTCTGACGTCATCTCTTCACCCACATCTGTAGAAGGAAAGGGCTTCGGTCGGGCCTGTCCCGACCGGTGGGTGTAAGTCGCTCAAGCGCTGAAGCTTTCCCGTTGGGCTGTTCGAGCGGCTTATGGCGCCTATAAGCGGAGCGGGTCTCCCGGCGGGGCCTACTCCGACCCGAGATGCTCGATGGTGGCGATGAGGTGGCCGAGGTCGCGGCGGCGCGAACTGGCGGGCCACACCGCCCAGGTACGCCGGACCAGCGGATGCCCGACCAGCGGTGCCCAGGTGACGGATTCCGGCATCGGTGCTGACCAGTTGGGCGGTGCGAGGGCGAAGGCTCCGCCGGCTGCCACGGCCGCGAGTTTCACCTCGGCGATCAGTTCCTGTCCCTCCGGCGGGGTGGGTCCCAGATCCAGCCCGTGGCTGCGCAGGATCGCGGTGAGCTCGTCGTACCAGGCGGGGCTGCCGGCACGGGGGAAGCCGACCCAGTCCAGCCCGGCGAGTGCGTCCAGCCGGATTCCCTTCGGTCCGGCGATCTTCGCGGCCTGGTCGGTGGCCAGCAGCACGCCCAGGCGTTCCTCGACGACCAGCACGGCGTCCAGGTCCTGGCCGATCGGGTGTTCCCGGACCAGCCCGACATCGATTTCCCCGGCGCGCAACGCGGCGAACTGCGCCGCGGTGGACATGTGCAGTGCCTGAACCCTCGTGTCCGGGTAGTTCGCCGCGAGGTCGGCGAGCGGCCGGGACAGCAGGCCCGCGGGCAGCTCCAGCGGTATCCCGAGCCGCAGCACTCGTCCGCCCGCCCCGCTGTGCCGGGCGACGGCGGTCATCGCCTGGTCGTGCCGCGCGAGCACCGCGCGAGCCTCGGCCAGCAACGTCATGCCCGCCTCGGTGGCCTGCACGCCGGTGCTGCTGCGCACGAGCAGTTGGACACCGAGTTGTCGTTCCAGCGCGTTCATGGTCTGCGAGAGAGCGGGCTGGCTCACGTGCAGTCGCCGGGCGGCCGCGGAGAGGCTCCCTTCCTCGATGACCGCGACGAACGCCCGCATCTCCCGCAGCTCCATCCACCCATCACACCACCCGCTTTGCCGGCGGCTCGCGCCGCATGACGGAGCTCGTGCCAGTCGTCAGCGGACGCGGTACTCGTCGTCGGTGACCAGATCGCCCCAGTCGGACTCCGGCCCTTGACCTTCGCCCGGGCCTTCCCACATGGCGATGTGCGTCATGAAATGGTCCGGCGCCGCGCCGTGCCAATGCCACTCGCCCGGGGGCGTGTAGATGACGTCGCCGGGGCGGATCTTGATGATCTCGCCGCCGCGGGACTGGATGAGCCCGAGACCCTCAGTCACGTACAGCGTCTGCCCGACCGCGTGCGAGTGCCAGGCCGTGCGCGAACCGGGCGCGAACCGCACGGTGTTGACACGCATGCGCGACGGCTCCTCCCCCTTCGCGATCACGTCGAACCACACGTCACCGGTGAACATCTGCGCGGCCCAGGTTGCAGCGGGTGAGCGAGCTGCTGATCGGCCGAGGCGACGGCGGCTTACCGGTAGTTGGTGAACTGCAGGGCGACCCCGAAGTCCTCGCCCTTGAGCAGCGCGATGACCGCCTGGAGGTCGTCCTTCTTCTTGCCGGTGACCCGGAGCTGGTCGCCCTGGATCTGCGCCTGGACGCCCTTCGGGCCCTCTTCGCGGATCTTCTTGCTGATCGCCTTGGCCTTGTCTGACTCGATGCCCTGGATGATCTTGGCATCGATCTTGAAAACCTTGCCCGAGGGGCGCGGATCCCCGGCGTCCAGCGACTTCAGCGAGATGTTCCGCTTTACCAGTTTCTCCTTGAAGACCTCCAGCGCGGCCCGGACCCGCTCCTCGGTCTCCGCCTGGAGGCTGATCGCCTCCTCGCCCGACCAGGAGATCTCCGCGTCGGTGCCCCGGAAGTCGAACCGCGTCGCGAGTTCCTTCTCCGCCTGGCGGAGGGCGTTGTCGGCCTCCTGCCGGTCGACCTTGCTCACGATGTCGAACGACGGGTTCGCTGCCATGCTCATGCTCCTGCTGTCCGGCGGTCTGTCACGTTCCGTCCCCCGCTGACCAGCGGTACGACCCCCTGACGGTACCCGGTTGCAGAGATCCCGGGGGGAGCCGCTATCCTTGCTTCGGCTGCCGCGCGCGTCGTGGCGCGACATCCTGGCGGGTTGCCCGAGCGGCCAATGGGAGCGGACTGTAAATCCGTCGCGAAAGCTACAGAGGTTCGAATCCTCTACCCGCCACCAGGGACAAGCAAGGCCCCTGACCTGCGAAAACGCAAGTCAGGGGCCTTGCTGTGTGTCGCTGCTGTTTGACCACCGTTGCGCCCGGCTAGCCGTCCCATCGGGCACGTAGCAGGCACGGAGGGGCCTACCATGCCTGACAACCTTCCGCGGTTCCCGCGAGCCGAGATCATTCAGCGGTTCGGCGATGAGCCCTACCCGAGAGGGGCAGCGATCTGTCGCTCGGGTCACGTACTGTCCATGTCCCTTGGCCTCGGTGACCCGGTCACGTCCCGCGGCGTGGTGTAGATCGCCTGCGTGGGGCTCTGTGCGCTGTTCAGTTTTCCGGTTCGCTGTCGCGCTGACAACGAGTCTGGCTATGCGGCTATGAGTTCGCCGGTGGCGGCGGTCTTCGGGGTGGGTTGATCTGGGCCATGGAGCCTTCGGCGAGGTAGCGGCGGTCGCCGGTTTGCCATTCGTCGTGGGCTTCGACCAGGACGGCGCCAGCCGGCACGAGGCTGATGAGGCGACCGCCACGGCGATGAAGGAGGTGCTGCTGCGCTGGGGCAAGCTGGAGAACCCTCTCGCCTACGCCCGCCGGGCGGTGATCAGCAACTTCCTGAAGGAGAAGACCCGCAACCTCGATCGGATACGCCGGCGGCAGGTCGAGAAGCACGCCGGAACCGCCGAGTGCCGCGAGGATCCCGGCATGACCGTCTGGGAGGACCGCGAGTGGGTCATGCAGATGCTGAACTCACTCCCACCCGGGCAGCGCAACGTGATGGCCTTCATCGTCGACGGCTTCACCCCCACCGAGATCGCCGCGTTGCTGGGCCGCTCACCGGCCGCGATCCGCCAGAGCCTGCATGACGCCCGGCTACGGCTCACCGAGGCGCTGCGGCGCGAACGGGCTGCCGAGCAGGCGCCCGACTCCGCTGGGTGCGGCGTTCGCGGAGTACGGGCGGATCGCCAAGACCGAGCACCTGCTGCGCGTGGTCGACCCGGTCGACGGCACCTACCGGAGGCAGATGAACCGGCAGCTCACCGTCCAGGAATCCCACCACAAGCTGGCCCGGGACGTGTGCCACGGCAAGCGCGGCACCATCCACCAGGCGTACCGGGACGGCATGGAGGACCAGCTCGGCTCGCTCGGCCTGGTCCTCAACGCAATCGTGCTCTGGACGACCCGTTACATCGACGCCGCCGTCGCCCAGCTCCAGGCCGAGGGCCACGAGATCCGCGAGGAGGACATCACCCGGCTCTCCCCGCTCAAGCACCGCAACCTGAACTTGCTCGGCCGCTACAGCTTCACCGCCTCGACCCCGGCCGCCGGCGCCCTGCGCCCGCTGCGCGACCCGGACGCGCCCGAGCTGGACGAGGACGACGAAGGCGTGGACTGAACGCCCACATCGGGTGACGCGGGCATATCAGGTGGCCGGGTGCTCGGAAATCGCAAGCGCCGGCAGGGGAGCTGATGTCAGGCTGCCTGGTATGTCTAACTAAGCCTTGATTGGTGCGGCCGACCTGGCGGCCTGCTCGATCTTCGCGCAGTAGGCTGCACGGGCTTCCTCGTCGATCTGCTTCTCGTGTTCGGCGCGCAACCCGGTCCGGCCGTCGAGGCCCTCGCGCAGGATATCGGCGTGCCCGGCATGCCGGATGGACTCGCCGAGGACATGGACCATGATGGCGAACAGGTTCGTGTCGGCATAAGGCTCCGGCCACCACGGCACGTGGCCGGGGGCGTCGAGGGGAAGCTCGTTGATCGTCGCGTCCGAGTGTTCCCACGTGCGCCGGTAGAACGCGATGATCTGATCGCGGGTCTCGTCCTCGGTCGCCCACAGATCGCTGCCGTTGGAGTCCTGCCACCGGGGCAGCGGTTCCGGGGAAGGGCGGTCGAAGACCTCGCCGAAGTACCTGGCCTCGACGGTGGCCACGTGTTTGACCAGGCCGAGGAGGTTGGTCCCGGTCGCTGTCAAAGGTCGGCGGGCGTCGTATTCGGACAAGCCGTCGAGTTTCCAGAGCAGCGCCTTGCGGTCCCGCCGCAGTCTCCCGTGCAGGTTGGCTTTCGCGAATTCATCGTTCATGCGGCATGAGCCTGCCATGGGCTACTCGTGGTCTCAAGATCCGTACGTGGTCCGCAACGACTGGCAGAGCCGAGGCCTGGCCATGGCCGCCGTTGTTCACGCTCACGGACAGCACTGCCTCGGGGCGAAGAGCGGGCGCCTGCGGGGGGATTTGTACCTGAGGGGCTTCCGCATCGCCCGGGCTGAACGCCCCGAAGCGTGCGACCTCTGCGGCCATCTCCATCCGTGGTCGGCCTCGCCCTAGGCGCGACCCTCCTGGTCCTGGTCCTCGCCTACGGTGGGCTGCGGATCGGGGAGGCGCTGTGCCTGCGGCGACGGCACGTCCATGTCACCGATGGCCGGATGACCGTGGCCGAGTCGGTCGCCCAGCTCCCCGGCGGCCCGGTCATCGACACCCCGAAGAGTCACCAGCGGCGGGAACTCGCGCTGCCGGCCTTCGTGGTCGACCGGCTCCGCCAGCATCTCGCCGAGCTGCCCAAGGAGCCGGACGCCTTCCTCTTCCCCAGCCGGCAGCAGCGGACCGCTGACCGCCCGCAGAGCTACAACGGCTGGAAGTACCGCTTTGACCGTGCGGTCGAGCGGGCCGGCCTAACCGACCTCATCCCGCACGACGTTCGGGCAACGCACGGTAGCTGGGTGGCTGACTCTCACGGCGTCCTGGTCGCCGCCCGCCGGCTCGGCCACTCCAACGCCAGCGTCACGACCCGGCACTACGCCCGAGCAGTCGACGGCCGCGACGCCGAGGTGGCCGCCTTCCTGGACCGGGCACGCAGGGCCGAAGATCGTTCCGAGGGGGCACGCAACGGGCACGCGGGGGAGCCTGAACCGGCCGACGGCAGAGAAAAGCGGCGCTGAGCTGGGCGAACTTTCATCTATGACCTTGATAACGGGCAAAACTGTTAATCCGTCGCGAAAGCTACAGAGGTTCGAATCCTCTACCCGCCACCAGGTGCAAGAACGGCCCCTGACCAGCAGAAATGCGGTCGGGGGCCGATCTTGTTTGGTCCCGCCGAGTCCAGCCATTACCCGCCGTCGCTCACGGTTCCGGGGCGTATCGGGGGGAGGACCGGGAGCCTGGCTCATGGGTCGGGAAAACGGACAACAGCAGCATCCGACCTAGTGCCTCGTCTTTGCACGTTGATCGTGTAATCCGCACGTGCTTGGCTTCGGCGGTCGCCGCCAGACGACCGCCGCGTGCTGCTGCCCCGGAGCCCCTGATCCAGCGCGCTTCTGCGCCGAAGGGGCAAGGGTTACGGAAGTCCGACAGGCGGCTGCCGAACCGCCAGATAATGCGGGAGTTAGCCTGCGGTTTATCCCCAGGGGCGGCGGGCAGGCTGATCGACATGCGGTCGGGAGGGAGCAGCAGTCGGATGAGCACGATGCATGCCGTGAGAGCTCACACCAGAGGCGGGCCGGAGCAGCTCGTGTACGAGGAGGCGCCGCGGCCTGAGCCGGGGCCTGGTGAGGTGTTGGTGGCCGTGAAGTCTGCTTCCATGACACCCACCGAGCTCACCTGGCCGCAGACTTGGACGTACAGCTCGGACGGGTCAGGACCTGAGCGCACTCCGGTCATCCCATCGCATGAGTTCTCCGGAGTCGTCGCGGCGTCCGGGACGGGGGTGGAGAGCCCCGCCGAGGGGGAGGCCGTCTACGGCTTGATCCCTTTCACCCGCGATGGCGCGGCGGCCGAGTACGTCGCCCTGCCCGCGGCCGTCCTGGCGGCCAAACCCGCCACCGTTGACCACGACCACGCCGCGGCGCTCCCACTGGCCGCGTTGAGTGCCTGGCAGGCACTGGTGGACCACGCCGACCTGCAGGCCGGCCAGCACGTGCTGGTGCAGGGCGGCGCCGGCGGCGTGGGGATCTTCGTGGTGCAGCTCGCGGCCGGTCTCGGTGCTCGCGTGAGCGCCACGGCGGCGGCGGCCGACCTGGAATTCGTCAAGGGTCTGGGTGCCGAGCAGGTCATCGACTATGCGCACGACCGCTTCGAGGATCACGTTCGCGACGTGGACGTGGTCGTTGATCTTGTCGGAGGAGCCACGCAGGCGCGGTCCTGGTCGGTCCTGAAACCGGGCGGTGTCCTGGTCACCCTCGTCACCCCACCCGACCAGCAGGAAGCAGCCCGGCATGGCGTTCGTGGCGTGTACTTCATCGTCGAGCCCGACCAGAACGCGTTGCGTTCCATCGCCGAGCTCGTCGATAACGGCCGGTTGAGGCCGGTGCTGGACCGCGTACTGCCCCTCACTGAGACGCGCTCAGGTTATGAGGCGCTCGAGACGGCCAAACGCCGCGGTAAGGTCGTCATCCACGTCGCTGACTAGTCACTGCCGTCGGTGCCGCTGTGGGCACCTGCGGCCAGCTGTTCGGTGACGGGATCCGGTCGGCCCGCAGGCCCGGACTACTCGCTTACAACGCGCTTTCGGCGAGCGTCGTACCGTCTGCTGATGTCCACCCGGTTCGGGCTCGACCCGACCGGTGTCCGCACCGTCCGGCGTCGGCCGCCACCGTTGATGCCGACGACTGATGTCAAGTTGCCTCCCCGCCCGGCGCTCGGCTGACCGAGGGGCGGTTCGTGCACTTCCGCTGGAAGTAAGAGCCCAGCCTTCCGGCCTCCCACGCGACCCCCGGCGTGCATCCCGACCTGCGGAATCGTGTTCCGTCGGTTTCCGGTATCTTCCGCCGTTTCTCGTGCTCGGTTGTGCTGGATCTGTGCCCTGTGATCATGATCGGCTACCCAGCTTCCGCAGCCGGTCGATGTCGAGCAGCGCCGCCGGGCCGGCGTCGAGCAGCTGGCGGCGCGGGCCAGTGGCGCGTTGAAGTTCACGGCAACGCCCGGGGCAGGTAGGGTGATGCGCTCCCTGTAGAGCTGGTGTCGCAGACGACTCACCCGGGCGGGCGGGCGCGGCGCCCCTGCGCCGGTCCTGCCAGGCTGCCTGCGCGTACAGTGCTTTGCGGGCGGCCTTTGGTGATCTTGCTCACCCCAGCTGGATCGGGTATCGGCCGACCGGCAGCCTGGCCGGGTGTCAACCACGGTGATGCCTGAGAGCCCTGCGGTCGCTGTCGCGCCCATCAGGCGCGACCCGTACATCGACAACGTCAAAGGGCTGTTGATCGTCCTGGTCGTGCTCGGCCACATGCTGGGTCAGACGGTCGGCTCCTCGCCAGCCGGCAAGACGATCTACACCTTCATCTACCTGTGCCACATGCCGGCCTTCGTCATGCTTTCGGGGATGCTCTCGGCAGCCGAACTCACCGGCCGTCGCGCGGCGTCGCTGATCCGGGATCTGCTCGTGCCGTACGTGGTATTTCAGCTGCTTTACATGAGCTTCTACACGGTGATGGACAAGCCGATGCACTGGACGGTCAACGAGTTCCTCTCCCCGATTTATCACCTGTGGTTCCTGCCCGCTCTGTTCATCTGGCGGATGCTCGCTCCGCTCTTCGCCCAACTTCGTGGAGCGGTCGTCATCGCGATCGTGGTGTCCCTCTCCGCCGGAGCCGCCACGGTGCTCGGCCGCGCCCTGGCATTGGACCGGGTGGCAGGAATGCTGCCGTTCTTCGTCCTGGGTGTCTGGCTCGGTCGCGGCAGGCTCGCGTACCGCCCATCTCCCCGTGTGCGGCTAACCGCGATCGCCGTGCTCACCGCTGCCGCGCCGATTTCCTATCTGGTCGCCTCGCGCCTGTCGGGCCTCTGGGTGTACTGGAACCGCGCTTACCAGCAGCTCGGGGTGGGGGTGACCGAAGGCGTCCTGATCCGGCTTGGACTGATGGCCGTCGGGTTGGCGATGACATGGGCGATCATGATGCTCGCTCCGCGCCGCCAGACGTTCCTCACGGGTTGGGGAACCAACTCCATGTACCCGTATCTGCTGCACGTGTTCGTCGTCATGGCCTTCGCTTGGTCACCCCTCGTCAACCGGGTCGACAACATCCCAGCCTTGCTGGTGCTCATCGCCGCGGTCGTTGCGCTGGTCTGGCTCACCGCCAGCCGGCCCGTGGTGTGGGCGTTGCGTCCGCTGGTCAGCCCTCCGGTCCGCTGGCTGCTCAGGGACGTCGTCCCAGCGACGAACCATCAGTCCACGGCGGGCCGGGGCCGGCTGCGGTGACTTTCGTTACTACTTCCAGTGGTCCGGAAGCGACATCCGCCCGCGCTGGTCCTCCCGCCCGTGCTGGTCGCCACCGCCGCTGGCCTCGTCCTGACCGGGATCGCCGTATCCGACGCAGCCCGCGCCCGAGGACGCCCACCCGAGCCCCCTCACCACCTGGCTAGCCAGAAATTGTCGCCCACGTCCCGAGACTGCTCTAACGGACGTCCTGAGATGACATGCCGGCAGCCGTACTGATCGAACGTTTGTTCGACGAGCGTGCCGGTGGTGGAGGTACGTGGCCGCTGGTCGAACGAGTCGTGGGGTCGCATGGCTCGGCGGGACATCTGGTTGGTCTCCGACGGTCGGCTCTGGCGGTGTTCCGGACCCATCAGGACGGCGTCGTCTTCGGTTTGATCGATGAGTCCGGCGGTCGGGCCGGCGATGGTAGCCGCGTCGACTGGGTCGAGCTGTACCCAGATCGCCTCGGCTTTCACGAGCCATGGGACGGGCTCTACGACACCTGACGTGAGCGGAGCGTCGCGGAGTCTGGCATCGCCAGCAAGAGGCTTTCCACTGTCTGCTGTCTACTCTCAGACGCTGTGGGCACGCAGGTGGTCAGCGAAGGACCTGGTGAAGCTTTCTAGGGCAGCCTGTACCCCTCACCGACGGGGATAGCGGCCACGCTCACCGCCGCTTAGTGTGCGGCCATGATCTTGGAGTCTTCGCTCGCTGCTGCGTCGTCGCCGGGCTCCCCTCTCGGGGACCTGCTGTCCTCCGTGGCCGTGTGGATCATCGGTCTGATAGTCCTGTACGTAGTGATACGTCTGGCCGTTCGTCACGGAATCCAAGACGCGGACCGCCGTCGGCCCTCACGGCCACCTCAGGGACAAGGTCGAATCTGACTCGTAGCTTGGGAATTGGACAAGATCGGGTCATCCTGCCGGGTTAGCCGCTGGTCGGTTCGGTCCTGGACGGCCTGGCTTGGCCCCTGGTGGCACCCGCTTGTGGCCCATGGATGGCCCGGCAGCTTCGACTGCCGTTGACGGAAGTGGCTCAGCGACGGTTACGAGATCGACGCGTCGACCAGGACGGTGCGGTGCAGGTCAACCCGAATCCACCCAACGGGGTCGGGACGGTGCTGCGGGTGATCGGCGATCCACTCCATGCGGTCCACGTGCCGTGTCACGGGCCGGTGGTGCCAGGCGTTTTCACGCCCGCCCTGGGGCACGTCATCCGCCCGCGGCGTCCTCGGCCTCCCAGCGCAGCAGGTCGCCCGGCTGGCACTTGAGCACCTCGCAGAGCGCGGCGAGCGTCGCGAAGCGCACCGCCTTGGCGCGGCCGTTCTTGAGTACCGCCAGGTTGGCGGGCGTGATCCCTACGCGGTCCGCGAGCTCGCCCACGGACATCTTCCGCCTGGCCAGCATCACGTCGATGTCGACGGCGATCGGCATCAGATCACCTCGTCCAACTCGGCCTGCATCTGCGCCGCTTCGACGTCGCGCGCGACGGCCTGGGCGAGCAGCATCCGCAGCACGAGCACGATGAGCGCGACCCCCAGGATGGCCACGCCAACCCCGCCCATGATGACGGTGACGCCCGGGTCGGCCCGCTGGCCCGGCGCATTGAGGACCGTGACCGCGAACCACACGAGGGCAGCCGCCACGATCGCGCCGATCACGACGTCCACGTACCGGAAGGCGGCGTGGGAGAACACGGTTCCGCGTCGCACCATCGTCACCAGCCGCCATACGCAGACCAGGGCGACCTGGACCGACACCATGCCCAGGATCGTGATCACGCGCAGCGGGGTCAGCGGGAGCGACCCGTCCTCCGGGTCGGTGGCCAACGCCCACACCATCAATGCCTGTACGAACACGGTGCCGGCGAGCACCACCACGAGCACGGCGCGCAGCGCACGCACTGTCAGCTTTCCCATGGCCCATCCTTCCATCGAGTTGCGATGAGAATCTATCGAACTTCGATAGGCCGAGCAAGAGCTGGGACGGAGGGTGGGCGGGCGGTTTCGCACCGTGACATCCGATCACCGCATCTAGCCGGGCCGAGAGCAAGAGTCCACCACCGACCAGGAGGCTGCCCAGGACGACCGCCACGACGACCCGCAGCCGCCGTCCGTCGAAACCGGTCACCGACGTGGCCTCCAAGCTGCGGCAAGCCGACCAGCAGGAACTGGGCAGGCGCCAGCTAGTGGTCGTTGAGCATGAACAAGAGCGTCTGGTGCTCGACATCGAGGAACGCGACCCGCCACCGCGGCGACGGCGCGGTTTCGTTGTACGACCTGCTGTGCAGCCACCGCGACTCGCTCGGCAGGAACGGCACCAGGGCAGGCCACACGTCCGCGGGGCTACTGTCATGGGGAAGTTCATCCAGGTTGACAGATGTCCACGGTGCGAAGTCGTATCGCTTCGCCAACGCCTGCGCGTCCTCCGGTCGCAGCTTGACCACGCCCTGGTACGCCCGGTCGGTAGGGCCGGGCATTCTGGAACACGGGTTGCCCGAGGCGCGCAGCTGCCAGTGGATTTCTGGGTAATCGCCGAGGTCCGGCAACTCCTCCGGAGGATCCCACGGGTCGGTGCGGACCTTTGCCTCTGCGACCTGCACGGACTCCTGGCACGTGCGCGTCTTCGTCGGATCGTCGCCAATGAGCAGGAATCCGGCCGCAACGCACCCGACGACCGCCAGCAGCAGTGCAGCAGCCGCGCCGAATACAGCCACCAGCAGCGGCCTGCTCGTCTTCATGGTCACGAGGGTACGAGTCCTCGCCCACAACCATCGGGCCTCAGGACGTGCGTGACACATCGGTCTCAGGACCTGGTGACACTCCAGTGGGTGCTCACCATCGGCGACGCATGTGTTCTGTTCGCGTCAGTGGCGGGCTTCGCGGAAGCTGTAGCGTTGCGCGGGTGTCCGAGGCTGGGGGCATGGACAACGCCGAAACGCTTGCTGCCACCGAGATCGCCTGGCTACGCGGTGGTAACTGGGGGGCAGTGATGGCTGGTCTGGCCATGCTGCATACGCGCGGGGTCTTGGCACCGGGTGCCGGCAGAATCCGCCGGACGGGATCGCTTCCGCAGGATGCTGAGCCGCTGGAGCGGGCGCTGTACGCCGCCTTGTACGGCTCTATAGGGCCCAGGGAACTGGCCGGCCAGAAGCGGGTGCAGCGAGCACTTCGCGATGTGCGGCGGAGCCTGGTCGAGCGGGGACTCGTGCGGGCTACCAGCCGAAGGGTTCTGATGCCGGTCCTGCTGGTGGTGCTGCCCCCGGTGTTGCTTGCGAAGTTGGTGGCGCTAAGAGCGGTCGGTGTGACAGAGGGACTGGTGGCCGTCGTGGTTCTCGTGGGAATCGCCGTCTGGCTTCGGCCTCGCCGGACCGTTGCCGGGACTCGAGCGTTGGCTGCCGGCCGGGTTCGATACGGCGACCTCGTCGAGCGGTCCCAGCTGGAGCCCGTCGAGGTCGGCCTCGCGGTGGCACTTTTCGGCACCCCCGCGATTCTGGCGCTGATGCCGAGATTTGCCTGGGGCGCTGGTCTGCTCGACGGTGGCCGGTCGTCGAACCACTTCGATAGCCGCCTCGACTCGTCGCCATGGGGTGCAAACACCGACTCCTTCTGGAACTGACCAAACACCCCTAGACCCGATCTGTCAGGCAGGTCCCGACACCGATCTGTCACCCACGCCTGAGACCCGACACGCCGGCGGCCGGCCGGCAGCTCGGTGTCGGGTCTCAGGACCGCGCTCCCGGGTCTTTCTCGTGGAGTCCACGGGAGTCCAGCCCGATCCGGCGCTGCATGGCCCTCTACGACCCGGAAGCCGGGCTCGCCGGTCAGGTCCGCGTCGAGCCGCCATCCCAGCTGCAGCTGCGGCTCCTGCCGCCGACGTCGTCCGCGATGTACGTCGCGTCGCCCGCAGGCCGTGGCTGCGCAACAGGCCGACGGCCAGTTCCGCCTCAGTGCGGCTGGTGACGACCGTCACCGTGAACGGTGCACTCTCCGCGACAGAAGTCAGTAAGCCGGTCCGGGCCGGACCCAAGCGCGAAATCGCGTTCCGGTCCGCCGGTCGCCGGACCGGTGCGAGGATGGGCGCATGCCAGCCCCGCCGGCGCCCCGGCGCCGGTCGACCTGACCCGGCAGGTGGAGAACATGTCCAACGACAAGGAAATCGGTCCCTTCCGGCTCGACACGCCGGAAGAAGCGATCGCCGACCTGCGTCGCCGGATCGCAGCCACGCGCTGGCCCACCCGGGAGCTGGTCACCGATCGCTCCCAAGGTGTGCAGCTGGCGACGGTCCAGGAGCTGGCCCGCTACTGGACGACCGAGTACGACTGGCGCAAGTGCGAGGCCAGACTGAACGCGCTGCCGCAGTTCACAACCGAGATCGACGGGGTCGAGATCCACTTCATCCACGTCAGGTCGCGGCATGAGGACGCGTTGCCGCTGATCATGACGCATGGCTGGCCCGGCTCGGTCATCGAGCTGCTGCAGACCGTCGGCCCGCTGACCGACCCGACCGCTCACGGCGGCACCCCCGAGGACGCATTCCACTTGGTGCTGCCGTCCTTGCCTGGCTACGGCTTCTCGGGCGGGCCGACCGAGCTCGGCTGGGAGTCCGGCCGCATCGCACGGGCGTGGGCGGCGCTGATGGACCGCCTCGGCTACACGCGCTACGTCGCCCAAGGAGGCGACGTGGGCGCCAACGTCACGGACGCGATGGGTCGCCAAGGACCGGAGGGGCTGCTCGGCATCCACATCAACCTGCTATCCGGGGCGATCGCTCTCAAGGACCAACTGCCGACGGAGTCCGAGCAGGAACGCGCGGCGCTCGACGCTCTCAACACGTTCACGACGGACGGCTTCGGCTACTTCCTGGAGCAGTCCACCCGGCCGCAGACGATCGGCTACTCCCTGCTGGACTCACCCGTCGGGCTGGCGGCCTGGATGCTCGACCACGACACGGACAGTTACTACAAGATCTCCCGCGCGTTCGTCGACGGCGAGCCCGTGGGCAATCTCACCCGGGACACCATCGTCGACAACATCACGCTGTACTGGCTGACGGGCACCGGCGCCTCGGCCGCCCGGTGGTACTGGGAATTTGGACGGTTCCGGGCCGCAGCCGCTGCGTCCGGCCAGGCTCCTCCGCCGGTCTCGGTTCCGGTCGGCTTCACGACGTTCCCCGGCGAGCTCTGGGCTGCCCCGCGCAGCTGGGTCGAGACGGTCTACCCCGACCTCGCGTACTTCAACCAGGTCGACAAGGGTGGCCACTTCGCCGCCTGGGAGGAGCCGGAGCTCTTCTCCACCGAGGTGCGGGCCGCGTTCCGGTCGCTGCAGAAATCCTGAGCCCGCTCCGGTTCGCGCGTGACCCTCCTGGTCAGTGAGCCGCCGCACGGGTACGGGATCTGGCACCGTCACGGCCTGACCGCAACGACGCCGTAGGCCAGGCAAGGTTTACGGCGTGTCGGCAACACCGTGAACGTTCGTGCTCCCAGGGCTGGATTGCCCGCGCTCTGCTCGAGATGAAGCTGATGTCGAACTACAACTTCTGGGACGGCATCCTCGCGCAGACCCCCAGTACGCGATCTCCGAGGAGGTCCGGGTCGCCTTCTTCGTCGCGATCGCCTACACCGACGAGGAGATGGCCGAGAGCACATCAACAAGATGCACAAGGCTGCCCGGATCGCCAGCGAGCGGTACAAGATCAAGGTGCGGCCGATCGTGATCGACGCCCGGAAGAAGGACTCCGCCTCCAAGCTCAAGCCGCCGCAGGACAAACTCAATCGTGGAGAACGCCGAACGGCTCGACAAGATCAAGAACGCCCGACTGCGTGGGCCGATGCGATCCTGGCGATTGAATCCTTGACGAGCCGCCAGATACAGGAGTTGATCCGGCGGGAGGAGGAGAGCGTTACGGGTCGGTTCCCGGCTCCTGCTTGCATGTGTGCCGGCCGGGCGCCTGTGCATCCGCTGGGAGGAGAGGCGATGACATCCACGAAGCGTTCCTCGCCCTCGGCTGCGCCATCATCTGCTGACGCCGACTCCAACGCTAAACGTGGCGACGTTGCGGTGCGGACGCCTTACCCCCTCGATCTGCGTGCGGTTGGCCATAGTCTCGCAGCGGCGCGTTGACCTCAACTTTGGTTGAGCTATCAGGATCCGCCGGTGACCACGACACTGCCGCGCATATCGGCTGAGGGCGCCCCCAAGACTGCCGGTACGGGATATCTGGCCGGCCTATTCATCGATGCCCTGGGATCAGGGCTCTACCTGCCCCTCACGGTGCTCTTCTTTCACGAGGTGACCCGGTTGCCGGTGGCGACCATCGGGCTCGGTCTCACCATCGCGGCGGTCGCAGGGGTGGCCGCCAATCCGCTTGCCGGGGTCCTGTCTGACCGATTCGGAGCGCGGAAGATCATCATCGCCACCTATCTTGCGCGGGCGGCGGGATTCGCTTGTTATCCGCTGGTCGGCAGCTTCGGGGCGTTCGTCGCCGTCGCTGCGCTGGTCTCCGCCGGCGACCGTAGCTTCTACCCCGCCAACAGCGCGTACGTCGCGGATCTGGCGGAGGGCGCCGCCCGGGACCGGCTCTATGCGCTGGTACGCACCGGACGCAACGTCGGCTTCGGGCTCGGCGGGTTGTTCACTGCCGCCGCGATGCAGTTCCCCGAGGAGTCCGGATACCACCTGATCGCCGGCGCCAACGCGGCGAGCTTCCTGATCGCGGCGGCGCTGCTCGCCTTCACGGGGAAGGCCGGCCCGGCCCGCCCACCCGGTTCCGCGCGCCGATCGACAACGCCTGATCGGGATGTTCGCCGGGTACGGCCGAGTCTTCGCCGACCGGCCGTTCCGGCGGTTGGTCCTGGCCGAGCTTGCGTTCACCTTCGCCCACTGGGTTTTCCCGCTCGCGATACCCGTCTACGCCACGGTGGTGCTGCACGCGCCCGCAAGCCTGCTCGGCGTGCTGTTCACCATCAACGCCGTCCTCGTCGGCGTCGGCCAACTCCCGGTTCTACGTTGGCAACGCGCCGTACGCCGGACCCACGCCATGGCTCTCGCGGGCGTGGTGTTCATCGCCTCGTTCTGTGCCTTCGCATTTGCCGACATGCTGCCTGCCGGCGCCGGAGTGTCAGTCGGGCTCCTGGTCGCGACGCTGCTGTTCACCCTCGGCGAATTGCTCCACGCCACACCATCGGCCTCGCTCGGTGCCGGCGCGGCACCGCAGTCACACCGGGGCCGTTACCTCGCCGTCTACCAACTCACCTGGGCGGTCTCGGCGATCTTCGCGCCGGTCGGCGTCACCCAGGTCATCACGGTGAACCCGCAACTTCTCTGGCTGATCGTGGCCGTCATTGTCGCGGTGGCCAGCGTGACCGTGCTCAGGCTCGCCACCAGCCTGCCCACCGACGTGGTGTGGCCGGCGAAGGACGATGCCCGATGACTCCTCTCGCGACGCCATCCCGTATGCCGTCGACCCGCCCTCTGGGGAGCGGGGCCGCCGCCGGGTCGCTGGTGGAACCAGTCGTGGGGCCGAATGGCCCGGCGCCGATCAACGATGCGCTGGCCGGCTTTTTCAACGGAAGGCGATGGCGGGGCCACACCAATGCTTGTGCTTCAGGTCACAGCAGAGCACGTCACATCCACAGGGCTAGCTCGTCCTTGAAGCAAGGTGCAGAGACGGCCCCTGACCAGCGGAAATGCGGTCAGGGGCCGATCTTGTTTAGTCCCGTTGAGTCCGACTGTTGCCCACCGTCGCTCAGGGTTCGGGGGCGTATCGGGGGCTACGCACGGCCAGACTGCCGCCAGGCGGCACAGAAACTGTTCAGCAGCACTTTGACGCGGCTCCGCTGGTGGCGGGTTCCTTCTCGGCATCGGTTGGTTCGCCGCAGCGGCACTCGCCGTCGACGCTTCCCTTGGTGAGGGTGTCGGCGTCGGCCTTGACGGTGTAGACCTCCCACGGCTCGTTGCCGGGGCCGCGTACCCAGACCTTGTCCTGGAGCGCGTAGCAGCATTCGGTGTTGTTCTCCTCCAGGGTGATCAGACCGGCGTCGGTGAGCCGCTTGGTGGCGGCGTTGACCTCGTCGGTGCTGAACACCTCGACGCCCAGGTGGTCCATCACGGTGGGCTGCTCGGGCTCGCCTTCGAGGAGGACGAGCTTCAGGGGCGGGTTTTCGATGGCGAAGTTGGCGTAGCCGGGTCGGCGCTTGGCCGGCTCGACGCCGAACAGCTTCGCGTAGAAGGCCACGGAGCCTTCGAGGTCGGACACGCGCAGGGCGAGCTGGACGCGGGACATGGCATTCCTCCTGGCAGGTTCAGCGGATGTGGTTGGCCAGCGCAGTAGTGCGGGTGCGGTCGTAGCGGGCGTCGGCGCGGCAAGCCGCGGTGCACACCTGCCCGCAGGGCTCGCAGAGCGTCACGCCCTGGACGTGCGCGGTACGGCGGTGCCGGAACAGCTTGATCATCGCTTCGTCCTTGCCTAGATGCTTTTCGAAGCAGGGCCTTCAGGTTGCACCCTGCTTTGAGGCCTGTCAACCTAGAGATATGTCGAAACAAGCCCTGCCGGTGGTGGACCTGAACGCGGTCGCCTGCTGTTCCCCGATCGCGGTCCGCCCGATGGACGTGGATCAGGCAGCGGTGGTCGCGCCGATGTTCAAGGCCCTGGGCGATCCGATCCGGCTGCGGCTGATGTCGATGATCGCCTCGGTGCCGGAGATCTGCGTCTGCGACCTGACCCCGGCGTTCGACCTGTCCGGGCCGACCATCTCCCACCACTTGAAGGTTCTGCGGGAGGCGGGCCTGGTCGACTCGGAGCGTCGGGGCACGTGGGTGTGGTACCGGGCCAAGCCGGAGGCGTTCCGGCAGCTCGGCGCGCTGCTGGAAATCTCCGCGACCCCGGCCTCCGGCGGCACCGCGTGAGCCTCGCCCTCACCCGGCGGGCATCGGCGGAGTTCGCCGGCACCGCCCTCCTGGTCGCCGCCGTCGTCGGGTCCGGCATCGCCGCCACCCGGCTCTCGCCGCACGACGTCGGGCTCCAGCTCCTGGAGAACGCGCTCGCCACCGCCCTGGCGCTGGGCGCGCTGATCCTGACGTTCGGACCGGTGTCCGGCGCGCACTTCAACCCGATCGTCTCCGCCGTCGACTGGTGGCTCGGTCGACACGCGGGCACCGGCCTGACCGGACGGGACCTCGCCGCCTACTGCGTCGCGCAAGTGACCGGCGCGATCGCCGGCGCTGCGCTGGCCGATCTCATGTTCGGGTTGCCGGCCGTTGCGTGGTCGCACACCGACCGGACCGGGGGCAACCTGTGGCTGGCCGAGGTCGTGGCCACCGCCGGCCTGGTCGTCCTGGTCTTCGCCCTCGCTCGCAGCGGCCGAACCTCCGCCGCGCCCGCTGCCGTGGGCGCCTACCTCGGCGCTGCCTACTGGTTCACCTCGTCCACCTCATTCGCCAACCCCGCCGTCACCATCGGCCGGGCCTTCACCGACACCTTTGCCGGCATCGCCCCCACCTCGGTGCCGGGCTTCGTCGCCGCCCAGCTCGTCGGCGGCCTGGTCGCCATCACCGCGCTCGCCGCCTGGTACCCGCACGCCGAAGACGCCGCCCATGCCGTCGTCGTGCCCAAGCTGGCAGAGGAGACCGGACGCCGATGAATCCCACTGCCACCGCTGCTGGCGTCACGATCGTGGCCATGGGCGACCAGCACGCCGACGCCGTGTTGGACATCTACCGGCTCGGCATCGCCACCGGCAACGCCACCTTCGAAACCGAACCACCCACCTGGCACGACTTCACCGCCACCCGGCTGCCCGGCCACCGCTGGGTGGCCCTCGACCCCGCCGGTCCTGTCCTGGGCTGGGTGGCCTGCTCGGCCGTGTCGGACCGGTGCGCCTACGCCGGAGTCGTCGAACACTCCGTCTACGTCCACCCCGACGCCCGCGGCCGAGGAGTCGGCCACGCCCTGCTCGACGCGCTGATCGCCTCCACCGAGCAGGCGGGCATCTGGACCATCCAGTCCGGCATCTTCCCTGAGAACACCGCCAGCCTCGCCCTGCACGCCGCCTGCGGCTTCCGCACCGTCGGCACCCGCCAGCGCATCGGCCGCCACCACGGAACCTGGCGCGACGTGACCCTCATCGAACGCCGCAGCCCCACCGTCACCTGACAGAAAGACCATCGATGAGCGACAAGCCCAGCGTCCTGTTCGTCTGCGTCCACAACGCCGGCCGCTCTCAGATGGCCGACGGCTGGCTCCGCCACCTCACCGGCGACACGGTCGAGGTCCGCTCCGCCGGCTCCGAACCCGCCGACCAGATCAACCCGGTCGCCGTCGAAGCCATGCGCGAAGTCGGCATCGACATAACCGACAAGACCCCGGTCCGGCTCACCTGGGATGCGGCCGAAGCCAGCGACGTCATCGTCACCATGGGCTGCGGCGACGCCTGCCCCGTCTTCCCCGGCAAGCGCTACGAAGACTGGAAACTCACCGACCCCGCCGGCCAACCCCTCGACGTCGTCCGCCAGGTCCGCGACGACATCAAGACGCGGGTCCTCGCCCTGCTCGCTGACCTGCGACAGCACCAATAAGACCTCGGAGCCGTCGGCAACCCCTGCCTTGCAAAGGCGGCTCGATGCTTTGGCCGCTCGCCGATTGGTGTCGGCTAGTGGCGTTGGCGTTTGCGATCTTTCTGTCCTTTGCCAGCGGTTGTCGGTTGTTGTCGCGCGTCTCACTGACTTCTTGCTGACGGCGGACCCTCATGAGCCGCGGCTTGATCCCCTGAACCCTCCCGCATGCCAAAGCAGGACGGGACCCATCAGCAACAGCTGCAATCCGGCATGCCGGAATCCCGAAGGATGTAAGGGGTTCCGTGCTCCAGCGGTCGGGTTGCCGCACTTTGCTGCTGTACGGCGATACCGGCCGCGACGCCGGCTCATCGGGCGCCGAGCCCGAACCCCTTCATCCCTAACTCCGGGCAGCGGCTTCTCCTGTGATTCCGCCACGTCGTGGCCTCTTCCATCGATGCCGGTGAAGAGCTACCGTCACGCTGTGCGTTGCCGGGATTACCGCTCCCGGCTGCGCCGCAGGGTCCCACCAGGATTGACGGAGTCGATGCCACGCATCCTTTCCGGGCCTCCGGCAGGCACGCAGCCTCCGTCAGCATCGGCAGCTTTGTCTGCGGAGAGGAAACCCCCATGCGCAGAACGCTGACGGCGGCGCTGTTCGCAGGCGTCGTCGTGGTGGCCGCCACCACCGCCACCGGCACGGCCACCGCCGCCCCGTCAACCAGCGGCTACATCGTCATGCTGCGCGACAGCGCAGCCTCCCCGTCGGTGGCCGCCGAACACGCCCGCGCCTACGGCGCGTCTGTCAGCCACGTCTACCAGTACTCCATCCACGGCTACTCGGCGCAGATGAGCGCCACCGCCGCCGCCCGGATCGCCAAGGATTCCCGCGTCCTGCTGGTCCAGCCCGACGGCGTGGCCACCATCGACGCGCAGACCACGCCGACCGGCATCGACCGGGCCGACGCCGAGCTGAGCCCGACCGCGAAGATCAACGGCGTCGACGAGCGGGTCGACGTCGACGTCGCGGTGATCGACACCGGCATCGACCTCACCCACCCCGACCTGAACGTCTACACCGCCGGCGCGAAGAACTGCTCCACCGGCAGGAGCGCGAACGACGGCAACGGCCACGGCTCGCACGTGGCCGGCACCATCGGCGCGCTCGACAACGGCGTCGGCGTGGTCGGCATGGCCCCGGGGGCCCGGGTGTGGCCGGTACGGGTGCTCAACAACGCCGGCAGCGGCTCGTTCTCGGACATCATCTGCGGCATCGACTACGTGACCGCGCACGCCGGCGAGATCGAGGTCGCGAACATGAGCCTCGGTGGCTCCGGCTCCGACAGCGCCTGCGGCAGCAACAAGGACGCCATGCACGAGGCGATCTGCCGGTCGGTCGCCGCGGGTGTCACCTACGCGGTGGCGGCCGGGAACGAGACCGACAATGCCGCCAACCACGTGCCGGCCGCGTACGACGAGGTCATCACGGTCAGCGCGCTGGCCGACTTCAACGGGCAGCCCGGTGGCGGCGCGGCCCCCACCTGCCGCACCGACGTGGACGACACCATCGCCGACTTCTCCAACTTCGGTGCGGACGTGGACCTGATGGCCCCGGGCGTCTGCATCTACTCCACCTGGAAGGGCGGCGGCTACAACACCATCTCGGGCACCTCGATGGCCAGCCCGCACGTCGCAGGTGGCGCGGCGCTGTACAAGGCGACCCACCCGACGGCCACCCCGAGCGCCGTCAAGTCGGCCCTCCAGTCGGCGGGCACGACCAACTACAGCTGGCCGGCCGGTGACCCGGACGGGATCCAGGAGAAGCTGCTCAACGTCGCCACCTTCTGACCGCCTCGAACGCTTCGGCGTCTCAGCGAGGGGCTCTGCAAAGGGGGCTCCCGGCCGTGGCCGGGAGCCTCCTTTGCCGTCATCAGCGGCTCCGTTGGCTGGTCAGCCACCGGAACCCGGCCGGCACGGCGAGGAAATATCAGGAGGTGGGGCGAGCGGTCGGCGTAGCGGTCGGGTGACCGCCACCAGCGGGTTTGCTGGGAACGCTCGTCGGAGCGCTGTCCGGCTTCCCGGCTGTGTGGGACGGGCGAGCCTCGGTCGGCCGGGCGGTCGGAGTCGTCTTGGTGTCCTTCTGCGCGAGCAGGGTGTCGCAGTAGGCGGCCACCTTCTCCTTGTCCCCGGCGGTGGTGATCAGCACGCCGAACGCGGGGTTCTCCAGCGCCTTGCCGGGGTTGTCGCCGGCCCCGGCCTTGTACGCGCGGCACAGGCCGACCAGCGAGGGTGACGGGGACGCGGCGACCTTCGCCTCGGCCGAAGGCTTCCCCGCCTGCTCGGACGACTTGCCCGTGGCGTGCGGCGAGGGCTGGACGTTCGCGTTGCCGCTCATCGGGTTGGGCAGTACGCCGTTCGCGGCGGCCAGGGCGACGCCGCCGGTAGCGACGACGGCCACCGCTGCGGCGCCGGCGACTTTCAGGGTGAGCAGTTTGGCGAGGGCGGTCTCGAGCATCGAGCGTCTCCGTGGTTGAAGGCCTGGGCCGAGATGAGCCGTCCGGAAGGCGTCCATTGCCGCCTCCTCGCCCGCCCACTCGCCCGGCTGTGCCTGGGCGCGGGTCGCCGCGAGGAGACGAACCAGGGCATCAGGGCCCGCGTGCGGATTCGTCACGTCACCGCCGAGCAGTCGCTCCGCGGTGGTCCGGTCCACCCCGTAGGGCCAGTCTGCGCTCATCTCACGGTCCTCAGCGCCGCAGCCTCTCCCGACGTCACACCCTTCTCGGCAAGTGGGCGCTCGGACAGTGACACCTCCGCTTGCCGTAACCGAGCGGCGAGACGCCGCAGCCCCCGGTAGGCGGCCGTCCGCACGGCACCCGAACGCTTCCCCAGCACCTGCCCCGCCGTCGCGGCGTCCAGCCCCATCACCGCCCGCAGCAGCACCGCCTCCGCTTGATCGCGGGGAAGGGTGCCGATCAGTCGGATGGCGGCTTCCGTTGACATCGACTGCATGGCCTGCATCGCCGGATCCGCCTGGTCGGCCAGGTCACGGAACTCCTCCAAGGGCACTAGGGTGCTGGGCCGGCGGCGCATGCGACGCAGATGATCCATCGCGCGATGGCGGGCGATCGTCGCAGCCCACCCACGGAAACCGTCGTAATCACCCTGGAACGACCCCAGATCGCGCGCGATCTGCAACCAGGCCTCCGACGCCACGTCTTCCGCGTCATCCCCGACCAGGGTGCGCAGGTAGCGCAGGAGAAGTGGCTGAACCGCCCGGTACAGCAGACGGAAAGCCTCCTGGTCACCGCTACGCGCCGCCGGCACGAGAGGCGACAGGTCCCCTTCCCCGCCAGCCGGCCAGGTTCCATCCGCCGCCGACGATGCGTCGTCAAAAACTTTGGCCGGCAGTCGATCGCTGCTGCGGTGACCCCGCCATGCCCTGGCGCTCACGTTCGTCATGATCGGGCAACCACCTGCGGCACCGACACCAACCTCCAGAAGGCATCCGGGAAGGGGGCGTAGCAGGACGAACGGATCCCCCATCCAGCCGATGCTGCTACCTAACCGTGTCAGCGCCCGACGATGCCGTTTCGTCACCACGGCTCGGTTGCCGCTTCCTCCGGAAGCCTGCCGTCTAGCGATGGTGCTGGAGGGTCCGGCCTGACGTCGCAGCGTAGGTAAACCGCACAGTGGACGCATGCGCCCACCCGAGGTGCGGCAGTCTCGTCTCCTCCCACCCCTGGTCCTGAATCTATGGATTGCCGGCGAGGCGGTTTTGAGGCCCGGTACGCAGATCACGAGCTTCGCTCGGCTGGTCTGGGGCTGTGACGGTGCCTGCGTCGCTGTACCTGCTTGCTGTATGGCGGGCGCATGTCCGGGATCAACTGCCGTCCGGCTTGCCCTTCCAACTGATCTTCGGAATTTCGGCGTTCCCGGCATCTGACCTGTCCGCCGATGCGATGATTGGCCATCATTGTCAGATTTGGCCGAATTTGCCTTAGAGGAAGGTCTACCAATGAGGAAGTTGATCACGGGCACCGTAATCGCGGCTGCCGCCGTGCTTGTGCCGGCAGCTCCGGCCTTCGCCATCCATGACCCCAATGTCCCCGCGGGTGTCTGCTCGGCTCCGGGTTCCCAGGCAGTTGGGCATCCGGCGACGGGCAAGGCAAACACCGCCTTCTCGAACACGGTGCTAGAGGTACGCAACAACGCCAACCCCCCCTGCGCCAAGCGCTAGACGAGGTGCGGGCCCGGGCGGGGCGGAAGCACGCACTGACCGAGCGGACCCCGCCCGGACTCACCCACGTCCCAGGGGCCGCCGAGCAGACCGAGGAATCCGAGCTGCCAACGTCCCCGGCCAAGGTCGGACTCGCTTCAAGGTAGAGGTCGCCGGCTGCCCCTGCTCTGGCAGTCCGTCACCGGGCGTGAGCTGGGCAAGGTTGATCTTCGTTGGTCATCGTTGGTCATCGCTGAGCTCTGGCGGCCTGGAGACGGACTGGGGCGTGAGCGGTCGCGCTATCGCGGGGTCAACACACAGAACTCATGGCCATCGGGATCGGCCATGACCACCCAGCTGACCTCGCCCTGGCCGATGTCGATGCGAGTCGCCCCGAGGGAGACGAGACGGTCGACCTCCGCTTGCTGATCACCGTGGACGGGTGGAGCGAGGTCGAAATGCAGCCGATTCTTTCCGGTCTTCGGCATCAATGGCGGACCACCCCACGTGATCTTCGGACCGCCGTGCGGCGAGCGGATCGCGGTCTCTTGGTTCTGGTCCCAGACCAACGGCCAGCCCAGCGCTTCGCTCCAGAAGTACCCGACGTCCTGCGAACCGTCGCACGCAAGCGCTCCGATAAATCCGCAGTCAGCAAGGAAGTTGTTGCCCGGCTCGATGACACAGAACTCATTGCCTTCGGGGTCGGCGAGCACCACATGGCCCTCTTCCGGGCGTTGGCCAATGTCTATGTGCCGGGCGCCGAGTCCGAGCGACCTCGCCACCGTCTGATGCTGGCCCTCGAGGGACGTGCTCGTCAGATCGAAGTGCATCTGGTTCTGGCCGGCCTTCTCATCCTGCGTCGGAAGAAATCGGAGCCGGAACCCGGTGTCATCGCTCGGCAGGAGCGCAATGCCGTCCTGGGGGTCGTCGGCCATCTCCCAGCTCAGGACGCCGGCCCAGAAGCGCGCGAGACGGAGCGGGTCGTTCGCATCGAAGCAGAGCGCGACGAGGTGACAAGTCATTCGGCTCCGCACCTCCGATCTGATGACTCAAAGCCGCAGACAGGGCCACATCTTCCGTGCCCAGGAGGAAAGCAACGCTAGGCGCTCGGGGGCCTGCCACGCAAAGAGAATTGAGTCAGAGGGCGGCGCTTGCCCCCGCGTGGGCGGACAGCCCACACCCGCACGTTGGGCGACCAGCGCGTTTCCTCGGCGTCGTCGTGGCTGTTTACCGGCACAGCGGGATGGGGCTGCGTCATCGACGTAGTCAGTGTCGGGGTAGCCGATGACGTAGCCGCCGCGCCAGCGTACGAAGATCCAGTACTACCGCACGCTCGCCTCGTAGCCAGGGATGGCCTACCGCAAGCACCCCGAACCGCCGGGAAGCCTCGGCTAGCTGGGCACCTGCCTGAGGCAGGCAGGTTTTCCCACCAAACGAAAGGTTTTAGTGCAATCGGGGTAAATTTGGCAGGACGGCCGGAACTAGCCGTACCAGGGGAAGCGACTCACCGACAGCTGCTTGGCATTGTTTACCGGCTGCGGCCCAGGGTTCGCCCATGTCGTAGAGGAGGTCCGCGTGGGTATCGCAGGGCCAGCTCGTCCCGCTCGTGTCGCTCTGGCCGCCGTGGCCGGTGTCGCTACCGTCGTGCTCGCCGCACCCGCCCTCGCCCACGTACAGGTCAACGCCGACAAGCCTCAGGCTGGAGCCCGTGACGTGACCCTCACCTTCACCGGCGAGGCCGAGTCCAACCGCGCTGGCATCAATTCGGAACGAGTGGTTCTCCCACCCGCGATCACCCCCGAACAGGTGCGACTGGCCAAGGCGCCCTTCGGCTGGAGGTTGTCCCACAATCCTGACGGGTTCACGGTGGCCGGGCCCGCGCTGAGGGTTGGCCAGGACGCCGTGTTCGCCGTCACGGTCGCGCAGTTGCCGTCCGACGCCACCGAGCTGCCGTTCAAGACCCTGGAAACCTACGGCGACGGCAGGGTGGACCGTTGGATCGAAATCCCCGAAGCCGGCAAGCCCGCGCCCGCCAACCCAGCCCCGGTGCTCAAACTCAAACCAGCCACCCCGGTACCGACCAGCGCGTCACCGACCCCGACCAGCGCTGCTGCCGCCCCCAGCTCGGCCGCGCCCAACGCCATTCACCGCCCGACCGGCAGCGACAACGCAACCGTGACCAACCTCCTATGGATCTTGCTCATCGCGGTCGCCGTCGCGGCCGCCGCCATCGGCGCCTCCGTCCTCCGGCGACGCCGGCGGTAACACGACGAGATGCGGGCGCCTCCCACCCGAGATTGCCGCCTCACCGCTTGCCCGCCGGCTGTGTGACCTCCGACTTCTGGCCGTCAGGGACACGTAGCGCGGGCATGCCGGCGGGGTCGTGGCGACGGCGTCCGGTCGGCGACTCTCCGTTACGGCGCGAAGCGCAGATTCTTCGAGACAGGGGTAGCGCGGGGTCGGGTCGTTCTGATAGTCAGGGCGGGCAAAGAGGCAGGGCAGGGGCGACCTGCCAGATTCGTGGCTTCGGGGGCACTCAAGAGAAAATCAGCCACTGACACCGAAAGTCCGAGTGTTCGCCAAGTGAACCAACGCATGGCGGACAGGGCGGTGGGGGTATCACCCCGCCAGGCAGGGCCTCCTGCCGATCGGTCGGACTTGTCCGCGTCCCGGCGGAGCCACGCGCCAAGGTCTTTGCTGCCCTCGGCGCTTGTGGCACCATCATGGAATCTTCGCGCCCCCCGTGCTGCCCGTTTCGCCGACAGGAGCCCCACAGATGCCTACTCAAAAGCTGGGTCGGCTGCTCGCTTTGACCCTCGTGCTGGTTGCCCTCTTCGGGGGAGCCGCCACCGTCGCCGGCGTCCAGCCCACCGGCGATGCGACCACTCTTGAATTTGAGTGGACCTAAGCCGCCCGCGGACGTGAGTCTTTCCGGGCGCTCCCCCGGAAGCCCTGACGTGCAGGGTTCGGGCGTGAGAATGGAGCTCACTCTCCGTAATGATGAGGGAGCTTGATGGCAAGTCGTACGGGCGTGGCCCGACGAGCCACGGACAACGCCTGGCTGATCACTGGCCCGTTGGCCTTGCTGGCCGTCATCTGTTCGACCTTCCTCGGCATCGCCTCCCGGGAACCCCACACTGACTGGGGGATCGCCCTTCTGTTGCTCGTCGCCCTCGTGGCCGCGCACCTCCCAGTGCTGACCTTCGTGGTGCGTCGACAGGCCATCTCCGCGACCATCACCGAAATCCCGCTGGTCCTGGCGCTCTACCACCTACCGCCGCTGACCGTCGTCCTGCTGGCGACCCTCGCGGCTCTCATCACCCAGATCCGTCGAAGGCTGGGGCCCGCCAAGTTCGCCTTCAACGTCGCCCGCTCCGCCGCCGCGACCTCGCTCGCCGGTCTGGTCCTGCTTGCGCTACCGCCGATCCGAGGGGGAGTCGGCCCCGGCGCCTGGGGGGTCCTTTTCGCCGCGGTGAGCACCGTCACGCTCGTCACCCTGGCGGCCGTGGTCGGCGTCATCACCCTTCTGCAGGGCTGGCAGGCGGGCAGGGAGGTCGTCAAGACGGCCGGGGTGCCGCTGCTGGCCGCCGCGGTCAACGTGACCGTGGGCCTGATCATCCTCATCGCGGTGGCAAGCACCCGCTGGTCGCTGTTGCTGCTAGGCGCGTTGGCGCTGACGGTCGCGATGGTCTACCGCGCGTACGCCCAGTTCCTCCGGCAGCACCGCACCGTGGCCGACATCTACGAGCTGACCCGGGCGATGACGCAGAGCGGCCAGGACGCAACGCTGCCCGACGCCCTGCTCGGCCGGGTGCGCGCCCTCATGCAGGCCGAGTACGCCACCCTCTGGCTGCCGGCCCAGGGTCGGCATCCCGAGGTCCTGCTCACCGCCAGCGTCGAGGGGCACGGCCTGCTCGACTTCTCCAAGATTCCCGGAACCCTGCGGGAAGGGGCCATCGCGCAGCGCAAGACGATCGCCCTCGGTGCCCGGTTGGGCGGGGACAAGGAGCAGCTCGCGATCCTCCGGGAGGCGTCGGCAAAGGACGTGATCATCGTCCCGCTCCGGTCCGGCCAGGCGGTGATCGGCACCCTCGAGGTAGCCAATCGGCTCGGCGGCATCGGATTCTTCACCCCCGACGACGTCCCGGTCCTGGAAACCGTGGCCGCGCACGCCGCCGTCGCCTTGGAAAATTCGCGGCTGGTCGACCGGCTGCGGCACGACGCGTACCACGACGCGCTGACCAAGCTGCCGAACCGGCGGCGGATCACCGGCGCGCTCGACGAGGCGGTGAAGATCCGGGCGCCCGGCGAGGTGGTCGCCGTGCTGCTCTTCGACGTGGACCGCCTGCGGCAGGTCAACGAGTCGCTCGGGCATGCCGCGGGGGACAAGGTCCTCGTCGAGGTCGCCGAGCGGCTGCGCGCCTGCGCCCCGTCGTCCGCGCTCGTGGGCCGGGCCGGGGGCGACGAGTTCCTGGTGACCCTGCGGCTGGAGAACGCCGAGGCGGCCGTGGAGTTGGCCACGCAGCTGCGTGAGCAGATCCGCGACGAGATGGTCTTCGACGCACTCACCCTGGACGTGGACACCGCCGTCGGGGTGGCCGTACACCCTGATCACGGCAGCGATGCCGCGACCCTGCTGCAACGGGTGGACCTGGCCGCGACGGCGGCCAAGTCGGTCCCCGGCAGCGTGCAGCTGTTCAACCCGGCGCTGGAGTCCCGCTCGCTGCGCCGCCTCGGGCTCGCCGGCGACCTGCGCCGCGCCCTCGACGAGGGCGAGCTGGAGGTCTACTTCCAGCCCAAGGTGACGCTGCGGGACCGGCGGCTGCTCGGAGTCGAGTGCCTGGCCCGCTGGGAGCACCCCACGCACGGCACGGTCGCCCCGGAGGACTTCGTCGCGGTGGCCGAGCACACCGGCCAGCTCGGCCGGCTCACCGAGGTGGTGCTCCGGGAGGGGCTCCGGCGCAGCCGGGACTGGGCCCACGCCGAGCAGCCGCTCGCCGTCGCGGTCAACCTCTCCGCGCGTACGCTCACCGACCCCCGCTTCCCGGACCGGGTACGCGAGCTGCTCGACGAGTACGGCGTGCCGCCGCAGCGGCTCACCTTCGAGATCCGGGAGGCCGGGGTGCTGGACGGCACCGACCGGCCGGTACCGACCCTGCGCCGGCTGCGCGACCTCGGCGTACGGCTCTCGGTGGACGACTTCGGCACCGGGTCCTCGTCCCTGGCCTACCTGCGCCGGCTGCCGGTGCACGAGGTGAAGGTGGACCGCTCGTTCGTGCAGGGCATGGCGACCGATCCCGGCGATCTGGCGATCGTCAACGCGGTGGTCACGCTCTCCCAGCAGTTCGGTCTGGCGGTGGTGGCCGAGGGCGTGGAGAGCGAGCTGACCCTCGAACTGCTCCAGGACATCGGGTGCGAGATCGGTCAGGGGTTCCTGTTCAGCCGGCCCCTGCCGTACGAGCGGCTGGAGGCGTGGTTCGGCGCCCAGGTGGAGTCCGAGCCGGCGGCGGGCGCGGAGGCGCCCCGGCTGCGGATCGTGCCCGACCGCTCCGTGACCCTGCTCTGAGCTGGTAAACGCTCCGTGACCCTGCTCTGAGCTGGTAAAATAGAGGTCACGCCCGGCACGGGGGGATCCGATTTCACCTCCAGGGCCGCGCCGTGTACTCTTACCTCTGCGCGCCCCACGAGAGATCGCGCAGGCCCCCTTAGCTCAGTCGGCAGAGCGTCTCCATGGTAAGGAGAAGGTCTACGGTTCGATTCCGTAAGGGGGCTCAACGGGTCCGGCTGGACCCACCACGGCGGTGTAGCTCAGATGGCAGAGCAAGCGGCTCATAATCGCTGTGTCGCCGGTTCAAGTCCGGCCACCGCTACTCGTCCTCCGGGCTCGCTCCCGGTGGCCGGTGGGATGGGCGCCACAGGCGCCCACTTTGCATGTCCGCGTTGTCAGCGCGTAGGCTGATGCGCCCGTAGTTGTTCCGTTAGCGAGGAAGGCACTCCGCCGTGGCGAAGGCGACCGATGTCCGGCCGAAGATCACTTTGGCGTGTGTGGAGTGCAAGGAGCGCAACTACATCACGCGCAAGAACCGCCGCAACGACCCGGACCGCATCGAGCTGAAGAAGTTCTGCCCCCGGGACGGCAAGCACACGCTCCACCGCGAGACCCGCTGACCCACGGCCGGCCGAGCCGGCCCGGTCCCGCAGCACCTCCGAACGCCGATTCGCGCGGACGGCGGCCCCAAGCCGCCAACCCGTACGGATCGGCGTTCGTGTTTTCCGTGTAGGTTCGCCGCATGTCCCTGGACCCGTCCTTCGTCGGCCGGACCTATCCGCCGACCGCCCCCTACCAGGTGGGCCGAGAAAAGATCCGCGAGTTCGCCACCGCCATCGGCGCCACCGATCCGGCCCACCACGACCCCGAGGCCGCCCGCGCGCTCGGGCACCCCGACGTGGTGGCCCCGCCGACCTTCCCCGTGGTGGTCACCATGGCCGCCAGTCGGCAGATCATCGAGGACCCGGTTCTCGGCGTGGACTACAGCCGGGTGGTCCACGGCGACCAGCGCTTCGCGTACACCCGGCCGGTGGTGGCCGGTGACGAGCTGGTCTGCGTCAACACCATCGAGGAGATCACCAGTCGGGGCGGGCACGGTTTCCTGACCACCCGCACCGACGTCAGCACCGCCGCCGGCGAGCCGGTGGTCGCCGTCTGGTCCAAGATCGTCGTACGCGGGGAGGCCTGACATGGAGCTGCCCACCCAGACGTTCCGGGTGACCCGCGCGGACCTGGTCCGCTACGCCGGCGCCTCGGGCGACTTCAACCCGATCCACTGGAGCGACCGGATCGCCACCAAGGTGGGTCTGCCCGGGGTCATCGCCCACGGGATGTTCACCATGGCCCTGGTCGGCCGGGCGGTCACCAGGTGGGCCGGGGCGCCCGACGCGGTGGTCGACTTCGGCGTCCGGTTCACCCGGCCGGTGGCGGTCCCGGACGACGACCAGGGCACCGAGATCGAGGTCAGCGCGGTGGTCAAGGAGCTCACCGAGGATGGCCTGACCAGGCTGGACGTGACCGCGACCTGCCTGGGGGAGAAGGTGCTCTCACAGGCCCGGGCGACCATCCGGACGCCCCGCTGACGGGCGCTCCGACGCGCGAGGGGCAGACCGGTTGGGAAAGTCGTACGACTACCCGTACACTGGTCCGCCGTGGGGCAAGTGACCCCTGCCCGGCCGTGCCTGGTCGAGCGGGGTGAGAGTTGCCGCACAGGGGTGTAGCTCAATTGGCAGAGCAGCGGTCTCCAAAACCGCAGGCTGCAGGTTCAAGTCCTGTCACCCCTGCGCCTCAGGCCTGACCGTTCCCGTGGGTCGCGCCGCCCAACGGCGGCGCTCGGCCCGTGGTGGTGGCACCGGCGGGGTGGTTCCGAGGCATCGGGGCCCTCCCGGTGGGTCCGCCGGCCGCGGCCCGTCGCGGGACGGTTGGTCCGGCTGGCGTGATCACACGCCGCGCACGCCGATCGGCGTGCGACCCGATATCCCGCACGGAGGGCGAAGTGGCCGAGAGCAAGCGGCGCCGCGAGGACGCCGACGACGAGCGTCTGAATGACGAGGTCGTCGACGACGTGGCCGGCGACGACGCCACCGGCGCGGACGAGCCGGTCTCCCGGGGTGGCACCGCGACCCGTGCGCGGGCCCGGGCCGAGTCGGCCGACAAGCCGAAGACCCGGAAGGAAACCGACCGGGTGGGGCTGTTCGCCCGCATTGCGCGGTTCTTCCGCGAGGTGGTCGCCGAACTGCGTAAGGTCATCTGGCCGACCCGCAAGGAGCTGCTGACCTATACGGCGGTGGTGGTTACCTTCGTGGCGGTGATGCTGGCGATCGTGGCCGGCCTGGACTACGGCTTCGCGAAGGCGGTGCTGTGGGTCTTCGGCAACCCCAGCTGACCGGCTACTGAGCGATAGTGACGGAAGTGAGCGAGCGTGCCTGAGTACGACGAGACCGCCGAGACCTCGGACGAGCAGTCCACGGTGGCGACGGCGGCCAACCAGGAGTCGGTCGAGGCCGCCAGCGAGCAGCAATTCGCGACGACCGAGCCCGCGGCGGAAGAGGA
Source organism: Micromonospora rhizosphaerae (assembly GCF_900091465.1). Taxonomy (NCBI): domain Bacteria; kingdom Bacillati; phylum Actinomycetota; class Actinomycetes; order Micromonosporales; family Micromonosporaceae; genus Micromonospora; species Micromonospora rhizosphaerae. The sequence continues at coordinate 124,956 of NZ_FMHV01000002.1, read as the reverse complement.
GTACGACCCGGTCGCCGAGCTGCGCCAGAAGCTGCGCTACGCCCCGGGCGACTGGTACGTGGTGCACTCGTACGCCGGCTACGAGAACAAGGTCAAGACCAACCTCGAGACCCGGATCACCTCCCTCGACATGGAGGACTTCATCTACCAGGTCGAGGTGCCGACCCGGGAAGAGGTCGAGGTCAAGAACGGCAAGCGGTCCCAGGTTCAGGCGAAGGTCTTCCCGGGCTACATCCTGGTCCGGATGGAGCTGACCGCCGAGTCCTACTCCTGCGTCCGCAACACCCCGGGGGTCACCGGCTTCGTGGGGGCGACCGACCGGGCTGACCGCCCGGCCCCGCTCTCCCTCGACGAGGTGCTGAAGTGGCTGGCCCCGGCGGTCGAGGCGGTGGAGAAGAAGGCCAAGCCCGAGGTCAAGGTCCTCGACTTCGAGGTCGGCGACTCGGTCACCGTCACCGACGGCGCCTTCGCCTCGCTGCCGGCCACGATCAGCGAGATCAACGCCGACCAGCAGAAGCTCAAGGTCCTGGTGTCGATCTTCGGCCGGGAGACGCCGGTCGAGCTCAACTTCAACCAGGTCGCCAAGATCTGACGTACGGTCACGCCGGCGGTGGGCTCCCAGCCCGCCGCCGGCGTGTCGTTTCGCCGTCCCGCCGGACCTCGGCGGAGGGGGCGGCGGACGGCTGCGCTACCCTAGAACGTCGCCGTCGTCGCATCGCGCTGACCGTGCGCGCCCGCGGCCGGCACTTTCCCAGTTTCAAGCCCCAGGAAGAGACATGCCTCCGAAGAAGAAGCTCGTCAAGACGTTCACGCTTCAGCTGCCGGCGGGCCAGGCCACCCCGGCGCCGCCGGTCGGCCCCGCGCTCGGCCAGCACGGCGTGAACATCATGGAGTTCTGCAAGTCCTACAACGCGCAGACCGAGTCCCAGCGGGGCGACATCGTCCCCGCCGAGATCAGCGTGTACGAGGACCGGACCTTCACCTTCGTGCTGAAGACCCCGCCCGCCGCCCGGCTGCTGATCAAGGCCGCCGGTGTGCAGAAGGGCTCGGGCGTCCCGCACAAGGAGAAGGTCGGCACCGTGACTCGCGCCCAGCTGCGCGAGATCGCCGAGAAGAAGATGGCCGACCTCAACGCCAACGACCTCGACCAGGCTGAGAAGATCATCGCCGGCACCGCCCGGTCGATGGGCCTGAACGTCGCCGACTGACGTCAGCCACCACCCGCCGGATCAGTTCGTGGGAGGGCGCGCGGTGACCGCGGCCCGCCATAGACCACAGGAGTAACCAGACATGCAGCGCAGCAAGAACTACCGCAAGGCCGCCGAGGTCATCGACCGGTCGAAGCTGTACGCCCCCGCCGAGGCCGTCAAGCTGGCCAAGGAGACCACCAACGTCAAGTTCGACGCCACGGTCGAGGTCGCGATGCGCCTCGGCGTCGACCCCCGCAAGGCGGACCAGATGGTCCGCGGCACGGTCAACCTGCCGCACGGCACCGGTAAGACCGCCCGCGTGATCGTCTTCGCCGCCGGCGCGAAGGCGGAGGAGGCCACGGCAGCGGGCGCGGACGAGGTGGGCACCGACGAGCTGGTCGCCCGTATCCAGGGCGGTTGGCTGGACTTCGACGCGGCGATCGCCACCCCGGACCAGATGGCCAAGATCGGCCGGATCGCGCGGATCCTGGGCCCGCGCGGCCTGATGCCGAACCCGAAGACCGGCACGGTGACCATGGACGTCACCAAGGCCGTCTCGGACATCAAGGGCGGTAAGATCACCTTCCGGGTGGACAAGCACTCCAACCTGCACCTGATCATCGGCAAGGCCTCGTTCACCGAGGCTCAGCTGGTCGACAACTACGCTGCGGTGCTGGACGAGGTGCTCCGCGCCAAGCCGTCCGCGGCGAAGGGCACGTACCTCAAGAAGGTCACCCTCACCACCACCATGGGCCCGGGCGTCCCGGTCGACCCGAAGCTGGTGAAGAACCTGCAGGAGGCCCCGGCCGAGGCCTAGCATGGCTCCCGCAACGGGGCCCCGCCACGACAGTGGTGGGGCCCCGTTCGTCTGTCCGCTGTCGCGGGCTCGCGGCATGCGGCACACCGGCCCTACCCGGCCCGTCGACGGCACGACGTGCCGCAACCGGAGTCGATCATGAAATCGGGTGAGGGTGACTGGCGGCACGAGGGGGCGATTTGGCGGAACCGGGACCCCTCGCGTAACCTTCTGGCGTAGTTCCACCCAGAGACCGCTGGTCACCGTGCCCCGGCACGGTCGAAGGTCCCGCGATGACGGGCGACCCGCGCAGGGCGGCAAGCGAAAATCGGCTGTGAACGTGGTCCGCCGACCATTGCTCATATCGCCGGCCCTCGCCCCGTGCGCCCTGCGCCGGGGCTTTTCTCGTTGTCGTGTTGCCTCCGGCGCCGTCGAGGAGCATCCCGCTCGCCGACGGCGACCAGCTCCGAGCAACGAGAGAGGAGGGACATGGCGGACAAGCCGATCCGGGCCGACAAGGCCACGGCCGTCGCTGAGCTGACCGAGAGCTTCCGTAACGCGGGCGCTACGGTGCTGACCGAGTACCGCGGTCTGACGGTTTCCCAGCTCACCCAGCTGCGGCGCTCGCTCGGCAAGGAGACCACCTACGCCGTCGCCAAGAACACGCTGGCCAAGCGTGCCGCGGTCGACGCGGGCATCTCCGGCCTCGACGAGCTGTTCACCGGTCCTACCGCGCTGACTTTCGTTTCGGGCGACGTCGTCGAGGCGGCGAAGGGGCTTCGCGACTTCGCGAAGGCCAACCCGAAGCTCGTCATCAAGGGCGGTGTCTTCGAGGGCAAGGCCATTTCCGCGGCCGAGGTCACGAAGCTCGCCGACCTGGAGTCCCGTGAGGTGCTGCTGGCCAAGCTGGCCGGCGCGATGAAGGGCAACCTGAGCAAGGCCGCGGCCCTGTTCCAGGCTCCGCTCTCCAAGGCCGCCCGTGCGGCGGCCGCCCTGGCGGACAAGCGCGAGAAGGAAGGCGCCGAGGCGGCCTGAGGCCTCCCGGCGCACCCACGTTCTTAGTTAAGACATTCAGGAAAGGACGCCAGACATGGCGAAGCTCAGCACCGAAGAGCTGCTCGACGCGTTCAAGGAGATGACGCTGATCGAGCTCTCCGAGTTCGTGAAGCAGTTCGAGGAGACCTTCGAGGTCACCGCCGCCGCCCCGGTCGCCGTGGCCGCCGCCGCCCCGGGTGCCGCTCCGGCCGAGGCCGAGCCGGAGAAGGACGAGTTCGACGTCGTCCTCGACGCCGACGGTGGCAAGAAGATCCAGGTCATCAAGGTCGTGCGTGAGCTGACCGGCCTGGGCCTGAAGGAGGCCAAGGACCTGGTCGAGGCCGCGCCGAAGGCGGTCCTGGAGAAGGTCAACAAGGAGACCGCCGACAAGGCCAAGGCCAAGCTCGAGGGCGAGGGCGCCAAGGTCACCGTCAAGTGACCTGAGGTACGACCAGCGCGCGTCTGGCTCACGTGAGCCGGGGCACACCGCGTCGCGGCGGGCGGTGATCCGGGAACGGATCACCGCCCGCTGTGGTTGGTGGCTACCCGGCGGCAGCGGCGTGAGCAGGGCGTCCAGCGTCCCTCGTACGGCTATCCAGCGGTGCCCGGTGGTAGCCCGTCGGTGGGAAAGACACCCCGACCGGTAACCGGCCCTTGACGCGGCCCCGGCCTGCCAGGCACGCTGACACCAGCAAGACCTTCCGCGCTTGCAACGGCCACCACTTGGGTATGGCAGCGGTAGCACCAGCACCGCGGTACCCGAGCGACCCGGCGGGAACGTCGCGTTCCGAGCGGCCCGGTGAGACCCGGTTTTCCAGGGTCCCGAGGCAAGTTCCGCGACGACCTGCGGGGTGGGCTGGACAGCGGTTAGCCTCTCGGCTACACTGCTAGTTTGCGCTGCCTTCCGACTTGACCCCTGCTCGGAAATGTCCGTTTGCGGATATTTCTGGTGGGGTCATTGGAGTGCACGCATACCAGCCGTTCTGCAGCACCGGTCCTCGGAAGGACGCATCTTGGCAGCTTCCCGCCCTGCGAAGACCAGTCGTACGTCGAGCGCTTTCGCTCCCCGCCGAGTTTCTTTCGGCAGGATCACCGAACATCTTGAGGTCCCCAACCTCCTCGCCATCCAGAACGAGTCCTTCGACTGGCTGGTCGGCAACGAGGCTTGGCAGGGCCGGTCGGCGAACGACCCGCACGCACGCTCGGGTCTCGCGGAGATCCTCGACGAGATCAGTCCCATTGAGGACTTCTCCGGCACCATGTCACTCTCCTTCTCGGCGCCGCGCTTCGACGAGGTCAAGGCCTCGATCGAGGAGTGCAAGGAGAAGGACCTGACCTACTGCGCCCCGCTGTTCGTGACCGCGGAGTTCACCAACAACACCACCGGCGAGATCAAGAGCCAGACGGTGTTCATGGGTGACTTCCCGATGATGACGCCGAAGGGCACCTTCATCATCAACGGCACCGAGCGCGTCGTGGTCAGCCAGCTCGTCCGGTCCCCGGGCGTCTACTTCGACAAGCAGCCGGACAAGACCTCCGACCGCGACCTCTCCAGCGTCAAGGTCATCCCGAGCCGGGGTGCCTGGCTGGAGTTCGACATCGACAAGCGCGACACGGTCGGCGTCCGCATCGACCGCAAGCGCCGGCAGGCCGTCACCGTCCTGCTCAAGGCCATCGGGTGGTCCGCGGACCGGATCCGCGAGAAGTTCGGCTGGTCTGAGCTGATGATGACCACGCTCGAGAAGGACCACATCGCCGGCCAGGACGAGGCGCTGCTCGACATCTACCGGAAGCTCCGCCCCGGCGAGCCGCCGACGCGCGAGAACGCCCAGACCCTGCTGGACAACCTCTTCTTCAACCCGAAGCGGTACGACGTCGCCAAGGTCGGTCGGTACAAGTTCAACAAGAAGCTCGAGCTGGACGTGCCGATCACCACCGGCACGCTGACCGAGGACGACATCGTCGCCACCGTGGAGTACCTCTGCCGGCTGCACGCCGGTGAGGAGGGCTACGAGGCCGACGACATCGACCACTTCGGCAACCGCCGCCTGCGCACCGTGGGTGAGCTGATCCAGAACCAGGTCCGGGTCGGCCTCTCCCGCATGGAGCGGGTCGTCCGCGAGCGGATGACCACCCAGGACGTCGAGGCGATCACGCCGCAGACCCTGATCAACATCCGCCCGGTGGTGGCGGCGATCAAGGAGTTCTTCGGCACCTCGCAGCTGTCCCAGTTCATGGACCAGACCAACCCGCTGGCGGGCCTGACCCACCGGCGCCGGCTGAGCGCGCTCGGCCCGGGTGGTCTGTCCCGGGAGCGGGCCGGCTTCGAGGTCCGCGATGTGCACCCGTCCCACTACGGCCGGATGTGCCCGATCGAGACGCCGGAAGGCCCGAACATCGGTCTGATCGGCGCGCTGTCCACCTTCGCCCGGGTCAACCCGTTCGGCTTCATCGAGACGCCGTACCGGAAGGTCGTCAACGGTCGGGTCACCGACCAGATGGACTACCTGACCGCGGACGAGGAGGACCGGTTCGTCAAGGCGCAGGCCAACGCCCCGCTGAAGTCCGACGGGTCGTTCGCCGAGGACCGCGTCCTGGTCCGCCGTAAGGGCGGTGAGACCGAGGACGTGCCGCCGGAGGCCGTGGACTACATGGACGTCTCGCCGCGGCAGATGGTCTCTGTCGCGACCGCGATGATCCCGTTCCTCGAGCACGACGACGCCAACCGCGCGCTCATGGGCGCGAACATGCAGCGCCAGGCGGTGCCACTGGTCAAGGCCGAGTCGCCGCTGGTCGGTACGGGCATGGAGTACCGCGCGGCCGTGGACGCCGGCGACGTCGTCGTCGCCGAGGTCGGCGGTGTGATCGAGGACCTCTGCGCGGACTACATCACCGTCCACCAGGACGACGGCCACCGCCGGACGTACCTGCTGCACAAGTTCCGCCGCTCCAACGCCGGCTCCTGCGTCAACCAGAAGCCGGTCGTCTTCGAGGGCGACCGCGTCGAGGCCGGCCAGGTCATCGCCGACGGTCCGTGCACCGACGAGGGCGAGATGGCGCTCGGGCGCAACCTGCTCGTGGCGTTCATGACCTGGGAGGGCCACAACTACGAGGACGCGATCATCCTGTCGCAGCGCCTCGTGCAGCAGGACGTGCTCACCTCGATCCACATCGAGGAGCACGAGGTCGACGCGCGAGACACCAAGCTCGGCCCGGAGGAGATCACCCGCGACATCCCGAACGTCAGCGAGGAGATGCTCGCCGACCTGGACGAGCGCGGGATCATCCGGATCGGCGCCGAGGTCGTCCCGGGCGACATCCTGGTCGGCAAGGTCACGCCCAAGGGCGAGACCGAGCTGACCCCGGAGGAGCGGCTGCTCCGCGCGATCTTCGGCGAGAAGGCGCGCGAGGTCCGGGACACCTCGCTGAAGGTGCCGCACGGTGAGACCGGCACGGTCATCGGCGTGCGTACCTTCTCCCGCGAGGACGGCGACGAGCTGCCGCCGGGCGTCAACGAGCTGGTCCGGGTCTACGTCGCCCAGAAGCGGAAGATCCAGGACGGCGACAAGCTCGCCGGCCGGCACGGTAACAAGGGCGTCATCTCCAAGATCCTGCCGATCGAGGACATGCCGTTCCTGGAGGACGGCACCCCGGTCGACATCGTGCTCAACCCGCTGGGTGTGCCGAGCCGGATGAACATCGGGCAGGTGCTGGAGACCCACCTCGGTTGGGTCGCCAAGACCGGCTGGAGCGTGGACGGCGACGACGCGGACTGGAAGAAGGCCCTGCGCTCGATCGACGCCCACGAGTCCGAGCCGGACACCAACGTGGCCACCCCGGTCTTCGACGGTGCCCGCGAGGCGGAGATCTCCGGTCTGCTCGCGTCGACCCTGCCCAACCGGGACGGCAAGCAGCTGATCGGCTCCAGCGGCAAGGCGCAGCTGTTCGACGGTCGCTCCGGCGAGCCGCTGCCGGACCCGATCGCGGTCGGCTACATCTACATCCTGAAGCTCAACCACCTGGTCGACGACAAGATCCACGCCCGGTCGACCGGCCCGTACTCGATGATCACCCAGCAGCCGCTGGGTGGTAAGGCGCAGTTCGGTGGCCAGCGCTTCGGTGAGATGGAGTGCTGGGCGATGCAGGCGTACGGCGCCGCCTACGCCCTGCAGGAGCTACTGACGATCAAGTCCGACGACGTCCTCGGCCGGGTGAAGGTCTACGAGGCGATCGTCAAGGGCGAGAACATCCCCGAGCCGGGCATCCCGGAGTCGTTCAAGGTGCTCCTCAAGGAGCTGCAGTCGCTGTGCCTCAACGTCGAGGTGCTCTCCAGCGACGGTGTGGCCCTGGAGATGCGCGAGACCGACGACGAGGTGTTCCGGGCCGCGGAGGAGCTGGGCATCGACCTGTCCCGGCGCGAGCCGAGCTCGGTCGAAGAGGTCTGAGGTGAGCGGTCGGGAGCCGGTCCGCCGGCTCCCGACCCCCGCCCAATAGCTAAGCAGTACAGACGACGACATAGGGGACATAGTGCTCGACGTCAACTTCTTCGACGAGCTGCGCATCGGCCTCGCCACCGCCGACGACATCCGTCAGTGGTCCCACGGCGAGGTCAAGAAGCCCGAAACCATCAACTACCGCACCCTCAAGCCGGAAAAGGACGGGCTCTTCTGCGAGAAGATCTTCGGCCCGCAGCGGGACTGGGAGTGCTACTGCGGTAAGTACAAGCGGGTCCGCTTCAAGGGCATCATCTGCGAGCGCTGCGGCGTCGAGGTGACCCGGTCCAAGGTCCGTCGTGAGCGGATGGGGCACATCGAGCTGGCCGCTCCGGTGACCCACATCTGGTACTTCAAGGGCGTGCCGAGCCGGCTGGGCTACCTGCTGGACCTCGCCCCGAAGGACCTCGAGAAGATCATCTACTTCGCCTCGTACGTCGTGACGAGCGTGGACGCCGAGGCGCGTCACCGTGACCTCGCGACGATCGAGAACGAGATCCTGGCCGAGAAGCGGCAGGCCGAGAACAGCCGCGACTCGGAGATCGAGAAGCGGGCCGCCAAGCTTGAGGCCGACCTGGCCGAGCTGGAGGCCGAGGGCGCCAAGGCGGACGTCCGGCGCAAGGTCAAGGAGGGCGGAGAGCGCGAGATGCGCCAGATCCGCGACCGGGCCCAGCGCGAGATCGACCGCCTGGACGAGGTGCTGGACACCTTCCGCAAGCTGGAGCCGAAGCAGCTGGTCACCGACGAGCTGCTCTACCGCGAGCTGCGCGACCGGTTCGGCGAGTACTTCACCGGCGGCATGGGCGCCGAGGCCATCAAGGCGCTGGTCCAGAACATGGACCTCGACGCCGAGGCGGAGAGCCTGCGCGAGACCATCCGTACCGGCAAGGGCCAGCGGAAGATCCGGGCGCTCAAGCGGCTCAAGGTCGTGGCGGCGTTCCTGAACACCCGCAACTCGCCCCTCGGCATGGTGCTGGACTGCGTCCCGGTCATCCCGCCGGACCTGCGTCCGATGGTGCAGCTGGACGGTGGCCGCTTCGCGACCTCCGACCTGAATGACCTGTACCGCCGCGTGATCAACCGGAACAACCGCCTCAAGCGGCTGATCGACCTCGGCGCGCCCGAGATCATCGTCAACAACGAGAAGCGGATGCTCCAGGAGGCCGTCGACGCGCTGTTCGACAACGGCCGTCGGGGTCGGCCGGTCACCGGCCCGGGCAACCGCCCGCTGAAGTCGCTCTCCGACATGCTCAAGGGCAAGCAGGGTCGGTTCCGCCAGAACCTGCTGGGCAAGCGCGTCGACTACTCCGGCCGTTCGGTCATCGTGGTCGGCCCGAAGCTCAAGCTGCACCAGTGCGGCCTGCCCAAGCAGATGGCGCTGGAGCTGTTCAAGCCGTTCGTGATGAAGCGGCTGGTCGACCTCAACCACGCGCAGAACATCAAGTCCGCCAAGCGGATGGTCGAGCGGCAGCGGCCGGTCGTGTGGGACGTGCTGGAAGAGGTCATCGGCGAGCACCCGGTGCTGCTCAACCGGGCGCCGACCCTGCACCGGCTGGGCATCCAGGCGTTCGAGCCGCAGCTGGTCGAGGGCAAGGCCATCCAGATCCACCCGCTGGTCTGCACCGCGTTCAACGCCGACTTCGACGGCGACCAGATGGCGGTCCACGTGCCGCTGTCCGCCGAGGCCCAGGCCGAGGCGCGGATCCTGATGCTGTCGTCGAACAACATCCTCAAGCCGGCCGACGGCAAGCCGGTCACCATGCCGACCCAGGACATGGTCATCGGCCTCTACCACCTCACCCACCTCACCCCCGGTGAGAAGGGCGAGGGCCGGGCGTTCAGCTCGGACGCCGAGGCGCGGATGGCGTACGACAACGGCGAGCTGCACCTGCAGGCCCCGGTCAAGATCCGCCTGCGCGGCATCATCGGCGTCGACAACGGCGCCGGCGCCGAGCCGTGGGTCGCTCCGGAGGGCTGGGTCGAGGGCGAGCCGCTGACCGTGGAGACCACCCTCGGCCGGGTGCTGTTCAACGAGACGCTGCCGCAGGGCTACCGCTTCGTGAACTACGAGATCCGCAAGGGTCAGCTCTCCGCGATCGTCAACGACCTCGCCGAGCGCTTCCCGAAGGTGGCGCTGGCCGCCACCCTTGACGGGCTCAAGGAGGCCGGTTTCCACTGGGCCACCTGGTCCGGCGTCACCATCGGCATGGAGGACGTCATCGCTCCGCCGCGCAAGCGGGAGATCCTGGAGCGGTACGAGAAGGAAGCCGACCGGATCGACAAGCAGTACCAGCGTGGTCTGATGACCGCCGAGGAGCGCCGCGGCGAGCTCATCGAGATCTGGACCAAGGCGACCAACGAGGTCGCCAAGGAGATGGACACCGCGCTGCCGCAGGAGAACCCGCTGTGGAAGATGATCAACTCGGGTGCCCGCGGTAACCTGCTCCAGCTCCGGCAGATCGCGGCGATCCGTGGTCTGGTGGCCAACCCGAAGGGCGAGATCATCCCGCGGCCGATCAAGGCCAGCTACCGGGAGGGTCTGTCCGTGCTGGAGTACTTCATCTCCACGCACGGTGCCCGCAAGGGTCTCGCCGACACCGCCCTGCGTACCGCCGACTCGGGTTACCTGACCCGTCGTCTGGTGGACGTCTCGCAGGACGTCATCATCCGCGAGGAGGACTGCGGCACCGACCGGGCCATCCCGATGCAGATCGGCGAGCGGATCGACGGCAAGCTGGCCGTGCACGAGCACGCCGAGACCAGCGTGCACGCCCGGACCCTGGCCGACGACATCAAGGGGCCGGACGGCGCCGTGGTCGCCGAGCGGGGTCAGGACCTCAACTCCATCCTGGTCGACAAGATCGTCGCGGCCGGGGTGGAGACGGTGCGGGTGCGCAGCGTGCTCACCTGCGAGTCGAAGCTGGGCGTCTGCGGTGCGTGCTACGGCCGCTCGCTGCCGACCGGCAAGACCGTGGACGTCGGCGAGGCGGTCGGCATCATCGCCGCCCAGTCGATCGGTGAGCCGGGTACGCAGCTGACGATGCGTACCTTCCACACCGGTGGTGTCGCGGGTGAGGACATCACCCAGGGTCTGCCCCGGGTCCAGGAGATCTTCGAGGCGCGTGTGCCGAAGGGCAAGGCGCCGATCGCGGAGACTCCGGGCCGCATCCGGATCGAGGACGGTGAGCGGTCGCGCAAGATCGTCATCATCCCGGACGACGGCAGCGACGAGATCGTGCACGACAAGATCTCCAAGCGGGTGCGTCTGCGCGCCCACGACGGCGATCACGTCGAGGTCGGCGAGAAGCTCACCGAGGGCACCATCGATCCGCACGAGCTGCTCCGGATCCTCGGCCCGCGCGCGGTCCAGGTCCACCTGACCCAGGAGGTCCAGGAGGTCTACCGCTCGCAGGGTGTGCTCATCCACGACAAGCACATCGAGATCATCATCCGCCAGATGCTCAAGCGGGTGACGGTCATCGACTCCGGCTCGAGCGAGTTCCTGCCGGGCGTGCTGGTCGACCGGGCACTCTTCGAGTCGGAGAACCGCCGGCTCGTCTCCGAGGGCGGCGAGCCCGCGGCGGGCCGCCCGGTGCTGATGGGTATCACCAAGGCCTCGCTGGCCACGGACTCCTGGCTGTCGGCGGCCTCCTTCCAGGAGACCACCCGGGTGCTGACGGACGCGGCGATCCACGCCCGCAGCGACTCGCTGATCGGCCTCAAGGAGAACGTGATCATCGGTAAGCTCATCCCGGCCGGTACGGGCATCAGCAAGTACCGCAACGTCCGGGTCGAGCCGACCGAGGAGGCGAAGGCCAAGGTCTACTCGATGACCGGCTACCCGGAGACCGACTACGGCTTCGGGCCGGCCAGCGGCCAGGCGGTTCCGCTGGACGACTTCGACTTCGGGTCGTACCGCTAAGCGCCACGCAACGACGAGGCCCCCGGCAACCGCCGGGGGCCTCGTCGTGTCTCCGGCTGCGCCAGTCCTCGGGGTGCTCCGGGTGGCGTAACCTCGGCGCGGCGCTCGGCGGGATGGAACAGCGCGGGGGCACCGGCCGGGCCGGAGCGGCATGATGGTGGGCATGACGACCGCACCCGGGCCGGTGCCCGTCGCGCAGCAGGGGCCGCGCCATCCGCTCGATCCTGAGCCGATCCGCTCGACGAAGGCGCGCGCGGTCTTCGCCCTTGGCCTGATCGGGGCGTTGACCGGGCTCTTCGTCGGCGGGGTGGTGGCGTCGACCGTCGCCCTCCAGTTGGCCCGGCAGGCCCGCCGGGAGGCGTACGCCTCGGGTGGCTTCCTCACCGGCGGGGACTGGCTGCGGCGGGGGGAGCGGCTGGCCTGGACCGGCCTGGTGCTGGGCGCCGTCGCGGTGGTGGCGGCGGTGGTGATCGGCGTGGTTCGGCTCGCCGACGCCCCGTTCGCGCACGACTACGGCCCGAACATGGACTGACCGCCCGGGGAGCGTCCGTCCCCGGCGAGGGGATCCGCGACGGTAGCCTGGCCGGTGTCCGCCGCGTGGGGGGACGACGGGACACGTCGACAGGAGGAGTTCGTGACGGAATCGGCCCCACCGGCGGGAGGCGAGCCGACCCGGCCCTCCGCCAGGCAGGACGCCGTCGAGCCCGCCTCGGGTGCCGGCGCGACGAGCCCGTGGGCCGCGCCGGGCGCCGGGTTGGACGAGGGGCCGAGCGTGTCGCCGGAGGTCGCCCCCGTCGGGTACGCCCCGCCGCCGGTCTCGCCGCACCCGGGCCAGCAGCCTCCGTCGGGTCCGTACGGCCAGCAGCCTGCCTCGGGGCCGTATCCCGGACCGCAGGGTCCGTCCGGACCGTTTCCAGGGCACCCGCAGCCGTCCGGTGGCGGGTGGCCGGCACCGGGGTCGTACCCCGGAGGGACGCCGCACTTCCCGGCGCCGCCGCCCGGTGGCGCATGGCCGCCGGCACCGCCGGCCACCGGTCCCCGGCCCGGGCCGGTGCCACCGCCCCCGCGCGAGCCGGCCCGCCCACCGAAGCGGGTCGACCCGGTCCCCGGGACGCCCTTCGGGGTCGTCCACCTCGACGTGCCGCCGGTGACCTCCGGGCTCGCGGTGGGGTCGCTGGTGACCGGGATCGCCTCCATCCTGGTCTCGCTCGTGGTGCTCTGCTTCGGCCTGGCCGGCCCCGACTACGGCGGCGCCTGGGCGGCCGGGGCGTTCACCGTGCTGGGCGCGCTGGCCGGGACGGCGGCGATCGTCGCCGGCCTGCTCGCCCGCCGGCAGATCCGGCGGCCGGCGCCGCCTCCGGCCGTCCGCTTCACCGGCCATGGGCTCGCGGTCGCCGGTCTCAGCTGCGGCGGGACGGGTCTGCTGCTCAGCCTGGTCGGTCTCGGCCTGGCGCTGGTGGTCCAGATCGCGTGATCCGGGTCGCATCCGGCCGTGGCGCGGCCGACCTGCCGGTTCGGTGGGCCGGGCGGCTGCCTGCCCGGGCTGACTCGGGGCCGACGGGCCGATCCGTAGGAAAGCCGGTACACTTGTCACCGTAGGTGCCCATCACGGGTGGGCAGGGAGGACAGGTTCGGCCGGTGGGCTGCGAGGGCAGTTCTCCCGGACCGCTCCGTTTTGACCTGCGCGGCTGTGGTAGGTACTCTTTCCTCTTGTGCCCGGGCAAGCCCGGGCAATGCGTGCGTGCGTTGGAGCCGGTCGCCCGGTGATCGCGCGGCGGCACGACAAAGCCAAAGATCCGGTGCACGGTGAGTCGCGTGCCGGTGACAAGAAACCCGGTGCGGGCGCGAGCGACGGCACCGGGACCGTGATCTGGGCGACACGCCCGACCGCGGGTGCTGGGACCGCCATCAGGCGGCTCCGGTTGGAAGGTAAGAGAGCCGTCCATCAGGCCGGCTACGAGCAGACGGTGCGGTCGCGACAGCGGCCGAAGGGAGCGGAGAAACCCGGTGCCCACGATCCAGCAGCTGGTCCGAAAGGGCCGCCAGGCCAAGACGACCAAGACCAAGACCCCGGCGCTGAAGGGTTCCCCTCAGCGGCGCGGTGTGTGCACCCGCGTGTACACCACCACCCCCAAGAAGCCGAACTCGGCGCTCCGCAAGGTCGCTCGTGTCAAGCTCAGCAGCCAGATCGAGGTGACCGCCTACATCCCGGGCGTGGGTCACAACCTGCAGGAGCACTCGATCGTGCTCGTCCGCGGCGGCCGGGTGAAGGACCTCCCCGGCGTGCGTTACAAGATCGTCCGCGGCTCGCTGGACACCCAGGGTGTCCGCAACCGCAAGCAGGCGCGCAGCCGTTACGGCGCGAAGAAGGAGAAGAGCTGACATGCCGCGTAAGGGACCCGCTCCGCGGAAGCCGCTGGTCGCTGACCCGGTGTACAACTCGCCGTTGGTCACCCAGCTGGTGAACAAGATCCTGCTGCGCGGCAAGCGTCAGCTCGCCGAGCGCATCGTGTACGCCGCCCTGGAGGGCTGCCGCGAGAAGAGCGGCACCGACCCGGTCGTCACCCTGAAGCGGGCGATGGACAACGTCAAGCCGACCCTCGAGGTGCGCAGCCGCCGTGTCGGTGGCGCCACCTACCAGGTGCCGGTCGAGGTCCGTCCCGCCCGGGCGACCACCCTCGGTCTGCGCTGGCTGGTGACGTACTCCAAGGCCCGTCGTGAGAAGACAATGGTCGAGCGGCTGATGAACGAGCTGCTGGACGCGAGCAACGGTCTGGGTGCCGCCGTCAAGCGGCGCGAGGACACGCACAAGATGGCCGAGTCCAACAAGGCCTTCGCGCACTACCGCTGGTAACACCCTGGTTCCGGCGCCCGCCCGGGCGCCGGGACCGCCACCAGTTGTGTCTAGACGATAAGTAGGGATTGAAGTGGCCGCCGCAGACGCGCTCGCCAACGTACGCAACATCGGCATCATGGCGCACATCGATGCCGGTAAGACCACGACCACCGAGCGGATTCTGTTCTACACCGGTATCACGTACAAGATCGGTGAGGTCCACGAGGGCGCTGCCGTCATGGACTGGATGGAGCAGGAGCAGGAGCGTGGTATCACCATCACCTCCGCTGCCACCAAGTGTGAGTGGAAGGGCCACACGATCCAGATCATCGACACGCCCGGCCACGTCGACTTCACGGTCGAGGTCGAGCGGTCGCTGCGGGTGCTGGACGGTGCGGTCGCGGTCTACGACGGCGTCGCCGGCGTGGAGCCGCAGACGGAGAACGTCTGGCGTCAGGCGGACAAGTACAACGTCCCCCGGATGTGCTTCGTCAACAAGCTCGACCGGACCGGTGCCGACTTCTTCCGCTGCGTGCAGATGATGATCGACCGGCTCAACGCCACCCCGCTGGTGCTCCAGATCCCGATCGGGCTCGAGGCCGACCACATCGGCGTCGTCGACCTGATCGGCATGCGCGCCCTCACCTGGCGCGGGGAGACCCAGAAGGGTGAGGACTACGCGATCGAGGAGATCCCGGCCGACCTGGCCGACTCCGCGGCCGAGTGGCGCGAGAAGCTGATGGAGACCCTGGCCGACGTCGACGACGCGATCATGGAGAAGTACCTGGAGGGCGAGGAGATCTCCGTCGAGGCGATCAAGGCCGCCATCCGCCGGGCCACCATCGCCGGCAAGGCCAACCCGGTTCTCTGCGGCTCCGCGTTCAAGAACAAGGGCGTCCAGCCCATGCTCGACGCCGTGGTCGACTTCCTGCCGTCGCCGCTGGACATCCCGGCGATTGAGGGCACGGCCACCGACGGCGAGACCCCGCTGCAGCGGAAGCCTTCCACGTCGGAGCCCTTCTCGGGCCTGGCCTTCAAGATCCAGACCGACAAGCACCTCGGCAAGCTCACCTACGTCCGGGTCTACTCCGGCGTGGTCGAGTCCGGGTCCCAGGTGGTCAACTCCACCAAGGACCGCAAGGAGCGGATCGGCAAGATCTACCAGATGCACGCCAACAAGCGGGAGGAGCGCAGCTCCGCCAAGGCTGGCGACATCATCGCGGTCCAGGGTCTGAAGCAGACGACCACCGGTGACACCCTGTGCGACCCGGCGAACCCGGTAATCCTGGAGTCGATGACCTTCCCGGAGCCGGTCATCGATGTCGCCGTCGAGCCGAAGACCAAGGCTGACCAGGAGAAGCTCAGCACCGCCATCCAGCGGCTGGCCGAGGAGGACCCGACCTTCCGCGTCAAGCTGGACGAGGAGACCGGTCAGACGGTCATCTCCGGCATGGGCGAGCTGCACCTGGACATCCTGGTCGACCGGATGCGCCGCGAGTTCAACGTCGAGGCGAACATCGGTAAGCCGCAGGTGGCGTACCGCGAGACGATCCGCCGTCCGGTGGAGAAGATCGAGTACACCCACAAGAAGCAGACCGGTGGTTCCGGCCAGTACGCCCGGGTCATCATCAGCCTGGAGCCGCTGCCGCTGGACAACGACACCCCGACCTACGAGTTCGCGAACGCCGTCACCGGTGGCCGGATCCCCAGGGAGTTCATCCCCTCGGTGGACGCGGGCGCCCAGGACGCCATGCAGTACGGCATCCTCGCCGGCTTCCCGCTGGTGGGTGTCAAGCTGACGCTGGTGGATGGTCAGTACCACGAGGTCGACTCGTCCGAGATGGCGTTCAAGATCGCCGGCTCGATGGCGCTGAAGGAGGCGGCCCGCAAGGCCGACCCGGCGCTGCTCGAGCCGATGATGGCCGTTGAGGTCACCACTCCTGAGGAGAACATGGGTGACGTCATCGGCGACCTCAACTCCCGCCGTGGCATCATCCAGGCGATGGAGGAGCGCGGCGGTGCCCGCGTCGTCCGCGCCCTGGTGCCGTTGTCGGAGATGTTCGGCTACGTCGGCGACCTGCGGTCGAAGACCCAGGGCCGGGCTAGCTACAGCATGCAGTTCGACTCCTACGCCGAGGTTCCGCAGAGCGTGGCGAAGGAGATCATCGCCAAGGCGACGGGTGAGTGACGCTCACCTTCGCTGATCGATGACCCGGGGCTGGGCGCGGGAGGGACCTCCCGCCCGCGGCCACCTCGGTCGGGTTGTGTGAATCCGGGCCTGTAGGCTTCATCGCCGCAGAACCCACAAAGGCTCTCCGGCCGTCAGGTCGGAAAGGCTGTCGACAGAGTCCTAAGCGCCGACCGGCGCGCCGGGGCGAACGAACCAAGAAGTCCACAGGAGGACACCAGTGGCGAAGGCGAAGTTCGAGCGGACTAAGCCGCACGTCAACATCGGCACCATTGGTCACATCGACCACGGTAAGACGACGCTGACGGCGGCCATCACCAAGGTCCTGCACGACAGGTATCCGGATGTCAACCCCTACACGCCGTTCGACGAGATCGACAAGGCGCCGGAGGAGAAGGCCCGCGGTATCACGATCTCGATCGCACACGTCGAGTACCAGACCGAGGCGCGGCACTACGCACACGTCGACTGCCCCGGTCACGCCGACTACATCAAGAACATGATCACCGGCGCCGCGCAGATGGACGGCGCGATCCTGGTGGTGGCCGCGACCGACGGCCCGATGCCGCAGACCCGCGAGCACGTGCTGCTGGCCCGCCAGGTCGGCGTGCCCTACATCGTCGTGGCGCTGAACAAGAGCGACATGGTCGATGACGAGGAGCTGCTCGAGCTCGTCGAGCTCGAGGTCCGCGAGCTGCTGTCGGCGCAGGAGTACCCGGGCGACGACCTGCCGGTCGTTCGCGTCTCGGCGCTGAAGGCGCTCGAGGGCGAGCCGGAGTGGACCGACCGGCTCATGGAGCTGATGAACGCGGTTGACACCGCGATCCCGCAGCCGGAGCGGGAGACCGAGAAGCCGTTCCTCATGCCGATCGAGGACGTCTTCACGATCACCGGTCGTGGCACGGTTGTCACCGGTCGCGCGGAGCGTGGCATCCTCAAGCCGAACGAGGAGGTGGAGATCGTCGGCATCCGCGAGAAGTCGCAGAAGACGGTCTGCACCGGCATCGAGATGTTCCGCAAGCTGCTCGACGAGGCCCGCGCGGGCGAGAACGTCGGTCTGCTGCTGCGTGGCATCAAGCGCGAGGACGTCGAGCGCGGCATGGTGGTCGTCAAGCCCGGCACCAGCACCCCGCACACCGAGTTCGAGGCGACGGTCTACATCCTCTCCAAGGAGGAGGGCGGCCGGCACACCCCGTTCTTCCAGAACTACCGTCCGCAGTTCTACTTCCGGACCACGGACGTCACCGGCGTCGTCACGCTGCCCGAGGGCACCGAGATGGTCATGCCGGGCGACAACACCACGATGGCCGTGAAGCTGATCCAGCCCATCGCGATGGAGGAGAACCTCAAGTTCGCGATCCGGGAGGGTGGCCGGACGGTCGGCGCGGGTCGCGTCACCAAGATCAACAAGTGAGCTGGGTAACCCCGATTAGCGTCGCCGCCGGTCGTGCGGCATACTAGTCAGGTTGCGTAACGACGGTTAGTCACCTGCGTCCGGTGAATGCTGGACCTCCGGGTCACCGACGGTCGCGCGTAGGGTGGTTGATCGCCACTGGCGGTCAACCACCCTCGCACGGCGTCCAGGTCGCGGAGACGCGATCGGCGCCAAGACCCACCGCGTAGTCAGATAGCCGCTCCGGAGTCCCGGGGCGGAGCCTGGCCCGAGGGCGCGACACGCCCGACCGCGGGGGTCGGCGGAAGTGGGCCTGTGCCAGCCGGCACAGGCGCCCGCAACACAGCGGCATCGAGAGAAGGAACAGAAGCCACCATGGCGGGACAGAAGATCCGCATCCGGCTCAAGGCCTATGACCACGAGGTCGTCGACTCCTCGGCTCGGAAGATCGTCGAGACGGTGACGCGTACCGGGGCGCAGGTCGCTGGCCCGGTGCCGCTGCCCACGGAGATCAACCGTTTCTGCGTTATCCGCTCGCCGCACAAGTACAAGGACTCGCGCGAGCACTTCGAGATGCGTACGCACAAGCGGCTGATCGACATCATCGACCCGACCCCGAAGACGGTCGACTCGCTCATGCGCCTCGACCTGCCGGCTGGCGTCGACATCGAGATCAAGCTGTAGGGACCGGACAAATGGACAGGCAAGTCAAGGGGATCCTGGGCGCAAAGCTCGGCATGACCCAGGTCTGGGACAACAACCGCGTTGTCCCGGTGACCGTGGTTCAGGCCGGCCCGTGCGTCGTCACCCAGGTTCGTAGCGCCGACAAGGACGGTTACTCCGCGGTCCAGCTGGCGTACGGCACGATCGACCCGCGCAAGGTTAAGAAGCCGATCAGCGGGCACTACGCCAAGGCGGACGTGGCGCCGCGCCGGCACATCGTCGAGCTGCGCACCACCGACGCCGCGGACTACTCGCCGGGCCAGGAGGTCACGGTCGAGGAGTTCCCGGCCGGGGTGTCGGTCGACGTGACCGGCAAGACCAAGGGCAAGGGCTACGCCGGCCCGATGAAGCGGCACGGCTTCCACGGTCTGCGCGCCAGCCACGGTGTCGAGCGCAAGCACCGCTCGCCCGGCTCCATCGGCGGCGCGTCGACGCCCGGCCGCGTCTTCAAGGGCGTCCGGATGGCCGGCCGGATGGGTGGCGTGCGCTACACCGTCCAGAACCTGACCGTCCAGGCGGTCGACACCGAGAACAACCTCCTGCTCGTCCGTGGTGCCATCCCCGGTCCCAAGGGCGCGCTGGTCCTGGTCCGTACCGCGGCCAAGACCAAGGCGAAGAAGGGCGGTGCGGCCAAGTGACCACCGTTGACGTCCTCAACGTCGAAGGCGCCAAGAGCGGCTCCGTCGAGCTGCCGGCCGACATCTTCGACGCCCAGGCCAACGTCGCGCTGATGCACCAGGTCGTGGTGGCCCAGCTCGCGGCCGCGCGCCAGGGCACGCACAAGACCAAGACCCGCGGCGAGGTCGCCGGTGGCGGCAAGAAGCCGTACAAGCAGAAGGGCACCGGTCGGGCCCGGCAGGGTTCGATCCGCGCGCCGCAGTTCGCCGGCGGTGGCGTGGTCCACGGCCCGGTGCCGCGTGACTACAGCCAGCGCACCCCGAAGAAGATGAAGGCCGCCGCCCTGCGTGGCGCCCTCTCCGACCGGGCGCGCGCCGGCCAGGTGCACGTCGTCGAGGCGTTCGTCTCGGGCGAGAAGCCGTCGACCAAGGCCGCCCTGGCCACGCTGGCCAAGCTGACCGAGGCCCGTCGGGTCCTGGTCGTGCTGAGCAGCACCGACGAGCTGAACTGGGTGTCGCTGCGCAACGAGCCGCGGGTGCACCTGATCGAGGCCGGCCAGCTCAACACGTACGACGTGCTGGTGGCCGACGACGTGGTCTTCACGAAGGACGCCCTGGACGAGTTCCTCGGCGTTCCCGCCGAGACCACCGAGGAGGGTGGCAAGTGAGCACGATCGCGGATCCGCGTGACGTCATCGTCGCGCCGGTCGTCTCGGAGAAGAGCTACAGCGAGCTGAACCGCAACTGGTACACCTTCCTGGTGCACCCGGACGCCAACAAGACCGAGATCAAGATCGCTGTCCAGCAGATCTTCAACGTCCGCGTCCTGTCGGTCAACACGCTCAACCGCGAGGGCAAGCGCAAGCGGACCCGCACCGGGTTCGGTAAGCGCAAGGACACCAAGCGGGCGATGGTGAAGCTGGCTGACGGTGACCGTATCGAGGCCTTCGGCGGCCCGGTCAGCTGAGGGGTGTAGACAATGGCTATCCGTAAGTACAAGCCGACGACGCCGGGCCGGCGTGGCTCGAGTGTCGCCGACTTCGCCGAGATCACCCGGTCGGAGCCCGAGAAGTCGCTGGTGGTGCCGCTGCCGAAGAAGGGCGGACGCAACACCTACGGCCGGATCACCACCCGGCACCACGGTGGTGGTCACAAGCGCCAGTACCGTCTGATCGACTTCAAGCGGGTCGACAAGGACGGCGTGCCGGCGAAGGTCGCGCACATCGAGTACGACCCGAACCGCACCGCGCGGATCGCGCTGCTGCACTACGCCGACGGCGAGAAGCGCTACATCATCGCGCCGAAGGACCTGAAGCAGGGCGACGTCGTCGAGTCGGGCCCGTCCGCCGACATCAAGCCGGGCAACAACCTGCCGCTGCGCAACATCCCGGTCGGTACCACGATCCACAGCGTGGAGCTGCGTCCGGGCGGTGGCGCCAAGCTGGCCCGTTCGGCCGGCGTCGGCATCCAGCTGCTCGGCCGTGAGGGCGCGTACGCGACCCTCCGCATGCCGTCCGGTGAGATCCGGCGGGTCGACGTGCGGTGCCGCGCCAGCATCGGCGAGATCGGCAACGCCGACCAGTCGAACATCAACTGGGGTAAGGCCGGTCGGATGCGGTGGAAGGGCAAGCGCCCGACCGTCCGTGGTGTCGCGATGAACCCGGTCGACCACCCGCACGGTGGTGGTGAGGGTAAGACCTCCGGTGGTCGCCACCCGGTCAACCCGCAGGGTAAGCCCGAGGGCCGCACCCGTCGTAAGGGTCAGCCGAGTGACCGGCTGATCGTCCGCCGCCGCTACGCCACCCGCAAGCGCGGCTAACAGGAGAGCTGACAGATGCCTCGCAGCCTGAAGAAGGGCCCGTTCGTAGACGACCACCTGCTCAAGAAGGTGGAGACGCAGAACGAGAAGGGCTCGAAGAACGTCATCAAGACCTGGTCGCGGCGCTCGACGATCATTCCCGAGATGCTCGGGCACACGATCGCCGTGCACGACGGACGCAAGCACGTCCCGGTGTTCGTCACCGAGGCGATGGTCGGGCACAAGCTCGGCGAGTTCGCGCTGACCCGAACGTTCAAGGGTCACGAGAAGGACGACCGGAAGAGCCGCCGGCGCTGACGCCGCGGGCATACGGATAGAGGAACAAGGGGTTACAGCGATGCCAGGAAAGGGCGACGCTCCGGTGCTTCCGGGCGCGCGGGCGGTTGCGCGGCACGTGCGCATCTCGCCGATGAAGGCGCGCCGGGTGGTCAACCTCGTCCGCGGCCTGCCCGCGAAGGAGGCGCTCACGGTGCTGCAGTTCGCGCCGCAGGCTGCGAGCGAGCAGGTGTACAAGGTGCTCGCGAGCGCGATCGCCAACGCGGAGAACAACGAGCGGCTGGACCCCGACGCGCTGCTCGTCAGCGAGGCGTTCGTCGACGAGGGCCCGACCATGAAGCGGTTCCGGCCGCGGGCGCAGGGCCGGGCGTACCGGATCCGCAAGCGCACCTGCCACATCACCGTGGCGGTCGAGGCGGTCGCGCCGGCCGCGGCGAAGAAGTCCGCGGCGAAGAAGGCCGCCCCGGCGAAGCAGGCCGAGGCCGCTGAGACGGAGAGCACGACGGAGGGTGCCGAGTAATGGGTCAGAAGGTTCACCCCACTGGGTTCCGGCTCGGCATCTCGACCGACTGGAAGTCCCGCTGGTTCGCAGACAAGCTCTACAAGGACTACATCGGCGAGGACGTCAAGATCCGCCGGATGATGTCCAAGGGCCTCGAGCGGGCCGGCATCTCCAAGGTCGACATCGAGCGCACCCGGGACCGGGTCCGCGTCGACATCCACACCGCCCGGCCGGGCATCGTCATCGGCCGTAAGGGTGCGGAGGCCGACCGGATCCGCGGCGAGCTGGAGAAGCTCACCGGCAAGCAGGTGCAGCTGAACATCATCGAGGTGAAGAGCCCCGAGTCGGACGCGCAGCTGGTCGCCCAGGGCGTGGCCGAGCAGCTGTCCAGCCGGGTCAGCTTCCGCCGGGCCATGCGCAAGGCGATGCAGTCGGCCATGAAGAACCCGGTCGTCAAGGGCATCCGGGTGCAGGTCTCGGGCCGTCTGGGCGGCGCCGAGATGAGCCGGACCGAGTTCTACCGTGAGGGCCGGGTTCCGCTGCACACGCTGCGGGCCAACATCGAGTACGGCTTCTTCGAGGCCCGTACCACCTTCGGCCGGATCGGCGTGAAGGTGTGGATCTACAAGGGCGACGCCGTCCCGGGCCGGGAGGCTCCGGCCGAGGCCGGTCCGTCCCGCCCGCGTCGTGAGCGCGGCGAGCGTCCCGAGCGTCCGCGCCGTGGCCGGTCGGGTTCGGCCGGCACGACCGCCGGGGGCACCGAGGCTGGCCGGGCTGCCGCGACGACACTCGCGCAGGCCGCCGAGACGCCGGCCGGTGAGCCGGTGGACACCGCCGCCGTCGCCGCAGCAGCGTCGGCTCCGGCAGAAAAGCAGCAGGAGGGCTGACAGATGCTGATGCCGCGCAAGCCCCCGAAGGGCTTCCGCAAGCCGCACCACCCGGACCGTCACGGCGCGTCCAAGGGTGGCAACCGGGTGGTGTTCGGCGAGTTCGGGATCCAGGCTCTCGAGCCGGCGTACGTGACGAACCGGCAGATCGAGTCGGCGCGTATCGCGATGACCCGCCACATCAAGCGTGGCGGCAAGGTCTGGATCACGGTCTTCCCGGACCAGGCCCTGACCAAGAAGCCGGCGGAAACCCGGATGGGTTCCGGTAAGGGCTCGCCCGAGTGGTGGGTCGCCAACGTCAAGCCGGGGCGGGTTCTCTTCGAGATGTCCTTCCCCAACGAGCAGATCGCGCGAGAGGCGATGCGTCGCGCGATCCACAAGCTCCCGATGAAGTGCCGCATTGTTACGCGCGAAGTGGGTGAATCCTGATGGCAGCGGGCGTTAAGGCCTCCGAGCTGCGTGAGCTCTCCGAGGAGGAGCTGGTCACGAAGCTGCGCGAGGCCAAGGCGGAGCTGTTCAACCTCCGCGTGCAGGCCGCAACCGGGCAGCTGGACAACAACCGGCGGCTGCAGGTCATCCGTCGGGAGATCGCCCGGATCTACACGATCATGCGTGAGCGCGAGCTGGGTCTCTCGGCCGCGCCGACTGAGGTGACTGCATCATGAGCGAGAACACCACCGCCCCCACCCGGGCCAGCCGCAAGGTGCGGGAGGGCCTCGTGGTCAGCGACAAGATGGACAAGACCGTCGTCGTCGAGGTCGAGGACCGGGTCAAGCACGCGCTGTACGGCAAGATCATGCGCCGGACCAGCAAGCTGAAGGTGCACGACGAGCAGAACTCCGCCGGCATCGGCGACCGGGTCCTGATCATGGAGACCCGGCCGCTGTCCGCCACGAAGCGGTGGCGGCTCGTGGAGATCCTGGAAAAGGCCAAGTAGCGAAGGCTCGAGCTCGCCCGGCGTTGGTCGGGCGCAGGTTCCGCCAGGCTCCGGCCGCCCTCGGGCGGCCGGAGAACCGGCAGACATAGGAGATAGACGTGATTCAGCAGGAGTCGCGACTGCGCGTCGCCGACAACACGGGTGCCCGGGAGATCCTGTGCATCCGCGTTCTCGGCGGCTCCGGTCGGCGCTACGCGAGCATCGGCGACGTCATCGTGGCCACCGTCAAGGACGCGATCCCGGGTGCCGGTGTGAAGAAGGGCGACGTGGTCAAGGCCGTCGTCGTTCGCACCGTCAAGGAGAAGCGGCGGCCGGACGGCTCGTACATCCGCTTCGACGAGAACGCCGCCGTCATCATCAAGGACGGTGGGGACCCGCGCGGCACCCGTATCTTCGGCCCGGTGGGTCGCGAGCTGCGGGACAAGCGGTTCATGAAGATCATTTCTCTCGCGCCGGAGGTGTTGTGACCGTGAAGGTCAAGAAGGGCGACACGGTCGTCGTCATCGCCGGTAAGGACAAGGGTGCCAAGGGCAAGGTCATCGCGGCCTACCCGCGGCAGGACAAGGTCCTGGTCGAGGGCGTGAACCGCGTCAAGAAGCACACCCGCATCAGCACCACCCAGCGCGGCGCCAAGACCGGTGGCATCGTCACCCAGGAGGCCCCGATCCACGTCTCGAACGTGCAGGTCCTGGACTCCGACGGCAAGCCGACCCGCGTCGGTTACCGGGTCGACGAGAACGGCCAGAAGGTCCGCATCGCGCGTAGCACCGGTAAGGACCTGTGATGACCACGGCTACCGAAACCAAGACCATGCCGCGCCTCAAGGAGCGGTACCGCAGCGAGATCGTGGCCCAGCTGCGCGAGCAGTACAACTACGCCAACCCCATGCAGGTGCCGCGGCTGGTCAAGATCGTCGTCAACATGGGCGTCGGCGAGGCCGCTCGGGACGCCAAGCTGATCGACGGCGCCGTCCGCGACCTGGCCACCATCACCGGCCAGAAGCCGCAGGTGCGGCGGGCGACCAAGTCCATCGCGCAGTTCAAGCTGCGTGAGGGCATGCCGATCGGCGCGAAGGTGACCCTGCGCGGCGACCGGATGTGGGAGTTCCTGGACCGGCTGCTCTCGATCGCGCTGCCGCGTATCCGCGACTTCCGCGGTCTGGACGGGCGCAAGCTCGACGGGCACGGCAACTACACGTTCGGTCTGACCGAGCAGTCGGTGTTCCAGGAGATCGACCAGGACAAGATCGATCGCCAGCGGGGCATGGACATCACGGTGGTCACGACCGCCACGACCGACGACGAGGGCCGGGCGCTGCTGAAGCTCCTGGGCTTCCCGTTCAAGGAGAACTGAGATGGCCAAGAAGGCGCTGATCCTCAAGGCGGCCGCGAAGCCGAAGTTCTCGGTTCGCGCGTACACCCGCTGCCAGCGGTGCGGGCGTCCGAAGGCGGTCTACCGCAAGTTCGGTCTCTGCCGGGTGTGCATCCGGGAGATGGCCCACCGCGGTGAGCTGCCCGGCGTGTCCAAGGCTTCCTGGTAATAGCCCGGCGCGCTTCGCGCGTCAGCTGAACTGACTCTTCGCCGTAGGCCCCGGGCGTGGCCCGGGGAACCCCGGCGAGAAAGGTTGACGAATTCCATGACGATGACCGACCCGATCGCAGACATGCTCACGCGTCTGCGTAACGCCAACCAGGCGTACCACGACCGGGTGACGATGCCCTACTCGAAGATCAAGGCGAACATCGCCGAGGTCCTCAAGTCCGAGGGTTACATCAGCACCTGGTCGGTCGAGGAGCCCGAGGAGGGCGCCGTCGGCAAGCGACTGGTCGTCGAGCTGAAGTACGGCCAGAACCGGGAGCGGAGCCTGGCCGGCATCAAGCGCGTGTCCAAGCCCGGTCTGCGGGTTTACGCCAAGTCGGACGGGCTCCCGCGGGTGCTCGGCGGGCTGGGCGTGGCGATCATTTCGACGTCCCAGGGGCTGCTCACCGACCGGCAGGCCCGCAAGCGGAGCGTTGGCGGGGAAGTCCTCGCCTTCGTCTGGTAACGGGAGACAGGTAGAAATGTCGCGTATTGGACGTAAGTCGATCCCGGTACCCGCCGGCGTCGACGTCACGATCGAGGGCCAGACCGTCAAGGTCAAGGGCCCGAAGGGCGAGCTGAGCCACGTCCTCGCCGAGCCGATCAAGGCGGAGCGGGGCGACGACGGCGCGCTGCACGTCAACCGGCCGAACGACGAGCGCAAGTCCAAGGAACTGCACGGCCTGAGCCGTACGCTGGTCGCCAACATGATCGTTGGGGTGACCGAGGGCTACCGCAAGAGCCTCGAGATCGCCGGCACCGGTTACCGCGTGACCGCCAAGGGCAAGGACCTCGAGTTCGCGCTCGGGTTCTCCCACCCGGTCACCGTGCAGGCGCCGGAGGGCATCACCTTCACGGTGGAAAAGCCGACGCTGTTCCACGTGACCGGCATCGACAAGCAGCAGGTCGGCGAGGTCGCCGCCAACATCCGGAAGATCCGCCCGCCGGAGCCGTACAAGGGCAAGGGCGTGAAGTACCAGGGCGAGGTCATCCGCCGCAAGGCTGGAAAGGCAGGTAAGAAGTGAGCGCCACGCTGCTCAAGCGCCGCCGCGGCGTCGCCGCCAAGCGTGCCGTCGGGCGTGCGCGTCGGCACTTCCGGGTCCGCAAGAACATCAGCGGTACTCCCGAGCGCCCCCGCCTGGTCGTCACCCGCTCGCTGCGGCACATCGTCGCCCAGATCGTGGACGACACCAAGGGTCACACCCTGGTGTCGGCCTCGACCCTGGACGACTCGCTGCGCGGTGCGGAGGGCAACAAGAGTGCCCTGGCCGGCAAGGTCGGCGCCCTGCTCGCCGAGCGGGCCAAGGCCGCCGGCATCTCGAAGGTCGTCTTCGACCGCGGTGGCAACCGGTACGCGGGGCGGGTCGCCGCGCTTGCCGACGCCGCCCGCGAAGCCGGGCTCGAGTTCTAGAAACCCCGTCACGAGAGAAAAGGAAGGCTGCTGATGCCAGGTCAACAGCGCCGTGGCGGCGGGTCCGGTGGCAACGAGGGTGGTCGCCGCGACAACCGCCGTGAGGGCGGCCGCGGAAACGCGCCCGTCGAGAAGACCCCGCACCTCGAGCGGGTCGTCGCGATCAACCGCGTCGCCAAGGTTGTGAAGGGTGGTCGTCGCTTCAGCTTCACCGCCCTGGTGATCGTGGGCGACGGCGACGGCACCGTCGGCGTGGGCTACGGAAAGGCCAAGGAGGTGCCCGCGGCGATCGCCAAGGGTGTCGAGGAGGCCAAGAAGCACTTCTTCAAGGTGCCGCGGATCGGTGCCTCGATCCCGCACCCGGTGCAGGGCGAGGACGCCGCCGGTGTGGTGCTGCTCAAGCCGGCCTCGGCCGGTACGGGCGTCATCGCCGGTGGTCCGGTGCGTGCCGTGCTGGAGTGCGCGGGCATCCACGACGTGCTCTCCAAGAGCCTCGGCTCGTCCAACCCGATCAACATCGTGCACGCCACCGTGGCGGCGCTGAAGGCGCTCGAGTCCCCGGAGGCGGTCGCGGCCCGTCGTGGTCTGCCGGTCGAGGACGTCGCGCCGGCCGCCATGCTGGCGTCGCGGGCGGAGGTGGCTTCCTGATGGCTCGCCTGAAGGTCACCCAGGTCCGGTCCGAGATCGGGACCAAGCGCAACCAGCGTGACTCGCTGCGTTCGCTCGGTCTGAAGCGGATCAACGACGTGGTGGTCAAGGAGGACCGGCCCGAGATCCGCGGCATGATCTTCACGGTCAGCCACCTCGTGAAGGTCGAGGAGGTCGAGTAATGACGATCAAGGTGCACCACCTGCGCCCGGCGCCCGGTGCCAAGACCGCGAAGACCCGCGTGGGTCGCGGTGAGGCCTCGAAGGGCAAGACCGCCGGTCGCGGTACCAAGGGTTCGAAGGCCCGGAAGAACATCTCGGCGGCGTTCGAGGGTGGGCAGATGCCCATCCACATGCGCCTGCCGAAGCTGAAGGGCTTCAAGAACAAGTTCAAGGTCGTCTTCCAGGTGGTCAACCTGGACCGGCTCGCCGAGCTCTTCCCGAACGGCGGCCAGGTCGGCCCGGTCGAGCTGGTCGAGGCCGGCGCGGTCCGCAAGGGCCAGCCGGTCAAGATCCTCGGCACCGGCGACCTCGGCGGGGTGGCCCTCCAGGTGTCGGCGCACGCGTTCAGCGCGTCGGCCAAGGAGAAGATCACCGCCGCCGGTGGCTCCGTCACCGAGCTGTAAGGCAGAACCCATGGCGCCCGTTCAGTTGTCCCCAACTGGGCGGGCGTCATGGTCTACCTGGCCCGTGTGCGCCGGGTAACATTGGATTCGGTTTATGTAGCCGGGCACGTCTGCCCCGACCGGGATGGGGCTGTTAGAGTCCCATCCCAGCTATGGATATCGGGCGCTCGCCCGGCACCCACCCCGCCCCGCCAGGCATCACCGGCGGCCCGCCTCGCGCAGGAGGAAGAAAGTTGCTGTCCGCCTTTCTCAGTGCGTTCCGTACGCCTGACCTGCGCAGGAAGCTGCTGTTCACGGTAGGCATCATCGCGGTCTACCGGCTGGGCGCCACTATGCCCAGCCCGGGTGTCGCGTACGGCAACGTGCAGAAGTGCCTCGACACCCTCCAGGGGGGCAGCACCGGGGTGCTGAACCTGCTGGACCTCTTCTCCGGTGGCGCGCTGCTGCAGCTCTCGGTCTTCGCGCTGGGCATCATGCCCTACATCACCGCGTCGATCATCCTGCAGCTGCTGACGGTGGTCATCCCACGGCTGGAGCAGCTCCGCAAGGAGGGCCAGGCCGGCCAGGCGAAGATCACCCAGTACACCCGCTACCTCACCCTCGGGCTGGGCATCCTCCAGTCCTCGGCGTTCGTTGCCCTGGCCCGCTCCGGGCAGCTCTTCAACAACCAGTGCGACCAGTTCCCGATCATCCCGAAGGGCACCGGTATCCCGGACTGGCTGACCCTGAGCATCCTGGTCATGACCATGACCGCCGGCACCGGCGTGGTGATGTGGCTCGGTGAACTGATCACCGACCGGGGCGTCGGCAACGGCATGTCCGTGCTGATCTTCACCTCGATCGCGGCCCGGCTCCCCAGCGAGGGCTGGCGGATCAAGACCACCAAGGGCTGGGGGATGTTCTTCCTCGTCATCGCCCTGGTCCTGCTGGTCATCACCGCGGTCACCTTCATCGAGCAGGCGCAGCGCCGGATCCCGGTGCAGTACGCCAAGCGCATGATCGGCCGGCGGATGTATGGCGGCACCTCGACCTACATCCCGCTGAAGGTCAACCAGGCCGGCGTCATCCCGGTCATCTTCGCCTCGTCGCTGCTCTACCTGCCGCAGCTCGCGCTCCAGTTCTTCGACCAGACGAACCCGGGCAAGACCCAGGCCTGGATCCAGAACCACATCGTGAAGGCGAGCGCGCCGGAGCACATCGCGATCTACTTCCTGCTGATCATCTTCTTCACGTACTTCTACGTGTCGATCACGTTCAACCCGACCGAGGTCGCGGACAACATGAAGAAGTACGGCGGCTTCGTGCCGGGCATCCGCCCCGGCAAGCCGACCGCCGAGTACCTCGACTTCATCCTCAGCCGGATCACCCTGCCGGGCGCGCTCTACCTGGGCATCATCGCGATCCTGCCGAACTTCTTCTTCATCTGGCTCGACAACCAGCAGTTCCAGAACTTCCCGTTCGGCGGCACCGCTGTGCTCATCATGGTCGGCGTCGGTCTGGAGACCGTGAAGCAGATCGAGAGCCAACTCATGCAGCGGAACTACGAAGGGTTCCTGCGGTAGATGCGACTCGTTCTGGTTGGCCCGCCAGGCGCGGGCAAGGGCACACAGGCGGAGTTCATCGCCGCCCACCTCTCCGTGCCGAAGATCTCGACCGGCGACATCTTCCGGGCCAACGTGTCGCAGGGCACCCCGCTCGGCACGGAGGCCAAGCGGTACATGGACGCGGGCAAGCTGGTCCCGGACGAGGTCACCATCAACATGGTGCGGGACCGGCTCGCCGAGCCGGACGCCAGCGAGGGCTTCCTGCTCGACGGCTTTCCGCGTACGGTGCCGCAGGCCGCCGCGCTGGACAAACTCCTCGCCGACTTCGGCACCGCGCTGGACCTGGTGCTGGAGCTGGTCGTCGACGACGACGAGGTGATCCGGCGGTTGTCCGGCCGGCGTACCTGCCGCGGCTGCGGCAAGATCTGGCACGTGGAGTTCGACGCCCCGACGCGGGAAAGCATGTGCGACCGCTGCGGCGCCGAGCTGTTCCAGCGCGAGGACGACAAGCCGGAGACCATCGCCGCCCGGCTGCGGGAGTACGCCGAGAAGACCGCGCCCCTGGTCGACTACTACGGCGCTCAGGGCAAGCTGGTGGGCATCGACGCCACCGGGCCGGTGGAGGACGTCACTGTTCGCGCCATCGATGCCCTGCGCTCGTACGGCGGCTGACGTCCCGCCCGGGGCTCCGGCGGATAGAGTGCGAACGGCGGGGTACGTCCGACGTGCCCCGCTGTTCCGCGCAACGAAAGGTAAACCCTCTATGCGCCGTCCCCAGCTGGACGTCCAGCTGAAGACCCCCGACCAGATCGAGAAGATGCGGGCCGCCGGACTGGTGGTCGCCCGCGCGCTGCGTCGGATGCGGGAGGCGGTCGCGCCCGGGGTGAGCACGGCCGATCTGGACGCGATCGCCGAGGCGACGATCCGTGAGGCCGGCGCCACCCCGTCGTTCAAGGGCTACCACGGCTACCCGGCGTCGATCTGCTCCTCGGTCAACGAGCAGGTGGTGCACGCCATCCCGTCGTCGAGGCAGGTGCTCAACGACGGTGACCTGATCTCGATCGACTGCGGCGCGGTGCTGAACGGCTGGCACGGCGACGCGGCCATCACTGTCGGGGTCGGCGAGGTCGACCCGGCGCTGCTGAAGATGGCCGCGGTCGCCGAGGACGCGATGTGGGCCGGCATCGCGGCGGCCGCCCGGGGTGCGGCCAGCGGCAAGGGCCGGCTCACGGACATCTCGCACGCGGTGGAGAACGCCGTCCGCAAGGGCGGCCGGTACGGCATCGTCGACGGCTACGGCGGGCACGGCATCGGCACCGAGATGCACCAGGACCCGCACGTGCTCAACCACGGACGGCCGGGCAAGGGCCCGCGGCTGGTGCCGGGGCTGGCGCTGGCCATCGAGCCGATGATCACCATGGGCTCGCCCCGCACCGTCGAGCTGGCCGACGGCTGGACCGTGGTCACGCGGGACCGGTCGATGGCGGTGCACGTGGAGCACACGATGGCGCTGCTCGACGACGGCGTCTGGGTGCTCACCGCCGAGGACGGCGGCCGGGCCCGGCTCGGCGGCCTGGTCACCTCCCGCCAGCCGGCGGAGTCTCCGGCTGTCTGACCGGCGGGGCGGACCGACTCCCAGCGTCACCCGGCTCGCGCGGCTCGCGGCTGGCGACGAAGTGGTCACCGGGGACCAAATTCGGGCGTCGCCCACATCACGGAAGAGATCGCCCGGCCGTCGACGGGCATACGCGGGGGCGGCGGCGGGTGGCGCCGCGGTGACATGCTTGCCCTCATGGAGGGGCGGGGCCACCTGCGGGCGGCGGACACCGATCGGGCGGCCACGGCTGAACGGCTCCGGGTGGCCGTGGAGGAGGGCCGGCTCGACCTGTACGAGTACGACGAGCGGCTGCAACGGGCGTACGGCGCGAAGACCTACGCGGAACTGGACGAGGTGCTGGCCGATCTGCCCGGGCCGACGCCGACGGAGCAGGTGGCCCTGGCCCGCCTGACCACCGGGCAGTCGCGCCCGGCCGGGGCAGCGGCAGAGGCTGTGGACCACTCGGGGACGGTAGCGGTGGCCGGGCGGGCGAGGGCCGTAGCGGTGACCGGACCCGTGGGCCGATGGTTGGCCCAGCTCTGGCTCCCATATCTGCGGGTGGTCGGGATCCTGACCGCGATCTGGATCTTCTCCTCGATAGGGGCGCGCGAGGCCGTCTTCTACTGGCCCCTCTGGGTGGCCGGTCCGTGGGGCGTGGTGCTGCTGTTCCGGACGGTCGGCGGGCTGAGCGCCGGCGAGCCCCGGCGCGTGGCCGAGCGGGAGCGGCGCCGGCGGCGGAAGCGGAAGCGCCGGGGGAGGGAACGGGAGGGCGGTGCCGGCGGGGGAGACCTCGGCCGGAAGCGCCGACGAGGAGAGGTTGGCCGCAAACCGGATGGCGAGGACCAACCCGATGGATTGGGATCTACCGTCCGGAAGTCTGACCAGTCCGCACCGACGCGTGAACCGCCGCCGGGCCCGGACGGATTCGCCGGGCGCGGCCCCAACGAGGGTTGACCTCCGCCGCGTCCTGGATGCCTCATTCCGGCGGCGCCTGGCCCGGACTGGTCTCGGGCGTCTTGTCCGGATCGCGCTGAGGTGGGTGGTCAGTTTGGCGACGGCGCGCAGGCGGGCGTACACTTTCTGATCGGCGCACAGCGTCCACTCCGGCATGCCCACCCAGCGCTTCGGTGGGAGTCGGAGCCGCGGCTGGCGCGGGTTCTCTGATCTTGGTCGGTTTACCCGTGTAAGACGTTGTGGGCCGTCCGGAGCAACCGACGTCAGGACAGCGGAGGACATGCCGAAAAAAGACGGAGCCATCGAGATCGAAGGTCGGGTCATCGAGCCCCTGCCGAACGCCATGTTCCGGGTGGAGCTCGCGAACGGCCACAAGGTGCTGGCTCACATCAGCGGCAAGATGCGGCAGCACTACATCCGCATCCTGCCGGAGGACCGGGTCGTCGTCGAACTCTCGCCGTACGACCTGACCCGCGGGCGCATCGTCTACCGCTACAAGTAAGCCTGACGACGGCCGGGACGTCCCCGTGTCCGTCTTCGACGTCCGGAGTCGCGCCCTCGCGTCTCCGGGCCAGATGGGAAGTAAGGCAACCGTGAAGGTCAAGCCGAGCGTCAAGAGGATCTGCAACAACTGCCGGGTGATCCGCCGGCACGGCCGGGTCATGGTCATCTGCACCGACCCGCGCCACAAGCAGCGCCAGGGCTGAACCAGTCCCACCGGTCGTGACACGGCCGGTCGGATCGGTCCGGGCCGCAGATCCAGACAACACATCATCAGCTCGTCCCAGCCGCGAGCGGTACGCAGCGCGTACCCCCCTCGTGGTTGACCCCCGGTCGGAGGCCGGGGCCCGCTCGGGCAGCGACCGATCCCGGTCGCCGGCGCTGATCGCGCCGGAAGGACGGGACGGCCGGTAGCGGGGTGGGACGGGTCCACACCTCCGCGACAACATCACGAGGAGTACGCCCGCACATGGCACGTCTAGTCGGCGTGGACCTCCCCCGCGACAAGCGGATGGAGATCGCGCTCACCTACATCTTCGGGGTCGGCCGTACCCGCGCCCTGGAGACGCTCGCCGCCACCGGCATCTCGCCGGAGAAGCGCGCTCGGGACCTCACGGACGAGGAGCTGGTCCAGCTCCGCGACCACATCGAGGCCAACTACAAGGTTGAAGGTGACCTGCGCCGCGAGGTCGCCGCTGACATCCGCCGCAAGGTCGAGATCGGCTGCTACGCGGGCATCCGGCACCGCCGGGGCCTGCCCGTCCGTGGCCAGCGGACCCGGACCAACGCGCGGACCCGGAAGGGCCCGAAGCGGACCGTCGCCGGCAAGAAGAAGCCCGGCAGGAAGTAATAGGAGCGCAAGAGACTTATGCCACCGAAGGCTCGTGCCGGAGCCGCCGTCAAGAAGGTCCGGCGCAAGGAACGCAAGAACGTCGCCCACGGGCAGGCGCACATCAAGAGCACCTTCAACAACACCATCGTGTCCATCACGGACCCGACTGGTGCGGTCATCTCCTGGGCCTCCTCGGGCCAGGTGGGCTTCAAGGGCTCGCGCAAGTCGACCCCGTTCGCCGCGCAGCTGGCCGCCGAGGCCGCCGCGCGTCGGGCGATGGAGCACGGCATGCGCAAGGTCGACGTGTTCGTCAAGGGCCCCGGCTCCGGCCGGGAGACCGCCATCCGCTCGCTGCAGGCCGCCGGGCTGGAGGTCGGTCAGATCTCCGACGTCACCCCGCAGCCGCACAACGGATGCCGTCCGCCGAAGCGTCGCCGGGTCTGAGAGGTTAGAGAGAGATGGCTCGTTACACCGGTGCTGACTGCCGCCGTTGCCGGCGGGAGAAGATGAAGCTGTTCCTCAAGGGCAGCAAGTGCGATGGCCCGAAGTGCCCGTTCGAGTCCCGGCCGTTCCCGCCCGGGCAGCACGGCCGCGGCCGCACCAAGGAGACGGAGTACCTGCTCCAGCTCCGTGAGAAGCAGAAGGCCCGCCGCGTCTACGGCGTGCTGGAGAAGCAGTTCCGCGGTTACTACGAGGAGGCCGTGGCCAAGCAGGCCAAGACCGGTGAGGTCCTCCTGCAGATCCTCGAGTCGCGGCTGGACAACGTGGTCTACCGGGCCGGCTACGCCAAGTCCCGGGACATGGCCCGTCAGCTGGTCAAGCACGGTCACTTCACGGTGAACGGCAAGAAGGTCGACATCCCGTCGGCCCGCGTCAAGGAGCACGACATCATCGAGGTCCGCCCCAAGAGCCGGGAGCTGACCCCGTTCCTCGTCGCGCAGGCCGAGGCCGGCTCTCGGGCCGTTCCGGCGTGGCTGGAGGCGATCCCCAGCCAGATGAAGATCCTGGTGCACTCGCTCCCGGCCCGGCAGGTGATCGACACCCAGGTCCAGGAGCAGCTGATCGTCGAGCTCTACTCCAAGTAAGGGCTCGTTGCGGTGGCCCGCCCCTCCGGGCGGGCCACCGGAACAGTTTGTGTCGTGGGCGTCATATGGCGGGCGTCCCGGAAGAGAAGAGAAGACATGCTCATCAGCCAGCGACCGACCCTCTCCGAGGAGTCGATCAACGACACCCGCTCCCGGTTCACCATCGAGCCGCTGGAGCCGGGCTTCGGCTACACCCTGGGCAACTCGCTGCGGCGTACGCTGCTGTCGTCGATCCCGGGTGCGGCCGTCACCTCGATCAAGATCGACGGCGTGTTGCACGAGTTCACCACGATCCCCGGTGTCAAGGAGGACGTGGTCGAGCTCGTCATGAACATCAAGGAGCTCTGCGTCAGCTCCGAGCACGACGAGCCGGTCAGCATGTACCTGCGCAAGCAGGGCCCCGGCGACGTGACCGCCGGTGACATCCAGCCCCCGGCCGGTGTCTCGGTGCACAACCCGGACCTGAAGCTCGCCACCCTGAACGGCAAGGGCCGGCTCGACATGGAGCTGACCGTCGAGCGGGGTCGTGGCTACGTCACGGCGGCGCAGAACAAGCAGGCGGGCGCCGAGATCGGCCGGATCCCGGTCGACTCGATCTACTCGCCGGTGCTCAAGGTGACGTACCGCGTCGAGGCGACCCGGGTCGAGCAGCGGACCGACTTCGACCGGCTGATCATCGACGTCGAGACCAAGCCGTCGATGGGCCCGCGTACCGCCCTGGCCTCGGCCGGGTCGACGCTGGTGGAGCTCTTCGGGCTGGCCCGGGAGCTGGACGAGACCGCCGAGGGCATCGACATCGGGCCCTCCCCGCAGGACGCCCAGCTGGCGGCGGACCTGGCCCTGCCGATCGAGGAGCTGGACCTGACCGTCCGCTCCTACAACTGCCTCAAGCGCGAGGGCATCAACAGCGTTGGTGAGCTCATCGGGCGTACCGAGGCCGACCTCCTCGACATCCGGAACTTCGGTCAGAAGTCGATCGACGAGGTCAAGATGAAGCTCGCCGGGATGGGTCTGGGGCTGAAGGACTCGGCCCCGAACTTCGACCCGGCGCACGTCGTGGACGCCTTCGGCGAGGCCGACTACGACACCGAAGACTACCGCGAGACCGAGCAGCTCTAAGTCCGGCTGCCGCCACATCTGAGGAGCACCAAGCATGCCCACGCCCACCAAGGGCCCCCGCCTCGGCGGCAGCCCCGCGCACGAGCGGCTGATGTTGGCCAACCTGGCCAGCGCGCTGTTCCAGCACGGCAAGATCCAGACCACCGAGACGAAGGCCCGGCGGCTGCGTCCGCTGGCCGAGCAGCTCATCACCAAGGCCAAGCGCGGCGACCTCGCGTCGCGCCGCCGGGTGCTGAGCGTCGTCAAGGACAAGGACGTG
Organism: Micromonospora rhizosphaerae; assembly: GCF_900091465.1. Classification (NCBI taxonomy): domain Bacteria; kingdom Bacillati; phylum Actinomycetota; class Actinomycetes; order Micromonosporales; family Micromonosporaceae; genus Micromonospora; species Micromonospora rhizosphaerae. Next base: position 89,189 of record NZ_FMHV01000002.1, on the reverse strand, counting down.
GTCTACGCCCTGTTCGAGCAGATCGCGCCCCGGTACGCCAACCGCAACGGTGGCTACACCCGGATCGTGAAGACCGGTCCGCGCAAGGGTGACGCCGCACCGATGGCGATCATCGAGCTGGTGGAGGAGCTTCAGGTCGCCGAGCCGAAGGCGCCCCGGAAGGCCGCCGCCCGCAAGGCCGCGCAGCAGGACAAGCTCGAGGCGCTGGCCCCGGCCGAGGAGACCCCGGCGTCGGCCCCGGCCGACCAGGACTCCGAGCCGCCGATCTCGGCCGCCGGCGACACCGCCCAGGCGCGCGAGGACGACGACGAGGTCAACGAGAACAAGGCCTGAGCAGAGGCAGCATCGTCGGGCCCGGCATCCCTTCCTGGGGTGCCGGGCCCGACGCCGTGAACGGGAGGTACGAGGTGGACGAGCGGATCCGGCTGCGGCTGGACGTCTCGTACGACGGCACCGGTTTCTCCGGCTGGGCCGCCCAGCCGACCCGGCGCACCGTCGCCGGGGTGCTCACCCAGACGCTGGACCTGGTCCTCGGGGTCGGCACGGCGACCGGGCTGACCGTGGCCGGCCGGACCGACGCCGGCGTACACGCAACCGGTCAGGTCTGCCACCTCGACCTGCCCACCGCCGCCTGGCGGGAGCACGAAGGTCGCCTGCTGCGCCGGCTGGCCCGGCTGCTCCCCACCGACGTGCGGGTACGCGCGATCACCGAGGTCCCGGCCGATTTCGACGCCCGCTTCTCGGCGACCTTCCGCCGCTACCAGTACCGGGTGACCGACGCCCCTTGGGGAGCCGAGCCGCTGCGCCGGCACGACACGCTGGCCTGGCCGAAGCCGCTGGACCTGGACGCGCTGAACGCCGCCGCGGCCGGCCTGGTGGGGGAGCACGACTTCGCCGCGTACTGCCGGCGCAAGGAGAACGCCACCACGTTGCGCGAGGTGACCCGGCTGGACTGGCGGCGGGACCCGGACGGGATCCTGGTTGCCACCGTGCAGGCGGACGCGTTCTGCCAGGCGATGGTCCGCAGCCTGGTCGGTGCGATGCTGGTGGCCGGGGACGGCCGCCGACCGGTCCAATGGCCGGCGGGCCTGCTCACCCGGCGGGAGCGGTCCAGCGAGGTGACCGTGGCACCGGCGCACGGGCTGACCCTGGTGGCGGTGGGCTACCCGGACGACCCGGCCGAGTACGCCCGCCGGGCCGACCTGACCCGCCGGCTCCGGGTGCCGGTCGCCGAGGGCTGACGGCGACCCGGAATCCGGGACGGGTCAGGGGCGGCTACTGGCCGGCGTTACCGCCGGCGCCGCGGGTGCCCGGCTGGGTGCCGATGACGTCCGTCGGGCCGGCCGTCGGTTGGCTGGCCACGCCGACGGTCGCCCGCTGCTCCAGCACCCTGCGGTTGAGGTACAGCTCGATCATGTCGTGCAGGATGTCGCGCACCTTCTCGTCGTTGGCGTTGATCTGTGCCCCGTCGGACCGGGTCACCAGGCAGTAGGCGAGGTAGTGGCCGCGTACCTGCCAGCCGACCTGGGCGGCGGCCTTCGCCACGACCTCGGCGTCGGCACCGGTCGCCATGCCGACGAGGCGGCCCTGCCGCTCGTCGAGTATCTGCCGGATCCGGTCCCGCGCCCGCTGGGCGCTGGCGACGTCGGTCAGGTTGAACAGCCCGGCGGTCAGCAGGTGGTCGCCGTCGGGGGAGCGGAGGGTGGCCCGGACCACCTGGTTGCAGCCGAGGAGGACCAGCAGGTCGGCGATCTCACCGGTGGCGGCGACGGCACAGCTCCCGCTGGCGTGCGTGCTGAGCACCTGGTAGGCCGGCTGGCCGTCGGTGATCACCAGGTCCTTGCCGGGGAAGACCTCCTTGACGGTCAGCGCCAGTTGATCGGTGTCCCGGGAGTCGAGGTCTTGCCCGGCGGCCTGCTGTTGGGCCGTCGGCGCGCCGGCCTGCGAAGCGCTGGGCCGGTCCTGGAGCAGTGCGGCGGCGGCCAGCCCGCAGAGTGCGAGCAGCACCAGCACGGCGGCACCGCCGATCAGCACGTGCCAGGCCCGCCCGCCACGGGTCCGATCGTCGGGACCGGACGGGGGCAGGTCCGCCGGCGGCGTCGTGTCGTGAGCCTCGGCGGGGGGTGTCGGCTCGGGGACACCGGGTGCCGAGGTGCGCGCGCCGGCCGCAGACCCGGGCTGCGGCACCGGGGCGGTGGCCGGGGCCGGACTCGGGTCGACCGCCGGTGAGGTCGGTTCCGGACTCGGGTCAACCGGCGGTCGGGGCTGGCTTGGGGCCGGGCGGACCGGCGGTCGGGTGGCCCAGACCGGCGGGGGCAGCGACGGGGTGGGGAAGCGGGACGGCGAGGGACCCGCGGGCGCAGGCGCACCGGCGAGCACCGAACGGTCAGACCCAGGCTCCGGGTACTTCAGGAATGCGTCCTCATCGGACTCGTACCGATACACCATGTGTCCCACAGTAGGAGCGATTGTCCCTTTAGTGGGTAATACCGGAGAATTCCGGCGAGAACGGCCTGGGGCCCTGTCGGTCCTACCGTCGATCGCCCGCCGATCGGCCGGTGCGACAATGCGGGACGTGACCGGCGACCATTACTTCACCGCGGAACCCACGACCGCCGCCCACCCGCGCGAGGTCCAGTTCTCCGTCGCCGGACGCGACTTCACCCTCGCGTCGGCCAGCGGCGTCTTCTCGGCCGACCGCCTCGACCCCGGCACCACCGTGCTGCTGCGCAAGGCGGAACTGCCGGCGGCGGACACCACCGGTCCGCTGCTCGACCTGGGGTGCGGCTTCGGGCCGATCACCTGCGTGCTGGCCACCAGCGCGCCGCCGGCCACCGTCTGGGCGGTCGACGTCAACGAGCGCGCCCGGCAGCTCACCGCCATGAACGCCGAGCGGGTCGGCGCCGCCGACCGGGTCCGGGTCGTCGCCCCGGACGAGGTACCGACGGACGTCTCGTTCACCCAGCTCTGGTCCAACCCGCCGATCCGGATCGGCAAGGACGAGCTGCACGACCTGCTGCGCCGCTGGCTGCCCCGGCTCGCCCCGGACGGGGTCGCCTGGCTGGTCGTCGCCCGGCACCTCGGCGGCGACTCGCTGCACCGCTGGCTCGTCGAGCAGGGCTGGCAGGTCGACCGGCACGCCAGCCAGAAGGGCTACCGGGTGCTGCGGGTCACCCGGTAATTGAATGTCGCTCGCCCCTGCCGCTCCGGCAGGATGCCGACGTGGGATACGTGGACGTGGCGGCGGTCGGGCACATCCTGCCGGACGGCCGGGAGCTCTTCTCCGACGTGTCGTTCCGGGTCGGTGAGGGCGCCAAGGTCGCCCTGGTCGGGCCGAACGGCGCCGGCAAGACCACGCTGCTCCGGATGGTCGCCGGAGATCTGCCGGTGAAGGCCGGCGTCGTCTCCCGCTCCGGTGGTCTCGGCGTGATGCGGCAGTTCATCGGCATGATCGGGGACGACTCCACGCTCGCCGACCTCGCACTGTCGCTCGCCCCGCCGGCGCTGCGCGACGCCGGCCGCCGGCTCGCCGCAACCGAGGCGGCCATGCGCGAGGCCGAGGTGCGCGGCAAGTACAGCACCGCCGCCGGCAAGGCCCAGCTGGCGTACGCGGACGCGCTCGCGGCCTGGGGCGAGGGCGGCGGGTACGACGCCGAGGTGCTCTTCGACACCGTCGCCACCATCGTGCTCGACCTGCCCTGGGACGCCGCCCGGGACCGTCCGGTGCGGACACTGTCGGGCGGGCAGCAGAAGCGTTTCGCCCTCGAACTGCTGCTCCGCGGCACCGACGAGGTGCTGCTCCTCGACGAGCCGGACAACTTCCTCGACGTGCCCGGCAAGCGCTGGCTGGAGGCGCGGCTGCGCGAGTCCGGCAAGTCGGTGCTCTACGTCTCGCACGACCGGGAGCTGCTGGCGCAGACCGCCGACCGGGTGGTCGCGGTGGAGGGCGGCAGCGCCTGGGTGCACCCCGGCGGCTTCGCCAGCTGGCACGAGGCGCGGGTGGCCCGGCACGACCGCCTCGACGAGCTGCGCAAGCGCTGGGACGAGGAGCACGAGAAGCTGCGCGAGCTGATGCTGATGTACAAGCAGAAGGCCGCGTACAACTCGGGGATGGCCTCGCGGTACCAGGCCGCGCAGACCCGGTTGCGCAAGTTCGAGGAGGCCGGGCCGCCGCCCGTACCCCCGAAGGATCAGGACATCCGGATGCGCCTGACCGGCGGGCGGACCGGCAAGCGCGCGGTGATCGCCGAGCAGCTCGAGCTCGACGGTCTGACCTACCCCTTCGACCTGGAGATCTGGTACGGCGACCGGGTCGCCGTGCTCGGTGCGAACGGGACCGGCAAGTCGCACTTCCTGCGGCTGCTGGCGCGGGGCGGCAGCGATCCGGACCCGGCCAACACCCCGGTCGACGGCGCGGCCGGGCTGGCGCGGGTGGCCCACGACGGCGTGGTCCGACTCGGTGCCCGGGTGCGGCCCGGGCACTTCTCGCAGACCCACGACCGGCCCGAGCTGATGGCGAAGACCCTGGTCGATATCCTCTGGCGGGGCGACGAACACCGGGCCGGGATGGACCGGCACGCGGCGATGGCCGCGCTCGGCCGGTACGAGCTGGCCGGACAGGGCGACCAGCGGTTCGGCACCCTCTCCGGTGGCCAGCAGGCCCGGTTCCTCGTCCTGCTGCTGGAGCTGTCCGGGGCGACTCTGCTGCTGCTCGACGAGCCCACCGACAACCTCGACCTGGCTTCCGCCGAGGCGCTGGAGGCGGGGCTGGCCGCGTTCGAGGGGACGGTGATCGCGGTGACCCACGACCGATGGTTCACCCGCTCCTTCGACCGGTTCGTGCTGTTCCGCGGCGACGGTGAGGTGCTGGAGACCCCGGAGCCGGTCTGGAACGTGAAGTGATCACGACGGGTGGGGCGGCTCTGCAGTCTTCGTGGGGCGGTGCGGCGACCGGCGGTGGAACGGGCGCGCGGACGCTGTGGACCTGATGTCGTGGATGAATCACCCGCCCGATCCCGGGTCCTCCGCCGGTCGCACCCGTGAGTCGGCGCGGGCATAGGGTGGATCTCGTGACTGAGATGACCTACCGGCGGCTGGGCGACTCCGGGCTCGTGGTGTCCGTGGTCGGCGTCGGCTGCAACAACTTCGGCCGCAAGCTCGACCTCGACGGCACCCGGGCGGTGGTGGACGCGGCGCTCGACGTCGGGATCAACTTCTTCGACACCGCCGACATCTACGGCGAGCCGCAGGGCAGCTCCGAGGAGCTGCTCGGTCAGGCGCTCAAGGGGCTCCGGGACGACGTGGTGGTGGCCACCAAGTTCGGCATGGACATGCACGGCCTCAACGGGCCGGACTTCGGCGCCCGGGGCGCCCGCCGCTACATCGCCCGCGCCGTGGAGGCGTCGCTGCGCCGGCTCGGCACCGACCACATTGACCTGTACCAGATGCACGAGCCCGACCCGGGCACCCCGATCGATGAGACCCTCGCCGCGCTGGACGACCTGGTCCGCGCCGGGAAGGTGCGCTACCTCGGGAACTCCAACTTCGCCGGCTGGCAGATCGCCGACGCCGACTGGACCGCCTCGTCGCAGGGTCGGACCCGCTTCATCTCCGCGCAGAACCACTACAGCCTGCTGGAACGGTCGGTCGAGGCCGAGGTCATTCCCGCCTGCGAGCGGTTCGGCCTCGGCATGCTGCCGTTCTTCCCGCTCGCCAACGGCCTGCTCACCGGCAAGTACAAGCGCAAGGAGGCACCGCCCGCCGGCAGTCGGCTCTCCGGCGGCGGCCGGTACGCGCAGCGCCTGGCCGCCGCGGACTGGGACACCATCGAGGCGATCGAGGCGTACGCGGCCGGTCGGGCGCTCACCATGCTCCAGGTGGCCATCGGTGGGCTGGCCGCCCGGCCGGCGGTGACTTCGGTGATCGCCGGCGCCACCACGCCGGAGCAGGTGCGGGCGAACGCCGCCGCCGGCACCTGGCAGCCCAGCGACGAGGACCTCGAAGCCCTCGACGCCATCCTCTGACGCCGAAAGCTCCGCCCGCTGCCCCGGCACCGTGTTGACGGCGCCGGGGCAGCGGCGTATCGGCTGGCGGCGGTGCTCCCGCCGGCGCGCCATCGAGGTCAAACACCCCCGTCGCCGCGACAGCATCGCCCAGGTGAGCAACCCCTGCGCGACGGCGGCTGCTCCGGAACGGCAGAAACGACAACCGTCGAGGCGCGCGCGGGGCCGAGGGCATTCGGACAGCATGGCGTGAGGGGGCGGTCACTCGCTGCCCCGGTCATCGCGTTCGGACGGTCTGTGGGAAAAGCCGTTGCCCGCCCTTGGCGGATCCGGGCCGACGTCGTACGGTAGGCCCGCAAGTGACCCACGGGAGCCCGGTACACCGGGCTGAGAGGGGGGCTGGAAGCCCCCGACCGTCGAACCTGATCCGGGTAATGCCGGCGCAGGGAGGAGTGTTGCCGTGCCGTCCCTGGGACGACTGCATCTGATCACCGACACCCGGCCGGGGCGAGACCCGCTCGCCGTGCTGCGCGCCGCCCTCCCGGTGGCCCGCGCCGAACTGGTCGTCCAGGTCCGGGTGGAGGACGACGCCACCGACCGCCAGGCGTACGACCTGGCCCGACGGGTGGTCGCGCTCTGCGCGCCCTACCGGGCGACCTGCCTGGTCAACGACCGGCTGCACGTGGCGCTCGCGGTCGGCGCCGCCGGCGGCCACGTCGGCGCGGACGACCTGCCGGTCGGGGCGGCCCGTCGGGTGCTCGGCTCCACCGCCGTGCTCGGCGCCACCGCCCGGGAACCGCTCGCCGCCGCCGAGGCGGCCGCCGCCGGGGCCAGCTACCTGGGCGTCGGCCCGTGCCACGCCACCAGCACCAAGCGCGGGTTGCCGGCCCCGGTCGGCCCCGACGGGGTCCGCGCGGTCGCCGACTCCGTGGCCGTGCCGGTGATCGCGATCGGCGGGGTCACCGCCGCGTCGGTGCCGACGTTGCGCGCCGCCGGGGCGTACGGGGTGGCGGTGGTCGGGGCGCTCTCCGGCGCCGTCGATCCCGGGCGCGCGACGGCGGAGCTGCTCGGGGCGCTGACGTGCTGACCCGACCGGACGTCGCGGTGGTGGGGGCGGGACCGGTCGGGCTGGCGATCGCCTGGCGCTGCGCGGCGCGCGGACTGCGGGTGGTCGTGCACGATCCGGCCCCCGGTTCCGGTGCGTCGCACGTCGCCGCCGGGATGCTCTCGCCGGTCGCCGAGGCGTACTTCGGGGAGCACGAACTGACCGCGCTGCTCGCCGACTCCGCCGCCCGCTGGCCGGCGTTCGCCGCCGAGCTGGCCGAGGCCGCGGGCGTCGGGTTCGGACACCGCACCGAGGGCACGCTGGTGGTCGGGCTGACCGGGGACGATCTGGCCGAGGCGCGGCGGCTGTGGTCGTACCAGCGGGGTTTGGGACTGCCGATCACGCCGCTGCGCCCGTCGAAGCTGCGGGACCGCGAGCCGGCGCTGGCGCCGCGGGTGCGCGGCGGCGCGGTCGCGGCGGGCGACCACCAGGTCGACCCGCGGCGGCTCGTCGCCGCGCTGCGCGTTGCCGCCGAGCGGGCCGGCGCGACGCTGGTGCCCGACGCGGTGGCCCGGCTCTCCGATTTGGACGCCGGGGTCACCGTGGTGGCGGCCGGCTGCGGGGCCGCGGCGCTGACCGGGCTGCCGGTCCGGCCGGTGAAGGGGCAGGTGCTCCGGCTCCGCGCGCCCGGTCGCGGCGCGCCGGGCTTCCGGCACGTGATCCGGGGGTACGCCGACGGCGAGTCGGTCTACCTGGTGCCCCGGGACACCGGCGAGGTGGTGGTCGGGGCGACGGTCGAGGAGCGCGCGGACACCGAGGTGACCGCCGGGGCGGTGCTGCGGCTGCTCCGCGCCGCCGTCGACCTGGTCCCCGAGCTGGCCGAGTACGACCTGGTCGAGGCGTCCGCCGGGCTGCGCCCCGGTACGCCGGACAACGCGCCGATCCTCGGGCCGCTGCCCGGGCGCCCCGGCGTCCTCGCGGCCACCGGCCACCATCGGCACGGCATCGTGCTCACCCCGGTCACCGCCGACCTGATCGCCCAGCTGATCGTCACCGGCGAGGCGGACCCGCTCCTCGCCCCCTTCACCCCCGACCGATTCGTAGCCGAGGAGGAGCGTACGTGGAATTGACCGTGAACGGCGCCCGGCGGATCCTGCCCGGCGGCTCGACGGTGGCGGACCTGGTCCGTGCGGTCACCGACCAGCAGCGCGGCCTCGCGGTCGCGGTGAACGGCGAGGTGGTGCCGCGCGGCGGCTGGCCGGCGTCGGCACTGCGCGACGGCGACCGGGTCGAGGTGCTCAGCGCCGCCCAGGGCGGGTGAGGCGGGATGTCGTTCGAACTGGGCGGCGAGACGTTCGGATCGCGGCTGATCCTCGGCACCGGCGGCGCGGCCAACCTGCACGTGCTGGAGCAGGCGATCCGGGCCTCCGGTACGGAGCTCGTCACCGTGGCGCTGCGCCGGGTGGACACCGCGCCCGGGACCGCCGGTGCGCTGCTCGACCTGCTGGACCGGTGCGGGGTGAAGCTGCTGCCGAACACCGCCGGCTGCTACACCGCGGGCGAGGCGGTGAAGGTGGCCCACCTGGCCCGGGAGGCGTTCGACACCGACCGGGTGAAGCTGGAGGTGATCGGCGACGAGCGGACGCTGCTGCCCGACGGAGTGGAGCTGTTGCGCGCCGCCGAGGAGCTGGTCGGCGACGGATTCGTCGTGCTGCCGTACACCTCGGACGACCCGATCCTGGCCCGCCGGCTGGCCGACGTGGGCTGTGCGGCGGTGATGCCGGCCGGCGCGCCGATCGGCTCCGGGCTGGGCGTGAGCAACCCACACCACATCCGGCTGATCCGGCAGAGCGTGGACGTGCCGGTGATCCTGGACGCCGGCATCGGCACCGCGTCCGACGCGGCGCTCGCCATGGAGCTGGGCTGCGACGCGGTGCTGCTGGCCAGCGCGGTGACCCGGGCCGCCGATCCGGTGGCGATGGCCACCGCGATGCGGTACGCCGTCGAGGCGGGCCGGTTGGCCGCCGGCGCTGGACGGATCGCCCGTCGCTTCCACGCCCTCCCCTCAACTCCCGACGAGGGAAGGCCCGACCTGTGACGCGCGCGGTGGCCGGTGTGGCTGTCAGCGATGCCGGTACGCCCCTGGCGGGTCCGCCACCTGCCAAGATCGCGCCTGCGCCGTCCGGGCTCCTGGTGCTCACCGACCGACGGCAGGCGCGGCGGCCGTTGCCGGAGGTGGTCGCCGCGACAGTCGACGGGGGAGTGCGCTGGGTGGTGCTGCGGGAGAAGGACCTGCCGCGCGCCGAACGGGCCGCCCTCGCCGCCGAGCTGCGCCCGGTCCTCGCCGAGGCGGGCGGCACCCTGATCGTCGCCGGCCCCGACCCCCTCGACGGCGACGCCGTCCACCTGCCCGCCGCCGGCCCGTACCCACCGCCGAGCTACGGCCTGGTCGGCCGCTCCTGCCACGACCACTCCGAACTCGCGCGACTCACCACAGAGGACTACGCCACCCTCTCGCCCGTCTATCCAACGAGGACGAAGCCCGGCTACGGCCCACCCCTGCACCCCGAGGGACTCCGCGAGCTGATCCAGGCCAGCCCCGTGCCGATCCTCGCCCTAGGCGGAGTGGAGACCCCGGACCAGGTGCACGCCTGCATCGAGGCGGGAGCGGTGGGAGTGGCAGTGCTCGGCGCGGTGATGCGAGCGGAAGACCCGACCGAGGCAGCCACCAGGCTGACCGCCCCCTTCGAGGTGCCGCGAAGCCGGCGCGGACGCACGGCGGTCTCCGGTACGGGGCTGCGGCCGACCGTGACCACGGAGGAATCAAGCCTGACCGCCCGGAGTGGGCGCGGTCGGCCGCAGCCCTCAAGCGCAACCACCGACGAACCGCGAGGCACGGAAGAGTGACCCCCACGACAGTGCTCACCATCGCCGGATCGGACTCCGGCGGGGGAGCCGGCATCCAGGCCGACCTCAAGGTCTTCGCCGCCCTCGGCGTCTACGGGACCAGCGTCATCACGGCCGTCACCGCGCAGAACACCAGAGGCGTGGACGCCGTCCTGCCGCTGCCACCCCGGACGGTCACCGAGCAACTGGACAGCGTCCTCGGCGACTTCGGCGTACGCGCGGTGAAGACCGGCATGCTCGGCACCCCGGCGGTGGCCGACGCGGTGGCCGAGGCGGCGAAGGCGGGCCGGCTGCCGCATCTCGTCGTCGACCCGGTGCTGGTCGCCACCAGTGGGCACCGGCTCGGCGTGGTGGGGGCGGTGGAGCGGCTGCTGCCGTACGCGGAGGTGGCGACGCCGAACTGCGCGGAGGCCGCGGCCCTAACGGGACGCCCGGTGACCACGGTCGAGGAGATGGTGGCCGCCGCCGAGGCCCTCGCGGCCGGCGGCCCGCGGCACGTCGTGGTGACCGGCGGCGACGTGCGCGCGGGCGGTGAGTCGGTCGACGTGCTGCACGGCGCCGGGCGGAGCACGCTGCTGCGTGCGCCCCGGGTGACCACCCGGCACAACCACGGCACCGGCTGCTCGTTCTCGGCGGCGGTCGCCGTCCGGCTGGCGCTGGGCGATCCGGTGCCGGTCGCGGTCGCCGCCGCCAAGGAGTACGTCACCCGCGCGCTGACCGGCGCGCGGCACTGGGAGCTGGGGGCGGGACGCGGCCCGCTGGACCACTTCGGCTGGTCCTGTTGATTACCAAGGGAGGCTGTCATGCAGGCACGTCGCAAGGTCTACGTGGAGGGCTCACGGCCGGACATCCGGGTGCCGTTCGCCGAGGTGGAGCTGACCGGGGACAACCCGCCGGTACGCCGCTACGACACCTCCGGCCCGGGCTCGGATCCGGCGGTCGGACTGCCGCCGCTGCGCGGGCCGTGGATCGCGTCCCGGGGGGACGTGGCCCCGGTCCGTGGCGCGGGCACCCCGCTCGCGGCCGTGAACGGCAGGCGCCCGACGCAGCTCGCCTATGCGCGGGCCGGCGTGGTGACGCCGGAGATGGAGTTCGTGGCGATCCGGGAGGGCGTGGCGCCGGAGCTGGTCCGGGACGAGATCGCGGCCGGGCGGGCGGTGCTGCCGCTCAACGTCAACCACCCGGAGTGCGAGCCGGCGATCATCGGCAGGGCGTTCCTGGTCAAGGTGAACGCCAACATCGGCACCTCGGCGGTCACCTCCTCGATCGCGGAGGAGGTGGAGAAGCTGACCTGGGCGACCCGGTGGGGCGCGGACACCGTGATGGACCTGTCGACGGGTAAGCGGATCCATGAGACCCGTGAGGCGATCCTGCGGAACTCGCCGGTACCGATCGGGACGGTGCCGATCTACCAGGCGCTGGAGAAGGTCGGTGGCGACCCGGTGAAGCTGAGCTGGGAGGTGTTCCGGGAGACCGTCATCGAGCAGGCCGAACAAGGCGTGGACTACATGACCGTGCACGCCGGGGTGCTGCTGCCGTACGTGCCGCTGGCCGTCGACCGGGTGACCGGGATCGTCTCCCGGGGCGGCTCGATCATGGCGGCCTGGTGCCTGGCGCACCACGAGGAGAACTTCCTCTACACCAACTTCGCCGAGCTGTGTCAGATCCTCGCCCGGTACGACGTGACCTTCTCCCTCGGCGACGGCCTGCGGCCCGGCTCGATCGCGGACGCCAACGACGAGGCGCAGTTCGCCGAGCTGCGTACCCTCGGCGAGCTGACGAAGGTCGCGTGGGAGAACGACGTGCAGGTGATGATCGAGGGCCCCGGGCACGTGCCGATGCACAAGATCAAGGAGAACGTGGACCGCCAGCAGGAGTGGTGCCACGAGGCCCCGTTCTACACGCTCGGCCCGCTGACCACGGACATCGCGCCCGCGTACGACCACATCACCTCGGCGATCGGCGCCGCGATGATCGGGATGTTCGGCACCGCCATGCTCTGCTACGTCACGCCAAAGGAGCACCTGGGGCTGCCGGACCGGGACGACGTGAAGGCGGGCGTGATCGCGTACAAGATCGCGGCGCACGCGGCGGACCTGGCCAAGGGGCACCCCGGGGCGCAGGCCTGGGACGACGCGCTGTCGAGGGCCCGCTTCGAGTTCCGCTGGGAGGACCAGTTCAACCTCTCGCTGGACCCGGCGACCGCGCGGTCCTACCACGACGCGACGCTGCCGGCGGAGCCGGCGAAGACCGCGCACTTCTGCTCGATGTGCGGGCCGAAGTTCTGCTCGATGAAGATCACTCAGGAGCTCAGGGACTATGCGGCGCGCGGCATGAGGGACAAGTCCGCGGAGTTCGTGTCCGCCGGGAGCCGGATCTACCTGCCGCTGGCCTGATCTGCTGCGGCCGGGCCGGCCTGGCGGTCGGACCGGTCGGCGGGTCAGTCGCGGTGGTGACGCCCGGTGCGCAGGGAACGCTTGTCCTCCGAGTCGGCGTCCGCGGCCGGGCGGCCCAGACCGGTGACCCAGTCGAGGTACTCCTCGTCGTGCGCCGGCTCCGGTTCTCGCGCGCCCGTCGTGCTCTCCGCACCACCCTTGGCCCGGTTCCGGCGGAACAGGCCGCGCCGCTGCCGGGACTCTCCGGTGTCTCCGTCCGCGCTTGCGCCGGCCGTGGACCGGCTCGGGTCGGTCGTCTCGGCAGCGTCGTCGCCCTCGTGGGCCGCGATCCGTTGACCGGCGGGCGCGCCGGCGACCCGGCTGGCGGCCGGCGGGACGGGCGCGTCCGGCCCGGCGGCGTTGCCGAAGGAGTCCCAGTTCGGGGAGCGTCCCAGGTCGGGCAAGGCGCGGTGCCGGGGGCGCGGGCGGCGCTCGGCCGGCGTGCCGCTGCCGGCGCCGTCCGCGGTGACGTCCGGCGTCGCACCCCTGCGCGGCGCGGTCGGCCGAGCCGGCGCGGGCGCGATCGGCCAGGCCGGTCGGACTTCGCCGCGCCGATCCGCCTCATCCTCGACCTCCGGGGCCCGGGGCCGGGTCGGGTGGCCGCGTCCCGCCGGGCGGTTCAGGGGGCCGCCGGGCGACCCGCTGGCGTCCGGATGGGCGGCGGGCGGCGGTGCGTCAACGGGATCCGCGCCGGGAGCGATGCGGGATTCCGGCACGGTGTGGCGGCCCCCCGGCTCTGGCGCGGTGTCGGCCGGTGCCGGTGCCGGTTCGGTGGCGGGGCCGGCCGGCGCGCTGGCGTCGGCCGTGCGGGATTTGCGGGCCCGCTTCGCCCGCACGGGCGGCGATGCGGGGACCGGCCTGGGGGAGGCCGGGCCGGACTCCGGCAACCCGGTCGGCGAGCCGGGACTCGATGCCGCGGGGGCCGGCGCCGTGGATTTCGCTGCGGGTGCACCGGTCCCGGGGGTCGTCACGGACGCCGGCGGCTTGGTGCGGGAGTCGCCCGTCACGGTCCCGGAACGGGACACCGGCTCGTCCGTCTCGGGAGGCGTACCGGATCCCGGCGGCGGGGTCGCGGGAGGCGTACCGGATCCCGGGGTCGCGAGAGGCCGACCGGCGGCGAGCACGTCGATGGCCGAGATCCGCCTGGCCGTCGGTAGCCCGGTCGGTGCCAGCAGGCTGCCCGTTGCATCCTCGGCGTCCCACTCGCTCAGCGGATCCGCCACGTCGGCCCCGACGGCGGAGGCCGACCGCTCCTCGTCGCCGCCGGAGGTCATCGGGCCATTCACCGTCGGGCTGCTCACCGTCGGGGTGTTCACCGTCGCGTTGCTCAGCGCCGGGGCGCTCACCGTCGGGCCGCTCAGCGCCGCGCCGCTCGCCGTCGCGTCGCCGGCGGTGTCCGCGCGCTGTTCATCTTTGGAGACGGCGTGCTTGGCGCGGGAGGCGCGGTCCCCGGAGCCGCGGGCGTGGTCGTCGGTGGTCGAGGCGGGGGCCGGGACGCCGGGGACGGGGTCGTCGGCGAAGGACCGGTCGTCGATGACGGACGACGCGTTGCTCGCCCGGTCCACCGTGGTCAACGCGTCCCGCGCCGCCGCAGTGGTCGGCGTGGGAGCGGGGCCCACCGGGAGGGGCTGGAGGATGTCGGTCGGCTCGATGGCGTCGGTGACGGCCGCCGCGGCCGGCCGGCGCCGCAGCACGGCGGCGGCCGTCGAGCCGAGCGCGCCGGCGGCGACCGCCATCAGGGCGCCGTAGTAGGGCGCCAGTTGGTAGCGGTCGACCGGGTCGCCGGGGCCGGCGGTCAGGTAAGCGAACGCCACCAGGACCGGCCCCGCCGCGCCGGCCGCGCCACCGATCACCGGGGTCTCACCGCGCCAGCGAGCCAGCGCGCCGACCGCCACGCCGGCGAGCAGGGCCGTCGCGGGCAGGATCAACATGGTCAGGCGCTGCGCGGCCGCCGCGTCCAGCCACGACGGTTCCAGGACGCCGAGCCGTACCGTGGGCAGCGGCCCGGTGGACGCGAGCGACGGTGCCTCCGAGACGAGCGCGAGCAGCCAGACGAGCCCACCCGTCATCGCGATGTTCCAGCCCAGCGGGGGCTTCAGCAGTACGGCCAGCGCGGCCGCGGCGCCGACCACCGCACCGAGGATCGCGCAGATGCCGACCGCCCACACCGGGTCCGCCGTGGGGAGCTCGGCGGACCGGGCGGGCTGCATGCACAGCGGTGCGACGACGGTCGCGCCCAGCGCGGCGGCGCCGGCGACCGCGAGCGGTTCCCCCGGGCCGCCCGGGAACCCGATCCGGCGGGCGAGACGTTCGGTGAGGACCGCGCCGGCCACCGCGGCGACCGCCGCGAACCAGCCCACCCAGACGAGCTGAGCCGGCCAGTGGTTGACCGAGCCGTCGGTGAACACGTCGTTGAGGCGTACGATGCCGAACCCGTACGCGATGCCGAGCTGGCCGGCCCCGGCCAGCACGCTCACCCCGAGCGCCGTGAGCAGCAGCCTGCCCCACGTCCGAAAGGCCATGTCGGCACGTTACGGCCCGGTGCGCCCGATTGCCACCTTGGCACACGGGTGCGCGGCAGCCCGCCTCCGACCTGGGCTATTTCAGCTCGACCAGGCGCGCCAGATAGGTGGTGTCCCCGACGTTGGTGAGCGTGTGCACCGCACCCGGGTCGCGGTAGACGACGCCGCCGGTGGGCTCGTCGGCGTCGATCCGGGTGCCGTCGATCGTCTGCACCACGTTCTTCGCCCCCTGCACGGCGATCACCAGGTAAGGATGGTCGTGCCGGTGCAGCGGCTGCCGCTCGCCGGGCTTCAGCCGGATGTGCCAGACCCGCACCCGGTCGTTCTCGTAGACGATCTCCTGACCCACCGGGCCCAGCTCGGTCCCGTCCCGCACCTCGGTCATCGGCTTCCGTCCAGTCGGGGGAGCACCTCGGCGGCGATGAGCTCCAGGTGGTCGAGGTCGGCGAAGTCGATCAGGCGCAGGTGCACCCGGGTGGCGCCGATGGCGGCGAACTCGCCGAGCCGATCGACCAGCTGCGCGGGGGAGCCGACCACCGGGTCCTCCGGCGGCAGGGCGCTCTTGACGTGCAGCGGCGCGGCCCGCCGCTGCGCCTCCGCGTCGGTACGCCCGATCGCCACCACCACCCCGGCGGAGAGCACCAGCGGCGCCCGCCCCGACTCCGTACGACCGGTGCGCTGGCACGCCTCGCTCACCCGCTCGTACGCGGCGGCCGTCTCGACGACGGTCTTGAACGGCATGTTGAACTCGTCGGCGTACCGGGCGGCCAGCTCCGGCGTGCGCTTCGGGCCGCGGCCGCCGACGATCACCGGCGGGCCGGGCCGCTGCACCGGCTTCGGTAGCGCGGGCGCGTCCACCAGCCGGTAGTGGTCGCCAACGAAGGTGT
The DNA here is from genome assembly GCF_900091465.1 of Micromonospora rhizosphaerae. Taxonomy (NCBI): domain Bacteria; kingdom Bacillati; phylum Actinomycetota; class Actinomycetes; order Micromonosporales; family Micromonosporaceae; genus Micromonospora; species Micromonospora rhizosphaerae. Next base: position 73,391 of record NZ_FMHV01000002.1, on the reverse strand, counting down.
AGGTCTCGCCGGGCGGGGTGCGCCACAGCCCGGTGATGATCTCGAGCTGCTCGGCCAGTCGGTCGAACCGCTCGCCGACGCGGGGGAAGGGGATGCCGTACGAGGTGTGCTCGCGCTCGTACCAGCCGGCGCCGATGCCCAGCTCGACCCGGCCGCCGCTCATCTGGTCGACCTGGGCCACCATCACGGCCAGCGGCCCGGGCAGCCGGAAGGTGGCCGAGCTGACCAGCGTCCCGAGCCGGATCCGGGTGGTCTCCCGGGCCAGCGCGGCCAGCGTCAGCCAGGCGTCGGTCGGGCCGGGCAGGCCGCGGTCGTCGCCCATCGACTGGTAGTGGTCGGCCCGGAAGAAGCCCTCGAACCCGCCCGCCTCGACCAGCCGGGCGAACCGGAGCTGGTCGTCGTAGCTGGCCCCCCGGTGCGGCTCGGTGAAGACCGACACCCGCATGGTCACCGCCCTCCCGCGCCGGCCCGGGCCGGCGAGTCCGTCCGGTCGGCCTCGGCGGCGTCCCGTTCCATCAGCAGCTCGTGCAGGTCGGCGCTGACCCGGGCCACCTCGGCGAGGTGGGCGTTGCGGCCGAGGGTGCGCGGCCGGGGGATGTCCACCTCGACCACCTTGCGGATCCGACCGGGGCGGGGGCTGAGCACGACCACCCGGTCGGCGAGCAGCACCGCCTCGTCGATCGAGTGGGTGACGAAGACGATGGTGGCCCCGGTCTCCATGTGCACCCGCTGCAGCTCGCCGGAGAGCTCCTCCCGGGTCAGCGCGTCGAGTGCGGAGAACGGCTCGTCCATCAGCATCACCCGCGGCTCGCCGATCAGCGACCGGCACAGCGAGACCCGCTGCTGCATGCCGCCGGAGAGTTCGTGCGGCAGGCGCTTCTCGAAGCCGCCCAGCCCGGCGAGGTCCAGCAGCTCCCGCGCGCGCTCCCGGTGCTTCGCCCGGCTCCACCCGAAGATCTCGACCGGGAGCAGGACGTTGTCCAGCACCGAGCGCCAGGGCAGCAGGGCCGGGCGCTGGAACAGCATGGCGATGTCCCGGCGCGGCCGGGTAATCGGCGTGCCGGCGACGGTGATCTCACCCTCGCTGACCGGCAGCAGCCCGGCGATCATCCGGAGCAGGGTGGACTTGCCGCAGCCGGAGCGGCCGAGGACGGCGACGAACTCGCCGTCGGCGACGTCGAGGTCGATGCCGCGCAGCGCCTCGACCCGGCCGGCGCGGCCGTCGAAGGTGCGGGACACTCCGGACAGTCGGATCATCCCCGCCGGCCCCCCTCCTGCCCGACGATCGCGAGCCCGGCAAGGGTAACCGGCGAATGTCCCTATAGCACCGTCCGGGGTGGACGACTGTCGGTTTCCGTTACGCAACTTCGTTTCCGTTCCGCAACCGATACGCCTGGCGTGGCAATGCCGGCCTTCTCGTACGCTGTGCCCGCGAAGAGTCCCCTTGCGACGGTCCGGTCGGCTTCCCCTCCTGCCGGCACCGTCGGACCCACGACCCGTCCGGGTGGTATGACCTGGTCGGAAAGGACATGGTGCACTGATGAGAAGGCTGACCCGTACGGTCGCCGCCGTCGCGCTCGCTTCCGCCCTCGCTCTGACCTCCGGGTGCAGCAGCGGCTCGGACAAGTCCGACGACGCGAAGGGCGCGAAGGGCGCGGCGCTGGAGAAGGTGACGTACCTCACGTCCTTCGGCAACTTCGGTCGCGACTCCTACGCCTGGGTGGCGAAGGAGAAGGGCTTTTTCAAGGACGCCGGATTCGACGTGGAGATCAAGCCCGGCCAGGGCACCGGCTCCGTCATCCAGACCGTCGTCGGCGGCCAGGCCGACTTCGGCCCGATCGACCTGACCGGTGGCCTGCTCCAGCTCGGCAACGGCCAGGCCAAGGACTTCGTCGCGGTCGCGGCGATCCAGCAGCGCACCATGGCCGCCATCGTCTCCGTCGAGGGCAAGAACATCGCGACGCCGAAGGATCTGGAGGGAAAGCGGCTCGCCGACACCCCCACCTCGGTCGTGCGCAACCTCTTCCCGACGTACGCCCGGCTGGCCGGCGTGGACGCCAGCAAGGTGACCTGGGTCAACGGTGAGCCGCAGACCCTGATGGGCACGCTCGCCTCCGGCGCGGTCGACGGCATCGGCCAGTTCGTGGTCGGCCAGCCCACCGTCGAGGCGGTGACCAAGAAGAAGCCGGTTCTGCTGCCCTACAGCAACGTGATGCAGGACCTCTACGGCAACGTGCTGATCACCTCCACGAAGATCGCGAAGGAGAAGCCGGAGATGGTCAAGCGGTTCACCGCGGCGCTGCTCAAGGGCCTGGAGTACGCGCTGGCCAACCCGCAGGAGGCGGCGGACATCCTGAAGAAGCAGGTGCCCGCCACCGTTTCGACGGCGGCCGCTCAGGAGCTGCAGCTGATGGCCGGGTACGTCCGGTCCAGCAACTCGGGCACCGCGCTGGGCACCCTGGACAGCGGCCGGGTCGCCAAGAGCATCGCCCTGCTGCAGGGCGCGGGCGCGCTCAAGCAGAACCTCACCCCGGACCAGATCATCGACTTCAACCTCGCGCCGAAGGCCTGACCGCTCGGCTCGGACCCGGGGGTGCCCCCACCGGCTTCCGGTGGGGCGCACCCCCTTTCCTGCCGGTCGTCGGGCTGGCCGAGGAGAGGAGGACACCTTGACGGAGTTGACCGGGTCGCCGGCACCGGACCAGGCCGCGCCGGAGGCGGCCGTGCCGCGCCGGGGCCGCATACGCCCCGCGGCGGTGGCGCTGCCGGCGCTCGGACTGCTGATCGCGGTGGCGATCTGGTGGTTGGTCACCTCGGGTCTGCACCTGGTCCACCCGGCGTCCCTCCCGCCGCCGCAGGTGGTCTGGAGCGCGTTGACCCGGACGAGTGACGTGCTGCTGCCGGCGTTGGGGGCCACCACCCTGATGACCCTGCTCGGCTTCCTGCTCTCCTCGGTCGTCGGCGTGCTGATCGGGTTGGCGCTGGCCGCCTCCCGGCGGGCCGAGCGGATGTTCGCGCCGCTGCTGGTGGCGATCAACGCGGTGCCGAAGATCGCTTTCGGCCCGCTGCTGGTGGTCGCGGTGGGCTGGGGTGAGAAGCCCATCCTGACCATGGTCTTCCTGCTCTGCTTCTTCCCGATCGTGCTCTCCACCGCGACCGGCCTCACCACCACCCCGGTGGACCTGGCCGAGCTGGCCCGGTCGCTGAACGCCTCGCGGTGGCAGTCGTTCCGCAAGGTCCGCTTCCCGGCCGCCCTCCCGCAGATCTTCGTCGGATTGAAGGTGGCGATGCCGCTCGCCGCGATCGGCGCCGTGATCGGGGAGTTCTACTCGGACAAGCCCGGTCTGGGCTACCAGATCCTGCAGTACAACGGCGTCGGCGACACCGCGACGGCCTGGGCGGCGATCGTGCTGATCGCGCTGATGAGCATCCTCCTCTACGCCGCCCTGACCCTCGTGGAACGCCTAACCCTCCCCTGGGTAAAAGCCACCACCTCAGCCAGGTAACCACCGCAAGACAGCAACGTCGACAGTGGACCGGCCGGCGTCCGTAAACACCCGAGATCACAAAGCCGGGGGGCCGGCGGCGAGGGACCACCAAGGTAGGGGCAGCGGACGGACGAGTCTGTGCTCTAGACTCATTCAAACTCTTAAGATCATCGCTGTCGCGAAGGGAGTGAGCTAGCTTGATGCTCAAGCGCGTACTGGCGAGGGCCTTGGTAACGGCCGCTGTGGCCGCATGCGGTCTGAACGCCACTGCATCGCCCGCGATGGCAGTTGGAGGTTGCCCCAGCGGAAAGCTCTGCTTGTACGAGGGCGCCAACTTCTGGTGGCTCAAGGTTTACTCGGGCAGCACGTCGGCTTGCGTCTATTACTGGCGCAACTTCAGTTTGGAAGCCATCGATTCCTACGTGAACTACCTGCCGGTGAGTGTCAGGGTCTATTCACGCCGGGATACATATACCTATTGGTACGACGGAACCATCAGCTCTGGTGGCTTTAGCAGCAACACTGGTGGCAGTTTCGGCTATCGCGGCGTTACCTGTACCGGCAACGCAAAGCCGGACGGCGTCGTTTACTACCGCTAGCCTGGCTACCGGTGCCCCTCCGAGGATCGCCGACGGTGGTGGGGCGATCGCGGATCTGGCGGTGCTGCGGGATCAGGTGGAGCTGTGCAGGGGCGGTGGCGTCGGATCCGACTGCGTGGCGGCTTTTGTCCGCTATGGACGAACAGATCCTGACTCAGCTGTCGTCGGCCCGCGCTGTTACGCCGGAGTTGACTTGGGCACAGGCGGCCGAGGCCCGTGATGGTCTGCCGTTGTCGATGGCGGCCGGACAGCTGGTGCTGGGTCTGGTGCAAGGGCGGCCGAAAACCGGCCCGAGCCCGGTCAGCCGCCGCCGCCCGGCTCGAAACACCACGTCATCACGGACGCCGGCGACCAATGTCATCGCCCCGACGCGGCGCCGGCCACGGCTCCGGCCTCGGCATCCGACGCTGGGTGGTCGAGCAGACCATCGCCCTGCTGCACTGGTTCCGCCGCGTCCGCATCCGCTGGGAGATCCGCGACGACATCCACGAAGCGCTCCTCGCCCTCCCCTGCGCCAGCATCTGCTGACGCCGCCTCCAATACTAGGAGCTCTTAGGGATGCGCCCTTGGGCCAGGTGCCAACGCCCACCCCGCGCCACCAACGTCGTCAACGCCTGCGGCATCAGCCCGGAGTGGTTGTCCGGGGTCATCCGGATCGGCCCGGAGAGCCCGTCGAGCTGCGCGGTCTCCAGGACGTCGCGCAGGACCTTCCGGTTCACCGTCCCGGACCCCGCGCCCGCGCGCAGCTCGGCGTCGGCGATGAGCTGTACGGCGTCCGCGGCGAACGACGAGAAACCGTGGTAACCGCCGAAGCGGGCGGTGTAGTCCTGGAACCACTGCCGCCGGGCGGCCTTGGCCGGGGTGGTGGCGATGACGTCGTCGATCACCATGGTCTGGGTGAAGACCAGCGTGGTCTGCTCCGCGGACCGGGCCGCGCCGCCGAGGAAGAGTTCGCCCGCCGCGGAGGCGTCGAAGAAGAACGACCCGGTGAAGCGGTCCCGCCGCGCGTTGTCGACCGCGAGCGCCGCCTGCTCCGGCGGGGTCCAGACGACCAGCGCCTGGGGGCTGTTCTCGACCAGCTGCGTCACCTGGCCGCTGACGTCGGTGTCGGTGGGGCGTACCGCCTCGGCGTCGAGCAGCCGGATGCCGGCCTTGCCGAACTGGCCGCGCAGCGCGGTCAGCCCCTCCTGGCCGTAGTTGTCGGCGCCGTGCAGCAGGGCCACCTTGCGGATGTTGCGCCGGGTCAGCTCGACGGTCAGCGCGGCCGCGTTGTCGGCCGCGTTCGGGGCCAGCTTGAAGACGTACCTGCGTTGGGCGACCGGATCGGTGATGGCGCCGGCCGAGGCGAGCGCGATCGTCGGAATACGCTTCTCGTCGATGGTGCGGACCGCACCCACCGCGCATTCGTTGCAGCCGCCCATGATGATGGCACTGACGTGGGAGTCGTTGCTGAAATCGTTGATGTTGCGCAACGATTCGCTGGCGTCGGAGCGGTTGTCCTTAACCTTGAGCTCGATCTTCCGGCCGCCCAGTGCGCCCGAGGAGTTCAACTGCTCGACCTTCAGTTCCAGCGCCCGCTGGTAAACCTTGCCGACCGCTGCGGAGGCGCCGGAGAGTTCGAGGTCCGCGGCGATCACGATGCGGCTCGTGTCCCGCTGATCCCCGCCGAACTGGCAGCCGGTGAGCGTGGTGGCCAGCACGGCCGATGCGAGCGCCGCGAGGCTCGCGGAGCGGATGGGGCTCAACTCAGTCCTCCAAGTGTGGCGCGGGCGCTGCCCGATCACCGCCCCTTGTCCGTCCTCAGTAGAGAAACGGGGTCGGTCTGCCGTACGGTGTGCGCGAAGCCTGCAAAACCTTGCCAATGCCGGGCCCTGTGGTCAAGCGCGGAGCGGGAGCCGTTTCGGGACACTCATCCCACATGTTGGGGGCATCGAATGTTTACGAGTCCTCGCCTCGGCTAAGCGACCGGCCACTCTGGACGTACATCCCCTGTTCAGGGGGCTTGGAGAATTGAAGGTACTAGTTGAGCGAATCTCGGCTTGGGTGCCCTCCGACCGTTTCCTGCCCGACTGCGGCTTCCCAAACAGGGTCATCTCTGATGAAATCGCGGCCGTGCCGCGCGTGGCGCTGCCCGCCGCACCAGGCACGAGTCGGCGGGTCAGGCGTGGAAGAAACGACGGAGGCGATGTCGTGAGCACCGGACCTACGACCCTGCCCGAGGCCCGCGCGGACCAGCGCAACCGGCGACGGCGGCTGCCCCGGCTCCGGGACGCGCGGATCCGGTCCAAGCTCGCTCTCATCCTGGTCGTGCCGGTCGCGGCCGTCATCGCACTGGCGGCGGTCCGACTCGTCTCGGTCGGCGAGGGCGCCTACGACGCCACCCGGATCCGGTCGCTCACCGCGCTCTCCATCGACATCTCCGCGCTGACCCAGGACCTGCACAAGGAACGGATGGCGGCGGCCGCCTACCTGGCCGCGCCCAACCAGAAGCCGGACGACTACAACCTACGGGTCCGCCGCACCGAGGAGCGGATCGCGGCGTACCGCGACGAGCGGGGACGGCTCGAGGACCTGCCGGCCTCGGTCCGCGACCGGCTCAAGGTCATCGACGACCACCTGGCGACGCTGAACGGCACCCGGCAGGAAGTGCTCGACCGGCAGCAGATGGCGGTGGCCGAGGCCAGCCTGCGCTACGGCATCATCCTCGCCGACCTCGTCGCGTACGGCGACACGCTCGCCCAGCAGCCGGGCGGGGAGAGCCTGGCGGACGCCCGGCGAGCGGTGGCCGCGTTCGCCCGCGCCAAGGCGGCCGTCGCGGAGGAGCAGGCGGTGGCCTTCACCGCGCTGGCCTCCGGCCGGCTCGACGAGGAGCAGTACTCCTCCTTCGTCGCCACCCTGACCGGTCAGCAGGAGGCGCTGCTCGACTTCTCGCGCACCGCCGAGCCGGACCAGCGGGCCGTGGTGGACAGCACCGTCTCCGGTGACGCGGTGGTGCTCGCCGACCGGGTCGCGAACGACTTGTCCCGCTCGGTCGGCCAGCGCCCGCTGGTCACCCGGGACGACGTCGCTGACGCCATCGGCGCGGTGGACGATCTGATGCGGTGGGCGGAGATCCGGCTCCAGGACCGGCTGCTCGCCGAGGCCGACGCGGCGCGCACCGAGGTCATCCGGCAGGCGGCCATCGAGACGGCGCTGGTGCTGCTCACGCTGATCATCGCGGTGACGCTGGCCGTGGTCCTCGCCCGGTCGCTGAACCACTCGCTGCGCCGGCTGCGCGAGGGTGCCCTGGCGGTGGCCAACCATGACCTGCCGGAGGCGGTCAGCCGCCTGCAGAGCGTCGGCGCCATCGGCGACGGCGGGGTGGACGAGATCGTGCAGCAGGTCCGGGACCCGATCAAGCTGAGCAACCGGGACGAGGTCGGCCAGGTGGCGCTGGCCTTCAACGTGGTCCACCGGGAGGCCGTCCGGGTGGCGGCCGAGCAGGCGGCACTCCGCACCAGCGTCGCGGCGATGTTCCTCAACCTGGCCCGGCGCAGTCAGAACCTGGTCGACCGGATGATCGGCGAGCTGGACGCGATCGAGCGCGGCGAGGAGGACCCGAAGCGCCTCGCCCAGCTCTTCGAACTCGACCACCTGGCCACCCGGATGCGCCGCAACGACGAGAACCTGCTGGTGCTGGCCGGCGCCGACTCGGCCGTGCCGCGTCGGGACGACGCGCTCCTGGTGGACGTGCTGCGGGCCGCCCAGTCCGAGGTCGAGCTCTACAACCGGATCGAGTTCGGCACCGTCGACACCGACATCTCGGTCGCCGCGCACGCGGTCAACGACGTGGTCCGCCTGGTTGCCGAGCTGCTGGACAACGCCACCCGGTTCTCGCCGCCGAACACCACGGTGGTGGCCGACGGCCGGCGGATCCGGGACTACGTGCTGATCCAGGTGGAGGACCGCGGACTCGGCCTGACCGATGAGCAGCTCGACTCGCTGAACCGGCGGCTCGCCGCCCCGCCGACGGTGGACGTGGCGGCGTTCCGGCTGATGGGTCTGGCCGTGGTGAGCCGGCTCGCCTCCCGCTACGGCATCCGGGTGGAACTGCGCCGCAACGTCGAGGGCGGGACGGTCGCCCAGGTGACCCTGCCGAACTCCACCGTGGTATTGCCGGCGATCCTGGGCCGCGACCAGGTCCCCCTGACCCGGCCCCGCCAGCCGATGGCGGTCGAGCAGGCGCCGCTGACCCCGGTCGGCCACGCCGACCCGCTGGCCGGCACCGGGCGTACCGCCGCGGCCACCCTGACCGACCAGTGGCGCACCTCGGCGCCGACGCCCGCCCGCTGGCAGGGGGCGGCCGAGGCGCGCGACACCGGTCCGTCTGTGCAGGTGGGCGGCGCGACGGGCGCGCTGCCGAGCCTGCCCGCGACCACCACGCCGGCCGCGCCCCCGTCGCCGACGCAGCTGGCCCCCGCCGCCGGTGGCGGTCTCTCGGCGGGTACCCCCAGCATCGCGCGCCCCACCCTCCCGCCGTTGCCCAAGCGGGCCCCGGGCGGTGCCGCCCCGTCGGCCCCGGCCGATCCCGTGCCCCCCGTCGGTCCGGTTGCCGGCCCGGCCACCCCGACCACGGCCGACCCCGCGCCGGCCGCACCGGTGGCCCCGCCGGTCGCCCGGTCGGAGCAGCCGGCGGAGGCGCCGATCTTCCGGGAGATGGAGGCCGTCTGGTTCCGCTCCCACGGCGAGGACGCCACGGCGATCTTCACCCGGCCCCGGTTCGACGACGAACCCGTCCCCGCCGCGCAGGAGCCGGTCGCCGCGGCGCCGCTTCCGCCGCTGCCGACCCGTACCCCGCAGGCGGCCGGCGTGGCGTCGCAGCCGCCACCGCCGTCGTACCCCCCGCCGCCCGCCGCGGCCGTGCCCCCGCCCGTGCCGCCGGTCTCGGCGCCGTCGGGGGCGGACGCGGACGCCTGGCGGACGGCGGCCGACGAGGGGTGGTCGCGGGCGATGCGGGCCGCCGAGCCCACCACCGGCGGCACCACCCGGTCCGGCCTGCCGAAGCGGGTGCCGCAGGCCCAGCTCGTGCCCGGCGGCATCGAGCCGAAGGACGGCCGGGCACCCAGCCGGCGCACGCCGGACGAAGTACGTGGCCTGCTGTCGGCCTACCACCGCGGTGTGCAGCGCGGCCGGTCGGCCGGCGCGGACCTGAACAGCACCTCGATCAAGGAGACGAACCGATGAACAGGCCAGCGGCCATGCAGGACATGGGTTGGCTGCTCACCAACTTCGCCGACAGCGTGGCGGGCATCGCCCACGTGGTGGCGGTGTCCGCGGACGGGCTGCTGCTCGCCTCCTCCCGCGACCTGCCCGCGGACCGGGCGGACCAGCTCGCCGCGATCACGTCCGGCGTGGTGAGTCTGACCGAGGGCGCCGCGCGGATGTTCAGCGCCGGCGGCGTGCTCCAGACCGTGATCGAGATGGACAGCGGCTACCTGTTCCTGATGTCGATCAGCGACGGCTCGTCGATGGCGGTGCTCGCCGCCCGCAGCTGCGACGTCGGCCAGGTGGGTTACGAGATGGCGCTGCTGGTGGAGCGGGTGGGCGCCGCCCTGGTCCCACTGCCGCGGGACACCGTCCGTTCCTGAGCCGGCGCCGGCGGGACGAGGTGATCGGAGCCGACCCGGCTCCGTACGGAAGGAGGTGATCGCGACATGGACCAACGGCGGGACCCGCGTGGGGCGCTGGTGCGGCCATACGCGGTCACCCTTGGCCGCACCGAGCCCCTGCGGGACATCGCGCTGGAGGCGGTGCTGTCGTGCACTCCCACGCAGCAGGCCGAGTCGCGGTTCGCCGGGCACGACAAGTACCGCATCGCCACGGTCTGCGAGGGCCGGGCACAGTCGCTGGCGGAGATCGCCGCGTACACCCGGATGCCGCTGGGCGTCGCCCGGGTGCTGGTCGCCGACATGCTGGCCGAGGGCCTGCTGACGCTACACACCGCCGCTCCCGCCGTCGGGTTCGCGGAGCGAATGAACCTGCTTGGAAGGGTGCTAAGTGGACTTCGCGAACTATGACCGCTCCGGGGCGCGCAGCAGCCAGGAGATCATCTCCGCGAAGATCGTGGTCGCGGGCGGCTTCGGCGTGGGTAAGACGACCCTGGTCGGCGCGATCTCCGAGATCACTCCGCTGACCACCGAGGCGCTGATGACCGCGGCGGGCGTGGGCATCGACGACCCGTCGAAGGTGCCCGGCAAGGAGACCACGACCGTCGCCATGGACTTCGGCCGGATCACCATGGCCCAGGACCTGATCCTCTACCTGTTCGGCACGCCGGGCCAGACCCGCTTCTGGTTCATGTGGGACGAGATCATCCGGGGCGCGGTGGGCGCGGCTGTCCTGGTCGACACCCGACGGATCACCGACGCCTTCGCCCCGCTGGACTACTTCGAAAATCGCAATCTGCCGTACGTGGTGGCGCTCAACCGGTTCGACGGCGCGCCGCGGTACGAGCTGGAGGAGGTGCGCGAGGCGCTGGCGATCCCGTCGGACGTGCCGCTGGTGATGTGCGACGCCCGGCAGCGGGAGTCGGTCAAGCAGGTGCTGGTGACCGTCGTCGAGCACGCCATGCTCCGCCTCCAGGCCGAGCACGACCGCGGCCACCCGGCCCCGGTCGCCTGAACCCGACTCGGCGGGCCGCGACCTCGCCGCAGAGCCCCGGCCTCAGTCGATCCGGAGGCGGTAGCCGCGCTTGACCACGGTCTGCACCACCCGTGGCGCCCGCAGCCCGGCGCGGAGCCGGGCCACCGCCATCTCCACCGCGTGCTCGTCGGCGCCGCGCGGCAGCACCCGCAGCAGGGCGGTCCGGGAGAGCACCCGGCCCGGGGACCCGGCCAGCGCCCGAAGCACGGCCATCGGCGCGGGGGCGAGCGGGCGCAGCTCCCCGTCGACCACCGCCGCGTGCCCGCGCAGGGTCAGCAGGTGACCCGCCGCCTTGATGGTCGTCGTCCGGCGCGGCAGCTCGTCGACGATCGTGCGGACCAGGGCCCCGAGCCGCGCCCGGTTCGGGGCGCTCACCGGGACTCCGCGCCGGACCAGCGGTTCCGAGGTGACCGGGCCGACGCAGCTGGCCAGCACGTCACTCCGCAGCGCCGCCAGCACCGTCTCGGTACGGTCCCCGGCCGCCCGCAGCAGCGCCTCCGCCGCGGGGGCGGAGGTGAACGTGACCGCGTCCACCAGCCGGCCGGCGACCAGGTCGATGAGCCGGTGCAGCGGGGCCGGGTCGGTCGGCGGGGCCCAGCGGTAGACCGGCACCTCGATCACCGTGGCCCCGGCCTCTTCCAGCGCCGCGGTGCACTCCGGCTGCCGCTCGCCGTGCAGCTGCACGGCGATGACCTGCCCGGCCACCCCGCGCCGGCGCAGGTGCTCGACCACCTCGTCGCAGCTCTCCGAGGCCGGGGACCACTGGTCGTGCAGACCGGCGGCCCGGATCGCGCCGCGCGCCTTCGGGCCGCGGGTCACCACGTAGGCCTGCGAGAGCACCGAGCGCAGCGGTTCGGCCAGCCCCCACCCCTCGGCCGCCTCCAGCCAGCCCCGCATCCCGATGCCGGTGTTGGCCATCAGGATGTCCGGCGGGCGGTCGAGGCAGGCGCGGGTGGCCGCGCGCAGGTCGGTGTCGTCGGCCAGCGGCACGATCCGCAGGGCCGGGGCGAGGACCACCCGGGCGCCGCGCCGTTGCAGCAGCGCGGCCAGCTCGTCGCGCCGCCGGTCGGCGGTCACCCCGATGGTGAAGCCGGCCAGTTCGTCGCGCATCACACCTCCTGTCGCAGCCGCACCTCGACCAGCCCGTCCCGGCAGCGCGTCTCGTGCCGACGCAGCGTCACGTCGGGCAGGTCCAGGCACCGCCCGGTCCGCAGGTCGTAGACCTGCTTGTGCAGCGGGGAGGCGAGCGTCGGCATCGCGCCGCGACTGCCCACGATGCCGCGGGACATCACGTACGCGCCGCCGACCGGGTCCAGGTTGTCGACCGCGAACAGCTCGCCGCCGGTCGCGAAGAGCGCCACCTGCACGCCGTCGACCAGTGCGGCGACGCCCCGGTCGGGCTCCAGCCGGTCCAGGGGGCAGACCGGGGTCCAGGACAGCGTCGCCGTGGGGCTCATCGGCGTACCTCCGGAAGGCCGAGCGCGACCGGCTGGCGGCGGCGGGCGGACGCGGCACCGGCGCCCTCGGCCCGCGCCGGGCTCGCGGCCGGCGGTCGGGAGCGGCCGGCGGGCACCGGCTGCCCCCGCTCCATCGCGAAGGTGATCGACGGGTCCGGCACGTCCGGGGCGTTGACGAAGGAGGTGAACCGGCGCAGCCGGTCCGGGTCGTCGAGGACGTCGCGCCACTCGTCCGAGTAGGACGCCACGTGCCGGGCCATCGCCGCGTCGAGTTCGGCGCAGAGCCCGAGCGCGTCGTCCACGATGACCGCGCGCAGGTGGTCGAGGCCGTCCTCCATCGCCTCGATCCAGGCGGCGGTGCGCTGCAGGCGGTCGGCGGTGCGGATGTAGAACATCAGGAACCGGTCGACGTAGCGGACCAGCTCCTCGGTGCTCAGGTCGGAGGCGAAGAGGTCGGCGTGCCGGGGCCGGAAGCCGCCGTTGCCGCCGACGTAGAGGTTCCAGCCGGACTCGGTGGCGATGATCCCGAAGTCCTTGCTGCGTGCCTCGGCGCACTCGCGGGCGCAGCCGGAGACCGCCGACTTGATCTTGTGTGGGGCGCGCAACCCCCGGTAGCGCAGCTCCAGGGCGATGGCCAGGCCGACCGAGTCCTGCACCCCGTACCGGCACCAGGTCTCACCGACGCAGGACTTCACCGTCCGCAGCGCCTTGCCGTACGCGTGGCCGGACTCGAAGCCGGCCTCGACCAGCCGGCGCCAGATCTGCGGCAGCTGCTCGACCCGGGCGCCGAACAGGTCGATCCGCTGCCCGCCGGTGATCTTGGTGTAGAGCCGGAAGTCCCGGGCTACCTCGCCGATGACGATCAGCTTCTCCGGGGTGATCTCGCCGCCGGGGATCCGGGGCACCACCGAGTAGCTGCCGTCGCGTTGCAGGTTGGCCAGGAAGTGGTCGTTGGTGTCCTGCAGCGAGGCCTGCCCGCCGTCGAGCACGTGGCCGGTGCCGAGCGAGGCGAGGATCGAGGCGACCACCGGCTTGCAGATGTCGCAGCCGCGGCCCCGCCCGTGCTCCGCGACCAGGCGGGAGAAGGTGCGGGTGCCACGGACCCGGACGACCTCGAAGAGCTCCCGCCGGCTCAGGTCGAAATGCTCGCAGAGCGCGGTGGACTGCTCAACCCCGGCCGCGTCGAGGAGCTGCTTCAGCATCGGCACGCAGGAGCCGCAGCTGGTGCCGGCCCGGGTGCAGGCCTTCAACGCCGGCACGTCGTGGGCGCCGCCGGCGATCGCCGCATCGATCTCCGCCCGGGTCACCGCGTTGCAGGAGCAGACCTGCGCGGCGCCGGGCAGCGCGCCGGCGTCCGCCCCGCCGGCCGGCGCCAGCAGCGCCAGCGGGGGAGCGGGCAGCGGCCCGCCGACGCTGGCCCGCAGCGTCGGGTAGGCGCTCGCGTCGCCGACCAGCACGCCGCCGAGCAGCGTCCGCGCGTCGTCGGAGAGGACCAGCTTCGCGTACGTGCGGGTGGCCGGGTCGGTGAAGGTGACGTCGAGACACCCCGGGGTGGCGCCGTGTGCGTCGCCGAAGGAGGCCACGTCCACGCCGAGCAGCTTGAGCTTGGTGGCGGTGTCCGCTCCGGGGAAGGTGGCCGGGCCGCCGAGCAGCCGGTCGGCGACCACCTCGGCCATCGCGTATCCGGGGGCGACCAGGCCATGGCAGGTGCCGTCCACCGCCGCGCACTCGCCGACCGCCCAGATCCGCTCGTCGTCGCTGCGGCAGGTCGCGTCGACCAGCACCCCGCCGCGCGGGCCGAGCGCCAGGCCGGCGGCCCGGGCCAGCTCGTCGCGGGGCCGGATGCCCGCGGCCACCACCACCAGCTCGGCGTCGATGGTGCTGCCGTCGGAGAGGTCCAGCGCGGCGACCATGCCGTCCGGGCCGGGGCGGATCGTGGTGGTGGCGGCCCCGAGGTGGGTGGTCACCCCCAGCTCCTCGACGTGCCGGCGGAGCATCGCCCCGCCCGCCTCGTCCACCTGCACCGGCATCAGCCGGGGCGCGAACTCGACCACGTGGGTGGCCAGGCCGAGCAGCCGTAGCGCGTTCGCCGCCTCCAGCCCGAGCAGCCCGCCGCCGATCACCGCGCCGGTGCGCCGGACCCGGGCATGCTCCCGGATCGCCGCCAGGTCGTCCAGCGTCCGATAGACGAAGACCCCGGGCAGGCCCGCGCCGTCGACCGGCGGCACGAAGGGGTACGACCCGGTGGCCAGCACCAGCGCGTCGTACGGGTGCTCGCCGGCCGCCGTGGTCACCACCCGCCGCGCCCGGTCGATGCCGATGGCCGGCTCGCCGAGGCGCAGCTCCACCCCGTCGTCCGGGGTGTGCAGGTTCAGCTCGTCGGCGTCCACCCCGTCGAAGAACGCCGAGAGCCGCACCCGGTCGTACGCCGGCCGGCGCTCCTCGGCGAGCACCGTCACCCGCCAGCGCCGGTCGTGGTCCCGGGCGCGCAGCGCCTCGACGAAGCGCTGCCCCACCATGCCGTTGCCGATGACGACCAGATTGCCGCCGCTCATCGCGTCACCTCCCGTGAGCCGTGGTCGATTACGTCCCGTCCACGCCGTCCCTTCATCGCATCGCCGCCACCGGGTCCGCCTCGGCGAGCCAGTCGACGATGCCCGCGACCGCGTCCCGGCAGCCGCCGCAGCCGGTGCCGGCCCGGGTCGCCGTGGCCAACTCGTCGACCGTCCGGGCGCCGGAGCGCCAGCAGCTCACCAGCGCGCCCTTGCTGACGTCGTTGCACTGGCACACCGTGGCCGCGTCTGGCATCAGCGCCGGGGACGCGGCCGGCGCGGCCGGGGCGGTGCCGAAGGCCCGGCCGAGCAGTAGCGACCGCCGGTCCGCCGGTACCGGGGCGCCCCGATCGAAGAGCTGCACCACCATGCCGACCGCCGGGTTGTCGCCGAGCAGGATCGCCCCGGTCAACCGCTCGTCCCGGATCCGCAGCCGGGCGTACGTGCCCCGGGCCGGGTCCGCGAAGGTCAGCTCCTCGGCCGGCCCGCCGTTTCCCGACCCGCTTACCGCCGGGTCGCCGCCGGTGGCGTCGCCCATCGCGGCCAGGTCGATGCCGGCCGCCTTGAGCCGGGTCACCACCGGCCGGGGCCGGTACCGGGCCAGCGGGTCCTCGCCGGTCAGCACCTGCGCCACCACCCGGGCCTGCGCCCAGGCCGGGGCGACCAGCCCGGTCAGCCTCCCGTCGTGCTGCGCACAGTCGCCGATCGCCGAGATCCGCCGGTCGCTGGTCCGCATCCGGTCGTCCACCACGACGCCGTGCTCCACGGTCAGTCCGGCCGCGGCGGCCAGGGCGGTGTCGGGGCGTACCCCGCAGGAGAGGACCAGCAGGTCGGCGGCGAGGCAACCGCCGTCGGCCAGGTCGAGGCGGACCCCGTCGGCGTCGGCGGCCACGGCGGTCGCCGGGACCGCCAGCCGGGTACGCACGCCGAGGCCGGCGAGGGTACCGGCGAGCACCGCCCCGGCCGTCGGGTCGAGCTGCCGTTCCATCAGGTGTCCGGCCTGGTGGACCACCGTCACGTCCAGTCCCCGGGTGGCGAGCCCGCGGGCCGCCTCCAGCCCGAGCAGCCCGCCGCCGAGCACCAGGGCGCTGCGGGCGCCCCGGGCGGCGGCGACGATCCGGCGGCAGTCGTCCAGGGTGCGGAAGGCGACCACCCGGTCCGGGAGGGGGTCCAGGCCGGGCAGCGGCGGCAGCAGCGCGCGGCTGCCGGTGGCGAGGACCAGGTGGTCGTAGGAGATCCGGTCGCCGTCGTCGGTGCGGACCTCGCGGGCGGCCCGGTCGATCGCGGTGACCGCCACCCCGGTCCGCACGTCGACGCCCTGCCCGGCGACCTCGGCCAGCTCCACGTCCGGCTCGTCGATCTTCCCGACCAGCAGGGCGGAGAGCATGATCCGGTTGTACGCGCGGTGCGGCTCCGCGCCGAGCACGGTCACCTTCCGGTCCCCGCCCCGGGCGTGCAGCTCGGCGGCGAGCCGGGACCCGGCCATCCCGTACCCGACGATCACGACCCGCTCGCTCATGCCTTCTCCACCCGGACGGCGCAGATCTTGAATTCCGGCATCCCGGAGACCGGGTCGAGCGCGTCGTTGGTGACCGAGTTCGCCCGGGCCGCGCCGGCAAAGTGGAACGGCGCGAAGACGGTGTCCGGCCGGATCGCCGGGCTGAGCCGGGCCGGGGCGCGCAGCTCGCCGCGGCGGGAGACGACCCGCACCTCGTCGCCCTCGGTGACGCCGAGCCGGGCGGCCAGATCGGGGTGCAGCTCGACGAAGGCGCCGGGGGCGGCCCGGCGCAGCGCGGCCACCCGGCGGGTCTGGGTGCCCGACTGGTAGTGCGCCAGCACCCGACCGGTGGTGAAGTGCACCGGGTAGGCGGCGCAGACCTCCTCGGCGGCCGGCCGATGCGTCACCGGGTGGAACCGGGCTCGCCCGTCCGGCGTGGGGAAGGAGTCGGCGAAGAGCCGGGGCGTGTCCGGGCCGTCCGGGTCCGGGCAGGGCCAGAAGACGCCGTCGGCGGCCTCGATCCGCTCCCAGCTCACCCCGGCGTAGTCGGCCGGCCCGCCGGCCGAGGCCCGCCTCAGCTCCTCGAAGACCACCCGCGGGTCGACCGGAAACCGCACCGGCGCGTCGAGGCGGGTGGCGAGGTCGGCGAGGATGGCCAGGTCGGTGCGGACGCCCGGCGGCGGCTCGCGCAGCGCGCGGCGGCGCAGCACTCGACCCTCCAGATTGGTCAGCGTGCCGTCTTCCTCGGCCCACTGGGTGACCGGCAGCACCACGTCGGCGAGGGCGGCCGTCTCGGAGAGCAGGAAGTCGGCCACCACCAGCAGGTCCAGCCCGCGCAGCCGCCGCTCGATCCGGGCCGCTCGGGGCGCCGAGACGACCGGGTTGGAGCCGAAGACCAGCAGCGCGCGGGGCCCGCCGGACGTGCCGAGCGACTCCAGCAGCCGGTACGCCGGGACCCCCGGCCCGGGCAGCCCGTCGGCGGGTACGCCCCAGACCCGGGCCACGTGTTCCCGGGCCGCCGGGTCGTCGACCCGCCGGTAGCCGGGGAGCTGGTCGGCCTTCTGCCCGTGCTCCCGCCCGCCCTGACCGTTGCCCTGCCCGGTGAGGCAGCCGTACCCGGAGCCGGAGCGGCCGGGCAGGCCGAGGGCGAGCGCCAGGTTGACGAAGGCGGTGACCGTGTCGACGCCCTTGGCGTGCTGCTCGGCGCCCCGGGCGGTGAGGATGATGGCGCTGCCGGCGGTGGCCAATGCCCGGGCGGTCGCCTCCAGGTCGGCCACCGGCACCCCGGAGAGCCGTTCCACCTCGGCCGGCCAGTATCCGGCCACCGTGCGGCGGACCGCGTCGAATCCCTCGGTCCGGGCGGCGACATAGTCCCGGTCGATCCAGCCCTCGGTGAGCGCGATGTGCAGCACTGCGTTGGCCACCGCGAGGTCGGTGCCGGGGAGCGGTTGCAGGTGCAGGTCGGCCTGGCGGGCGGTGGCGGTGGCCCGGGGGTCGACCACGATCAGCCGGCCGCCGCGGCGGCGCTGGTCGGCGAGGTGGCGCATCAGCGGCGGCATGGTCTCCGCCGGGTTCGCGCCCACCAGCAGCAGGGTCTCCGCCCGACCGAGGTCGGCCAGCGGGAAGGGCAGTCCCCGGTCGACGCCGAAGGCGCGGATCCCGGCCGCCGCCGCCGAGGACATGCACCACCGGCCGTTGTAGTCGATGTGCCGGGTCCGCAGCGCCACCCGGGCGAACTTGCCGAGCGCGTACGCCTTCTCGTTGGTCAGCCCGCCGCCACCGAAGACCGCGACCGCGTCGCGGCCATGTCCGCTCTGGACGGTGCGGATCCCGGCGGCGACCCGGTCCAGCGCCTCGTCCCAGCTCGCCGGGCGCAGCTTGCCGCCGGTCGGGTCGCGCAGCAGCGGGGTGGTCAGCCGCTCGGGGTGGTCGAGCAGCTCCGCGGCCGTCCAGCCCTTCTGGCAGAGCCCGCCGCGGTTGGTGGGGAACTGCCGGGGGAGCACCTCGACCCGCTCACCGGTGTCGCGGAGCACCATGCCGCACTGGAGCGCGCAGTACGGGCAGTGCGTGGCCGCCTCCCGGGGCGGTACCCCCGGTCGCGTCGCCACGCGTGCACCGTCTGTCATGCCCGAGAAGAGTGCCGCCGGGCGGTTTCCGGCCCGGGTCCCTTCTGTTTCGGGCCTGTCAAGAGCGGCTCACACCGCACGGGTGCACCGGGTCGGACCTCCGGGTCTATCATGTGGGACCAAAATCCTGAATAACGGGAGGCCGCGATGACGGTGGCGGACGCGTTCGACGCGGTCGCGGGCACGTACGACAAGGCGCGGCGACGGCTGGTGCCCTGCTTCGACGCCTTCTACGGGACGGCCGTCGAGGTCGCCGCGCCGCCGTTGCGGGCGGCGCTGGCCGCCGGGCGTACCCCCGAGGTGCTGGACCTGGGCGCGGGCACCGGGCTGCTCTCCCTGCTGCTCGCCGCCGCCCTGCCGGGGATCCGGCTGACCCTGGTCGACGCCGCGCCGGGCATGCTCGCCGTCGCCACCGACCAGTTGCGGGCCCGGGGCGTGCCGCACCGGGTGGTACGGGCCGACCTGGCCGACCCGCTCCCGGCCGGCCGGTACGACGCGGTGGTCTCCGCCCTGGCCATCCACCACCTCGACGACGACGGCAAGCGGGCGCTCTACCGGCGGGCGGCGGAGGCGCTGGTCCCCGGCGGGGTCTTCGTCAACGCCGAGCAGGTGGCCGGCCCGACCCCGGCGCTGGACCGGCGCTACGACGAGGTCTGGGTCGCGCAGGTCACCGAGCTCGGCTCGGACGACGCGGAGCTCGCCGCCGCCCGCGAGCGGATGCGGCACGACCGGCCGGCCCCGGTGGCCGAGCAGTGCGGCTGGCTGATCGAGGCCGGCCTGATCGACGTCGACTGCTTCTTCAAGGCGTGGCGCTTCGCCGCCTTCGGCGGCCGCCGCCCTGGCGTGGTTTGACCGGTTCGGCGGCAGGTGCGGGCAGGGATGACTATGAGTCATACCGCTGGGTAGTCTGTCCGGCATGACTGCCAAGGTGACCCTCTCGTTCTCCGACGAGACGATCGAGGAGGCGCGCCGGTTCGCCAAGCGCGAGGGGCTCTCCCTGTCCGCATGGATGGACCAGGCCGCCCGGGAGAAGGCGCTGCGCGAGGTCTTCACCGCGCACGCCGCCGCCGTCGGTCGCGCCGGACTGGATCTGGAGTCTGCCGCGCTCGCCGACGCGGACGAGGCCGCGATGGTCGACGACGCGCTCTTCGGCGGACGTCCGCGTGCTGCGTAGGGGCGAGATCTGGCGCATCGAGGGCGCCCGGGAACGGCTCGGGCTGGTGATCAGTTCGGACGTGTACAACTCCACCGACGTGCCGATCGTGATCGTGGCCGAGGTGGTCGAGGAGTCGCTGCTGCGGGACTCGCCGCTGGCGGTGCGGATGGGCGGTCACGTGGTGATGCCCGACCGGCTCTCCTCGCCCATGAAGAAGTGGTTCACCGAGTGCGTGGACGTGGCCGACACCGAGACCATGCAGCGGGTCGGCCGGGCGCTGCGCATCCTGCAGCAGCTCTGACCGGCTCACCGCGGCGGCCCGGCCGACGTGCGATCTCCGTTTCCGGAACGACCCGCGGCGGGCACCGGCGGGTAACCGCCCGTGCCTAGCGTCCCTCCTGGTCGATCGACGAGGAGGAGTCGCCGTGAGCACACTGGCCCCCGCCGCCACCCTGATCACCGCCGGGCGCCGGCAGCCGATCACCGACTGGCGCCCCGAGGACCCGGAATTCTGGCGTACGACCGGCGCGCCGATCGCCCGGCGCAACCTGTACGTCTCGATCTTCGCCGAGCACGTCGGCTTCTCGGTGTGGAGCCTGTGGTCGGTGATGGTGCTCTTCCTCGGGCCGCAGTACGGCATCGACCCGGCCGGGAAGTTCCTGCTCACCGCCGTGCCGGCCGCGCTGGGCGCGGTGCTGCGGCTGCCGTACACGCTCGCGGTGGCCCGGTTCGGCGGGCGGAACTGGACGATCGTCAGCGCGCTGATGCTGCTGGTGCCCGCGGTGCCGATGGCGCTGGTGATCTCTCCCGGGGTGTCCTACCCCACGTTGCTGGTGCTGGCCTGCCTGACCGGGGTCGGCGGCGGCAACTTCGCCTCGTCGATGGCGAACATCAACCTCTTCTACCCCGAACGGCTCAAGGGTCGCGCGCTCGGGCTCAACGCGGGCGGCGGCAACCTCGGCGTACCGGCGGTGCAGCTGGTCGGGCTGGCGGTGCTGGCCACCGCCGGGGCCGCGTACCCCCGGCTGGTGCCGGCGGTCTACCTGCCGCTGATCGTGCTGGCCGCGCTGGCGGCGGCGCGCTGGCTGGACAACATCCCGGGCGCGCGGAACGAGCCCGGCGCGCTGCGCGAGGCCGCCCGGGAGCCGCACACCTGGGTGATGTCCCTGCTCTACATCGGCACCTTCGGCTCGTTCATCGGCTTCGGCTTCGCCTTCGGCCAGGTGCTCCAGCTCCAGTTCCACGACCGGTTTCCCACCCCGGTCGACGCGGCCTGGCTGACCTTTCTCGGTCCCCTGATCGGCTCGCTCATCCGGCCGCTCGGCGGGCAGCTCGCCGACCGGCTCGGCGGGGCCCGGGTCACCTTCTGGAACTTCGTCGCCATGGCGGCCGGCGCCGGGGCAGTGCTGTACGCCTCCCGGGAGCGGTCGTTCCCGCTCTACCTGGCCGGGTTCCTGGCGCTCTTCGTCTTCTCCGGGATCGGGAACGGGTCGACGTACAAGATGATCCCGGCGATCTTCCGGGCCCGGGCGGCGGCCGAGGCGGCCCGGGGTGGCGACCCGGCGGTGGCCGAGCGGCGCAGCCGGCGGCTGGCCGGGGCGTTGATCGGCATCGCCGGGGCGGTCGGCGCGTCCGGCGGGGTCCTGGTGAACGTGGCCTTCCGGCAGTCGTTCCTGAGCTCCGGCAACGCGGACGCCGCCTACCTGGCCTTCATCGGCTGGTACGCGCTCTGCTTCGCGGTGACCTGGGCGGTCTACCTGCGCCCGGGGCCGCGTCGGCTGCCGGGGGTGTGAGCTGCGCCATGTCCCGTCGGCAGGTCACGCGGGGTGACCCCCCGTTTTGACCTGCCGGCCGGGCGCCGGGTATCGTTGCCTGCTGTTGTACGACATTCAGAGGCGTGCCGATCAGGTACGCTTGGTCGTTCGTGCGCGCCTTGTCACCTCGGCGCGCGACCCCAGACCGACGACGAGACAAGGTAGACCTGTGCGTACGTACAGCCCGAAGCCGGGTGAGATCGAGCGTCAGTGGCACGTCATCGACGCTTCTGATGTCGTGCTGGGCCGCCTGGCCACCCACGCCGCCACGCTGCTGCGCGGCAAGCACAAGCCGACTTTCGCGCCGCACGTCGACACGGGCGACTTCGTCGTCATCGTGAACGCGGGCAAGGTTGCGCTGACCGGCAACAAGCGGCAGCAGAAGATCGCCTACCGGCACTCCGGTTACCCGGGTGGTCTGAAGCAGGTCGGCTACGACGAGCTGCTCACCAAGCGTCCCGAGCGGGCCATCGAGCTGGCCGTGAAGGGGATGCTCCCGCACAACAAGCTCGGCCGTCAGATGCTCAAGAAGCTGAAGGTCTACGCCGGTGCCGAGCACCCGCACGGCGCGCAGCAGCCGGTGCCGTTCGAGATCAAGCAGATCGCGCAGTGAGCGCGGGCGAAGGAAACAGCATGACCGACATCACCGCCACCGAGGTTGCCCCCGAGGCCACCGAGGCGCCGGCGCCCGTCGCCCGCGCGCCTCGTGGCGACCGCCCGATCCAGACCGTGGGTCGGCGCAAGGAGGCCATCGTCCGGGTCCGCATCGTCCCGGGCAGCGGCAAGATCACCTGCAACGGCCGTGACCTCGAGGCCTACTTCCCGAGCAAGGTGCACCAGCAGCTCATCAAGGACCCGCTGGTGACCGCCGAGAAGGTCGAGGCGTTCGACGTCATCGCCAACCTGCGCGGCGGCGGCATCACCGGCCAGGCCGGTGCCCTGCGGCTGGCCATCGCCCGGGCGCTGATCGCCAGCGAGCCGGACGACCGCCCGGCGCTGAAGAAGGCCGGCTTCCTCACCCGTGACCCCCGGGTCAAGGAGAGCAAGAAGTACGGCCTCAAGAAGGCCCGTAAGGCTCCCCAGTACTCGAAGCGCTGATCACCACCAGCGCCTTGTACTTCTGACGGACGGCCGGGTCCGCCTCCCCTCGATCGGGGAGGTGGCCCGGCCGTTCCGCTTTCTCCACTCAACGGCAGTTCCATCGGAGGTTGGCGGGTATGGGTCGGTTGTTCGGCACGGACGGCGTACGCGGGCGGGCGAACGCGGATCTCACCCCGGAATTGGCGCTCGCGGTGGCGGTGGCCGCCGCCCACACGCTCGCCGAGACGGACAAGAGCCATCCGCCGCTGGCCGTGGTCGGCCGGGACACCCGGGCCAGCGGCGAGATGCTGGAGGCCGCAGTCGTGGCCGGTCTCACCAGCGCCGGCGCGAACGTGGTCCGGGTCGGCGTGCTACCCACCCCCGCGGTCGCGTTCCTCACCGCCGAGGCCAAGGCCGACCTGGGTGTGATGCTCTCCGCCTCGCACAACCCGATGCCGGACAACGGGATCAAGCTCTTCGCCGCCGGCGGGCACAAGTTGCCCGACGAGATCGAGATGCGGATCGAGGCGGCCGTCGAGGCGAACGCCACCACCGACTGGGACCGGCCGACCGGCGCCGGCGTGGGACGGGTGCACGACCTGCTCGACGGCGCCGACCACTACGTCCAGCACCTGGTGGACAGCGTCCCGCACCGGCTGGACGGGATCAAGGTCGTGGTCGACTGCGCCAACGGCGCCGCCGCCGAGGTCGCCCCGGCGGCGTACCGGGAGGCGGGCGCCGAGGTGATCGCCATCAACGCCGAGCCGGACGGGCTCAACATCAACGACGACTGCGGCTCGAACCACATCGAGGCGCTGCGGGCCGCCGTGGTGGAGCACGGGGCGCACCTGGGCATCGCGCACGACGGCGACGCCGATCGGTGCGTCGCGGTGACCGCCGACGGCGACCAGGTGGACGGCGACCAGGTGATGGCGATCCTGGCCCTCGCGATGCGGGAGGCCGGCGAACTGACGCAGGACACCCTGGTCGCGACCGTGATGAGCAACCTCGGCCTGCGGCTGGCGATGTCCGCGCAGGGCATCCGGCTGGTCGAGACCAAGGTCGGCGACCGGTACGTGCTGGAGGAGTTGCGCGCCTCCGGGCTGGCCCTCGGCGGCGAGCAGAGCGGCCACATCGTCATGCCCGCGTACGCCACCACCGGCGACGGCGTGCTGACCGGGCTGCACCTGATGTCCCGGATGGCCGCCACCGGCAAGTCGCTGGCCGAGCTGGGCTCCGTGGTGACCAAGCTGCCGCAGGTGCTGATCAACGTGCCGGTCGGCGACCGTACGGCGGGCGCCGCCGCGCCGGCCGTCCGCGCCGAGGTGGAGCAGGCCGAGGCCGAGCTGGGCGAGACCGGCCGGGTGCTGCTGCGCCCGTCGGGCACCGAGCCGCTGGTCCGGGTCATGGTCGAGGCCGCCACCGAGGAGACCGCCCGCGAGGTGGCCGAGCGGATCGCCGCCCAGGTCCGCGCCGCCAGCCCGGTGGCATCCTGACCGACTCGAGCAGCGCGGAACGGACCCCCGACCCGTCGGCTGCTCGTCACTCCTCGGCGAGCAGCCGCGCGGTCGGGAGCCGGCGCAGCAGGGTGGCCGGCAGGAGCGCCGCCAGGCAACTGACGACGATGCCGGCGGCCGCCGTGACGATGGCCACCAGCAGCAGGCTGCCGGGCAGCGAGCCGATCAGGCCCACCGTGCCGAGCAGGCCCAGCAGGGCTCCGGTGACACCGCCGAGCACACCGAGCGCGAGACCTTCGTAGCCGATCAGCCGGCTGAGCGCCGGGTCGGTCCAGCCGATCGCGCGCAGCGTGGCCAGCTCGGCGGCGCGATCGCGGATGCCGAGATAGAGCACGTCGGCCACGGCGGCGGTGCCGAGCAGCACGGTCGCGGCCGCGGCGACGACGTCCGGGCCGCGCACGCTGAGCGAGATCGCGTCCCCCAGCAGGCTGCCGACGACCGCGCCCCGGAAGGCGTACGAGACGGCCCCCACCAGGGTCAGCGCGGCGACCCCGATCGCCAGGGCTCCCGCGCCGAGCAGGCTCCGCCCCGGTGTGCGGGCGAGGTTGGTGAGGGCCAACCGGAGCAGGGTGCGGGGTCGCCCCGCCCGGCGGGCCGCCGCGACCGGCGGTCGCAAGGCGGCCGCCGGATGCGCGCGACTGGCGCGCAGCGCCGGCGCCAGACCCGCGACCAGCGCCAGGAGCAGCGCCACCGGAACGGCGAGGACGGCCCGGCGCCAGCCGACGTCGATGCCGAGCGCCGCGGAGGTCGGCGTCGCGAGAGCGAGGGAGAGCAGCCCGGCGGCGAGGCCGAGCGCGGCAACCTCGCCGAGGATGAGCAGGCTGATCCGCCGCGCCGGCCAGCCGAGGCAGGCGAGCAGGGCCAGTTCGGACCGGCGGTCCCGGACTGCGGCGGAGACCGCGTTGCCCAGGAAGAGCGCGCACACGACCAGGACGAGCAGGAAGAGCAGCACGCTCTTGCGGTCGACGGCCTGCACGATGACGGACGCGACACCGAGCGCGGACCAGTTCTCCGCCAGTCGCAGTGCGGGCCGCCCAAACGATCCGGCGGGCAGCTCGACGGTCTGCGGGGCGGGGGAGGAGCCCAGCGTGATGTCCACGTCGAGGCCGGTGGCGTCGGCGATCTGCTCGGCCACCAGGCGGACCCGTTCCGCGGAACGCTCGCTGTAGCCGTCGACATCCGCGACCCGTACCCGGATCGCGCTGATCGGCGCGGCGCGCTGCGGGCCGGTCGCATCCTCGAGGAGCTTCGGTAGGGACGCCAGGTTGGTCAGCAGGAACGGCGGTGTGCCGAGGTAGCCGCCGGGGTTGCCGCTGGGCAGCAGCGGCTGACCGCCGAGCGCCGCCCGGCTGCGCGCGTCCGCCCCCTCGGCCGTCGGCGGCTCGTAGGTCTCCAGCGGCACCCGGGACAGGTCGCCGAACGCGGCCAGCCGCTCCGGGTCGAAGATGCCGACCGGCCGCCACCCGGGGTAGCGCGTCGCCGCGGTATCGCGGACCTCCAGCTGGCGGAGCGGACGGAACGACACGTCCGCGCTGAGCCAGGGCACCGCCGTGGCCTCGTTGGGCAGCGCGTACGCCCCGGGGTCGGGGTCGACCGTCCGGGCCCGCAGCACGCCGTCCGGAAGCTCGTCGTAGCCGGTCTGCCCTGCCTGCACCAGCGGCCACAGGGCGGCGTAGCAGCAGTCGTCACCGCCCTGGACCTCCGCCGTCATCTGTGCGCGATGCGCGGCCTCGACGTCCAGCCGGGCTGACCCGGCCGCGATCCGGTCGGCCCGTTCCAACGCGCGGGTGACCGCCGCGCCGGAAAGGCCGGCCACCCGGTCGGGGCGGAGCCGGGAGAGGGACACCGAGACGGTGCCGTCCACGTACGGGCGGGTGGTGACGAGCACCGGGAACTGCCGGTTCTGCAAGCCGGGCAGGTCCACCGGCAGGTCATCGGTGCGGAGCGTCCGACCTTCAACGACGGCGCCGGTCAGCCCGACCAGCCGCTCCTCGGCCGGTGGGTCGACGGCCGCGACCAGGAACGGCACGTACCAGGCGATGGAAACCATCAGGCGGTCGACGACCTTCGTGACCCGCTCGGGGCCCTGCCCGCCGCGCACGACGCCCATGACCTCGAACCGGCCGTCGTCGAGCAGCCGGACGGCCCGGAAGGCGCTCTCGTCCAGGTCGGAGTGGGTCGTGCCAGCCTCGCCGCTAACCTCGGGTGGTCCGCAGATCGGTTCGGCCCGACCGTTCGGGAGAACCTCCAGGGGAACCCCGAATGCCCCGTTGCACTGCCCCGCCGGATAGGACCTGCCGTTGCTGTGCCGGACCGGCCCCGAGTCGGGTTCCGCACCGAAGTCCGGGTAGACCACCTCGTTCCGGGTCACGTAGGCGTAGTGCGGGCGGGCCGCTGCGCGGGACAGCCCCCGCTCGGCGGCGAAGGTCGGATCGATGCGGATGACCTGGCTTTCGGCGTTGCGGTCCACCGCGGCGGTCACGTCCACCTCCACCGGCACCACCCGGGTGGAGTAGCCCAGCATGGCGATCGGCGCCGCGACGCTGACGCCGTTGGTGGCCGCGACCTGCTGGTACTGGGCCATCGTGATGCCGCCGAAGAGCCCGGAGAGGTAGTTGGGCTGCACCAGCCCGCGCGACACCTCCTGTGCGGTCCGGCTGCCCTTCGGCCGGACCAGGATGTCGTACGCGGCTGCGCTGTTGCTCTCCACCGCCCCGATCACCTGGAGGCGGGACGCGGTCGTCGTGCTGGTGAGCACGATGAAGCTGGTGGTCGCGACGAGCGCGCCGACCAGCAGGGCCAGGGAACGCCCGGCCCGGCCGCGTAGCTGGCGCCAGATGAATCCGACCATGTCCCACCGCCTCTCTGTTTGTTGCTGCTGCTCGTCGGGGCGGAGGGCCCAGCCCCGCGCCATCGCGGCCCCCTACAGCCGCAGGCGGGTGGCCCGGTCGAAGGTCTCGGCCGGATCCTCACCGTCGGTGAGGTCGACGTCCTCCACGACCCGCCCATCGCTGAGGCGGATCAGCCGGTCGCAGCGTGCGGCAATGGTGCGTTCGTGGGTGGCGAGCAGGATGGTCATCCCGTGCCGGTCACGCAGGTCGAGCAGCAGGTCGAGGATCTGCGCACCGGTCGTCGAGTCGAGGTTGCCGGTGGGCTCGTCCGCGAGCAGCAGCCGAGGCGCGGCCATCAGCGCCCGGGCGATCGCCACCCGTTGCTGCTCGCCACCGGACAGCTGCGCGGGCAGCGCCCGCTCCCGACCGGCGAGGCCCACCGCGTCGAGCAGCTCCCGGGCCCGCGCGGCGTGGTCGGCCCGGCCCCGCTGGGGCAGCACCGGGGCGATCACGTTGTCCAGCACGGTGAGCGCCGGCAGCAGGTGGTAGCGCTGGAAGACGAAGCCGACCCGCTGGCGGTACCGGGCCAGGGCCGCGCGGCGCAGCGCGGTGACCGCCACGTCGTCCACCGTCACGGTGCCCCGGTCGGCCTGCTCGATCGCGCCGATCAGGTGCAGCAGGGTGGACTTGCCGGAACCGCTCGGCCCGGTCAGCGCCACCACCGATCCGGCGGCGATCTCCAGGGACACGTCGTCGATCGCGGTCAGCCGCTCGGTGCCGGTGCGGAACTGCCGGACGAGCCCGGCGGTGCGGACCGTGCTGCCCGTGGTCGCGTCCATGGTCGCTCCTCTGCCAGTGGTCGTGCGGCGGGAAGGCGGCGCAGCAGCGCGGCCGGGGCCAGCGCGGCCAGGCAGGTGAGCAGCCCGCGCTCGGCGTCCAGCGGCGTGCGCGTCCCTTCGGGCCGACCAGGATGTGGTACGCGGCCCGGGAGTTCCGCTCCACGGTGCCGGTGACGTTCAGGCGGGATGCGGTGGTGGCGCCGGTCAGGACGACGAAGCCGGTGGTCGCCACGAGCACTCCGGCCGGCAGCGCCACCGATCGCCCAGCACGGCCACGAAGCTGCCGCCAGATGAAGCCGAGCATTCGCGCCTCCCCGTGTGCTGCCTCATACTCTGGGCGATACATTGTCACAATGCAAGAGCGGATTGGAGGAGACGGTGGCGATCCAGCACGCGGTCCTGGCCCTGCTCGCCCGTGGCCCCAGCTACGGCTATGAGCTGAAGGGCGCCTTCGAGGCGGCGGTCGGTCCACAGTGGGGACCGCTGAACATCGGGCACCTCTACCAGATCCTGGAGCGGCTCTCCCGGGACGGGCTGGTGGTCGCGGAACGGCAGGCCCAGCCGGTAAAGCCGGACCGGGTGGTCTACGAGATCACGACCGACGGCCGAGCTGAATTGAAGCGTTGGCTCGCCGAGCCGAGCCCCCGCAGCGGCGGCTTCCGGGACGACTTCTTCCTCAAGGTCACCGCCGCCGCCCGATCCGGGTCCGCACAGACCGTCCGGGCCGTGCTGACCAACCAGCGCGGGCACCTGATGCGCGAGCTGCGCAACCTCGACGGGCTGCGGCGGCGGGCTGATGATCCGGTGGTCGGGCTGCTGCTCGCCGCGGCGAGCCGGCACGTCGAGGCGGACCTCGCCGTTGTCGACGACGCCGAGTCGGTGCTGCTGGCCGATGGCGGCGCGCTGCTCGCCTCCCTCGCTGACGAGCGGGCCGGGACCGCCGCGCCGACGGAGGGCCCGGCCCGCGCCGCTGGCTGACCGGCCCGAACAGGGGTCAGGCGGTGGCCACCCGGCGGATGACGCGATCGGCGAGGTCGGTGATCTGGTCGGCGTCCAGCTCCAGGGCGGGGCCGGCCACCGTCACCTCGGCCATCGCCAGTCCGGCCACCTCGGTGTCCTGCCAGCCGCCGACGAACCAGGCCTTCTCCTCCTCGGCGAGGGCGAGATTGGCGTCGTTGAGGGCGTCCGCCGGATGCGGCAGCCAGAGCCGGAACTGGTGGGTGTGCGGGGGCGCCGGGTGCACCCGCGCGCCGGGCAGCCCGGCCAGCGCCTCCGCCACCCGCTCCGCGTGCGCGACGTAGCCGGCCAGCCGGGGCAGCTCCCGGTCCAGGCCGGCCAGCGCGGCGAGGGCGGCCGGCCACTGCTGGAAGAGGTTGCCCCCGTAGCGGTGCCGCCAGGCCCGGGCGTACCGGATCAGCTCGGCGGAGCCGGCGAGCGCGGCGCCCGAGTGGCCGCCCAGGGACTTGTAGAACGAGACGTAGACACTGTCGGCGAGGCCGGTGATCTCGGCCAGCGAGTGCCCGAGGTGGACGGTGGACTCCCAGAGCCGGGCGCCGTCCAGGTGCACCCGGGCGCCCCGGGCCCGGGCCGCGCCGACCACCGCGACCAGCTCGTCCCAGGTGGGCAGGACGAAGCCGGCGTCGCGCAGCGGCAGCTCCAGCATCAGCGTGCCGATCGGCTCGTCCAACGCGGCCACCTCGTCGGCGGTCGGGTTGCACGGCGCACCCGTGGTCCGCACCGCGCGTAGCCCGCCGAGCACGGCGTACGCGTCCCGCTCATGCTGCAGCGGGTGGCTCAGCGGGTGCAGGCCGACGGCGTCCCGGCCGGTCAGCTCGGCGCCGTACCGCAGGGCGACCTGCTGGGCCATCGTGCCGGTGGGGAAGAAGGCGGCGGCCTCAGTGCCGAGCAGCTCGGCCACCCGGCGCTCCACCGCCTCGACCGCCCCGCCCTCGCCGTAGAAGTCGGGCAGCAGGTCGTCGGTCGCGGCCGCCCGGAGGGTGTCAAGCTGCTCGGCGACCGAGGTCGGCCGGATGCCGGAGAGCACGGTGTCGCAGCCGCGCAGCGCCGTCACCCGGCGGACCCGCTCGGCGTACGCGTCGGTCATCCGTTCTCCTCCAGTCGGCGCAGCCGGGTCACGGCCTCGGTGAGCACCTCCGGTCGTTTGCAGAAGGCGAAGCGGACCAGCCGCCGCCCCGCCTCGACGTCGTCGTAGAAGACCTGGGTCGGCACCGCCACCACCCCGCAGCGCTCGGGCAGCGACCGGCAGAACTCCACCCCGTCCCGCCCGCCCAACGCGGTGACGTCGGCGGTCACGAAGTACGTCCCCTCCGGCACGAGCACCTCGAACCCGGCGTCGGCGAGCCCGCCGACGAGCTGGTCGCGGCGGCGCTGCAGGCCATCGGCGAAGTCGGCGAAGTACTCGTCCGGCAGGGCGAGCGCCACGGCGACCGCCGGCTGCAGCGGACCCGCGTTGACGAAGGTGAGGAACTGCTTCACTCGCAGCACCGCGGAGACCAGCGCCGCCGGCCCGCTCACCCAGCCCACCTTCCAGCCGGTGCAGGAGAAGGTCTTGCCGGCCGAGGAGATGCGCAGCGTCCGCTCCCGCATCCCGGGCAGCGTCGCCAGCGGCACGTGCGACGCGGCGGCGTCGGTGAAGACCAGGTGCTCGTACACCTCGTCGGTGACCGCGTACGCGCCGTGCTCCTGGCAGAGCTCGGCGATGAGCGCCAGCTCATCCGGGGTGAACACCTTGCCGGTCGGGTTGTGCGGAGAGTTGAGCAGCACCAGCCGGGTCCGCGGCCCGAACGCGGCGCGGAGCGCCTCCGGGTCGAAGGCGTACCGGCCGTCGTCGCCGGGGCGCAGGGTGACCGGGCGGCGGACCGCGCCGGCCAGCGCGATCGAGGCGGCGTACGAGTCGTAGTACGGCTCGAAGCAGACCACCTCGTCGCCCGCCTCGCAGAGGGCGAGGATGCTGGCCGCGATCGCCTCGGTGGCGCCGGCGGTCACCACGATCTCGCCGTCCGGGTCGTACTCCAGCTGCCAGAACCGGCGCTGGTGGGCGGCGACGGCCGCGCGCAGCGCCGGGATGCCCGGGCCCGGCGGGTACTGGTTCTGCCCGGAGCGCAGCGCCTCGGCCGCCGCGGCGAGCATCTCCGGCGGGCCGTCGGTGTCCGGAAATCCCTGGCCCAGGTTGACCGCGCCGGTGCGCACGGCGAGGGCGGACATCTCGGCGAAGATGGTGGTCCCGAACGGCCGCATCCGGGCCACCAGCGGGTCGACGTTCGCGGTCGTCGTCACGCGCGCCAGCCTACGGCTCTGCCCGGACACTTCAACCCCGCCGTCAAGCGCCGCAGGTGACCCGCCAGCCCCCGTCGCCGGTCAACTCGGCGACCGGTGGGCGGCCGTCGACCGTGAGCGCGCAGGCGATGCTCCGTCCGCCCTTGTCGTCGACCTTGTAGGCCATGACGGACGCCTGGCTCGGATCGTCGGTGCGGATCTGCCGGTGCCAGGGCAGCGAGACTCGTTCCACCAGGACGAGCAGACCGTTCGCGTCCTGGTACTGGATGTCCACCGGCCCCTGGCCGGTCACCTCGTACCTCACTGCGAACCGGCCCGGTCCGTTGGACGGGGTCGAGGCGGGCCGCTGGCTGGGCGTCGGGTGAGGTGAGGGCGGTTCGGACCGCGCCTGGCCCGCGTCCGTGTCCCCGGACCCGGCGGGGGCGACCGGGACCTCCTGCCGCGGCTCCCTGGCCTGCGGGCCGTCGCCGAACGGGTGGACCGGCAGGTTGACCAGCAGGCTGACGACCGCGAGCAGTCCGCAGACCGCCAGCACCACGACGGCGAACGCCGAGAGGACGATCGTGGTCGTCCTGCCGTCCCCGGCCGGCCGCCGCCGCTCCCCCGCGCGGGGTGGACCGCCCGGTCGGTCCGGGGCGTCCCCGGTCCGGACCGGCGTCGGCTCGGCTGACGCGGCCGGCGGATCTGGCGGCGCCCACGGCGTGGCGGCCGGGTCTCTCGGGTCGGTCGGGCTCCCATCGCCCACGTCGTCAGCCTCCATCCTCACTCTGGTGCACACGTGGTGCGCCAGATCCCGTCGACCGCGTCGACGACCGGTGCGCCGGCCCCGGTGACGGTCACCTTGCAGCTGATCGGCAGGTCGGCGCCGGCGGACCAGGTGGCCTCCACCATGACCCGGCTCTTCCCGTCGGTGCGGATCGTGATCCGCCAGGGTAGCTGCACGCCGTCGACGTGGATGAGGTCGCCCTCGGCGTCGAAGTACGAGATGTCGGCCCGGCCGTCCCCGGTGACCTCGTAGACCACCGTCACGGGGGCGGGCCCGGCCGTCGGGCGGGTGACCGGCCGCTGGGTCCGGGCCGGCGTCGGGGAGAGGGTGGGTTCGGCGGGCGGCTCGGTCCAGCCCTGGTTCGGGTCGTGGAGACTGGGCTCCTCGACCACCTGGGGGTCTTCCGACAGGCGCGCCACCACGCCCACGCCGAAGCAGCCGCAGAAGAGGATCGCCACCACCGTCGGCGCCGCGATCCAGATCCGGGAAGTCCGCCCGCCGCGCGTCGCCGGCGCCGAGGGGTGCGCGAAGGGCGGCGAATCCGAGGGATACCCGAAGGTCTGCGCCGCCGTGCCGGGTGGCGGAACGGCGGCGGTCGGCGCGCCGAGCGGTGCTGGCGGGAAGGTGCCGAACGCCGGCTGGGTGGCGCGCGGCGAGCCGGCGGCGGTGGCGTCGGGGCTCATGGTGGGGACGGGCGGTCCGGCGGCGGTGGCGTGGGGACCCGGGGCGGGCGGCGTTTCCGCGGCGGGCCGCGACCAGGCGAGGGGCCACGGATCGGGCGTGGCCCAGGGCTTCGGCGCCGGCAGCGGGTCGGGCGGTGCCCACGGCGCGGGGGCGGCCGGGCCGCTCGGGCCCGGCCCGGCCGGGGGTCGCGGGTCGGGGGATGGTGTCGCCTCGGACATCGCTCAGCTCCGCAGGGAACGGGCGCGGACGACCGCGGATGGTGGGGTCCGACCCGGCGTCAGTCGGCACGGCACCCAGGTCGGGGCCCTCAATGTACGTCGGGGACACCATCGGAGGTCCCTCATGCAGGCCCGAACCGACGGCAGGGGATTTGTCTGATGCTTGGTCCGCGTTCACCTGATCGCTCAAATTCCGTGATCGTTTACCGGCCTTCCGAGCACCCGCGATGAGCGAAACTGGGTTAGGCTGCCACCCATGTGTGGAATCGTGGGTTACGCCGGCGGGCGCCCGGCGCTGGGCATCGTTCTGGACGGACTGCGGCGACTGGAGTATCGCGGCTACGACTCAGCCGGCGTCGCCATCGTCTGCGAGGACGAGCTGCTGACCGAGAAGAAGGCCGGCAAGCTGGCCAATCTGGAGAAGGTGCTCGCCGAGCGGGCGGCCGCCGACCCGGAGTCCTGCGGCGCCAGCCCGATCGGCATCGGCGACGGCACCACCGGCATCGGGCACACCCGCTGGGCAACCCACGGCGGCCCAACCGACCGTAACGCCCACCCCCACCTGGCCCCCGACGGCCGGGTCGCGGTGATCCACAACGGCATCATCGAGAACTTCGCCAAGCTCCGCGCCGAGCTGGAGGCCGACGGGGTCGAGTTCGCCAGCGACACCGACACCGAGTGCGCCGCGCACCTGCTCTCCGCCGCGCTGGCCGAGCTGCGCTCGGCCGGCGAGGTCGACAGCCCGCAGCTGCTCGCCTCCGCCATGCGGGTGGTCTGCCAGCGGCTGGAGGGTGCCTTCACGCTGCTCGCCGTCGACGCCGGGATCCCCGGCGCGGTGGTGGGCGCCCGGCGCAACTCGCCGCTGGTGGTCGGCCGCGGTGACGGGGAGAACTACCTGGCCAGCGACGTGGCCGCGTTCATCGAGCACACCCGCGACGCGGTCGAGCTGGGCCAGGACCAGATCGTACTGATCACCCCGGACAGCATCGAGATCACCGACTTCGCCGGCCAGCCCGCGACCGGCAAGGACTTCCACATCGACTGGGACTCGTCGGCCGCCGAGAAGGGTGGCTACGACTGGTTCATGCTCAAGGAGATCGAGGAGCAGCCGCAGGCCATCGCCGACACGCTGCTCGGCCGGCTCACCGAGAGCGGCGAGATCGCGCTCGATGAGGTCCGCCTCAGCGAGCAGGACCTGCGCGACGTCGACAAGATCTTCATCGTGGCCTGCGGCACCTCCTACCACGCCGGCCTGGTCGCCAAGTACGCCATCGAGCACTGGACCCGCATCCCCTGCGAGGTGGAGCTGGCCAGCGAGTTCCGCTACCGCGACCCGGTGCTGGACCGGTCCACCCTGATCGTGGTGATCTCGCAGTCCGGCGAGACCATGGACACGCTGATGGCGCTGCGCCACGCCAAGGAGCAGAAGGCCCGCGTGCTGGCCATCTGCAACACCAACGGCTCCACCATCCCGCGCGAGTCCGACGCGGTGCTGTACACGCACGGCGGCCCGGAGATCGCGGTCGCGTCCACCAAGGCGTTCCTCACCCAGGTCGTCGCGTGTTACCTGATCGGGCTGCACCTCGCCCAGGTACGCGGGATCAAGTTCGCCGACGAGGTCGGCGCCGTGGTGGCCCAGCTCCAGGAGATGCCCGGCAAACTGCGCGAGCTGCTGGACCGGATCGAGCCGGTCCGCGAGCTGGGCCGTGAGCTGAAATCCGAGCCGACCGTGCTGTTCATCGGCCGGCACGTGGGCTACCCGGTGGCCCTCGAAGGCGCGCTGAAGCTCAAGGAGCTGGCGTACATGCACGCCGAGGGCTTCGCCGCCGGTGAGCTGAAGCACGGCCCGATCTCGCTGATCGACAAGGGCACGCCGGTGATCTGCATCGTGCCGTCGCCGGTCGGCCGCGGCCTGCTGCACGACAAGGTCGTCTCCAACATCCAGGAGGTGCGGGCCCGCGGTGCCCGGACCATCGTGATCGCGGAGGAGGGCGACCAGGCGGTCGTCCGCTACGCCGACCACCTGATCTACGTCCCGCGTACGCCGACGCTGCTGGCCCCGCTGGTGACCACGGTGCCGCTCCAGGTGCTCGCCGCCGAGATCGCCGCCGCCCGTGGGCACGACGTCGACCAGCCGCGCAACCTGGCCAAGTCGGTCACCGTCGAGTAGTCGACCGGCCCATCCGAACAGCCCCCGGAGCCCCCTGCCCCGCGCCCGCGGACAGGGGGCTCCGTCGTCGCCGCGCCCGCTCATCGGCCCAGCACGATCCGGGCCATGCCGTCCAGCGCCGGGTTGCCGGGGTCCCAGTAGCCGGTGTGGCCGTACCGGCCGCTGGGGAAGCGCCGGCCGCCGAAGCCCGGGTCGCTCGGGTCGTGCCCGAACCAGAGCTCGTGGTCGGTACGGTCGAGCAGCCCCGCTGCCGGGCCGAGGGGCGTCGCGCCGAGCACCGCCCTGCGGGCCAGCTCGTCCGGCGGCCGGGCCAGCCGGATCACGTCGTCGGGCGCGGTGCTCGACCAGACCTGCCCGGGCGGCATCCGCAGCTCGGCGGCGTGCTCCACGCCTACCCCCGGCGAGCCCACGAAGACCAGCGCATCGGCGCTCAGCCCGTGGTCGCGGGCGGCGGTGCCCACCACCACCGACCCGTAGCTGTGGCCGAGCACGGTCTGCCGAGCGGGCGGGCCCTCGTGCGAGGCTCGCAGCCCCTCCTGGAACCGATGCAGGGCCGGCCCCGCGTCCCGGGCCTGACCACTCCACGCCGCCTCGTGGAGAAAGTCGGGCGCGTCGTAGTCCAGCCAGAGCACGGCCGCGGTCTCCTCGGCCGGGGCGAGCGCAGTGCAGCGGTCCAGCACCCGGGCCGCCCGGCCCAGCTCGCCGCGGGCGTCGGCCAGGTCCGCGGTCATCCCCGGCACGTACGTCAGCACCGCGTCGGCCCGGTCCGGGTTGCCCAGTGCCACGATCGCCCGCCCGTCGCCGGCCGGATCGAGCCCGAGCAGGTACGCCCGGGGTGACCCCGGTGCCGCCAACCGCTCGGCCAGCCCGTCCAGGCCGCGCAGGGCCCCCATCACCCGGGCCAGCCGGGCCACCTCCAGCGGCCCGAGGGGCGCCCGGCGCAGCAGCCGTCGCTCCTGCGCCAGCAACGCCTCCCGCTGGTCGGCCAGGAGCAGCCGGTTGGCCTGGTCCCGCGCCGCCACCGGCACCCCGTCGAGGCGACCGATCCGGGCCGGCTCGTGCAACACCAGCCACCGCCGCTCGGCCGGCGTGAGCCCGGCCCACCAGCGACTCACCTCGGCAGGGCCGGCACCGGCCGGCGGTCGCCCGGCGGGTGGGACGCTCACCCAGCCCACGCCGGACGCGGCCGACAGCTCGGCCAACCGGCCGGCCGCCTCCCGGTCGGCCGCCCCGGCCAGCGCCAGCGCCTCGCGCACCGCGGCCGCCACCTGGGCCACCCCGGGACCGGCCCGTTCGACGGGGCGCGGCACGGCCGGATCCGCCCGGACCCGCCCAGACCGGTCGATCAGCACCCGACCGGCGTCGGCGAGCGCGACCGCCGCGGCGAGCCGGGCCTTCGCCCCGCTCAGCCGGGTGGCGAACTCGGCGAGCACCTGGTCGACCTCGATCAGGGCGGGGAGCACCGCATCGAGCTCGGTCCGGAGGCCGGTGAGCCGTCCGTCCGCCGCGACCGCCGCCCCGCCGGACCAGCCCGGGCGCAGGGCTGCCCCCCGGGCGTCCAGCTCACCGGCCCGCCGCTGCACCGGAGCGGTCAGCCCGCGCCAGGCCGCCCCTGCCGCGGCCCAGCCGGCCGGGTCGGCCGACCAGAGCTGCGCGTACCCGACCGGCTGCGGCGCGGCGCCCCCGGACGGTGTGTGCGGGGCGCGTCGGGCCGGGATCGGGGCGTGCCCGGTCACCGGGGTAGCCCGGCCAGCCGGCGCGCGGCCCGGTCGTCCACCGCCTCGTAGCCCTCCGCCGCGGTGCGGACGGCGTCGGCGGTCGCCGCCACCCGGGCGGCGAGGCCCCCGCACCAGCGGTGCACCGCCGACTCCAGCTCGGCCAGCGCCACCCCGGCGAGCCATCCGTCGGCGGGCGGCACCAGCCCCGACACCCCGGCCAGCCCGTGGGCCAGCCGGTACGCGTCCTCGCCGAGCGCCCGCGCGACCTCGCGAAGCAGCTCGGGCTCGACGGCGAAGGGCTCCTCGGTCATCGAACTCCCCGTGTCCCGGCGCCGTCGACTCGGTCGGCGGCGGATCGACGCCCGGCGTCGGCGAGGGCCGAGGCCGGGCGGGCAACGGTGCGGACGCTAGGCAGCGCGGCACCTGAAGCGCCGGCCCTGTGGACAACGGGCGGTGGTCGTACCCGGGGGTTGTCCACAGGCGTTGCCCACAGCGGAGCCGGTGGCTAATCTTCGGCCGCGCCCGCCGGTAGGGTGAGCTTCGTGATCGTGGCTGTCGGCATCGACGTCGTGCTGGTGGACCGGTTCGCCCGGTCCCTGGCGCGGACGCCGCTGCTCGCCGACCGGCTCTTCACCGAGGCCGAGCGGTACACCCGCTCCGGCAACCCGCGTTCGCCGGAGTCGATGGCCGCCCGCTTCGCCGCCAAGGAGGCGGTGGCCAAGGCGCTCGGCGCCCCGGCCGGGCTGAGCTGGCACGACTGCGAGATCGTGCCGGACCCGGACGGCCGTCCCTGGCTGACCGTCTCCGGCACGGTGGCCGCGGCGTCCCTCGAACGCGGGATCAACCGCTGGCACCTGTCGTTGTCGCACGACGGCGGGATCGCCTCGGCGATGGTGGTCGCGGAACGCTGA
The DNA here is from genome assembly GCF_900091465.1 of Micromonospora rhizosphaerae. NCBI lineage: Bacteria > Bacillati > Actinomycetota > Actinomycetes > Micromonosporales > Micromonosporaceae > Micromonospora > Micromonospora rhizosphaerae. The sequence continues at coordinate 35,989 of NZ_FMHV01000002.1, read as the reverse complement.
TCGGCCGGGCGGGCGGCCGGTCCGCCCGGGGGGACAGGACGGGGTGGGCATGAAACCGGTGTGGCGGGTCGCGGACGTACGCGCGGCGGAGGCGGGGCTGATGGCCACCCTTCCGCCCGGGACGCTGATGAAGCGCGCCGCCGCCGGGCTGGCCCGCCGCTGCGCGCTGCTCCTCGCCGACCGGGGCGGCCTGTACGGGGCGCGGGTGCTGCTGCTGGTCGGCTCCGGCGACAACGGCGGCGACACCCTGTACGCCGGCGCCCACCTGGCCCGGCGCGGCGCCGCCGTGTCGGCCCTGCTGCTGACCCCCGGCCGGGCGCACGCCGAGGGGCTGGCCGCGCTGCGGGCCGCCGGTGGGCGGCTGGTCGACCGGCCCCCGGCCATGGTCGACCTGGTGCTCGACGGGATCGTCGGGATCGGCAGCACCGGCGGCCTCCGGGACACCGCCGAGCAGCTGGCGGCCAGCCTGGTGCGGCACTGCGGGCGGGACGGCACCCGGGCGACCGTGGTCGCGGTGGACGTGCCGAGCGGGGTCGCGGTGGACACCGGGCACGTGCCGCTGACCGCGTCCGGTCGGCACAGCGCGGTGCGCGCCGACGTGACGGTGACCTTCGGCGCGCTGAAGCCGGCCCTGGTGGTCGGGCCGGCCGCCGCGCTGGCCGGGCAGGTCGAGTTGGTCGACATCGGGCTGGAACCGTGGCTCCGCGGGTCGCCCGCGCTGCGGGTGACCGAGTGGTCGGACGTGGTCGACTGGTGGCCGCAACTCGGCCCGGCATCGGAGAAGTACAACCGGGGCGTGGTCGGGTTGGCGACCGGGTCGGCGACGTACCCGGGGGCGGCCGTGCTCTCGGTGGCGGGCGCGCTGGCCGGCCCGACCGGCATGATCCGCTACGCCGGCGGCGCCCGGGCGGAGGTGCTGCACCACCATCCGTCGGTGATCGCCACCGGCCGGGTCGCGGACGCCGGCCGGGTGCAGGCCTGGGTCTGCGGCGCCGGGCTCGGCACCGGCAAGGAGGCCGCCGCCGAGCTGCGCGCGGTGCTCGCCGCGCCGGTGCCGGTGGTGCTCGACGCCGACGCGCTGACCCTGCTGGTGGACGGCAAGATGGCGGACCGGCTGCGCGACCGGGACGCCCCGATCGTGGTCACCCCGCACGACCGGGAGTACACCCGGCTCTGCGGGGAGACGCCGGGTGCGGACCGGGCGGCGGCGACGCTGCGGCTGGCCGCCTGGATGAACGCGGTGGTTCTGCTCAAGGGGGACCGCACGGTGATCGGCACGCCGGACGGCCGGGCGTACGTCAACCCGACCGGCACCGCGGCGCTGGCCACCGGGGGCACCGGCGACGTGCTCGCCGGCCTGCTCGGCTCGCTGCTCGCCGCCGGGCTGCCGGCGGACCGCGCGGCCACCGCGGCCGCGTACCTGCACGGGCTGGCCGGTCGGGAGGCGGCCCGGACCGGACCGGTGACCGCGCCCGACGTGGCCACCGCGCTGCGCCCGGTGCTCGCCCGGCTGCCCTGACCCGCGCGGGTCGGCCCACCGTGATCACCCGGGAAGTAGGCTGGGGGTCATGTGGCAGTCGGAGGTACGCGTCGACCTCGACGCGATCCGGGACAACGTGACCGGGCTGAAATCGGGCACCAGCGCCGAGCTGATGGCGGTCGTGAAGGCCGACGGGTATGGCCACGGCATGGTCCCGGCCGCCCGCGCGGCCCTGGACGCCGGAGCGGACTGGCTCGGCGTCTGCACGCTGGGCGAGGCCCTGGGCCTGCGCGCCGCCGGGATCACCGCGCCGGTGCTGGCCTGGCTGCTCGACCCGGGGCTGCCGCTGCACGAGGGCGTCGCGGCCGGCGTCGACCTGGCCGCCGCCAGCCTGCCGCAGCTCGACGAGATGATCGAGGCGGGCCGCCGGGCGGACCGCCCGGCCCGGCTGCACCTGAAGATCGACACCGGGTTGTCGCGGGGCGGGGCGACCGTCGCCGACTGGCCCACCCTGCTCGAGGCGGCCGCGAAGGCCCAGGCCGATGGCCTGGTCGAGGTGGTCGGGGTGTGGAGCCACTTCGTGTACGCGGACCTGCCCGGCCACCCCACCACGGATCGGCAGCTCGCCGTCTTCGAGGAGGGGCTGGCCATGGTCGAGCGGGCCGGGCTGCGCCCGCGCTACCGGCACCTGGCCAACTCCGCCGCGACCCTGACCCGCCCGGACACCCACTTCGACCTGGTCCGGCCCGGGCTCGCGATCTACGGCCTCTCCCCGGTGGCGGGCGAGACGTTCGGGCTGCGTCCGGCGATGACCGCCCGGGCCCGGGTGATGCTGACCAAGAGGGTTCCGGCCGGCACCGGCGTCTCGTACGGGCACACCTACCTCACCGAGCGGGAGGCGACCCTGGCGGTCGTGCCGCTCGGCTACGCCGACGGGGTGCCCCGGCACGCCTCCAACAGCGGGCCGGTGCAGCTCGGCGGCAAGCGACGGACCATCTCCGGCCGAGTCTGCATGGACCAGTTCGTGCTGGACTGCGGCGACGACGAGGTGGCCGCGGGCGACGTGGCGACGCTCTTCGGCAGCGGCGCCGACGGGGAGCCGACCGCCAATGACTGGGCCGAGGCCGCCGGCACGATCAACTACGAGATCGTGACCCGGTTCGGCGGGGTCCGGGTGCCCCGCGTCTACGACGGCGAGCGGCCGTGACCCCGTCGCCCCGGTTCCGCATCCCCCGGCCCCGGAGCGCGGCGGGCAAGGTCGCCGGCGTGGTGGGCGCCGCCGTCGGCGTCGCCGCCGCCGGGCTCGCCGCCGGCGTGGTGAGCGAGCGCGTCCTGGTCCGCCGGCTCAAGGCCGACCCCACCGACCCGTACACCGAGGAGGTCTTCGACCAGCAGCGGTACGACGAGTCGTTCCGGCTGGAGCTGCCGGACGGCACGGACATCCACGTCGAGGTGGTGGAGCCGACCCGGCCGGTCTCCGGCCATCCGACCGTGATCCTGGTGCACGGCTTCTGCCTGGACATGGGGACCTTCCACTTCCAGCGCAAGATGCTCGCCGAGCGGGGCGACTACCGGATCGTGGCCTACGACCAGCCGGGGCACGGCCGCTCCGGCCGGCTGGAGACCGGCGACTACGACCTCGTCGCGCTGGGCCGGACCCTGCGCCGGGTGATCGACCGGACCGCGCCCGAGGGCCCGCTGGTGCTGGTCGGCCACTCGATGGGCGGAATGACGATCATGGCCCTGGCCGAGCTCTATCCGGAGCTGTTCGGCGACCGGGTGGTCGGCACGGTGCTGATGGCCACCTCGGGCGGGCTGCTCGCCGAGACCAAGCTGGTGGCGCCGGCCCTGCTCGGCCGGGTCGGCGGGCCGGTGCTCTTCATGATGAGCAACGCCACCCGGTACGGCGGCACGGTGATCGACAAGGCCCGCAAGTCCACCACCAACGTCGCCTGGCTGCTGACCCGCAGGTACGGCTTCGGCACCCCGAAACCCAGCCCGGCGCTGGTCTCGTACGTGGAGGCGATGAACTCGCGGACCTCCGCCGACACGGTGACCCGCTATCTGCGGACGTTGGCCACCCACTCCCGGTTCCCGGCGCTCGCCGCGTTGGCCGGCACGCCGGTGCTGGTGATCGTGGGGGACAAGGACATGATCACGCCGGTGACCCACTCCGAAGAGATCGTCCGGCGGTTGCCGCACGCCGAGTTTGTCAAGATCCACGACAGCGGGCACGTGGTGATGCTGGAGCACGCCGACGAGGTCAACGCCGCCCTCGCAGGCTTTCTGGAGCGGCTGTGACGGTCGTCGTCACGTTGCGGACGGTCGAGGACACCCACGAGTTCGGCCGGCGGCTCGCCGGCGTGCTGCACGCGGGTGACCTGCTGCTGCTCACCGGCCCGCTGGGCGCCGGCAAGACCGCGCTGACCCAGGGCATCGGCGCCGGCCTCGGGGTGCGCGGCGACATCACCTCGCCGACCTTCGTGATCGCCCGGGTGCACCGTCCCGACCCGACGCGCGGCGGCCGGGTGGCGCTGGTGCACGCCGACGCGTACCGGCTGGGGGACGCCGCCGACCCACGTGCCGAGATCGACGACCTCGACCTGGACGCCTCCGTGGACGAGTCGGTGACCGTGGTCGAGTGGGGCGAGGGGATGGTCGAGCAGCTGACCGACGCCCACCTGCGGGTCCGCATCGACCGGCGGGAAGACGACACCCGGGTGGTGACGTTGGAGCCCGTCGGTGGCGACTGGCCGCAGCGCCTGGCCACCCTTGACTGACGGCTGTCGTACCCGCTGCCTACAGTGCCCCGGACCGACCCGACAGGCGAAAGGTTGCCGATGCCCGACGACGCCCCCACGCTGGACCTGCTGGCGCTGCTCCCCGACGACTGGCGGGCGGTGCTGACGCCGCACCTGGACCCGGCCCGCACGGCGGCGCTGGCCGAGTTCGTCGCCTGGGAGTACGCGACCCATACCGTCTTCCCGCCGGTCGAGGACCTCTTCTCGGCCTACCGGCTGTGCGGGCTCCGGGGGTGCCGAGTGCTGATCCTCGGGCAGGACCCGTACCACAAGGCCGGGCAGGCGCATGGGCTCAGCTTCAGCGTCCGGGACGGGGTGACCGTGCCGCCGTCGCTGCGCAACGTCTTCAAGGAACTGGGCGAGGACCTGGGCCTGCCGAAGCCGCGCAGCGGCAACCTGAGCGGCTGGGCGGCGCAGGGCGTGCTGCTGCTCAATGCGGTGCTCACCGTCCGGCAGGCCACCCCCGGCTCGCACGCGAATCAGGGTTGGGAGGAGTTCACCGACGCCACCATCCGGGCCCTGGACGCGCTGGACCAGCGGGTGGTCTTCCTGCTCTGGGGCGGGTACGCCCGCAAGAAGGCGGCCCTGATCACCAACCCGCAGCACGTGGTGCTGGAGGCCGGCCACCCGAGCCCGATGAACCCGCGCGGCTACCTCGGCAGCCGCCCGTTCAGCGCGGCGAACAAGGCCCTCGCCGACGCCGGCCTGCCCACCGTCGACTGGGAGCGCTCAGCCGGCTGACCCCGCCCGGCCCGCGCCGCCGGCCAGCCGCGGCGGCAGGCCGCCGAACTCCTCCCATCGGGCGTTCCAGCGTTGCCCGTACGCCGCCTCGAGCCAGGCGGTGAAGCGGCCCGAGTCGCGCCAGCGCAGCGCGATCTCCACCCCGTCGACCGGGAGGGGCGCGCCCTGAAGTAGCGCGGCGGTGCTTTCGGTCAGCAGGTGGGGCAGATCGCCGAGGCGCTCGATCACCCGATCCAGCCCCAGGTCGTCGATCAGGTCGGCCAACGGCCGGGCGGCCAGCTCGGCCATCCTGGCGTCGAGGTGACTGTCCAGCGGCTCGATGGCGACGGCGAGCTGCAGGTCGAGCGCGGCGAAGAGGCGTGGCGAGACGACTCTCGGTCACCACCGGATCATGACTCGCCGCAGAGAGCGATATGCCTCTCCGTCATATTCATGCCTCAGAGTCATATCGCTCACGAGGTGATGGTAGGGCGCGAGCCTCACGCCTGTATCGGCCTCTGCCCGGGCATGCTGCCCAACGGGGAGGAGACGGGAGAGCGACCATCCAGCGCCTCGCGCAGGCGCCTCGCGCCGGCCTGGGACGGGGTGTGACCGGGCATGAGCGGGGAGCCGACTAGGCTGGCATACCGTGCTCGTACTCGTGGTGGACTCCTCGACGCCCGCGGTGACCGCGGCGCTGGTCGAGGTCTCGGCGGACGGCGTCGCGGCCCGCGCGCAGCGGTGCACCGTCGACGCCCGGGCGCACGGTGAACTGCTCGCCCCGCAGGTCGACGCGGTGTTGGCCGACGCCGACGCGCGCCCCCGCGACCTGGCCGCGATCGTCGCCGGGCTCGGCCCCGGCCCGTTCACCGGGCTGCGGGTCGGTCTGGTCACCGCCGCCACCATGGGTCAGGTGCTCGGCATCCCCACGTACGGAGTGTGCTCGCTGGACGGCCTCGGCCACCCGGTGGCGGCCGGCGAGCCCGTACTCGCCGCCAGCGACGCCCGCCGCAAGGAGATCTACTGGGCGGTCTACGACGGCGCCGGCGAGCGGATCGCCGGGCCGAACGTGGACGTTCCCGCCGTCGCCGCCGAACGGGCCCGCGGCCTGGCGGTCACCGTCGCCGTGGGTGACGGCGCCCACCGGTACGCCGACATCCTCGGCCTGCCGTTGCGGGCCGAGCCGCGCTACCCGGACGCGACGGCGCTGGCCGCGCTGGCCGCGGAGCGGATCCGGGCCGGCGCCCCCGGCGACCGGCTCACCCCGCTCTACCTGCGCCGGCCGGACGCCGTGGCGGCGGCCGGGCGCAAGCCGGTCCTGCCGTGAGCCCGGTACGGCTGAGCCGGTTCCGCTGGTGGCACATCGACGAGGTGCTGCCGATCGAGGCGGACCTCTTCGGCGTCGAGCAGTGGTCGCCGGCGATGTTCTGGAACGAACTGGCCAACGGGCACTACTACCTGATCGCCACGGACGACAGCGGCGACCTGCTGGGCTACGCGGGACTCGCCGTGGCGCCGCCGGACGAGGCATGGGTGCAGAACATCGCGGTCCGCCGGGACGCCCAGCGCCGGGGCGTGGGCCGCGCCCTGCTGGAGGCACTGCTCGCCGAGGCCGCCCGGCGCGGCGTCCGCAGCACGCTGCTGGAGGTCGCGGCGGACAACGCCCCGGCGCAGAAGCTCTACGCGTTGTACGGCTTCGAGCCGATCGGGGTGCGGCGCGGCTACTACCAACCGAGCAACACCGACGCGCTGGTCATGCAGCGCGTGGCGGAGCCGACGGAAGACGAGACAGGTCGCCATGGCTGATGAACCACTGATCCTCGGGATCGAGACCTCGTGCGACGAGACCGGCGTGGGCATCGTGCGCGGACACAGCCTGCTCGCCGACGCGCTCGCCTCCAGCGTCGAGGAGCACGCCCGGTTCGGCGGTGTCGTGCCGGAGGTGGCCAGCCGGGCCCACCTGGAGGCCATCGTGCCGACCATGGACCGGGCGCTCGCCGAGGCGGGGGTGAGCCTCGCCGACATCGACGCGATCGCGGTGACCTCCGGGCCGGGCCTGGCCGGCGCGCTGCTGGTCGGGGTGGCGGCGGCGAAGGGCTACGCGCTCGCCGCCGAGAAGCCGGTGTACGGGGTGAACCATCTCGCCGCGCACGTCGCCGTCGACACCCTCGAACACGGGCCGCTGCCCGAGCCGGCGGTCGCCCTGCTGGTCTCCGGCGGGCACTCTTCGCTGCTGCTCGTCGACGATCTGGCCCGCGGGGTAACCCCGCTCGGCGCGACCATCGACGACGCGGCCGGCGAGGCGTTCGACAAGGTCGCCCGGCTGCTCGGCCTGCCGTTCCCCGGCGGCCCGTACATCGACCGGGAGGCCCGCGCCGGCGACCCCGCGGCCATCGCCTTCCCGCGCGGGCTCACCGCGGCCAAGGATCTCGCCACCCACCGGTACGACTTCTCCTTCTCCGGCCTGAAGACCGCGGTGGCCCGCTGGGTGGAGGCCCGGCAGCGGGCCGGCGAGCCGGTGCCGGTGGCCGACGTCGCCGCCTCCTTTCAGGAGGCGGTCTGCGACGTGCTGGTCACCAAGGCGCTGGACGCCTGCCGGACCAACGGGATCGACACGCTGGTGATCGGCGGGGGAGTGGCGGCCAACTCCCGGCTGCGGGCGATGGCCGAGCACCGCGCGGCGAAGCACCACATCCAGGTCCGGGCGCCCCGGCCGAGGCTCTGCACGGACAACGGGGCGATGGTGGCCGCGCTCGGCTCGCACCTGGTGGCCTCGGGCGTCGCACCGAGCCGCCTCGACCTGCCCGCCGACTCCGCCATGCCGCTGACCATGGTCAGCGTGTAACGTTCCGCCGGCAACGGAGGTGGGGGATGGGTGACGTGATCGTACGAATGTGGGAGGCGCGCGCCGAGCCGTACGGCTTCGCCGACCTGATCACCTGGGTCTGCGACACCGTCCTGCCCGAGTTCGAGCACGACCCGCGGCACCTGTCCAGCGAGGTCTTCTCCTCCACCGACCACCGGCTGGTGGTGATCTCGAAGTGGCGGAGCACCCCCCGGGACCTGCCCGAGCCGCCGGCGATGCTGGTCGCCCGGCCGCCACACTCCTGGGACTTCACCCAGGTCGACCGCTGACCGGGCGGCGCCGGCGGTCGACCGGTGCGGGTCAGACCTGGAGCGTGCAGCGCGCGGTGCCCGTGCTCTGCGACATACGTCGCACCGGCCGCTGACCGGCGGGAATTCGTTGGCGCGGCGGCATGGCGTCCACCTAGCGTCGGCATGCCATGCGCTTCTCACCGGCCGGCGATCCCGGCACCCCCGACGACCGGTCCGCCACCCGCTACCTGGTGTGGCTGGCCGGCCGGCACCCGCTGATCTTCAGCGCCGGCATCGTGCTCGGCATCGTCTGGACGGTCGCCCAGGCGTTGATGCCGGCCGCCGTGGGCCGAGCCGTCGACGCCGGACTCGCTCACCGCGACCCGGACGCCCTGATGGGCTGGGGGCTGGCGCTGCTGGGGCTGGGCGTGCTCCAGGCGGTGGCCGGGATGCTCCGGCACCGGTGCGCGGTGCACAACTGGCTCGCCGCCGCGTACCGGACCGTGCAGGTGACCGTCGACGCCGCAAACCGGCTCGGCGCCGCCCTGCCCCGCCGGGTCGCCGCCGGCGAGGTGGTCAGCATCGGCACGGCCGACATCGAACACATCGGCAGCGCCATCGACATCACCGCGCGGGGCGCCGGGGCGATCGTCGCCATCGTCACCGTGGCGGTGATCCTGCTGGATGCCTCGGTGCCGCTCGGGCTGGTCGTGGTGCTCGGCGTGCCGCTGCTGATGAGCGTGGTCGCGCTGCTGATCCGGCCGCTGCACCGGCAGCAGCAGGCGTACCGCGACCAGGAGGGCCGCTTGACCGCCCGGGCCGGCGACATCGTCTCCGGGCTGCGGGTGGTCCGCGGGGTGGGCGGCGAGCCGGTCCTCTCCGCGCGCTACCGGGCGCAGTCCCAGGCGCTGCGCACCGACGGCGTACGGGTGGCCAGGGTGGAGTCGCTGCTGGAGGCGGCGCAGGTGCTGCTCCCCGGTGCGTTCCTGGTGCTGGTCACCTGGCTCGGCGCCCGGTTCGCGCTGCGCGGCGAGATCAGCGCGGGGCAGCTCGTCGCCTTCTACGGCTACACGGCCTTCCTGGTCAACCCACTACGCAACCTCACCGAGGCGGCCGACAAGCTGACCCGCGGGCACGTCGCCGCCCGGCGGGTGGTCCGGCTGCTCCAGCTCACCCCGGGGCTGGTCGACCCGGCCCGCCCGGTGCCGCTGCCCGCCGGGCCCGGCGAGCTGGTCGACGTCGAGTCGGGGCTGGTGCTGAGTCCGGGCCGGTTCACCGCGCTGGCCGCGACCGCGCCGGAGGAGGCGGCCGCGATCGCCGACCGGCTCGGCCGGTACGTCGACGCGGACGTGACGCTGCACGGCGTACCGCTGCGGGACGTGGCGCTGGCGACGGTGCGCGAGCGGATCCTGGTGGCCGACAACGACGCGCAGCTCTTCACCGGTCCGCTCCGAATGGAGCTGGACCCGCACGACGCGGCCGACCGCGCCACGGTCGAGGCGGCGCTGGTCGCGGCGAGCGCGATCGACATTGTGGACGCCCTGCCCGACGGGCTGGACAGCCGGGTGGCCGAGCGCGGCCGGGAGTTTTCCGGTGGCCAGCGGCAGCGACTGCGGCTGGCCCGGGCGCTGGTCGCCGACCCGGAGACGCTGGTGCTGGTCGAGCCGACCAGCGCGGTGGACGCGCACACCGAGGCGCGGATCGCCGACCGGCTCGGCGCGGCCCGGCGCGGCCGGACCACCCTGGTCTGCACCACCAGCCCGCTGGTGCTGAGCCGGGCCGACCAGGTGGTCTTCGTGGAGGACGGCAAGGTGGTGGCCGAGGGGCCGCACGACGAGCTGCTCGCCGCCGAGCCGCGGTACGCGGCCACGGTGAGCCGGGAGGAGGACCGATGAGCACGGCCCTGCCCGTTGCCGACGTCGACCAGGTCCGCCGGTACGCGCGTGCGCTCGTCCGGCGGCACCCGCGCCCCCTGGCCGCGGCGCTCGGCCTGCACGCGCTCGCCGCCGCCACCGGCCTGGTGGCGCCCCGGCTGCTGGGCGACCTGGTGGAGGAGATCTCGCGCGGCACCTCGACCGTCACCGTGGACCGGATCGCGCTGGCCATCGCCGGGTTCGTGGTGGTGCGGTCGGTGCTGGTCCGTTTCGCCCACCTGGCCTCGGCCCGGCTCGGCGAACGGGTCCTGGCCGAGCTACGCGAGGACTTCGTCGAGCGGGTGCTCGCCCTGCCGCTGTCCACCGTGGAACGGGCCGGCACGGGGGACCTGCTCACCCGGACCTCGCGGGACGTCTCCGCGCTGTCCCGGACGGTCCGCTTCGCGGTGCCGGAGACGCTGATCGCGGTCGTCACTGTGGTGCTCATCCTCGGCGCGCTGCTGCTGACCGGTCCGCTGCTCGCGCTGCCCTGCCTGCTCGCGGTGCCGGTGCTCTGGGCCGGCGCCCGCTGGTACCTGCGCCGGGCGCCGGAGGGATACCTGCGGGAGAACGCCGCCTACTCCGACATCACCGACGGGATCAGCGAGGCGGCCGAGGGGTCGCGGACCACCGAGGCGCTGCGGCAGCAGGCCCGCCGCCGGGCCCGCACCGAAGCCGACATCCGTCGGTCGTACGCCGCCGAGCGCTACACGCTGCGCCTGCGGACGGTCTTCTTCCCGGTGGCCGAGATCGGGTACGTGGTGCCGGTGGCGGCCACGCTGGTGATCGGCGGCTGGTTCCACCTCAAGGGCTGGGTCACCCTCGGGCAGGTCACCGCGGCCACCCTCTACGTGCAGCAGTTGGTGGACCCGATCGACCGGCTCCTCACCTGGCTGGACGAGCTGCAGGTCGGCGGCGCCTCGATGGCCCGCCTGCTCGGCGTGGCCGGCGAGGGCCCGGTCTCGCCGGCGTCCGCGCCCGGCACCGCCGCGGCCGGCACGGCGGACGGGGACCGGCGGCTCGCCGCCCGCGACGTCCGGTACGCCTACCGCGCGGGACACGACGTGCTGCACGGCGTGACCCTGGTGCCCCGTCCGGGCGAGAAGCTGGCCATGGTCGGCCCCTCCGGCGCCGGAAAGTCCACTTTGGGCCGGCTGCTCGCCGGGGTCCACGAGCCCCGGTCCGGTTCGGTCACGGTGGCCGGCCGATCCCTCACCGAGCTGCCCCTGGACGAGCTGCGTACGCACGTCGCGCTGGTCACCCAGGAGCACCACGTCTTCATCGGCACCCTGGCCGAGAACGTGGCGATGGTCCGACCGGGCGCCGCCGAGGCGGACATCCGGGCCGCGCTGGCCGCCGTCGACGCGCTGGGCTGGGCGGAGGCGCTGCCGGACGGGCTGGACACGGTGGTCGGCTCGGGCGGGCACCCGCTCTCCCCGGCGCAGGCGCAGCAGCTTGCCCTGGCCCGGCTGGTGCTCGCCGACCCGCACACCCTGGTGCTCGACGAGGCCACCTCGCTGATCGATCCGCGGGCGGCCCGGGAGCTGGAGCGGTCCCTCGCCGCCGTGCTGGCGGGGCGGACGGTGATCGCCATCGCGCACCGGCTCTTCTCCGCCCACGACGCGGACCGGGTGGCGGTGGTCGAGGACGGCCGGATCGCCGAGCTGGGCTCGCACGACGAGTTGGTCGCCGCCGGCGGCTCGTACGCGGCCCTCTGGCGCTCCTGGCACGGCTGAGGTGCAAGGAGGGGCCCCCTGTTAACGCCTCGTGTATAGCAGGGGGCCCCTCCTAACCAGCCGTCCCGCCGCGATGCGAGTCAGGTGCGGCGGAGGATGCGGTAAGTGGCGATGCCGCCGGTGCCGAGGGCGGCGAGGAAGACCAGCCAGACGACCGTGGTGCTGACCTCCACGCCGCCGCCGCCGCCGACGTTGGCGGCGGCCGCCGCGACGAGCGAGTCGCTCTGCGCCGGGGGCAGGGCGGCCGGCGGCAGCTGCTGCCAGCGGACCAGCCCGGTGCTCTCCAGCATCGCCATGTGGTCGGAGACGAACTTGTTGGCCTCGTCCGCGAGCTTGCGGACGGTGGCGTCCCGGGTGCTGGCCCGGACCGCGCCGATCACCGGGAAGATCTTGCCGTGCGCGACCCGGAGCCGGGTCACGAAGATCTGGTCGAAGCGGGCACCGCTGGCGTTCTGCATCTCGACCAGCCACCCCTTCTGCTCGGCGGTCGGCTCCGTGGGCAGGGTGGCGCCCAGCTTGTTGGCCGCGTCCACCACGAGCTGGTCGAGCACGCCGTGCTGTCGGGAGATCTCCGCCCCGATCTCCCGTACCCGCCGCGACTGGCCCTTCTCCGCGGCCATCTGGCCGGCCGGCATCTCCCAGAGCCCGGCCAGCCGTACGCCGTTGAGCAGGGTCATGTCGGCGGCGTTCAGCTGCGAACCCGGCGCGGCCAGGGCCACCCCGGGCAGCACGCCGAGCCCGGCGACGAGGGTGATGAGCAGCACCGCCACCCGGTGCGCTGGTCGGCGGCGTGCGGATCTGAGCGGTGCCATTGCTGCGGTGCCTCCTCGGTCCGACCCAACCCGTGCGTCGCGGACGACCGAACCCGCCGGCCGCCCGATCCGGACACTGGTACGGAGCACCGACCCGATCAGTTCACCGCCCCGGAGAAGGGCTTGCAAAGGAATCTTTGCAAAGATATCTTTGCCAATATGATGGCGAAGGAGATCAGACCTGACCCCACGGCGCTGCGCGGGCTCGCCCACCCGCTGCGGGTCCGCATCCTCAACCTGCTGCGCGAGCAGGGGCCCGCCACCGCGACACTGCTCGCCGATCGGCTCGGCCAGTCCACCGGCGCCACCAGCTACCACCTCCGCCAGCTCGCCCAATACGGCTTCGTGGTGGAGGATCCTGATCGGACGGTCGGCCGGGAGCGCTGGTGGCGGGCGGCGCACCGCAACACCGTCCTGGAGGGCGCGGTCGGCCACGCGGCGCCGGCCGAGACGGAAACGTACCTGCGCGCGATCGCGGCCCTGTACGCCGAGCGGGTCGACCGCTGGCTGAGCGAGCTTCCAGCATTGCCGGACGAGTGGTCCGACGCGACGACCCTCAGCAACTGGCGGCTCCGGCTCACCCCGACCGAGGCGGCCCGGCTGCACGACGAGCTCTTCGCCCTGCTCGAGCGGTACCGCCGAGACGAGCCGGAGAGCGAAGCACCGCCCGAGGCCCGGCCGGTGGTGCTCCAGGCCCAGCTCATGCCGTTCGTGACCGGGACGGAGGAATCGTGACCCGCCGCCGCACGCCGCTCGTCGGGCTGCTCGCCGCCGAGTTGATCTCACTCATCGGCAGCCGGATGAGCATGGTCGCGCTGCCCTGGTTCACCCTGGTCACCACCGGCAGCGCCGCCCGCACCGGCCTGGTCGCCTTCGCCGAGATGCTGCCGTACGTGCTGGCCTGCGGGCTCGGCGGCCCGCTGCTCGACCGGGTCGGCGCTCGCCGGGTAAGTGTCCTGGCCGACCTGGCGAGCGCCGCCGCGCTGGCCGCGGTGCCGCTGCTGTACCGACTGCACCACCTCCACTTCGGAACCCTGCTCGGGCTGATCGCCGCGGTCGGGCTGCTGCGCGGGTTCGGCGACACCGCCAAGCGGGTCGTCTTCCCGGAGACCGTGGCGGCCTCGGGGATGGCGCTGACCCGGGCCACCGCCCTGCACGACGGGCTGAGCCGGTTGGCCACGCTGCTCGGTGCCCCGCTCGCCGGGATCCTGATCGCCGCGCTGGACGCCGCGACGGTGCTGGCGCTGGACGCGGCGAGCTTCCTGTTGGCCGGTGTGGTGATCGCCGCTACGGTGCCGGCCCGGGTCCGCCCGGCCGGCCGGACGGCCGCGGTCGACGGCGATCCGAGGATCGTCGCCGCAGGCCGGACCGACCTGCCCGGCGACGGTGCGCGCCTGGACAGATTCCGTCGATACCTGGCCTCGCTCGCCGAGGGGTTGCGCTTCCTCTACCGGGAACGCCTGATGGGCGCGGTGACCCTGCTGCTCTTCGTCACCAACCTGGCCGACGCCGCCTACTCCTCGGTGTTGGCCCCGCTCTGGGCCCGCGAGGTGGCCGGTACGCCGACCGCGCTCGGCGTGCTCTCCGCGTCGTTCGCAACCGGCGCCGTGCTCGGCAACGTCGTCTTCACCGCCGTCGCGCCCCGGGTGCCCCGGTTCGCCGTCTTCACGGTGGGCTTCCTGGTCGCCGGCGCGCCCCGGTTCATCGCGCTGGCCGCGCTCGACCGGCTCTGGTCCGTCTACCTGATCTCCTTCGTCGCCGGGCTGAGCATCGCCGCGGTCAACCCGATCCTCGGCGCGCTGGTCTACGAGCGGGTCCCGGAGGCGCTGCGCGCCCGGGTGCTCGGCCCGGCGCACGCCATCTCCTGGGCCGGCATCCCGCTCGGTGGCCTGCTCGCCGGCTGGGCGGCGGCCGGTCTCGCGCTGCCGGTCGCCTGCCTGCTCTTCGGCGGGGCGTACCTGCTGGTCACGCTGGCGCCGTTCGTCGCGCCGGCCTGGCGGGAGCTGGATCGGCCGCCGTCCATCGACCGGCCACCTGGGGCGGGGGACCGGGTCGAGCCCCAGCGAGGCGAGACGGTGCCGACGGGCTGAGGCGTCAGCCGACGTCGAGCGGGTCGGCGAGGAGCCGCTCGAAGGCCAGTTCGGCAGCCCCGATCAGCGCCGCATCGTCGCCCAACTTCGGCGTACGCAGCCGCACGTGCTCGAGGCAGGCCGGCAGCCCGTTGCAGTTGAGCCGGCTGCGGACCTGGGCGGCCGCCGCGAGGTAGAGGTCGCGCATGGTGCCGCCGAAGATGACCATCTCCGGGTTGAAGATGTTGACCAGGTTGGCCACCCCGAAGCCGAGCCAGTCCCCGGCCTGGCGGACCGCCGTCTGGGCGGGGCGGTCGCCCCGCTCGGCGGCGTCGAAGACGGCCAGCAGCGCGTCCCGGCCCCGGGCGTCGGAGCGGCCGGCGGCCCGGAGCAGCCCGTGCTCGCCGATCTCGGTCTCCCAGCAGCCCCGGGAGCCGCACTCGCAGGGCGAGCCGTCGCGTACCACCACCATGTGGCCGACCTCGCCGCTGTAGCCGCCGTGCCCGGTCAGCCGGCGTCCGCCGGCGATGATGCCGGCCCCGACGCCGACGTCCCCGTACAGGTAGATGACGTTGTCGCAGCCGGCCGCGACGCCGCGGGCGTGCTCGGCGAACGCCGCCACGTCCGCCACGTTGCCGACCGTGATCGGCACGTCGATGCCCAGCTCGTCGGCGAGCGCGGCGCCGATCGGCTCGTCCACCCACCCGGTGGTCGGCCCGAGCCGGACCAGGCCGTCGGCCTTGCGGACCATGCCGCAGACCGCCACCCCGGCGCCGATGCAGATCGAGCCGGGCGGGACGCTCTGGTGCATCTCCTTGAGCGCGCCGGCCAGCAGTGGTGCGGTTTCCGCGGCGTCCAGGCCCCGCGGCCGGTCCAGGTCCCGGCGGTCGAGCACCTCCCCGCCCAGACCGATCCGCGCGGCCCGCAGTCGGTCCACCTCGATGCTGTACGCGTACGCGTAGACCCGGGCCGACTCGGGCCGGACGACCAGTGAGGGTCGTCCGGCCCGGCCGGTCTCCTTCGGCGTCCCCTCGCTGACCAGCCCGGCACCGGCCAGGTCGGCGGTCAGCGCGCCGATGGTGCTGCGGTTGAGCCCGAGCGTGGTGGTGAGTTCCGCACGGGAGGTCGCGCCATGGACGTGGACGTACCGCAGCAGCGCGCCCAGGTTCTGCCGCCGGATCTCGTCCTGGCTCGGTCCCGCCCGCATCGCTTCCGGTACTCCGTGTCCCCGCTGTTCAGCTCAGTCCGCAGGTCAACGGGTGCCGGTCGCGGCCGAGCGCCGGCGGGAGAGCGCGTCCACGCTGGCGGCGAGGAGCAGCACCACACCGGTGACCACGTACTTGACGCCCGAGCTGTAGCCCATCAGGCCCATGCCGTTGTCGATGACGGCGACCACCGCGCCACCGAGCACCGCGTCGAGGACCCGGCCCTTGCCGCCGAAGAGGCTGGTGCCACCGATGACCGCCGCACCCACGGCGTAGAGCAGGACGTTGCTGCCACCGGTGTTCGGGTCCACCGAGTTGGCCCGGCTGGCCGCGACGATGCCGCCGATGGCGGCCATCGAGGAGCAGATGACGAAGACGGAGATGCGGATCCGGTCGACGTTGATGCCGGCCCGGCGGGCCGCCTCCGTGTTGCCGCCGACCGCGTAGACGTGCCGGCCGTAGCCGGTGCGCTGAAGCACGAAGGTCCACAGGATCAGCAGCAGTGCGATGATCGGCACCACGATCGGCACGCCCTTGAGGGACACGACCAGCACGTTGCGGCTGCGCTCCAGGTTGAGGATGAACACCGCGAGGCCGAGGATCACCGCCAGCGCGGCGATCCGGGCGAGGACCACCGCGATCGGGTCGGTCAGCAGGCCCCGGGCGGCGCGCTGGCGGTGCCGGAGCAGTTGGACCGCCGCGTAGCCGGCGACGGCGACGGCGAAGAGCAGCCAGCCCACGGCCGGGGAGAGGTTGCGGTTGGCGATCGCCACCAGCGTCTCGTCCCGGACGGAGATGTTGGTGCCCTCCTTCATCAGCATCAGCACGATGCCCTGGAAGGCGAGGAAGCCGGCGAGGGTGACCACGAAGGACGGGATGCCGACCTTCGCCACCAGGAAGCCGAGGGCCGTGCCGATGACCACGCCGGTGGCGATCGCGGCGAGCACCGCCACGTACCAGGGGTAGCCGAGCACGGTCACCACGTTGGCCAGGACGGCGGCGCAGACGCCGCTGGCGAAACCGGCCGAGAGGTCGATCTCGCCGAGCAGCAGGACGAAGACCAGCCCCATCGCGATCAGCGTGACCGCCGCGCCCTGGGTGAAGAGGTTGGCGAAGTTGCCGGCCGTGAGGAACGACGGCCGCATGATCGAGAAGACCGTGCAGAGCACGATCAGGCCGAGCACGGCCGGCAGCGCGCCGATGTCGCCACCGCGTACCCGGCGCCAGTAGTTGCGGACGTGGCTGCCGACGGTGGGCACCGGCGCGACGGCGGCGGGGCCTTCCTTCTTGACGGCGGTGGTGGTCATCGGACGGCTCCTGGGGTCGTCTCTGCGGGCTCGGCGCCGTTCCCGTTGCCGCCCGCGGCCGGCTCTGCGGCGAGGCCGAGGTTGCCGGAGCGGCCGGCGGTGATCAGCTCGACCACCTGCGAGTGGGTGATGTCGGTGGTCTTCACCTGGGCGACCATCTGGCCGAGGTAGAGCGCGGCGATGCGGTCGGAGACGGCGAAGACGTCGTTCATGTTGTGCGAGATGAGCACCACAGCCAGGCCGTTGTCGGCCAGCCGGCGGACCAGTTCGAGCACCTGGGCGGTCTGCGCGACGCCGAGCGCGGCGGTCGGCTCATCCAGGATGACCAGCTTGCTGTTCCAGAGCACCGCCTTGGCGATCGCCACGGTCTGGCGCTGGCCGCCGGAGAGGCTGGAAACGTGCTGCCGCAGCGACTTCACCGTGCGGACGCTGAGCCCGGCCAGGGTCTCGGCGGCCATCTGCTCCATGGTCGGCTCGTCGAGCACGATCCCGCTGCGCTTCTCCCGGCCGAGGAACATGTTCTGCACGATGTCGAGATTGTCGCAGAGCGCGAGGTCCTGGTAGACGACCTCGATGCCGAGCGCGGCGGCGTCCCGGGGGCTGCTGATATTGACCGGTCTGCCCTCGAAGAGAGACTCGCCGGAGTCGGTCGGGTAGATGCCGCTGATGCACTTGACCAGGGTCGACTTGCCGGCGCCGTTGTCACCGACAAGTGCGGTCACCTCACCGGCGTGCGCGGCGAAGGCGACGTCGCGAAGTACCTGGACGGGACCGAAGCTCTTGTCGATCCCGCGTAGCTCCAGCAGTGGTGTTGCGGACACGGGGGGACTCCTTTGGACGGAGGGGAGATCTCGGAGCCCGTCCGGCGAGTGCCGCCCGGCACGGGAGGGCGCTCCCGTGCCGGGCGGCGGCTGCGCCTCGGCGGGTGGACGGCGTCAGGTCAGCTGATGCCGGCCGCGGTGCAGAGCTGGGCGTACGCCCCGGTGCAGAGCTCGTCCTTGGTGACGAAGCCGTCCGCAACGACGTCCTTGACGTTCTCCTTGTAGATCGCCTTCGGGGTCAGCAGCACGGCGGGGACGTCGCGGCCACCCTCCGGGTCCTTGACCGTCTGGCCGGTGTCCTTCTTCTCGCCCTTGGCGACGGCGATGGCCAGGTCGGAGGCGGCCTTCGCCTCCTCCTTGATCGCCTTGTAGACGGTCATGCACTGGTCGCCGGCGAGGATGTTCTGCAGGCCCTGCGGGGTGGCGTCCTGGCCGGTCACCGGCACCTTGCCGTTGAGCTTGTTCTTCTTCAGCACCGAGATGGCCGCGTTGCCGAGGCCGTCGTTGGCGGCCAGCACGCCGTCGATCTTGCCCTTGGTCGAGGTGAGCATCTGCTCGAAGATCGTGGCGGCCTGCGCGTTGTCCCAGTCCGGCACCGACTGGTCCGGACCCTTGGTGTAGTCCTTCGAGTCGAACTTCGGCTTGAGCACCGAGTCGTACCCGTTCTTGAACAGGGTCGCGTTGTTGTCGGTCGGCGACCCGTTCAGGTAGGCCACCACCGGGTTCTTGGCGCCCTTGTCGGTCAGGCACCTGCTCAGGCCCTCGCCCTGGAGCTTGCCGACGGCCACGTTGTCGAAGCTGACGTAGTACTGCGCCGAGCCGCCCAGCGTGAGCCGGTCGTAGTCGATGGTCGCGACGCCCTGCGACTTGGCCTTGTCGAGCACGGCCTTACCGGTGCCGGAGTCCAGGTTGACGATCATCAGGGCGGTCACGCCGTTGGTGATCATCTGGTCGGCGATGGTCTGGAACTGGGTCTTGTCGCCCTGAGCGTTCTGGATGTCGTACTTGACGCCGGCGGCCTTGAAGGCCTCCTCCAGGAACTTGCGGTCGGCGCCCTCCCAGCGGGCGGAGGACTTGCTGTCGGGCAGGATGACACCGATCTTCGGCGTCTTGCCGCCGGAGCCGGCCTGGTCGGTGCTGCCGGAGTTGTCGCCACAGGCGGCCATGCTGCCGGTGGCCAGCAGGCCCACGGCGGCGAAGGTGAGGAAGCCCTTGCGCATGTGCACGGGTCCTTTCGAGGGTGGGGGAGTAGTTGTCGGTGTTTTGTTGTGCCCGGCAACGTATTGCGGCCCGCCCCGCACGCGCAAGAGTGCCGAGGTCAGAAGTTTGTTGGCAGCGGTAACAATTCAGCAACGTGCCCGTCGCTCAGCTGTCACCCCGCTGAGAGCGCTCCCTGCTCACCGCCGGTGCGGCCGGTTTTTCCGGCCCTCGGAGGCCTCAGGCGGAGGAGACGGCGGCGGTGGTGGCGGAGGTCAGGGCGATCAGATCCGCGGGGGCCAGTTGGAGCTGGAGGCCGCGGCGGCCCGCCGAGACGTAGATGGTGGGGTGGTCCAGCGCCGACGAGTCGAGCACGGTGGGGAGCCGCCTGCGCTGGCCGAGCGGGCTGATGCCGCCGCGGACGTACCCGGTGGCGCGCTCGGCCACGGTGCGGTCCGCCATGGTCGCCCGCTTGCCGCCGACCGCGGCGGCGAGGGCCTTGAGGTCGAGCGCCCCGGTGACCGGGACGACCGCCACGGTGAGCCCGCCGTCGACCTCGGTGACCAGCGACTTGAAGACCCGCTCGGGCGGCACCCCGAGCGCCGCCGCGACCAGGGCGCCGTAGTTCGGGGTGTCCGGGGAGACGTCGTACGGGTGGGTGCTGTGACGGATCTTCCGCTTTGCCAGCAGCGCCGTCGCCGGAGTGCCCTGTCCCGCCATGCCCGACAAGCTAACGTGGCTCGGCGCGGTGGGCGAGCCGAAAACGGTCGTCAGGCCGGCACCGGTCGGCAGACCAGCACGGTCGGCGCGCCGGCCACCCGGGTCAGCACCAGGCTGGCCGCCGCGTCGCCGGCCAGCTTCAGGTCCCGGCGCAGCCGCTCCGGCTCCAGCGCCGAACCGCGCTTGAGGATCTCCACCCGGCCGACCCGGCGTTCCCGCAGCATGGCCCGCAGCCGCTTGAGCGAGAACGGCAGCACGTCCGTGACCTCCAGGCAGCGGGTGAACGGGCTGGCGACCGGGGCGTCGGTGTAGAGGTAGGCGATGCTCGGGTCGGCCAGCGTCGCGTCCAGCTCCCCGGCCAGCTCCGCGACCAGGTGCGCCCGGACCACGGCGGAATCCGGATCGTGCAGGTACCGCCGCACCGGCCCGACCGCCGCCTGTGCGTCACCGGAGCCGGCGAGCTGATAACAGGGGTCCCCTGCTCTACCAGAGGCGTTAACAGGGGGCCCTTCCTTCAATAGGGTCGCCCGGCGGGGGACCTCGGCGAGCCGGCCGCACCAGAGGGTGGCCTCGACCAGGTCGCCGGCCACGCTGACCCACTCCGCCTCGGCGCCCGCCGGGATCAGCGCGTGGTCGATTCCCGGCGCCACCTTCACCACCGTCCGCGGCAGCCGCTCGGCCAGCCCGACGACGAAGTCCCAGGGCGGCGAGTACGCGTTCGGGTCGAAGATCCGCCGCCCGGTGCCGGCCTTCCGCCGCGCCGGGTCGCAGAAGACCGCCTCCACCCGGGTCACGTCGAACGCGGTCGCGTCGCCGCACTCCACCGTGAACAGGTCGGCCAGCCCGGCCGCCGCGGCGTTCGCGGCGGCCATGGCGGCGGTCACCGGGTCGGCCTCCACGCCGTACACCCGGATGCCGGCGCGGGCAGCGGCGAGCGCGTCCGCGCCGAGGCCGCAGCCCAGGTCGGCCATCGTGCGCACCCCGGCGGCGCGCAACCGCGCGGCGCGCCGTGCGGCGACCGCGCCGCGGGTGGCCTGCTCCAGCCCGGCGCGGGTGAGGAACATGCCGGCCGCCGCCGGGCCGAACTTGCCGACCGCCCGCCGGCGCAGCTCGGCCTGGGTGAGCGCGGCGGCGGCCAGGCCGGCCGGGATGCCGGCCGAGCGCAGCGCGGCCGCCGCGGTCAGCGGATCGCCGCCGGCCAGCTCGGCGGCCGCCGCGAGCGCGGCCGACCCCTCGGGGGTACGCAGCGCGGCGAGCTGGTCGAGATCCACCCGGTCATTGTCCCGGCACCCGCGACCCGCCGGCCGGCGGGTTGGCACTCTCCTTGACGGAGTGCTAGCCGAGGAATAATCTGCGATTAGCACTCTCACCCTGAGGGTGCCAGCTCCCGGGCCGCGAGGCGCGGGCGCTGAACGCCAGGCGGACCGGCACCCGCGACGACGGCCCCGCCCGGTGGCATGTGGCAGATTGACGCCGGTCGGCCGCGCCGACCGGCAACGAAACCAGTACCCCAGGAGGGTATGCCCGTGACTACCGCGACCAAGGTTGCGATCAAGCCGCTCGAGGACCGGATCCTGGTCCAGGCGAACGAGGCTGAGACCACCACGGCGTCGGGCATCGTGATCCCCGACACCGCCAAGGAGAAGCCGCAGGAGGGCACCGTCCTCGCTGTCGGCCCGGGCCGGATCGACGACAAGGGCAACCGGATCCCGGTTGACGTCAAGGCCGGCGACACCGTCATCTACTCGAAGTACGGCGGCACCGAGGTCAAGTACGCCGGCGAGGAGTACCTGGTGCTCTCCGCCCGCGACGTCCTCGCGGTCATCGAGAAGTAAGCAACCGATCAGTGTCGTTGCCCCGGTCCGGCTCGCCGGGCCGGGGCAACGTCACTTCGAAGGGACATTCATGGCGAAGATCCTGAGCTTCTCGGACGACGCCCGGCACCTGCTGGAGCACGGTGTCAACGCCCTAGCCGACGCGGTCAAGGTCACTCTCGGCCCGCGCGGGCGCAACGTCGTCCTGGACAAGAAATTCGGTGCGCCGACGATCACCAACGATGGCGTGACCATCGCCAAGGAGATCGAGCTCACCAACCCGTACGAGAACCTCGG
The DNA here is from genome assembly GCF_900091465.1 of Micromonospora rhizosphaerae. Lineage (NCBI taxonomy): Bacteria > Bacillati > Actinomycetota > Actinomycetes > Micromonosporales > Micromonosporaceae > Micromonospora > Micromonospora rhizosphaerae. The sequence continues at coordinate 14,001 of NZ_FMHV01000002.1, read as the reverse complement.
CGCGCAGCTGGTCAAGGAGGTGGCGACCAAGACCAACGACGTCGCCGGCGACGGGACCACCACCGCGACCGTGCTGGCCCAGGCGATGGTCCGCGAGGGCCTGCGCAACGTGGCCGCTGGGGCCAACCCGACCGGCCTGAAGCGGGGCATCGACGCGGCGGCGAGCAAGGTCTCCGAGGCGCTGCTCGGCCGGGCCGTCGAGGTCGCCGACAAGGAGTCGATCGCGCACGTCGCGACGATCTCCGCGCAGGACGCCACCATCGGCGAGCTGATCGCCGAGGCGATGGAGAAGGTCGGCCGCGACGGCGTCATCACCGTCGAGGAGGGCTCCGCGCTCACCACGGAGCTGGAGGTGACCGAGGGTCTCCAGTTCGACAAGGGCTTCATCTCGCCGAACTTCGTCACCGACGTGGAGGGGCAGGAGTCGGTCCTGGAGGACCCGTACATCCTGATCACCACGCAGAAGATCTCGGCGATCGAGGAGCTGCTGCCGCTGCTGGAGAGGGTCCTCCAGAACAACAAGCCGCTGCTCATCATCGCCGAGGACGTCGAGGGTCAGGCGCTGTCCACCCTGGTGGTCAACGCGATCCGCAAGACCCTCAAGGTCTGCGCGGTCAAGGCCCCCGGCTTCGGTGACCGCCGCAAGGCGATGCTGCAGGACATGGCGATCCTGACCGGCGCCGAGCTGGTCGCGCCGGAGCTGGGCTACAAGCTCGACCAGGTCGGCCTGGAGGTGCTCGGCACCGCCCGCCGCGTGGTGGTCGACAAGGAGAACACCACTGTCGTGGACGGTGGCGGTCAGCCCTCCGAGGTCGCCGACCGGGTCGCCCAGATCCGCAAGGAGATCGAGGCCTCGGACTCCGAGTGGGACCGGGAGAAGCTGGCCGAGCGGCTGGCGAAGCTCTCCGGTGGCATCGCGGTCATCAAGGTGGGCGCGGCCACCGAGGTCGAGATGAAGGAGCGCAAGCACCGCATCGAGGACGCGATCGCCGCGACCAAGGCCGCGGTCGAGGAGGGTACGGTCCCCGGCGGCGGCGCCGCCCTGGCCCAGATCCTCCCCGTGCTCGACGACGACCTCGGCTTCACCGGCGACGAGAAGGTCGGCGTCTCGATCGTGCGCAAGGCGCTGGTCGAGCCGCTCCGCTGGATCGCCCAGAACGCCGGCCACGACGGCTACGTGGTGGTGCAGAAGGTCGCCGGCAAGGAGTGGGGCAACGGCCTCGACGCCGCCTCCGGCGAGTACGTCGACCTGGTCAAGTCCGGCATCATCGACCCGGTGAAGGTGACCCGTAACGCGGTCGTCAACGCCGCCTCGATCGCCGGCCTGCTGCTCACCACCGAGAGCCTGGTGGTGGAGAAGCCGGAGAAGGCCGAGCCGGCCGCCGCCGGGCACGGTCACGGCCACGGTCACGGTCACCAGCACGGCCCGGGCTTCTGACCCGACGCCGGACGGCCACGTCAGGGCACACCGCCACGCCGGCGGTGTGCCCTGACCCGTTTCTGGTTACGGAACGCTGACGTCGCTACCGGTCGGCCCCGGTGATCCACAAGACTGGTCCGATGAGCACCACCTCCCGTGGGTACGCCGCACTGGCCGGGATCACCGCCGCAGCCGTGGCGATTGGCGCCGCCGAACCGGTGGCGGTCCTCACCGGCCCCCGTTCGGCGCCGCTGATCGCGGTCGGCGGGCTGGTCGTCGACTTCGTACCCGAGCCGGTCAAGCAGTTCGCCATCGCGCTCTTCGGCACGTACGACAAGATCGCTCTGCTGATCGGGACGGCGCTGCTGCTCGCGGCGTTCGCGGCGCTGCTCGGGGTACTGGCCGCCCGCCGGCTCTGGATCGGGCTGGTCGGCATCGCCGCCTTCGCCGCCATCGGGGTCGCCGCCGCGCTGACCCGGGCCGGCGCGGACGCCGCCGACGCGCTGCCCTCGCTGGTCGGCGCGGCGCTGGGCGCGCTGGTGCTCTGGCTGCTCCTGGCCGGTCCGCTGCAGACGGACCTGTGGTCCTGGTCCCCGCCCACGCCCGACGGGGACGAGGTGGATCCGGAGGGGCGGCGACGGTTCCTGACCGGAGCGGGGGCGCTGCTGGGCGCGGCCGCCGTCGCCGGGCTCGGCGGGCACTGGCTGGGCGGGCGGCGGGGCGTGTCGGCGGCCCGGCGGGCGGTCGCGCTGCCCACCCCGTCGGCGGCCGCCCCGGCGGTGCCGGCCGGCGCCGACCTCTCCCTGGCCGAGCTCGCCCCCTACGTGACCACGAACTCCGGCTTCTACCGGATCGACACTGCCCTGGTGGTGCCGCAGGTCGACCCGGAGACCTGGCAGCTGCGCATCCACGGCCGGGTCCGCAACGAGATCACGCTCAGCTTCGCCGACCTGCTCCGCCGGCCGCTGGTCGAGCGGTACGTCACCCTGGCCTGCGTCTCGAACGAGGTGGGCGGGGACCTGATCGGCAACGCGCGCTGGCTGGGCGTACCGATCAAGGAGCTGCTCGACGAGGCCGAGCCGGAGGAGGGCGCGGACCAGGTGGTCGGGCGCTCGGTGGACGGCTGGACCTGCGGCACCCCGACGACGGTGCTGCGGGACGGGCGGGACGCGCTGCTCGCGGTCGGCATGAACGGCGAGCCGCTGCCGGTCGAGCACGGGTTCCCGGTGCGGATGGTGGTGCCCGGCCTCTACGGCTACGTCTCGGCCTGCAAGTGGGTGACCGAGCTGGAGCTGACCAGCTTCGCGGATTTCGACGCGTACTGGGTCCCGCGCGGGTGGTCTGCGCAGGGCCCGATCAGGACGCAGTCGCGGATCGACACCCCCCGGTCGCGCAACCGGCTCAGCGCCGGCCCGGTCATGGTCGCCGGGGTGGCCTGGGCCCAGCACCGGGGCATCCGCCGGGTCGAGGTACGCGTCGACGAGGGCCCCTGGCGCGAGGCGACGCTCGCCCCGACGGTCTCGGCGGACACCTGGGTGCAGTGGTCCTGGCGCTGGGACGCGACCCCCGGGGAGCACACCCTCCAGGTGCGGGCGACGGACGCCGATGGTCAGACCCAGACCGGCCAGCAGCGGCCGGTCGCACCGGACGGCGCCACCGGCTGGCACACCGTCAAGGTCACCGTCCGCTGACCCGCCGCCCGCCCGGTTGCCGGGCTCGGAGGTTCCGTTCCGGGAATCCGGGGCTTGCTTCTGTCGTGCTCGCTTTGGAGCTGCCCGCACGAACGGGGCGCGGGCCCGGGTTCCCCCGTTCCGTGGCCCGGGTGCGCCGGCGGGGCAGCTCCACAGTGCCGGCCAGGCGGGCGGTCTGCTCGTGGCACGACCTGTCGGCCGGGTCAGGCGATCTTGCGCTGGGCCGGCACGGTGGACTTGTGCGGCCGGCCGAGGCGGGCCTCCAGCCGGGCGATGTCGACCCGGGTCTGGCGGCGGTCGGCCAGGTCCTCCCAGCCGAGGGCGAGCAGCCGGAGCCGCTCGGACTCGCTGAACCCGCCCCACACGCCGTAGGGCTCCCGGACGGAGAGGGCGTGCGCGGCGCACTCGGCGCGTACGGGGCAGGTCCGGCAGACGGCCTTGGCGCCGGACTCGCGGCGTAGCCGCGACGAGCCCCGCTCGCCGTCCGGGTGGAAGAACTGGGCGCTGTCCCGGCCCCGGCAGGCGCCGAGCCGCTGCCAGTCCCAGAGATCGACGATGGGTCCGGGCAGTCTACGTACGTTCGACATCAGCACCCCTCCTCCCGCGCGGCACCGCGGAGAATCCTTCGTGTGGCATTTACCGGGCGGCGGTCCGCGCAGGCGCACCGTTTCCGGCCTGGCGTCTCGGTACCCGAGCTTTCCCGCGCTCACACATCTTTGATCCAAAACCTCGGACAACTCGCGGCATATGCCCCATCTGCCGGAAAAGTTCGGATGATTGCCCGGAACCTCCTCCCGACGCGAGTCGGCCGTGGTCTGCTCTGAGGCGGAGAGGAGACCACTGTGCGTAGCGTTCTCGTGTGCCTTCGGACGCCGCTCGCCGCCCAGCACCTGACCTCCGCGGCGGCGCGACTCGGGCTGGCCTCGGTCGTCCGGACCGCCGTCTCCGATCCCGAGGTGATGCTGCGGCTGGCCGAGCGTCCGGTCGACGTGGTGCTCGCCGACACCGCCCTCACCCGGCCGGACAGCGCCGGTTTCGTGCGCCGGGTGCTCGCCCGCGCGCCGCAGGCCGCGGTGCTGCTGCTCGGGGCCGAGGAGGCGGAGGCGGCGGCGGCCACCATCAGCGCCGGGGCCAGGGGGCTCATCCAGGGCACGGACCACGACCTGACCAGCGCGGTGGCGAAGGCGCTGCTGCTGCTCTCGGCGCCCGGACGACCGGCCCGGCACCGGGTGACCGACCCGGCCCGGGACGCCGCGGCCGTCGGCGGCACCGCCCGGTCCACCCCGCCGGGGCGTACCCAGGGCGGTCCGACGCCGGCCTGGACGGCGGGGCCGGCGGAGGGGCCCGGGAGCCCGCCCACCGTGGTGCCGGTGCAGCGCGGCGACGACGAGGCCGAGCCGGCCGGCAATGAGCCGGAGTCCCCGCCGCCGACCGGTCAGCGCCCCGCCGCGGCCCCGCGCGCCAGCCGGGATTCGGTCGGCCTGACCGAACGGGAGCTCCAGGTGCTGCTGGGCATGGCCGAGGGGAAGAGCAACGCGGAGATCGGCCGGGAGCTGTTCGTCTCGGAGGACACCGTCAAGACCCACGCCCGCCGGCTGTTCCGCAAGCTCGGCGCCCGGGACCGGGCGCACGCCGTCGCCGCGGGCTTCCGCGCCGGGCTGGTCGCCTGATCGCGCGCCGGAGGGTCAGGCTTCGGAGGAGCTGTCGTCCTCGGTGCCCTCGGTGAGGGTGTCGTGCACGCCGTCGGCGTACCCGCGGGCGTAGTCCCAGGTGACGTAGTGGTCCGGGTCCGGATCGTAGGCCGGCTCGTGCACCCGGGGGCGGCCGGAGCTGAGCAGGTGGCGCAGATTGCCCCGGAGCAGGTCCCAGTCGAAGTAGTGCGGCTCGCGGCAGTCCTCGCACTCGATGACGAGCCCACGCACCCCGATCGGCGCCAGCAGGGCCTGGTAGATCTCCAGGTCGGCCAGGTCCTCCAGGACGTCCTGGCGCTCGACCTCGGTCAGCGGGCCGAGCGGGTCGTCCGCGCGCGGATCGTGCAGGCCCGCAGCCGGATCGGCCGGGTCGCCGTTGAACGGGTCGATGGGCTCATCGTGCACCCCCTCACCGTAGTCCCAACTGGCGGGGGAAGTCCGCCCCCGGCGGTCGTGTGGCGCCGCCTACCCGCTGCGCCGCTACCCGGGGCCGCACAGCCCAGTAGGTACGATGAAACGACGCGCCGTTGTCCCGGCGTGCGTCGGTGCCCACCCGCGCCGCCTCGCCGAAGCCCGTCCGAGCAGCTCAGGGGAGCAATCGTGGAGAATTCGCCCAGGACCGATCTTCCGGCCGGCGCCGACAACGGCGAGCTGGGCGGTCACCTGCCGGAGCTGCCCGCCGGCTCGGCGCGGGTGGTGCCACTCGGGCTGACCTTCGACGACGTGCTGCTCCAGCCGGGCGAATCGGACGTCGTGCCCAGCCGGGTCAACACCCGCACCCGGATGACCCGCAACGTCGAGCTGAGCATGCCGCTGCTCTCCAGCGCGATGGACACCGTCACCGAGGCCCGGATGGCGATCGCCATGGCCCGCCAGGGCGGCATCGGCGTGCTGCACCGCAACCTCTCCCTCGAGGACCAGGCGCTCCAGGTCGACCTGGTCAAGCGCTCCGAGTCCGGCATGATCACGAACCCGGTGACCGCCAGCCCGGACGACACCCTCCGCGAGGTCGACGCGCTCTGCGGCCGCTACCGCATCTCCGGCGTGCCGGTGATCGACGGCCAGGGGAAGCTGGTGGGCATCGTGACCAACCGCGACATGCGGTTCGTCTCCGACCCGGCCACCCCGGTCCGCGAGATCATGACCCGGACGCCGCTGGTCACCGCCAAGGTCGGGGTGAGCAAGGACGAGGCGCTCGACCTGCTGCGCCGGCACAAGGTGGAGAAGCTGCCGATCGTCGACGACTCGGGCCGGCTGCGCGGGCTGATCACCGTCAAGGACTTCACCAAGAGCGAGCAGTACCCGAACGCCACCAAGGACGAGGCCGGCCGGCTCCGGGTCGCCGCCGCGGTCGGCGTGGGCGAGGACGCGTACAAGCGGGCCCGCGCGCTGGTCGACGCGGGCGTTGACGTGCTGATCGTGGACACCGCCCACGGGCACCAGCGGGCCGTGCTGGACATGGTCCGCCAGCTCAAGAAGGACGTCTCGGTCGACATCGTCGGCGGCAACGTCGCCACCTACGCCGGCGCCAAGGCGCTGGTCGACGCGGGCGCCGACGGCGTCAAGGTCGGCGTCGGCCCGGGCGCCATCTGCACCACCCGGATCGTCGCCGGGGTGGGCGTACCGCAGATCACCGCGATCATGGAGGCGGCGCGGGCCGCGCGACCGGCCGGCGTACCGGTGATCGGCGACGGCGGCATCCAGTACTCGGGCGACATCGCCAAGGCACTGGTGGCCGGTGCCGACACGGTGATGCTCGGCAGCCTGCTGGCCGGCTGCGAGGAGAGCCCCGGCGAGCTGATCTTCATGAACGGCAAGCAGTACAAGGCGTACCGGGGGATGGGCTCGCTCGGCGCGATGCAGTCCCGCGGCCAGGCCAGGTCCTATTCCAAGGACCGCTACTTCCAGCAGGACGTGCTCGCCGAGGACAAGCTGGTCCCCGAGGGCGTCGAGGGCCAGGTGCCGTACCGCGGCCCACTCTCCGCGGTCGCCCACCAGCTCATCGGCGGGCTGCGCGCCGCGATGGGGTACGTCGGCGCGGAGAGTATCCCCGAGCTGCACCGGCGGGGGCAGCTCATCCGGATCACCGCGGCCGGGCTCAAGGAGAGCCACCCGCACGACATCCAGATGACCGTCGAGGCGCCCAACTACCACTCCCGCTGATCATCCCCCCAACCACCTGGAGTCCCCCATGCGTGACGTGGTCGAGATCGGGCTGGGCAAGACCGCGCAGCGCGGCTACCACCTGGACGACATCGCCATCGTGCCGAGCCGCCGGACCCGGGACGTCGACGACGTCTCGACCGCGTGGCAGCTCGACGCGTACCAGTTCGGCATCCCCTGCGTCGGGCACCCCTCCGACGCCACCATGAGCCCGTCCTCGGCGGTCCGGCTCAACCAGCTCGGCGGGCTCGGCGTGCTCAACGTCGAGGGTCTCTGGACCCGGTACGAGAACCCGACCAAGGTGCTCGAGGAGTTGGCCGCCCTCGACGATGAGACGCGGGCGACCAAGCGCCTCCAGGAGGTGTACGCCGAGCCGATCCGCCCCGACCTGATCGCCGAGCGGGTCCGCGAGCTGCGGGCCGGGGGCGGCACGGTGGCCGTCCGGGTCTCCCCGCAGCACACCCTGGCGCTCGCCCCGGTGATCCTCGACGCCGGCGTGGACATCCTGGTCATCCAGGGCACCATCGTCTCCGCCGAGCACGTCTCCACCACCGAAGAGCCGCTCAACCTCAAGGAGTTCATCGCCGACCTCGACCTGCCGGTCATCGTCGGCGGCTGCACCGACTACAAGACCGCGCTGCACCTGATGCGGACCGGCGCGGCCGGCGTGATCGTCGGCATCGGCGGCGACGACTGGTCGACCACGGACTCGGTGCTCGGCATCCGGGTGCCGATGGCCACCGCGATCGCCGACGCCGCCGCGGCCCGCCGGGACTACCTGGACGAGACCGGCGGCCGGTACGTGCACCTGATCGCCGACGGCGACATCCGGACCTCCGGCGACATCGCCAAGGCGCTCGGCTGCGGCGCGGACGCGGTGATGCTCGGCGAGCCGCTCTCGCTCTGCGAGGAGGCACCGGCCGGTGGCGCCTGGTGGCACTCGGCCGCCAGCCACCCGTCGCTGCCGCGCGGCGCGTTCGAGGTGGCGAACGAGCCGATCGGCCCGATGGAGCAGCTCCTCTTCGGCCCGGCCGACCAGCCCGACGGCCAGCTCAACCTGTTCGGCGGTCTGCGCCGGGCCATGGCCAAGTGCGGCTATCGCGACCTCAAGGAGTTCCAGAAGGTCGGCCTCGTCCTTGACCGCTGACCTCGACCCAGTTCGTCGGCTTAGGCTCAGCCGGTGAGGTGGGGTCGGGGCTGGTGCGCGGCGGCGCTGGTCGGGGCGCTGGTGCTGGGTGGGTGCACCCAGGCGGACGAGGAGCGGTTCCACCCCGGGGCGGCCGACGCGGGTGACCCGTACGTGCCGGGGGCCGGCAACGGCGGCTACGACGTGGCCGGCTACCAGCTGAGGGTCCGCTACGACCCGGCGAGCGACCGGCTCACCGGCGAAGCGACCGTCACCGCCACCGCCACCACCGGGCTGTCCCGGTTCAACCTGGACCTCGCCGGCCTCACCGTCGATCAGGTACGCGTCGACGGCGCCCCGGCGAGGCACCGGCGGGACGGCAACGAGTTGGTCGTCACCCCGGCGCACGGGCTGCCGTCGGGGAGGCAGTTCACCGTCGACGTGGCGTACGCCGGGGTGCCGCGACCGCTGCCCAGCGGCGAGCTGGGCAGCGGCGGCTTCCTCGCCACGCCCGACGGCGCGATCGCCCTCGGCCAGCCGGAGTCGGCCAGCACCTGGTTCCCGGTCAACGACCACCCGTCCGACAAGGCCACCTACGACCTGGAGATCACCGTCCCGGACGGACTCGCCGCGCTGAGCAACGGCGTGCTGCGCGGGCGGACCAGCCGGGGCGGCTGGACCACCTGGACCTGGTCCGAGGGATCGCCGATGGCCAGCTACCTGACCACGCTGGTGATCGGGAACTATCGGGTGTCGACGGGTACGCACGCCGGGAAGCCGATGGTCACCGCGGTCGCCGCCGGGCTGCCGGCGGACGGGCCGGCGGCCGCCTCGATCGCCCGGACCGGGGAGGTGGCGGACTTCCTGACCGACCGCTTCGGGCCGTACCCGTTCGCCGCGTACGGCGGCATCGCGATCGCCGACGAGCGCATCCGGTACGCGCTGGAAACCCAGTCCCGGCCGGTCTACGGGCCGGGCTTCTTCCGCGCCGGTCGGCCGAACACCACCGTGGTCGCGCACGAGCTGGCCCACCAGTGGTTCGGCGACAGCGTCTCGGTGGCCCGGTGGAGCGACCTGTGGCTCAACGAGGGCTTCGCCACGTACGCGGAATGGCTCTGGGACGAGCACGACGGCGGACGCCCCGTGGCGGAGGCCTTCATCGCCGAGTACGCGGCGACCGACTGGACCAAGCCGTCGGTGGACCCGGGCCGGCCGGCGATGTTCGGCGACGCCGTCTACAAGCGCGGGGCACTGGCCGTGCACGCGCTGCGCCGCGCGGTCGGCGACGACACCTTCTTCCGCATCATGCGCGGCTGGACGGCCGAGCACCGGGACGGCACCGTCACCACCGCCGACTTCGTCGCGTACGCCGAACGGGTGGCCGGCCGGCCGCTGCGTCCGCTCTTCGACGCCTGGCTCTACGGCGCCGAGCGCCCCGCCGAGCCGAAGCCCCGCTGACCTCGGTCAGGTCTTGACGCGCAGGGTCGGGTGGCTGGAGAGGAACGCCTCGGCGCGGCCGGCGCGGAGTTCGGTGAAGAACTGGCGGGCGACCGGGCGGAGTTGTTCGCCGCGGTAGGCGCCGTCCTTGCCCACCCCGCTGCCGGGGAGGCCGACCAGGACCAGACCGTTTGCGGGCATCCCGCCGAGGGCGTACGCGAAGTCGATCAGCCGGGTGCCGCCACCGGCGTACACCATGGTCTTGCCGAGGGCGCGGACCACCTGCTGGACCCGGTCCGGGTCCCGGGCCAGCCCCTGGTCGAGGATCTTGCGGACCAGCGCCCGGATCAGCTGCTGCTGGTGACGCTGCCGCGCGTAGTCACCCCCGGCGATGTAGCGCTGCCGGGCGTAGTCCCGCGCCTGCCAGCCGTTGAGGTGGCGGGTGCCCTTCTCGTAGACCATCTGCGGTCCGACGTACCCGCCGGCGGTGTGCTGCCGGTACTGCCCGTCGGGGCGCCGGTGGATCGAGGCGACCCGCTGGTCGATGTAGAGGTCCACCCCGCCCAGGGCGTCGATCAGCCGGTCGAAGCCGAAGAAGGTGAGCACCGCGCCGGCGTCGATGCGCAGCCCGGTGTACCGGCTGACCGTGATGCGCAGCAGCTCGTAACCCTGGGCGGTGCTCGGGTGGGCCTTGTCGCCGGGCACCCGGCTGCCGTAGCTCATCGCATGGGTGAGCTTGGTCCGGCCGCCCCGGTAACCGGACTTCGGGTAGGCCGGGATGTCGACCACCAGGTCGCGGGGGAGGGAAAAGAGGTACGCCCGCTTCAGCCCCGGCTCCACGTGCATGACCATCACCGCGTCGGCGTGCGGCTCCCAGCCCGGCACGGTGACCCGGGTGTCCACCCCGACGATGAGGAAGTTCAGCGGCCCGGTGATGTCGGCGCCGGGCGGCGGGGTGGGGCTGGCCGGGGCACTCGTCTCCGGCGCCGGGGTGGCCGAGCCGGCGACCGGGCCGGGGGCGGGCGCGGACCGGGAGAGCAACTTGCCGACCACCACCGCGCCGGAGGCGACCAGGAGCACCGTGAGCAGGGCCGCCAGCCCCAGCGGCCAGCGTCGACGTGCCGTTCGTGCACCCTGGGCCATCGGTGCCCCCTTCCCCGTATCTGGACAACGCTCCGACGGGCACTTCAGGTTGCGGCCCGGCGCGCTCCGGGTCGGTCGCGCGTCCTGCATGATCGCGGAAAACTGCCGCTGGCGCGACTGCTACCGGTCGGTAATGATGCCTTCATGCGGTACGACGTGGTCGTCATCGGGTCAGGATTCGGCGGCAGCGTCACCGCGCTGCGGCTCGCGGAGAAGGGCTACACCGTCGGCGTGCTGGAGGCCGGCCGGCGCTTCGCCGACGACGAGTTCCCGCAGACCTCCTGGCGGGCGCGGCGCTTCCTCTGGGCCCCCAAGCTGGGCTGCTACGGCCTCCAGCGGATCACGCTGCTCCGCTCGGCGGACCGGAAGGCCGGCGGCGGGGTCATGGTGCTCTCCGGCGCGGGCGTGGGCGGCGGCTCGTTGGTCTACGCCAACACCCTCTACGAGCCGCTCGACGCGTTCTACACCGATCCGCAGTGGCGGGGCATCACCGACTGGCGCGACGAGCTGGCCCGGCACTACGACCAGGCGAAGCGGATGCTCGGCGTCACCACGTACCCGATCGCCACCGGCGCGGACCGGGCGATGCGCACGGTGGCCGAGCGGATGGGGGTCGGGCACACCTTCCACGCCACCCCGGTCGGCGTGCACATCGGCCGTCCCGGAGAGCGGGTGCCCGACCCGTACTTCGGCGGCGTCGGGCCGGCGCGCACCGGCTGCACGCACTGCGGCTCGTGCATGACCGGCTGTCGGCACGGCGCGAAGAACACTCTGGTCAAGAACTACCTCTGGCTGGCCGAGCGGCTCGACGTCCAGGTCCACCCGCTCACCACCGCCACCGTGGTCCGCTCCGCGGCCGATGGCGGATACGAGGTGCACACCGAGCGCACCGGCGCCTGGTTGCGCAGGCGGCGCCAGGTGATCCACGCCGACCAGGTGGTCTTCGCGGCCGGCGCGCTCGGCACCCAGCGGCTGCTGCACGAGATGAAGGCGACCGGCGCGCTGCCCGGGCTCTCGTCCCGGCTCGGCGAGCTGACCCGGACCAACTCCGAGGCCATCCTCGGCGCGTCGGTGCCGCGGCAGCAGGCCCGGCAGCGGGGGCTGGACTTCACCGAGGGGGTGGCGATCACCAGCTCGTTCCACCCCGACCCGCAGACCCACATCGAACCGGTCCGCTACGGCCGGGGCTCGAACGCGATGGGGCTGCTCCAGTCGCTGCTGGTGGACGGCGGCCCACACCGGGTCCGGCGCTGGCTGGGCAGCATCCTCCGGCAGCCCGGGCTGGCCGCCCGGATGCTCTCCGTCCGCGGCTGGTCCGAGCGGACCGTGATCGCCCTGGTGATGCAGTCGGCGGACAACTCGCTCACCACCCGCTGGCGGCGGGGGCCGTTCGGCCGGCGGCTGGTCTCCGGCCCGGGCCACGGCGCGCCGAACCCGACCTGGATCCCCGCCGGCAACCAGGCGGTCCGGTTGCTCGCCGATGAGATCGGCGGTACGCCCGGCGGTGCGCTCACCGAGCCGTTCAACATCCCGATGACCGCGCACATCCTCGGTGGGGCGGTGATCGGGGCCACCGCCGACGACGGGGTGATCGACCCGTACCACCGGGTCTACGGGCACCCGGGGCTGCACGTGGTGGACGGCGCCGCAGTCTCGGCGAACCTCGGGGTGAACCCCTCGCTGACCATCACTGCCCAGGCGGAACGGGCCATGGCCTTCTGGCCGAACAAGGGCGAACCGGATCCCCGGCCGCCGCTCGGCGAGGCGTACCGGCGGTTGGAGCCGGTCTCCCCGCGCCACCCGGCGGTCCCGGCGGACGCCCCCGGTGCACTGCGGGGGTGAGCCGCGCAACACCGGCGCGGACACCGCCCGGGCAACGGCCGGGCGGGGCGTCACGGTCGGTAGGCTTTCTGCACATGAGCACGCCTCGCCCCGTCCTCGTGGTGGACTTCGGAGCCCAGTACGCCCAGCTCATCGCGCGCCGGGTGCGCGAGGCGAAGGTCTACTCGGAGATCGTCCCGCACTCGATGCCGGTCGCCGAGATGCTGGCGAAGAAGCCGGCCGCGATCATCCTCTCCGGCGGGCCGTCCAGCGTCTACGCGCCCGGCGCGCCCCAGATCGACGCCGGGATGTTCGCGGCGGACGTGCCGGTCTTCGGCATCTGCTACGGCTTCCAGGCGATGGCCCAGGCGCTCGGCGGCACGGTCGCGAGGACCGGCAACCGCGAGTACGGGGGCACCCCCCTGCGCGCCCGCGCCGAGGCCGGGGTGCTGCTCCGCGAACTGCCGGACGACCTGCCGGTGTGGATGAGCCACGGCGACTGCGTGACCGAGGCCCCGGAGGGCTTCACCGTCACCGCCGAGTCGGCGGGCGCGCCGGTCGCCGCCTTCGAGGACCTGGCCGGCCGCCGGGCCGGGGTGCAGTTCCACCCCGAGGTCGGGCACACCGCGCACGGCCAGGAGATGCTCACCCGCTTCCTCTACGACATCGCCGGCATCGAGCCCACCTGGACCCCCGAGAACATCATCGAGGAGCAGGTGGCCCGGATCCGGGAGCAGGTCGGCGACAAGGAGGTCATCTGTGGCCTCTCGGGCGGGGTCGACTCCGCGGTCGCCGCCGCGCTGGTGCACAAGGCCGTCGGTGACCAGCTCACCTGCGTCTTCGTCGACCACGGCCTGCTCCGCGCCGGCGAGGCCGAGCAGGTGGAGAAGGACTACGTCGCCGCCACCGGGATCAAGCTCAAGGTGGTCGACGCGCAGGACCGCTTCCTCGGCGCGCTCGCCGGGGTGACCGACCCCGAGCAGAAGCGCAAGGTCATCGGCCGGGAGTTCATCCGGGTCTTCGAGGCCGCCGCCCGGGAGATCGCCTCGCACGGCGACGTCGAGTTCCTGGTGCAGGGCACCCTCTACCCGGACGTGGTGGAGTCCGGCGGCGGTACCGGCACGCCAACATCAAGAGCCACCACAACGTCGGCGGCCTGCCGGAGGACCTGAAGTTCGCCCTGGTCGAGCCGCTGCGCACGCTCTTCAAGGACGAGGTCCGCAAGCTCGGCCTGGAGCTGGGCCTGCCCGAGGCGATGGTCTGGCGGCACCCGTTCCCCGGCCCCGGCCTGGCCATCCGGATCATCGGCGCGGTCGACAAGGAGCGGCTGGACCTGCTCCGCAAGGCCGACCTGATCGCCGGGAGGAGCTGAGCGCCGCCGGTCTCGACCGGGGCGTCTGGCAGTTCCGGTGGTGCTCCTGGCCGACGTGCGCAGCGTCGGCGTGCAGGGGGACGAGCGCAGCTACGGACATCCCGTGGTGCTGCGCCCGGTCTCCAGCGAGGACGCCA